>NZ_JBITCK010000004.1:0-495708 GCF_044453135.1 Nocardia sp. NPDC051750 | reverse complement strand
GGGTGGGTTTTTTTTTTGTGGGGCGCCCCGCCGGGGGGGGGCCCCCCCACACGGTCGGGGGGTTTTGGGGGGGGGGGGGGGGGCGCGCCGGGCGCGGGCGGGGGGGGGGGGGCGCCCGGCCCCCGCCCCCCACTACCGCACCGGCCACCGGCCGATGGGAGAGACGGGCTTCGACGAGCGACTCGGCCACTCGACGCGTCGACGCGGGAGCCAGGTCGGTCGGGACCGAACAGGCCGGTGGGTCGGACGGTTTCGAACGTCGTCTCCACCGGAGTGGTGAGAACCGATACCGGGCAGTGAGTGTCGACGGCAGCCTGCTACTCCGAGTAGCGCATCGCGGCCTCCAGCGCTCTCGTCTCCGAGACCGTTACCGACAGCCGTGGGTCTATGGTGGAGAAGTGCAGGCATTCATCGTCAGCCTGGCCTTTGTCGCAGGGACTCTCTTCTGTTCATATCTGGCGTCGTTGGGGTTCCGCGGTGTAGCGACGAGCACCACCGAGGGCTACGGCGAAGATATACCCGACACCACTCTCTCCGATCCCGTACGCCGCAGAAAGCCGAACAACCTGGTTGCGTGGTGCGAAACCGCTGCGGCGATCCTGTATGTGCCACCCGCCGCCTACGCATTGTGGATAGCCTTCGATCCGGAAGGTCACATCCCACTTCCGGTGTTGATCGGCTTGGCTGTCTACGGACTGACCGTGTCCACGCTCGTCGGCTATCCCGTGGAGAAGATCAAACAGTAACCCGGCCGTGGCAATCCGGGTGGCGATCAGAGGCGCCTATCGGCGGAACCTGTTCACGGTGCTGCTTACGCACCGGTTCGCGGGACACCTGCCCCACCACTACCCTGACACCCGACTCCTACGACCGGCCGGTTCGGACGCAGGCGGCGTGCTCCGGCCGATCCCGGCGACCAACCGGTCGCCGGGCCGACCCTGCACGAACGCCGAGTGGAGAGGCATTGATGAAGAAGGCCTGCGTGATCGCGGCAATGTCCCTGGCAGCCATGGGTTTCGCGGGGGCCACGGCCGCCGCGCTCCCGTCCGGCAGCGCCGATCTACCCGGACTCCCGGGCGCGCAACAGCCAGGCCCGCCCCCACCGCCGGACGGCAAGAAGGTCGGCGACCCGTGCACCCCCGGTGGCGGCGTACCGGGGCACTACGAGTGGGTGCACCTCGACGAAGATTCCGCCGCCCACTACGGCACCGAATGGATGTTCGTCTGCCAGGCGGACTGATGTTGTGAACGCGGCGGTGAGGTATCTGTCGCACCGCCGCCAAGTCGGCCGGGAGCTCAGGCTGTTTCGAGCGTGGTCTCGACCGGTGTCGCACCGGTGGTGACGTCCAGTACCGGGCAGTGGGCATCGACGGCGGCCTGCAGTTCCGCATACCGCTGGGCGGTCTCTGGCCCGGTGATCCGGACCCGGACCCGCACCGCCTGAAACCCGGCACGAACCCGGTCGTCGAAGCCGAAGAACCCGCGCACATCCAGATCGCCTTCGGCGTCGATCGACAGATCGTCGACCACGATCCCCAGCCGCTGCGCCCAGAACCGGTAAGTCACGATCTGGCAGGAAATCAACGCACCCAGGTAGACCTCCACCGGATTCGGCGCGGTGTCCTCCCCACCGAGCGCCGCGGGTTCGTCCACCCGCAACCCATGAGCACCCGCGGTGATGGCGCTACCCACCGTGCCCTGCGGAATCCCCGATACGCGGAATGCCACCGCGGCATTCGCCGGATCCTGTGCCACCGCGTCGGCAGTGGCAGCGGTGATGTCGTTGAGCGAGGAAGTTCCGGCGGTCATGGCCGTGACGTTAAGTTCCGGCGCGGACCCGGGCCAGAATTGCGCTCGTGCTGAGGCTAATCGGAGCTACCGGCACCGAACACCGAGCTCAATCACGCATGAGCAGATAGTGAAGCCGGAGCGCCGTCGCACGACCGAGCGCCAACGTGTGGTCGGTGCGCAGCAGGTTCGCGCCGTCGGCGAACACGTGGAACTCCTCATGGATCGGAATCCGCGCCGCCCAGCACCGATCACCCTCGACCACCGTGACATAGGCACCGTCGGCCCCGAACGCACCCGGCGGCGACACCAGGCGCAACGCCCCACCCTCCCCGACCTCCGGCCGCAGGAAAACCTGCACATTCCCCAACGGCAACGGAAACGACACATGCACACTCGGCTGATCGGACCCGGGCAGCCGCGAGACCCGATAGAACCCGCTGTAGATGTACTCGCCGGAACTGCGGATTCTTCAGGGCTCTGGCCACTTTCGGTAGTGCCGGTGAGGTGACTGCGGCACGATGGCCCAGTGTGCGATGTGAGTATTGGTGCCGGCGCATGTTCCGGGAACAGGTACCCGGCGTGTTGGAGCACCGTCAGCGGTGCACTACTCGGTTGACCGGGCAGATGCGTGCGGTGGTGCGGGATCTGGCCGGGCAGGCCGCGGTCCGAATGGTCGGGCGGTGGTCGGTGTGGATGATTTGACCTTGCTGCGCCGTCACCGCTATGCCACCGTGCGATCGACCGCGCGACCCACCAGCGTGTTGATGTTCTGCCCGGCCCACCGCTCCGACACCCAGGAAAACTGGTTGCGGGAGCATCCCGGCGTCGAGATCGTCTTGCGTGACAGTTCGGCCTGCGGCCCTCACAGCGCGCACCACAGGCACGACATCCAACCCAAGTTTGATTTGCTCAAACATTGCTTGCAGCAGGTGTGGATCAAGAATAGGCGGAGCAGAGGCCGCATCAGAGATCCCGATGACAGAGCAGAAACGTCGGGAACGGGATCGCGGAGGAATCGCCGACAACACCTTCACCACCGAAAAGACCCCGAAGTGCGAATCTGAAATACTGATATTTTATCTTTATCGAATGTTCATTCGACCGTCGCACAAGCTTCTACCAGATTGCGCGGCCCACGGTAGGTCCTGACTCCGAGGGCATTTCAGAGTTACCCTCGAACGCTCAGCATTGCCCCAGCAACCGAGACCGTACCCCAATTCGGGCGTTGTCCGTCAAATTCACGGGGAGATCTGGCACTATCGGGACATCAAGGGGGTAACAGCAGTGCCACTCATGGCGATCACCAGGGCGACGTCCCCTTCCCGCCCGCCGGGGGAGGGTTGCCGCGACGTAACAGGAAACAGGACCGAGGAGTTTGGACCCGGTGGTGAACCACGAAATCGACCGCACCGACCTGCACGCGATGGTGCCGACGCCGCCAAGGCGGGACTCCATGTCGCGGGATCGCCTCAGGGTTGCACCGGCCGCCCGCCGACATTGACCACCGAACCCCCTCCACCACAGCCATTCTCGACATCTTCGAACCTCTGGAACGCCGGTCGAGATGCGATTCGCAAGTTCGCCACCTGCGATCCAGAACTCCGAGCACCTAATTGACCCAGGAAAGAGCATGAGCTATGGCTCCATGGACCCATGACAGCGGCCTTGCCGGCGAGGTCGACGCACAGTTCCGCAGGGCGATCGAGTCGTACGAGGCAAACAGCAACCTCATCACCGAGCATGCCAACCACGAGGAGATCATTCGGGTTGGCGGATACGCGAACCGGACGCTTCTAGAACTCGTGCAGAACGCCGCCGATGCTATGTCAGGCGATCACACCGACACAGGCAGGGTCGAGATCATCTTGGATCCCGACAACAGGGCACTCTACTGCGCGAACGCGGGCCGCCCCTTCTCGAAGAACGGTCTGGTCGCGATCGCGCATGCACACCTGAGTGGCAAACGAGGTGACGAGATCGGACGGTTCGGTCTCGGCTTCAAGTCGGTACTCGCTGTGACCGAAACACCTCAGGTCTTCAGCAGGTCGGTGTCCTTCGAGTTCAATTCACCCGAGGCGAAGAACGCGATCGCCGGTATCGGAGCCCAGGTCAAGCGATACCCTGTCCTGCGCACACCGACCCTTATCGACGCTCACGAACATTTCGCCGAGGACACCATTCTCGAAGAGCTCTCAGAATGGGCGACAACCGTCGTCAAGCTTCCCGATGCAATGAGCCTCAACCGGCTTCGGAAGGAGATCGAGTCCTTCTCCTCGGAATTTCTCTTGTTCGTCAGCTCCGTACGAGAAGTGAGGCTCCGCGTACTCGGCGAAGACGGTTTCGAGACGAGTCACGTGTCCCGGGAGCTCGGGAACGGCCTCTTCAAGATCGAGCGTCCGGACGGCACCGGAGACGAGTGGCTGGTCGAAGACCGGATGCATTCGCCGTCTCACAAGGCCCGGAAAGAAGTTGGTGAGGCCGTCTCACGCTCTGCGGTCAAGGTTACCGTGGCCATGCCAGTGAACCACGCTCAGCTCCGCCTTGGGCAATTCTGGTCGTACTTCCCGCTCCAGGACCAGACGTCGGCATCCGCGCTGTTCAATGCGCCGTGGAGCGTGAATGACGACCGCACCACTCTGCTGCGCAACGACTACAACCGCGAGATACTCAGGACGCTGGCCGAGATGTTTGTAGACCTGTTGCCCCGCCTCAGTACCCCCACCGATCCCGCTGCTCACTTGGACTACCTGCCCGCGCGTGGGCGCGAGGAGCGTTCGTTCGGCGACACCGTCTTGTATGCGGCAATCCCACGCCAGTACGCCAGGGTTGCGTTGATCCCCGACGCGCACGGAGCGCTCGCGCGAGCCGAAGATATCCGTCCACTCGATCCTCGGACGGAAGTCACGGTGAATGAAATCGTACATCGCGCATGGATCGAGTCGCCCAATACGGGCAACGATGTGCCCCACTGGCGTTGCTACACCTCACCTCAACGAGTGACACGCCTGCGCGAACTGATGGCATACGGTTTCGATCCCGGCGTTGCGGAGAGCGATGACCACGACATGAAACGCGCGCTGGAGAATATGCCTACACGTGGGATCCTTTCATGGCTGAGGGAGTGGTCGGAAGGCAGCGACTTCACCTCTGCTGCCAATGCTCTGAAATTCATTCTGAACCAGAAGAACCCGTCCGGGTTCGCGCAAGCAAAAGTGATCCCGACCACGGCTGGACTATGTGGATTGCACAACAAGGACAGTGTCTTCCTTGAACGCGAAGAAGATATCGACATCGAGGATGCCGAGTTCGTGGAACCTCTATTTCTTGCGCAGCCGGGAATCAAAGCCTTGCTACTCAAGGAGGGCTTCCGAAACCTCGATCCCATTGCCATTTTCAATGCTCGTGTATACCACTTGTCGGTCGACCCCGACGACCTCGAACTGTCCCGACTTTGGGACGCCGCACTCAACCTCACTGTCCAACAGGCGGTAAGCGTGATCAGAGACCACTCCCGAACGGTGGTCAAAGTTCCCACGTGCAACGGCAGTTGGTCGTGGCCACAACAGGTCATCGACATAGACGAACCTCTGGCTGCGGAGTACGCCTACTTGCAGCTCGACCGGTCACGATGCGTTCCCGACGTCGCGCACGCCATCGGTGTTGTCCGCGAGCCCCTCGGGAAATACAACATCGAAGACGAACCGCTATACGATCAATACTGTTCCTCGGTCTTGAAGGCCGTCAACGAGGGCCTCGGCCCTGGCGAGCGTCCGCTCGACCGGATTTCCGTCCAACCGAGGCACGGTGGATCACCGGGGCCGTTTTCCATGCTGATCCTCCTCGACGAAGCCCAAGCATCGTTCCGACTGCGCGTTGCGTGGACATACAAGCTCCTCGGCTTCGGCGATGCGGAATGGGACTGCGAGGACCTCGACTCGGGCAACGTATTTCCCGTCCCCTCCCCGGTGCGGTGGGCCTTGGAAAAAGCTGGTCTGGTGGATTCATTGAAAGGAATCCGGTATCCCGGCGAGGTGGTTGCACCATCACTGACGAAATATGGGGAATTTCTGCCCCTGTTCACCGGTCCGCGGCCACTGGTAGATATTCTGAACCTCCCCGACAAGCTCGAGGAGGTACCCCCCGAACTTCTACGAGAAGGGCTTGAGTCCGACGCTGTATCCGACAAGATAAGCGACTCAGTACTTACCGAGTTCATCGTTTCAGCCAGCCGTTTGGCATACCCTGGAAGAAAGCCACCTCGCATCCCCGCTCGAGTGGGACGTGTAATCGAATTACGGTCGACAAAGTCTGTTTTCGTGGCCGTGACAGACGAGGAACGCGAGTTCCTCGTCGCTCGGCAACGACCGTATTTGGTAGCCACAGAAAAAACCGTCGCAGACGTTGTAGAAACTGTGGGATGCCGAAAATTCGAAGATGCCTTCACATTCTCCGTTGTTTCGGAAGGACAGCAGGCCGGAGAGTCGATACTCGACGTACTCACTGGACTTCGGAACACCGCTGCAGCCGATAGATTGATGCCCGCAACAGTCACTCGTGCTGCAAACATCACGAAGTACACCACTACGGAGCATGGTGTTGAAGACAAGTCACTCGAGTGGCACCTGGCGGATGGAGTGCAACTCTTCATTCAGAGCGCCACCGGTGAGGAGCGTGTGCTCAAGATCGTAAATGAGGCATTCGAGCTGAATTTGAGCAATGCCGAACTCGCCAAAGTTCGCCAGGTCGGCCTGGACCATCGCCTCGAACAAGCCCGCCAGGCCGCCCAGGCTGCGACCACCGATGCAGAGCGACTTGAGATCTACTTCGGCGAAGACGACCTACGTGAGGAACTCCCCAGAGGGCTGTGGCAAGCGCTCGAAGCTCAGGACCTGGTCGATTCCTCAACTTCCATCGGGGAGCTGCACCTAACGGTCCGCGGCTCGGATTCCATCAAGTTTCTTGCGGAACTTTTCAGGCGGGAAGGTTTTCCAGACGTACCTAAGGAGTGGGCCGGCGGGGCCGCCACGATTTCCTGGCTCCGAAAAATGGGCTTCAGCGCCAAATACGCCGGGCGTAGAGCTCAACGTCAAGACGCCGAGTTCGTGGTTCCCGGCGTAACTGAACTCAGTCCATTACACGATTTCCAGGAGGAAATCAGCCTGAAACTGCGCGAAGTCCTTACAAGGCGTGATGAGAAGGGGCGTGCAAGCAAGGCCATGGTCGAACTCCCGACTGGAGCGGGTAAGACCCGGGTCGCCTCGGAAACCATCCTCCGCCTGTTCATCGAGGGCGGACTGACCGGCAACATCCTTTGGATAGCTCAGTCCCAAGAATTGTGTGAGCAAGCTGTTCAGACTTTCAGTGTGGTGTGGCGCGGGATCCGTGCCGAACATCCGCTGACCATCGGTCGTCTCTGGGAAGGGAACGAGGTTCACCGTCCCGAAACAGAATTCGGTGTGATCGTAGCTACTGATGCACAGCTCGACGAAATAATCAGCAACGGCGACAGCGAGTACTCTTGGCTGATAGAGCCAGCCGCGGTGGTAGTAGACGAAGCACATCGCGCCGGCGATTCGGAACGCTACACCAGAATTCTGACTTGGCTGGGTGTCGCGGGCCGAGGGTGGGAGCGACCACTGGTCGGGTTGTCAGCGACGCCCTTCAAGGGCAGGTCCGAAGCGGGAACACGAAGTCTTGTCAGCAGATTCGGTGACACCAAGATCAGCGCATTCGATGACAACCCCTACAAGATCCTGGCCGAACGCGGATTCCTGGCCCACGTAGAACATGATGTGCTCCCCGGCGCTGAAGTGGCGCTCTCGAGGGAGGAGCGTAACCAAATGACGCGTATGGGGCGCGTTAATCAAGGTGTCCTGGACAGGATTGCCAAGGACCGGGCGCGTATGTCGGTTTTGCTCAGCCATATCCTGGACCAGGATCCGGAGTGGCCGATACTGGTGTTCACTCCGAATGTCCTATCTGCCCAGGTCCTTGCGGCGATGATTCGTTACCAGGGTCGCAGTGCAGCATCCGTCAGTGGTCAGACGGGGCGACAGGAACGCCGAGAGATCATTCAGCAGTTCCAGGACGGTGAGATCCGTGTGCTTACCAACTGCGATGTACTGATCCAGGGGTTCGATGCGCCTGGTGTCCGCGCGCTCTACATCGCGCGTCCGACGTTCAGCCCCAGCGCATACATCCAGATGGCAGGGCGCGGACTTCGGGGGCCTCTGAACGGCGGCAAGGAGAAATGTCTCATCGTCGACATGGACGACAACTTCGGTGATATCAACGATCTGCTCGGCTTCCGCGAGTACGAGGACCTGTGGAACAGGGGGGCAGAATGATCTTGATTCCGGACCTGCCGGAGATTCTCCGAATCGCCGAGAGCGAGGCGGAACGTCGAGTCGCCTCGCTCCTGCATCGGATCGCCGGCCCGCCGGATACCGTGGCGTTCTACTCGGTGAAGTTGCGGTCACACGCGTATAAGCAGCAGGCCGAAGCGGACTTCGTGATCCTGTGGGACAACATGATCATCGTCGTAGAGGTCAAGGGCGGCGGTGTGAAGAAGTACGACGGAGTCTGGTACTCCGTCGATCGCCGAGGGGATTGGAACAAACTCACCTCGTCCCCGGTGGACCAAGCACGCTCGGCAATGTTCGCTCTGCGCGACATTCTCCGAGGTGAAGGGGTCGGGTGGTTCGGTCACGAGGCGGTCGTCATCACCCCTGACATCGATGCGCCGCCCCACTCGATCGAGTGGAAGTCGACTCACTGGCTGGCGAAGGACAATATGGGCGTCGGCGCTTTGACCGACGCATTCGCTGCGATCGCCGAGGCGAGACGAGAGGCACCGTACGGCGAGAAGATGGCCCGCAGTCAGGATCTCCGGGATCGGCTTTTCGGCGAGTTCACCCGTATGCCGGTGATCGATGCTCAACGAGGCGCGGTGCTGGAAGAGCAGAACAGAGCCACCGAGGAACAGGCGCGAGTGCTCTCATCGCTGGCCCGGAATCGTAGAATGCTGGTGCTGGGAGGTGCCGGAACCGGAAAATCACTGGTGCTTGCCGAGGCGGCCAAGCAGGAGGCGAACGCCGGCCGGTCAGTTCTGATCACCTTCCATTCCCCTGCCCTCACAAAGCTTTTCACGCCACTCATTGCAGACAGGGACATCGACCTCATACCGTTCGACGAGTTGACGGACAGCAAGACCTACGACGTTGTTCTGATCGATGAAGCACAAGACCTCATGAACGCCGAGGCTATGGATCGGCTGGACACGGTCATGGCAGGCGGCCGTTCCGATGGCCGGTGGCGTATGTTTCTCGATCCGAACAACCAGGCCCATGTCGATGGCCGCTTCGACCAAGATGTGTACGACTTGGTCGAAACCGAGGCTCCGTCGTTCGACCTGCAACGGAACGTTCGCAACACGAAGGCGATCGTGCATGTGGTCCAGGAGTATCTCGGCGCAGATGTGGGCGATCCGGGAATCGTCCACGGCGACAGAGTTCAATGGCGGTGGTCCAAGGGTGCCGCTGACGTCGAGCAGGCGGCAGAGGTTGCGCGCCGCCTGATCGGCGACGGATGCTCGCGATCGGGGATCTGGATAATCAGCGCCTCTTCAACGGCGGAGCCCTCGTCTACGCACGACCGGATCACGGTAACCAGTCCTCGGTACACCAAGGGGCTGGAAGCAGAGCACGTCATCGTGTGCGATCTGCCGGAGGACTATGACGACACGGGGATCGCTGCCTTCTACGTCGCGGTAACGCGTGCGCGCGTCTCCCTTCACATCCTCGCATCGGTCAAGGACAAGCACCGCCTTCAGGGACTTCTTCGACGGCAAGGGGCAGCGCAGTGACCCTCACCAGCGGACAGAAGCTCGCTCTCGACCACCTTCACGCCGCCTATGTCGGACCCGAGCACGGCGAAGACGAGGTGCTGCAGAACAGACCGAATCTGCAGTACTCGATCGGGATGTTGTTCCCCGTCGAGTCGACACCGCCGCCCTCGGAGGCCGCAGACGAAGGCGCCGCTCTCTCCTCAGCGGTCCCGACCGGCGATGTCGAGGAGGACGGTGCCGGCGTCCCGTTGCCTGAGGACTGGCGGCCCTCTTCCATCGCGATCTCGTTCGTGACCGATTCCGATACCGCCGTCTGCGACTTCTCGGGAGGTACGTATGAGGCGATCGCCGACGATGGGCCGCCTCGATGGCGGCGCCGCCCGTCCGAATACTCGGACGTAGTAGTCAACGCCGACCGACCGCCACAACGGTTTACGGCAGGACGAGTACCCTTCGAGATCGGATCACGCTGGCGACGTTGCGGTGACGCGCACCTGGTCACTGTCCATGTACGACTGACCGAATCCTCGACCGGTAACGACAAGCTGGACATCGACCGCATGCTGTTCCAGGTCGAGCTCGCGGTCCGCACCGCCGACGGCGGTCAGTTCATCGAATACGACACACACCGCACCCTTGATCTCGACGAGGAGTCCGCCGAACTTCGCCTTCGCTATCGGAACCGCACGGTCTACGCCGTAGGCCACGGTATGGCCGCCGATTGGGAATCCGAATCTGGCCAATGCACCAAAATATTCCTAACACCGCTCCCGTCCTTCATAGTTCCGGGCGTAGAAACCACCGGATTCGATCCAGACACGGAGGAAGCCCGTGCTCTGCGTCTCGACCTGCTGTCGCGTATCGACAGCGAGCCAGACGCGGTGCTACCGATGCTCGACGCGTTCGTGGCCGCGTTCTCGACGTGGGTGTCGGTTCAGGAGTCTCGCGTCGAGACATTCGGCGACCAGGCCAAGGTCGCACGTGACATAACCGACCGCTCGCGGGTCGCGGCTGACCGGATGGCGACAGGGGTAGAACTACTGCGGAACTCGGGTCAGCCAGCTGTCCGCGCAGCATTCGCGCTCGCGATGGCGGCCATGAGACTTCAGATGCAGCAGGCTGCCGTAAACCGGGGCAATACTCCGGGTGAGCCGGCCTGGCGCCCCTTCCAGCTCGGGTTCTTGCTCGTGTCCCTGGCATCGACCGTCGAGGAAGGCCACCCTGATCGCGCACTGGTCGATCTGATCTGGTTTCCGACGGGCGGCGGAAAGACAGAGGCATATCTCGGTCTCGCAGCGATCGAGATATTTCGACGCCGTCTTGTCCATGGTATGAAAGGTGCGGGTACAGCCGTTATTACGCGCTATACCCTGCGTCTCTTGACCGCCCAGCAATTCCAGCGCGCCGCCGCCCTCGTCTGCGCGATGGAGATCCTCCGCGGTTCCGATCCCAGGGTGAAGGGTATGGCCCGGTTCTCCATCGGTCTGTGGGTCGGCAACGAAGCAACTCCCGCCACGCGTCCCGATGCGAAAGCAGCCCTCGAACGGTTGCTAAAGGCAGCTCGACCCGAGGAAGCGAACAAATTCCAGGTCGAGAGCTGCCCTTGGTGTCTGACCCCGCTCGTACCGCGACAGAGGTCAGATGACCCGAGCCGGTACGGCATGAAATTGATCGGTCGGGACATCGTCATTCACTGCACGGACAGGAACTGCCATTTCGCCGCGGAATTGCCCTTGGCAGTCGTCGACGACCTCCTGTACGACGAACCTCCGACCATCCTCCTCGCAACAGTCGACAAGTTCGCGCGACTGCAGTTCAAGCCCGAATCCGGAAAACTGCTCGGACTCGATATGAGCTACCACCAACCATCCATGATCATCCAGGACGAGCTGCACCTCCTATCCGGGCCACTCGGGACCACGGTCGCCGTATTCGACGCGGTGATTCAGCTTCTGTTGAGCAAGAACGGCATCAGGCCGAAGATCGTCGCATCCACCGCGACCATTCGAGCCTCGCAAGAGCAGATCAAAGGGCTCTACGGTCGCGACGTCGCGCTGTACCCCCCGGCGGGTCTCGACGACGATACGACCTTCTTCTCGCAGCCGGTGGAGAATGGTGCAGGCCGTCTCTACGTCGGATTGATGCCCCAATCGCTGCCGCAGGTGACCGCACTGGTAGCCGCAGCGGCACCTCTGGCCGAACTGCCAACGGTCGTCGATGCGCAGCCGGAGCCGCCCAGCTCACGTGACGCGTACTGGACGCTGGTCATGTACCACAACTCTCTTCGGGAGCTCGGACGCACCGGCACCCTCGTCGTCGATGACGTGAACGGTCGCTTGGAGACTCGCGCAGAACGGATAGGGCTTCCACTGCGACGTATCCGAAAAGACAAGGTACTGGAACTGACCAGTCGCCGACGACCCGAGGAATTGCCCAATGATCTCCGGGAACTGCGTACGAGTGCGGACGATTCGACCGAAGCGATCGACGTGGTCCTTTCTTCGAACATGCTCTCCGTGGGCATAGACATCCCCCGCCTGGCACTCATGCTCATGGTCGGACAGCCCAAGACCACAGCGGAATACATCCAGGCGACCAGCCGTGTGGGGCGCGGTGACAACAGCGGGATTGTGGTGACTCTGTTCCGATCGAATCGCGCGCGCGATCGTTCACACTTCGAGACATTTCGCGGCTACCACGACGCCCTGTATCGCAGCGTGGAACCCACCAGTGTCACTCCGTGGTCCCTGTCCTCACGGCAGCGCTCTCTGGCGGGAGCCCTGGTCGTACTGATACGGCATACACTCCCGTCGCTCGCCGCCGACACCTCTGCCGGCATGCTCGACCTGGAGAACTCCGGGCTGGCAGAGGCCATCGACAAGCAGGTCACCCGCTTCCTCGAACTCGTGTCTCGATCCGACGCCATCGAAAAGGACGAGACCGAGGATGAGCTGAGGAGGCTTCTGCGGGATTGGGACCGGCGCGCCGCACAGGCCCGCGAGCAGAACTACCCCCTACGCTACGACCGCCGTTCAGGCACGGACGAATCCTTGTTGAAGCGATTTGGTCAACCCAACGAGGGGTGGCTCGTCGCTGACTCGATGCGCTCGGTCGAACCGAATGTCGCTGTGTCCGTACAAGAGCCACGTGAGGAGATTTTCCGTGGAGAAGATCAAGCATGACCTGCGGCTTTCGGAGACGATCACCCCGTTCGGTGTCGGCGCGATCGTCGACGTGCGCGGCGAGTCCCTCATCGCTCCCGACACATCGTGGTGGGATCGAAAACACTCGCCCCGGATCAGCTGTGATCGGCTCCTCGCACGACTCGGCCCCGGCGAACTGAGACAACCTCCGACGCATGCCGGCCGGGCAGCGAAGGAGACAGAGGGGTTGCTGTACTGGCGCTTTCCTGCCTGGCGGTTCTGCGAACGGTGTTCGAAACTCTCAATGCTCACGGGCAAATACAAGGGCCGCTGGACCAATACCTGCAACTGTGGCGGCGGACTCGTTCCCATGCGGTATGTCGCGGTCTGCACGAAAGGCAGCCACGTACAGGACATTCCTTGGTTCATGTGGGCGCACCGAGGTCGTGATGCCGACGTGACGGAGGAGGTCCGATTCTGTCGCGCCTATAAGGAGCTCACATTCGTCCGATCGGTAAAACACGGTGAGGGCCTTGCCTCGCTACGTATCAATTGCGGTGGATGCAAACGTTCGCGGCCGTTGTCCGAGCTCGTCGGGAAAGACGCACTTCACAGAGATGGCATCAGGTGTGGTGGGCGCCAGCCTTGGGAGGACGAGGAAGCTGCCAAGGATGTGTGTGACCACCACCTGATCGCCGTTCAGCGTGGGGCGACCGGGAACTATATCGCTGAGCGGGTCTCGGCCCTCGATATCCCGGAGGAGACGCCGCAGTCGGAGGAGTTGGCGTCGAGAGTCCGAAGCCACATCTACTTCGACAAAGTCGTGGCCGACAATGGCGGCCCGCAGGCGGAGGTGGTCGCCGGTTGGATCGCCGATGAGCTCGGCGTGTCGCCCGAAGCTGTTCTTGCCCTTGCCGCAGGCGAAGGTATGTCGGTGGAACAATCGATCGCCGGTCTGCGGGACGGAGAGTGGGCGGCATTCGTCAAGAAGATGGACAGCGGCCGGGACCGTACCGGAGGCGACTTCGTCGTAGACGGGTGGAAAGTGTCGGGCGAGACTCCCGGACCGAAGACACTGATCCAGGCGATCGCTGGGATCGGACAGGTGCGGCGCGTGCGAGAAGTCCGTGCCCTGCGTGGATTCCGACGACACTCCCCGGATTCAGCCCTCATCCACGTCGATCTCGGGCCGGACCAGAAAAGGCAACCGGTGTATCCCGCCATCGAGTTGTACGGCGAAGGGATCTTTCTCCAGTTCGACGAGGAGGCTGTCGCGACTTGGGAACGTCTCGACCCAGTCCAGGCCCGGGCCGAAATTCTGGGGAGACGTCGCCAAGAGGCACCGTGGACGCAGCGACTCGAAGTACCGACCCCCCGGTTCGTCGCCCTGCACACTCTCGCCCACCTCCTCATCCGTCGTCTGGCGTTCGCCAGCGGCTACTCGTCGGCAGCACTCCAGGAGAAGATCTACGCCAACGCAGACGGGCCAGATCCTATGGCAGGAATCCTGATCTACACTGCAGCAGGTGATGCTCAGGGAACCCTGGGAGGCCTCGTACGACTCGGTGAGCCGAAACGAATTATCCCGCTACTCACCTCGGCTCTGGACGATGCCGATGTCTGTTCCAACGATCCCGTCTGCATCGAAAGCGACCGGCAGGGCAGCGCTCACCTCAACCTCTCCGCTTGCCACGGCTGCACGCTCATCAGCGAGACGTCATGCGAATCGGGCAACCGTCTACTCGACCGTCAAGTGGTACTCGGCGGAAGCAAGGTTCCAGGATTCTTGGAGGCAGTACTACCTGAGGTGCGGCAGTCGCTCAGCACTCACATCGGAGGCTTCCTCGAGGTCGACTGACGGCGGCACGAGCATCGAAAGCCGAGTGGCTCGCGAGAATACATCTGAAACGCAGGATAAATCTGTCGTCTCCGCGTCGTAGCAGCACCGGTAGTGCAGCAACACGAGGACAAACCGGCAGGCGAGGAGGAGCGTTGAACTCGAACAGAACCGAGCGAGGTCAATGGTTGGCCGAGCGTCTTCGACGCAAAGGCACAGACCCGACGGACCTGGCGCAGCGGCTAGGGGTACATCCGGCAATCATCAGTGCCTGGCTGGCCGGGCGGTCCGAGCCTCGACCGGATGTCGTAGCTCAGGTGGACAAGATTATGAGGAATGAAGGCGAGATCCTTCCGGTATCCGGCAACATCCTGACCGAGGCGAGCGCACCGGAAATTACGTGGTATCACCGTCCAGGACACAGAGACGGTGGCCGGGAGTTCGGCAATGCCGCGGCTTTCGCCTTCGAGGCCGATCTGGAGATCCTGGCCCGCGAGGCGACTCAGAACAGCTTGGACGAGCGGATCAAGAATGACGAGCCGGTTCGAGTCCGTTACACCCTTCATGAGCTGACCGGCGCCACGCTCGACCGATTCCGCACTGCCCTCCGCTGGGACGACCTCCTCCCGCACTACAGAGCAGCCGCCGCACAAGACCAGAAGGTCGGACGCATCATCGGCTCGGGACTGCGTGACATGATGGGTGAGCGCGACCGTCTGGTCTTGCTGCGCATAGATGACTACAACGCGGCAGGCCTGACCGGCGACGACTACGGTGATGGGCGCTTCGCCGCCGTAGTCCGGCGCCAACTCGAGAGCCGCAAGGCGGATTCGTCCGCGGGCGGATCGTACGGGCTGGGCAAGGCTACGCTCTGGGGCACCAGCAGGCTCGGGCTCGTTCTCATCAACTCCACACTTTCCGAACCGCATGAGGGACACACCCAACGACGGGTCATCGGACGGCTCGATCTTCCGTGGCGCGAAGTGGATGGAAAAGGCTTCGCGGGCCCGGGATGGCTGGGCACCCAGGATCCGGAGAAGGGGGATTCGAAGGTCGTCCGGTCGTGGTGGGCAACCGAAGACGCGGTAGAAGAGCTGCATCTGACGCGCGACGGTGATGAACCGGGCACATCCTTCTTGATCGTGGGGGCGCACGATGTGGCCAGTCTCGCTGCGGCGGGTCTGGAACTCGACGGTGACGCCGAGGATGACGAAGACAACCTGGAGCGTATGCACCGCAGACTGGTACAGGCGCTCGGTCGCAATTTTTGGGCGGCCATGACGGCGGGGACCGATCAGCCGCCTCTGTTGGAGACATCCGTGCGAACCTTGCGCAACGGCACAGAAGTCCTCGCGGAAGAGCGCGTCGAACCGCATGTACACCAACCCGCCCGGACCCGCGCGCTGGAAGCGTTTATCAACGGCACCACAGTGGATCGGCTCGTCGAGGCGGGCCAAGTGGCACAGACCACTGTCGCCCTGCGACTTCCCCATCGTGATGGCCGCGCCGGCACCGCCGGTGAGCACCGGGCTGTCCTGCTCGTCACCGACGCCACCGATGCCGACGGCAAGATCAACCAGGTCACCGCGATGCGTGGCAACCGAATGACCGTCAAGACCAGCCGGGTCACCGACCTACCAATGGGCACGAATCCATTTCAGGCGGTTCTGCTCACCGGCCGCGCCGCAGGAGAAGATGCCCCGTTCGCCGACGACACAGAGATGTTTCTCCGTGCCGCCGAACCGCCCGAACACAATAAGTGGGGCCAGACAGAAGAGTTGCGCATGCGTTACTCTCCCTCGGCCCATCGCCGAATTGCTGCATTGACCACGGAAACGAATCGTGCTGTTCGCGAGCTGGTCGCCATACCGAAGGAGAAGCGCAACGGTACATCCAACGTGCGTAGCAGGCTAAAGATCTCCGGGAAGGCACCGGCCAAGACAAGGGGAAAGTCGACTCCCCCCGAATTGGCCGAGTTGGAAGCCGAGGTCGACGCCTCGGGCGCCTGGAAGGTTACTGCGGAAGTCAAAGTGCCCTCCGATGGCGAGGTATGGCGCATGTACCCCGTCGCAAAGCTCGAGGTCCGCTCCGGTTCACGCCCCGTGGTTCAGTGGGCCGAGCTCGTCCCTGTCCGAAACTGCGAGCTGAACGATGGCGCACTGGAATTCAAACCGAACTCTCGTCGAGCAACATTCCAGGGGACGACCGACGTATCCACGCATCCGGTGCGGGCCGGGCTGACCGGTCTCGTGGTGGAATTGCAGGAAAGCAAAGGGGGCGATCGATGAGAGTCTACCCATACCCGCGGCTCGCCGGTCCGGTTACGGCACGGGTCACGGCCGTCCGACTACGCGGACCCGGAGACGCTCGTGAACAGCTGGACACCAAGGCGTACTCGGTGATCGAACAAGTCGTCGCGCTCGGTCGGGCCGAACGTAACGACTGGCACACCGCTCGAATCGTCCTGACCGCGACCGTGCCCGATCGTGAAGTAGCGCGGACCAGCGACTGGACCGACATTGCGGTAGTCGCGGTTCTCGCCGAAGGGGCCACCAGCACGCGCACGGTAGCGCGACTGAGACCCGACGCATCCAGCAAGGAGTGGACGGGCGCGCTCGAATTCGAGCGCGATGACCACTTGGACCGAGCCTCGCTTTTCGTCCACGTGGTGGCGACCGTCAATGGCGTCGCAGGCCGGATCATCGGCTCCAGCGACCGGGAGTGGATCGTCGACCTGACCTCCGACAACCCGATCAGAGAACGTGAGATCGAAGTCAACACGGTGAGTTTCGCACGCAGCACCGAATGGCTCGCGAGCCTGCGTGACACGCCCTGGATTGTGGAGACCTCGGGCAATATGCCTGTCCTCCGCATGAACTCGGATTTCGACGGTCTGGTCGCACTGATCGAAGGTCAGGGCTCGAAGACAGAGCAGATGCTAGGGAGGATGCTGTTGGCCCAGGTATGCGCCGACGTTTGGACATCCGTATTCCACACTGCCATCGGCGATCTGGAGATCGAAGACGATGGGACTCCGCTGTTTCCACCCGACTGGCGAGGTGCGGTGCTGCGCGAGATGCTCCCGGACATCTTCCCCCGCCGGTCCATCCAGGATGCGCTGCGGGAGGTGCACACGCGGCGGGCCGGTCACGGAAACTGGGCAGACCTCCAACCGCGCATTCAGTATGCCGCCGCACGTCGAGCCGAGATTCCGACGACGCTCGCGGCTACCGTCCGTGGCATCGCAGAACTCGATCAGGAGATTCACCCATGACGGCGCGCCCCGAATACCTTCCGGAACGGCTGGCACTGCTATCCGACGCGCAAGCTGCCGAATTCCTCTCGACGGGACTACTCGAGGGGCAGGAAGACGTCAAGTCCATCGCGCTCAACAAGGTCGCGGACGAACTTCCGGTCAATGATCGACGCATGGAATCACGGCGCGTCCGTGAGTTGATCCACGATGCGATGAACAGGTTTCGCGACGAACGTCCCACCACCGCGGATGCCTGGCTGGCACCACGCCTGCACGAAACCCTTCGGCTAACCCGGCGGGAGGCGGCCGACAGGCGTTTCTGGAACTACATCGCTCTCGGGGTCGCGCCGGATTATGTTGTGTGGCGGCATATGTCCGAGCCGAAGTCGAACGTCCGGCGCAGTGGCGTTGCCCGCGACAGGTTCCTCGGACCCCACTTCAAGCAGACCTTCGCGCGGCTGTGGTGGGCGGCCGAACTGTTCCGCGACGGTCCCGACTATCAACCGGTCGTAATGGCGTGCAGCAACCAGGACATGCTCAACTCCGCTCTTCGTCTCGATATCATCGACCATCGTCCGACCGCGCTGGCGCTCGTCGAACTGATGACACGGGGAGCCGTGCGTACCGGCCGTGAAGTCAATGCCCTAACCACGGCTGTCAATGCCGCAGCGGCAACGCTCATGTACGACGTACTCGCTCCCGATGTGGATCGAGATGGTGAGGCACTTCGCGACTGGATTGCAGATGCAGAGCGAGCGTTGCCCTCACCGAGGAACGTCCTGCCCGAGGGGCCGGAGGAAGAACAAGCTCCGGCCGAGTCGGTCGAGACACTGGTCGGCCACTTTGCTGAGCTGTTCAACGAAGTTCCGGTCAGGGGGCGGAACCCTGTTCCGGGTGAATAACCTTGTGTGTCTTGGGAGGACACTGGCTTCGATCACCGCACCCGAGCCGCCGTAGTTCCTCGGATGTGCTCTGGGACACCGCTGGCCAGGTATTCGCCGCTGCGAGCTGCTCTGGAGCGGGCGCGCAGCCATGCAATGCCGCACTGAGTACGTGCATACCCAACAAAGGCGGAACGGCGTTACCGATCTGCTGCGCCTGGTCCTTTCCAGACCACGGGAAGTTGTGGGGAAAGGTCTGCAGAACTCCGGATTCCGGGAGCGTGAAACGGTCCCAACGCCCAGCGTCGTAATCTTCTCGACTCTTATAAATTCTGTTTCGCGAAACTTTGCCAGTGACCGTAAAAGCCGGTTCAGAAGATTGGCGTTCACCTCTGTTCGTCGAAATCCCACCGGAACCGTAATTTGAAACAACGAAAAACTTCAGGTCCTCGCCTGTTTGCAATCGGGATGTATCTACGGGCGAATCAGGCAGCTGGCCAGCAGATTCCAGGGCCTCTGCCATAGAAACCCAGTTTGTTGGGCTCCGAGGAACCGCAAAGTCGCTCAGCACTGGTTCGGGTTGCGAGGCACGGCGCTTGCGCCGAGTTACATCGAAGGCACTGTGTGTCCGCTCGATCCTTCCGATGGGTCCGCGTTCCACACGACGCGCTGCGAACACGGCCCGTGTCCGAGTTTGCGGTACCCCGAACTCCTCGGTCTTCAACTTCCAGGTCTCGGTTTCGTACTTGACGCCGGAGAGCCGCCCTTCACCACCGCGGAGCAACTCTGCATAGAGTTCCCAAAGCGGCATGACCTGAGGTACCTGCTCGAGGACGACCACCTCGTACGGATCGCGACCGTCGGTTTCGAGGGCTTTGATGATCCACCGTAGCGGCTCCAGGACCAGCGCGGTACGAGGGTCATCGAGATCACGCAGCTCTTTGTCGATCTGCGCCTCGTCTTCACCGTCGACGAGCCGCGACATGAACTTTTTCACGGTGTCCAGAGCCCGACGACCGGCTCCCTTCCCGGCGACGGAGAAGGACTGGCACGGTGGCCCCCCGGTTAGGATGTCCACCGACCTGGGGATCTCGTCGAAGCGGGTCTCGCGCATCGCGGTCACGTCCGCATGGATCGTCGGCAGCCCCGCCGCGTAGCGCGTCTCGCATGCATTCGAATCCAGCTCGATGCCGATGCTCTTATACCCCAGGAAGTGCGCCGCCACATCGAGTCCCCCCGGCCCCGCGAAAAGGTCCAGAACGCGAATGTCGCTCATGTGACTGAATCGTGCTCCCTGGTCGGTCATGGGCGTGAAGTCTAGCCGGCGACAACGCTTTTCGGTTCATTCAGGGCCGCCTGGATCGCAAGACCTAGCGCCTTACCCACCGGTGGTGGCGAAGCGTGCCCGACCTGCCTGTACCGTGCCGTCTTCTTGCCAGCGAATTTCCATTCTGGCGGAAACCCTTGGAGAAGCGCAGCCTGATCCACCGTGATTCTAACCATACCGCTGCGGCCTTGTTCGGGAGCCCAGATGAAGTCGGAGCCGGGCACTATATCAGCAAGGACACTCCCATCAACTCCGATACCTGCCCATGCCCTCCTCGAACCCGTTGGGCCGAGGTCCGCACCGCCTCGCCTCTCGGAGCCACCCACGAGAGTCGGTGCGACGCGATTTGCCTGGGCCGCCCATTGCTCGACTTGGGACCACCCTCGGGAAGCCATGGACGGACCCAGTGCGGCGCCGACCGACCGATGCTCCCGTATAGTTGGCGCCGGCGGACGGAACGCTTCGAAATACGGTTTCGCGAGAGCGACGAGCACACCCTGCTTGCGATCTTGCGGCACGCCGAAGTTGGCCGCATTCAGCACAAACCACATGAACCGATAACCTAAATGCTCAAGTTCCTCCCGAACGAATCTACGGATATCTTCGTATTCCCGTGCCGTTGCAAGGTTCGGAACATTTTCGAGCAGTAGAGCCTTCGGCTGGATTTCATGCATCAGGGATACGGTCGCCTTCACCAGGGACAGTTCGTCGTCAGATTTGGATCTAGACCCGCCCGCGTTCGATTTCACGCGCGGCAACCCCGCCGACAAGAGATCCACGTCCCGCAGGGTCGCCGAAGGGACATAGACTCGCAAATCGTCTTCGAGAACTTCCCATGTCGGCCGGTTCAAGCGAAGCGTGTCACACGCCACCCGCTTATTATCCAGGAGAAGCACCGGCTCGAATCCCGCCTGCTCCAACCCCAACGCCAGTCCTCCGGCGCCCGCACACACATCGATGAATCGTGGTCCGACCATCAGGCCCCGCCCTTCCTGACTCGTTCATCCCTTCCCTACATACTCTCATCTGCGATTCCCCTCATATCCTGGAGGCCGGACTCTAGAGCAGGGTTACGTCCTCAATCCGCGCACGAAGAACGGTCTCACTCTCGCCGGCTACGGAGCGGTCACGACGACTCTCGCATGAGCGATCACCACGCTGCCCGAATAACTGCGGCGATCACTGACCTGGGATCGCGGCAAGAGATCTTCGATCCTGCCCGCTTCACCGTCACCACCGGAGTCCAAGTCTTCTTCGGCGCCGAACAGCCCATGACAGTCCGGTCCTAACGAGATCACGAATAGGCGTCTGCGACAGTATTTTCCACAGGGCGCATACCTATCCCGATGGGATGCTGAAGAGATCGCAGCGATCGCTCATACTCTCAACACCCGAACACGCAAGACCCTCGGCTGGAGAACTGCCGAGGCTTTCAAGGAGCGTCTACAACCACCTGCTCGAATGCTGCGCACGGCGGATCAGCCCGGACTGCGGGTGATGATCCGGGCAGCCGGAACCGCGGCCGCGAGGTGCATGATGTCGTCGGGATCCGAAGTGATCACCAGGCCACCGCCATATTGAACGCACACCGCGACCACATGCGCATCGGCCAGATATCGGCTGCCCACCTTCGCGCTGTTGAGGATCGCGCCGACCTGGCGGGCGAGATCGAAATCGGTGGGCACCATCCGCACCGGTCGATGCGCTGCGCTGTCGCGTAGCGCGCGAGCAACCAGCGTTTCCACCTGCCGCGTGCGGGCGACGCCACGACACACCTCGGCGCAGACCACGGCCGGCACCAGGACCTCACCTCCGCGGCGGTACGCCTCCGAGAGAAGCGCCTGCACCCGTTTCGGCGGTTTCGGCTCACAGGCCGCGGAGAGCCCGGCGGAATCGAGGACTACCGGCAGCATCAGGCGATCTCGCGGCCGAATCCGATGCCCTCGAGCTCGTCGAAGGCGGCAGCCGCGTCACGTGCATCGTCGTCGCCGACCGGGCCGACAGCCTGCTCCCAGCCGTGGAGCAGATCACGAAGGGCGTCTCGACGCGCCATCCGATCCACGTGCTCTGCCAGGGCCGCATTGACAACGGCGGATAGGTGCGCGTCTCCCAGTTCACGCGCCTTCGCCAAGACCTCTTCGTCGATGGTCACCGTTATCTTACGTTTGGCCATACAACTACCTTACCCGTCGGGGCACGGTCCCATCCCGAGGCACTCGCACATGCTGGCTCCTATCGTCGATCACCGACCGAACCCGTGCGCGATACCGGCGGCGGCCTCCACCGCCCGGTCATGGCGGCGACCTTCGGCTGATACATCCGTAGGACCAGGAAGAACCGGTATGGCGGGCACGGTAACCAGGCGCTCTCGTCGGTGGGCGGTGCGGTACTCACTGTGATCACCGCCGGGCCATCGGAAGCGGCCGCATGTTCGGAGCCGGCGCCGCTTCCGACCGAGTACCGGGCGCGCGGCGCGTCGTAGAGCCGGCCGGTCTCGGCTTCGTAGAGGGTGATGCTCCAGAAGGCCTCGGCGGGCGGCGGGTCGGCGAGATCGATGCGGTAGGCGTGATCGCCGGCTCCGGTGAGCGGTTCGCCGGTGACGTCGACATAGGTGTTGTAGGAACAGTTTTCCTCGACGACATTCGCCGCGAGCCCGACGAAGTTCATTACGGCACGGGCCAGGAAGTTGTCGCCATGGGCGCCCTTGTCCAGGACTTGGGTCCAACCGGTGCCGACCGATTCGCCGAGCAGTGACCGCGACTGCGCCAGCAGTCCCAGCGCGTCGTCGAAGCCCGCTCGCATACCCTTGCGGCTCGATTCGTCCGGCTCGCCGGGGTTTCCGTCGGCGGCGCAAACGCCGAGCGCGCGAAATTGCCTGACATGCGCCGCGTCGCGGAGGGGCGTGCCGTTGATCCGCAACGAGGCGTCCAGGGCGCGAAAGAAGGCTTCGGGCGAGGTTTCGACCTGAGCCTGATCCAGCACGGGCCATGTTCTGTGGCGGTCGTCGTCGTGGTGGATGTGGACGGCGTTCTGGAGCCGGTGGACATTCGGCAGGTCGTCGGGCTCGAACACTTGAATACGCAACAGGATCCACATGAGCGGGGTGGCCACACGGAACAGGGTGCAGTCCGGTGGCACCGGGCCCGTCCAGTCGGTCGTGGCTATCAGGAAGCGGTTGTGGCCCGGGTGGGTGCGGGCGCTGATGTTGCTCGCATTGCTGTAGGCATCGAGGAAGTTCAGGGTGTAGTAGCGGTTGCCGAAGTCGGGGAGATCGAGCCGCACGGGCCCGTGGGTGAGATCGAGCCAGGCGTTGGAGTACAGGGTGTCGACGTTGGGCACACGGAATGCCTGATAGTCCGGACCGGCCGGCTCTCGACTGTGGGCGAACTCGTTCAATTGCCACAGGTCGTCGGCGCCGCTGGGTGCGCATTGGGCGCACATGCTTGCGTACTGGTAGACGCTCGGCAATCCGTAGACAACCGCTTGCAGAGTCAGCATGCGTGTCAGCAGCTCCCGGGCGCCGGAATCGTGCGGAACGATATCGGGCCGCGGTGAGGCGGTCAGTTGGTCTGCCGAACCGGGCTCATAGGTCCGCAGATCAGTTGACGGCTCGTTCTCGTCCCGACCGCTGTGCATCGGCTTCACACTCCTCGCTGTCGATCACCACCGTGCGCCCCATGGGCCCCGGAACGTGATTGACACCACTCTGCCATATCTGCTGAACTGATGTCAGTTCGACTCTAGAGAGTGAGATTGCGGTGGCGGGATTCAGACGAAGGCTTGCGGTGATCATCGGCGCCGCGCTTGTCGCGGCGGGATGCGGTGGCGGCGGCACGACCTCTTCGGTCGAGGGCAGCTGGGACGATGTGGTGGCCGCGGCGCGGGAGGAGGGCTCGGTGCTGCTGTATTCGAGCCAGAACCCGGCGATCCTGGAAAGCCTGAAGAAGGCGTGGAACGAGAAGTATCCGGATATCACGCTGGAATTCGTGCGCGGTACGGATGCCGATTTGATCCCGCGCGTGGAAACCGAGAACCGGACCGGCCGCGGAACCGCGGACGTACACGTCGTCACCGATACCTCGTGGATCGCGAACGCTGCCGAGTCGGGCAGCTACTCACAGGCGTTGCGCGGTCCCAACCGTGAACGACCGGAGTATCGACCCGACCGCAGCATCAAGAACGACCGCTTCTTCCTGGACGTCGCCGCCACATTCAGCTTGGGATGGAATACCGATGCGGTGCCCGGCGGGTTCGACGATCCGCGCGACATGCTGGATCCGAAGTACACCGGCAAGATCGGTGTGGTGAACCCGACCGGGATCGCCTCGTTCATCGATCTCTACGACTACTACCGAGAGAACTTCGGCGACGATTACGTCGACCGGCTCGCGGCACTGCAACCACGTATCTATCCCAGCGCCTTGGGAGTTGCGCAGGCACTGACATCCGGTGAGGTCGTCGCCTCACCCACGGTGCAGCCGATGGTTCAGGAGAAAGCCAAGGGCGCACCGGTGAACTGGGTGCTGCCGCAGCCGTCGTGGGGTGTGCCTTTCTATGGGCACATCACCGCGACCGCCCCGCATCCGAACGCAGCTCAGTTGCTCGCCGATTTCATGGTGGGCCCGGAAGCGCAGGCCGCACAGGCGATCGGCGTAGCCACCGCGCTGCCCGGTATCCCCGCCGCCACCGCCGACGCACACGACGTTCGTGTACCCGACCCCGCGAAGCTGACCCCGGAGTACGTGGACCGATCCTCGACAGAATGGCAGCAGCTGTTCCAGGGCTGACGGATTCGATCCCCCCGGAGCAGCCCGGCCCCGGTCAGCTGGATTCGCCGGTCGGCCGGACCTCGGCCGCACCACTCGACAGCACCAGCAGACAGAGAATTGCGAACAGTGCCACGAGCAGTGCCAGCAAGAGACCGCGCAGACCGGTCGACGAGCTCGAATACACCACGCCGTGCTCGTCCTCGGCCAACAGGTGACCGGCTGTCGCGGGTCGCGACCACCCGCTCAGCATGACCACCAGCGTCGGCGCGGTGGCCGCGATGAACAGGACGGCGACGAACCCCTGGCCCCATTCGGCCACCACCCGGGCGGCCGCCAATTCGAAGATCATCAGCGAACATCCGGTACGCCGCCACGCCAGGGCGGTGCGTTCGAGTTGCAGCCCTCCGTCGTTGAGCGCGATCGCCCCCTGTGGCCTGCGGGGACGACGCCACATGATCACAGCAGGACCGCCGCCAGTACCAGACCACTGGCGACGGCGAGTACCACAGCCAACGGTCCGGCCATGCTCGGCGCAGGCAACGGAGCGTCCTCACGCAAGCTCCGCTCGACCCGGGCCCAGCTCACCCAGGCGGCAACCGGCAGCACGATCGAGCAGACGATCAGCAGAGTCGAAGCCAGCACGCCGGGACCGGAACGGCCGCCGATCCCGAAGACCTGCAGCGCCACCCCGGCCGCCATCAACGCCACCGAGGTGCGTATCCAGGCCAGGTAGGTGCGCTCGTTCGCGAGGCTGAACCGGGCGTCCGGCTCGGCGCCGCGACCGTAGACCCGCGCGGGAAATCGCCGCCGGACGTTGTACTCCGCATCGGCCACCACGGCGTCTCCTCTCACCGACCCAGTACGACCGAAGGTTCGGCCCTCGGCTCACCAGATCAGTCTAATTGAAGTCAGTTCACTAAGATGGGTGACCTATGAACAGCCGGAAACAGCACCTCGAGCCGGACGAGATCGCGGGCCGAGCCGCGGATCTGCACATCTGGGGCTATCCCTACGTTTTCGCCCAGCGCCTGCGATTTCGCTTCACGCTGCCGCTCACCCCGGATGCTCCGCGGCCGGATACCTCGGCGGGCGCGGCGGTGAATCGCCTCGGCCACCAGCGAAGACTCTCGGATCCGACGCTCACGAGCGGGGTCGCCCCCAATGTGGACACGCTCTACTCGCTGGCATTCCTGGACCTCGCTTGCGGCGCCTTCCGGCTCCGGCTACCCGATTTCGAGGACCGGTATTACAGCATCCAGATCGGTGAGGCCGATTCCTCCACCGCGGCGATTCTCGGACAACGCACGCACGGCCCGCAAACGCCGGAGATCATGGTGCACCACCGCAGTCGTCCGGTGTCCGAAGGAGATTGCGTCACGACGATCGCGTGCCGGTCACGGTTCGTCATGGTGGCGATCCGGATACTCGTCGACCCCGGTCGCGGCGACGATCTCCGAACGGTCCACGAATTGCAGGATCGAATCGAACTCAGCGGACCGGGCACGCCGGCGGGCGCACCACCTCGTCGCCTCATCGAACGAGAACGGCGGGACGAAACCCATGACACGGCCGCATTTCTGGATTCGTTGAGCGCGGTACTCGCCGATACAGAGCCGACCGAGGTGCCGGATTGGGCCACTGACGCACTCGGCACCGTAATTAGGACCCTGGACGATCCGGCACTACGACGTTCGGCCGATCTGGGACTCGCGGAGGGGCTACGGGCAATCGAACAACATGTCGCCGCGCTCGGCCTCACAGTGAACGGGTGGTCGATCAACGATCGCGGCACCGACTTCGGTGGCGACCACCTGCTGCGCGCCGCCGTGGCTTATTCGCAGATCTATATCAACCCAGCCGAAGAAGCGCTGTACCCGGTGTGTGAACGCGACGACAACGGCAGGCCGCTGACCGGAACCCGCTGCTACACCGTCCGGTTCGAACGCGGGAACCGCCCGCCGGTCGACCAGTTCTGGTCGCTGACCGTCTACCACGCGGGCGGCCTGCTCTACGACAATGCGATCGACCGCTACGCGATCACCGATCGCACACCTGGACTACATGTGGGCGCCGACGGTTCCCTCACCATCCATCTGCAAACGCAGCGGCCCACCCGGCCGGGCGTCAACTGGCTACCGTGCCCGCCGGGCCCTTTCCGGCTCATGCTGCGTCTCTACGGTCCACGAAACCCGATGTGGGATCCCCCGCCTGTGAGGCCGCACCCCTTCGATGGGTGAGTCCGGCCGACAAGTATTCGCCGACCGGCTTCCACCGGTGTCCGGACCGCCGATCCGGAAGTCGGGTGAAGGCGAAGCCAGGGCTATTCGTCGATGACCTGGGTGCCGCCCGCGACCTTGTCGTGCCAGCCTTGTTTCGTCGGGCTGGAGCTGATCGTGAAGGCGATGGCGATCGCCGCGACGAACCACAGCAACCCGCCGATCCACGGGATCAGGTTCAGCAGCATGTAGAGGTTGCGGACCGCCGAGTCCTTGAGGCTGGGTTTCGGGGCATTGTCCGAGCCGTTGACGTGCAGCCCGAGCAGCTTCTTCCCGGGCGTCGAGCCCGAGGAGACTTCGAAGGCGATGAAGTAGAGCCAGCCGAAGGCTGCGCCCGGGAGGACGGACACCCAGTCGGGCAGGTCCGCGACCACCCCCAGCAACCAGAAGAAGACTGCGCCGATGATGCCGGCGAGGATCCAATCGATGAATCGGGCGCCCGCACGTTTACCGAGGCCGCCCGGTTTGATTCCCGTCGTCTGGCCGAACGTCGGGTCGGCCTGGCCGTACATCGGGTCGAAACCACCTGTGGTCATGACGCCTCCTTCGAAACAGGTTCATCCGGTCGGCGGGGCCCGTAGCGGAGGCGGAGGGATCGCATCATCATGCCTCCTGGCGAACGCTGCGGCTGGTTGCGTGTCAGGTGCTGCTCAGTGCATGTCGACTGTCAAGGATGGCACAGTGGCCGACGCCGTCGGGACACCTTCACTGATTCGTATCCTGCATGAGTCCTGGTAGAAGCCTCGGACCGGGCGGCGGACCCGTATCTGCCCGCTCTACGCACGGATGGAGCCGGCCACGCCGGTCAGGAGTCGAGGTACAGGCGTTCACACGGAAGACGGGGGAATCCGTGGGGCTCGCCGGGGAGGAGGGCGGCGCTGTGGGCGCCGTGGCGGGCTGTCCATTCTCGGAGGAAGAGTTGGGCGGCAGCAGCGTGGGCGCGGTAGTCGAGGCGGAGGTCGTGGAGGAAGACAGTGAGGTGGACGTCGGCGCTGGGCCCAGGGGTCGGGTCGGCGGTCATTGTGCCCGGGTGAGGCCGGTGAGCAACTGCTGGAGAACCGCGATCGAAGGGCTTGTGCTCGTGGCGGCCGGTTCGGCCGGTGGGTAAGGGATGCCGCGGGCGGCGGCTCGTTCGCGGGGGCTGCGGGTGGCGGGGACGAGTCTTCCGATTTCGGCGAGGAGGGCGAAGGCGGCGGCTTTGCGGGGGCAGTCCAAGGGGTTGCAGGTTCGGTGGGCCTGCATGATCCGGTGTGCTTCGGCGATGCACAGCCGGGTGTCGGGTTCGCTGTGCCAGATCTCCGGTAGCCAGAGGGGTTCACCGGTCTCGGCACGAGTGTTCGTGCCGGCTTTCATCCAGAGCTGTTCCGGGCAGACGGTGATGAGGTCGCAGGTGTCGCAGATGCGGCCGGGGTGGTTTTCGAGATGGGCGAGGTCGGGGACGATCAGTGTCGTCGCCGTGGTGGCGCGGACGAGATCGAGGACGTGACCGATCAGGTCCGGAACGGAGTCGGGGCCGAGCCGCACCAGGTAGATCAGGGTGAGACCTTGGTGGCGTGCCAGGCGGCGGATTGCGTCGGTGTGGCGGGGCTGCCGGTCTCGGGAGAGGTCGGTGCGGAGGTAGCCGATCGCGCGGGGGCGGTGCGCGTGCGAATTCTTACATTCCGGACGTATCGTCATTTATTCGAACCCTTTTCGGAGAATTGGGGTGGGTCCGTAGACCGGGCGCGGCTGTTACTGCCGGGAGCGGTGAGTCGGCGTCCGGCAGTATTCGCGATGAAAGTAATTGCGCTCGAAATTTATCCGAGGTTCCGGTCAGCGGGTGGATATAGTAGACACCGAAAGCTGTTCACTAAGAAGACCATTCGGACCCATCTGTCGATATTGCCGGCGGTCCAGTATGGGTAGGTCCAGAAAACATAGGTCCGTTCTGGACCACGACGAGATAGCGAGGGTGGGCATGGCTATTGGATCGACTCTTCCGCGGCGCGCATTGGGGCGGAGGTTGCGGGAACTGCGATTCGAATCGAAGAAGAGTCAGCTGGCCGCGGGGCTCGCGATCGAGGTGTCCAAGCAAGGGATCGGGCGACTGGAAGAGGGACAGCCGGTGCGGATCAGCACCGCGCAGTTCCGGGATCTACTGGAGTTCTATGGCGCGGACGACTCCGTGCGGGACGAGGTACTGGGTCTCCTCCAGGAGGTGAAGGCGGCCAAGGGCGACCCGTCCCGCGGATGGTGGCGGGCCTACGCCGACGTCGTGAATCCACAATTCGACCACTTCATGAGTCTGGAGCAGGCGTGTTCACAGATGACGGCCTTCCAACTCACGCTTTTGCCCGGCCTGATGCAGACCCCTGCTTACCGTCGGTGGATCGTCACGCAGACCCATAACGGCATCCCTGAGGTCGATGTCGAGCGACGGCTCGAACTCACCGCACGTCGGCAACGTCGAATACATGAGATCCCCGAATTTTCGCTGCGCGTGATGCTCTCAGAGTCAGCCCTACGGCACCAAATCGGTGGCCGAGCGGTGATGGCCGAGCAATTGCGACACCTCGTCAGCATGTCGCAGGTTCCCAATGTCTCGCTTCGCGTAATCCCGTTCGGGGCAGGTCCTCATTCCGGGCTTGTGGTCCAATCTTTCACATTGTTCGAGTTCCCGTCGCTCCGTACCGGGCGCCCTCCGGAACCCCCTGTCGCATTCGTGGAAGGTTTCACCGGCGCGCTCTTCCTGGAGGACAGCGGAGCGATCGACCGTCACAGGGAAGCTGCGTCCGGTCTCGACGCGGTAGCGTTGAACGAGGACGACACGCGGCGTCTGGTGCAGGAGATCGCAGAGGAGTATGCGCAGTGAGCAGGGATCTATCCGGAGCGAGCTGGTACAAAAGCAGTTTCAGCCAGGCTGACGGAGACTGTGTGGAAGTGGCGCACGTTGCCGATGCGGTCGGTGTGCGTGATTCGAAGGACCCCGCCGGTCCGGCCCTCGTCTTCGCGCCGAGCGCATGGAATGCGTTCATCCGCAGGGTTGCAGCACACAGTTGAGGGCGCCGGACTTCAGCCCGTCGATCTGTCCCCCGCAGTCGCGCATCGCGCCGACTTCGGGCCGGCGACGGGCTGGGATCGGAACCGCTGGTATTCGCACATGTAGGACTTCGTAACCCAGAACGTCGAGCCGAACCCAACGCCTGCGGTACCGAGCCCCTGCCGGTGCCCCGAACGGCGGGTTATCTGAGAACCACTGCGAGCACAGCCAGTAGAAGGCCCGCGGCGAGCAACGACCAGTACGTGATCGTCCACGCTCGCGCGACCGATAGCCCGAGACGCTGCTGGGGCTCATATCCGGCGGCGCCCCGGTGATAGATGGTGTGCGGCGCGGCGTAGTGGAACACAACGGGTCCGCGCGTGGTGTCCACGTCGAGACTCGCCTTGCCCACTCGCCAGAACGTGTACTGCGACCACAATTGGGCGTGGAACCGGCCGGGCGGAAGAAGAAGCTGGTTACGGCCTTTCGAGAGCCGGAACCGGAGGCCCGGGGCGAATTCGGCCAGCACCGGCATCGCGAAAGCCCGCCCGACCGGAGTGGACCCCGAGACTTCGACATCGACCGGAACCTGAGGTGGGGTCTGGAACTGCTGGGCCTGCTGCCAATGGTTGGTCACATCCGTCGATGCTATTGGTGACCGGTCGCAGCCGCACCGCCGGCGGCAGACCGGCGGAGCGAATCCCGCTCGTCAGCAAGCGAACTCGCGTCCTTCACTAGCTGTCGAGCGGGAGAACATAGCTCCCTTCCTGATGCTGGAAAGCATCTGCACCGGTGTAGAGGTCAACGGCTGTGAGCCGATCGCCCGGACAGGCGATAGCTCGGGGGCTCAGATGCTGTTGGCGATGCGCTCGTGGTCCCGTTCGCCCTCGCGGGTCTGGATACCGGCGGCGAGCAGCTTGTGCGCGAGTTCGGTGACCTCATCGCCGAACGCCGCGAACAGGCCGTCGTTCTCCACTGTGTACGCTGCATGCGGAATCGGCGGCGCGACCGTGTCGACCGCGGCCTTGGTGATGGCGATTACCTCCGGCCGCAGGCCGGCTATCCGCCGGGCAAGGGTGCCAACGAACGCATCGAGTTCCGTGGCGGGCAGGGCACGGTTGATCAGTCCGTACCGTTCCGCGAGCTGCGCCCCCACGAGTTCGGCGCCGAGGATGAGCTCCAGCGCGCGGGCCCGGCCCGCCAGGCGCGTCATGTTCACCGTGCCGCCGCCCCCGGGCAGGATTCCCATCAATGACTCCGGCTGCCCCTGCCCCGACTTGCCGATCGCCGCGAATCGCATGTCCAGATACATGAAGAACTCGTTACCCGCGCCGCGCGCGAAGCCCGCGAGCTTGCCGATGGTGACCTGCGGCAGTGAGCGGACCTCCACGCTCATCGCCTGAAGGATGTTCATGCCTTCGGGGATGACCGCGTCCGGTGCGGCCGCGATCGCGGCGCGAGTGGCCGCGGGCAGCGCATCGGGGTCGGTGAGGTAGGCCATGTCACCGTGCGCGACGAAGAACTCCGGGTCAGCGCTCTCGAAAACGATGACGCGGACGTCGGTGTCGTGGCGCACACGCGCGATGAATGCCCGCAGTGACGGCAGGAGGACCGCGTCCATCAGATTGAGCGGCGGGTGATCGATTGTCACCGTCGCGACCCCGTCCGAAACGTCGATTGTCAGGGCGGGGAGGTCGTCGTAGCTCATGGGTAGCTCCACTTCGCGGTAAAGGGAGGGCGCGTGACTGGGTCGCCCGCCGGAATGACATTTGATACTCAGCGCCATGACTGACACTGAGTATCAGATTATGAGCTTGTACCCAAAGGAGCAAACAGGTGTGACTACGTACACTTGTTTCCATGAGCGCAGCACCAGTCGGTACCCGGGAGATCGGCCGTCACGCGGTGCGGGCAGAACTGGCCCGCGTGGCGTTCAACCGGTTCTGCCTCACCGGCTTCAACCAGGTCACCTTCGCCGACCTCGCCGAAGCCGCCGGAGTCTCGCGGAGCACCTTCCTGCGCTACTTCGGCACCAAGGAAGACGTCGTCCTGTTCGTCTTCGACCCGGTCGGTGACGTCATCGCCGACGCGCTCGAGGCCGGCCGGGCCGACCAGGACGACTGGAGCAGGTTGCGCAACGCCTTGGAGTCGGCCGTGACGTTCCTCGTGCGCGATGTCGAGCACATCGTCACGATCCTCGGCCTCATCGAGCAGACCCCGGCCCTCTGCGCGCGGCTCCGCGAGAAGCAGACCGGATGGCGACCAGGAATCGTTGCCCGACTGCAGAAGACGACCTCTCCGGCCCACAGGTCATCGGTCGTCGCCGACGTTCGCGTCGCGGCGGCGCTCGAATGCTTGTGGATCGTCCTCGGGCAGTGGAGTGCGAGCGACGGCCGGGAGGACCCCGGCACACTGCTGGATGCTGCGTTCGCCGCCTTCTCGACCGCGGGATGACAGCGGAGGGATGCGCCGTTGTCCTCGGAATCGGCGCGTCCGCTCGTAGCGGCCAGGGAGGCGTTACAGGTTCAACCTGACGCTGGGGGTGAAGCGGACCGGCAGCTCGGCCAGGGCGCGGTGGAAGGGGCCCGGCCGCCAGGTGGGTTCGCCGCCGGGTAGCGCGGCTTCCATTTCCGGGAGTGCGTCGAGGAGCTGGTCGATGGCGTTCTGGGCGATCAGGTAGGAGAGGGATTGGGCGGGGCAGGCGTGGCGGCCGATACCCCAGGCCAGGTGGGAGCGGTTGCCTACGTGGTCGTCGGCGCGGATGGCGGGGTCGTTGTTGCAGGCAGCCATGCTGACCAGCACCGGTTGGTCGGCGGGGAGCCAGACGTCGTCCACGAGGATGGGGTGGCGGGGGTAGGTGATGAGGAAGTTCGCCAGGGGCGGATCGTTGAACAGGACCTCGTCGAGGGCGTCGAGGGTGGACAGGCTGCCGCCCAGGACACCGTTGCCGACCTGGTCGTCGGTGAGGATGAACAGGAGGGTGTTGGCGATCAGGTTCTGCTGGAATTCGATACCGGCGCCGTAATGCCCGGCGACCTGGTGCACCATCTCCTCCTGGTTCAGCGCGGCGGGGTGGTGCAGCAGCTGGGAAGTGATGTCGTTACCGGGGTCGGCGCGTTTGAGGTCGACCAGTTCCAGCATCGCCTCGCTGATCATGCGGTTGCCGTTCTCGGCGTCGACGGCTTCGACGAGGGCCGCCATACCGGCGGCGACCCGCTGGCCGATTTCCGCGGGACAGCCCAGGAGGGCGTTCACGAGCGCGAAGGTGAGCGGGAAGACGTACTGGGAGATGAGGTCGGCGCTCCCGGTTTCGCAGAAATCGTTGATCAGCGGGACGGCGGCCTGCTCCACCGTGGTGTGCAGGGCGTGCAGGTCCACGTTGCCGATGCTGGTGGTGATGGCCTCCCGGTAGCGGTGGAAATCCGCGCCGGTGTTGCGGCTCGCGGTGGGACGCCACTCCATGATGGGCAGGACGGGGCAGTCGGCGGGGATGTTTTTCTGCCAGGTGCGCGGGTCGGCGGGGAAACGGTCGGGATCGTTGAGGATGCGCAACGCGGTGCTGTATCCGATGGCCAGGGTCGCGGGTACGCCGGGGGCGAGTTCGACGGGCGCGAGTGAGCCCCAGCGCCGGCGCATTTCCCGGTAAGCGCGATGCGGGTCGGCAGCGAATTCGGGTGCATGCAGCGGGACCCGGTCCTCGGGGGAATCCAGCGGCGAGCGCGGCGCTACCGCCGCAGCCGGGAGATACGCGGGATTGCGCTGTACCAATTGTTCGTCCTCACCGCTTGTTCTGCACACTCCGCACCGGCGGCACCGGCACGGACATGGTGCCATCGGCGGCACCGGACCGATAGTGCCGATCGCGCCCCCGCAGAGGCGGATCGCGCCATGCTTTCGCAACGGTGCGTTCGCTGTGGCCGGCCGGGGCCGTCACGCAGCCGGATACCGCGGGCCGGGATATCGTCGTCGGGCAGCGGCCCGCATGCGGGCCGGGGAGGTCTACGTTCTGAGTAGGTGTGTTTCGCAGGTGGATACGGTTGAGAATGTCGCGTTTTCGAATTTCATCCTCGACAGCGCCGGACTGGCCGACGCGGCACGGCGGCGACTCGCGCGGGCCGCGGAACTGCCGGACTGGGTCCTGGCGGCCGGGGACACGATGGTGTCCAGCATCTACCAGCTGAACCTGTGGAAACTGGTGGAACACGAACTGGACGATCCGCATGTGGCGCTGCGGATCGGTCAGCGGAATACACTGGGGAATTTCGGATTACACGACTACCTGTTCAGCACGGCACCGACCCTCGCCGAAGGGCTGGCGCGGTCGGAACAGTACGCGCAGTTGATCACCACCAATATCGGGTTCGAGGTGTCGGGGGAATCGGAATCGGATGAGGAAGCGAACGCGGATGTCCGGCTGCGCAACGGGCACGGGCGCGGCCGGGAACTCGCCACGCAATTCGCGCTGGCGGCGGTGGTGACACGGGCGCGCAACGCCACCGGGCGGGATGTGCATCCGGTGCGTATCCGGTTCCGGCAGGCCGCGCCGCGGCGCTACCAATCGTTCGTCGATATGTTCGGTACACGCCGGGTCGATTTCGGGGCACCTACCGATCAGATCACCTTCCGGACGGCGGATCTCGAGCTCCCGCTGCGCACCGCCGACCCCGCACTCGCCGCGATCCTCGGCCGGTGCGCGGCAGTGCTGCCGCCACCGCCGCGGCTGGAGGTCAGCTGGGCGGGGCAGGTGCAGCAGGCGTTGGCGATGCTGCTCGGGGACGGGCGGGTGACGATCGAACGGGTCGCCCGGTATCTGGCCACGAGCAGTCGCAGCCTGCAACGGCGCCTGGCCGACGAAGGGACCACCTGGACCCGGGAACTCGACCGGGCGCGCAGCGCGGTGGTCGCACAGCGGTTCCAGGACAGTCCGGACGTTACGCAGGCGGCGCTGGCCAGACGGGCCGGATTCGCCGATGCGGGCGCACTGCGCCGGGCCCGGCAGCGGTGGAACGGACGGAAGTAACCCGGTCCTATCGGCGCCCCCGCGACTCGGCCTGTGCCGCAATGCCACCGATCGGGACAGGCCGGGCAGTCACAACCGGGGAAGCGGCCACCGAAGCTGCTGCCGCAGCGTGTGTTCGGAGCCGAACACGCCGATGAGGGTGCCGACCGCGCCGAGTTCCGGTCCGCACCGCGACCGGTTGACGACGGATAACCGCAGGTCATAGTGGCACCGGAGCGTTGTGCGCGATTCCCGGGAGGCATGGACGAGCACTGCGGGACCCCGGCCGCGAGCCCATACTTTCGATCCGCCGGGCAGTTGTGCGGCAGAACGAGCCGAGGAAGGCGATCGGATGGGTGAGACGAATACCAGTGGTCCCGGGGACAGTGTGCTGCCGGGAGTGCTGAAGCTCGGCGGACATGTACTGGCCGAGAAGACGTTCCGCCGCCGGGACGGCGGAATCCCGATGAAGAAGAGCGAGGTCGACGCCGAATGGCTCAACCGGGTGCTCACGGACGGCTATCCCGGCGCGGAAGTGGAATCATTCGAGATCGTCGACGCCGAAGGCGGGACGACGAGCCGCTGGAAGGCGACGGTCCAGTACAACGAGACCGGCCGCCGGGCGCGGTTGCCGGAACACCTCTTCGCCAAAACCACCCTCACTTTCACCCAGCGTCTGACGCAGTACCTGGCGAATGCGCTTCCCGGTGAACCCAATTTCTTCCAGCATCTGCGGCCGGAACTCGATATCGAGGCGCCGCGCGGATATTTCGGGGCCGCCGATCTGCGGACCGGCCGGTCGCTGACACTGCTGGAGGATGTGAGTGTCACCCGGGGTGCGCATTTCTGCACGCCGCTGGAGCGGGTCACGCGGGAGCAGATCGAGAGCCTGCTGCGGAATATGGCGCGCTGGCACGGTCACTACTGGGAATCGCCGGAGTTGAAGGCGCGGGAGTGGTTGAAGACGCCGGGTGCGCATTTCCGTAACTTCGACCGGCTGCTCGGTATGCAGAAGCGGGCGACAGTCGGGTTGAAACGCGCACCCGAAATCGTGCCCGAGACCCTGCCGCCCGTACAGGACAAGCTTTACGCAGCCTGCGACCGGGCGCTGCAGATCGCCGAACAGAGCCCGCAGACTCTGCTGCACGGTGACCCGCATATCGGCAACGCCTACGTCTGCGCCGACGGCAGTGTGGGTTTCACCGACTGGCAGCTGGTGATGCGCGGCAGCTGGGCGTTCGACGTGGCATACACGATCACCTCCGGACTCCAGGTCGAGGACCGCCGGTCGTGGGAACCCGATCTCATCGCGCTGTATATCGACGCCCTGCGCGAAGCCGGTGGGCCCGCCCTGTCCTTCGACTCCGCCTGGCTGGCCTACCGGCAGCAATCGCTCTACCCGTATTTCGCCTGGATGATCACCATCGGCCGAAGCTCGCTGATGCCGGAATTCCAGCCCGCCGACATCTGCCGGGCGATCGTCCACCGCACCGCCACCGCGATCATGGACCTGGACGCACTGCAGGCGGTCGGCGACTGAAAACCGGTCCGGCACGCGAATCGGCACCGCCGTCGGCGGGTCAGGATTCATCGGTCGATTCGGGTATCGCAGCTGTCGGCGATATCCCGGATCAGCCGGGCGAACAGCTGTGGTTCGGCGAGTGGTAGGTAGTGGCCGGCCCGGGGCACCACGAGCAGGCGGGACCGGGTTGCGGCAGCGGCGAAACGGTGCTCATGGATACGGAAATGGTCACGACTGCCGTTGAGCAGCCACACCGGGCCGCCGTACCGGCCGAGTTCGGTAAGCGGATCGAAAGATCTGAAAGCGCGGGCGATATCGGGAATGACCTCGGTGGCTATCCCACCTTCCCCCACGGCGGAGGCCACACGGGCCGGGAGGGCAGCCTCGAACATTCGGTTGCCGATCCGCTCACCGCCGTCGCGCCGGGTCGAGAGGAACAGATGGGCCAGGCGGAAGGGCACTGCCATGGCTTTGCTCGGCACGCAGGTGGAACCGGCGAGCACCAGACCCGCCACCTGCTCGCCGAGTTCGGCCGCCGCCGCGATACCGACATACCCACCCAGTGAATGTCCGACGAGCAGGGCGCGGCCGCCGGCCTGTTCGACAGCCGTGCGCACAGTGTCGACGGCGGCGCTCATCGTGAAAAGTTCGCCGCGGTGGCGGCCGTGACCCGGTAGGTCCACGGTCGTCACCGGGCGTTCGGCTCCTATTTGTTCGGTCACACAAACCCAGCATCGGCCGCTCAGCCGGATGCCGTGCACCAAGACCACGGGAAGGGTCATCAAAACCTCCAAATGCAACGCAACGTTGTGTTGCAACGTAGCGCGTCATTCAACCCAACGCAACGTTGCGTTGTATGGTTCCGACATGGATACCGCCTCCGACGGGAACACGAGTGGCCGGCCGCGGCGCGCCGACGCAATCTTCACCGCCACTCTGGAACTCCTCGCCGACAAGGGCTACGAGGGCCTGACCATGGAGGCAATCGCCCTACGCTCCGAGGTCAACAAGACCACGCTGTACCGGTGGTGGAAGTCCAAGGACGAGGTCCTGGCCGCGGCCCTCACCCACTCCGATCTACTCACCTTCTCCGTACCCGATACAGGCAGCCTGCGCGGCGACCTCGTCGAGACGAGCCGCAGCATCCACACCCTGCTCACCAGCAGCGCAACCGCCCCCATCGCCGCCGCGGTCCTGGCAGCGGCACCGCACAGCCCCGCGCTCGCGGCCATCGGCCGCGCGTTCTTCGCCGACCGCGCCGAGCGCGAGCACCCGATCTTCCGCCGGGCGATCGACCGCGGCGAACTGCCGGAACACACCGACCCCCGGCTGATCATGGACATGCTCGCGGGAGCCATGTGGTTCCGCCTTTTCCTGCGCGCCGACGCAGTGCACGAAGACGATCTCGCGGCGGCAGTTGATCTGGTACTGGACGGCGCCGCGGCGCGCTGACGCGACCTGGGCACCGGGGCCGGCACCCCGCGGTCAGCCGTTGCGAGCCGCGTTATCGCTCCGGGGCTGCGAGAGGGCGCCCGGCTCGTCTCGCATGGCCGCGCGGAGCCTGTCCAGCGCAGCCAGGAACGGATCGTGGACCGCTTGCCATTCCGATGAACCCGAACCGGCGCGGTCGACGACGACAGGCTGCGCGATCAGCAACTCGCGCATATCACGCAACCGCCGGTACACCTGCCACGCGTCATCGCTGACCGCCTTCGGCGCGATCAGCTCCAGTTCGTAGACGGCGGCGACGAGATTATGGGAACGGAATGCGGCGGTGGCGTCGGCCCGGCCCAGCGGTGTCGGCCCTTCTATCGCGAGCGCCTGCATCGCGGTGTCGGTCTGCGTCAGCGCGGTCAAGGTCTTCACATACACCTGTCGCCGGGTGTCCTCGAGCCGGCTCCGTCGCTCCCGCCGCGCGCGCAAGGTCTCGACCATCATGGTGGAGCCCGCCCCGACAAGCGCCCCGCCCAACGTTCCGGCAACCGCCAGCCACTCCAGTGCCACACCGTTACTGTACTTGCGGGCAACAACTTTCGTGCCCATCGCGCGGCCCAGGTGACAGGATCCGATGATCGTCGGCCGAGGACTGATCGAGCTGGGCGCCGTCCTGCACGACAGCATCCGGGTAGTGTCGGCCCCATCAACGAGTGGGGAGGTTCGATGCTCGAGGTAGCACATCTGGTGCGCCGGTTCGGCGACAAGACAGCGGTCGACGATGTGTCGTTCGAGGTGGAGGCGGGTGCGCTCACCGGGTTCGTCGGCGGCAACGGGGCCGGCAAGACCACGACCATGCGGATGATCATGGGAGTGCTGGCCATCCATGGCGGCGAGGTGCGCTGGGACGGTCGGCCGGTGACTGTCGCCGACCGGCGTTCGTTCGGGTATATGCCGGAGGAGCGCGGGTTGTATCCGAAGCAGCCCGTGCTGGATCAGCTGGTGTATCTGGCTCGGTTGCGCGGACTTTCGGCGGCCGAGGGCAGGCGGCGGACCGCGGAATTGCTGGAGCGGTTCGGGCTCGGTGATCGGGGCAAGGACAAGCTGGAGTCGCTGTCGCTCGGCAACCAGCAGCGGGTGCAGATCGCCGCGGCGGTGGTCGCGCAGCCGTCGGCATTGGTGCTGGACGAACCGTTCTCCGGGCTGGACCCGGTCGCCGTCGATTCGATGGCGGAACTGCTGGCCGAATACGCGGCACAGGGTGTGCCGGTGCTGTTCTCCTCACATCAACTGGATCTGGTGGAGCGGTTGTGCGATCGGCTGGTGATCCTCGCGAACGGCCGGGTCGTCGCGCAAGGCTCGGCGGCGCAGCTGCGGGCGGCCGGTGCGCTGCGGTACCGGCTGCGGGCCGGTGCGGATACCGGCTGGTTGAGTGAGTTCGCCGGGGTCAGCGTGGTCGAACGCAACGGGTCGGGGGTGCTGCTCGAGCTCACCGGTGCGACCACCGACCAGGTACTCACCGAGGCGCTGGCGCGCGGGTCGGTGCAGGAATTCGCCGAGGTGCGGCCGTCGGTCGCGGAGATCTTCCGAGAGGTGACGGCATGAGCGAATCGGACCGGCCGGATAACCACGAGATCGCTGCGGATGCCGCGCCGCGCGGAGTGTGGCGGATCGTCACGGAACGGGAAGTGATGGTCAAGCTGCGCGACCGTAACTTCCTCATCTCGACGGTGATCACAATCGTGGCGATCGTCGCGTCGCTGGCCGTCAGCGGATTCATGAGCGGGCGCACCGAGACCGTCGATATCGCGTTCACCGGGACGGACGCGGGCCAAGTGGTGCAGACGGCCGGGGTCCTCGCCGAAAACGCCGGCGGCGATGTCACCTTCGCCGCCCGTCCGGTCGCCGACCTCGCCGCCGTCGAACAGCAGGTGCGCGACGGAGAGGTCGATGCGGGCCTCGCAGCCGCACCCGGCGGGTGGCGGCTCATCGGCAAGGAATCGGTGAACGACGAGGTCAGCACCTATGTGACGACCGCCGCCCAGCAACTCGCACTGCAACGCAACGCCGCGGCCGCGGGCACCTCGCTCCAAGAGCTGTCCCAGGGCGCCCAGGTGACCTACGACCTGCTGGACGAGTCCACGATCGACCCCGCGTTCGCGAAAATCATGACGTTCGTGTTCGCGTTCCTGTTCTATGTCGCCTCGCTCCTGTTCGGAATGTCCATCGCGCAGAGCGTGGTCGAGGAGAAGCAGAACCGGATCGTCGAGATCCTCGCCAGCGCGATCCCCCTGCGGCAGTTGCTGATCGGCAAGATCGTCGGCAATACCGTGATGGCGTTCGGGCAGCTCGTCCTGTTCGCGGGCGCGGGTCTGGCCGGATTGGCGGTGATGGGAAATACCGAACGCATCACCCAGATCGCCGGTGCGGCAGGATGGTTCCTCGTCTTCTTCATCGTCGGATTCCTCGCCCTGGCCAGCCTGTGGGCCGTCGCCGGCTCCCTCGCGACCCGCAACGAGGACCTGCAGTCGACCTCCACCCCGCTGAGCATGCTGATCATGATCGTGCTGTTCCTCGGCATCTTCTCCTCCGGCACGGCGCAGACCGTCTTGTCCTACGTGCCGATCGTTTCGATCGTCACCATGCCCGCCCGCCTCGCCGAAGGGACGGCCGCGTGGTGGGAGCCGCTCGTCGCCCTCGCCGTCATGGCGGCCGCGGCCTACGGAATCGTGGTCGTCGCGGAGCGGATCTATCGCCGCTCACTGATGCAGACGCAGGGGCGTCTGACGTACCGGCAGGCACTCAGCGTCGAGGATTGACCCGGTCAGCTCTGGGAAGTACCCGAGCCGTGCCGGGCCGGGGGACGGAATAGAGTGCCGTCCGAAACTCGTCGGTGAGCGGTGAAGGAGTACCGATGGCGAGAACAACCCCACCTCGGCCGGTCGATATCGCGTCGGTTTTTCCTGAGCTGGCTCCGTTGGTGCGGCAGGCAGTTCGCCTGCACCCCCGTCCCGGCCTACCCACCGTTCACCAGAGCTCCATCGGCGGTCCGTTGCTGTGGCCAGCCGACGAGGAATGGCCGGTCTGCGTACAAGAGCACGACCACTGGCAGATGCCCAGCTCCGTTGCCGACATCCGCGAGCAGCGGGCGATGCTGGAAGAAGCCTGGCTCCGGCCGCGCGCCTCCGGCGAGGACCTGCTCACCTCCGAACAGCGGGCACGCCTGGCCGAACTCGAAGCAGGGCATCCCGAGCACGACGACGAGCCGAATGCGCTGCTCCCGGTCGCTCAGCTCTACATCCGCGATATACCCGGACTGACCGGTCCCGCGGGAACGGACCTACTGCAAGTGCTGTGGTGTCCCCTGGATCACGACGAGATGTGTCTTCCCGCGGCCCACCTTGTCTGGCGCGATTCCGGCAGCGTCCGCGATCTGCTCGCCGACCCACCGGAACCCCTCGATGTCGACCACTACGGACTGTACGTTCCCGAGCCGTGCATCGTGCATCCTGAGGTTGTGGACGAGTACCCGGCACCACACGAATTACCGAGGGAACTCAGGGAGCGCCTGCACGACTGGGGCCTGAGCCAGCATTCCGGGACAGGCCAGGAGCAGGAAGACGGCCCCGGGTCCGCCTACTACCAGTACGAGCACTCCGTCGCTCCCGGCTGGAAGGTCGGCGGCTGGGGACCGTGGAGCTTCACCGACCCCTGGCCGATGAAATGCAAAGCCTGCGATGCCGAGTACCGGCCGCTGCTCACCATCAGTACCGGCGAATGGGATGGGGGAAGCGGTAGCTGGATCCCACTCGAAGACCGCGAGTCCAGTGCGGCCCCCTTCGGACTGCGCGAGCCGTGGAACCCACCGATGGTGCAGATCGGCCGCGGCTACAACATGCAGATCTACATCTGCCCCACGTCCTTCGACCACCCGCACCTGGAAATCATGCAGTGAGTTCGACAGGAAAGTAGGAGCGGAGACCCGCGGCGGACCACTTCACCTGATTCGGCACGGACAGCAAGGGGCCCTTCCCGCCACCGCGGAAGGGCCCCTTTTCAGCGCTGTATCAGTGGACCGCTCGGGCTGTTTCGGTGATCGGCCGGTCGACTCGGCTCTCAGAACGCCCGCACAGGCTCCCCCAGCCGGGATCGCTCGACACCTTATTCAACCCATTGGTTGAATACTCGTCGAAATCGCGTTATGGTGTTATTCAACTCAAGAGTTGAGGAAGACAGTGGACGAAGACACCGAACAGCTCAACCGGGTGTTCGCGGCATTGGCGGACCCGACCCGGCGCAAGCTCGTGGCCCGGCTCGCCGATGCGGACGCCACCGTGGGCGAGCTGGCGGAACCGTACGACATGAGCCTTCAGGCGATTTCGAAGCACGTGAAAGTCCTGGAGGACGCCGGACTGGTGACCCGGAGCAGAGATGCCCAGCGCCGGCCGGTCCATCTCGACGCGGAGGTATTCAGCCTGATGACGAAGTGGATCGAACGTTACCGCCGGAAAGCGGAGGAACGCTATCAGCGCCTCGACACCCTGCTGAGCCGAATGACCGACACCGACCACACGAGCCGAAAGAAGGACGCTTCATGACCACCACCGAGATCATCGCGGACGACAAAGTCCCCACGATCGAGATCATCCGGGAATTCGACGCCACCCCCGAACAGGTGTACCGCACCCACGTCGATCCCGAGCTCTACGCGCAATGGGTCGGTCCGCGCAGTGTGACCACCAGAATCACCGCTTGGGATGCCCGCACCGGCGGCGCGTGGGCCTTCGCCAACGACCGGGACGGCGCCGAAATCGCCACCTTCTTCGGCAGCTTCCACGAGGTCCGCCCCAACGAACGAATCGTCTGGACCTTCACCTACGAGGGCGAACCCGACGGCGTCGCACTGGAAACGCTCACCTTCGAAGCACTCGCGGGCGGACGCACCCGGCTGCGCGTGCTGAGCGTGGTCGAAAGTTTCGAGATCCGCGACGGCATGCTGGCCAGCGGAATGAACGTCGGGGTGGAAGAGGGCTACGCCAAACTCGACGAACTGCTCGCGGAGCGGGCATGACGGCGGCAGGTCCGGCCGAACGGCACGAGCACGACGCCGCCGGATTCACCGCTCTCGTCGAATCCGCCGCCCCCGGTGACTGGTCGCGCCCGAGCCCGGTCGCCGAGTGGACGGCGCTGGATATCGTGACCCATCTGATCGAGTGGTCCCGGGGCTTCCTCGGTGGCGCCGGTATCGAACTCCCGGCCCTCGACGTCGCCGCGGACCCCGCCGCCGCCTGGCAGCGGCACGTCGCCGATATCCAGGCAATACTCGACAACCCCGCGGGCCGGGTCCTGCGCAACCCGCATTTCGGGGAACGCCCCGTCGACGAGGCCATCGACGAGTTCTACACCCCGGACATCTGGATGCACACCTGGGACCTGGCCAAAGCCCTCGGCCACGAACCCGACCTCGGCCAGGACCGTTGCGCCACCACGCTGGCAGGCATGCAGCCGATAGAACCGATGCTCCGCGAAAGCGGCCAGTTCGGCACTGCCGTCCCCGTCGCCCCGGACGCATCCCCGCAAGACCGATTGATGGCATTCATCGGCCGCGACCCGGCCTGGTCCGCGAGCCGCTGAAGGTACGATCACGCGATCGCCGCGTTTGGGGCTCATACGCCGAAACCCACTGTGCCGAAATCGCCCTCGGTGGGGGCCTGAGCTGCCCGGTACGCCGCGGGATCTGCCTTGATTCGGGCTGTGGCCCGCCAACCTGCCAGGGTTTCGCGAACCGCGAGGTCCGCATCGAGTTCGGCGGCGTCAGAAAGTACTTCGGCCAGCTCTACCGTGAATTCCTTGGTCTCCTGCTCGGAGAGGTGGCGCACCCAGGGAAAGACGTCCGGCATCGCCAGCATCAGAGTGCGGGCGGATCGGTCGTGTTTGAGGAGCGCAAGGAACAACCGGGAAGCCGCTGAAAGCGACTCGTCGCGTAGATCCTGCCGGTCGGCCGCGGTCAGGTAGAAGTCCACCGCATCTCGGTGGGTGACCCGCACCCGGCCGAGTCGGGTCGCCCGCTCGGCGACCTCTTTTGGATGCCGCGATAGGTCGGAGAAGGTGACGTGGTCGTCCGCAGTCGAACTCACGTACCGAGAATAACTCAGAATACGATCTGAAAACAGGGTACCGGGAACGCGAAGAGGGCCCGTCCGCAGGTCGCGGACGGGCCCTTCAGCGTATGCGGCCGGATCAGGCGGTTTCGGTGATCGGGCGGTCGACCCAGCTCATCAGGTCGCGCAGCTTCTTGCCGGTGACCTCGATCGGGTGCTCGGCGTTCTGCTTGCGCAGGCCCTCGAGCTCCTTGTTGCCGCCCTCGACGTTGGCGACCAGGCGCTTGACGAAGGTGCCGTCCTGGATGTCCTTGAGGATGTCTTGCATGCGCTTCTTGGTGTCGGCGTCGATGACCCGCGGGCCCGACAGGTAGCCACCGAACTCGGCGGTGTCGGAGACCGAGTAGTTCATCCGCGCGATGCCGCCCTCGTACATGAGGTCGACGATCAGCTTCAGCTCGTGCAGCACCTCGAAGTAGGCCATCTCCGGGGCGTAACCGGCCTCGACCATGACCTCGAAACCGGTCTTGACCAGTTCCTCGGTGCCGCCGCAGAGCACGGCCTGCTCGCCGAAGAGGTCGGTTTCGGTCTCTTCCTTGAACGTGGTCTTGATGACGCCGGCGCGGGTGCCGCCGATACCCTTGGCGTAGGACAGCGCCAGGGCCTGGCCCTCGCCCTTCGGGTCCTGCTCGATGGCGATGAGCGCAGGCACGCCCTTGCCGTCGACGAACTGGCGGCGCACCAGGTGGCCGGGGCCCTTGGGGGCCACCATGCCGATGGTGATCTCGGCGCCCGGCTTGATCAGGCCGAAGTGGATGTTGAGACCGTGGCCGAAGAACAGCGCGTCGCCGTCCTTCAGGTTGGGCTCGATCTCGTTACTGAAGATCGCGGCCTGCGCGGTATCGGGGGCCAGCAGCATGATGACGTCGGCCCACTCCGAAACCTCGGCAGGGGTGCCGACGGTCAGCCCGGCCTCTTCGGCCTTGGCCCGCGACTTGGAGCCTTCCTTCAGACCGATCCGGACCTCGACGCCGGAGTCACGCAGGCTCAGCGAATGCGCGTGCCCCTGGCTGCCGTACCCGATCACCGCGACCTTACGGCCCTGGATGATCGACAGATCGGCATCGTCGTCGTAGAACATCTCGACTGCCACTTGGTGGTATCCCTTCTGACTATTTCGAACCCGCGAAACGCGGGAAACGGTAAACGAGGCGTGAAAGACGGCCGGGCGCGGGGTGCGCCCGGCCGTGGTTCAGCGGGTGGCGGTGATGGATTTGGGTCCGCGGCCCACAGCCACCACCCCGGATTGCACGATCTCGCGGATGCCGTACGGCTCGAGCATGCGCAGCAGGGCGTCGAGCTTGGAGCGGGTACCGGTCGCTTCGACGGTGAGAGCGTCGGGCGACACGTCGATCACCTTGGCGCGGAACAGGTTCACCGATTCGATGACCTGGGTGCGCACACTGGCATCGGCGCGGACCTTCACCAGGATCAGTTCGCGGGCCACCGAGGTTTCCGGATCCTGCTCCACGATCTTGATGACGTTCACCAGCTTGTTGAGCTGTTTGGTGACCTGTTCGAGCGGCAGATCATCGACGGTGACCACGATGGTCATCCGGGAGATCTCCTTGACCTCGGTCGCGCCGACCGCGAGGGACTCGATATTGAATCCGCGACGGGAGAACAGGCTGGCCACGCGGGCCAGCACGCCCGGCTTGTCCTCGACCAGAACGCTGAGGGTGTGCGTGGTACTCATGACGGATTGCCCTCGGTTTCCTTCTGCTCGCGGGTCATGGCCTCGTGGATGACGGCCGGCTCGGCGGCCTGCTCGTCCTCGTCGAACAGCGGGCGGATCCCGCGCGCGGCCATGATCTCGTCGTTACTGGTGCCGGCGGCGACCATCGGCCACACCTGAGCGTCCTTGCCGACGATGAAATCGATCACCACGGGCCGGTCGTTGATCGACTGGGCCTCGCGGATCGCGGCCTCCACATCCTCTTCCTTCTCCACCCGGATGCCGTGGCAGCCGAGTGCCTCGGCGAGTTTCACGAAATCGGGGATGCGCAGGCCGTGGGTCTTGAGGTCGGTGTTGGAGTAGCGCTTGTCGTAGAACAGGGTCTGCCACTGACGGACCATGCCCAGGTTGCCGTTGTTGATCAGCGCGACCTTGATCGGCACACCCTCCACCGCGCAGGTGGCGAGTTCCTGGTTGGTCATCTGGAAGCAACCGTCACCGTCGACCGCCCACACTTCGCTGTCGGGCTTACCCATTTTGGCGCCCATGGCGGCGGGCACCGCGTAACCCATGGTTCCGGCGCCGCCGGAGTTCAGCCAGGTGCGGGGGTTCTCGTACTTGATGAACTGGGCGGCCCACATCTGGTGCTGGCCGACGCCCGCGCAGTAGATGGCATCGGGTCCGGCCAGGCGGCCCAGGGTCTCGATCACGTACTCCGGGGAGAGCGCCCCGTCCGACGGCGCGGTCCAGCCCAGCGGGTAGGACTCGCGAACTCCGTCGAGGTAGGTCCACCAGGCGGTCAGGTCCAGGTCGATACCGGCCGGGTCGGCGCGCAGGGTTTCGATGAGCTCGGTGAGCACCTCGCGGCAGTCGCCCACGATCGGGACGTCGGCGTAGCGGTTCTTACCGATCTCGGCGGGGTCGATATCGGCGTGGATGATCTTCGCGTCGGGGGCGAAGGAATCCAGCTGGCCGGTGACCCGGTCGTCGAAACGCGCGCCGAGGGTGATGAGCAGATCCGATTTCTGCAGGGCGGCGACCGCGGCCACCGTGCCGTGCATACCGGGCATACCCAGGTTCAGCTTGTGGCTGTCGGGGAACGCGCCCCGCGCCATCAGGGTGGTGACCACCGGGATACCGGTGAGTTCGGCCAGCTCCAGCAGTTCGGCCGAGGACTCGGATTTGATCACGCCACCGCCGACGTAGAGCACGGGGGCGGTGGCCTCGGCGATCAGCCGGGCCGCTTCGCGCACCTGCTTACCGTGCGGTTTGGTGACCGGTCGGTAGCCGGGCAGCCGCATCTCCGGCGGCCAGCTGAAGGTGGTCTGCTCCTGCAGCACATCCTTCGGGATATCGACCAGCACCACGCCGGGGCGTCCGCTGGAGGCCAGATAGAAAGCCTCGGCGAGCATCCGCGGGATATCGACCCCGTCTTTGATCAGGAAGTTGTGCTTGGTGATCGGCATGGTGATGCCGGAGATATCGGCTTCCTGGAAAGCATCGGTGCCGATCAGGCTGCGGCCCACCTGACCGGTGATCGCGACCATCGGCACGGAGTCCATCTGGGCGTCCGCGATGGGGGTCACCAGGTTGGTCGCGCCCGGACCGGAGGTGGCCATACACACACCGACCTTGCCGGTGGCCTGGGCGTATCCGGTCGCCGCGTGGCCCGCGCCCTGTTCATGACGCACGAGCACATGGCGGACCTTGGTGGAATCGAAGAGCGGGTCGTAGACAGGAAGGACAGCGCCACCGGGAATGCCGAATACCGTGTCGACGCCGAGCTCCTCGAGCGAGCGGACGACGGACTGCGCGCCGGTGACCCGCTCGGGCGGGACCTGGCGGCGATTCGCCGGGGTGGTCGGAGCACCCGCCGGGGCCGGCGGGTTCGAAGGCGCGGGCTTGCGGGCCGCGGGCCCGGGCCTGGTAGTTGGTGCGCTCACCGTCTTGGTTCCTTACTGCTTGTCGTTCACTGGTCCCGACATAAAAAATCCCCCGACAGCCGGTGGCTGTTCGAGGGTGGCGCGTCGCAGTGCGAGCTGACGTATGCGGATCGTCTGGCTCAGCGCTGGACGCGCCGGCCGATTACGAGCAACTCGTTTCGATTCACGCGCATGACGGTATGTGTGCGTGTGGTGCAGAGTCAAACAGCTCACCGCTGTCTTCCCATTATGTGAGAAGGTAGCGGGTGCTCACGCCCGTCCACCATGATGCGAGGATGGTGGTGTGTCATCACCGCATCAGTCCGTGCCACCTCCTGAATCGTCCCATATCCCCGCGGCCGCGGAGGTAACGGGTGGGGATACGGCGCCGCCGGGTCCGACGCGTGTGATCCGCACGACACGGCTGGCGTTCCTGGGTGTGGTGATCCTGGCGCTGTGTGTGTTCTTCCCGATCGTCGGCTCGCCGGCCGGGTTCTTCTGGCTGGTGCTGATCCCGATCGCGGTGATCGTCTGGATCCTGCGGACACAGACCACGGTGTCGCCGCGCGGCCTCGATCTCCGGTCGCTGTTCTCCTCCCGGCATATCGACTGGGACCGGGTGCAGGGACTGAGCATCCCCAAGCGCGGATACGTGCGGGCCCACCTCGACGACGACACCGAAGTACCGCTGCCGGCGGTGAGCTACGACCGCCTGCGCGATCTGGTGGACGCGTCCGGCGGGCGGATTCCCGACCCCTTCGCCCTCCCGGATTCCGATACGACCGCCGATCCCGCGGCCGAGAAATCCGGCGCCGAGCCCATGAGCGAGAAACCCGCCGGCGAGAAACCCGCGGACGACGACTCCGGTGCGGTATCCACTGATAAAGACACGCGCGCAGCCGACTCCGGCTCCCCCACCGGCGATACCGGCCCCGAATCCACTTCCGAACGGGAGTAGCCTGAGGAAACGCCGATCGCACCGGAAGGCGGTTCCGCGCCGCCGGGCGATACGGCGAAGTCGCAATTCTCAGCCCCCGCGACCAGACCGAGGACACCCATGCCAGCGCTTCGTTCCCGTACGACCACCATCGGCCGCAATGCCGCCGGCGCCCGCTCCCTGTGGCGGGCCACCGGTATGACCGATTCCGACTTCGGTAAGCCGATCGTCGCGATCGCCAACTCCTACACGCAGTTCGTTCCCGGGCATGTGCACCTGAAGAACGTCGGGGAGATCGTGGCGGAGGCGGTCCGGGCAGCGGGCGGGGTACCGCGCGAATTCCACACCATCGCGGTCGACGACGGTATCGCCATGGGTCACGGCGGCATGCTCTACTCGCTGCCCAGCCGGGAGATCATCGCCGACTCCGTGGAGTACATGGCGAACGCGCACACCGCCGACGCGCTGGTGTGTATCTCGAACTGCGACAAGATCACGCCGGGCATGCTGAACGCGGCCATGCGGCTGAACATCCCCGCCGTGTTCGTCTCCGGCGGTCCGATGGAGGCCGGTAAGGCCGTGGTCGTGGGGGGCGTCGCCCAGGCGCCGACCGATCTCATCACCGCCATCTCGGCCAGCGCGAATTCGGCGGTGACCGACGAGGGTCTCAGCGAGGTCGAGCGCAGTGCCTGCCCGACCTGCGGTTCCTGTTCGGGCATGTTCACCGCGAACTCGATGAACTGCCTCACCGAGGCGCTGGGCCTGGCGCTGCCGGGCAACGGCTCCACCCTGGCCACCCACGCGGCGCGGCGCGCGCTGTTCGAGCGAGCCGGGCGCGTGATCATCGATATCGCGAACCGCTGGTATCGCGACGATGACGCCTCGGTGCTGCCGCGCAATGTCGCGAACGAGAAGGCCTTCCGCAACGCGATGGCGCTGGACGTGGCGATGGGCGGGTCCACGAACACCGTCCTGCACATCCTGGCCGCCGCTCAGGAGGGTGAGATCGATTTCGATCTGCACACCATCGAGGAGATCAGCCGGCGCGTGCCGACCCTGTCGAAGGTGGCACCGAACTCCGACTATCACATGGAAGACGTGCACCGCGCCGGTGGTATCCCGGCGATCCTCGGCGAACTGCGGCGCGCCGGACTGCTGGAAACCGATGTCACCACGGTGCACAGCTCGTCCGTGGACGAATGGCTGGATACCTGGGATATCCGCTCGGGTAAGGCGTCCGCGGAAGCGCTCGAACTGTTCCACGCCGCGCCCGGCGGAGTGCGCACCACCGAACCGTTCTCCACCGAGAACCGCTGGTCGTCCCTGGATACCGACGCCGCGGGCGGCTGTATCCGCGATCTCGAACACGCCTACACCGCCGAAGGCGGGCTGGTGGTGCTGCGCGGGAACATCGCCCTGGACGGCGCGGTCCTCAAGACCGCCGGAATCGACGAGGACCTGTTCACCTTCGAAGGCCCGGCCGTGGTGGTGGAATCCCAGGAGGAGGCCGTTTCGGCGATCCTCGGCAAGAAGATCCAGCCGGGCGATGTGATCGTGGTGCGCTACGAGGGCCCGGCCGGTGGGCCCGGCATGCAGGAGATGCTGCACCCGACCGCCTTCCTGAAGGGCGCGGGCCTGGGCAAAGTGTGCGCGCTGATCACCGACGGCCGGTTCTCCGGCGGCACCTCCGGCCTGTCCATCGGGCACATCTCCCCCGAGGCGGCCAGCGGCGGCACCATCGGGCTGGTGGAGAACGGTGACCGGATCCGCATCGATGTCGCCACCCGCACCCTCGAGGTGCTGGTCGAGGACGCGGTGCTGGCCGAGCGCCGCGCCAAGATGGAGGCCCGGGAACGCCCGTGGCAGCCGGTGAACCGGGAGCGCCCGGTCACCACCGCCCTGCGCGCCTACGCGGCCCTGGCCACCTCCGCAGACAAGGGCGCGGTCCGGCACGTGCCCTGATCGAACCCCTGAGACACAGAAGGCGTCCCACCCGAGTTCGAGTGGGACGCCTTCCCGTCTGCCGGAGGGTGCGCGGACCCGCGATATCTTCGGATCGTGGCTGTACGCGCGAATGAGCTGCACGCCGGTCGCGTAAGCGGGAGTCGGTCCGATCACCAGCGACCAGCGCGCCTGCGCGTCGATGGCGATCTCCACCGACGAGGGCCGTTGCCCGGCGCGCACCCCGACCGGCCCGGGACAACAAAGACGGCGCCCGCTCGTATTCGAGCGGGCGCCGTTTCGAATCGGGGCGGCGTTTATCGAAACCGCGCCTCCAGGTGACCGGTGTCGATCACTCGAACGGACCGATCCCGACGAGCGGGTTGCCGTCCTGGAGATACCAGTAGGTGAAGATCGCGGCGGCGAACGCCAGGATCAGCACCACGAAAGAGCCGGTGCCGGGACGAGTGGCCCAGCCACGGCCGCGGTCCAGCGCCCACCGGCCCGGACCGGTGAAGATAATGGCAATGGCGGCACCGGCCAGGATGGTGTCTATTTCGACCGCGGTCTCCCCCGTGGCGTACTGGAAGTCCGGGACCATCCCCTGTTTGAACATCCAGGCGTCCAGAATCACGGCGAGCACCGCCCCGGCGGCCAGCGGTGTCGCCAGCCCCAGGATCAGCAGGACACCACCGCCCACCTCACCGGCCGTGACCAGTGCGGCGGCAACAGACGGATGGTCCCAGCCGCCCTTCTCCATCATGTCCTTGGTGCCGTCCAGCCCCGGACCGTCGAACCAGCCCGTGAGCTTCTGCAGGCCGTGGTACAGGAACGTACCGCCGACGACGAGACGAAGGATGAACAGGCCGAGATCGAGGGTGCCGCGCCGGCCGTCCCCGTTCCGACGGCGCAGCGCGCCACTCGGCTGGGTACCCGCGGGCGGGATACTCGCGTAGGTGTAGGTACTGGGATCGCCCCCGGCACCTCCGGGAGCGTTCGGACCGGGGGTTTCGCCGGGTTTGTCACCCGAGGCGACCGAAGCCATTGCCGGTATCTCCTTGGTCATGGCCACTCTGGGGAACTGGCCGGTCGGTGAATCGTAGGGGCTGTGCACCCCGCCCGCGGTCGTCGACACCGCGCGCTGTTCTGCGGTAGACGGATTCCCGGGCCCGGACGAAGGTACGGATCCGTTTCTCGCCTTGGCACTCACTCTTCAACAGTAGGCCGATTAACCACTCCGGTCCCTTTGAAACAACGGCGTGTCCGCGCCATGCCGCTCCCCGCCGTGTCCGACTCCGCAACGGGTACCCGGATCGACGGCTCCGTTAGCTCGCGGACCGGTCGGGTCGCGCACTACCGCGGGGCTTGGGGGCGCGGGTGGGGACATTTCCACTACGTTGGGACGTTATGAGGTCGGTTGGCGCACGGCGCGTGACGGTGGGGCTGGTACTCGCGGGGTTGATGCTCGGTGGGTGCGCGCGATTCGACGATTCCGCGTCCAGTCCGTTCACCGAGGAGCCGACCCTCGACGCCGCCGAGCTCGAACCGACGAAACCCAGGCAGTCCGAACCGTCGACCACCCGCCCGAGCGGACCGTGTATCGACCCCGACCCGGCCGTGGTGGTCAGCTGCCTGGACACGACCGGCGGTCTGGTGGAGATGGGCGGGTACGCGCTGGTCACCGAGCGCCGCACCGGCCGCATCCTGAAGGTGACTCCGGAACAACCGCCGGTCGAAGTGGCCCGTGTCGACGTCGACCCGGCCGGGGACGGCGGGCTGAGCGATATCGCGATCTCCCCCACCTATCACGAGGACGGCCTGCTCTACGCCTACGTCACCACGCCGAGCGACAACCGGGTGGTGCGGATTGCCGAGGGCGGCGGCGCGCCGAAACCTGTCTTGACGGGAATTCCGAAGGGCGCCACCGGTAATCGTGGTGCCATCGAATGGTCGGCGCCGGATCAGATGCTGGTACTCACCGGCGATGCCGGGGATCCCGCGGCCGCGACGGACCCGGCCAGTACGGCGGGCAAGCTGCTGCGGGTGAACAACCCGACCTCCAACGGGAACGCCCCCACCGAAGTCGCGGTATCGGGGATCGGCTCGGCCGGCGATATCTGCCTCGGCGGCGATCAGATCTGGCTCACCGATCGCACTCCGGCACTGGACCGGCTGCAGCGGATCGGCCCGGACGGCGTGGTCACCACGGCATGGACCTGGCCCGACCGCCCCGGAGTCGCCGGCTGCGCGGTCACCCCCGACGGGGTGGCGATCGCCCTCACCGACGCGAAAGCACTCGCCATGGCAGCGCCGGATCCGACGACCTTCGCGGTGACCTCGCCCCCGAGTATCTTCATCGCGAACAAGTACGGCCGCCTGCTCGGCGCCACCCCCGCCATGGACGGCACAATCTGGGTCTCCACCGCGAACAAATCCGACGGCGGCCAGCCCACCCCCAACGACGACCGGGTGGTCCGGATTCCACCCCCGTCCGCCGGTGGTGGCGGCGGCCCGGACTAGGAACAGCCCGGCCCCCACCGAACCCAGCGGACCCAGCTGCGGCGCCGGGTCTTGTACGGCCCGTGAAGATTTCGGCCCGCGTTGTCGTTCATGCCCTCGAAGCGCAGACGCCGCAGGCGCGAGTCCCGAGGGCTGAACGGTGACACCGAGGGCTCGAAAACACCCGTGGCCGGCGCACCGGAACACGGTCGCGAGCCTGCAGAGCGGGGCTCGTTTCCGCCCCTTCGAGCGGCGGCCCACCCGCTGGCCCTCGCGGCTCAGCGTCACAGGCACAGTGAACCCCGCCCGTACAGGCCGCAAGGAGCACGACTCCCCCGGCCCGGCCCACCGGGCTCGACGGGGAAGGGGGCCAGTCCCCGGCGATCTCTGTTCGGCGGCAGGCGAGGCGGAATCGCCGGAACAGCCCGGATCAGACCGACAGATCCCATGATCCCATCTACCGAGCCGTCAGATAACGGCTCGGTAGGTACCTTCCCCGTAGATCCCGGATGACACCACCCATCGGGCAGCGCACCCCAGAGGCCGCCCTATTCCGCAGCGCAGCAACACTTCCCGCCAGCGGGAAGGGGCAATCCGACCTTCCCAAAGCCCAAGATCTATCGTACCGTTATTCAGCGGCGCATTAATTGAGGGAAGGTAGTACGGCGTCGCACACCTAGAGCTCCGTCGCACTACAGCGGTGGCACGGTGGCACACCTTTGATCGGTACCCATCGGCCGAGTCGACGCAGACACACCCCGCCCCATGGGGCGGGGCTCGAACCACTCCACCCACCAGGACCGTCTGCACGGTCCATCCGAATACGGCGCGCATCCCCGGGGCCGAGCGCATCCGGGTCTTATTGGAGGTCGCAATGTCCACGGTCAGCACCGGTACAACACCCGAAGTCGAAGATCCGAGTCGAGATTCCGACCCGCCCACAGACGCGGCGAGTACCCCGGCCCCTCCCACCGGCCTGAAGAAACTCTTCGATACCTCCCGGCTGGGCAATTCGCGCACAATCCTCGGGGTGGTGGCGCTGGCGATCGGTTTGATCGCGCTCGGATTCCTTTCTCCCGGAAAGCTTCCCGGCGAAGGCGAGCATGTGGGCGTGTTCAGCCTGCTGCCCGCGGTGGTCACGCTGGTGGTGGTCTTCGCCACCAAGAACGTGGTGGCCGCACTGTTCCTGGGCGTCATCACGGGCGGTGTCGTCAGTGCGGAGTACAACGTCGTCGACGGTTTCATGCTCCCGGCGCTGGGCACCGTCTCGTTCGCGACAATCCTGCTGGTCTACCTGTGGGCGCTGGGCGGACTGATCGGCCTGTGGACCCGCACCGGCGGCGCTCAGGCCTTCGCCGAACTGGCGGGTCGCACGCTGGTTCGCGGACCGGTCAGTGCCCGGGTCTTCGGATGGCTGGTGGGCGTGCTGTTCCACCAGGGCGGCACGATTTCGACGATCCTCGCCGGCACCACCGTGCGTCCGCTCACCGATAAGCACAAGGTGTCGAAGGAAGAGCTGACCTACATCGTCGACTCCACCGCTTCCCCGGTCGCGACAGTCCTTCCGTTCAATGCCTGGCCGCTCTACGTCGCGGGCCTGGTGGTGGGCACGACGCCGCTCTTCCTCAACGAGGACGACGGTGTCGCGTTCTTCATCAGCTCGATCCCGTTCAACTTCTACGCGATCTTCGCACTGCTGGCGACACTGCTGTTCGCCTGGGGCAAGCTGCCCTGGGTCGGCGGCGCCATGCGGAAGGCGATGCACCGGGCGCGCACCACCGGACAGCTGAATGCGCCGACCGCGAAACCGATCACCTCCGAAGAGCTGGTCACCATGAAGCTGCCGAAGGACTACAAGCCCGGCGTGATCGATTTCGCCCTTCCCATGGGCGTGCTGCTCGCAGTCGTGATCGGCTCCTACATCCTCACTGGCGACGTATTGATCGCCCAGGGGTTCGGTCTGGCAGTGATCGTTGCGATCGTGCTCGCGCTGATCAAGGGGCTCCCGCTCGGTGAAGCCATCGACGGTTTCGTCGACGGCTGCAAGGGCGTGACCGTCGGTGCGCTGGTCCTTGCGCTGGCCGTCACACTCGGATTCGTGTCCAAGCAGCTCGGCACCGCGAACTACATCGTCGAAACCACCTCGGATCTGGTGGTGGGCCCGTTGTTGCCCGCCATCCTCATGGGCATCTGCATGGCGGTGGCGTTCTCGATCGGCTCGTCCTGGGGCACTTTCGCGGTCGTCTTCCCGATCGCGATGCCACTGGCCTACTCGATCGACCCCAGCGCGACGTTCATGCACCTGTGCTTCGGGGCTGTCGTCGGCGGTGCGGTATTCGGCGACCAGTGCTCCCCGATCTCCGATACGACGATCATGTCCGCCCTTGCCTGCGGTGGCGATGTCATGGACCACGTGAAAACCCAGCTGCCCCTCGCTATGGGCGCGGCCGGGCTCGCCGCCATAACATCCACCGGTATTGCCTTCGCTGTCCTGTGACGGCTCAACCGGAAAAGTGAAAGCGGCCCGGCCGCCTGCGATGTCCATCGGACGCCGCAGGCGGCCGGGCCGTTTCCGGTCACCGCATCATTCGATGCCGCCTCAGCTTCCGCACGCCGCCAGGACGAGCTCCCGGACGCGAGCGGCGTCGGCCTGGCCACGGGTGGCCTTCATGACATCCCCGACGATCTTGCCGGCGGCCTGGACCTTGCCGGAGCGGATCTTGTCGGCGATATCCGGGTTGGCCGCCAGCGCCTTGTCCACCTCGGCCTGCAGGGCACTGTCGTCGCTGACCATGCCCAGGCCCTTGCTCTCGACGATCGCGCCCGGATCCCCTTCGCCGTCGAGCACCAGATCGACGACCTGCTTGGCCACCTTGTTGTTCACCGTCTTGGCCTCGACCAGGGCGATCACCTCGGCTACCTGAGCCGGGGTGATCGGCAGATCCTCGAGCGCGACCCCGCGCTCGTTCGACTTCTCGGTGAGATAGGCGACCCACCAGGAGCGCGCCTCCTTGGCCGGGGCACCGGCGTCGACGGTGGCGATGATGAGGTCGAGCGCGCCCGCGTTGACCAGATCACGCATGACCTCGTCGGAAACACCCCATTCGGTCTGGATCCGCCCACGCCGCAGCCACGGATATTCGGGGATGGTTCCGCGCAACCCGTCCACCCAGGCCGCGTCGGGGGCAACCGGTTCCAGATCCGGTTCGGGGAAGTAGCGGTAGTCCTCGGCGGTTTCCTTGCGGCGGCCCGGGGAGGTGGAACCGTCGGCCTCGTGGAAGTGCCGGGTCTCCTGGATGATCTCCCCGCCGGTCGCGAGAACGGCTGCCTGACGGCGCATTTCGAACCGGACCGCGACCTCGACACTCTTCAGCGAGTTCACGTTCTTGGTTTCGGTGCGGGTGCCGAAAACCTCCGCGCCGACCGGCATGAGCGAGACGTTGGCGTCGCAGCGCAGCGAGCCGTGTTCCATCCGGACATCGGACACGTTCAGGGATTTCAGCACTTCGCGCAGGGCGGTCACATAGGCGCGGGCCACCTCCGGCGCCCTATCGCCGGCGCCGGTGATGGGTTTGGTGACGATCTCGATCAGCGGCACCCCGGCCCGGTTGTAATCGAGCAGCGAATGGCTGGCGCCGTGGATCCGGCCGGTCGCACCGCCGACATGCACCGACTTACCGGTGTCCTCCTCCATATGGGCGCGTTCGATCTCGACCCGGAAGGTGGTCCCGTCGTCGAGCGGGACCTCCAGGTAGCCGCCGGTGGCGATGGGCTCGTCGTACTGGCTGATCTGATAGTTCTTCGGCTGATCGGGGTAGAAGTAGTTCTTGCGCGCGAACCGGCCCCACGGGGTGATGGAACAGTTCAGCGCCAGCCCGATCCGCACCGCCGACTCCACCGCCTGCTGGTTCACCACCGGAAGCGACCCGGGCAGACCGAGGCAGACCGGGCAGACCTGGGTATTGGGGTCGGCGCCGAACGTGGTGGGGCAACCGCAGAACATCTTGGTCGCGGTGTTCAGCTCGACATGGACCTCCATGCCCAGCACCGGCTCGTACCGGGTCACGACATCGGCGTAATCCATGAGTTCGACGGTGGGTGCGCTCATGGCGAACAGTCTATGCGGGCACCTCCCCCGCCGATCGGACACCTCAGCCCGCCGGAACCCGTTCGCCGAGCCAGCCGGTGACGGTATCGAGAACCACGGGGTCGATGGTGGTCTCGATCCATTCGTATTCGATGGACAGGCCACTGTCGGCGGGCTGCATCATATGGTTCAGGCCGTCGAATACCCGGACCGTCGCGTCGGGGTTACCGGCCAGCAGGGTGCGCATCGGATCCGCGTTCTGGTCGGCGACCACCTGGACATCCTTCGACCCGAAGAATGCCAGGACGGGCATCCGCAGCGCCGCGACCGCCGGCGCGGGATCATAGGACACCAGCGCGGCCATGTACGGCGTGTTCTGACTGGTGAGCGACTCGCTCACGGCGCGCAGATCATCAGGTAGCGAACGATTGTAGGTTTCCGCGAGCCGGGCGGCCTTGGTGAGCTGACCGGCCCGCAGGGCCCCGGTCCAGTCCATCAGGAAGGCACGGTTGGCGTCGAGCTGTTCCGGCGTGGCACCGGCCATGGTGAAACCCCGGGTGCCCTGGTCGAGGACGATCTCGGTGCCCGTGATCGCGGGCCCGGCCATGAGGACTACGAACGCGATATCGTTCTCGGGCCGGGCGGCGACCATCGGGGCGAGAAACCCACCTTCGCTGTGCCCGAGCAGGCCGATCCGGGCCGGGTCGATTTCGGGGCGGCCGCGCAGGTATCCGAGACCGGCTTCGATATCGGCGGCAAGATCGGCGTAGGTGGCTTGGTTCAGGTTGCCGCCGGTACCGCCCACCCCGCGATCGTCGGTGCGCAGCACCGCATAACCCGCGCGGGTGAGGGTATCGGCGAGCAGCAGGAACGGGCGGTGCCCGGAGATTTCCTCGTTGCGATCCTGCGGCCCGCTACCGGTGACCAGTACGACCGCGGGCACCGGGTCGGCGGTATCCGGCCGGGTGAGCGTGCCGGCGATGGTGAAACCACCGTTCGAATACGAAACATCTTCGGAAATATAAGGATACGGCGGCTGCGGCTCCTGCGGGCGGGCCGGCGGCGGCACCGGGTTCCGGCTCAGGGTGAGCCCGAAGGACTGGCCGGATTGATTGAAATCCCCGACGATCGTGCCGGCGGATTCGTCCAGGTGCCCGGCGAAACGGGGGTCGCCGGGCATATCCGGGATACCGAATTTCACCTGATCGGGTTCGGCCACCACATCGGACAGCGCGAGCCCGCTCGCCTGCCGCACAGGAAAATCGATGACTCCGCTGTGCCGGCCGGTGAATTCCACCCCGACCAGCATCGGCGCCCCAGGCACCTCGATGGCCCCGTGCCACTGACCGCCCACCCGCTCGTCCACCGACGGGTCGGCACAGCCGACGAGCATCGAGACGAGCAACCACACAACAGCTACCGGCAACGCTCCCCTGCGATGGCGCATGGCTCGACTGTATCGCCGCCGAGTTGTTCGGCACCGCTGTTCGGCCGCGCGGCCGGCGCGAGTCGGAGGTGCGTCTAGCCGAAGAAGGCTTGTGCTTCCTGATAGCGGTCGAGGGGGACCCGCTTGAGTTGTTTGGTCGCCTCGTGCAGCGGGACCAGCCCGATCTCGGTGCCGCGCAACGCCACCATCTGACCGAAATGCCCGGCATGCACCGCTTCGGCGGCGTGCAGGCCGAACCGGGTCGCCAGCACCCGGTCGTACGGCGACGGGCTGCCACCGCGCTGGACGTGCCCGAGCACGGTGGTGCGGACCTCTTTGCCGATCCGGCGTTCGATCTCCAGGCCGAGCTGCTGGGCGACCCCGGTGAACCGTTCGTGCCCGAATTCGTCGACCCCGCCCTCCCGCAGCGTGAACCCGGAATCGGGGGCGGGATGCGCGCCTTCGGCGACCACGCAGATGAAATGTTTGTCGCCCCGCTGGAAACGGCTCTTGATCAGCGCACAAACCTCGGTCACATCGAACGGCTGCTCCGGGACCAGGGTCAGGTGCGCGCCCGCCGCCATCCCGGCGTGCACCGCGATCCAGCCGGCGTGCCGGCCCATCACCTCGATCAGCATCACCCGCTGATGGGATTCCGCGGTGGTGTGCAACCGGTCGATGGCTTCGGTGGCAATGGACAGCGCGGTGTCGTGCCCGAAGGTGACATCGGTGCAATCGATATCGTTGTCGATGGTTTTCGGCACGCCGACCACCGGGACGCCTTCCTCCGAGAGCCAGCTCGCGGCCGTCAGGGTGCCTTCGCCGCCGATCGGGATGAGCGCTTCGATCCCGTTGTCGTCGAGGGTCTGCCGGATCCGGCCCAGGCCCTCGCGCAGCACATCCGGGTTGGTACGGGCGGTACCCAGCATCGTGCCGCCCTTGGCGAGCAGGCGATCGGTGCGGTCGTCGTTCTGGATGCGGATCTTGCGGTCCTCGAGTAACCCGCGCCAGCCGTCCTCGAAGCCCACGATGGCGTCGCCGTAGCGGCCGTTCGCGGTGCGGACCACGGCACGGATCACCGCGTTCAGTCCCGGACAGTCCCCACCGCCGGTCAGGATTCCGATGCGCATGGCGCCCATCTTGCCCGCTTCCGGCGGTCCGCGCCGCGTCGGGCCCGTGAATGTCGGGTAACGCCGGGTACGGCCGTCCGGCCGAGCGCTGTCAGGCCGGGCAGGAACCGCCGGTGAATTCGCCCAGATGCCGCGAGATGAGACCGGCCATCTTGTCGAGGAGATCCATACCGTCGGAGAAGGTGCCCGAATCCGGTTGCGCCGCAAGCGCAACCGCGATGCTGCCACCCGCCACCGGGACCAGGCCGAACTGGCGCACCAGATACGCGCCGTCCGGGTTCGGGCCCCAGCCGCCCTTGAATTCGGCCGAATCGAACGCCGAACCCAGGCCCCACTGCTGGTTCGCGGTCACCGAGCCCATGAGCTCGACCGCCCGGTCCGAACCGGGCAGGCAGGGCAGTTTGGACGCGAAACGCACCTGATCGGCAAGCGACCATTCGGACTGACCGAACGCCGAATACTCCGACCGGGTCCGCTTCTCCTGGACCACGGTCGTCGCGTCGCCGCCCTCGCGCAGCACGGCCTGCACCGACAGCGCCGCCTCCCGCGGGGAACCGAGCCCCGACCAGAGGGAATCGGCGGCGGAATTGTCCGAGGCGGTGATGGCGGCCGATGTGGCATAGCTCTGCCCACCGGGATTCTTCCGTTCGGCGGCGACGACCAACGGAACCTTCATCGTCGACCAGGCCGGGCCGGTGGACCACTCACCGAGCCCGACGAGTCTGTCACCGCCGACCGGCATGATCGCCAAACCGAGCGCGCCCTTCTCCGCCTTTTCCAGGTCGACGAAATCCGCGGCCAGCGTGCCGGGGATGGTGATCAGCACCTCGCCACCCGGAGAGTCGGCCGCCGCCTGGGTCACCGAGCTGGATACCGCCGCCCGCGGCTCGGTATCGGCTCCGCAGGCGGCGGCACCGGCCGCGACCGCGAGACAGCCGAGGAGGGCGACCAAGCGCCGGGCCGGGGAGAGTTCCCGTTTCGTCTCGGTCGACACAACTCTGCGCATGGCTCTTGCGATCTCCCACAGTCCCGCTGGTTTCTACCCGGTCGAAAAACCGTACTCCATCGGCGACCTTAACCCGGCCGGGATCGGGCCGCGAACTGTGCGCAGCGGCGACCCGATCCGCGTCCGCGGGCCGATCAGTACAGGTATACGACGGCATTGTTGCCGCCACGGCAGGTGACCAGACCGTCCGCGGCGACGCATTCGAGCGTGTAGGACTGACCGGTCACGGGGCTGGTGGCCTCGATGGCTACCGGGTCGCCCTCGGCCGAGACCACCTCGGGATCCAGATACGCCTGCCGCACCGCTTCGGCGAATTCGCAGCTGGTCACCGTGGTCCCTGCGGCCGCCGAGCCGTACGGGCCGCTGCCCGCGGAGGTGGCAGTGCAGGGTTGCGCACCCGACGGCAGATCGGCGCGCGCGGCGGTGGTGGTCGCCGAGGTGCCCGTAGGGGTGGTGGTGGCGGCCGAGGCGCTGCTGCGTGCGGCCGCGGTGGTGGCGGCGGCCCCGGTGGACTCGGCGGCGTTCGACGATTCGCCGCCGGAACCGAGGAACTGGAATCCGAGCACCGCCACCAGGACGACGAGCAGGAATACACCGGCACCGGTCAGTATCGGGACGAACCGGGAGCGCTGTTCGTCCGGGCCGGGCGCAGGGGGCCGGGCCGCGTTCGCGACATAGCTGTCGCGGTAGCCGGCCTCGTAGGCGGCGGCGTACGGGTCGGGTGGTGGAGCTGCCGGACCGGAGTGCTCGCCGCTGTAGCCGGATAGTCCGCCGGGCCCCGGCGAGGTAGCCGGGGCGGGTTGCGGATCATCGCGCCGGTCTGCCCTTTCCGCGGTCCACCAGTCGCCGGTTGCGGGCCCGGGGGTCTCATCGGATCGGTACCCCCCGCCGGCGCCGTAGACGGTGTCATCCGCGCCGTCACCACGCTCACCCGGACGATAACCGCGCTGATCCGCATCGTAACCGTGCGCGTCCGGACCGTAACCGCGCTCATCCGCGCCATAACCCTGCCGACCCGCGCTGTAAGCCTGCTGACCCGCGCCGTAGCTCTGCTCACCGGAGCCGTAAGAGTTCTCACCCGCGTCGTAATCGTGCGCGCTGTAAGCCTGCTCCCCCGCGCCGTAGCTCTGCTCACCGGAGCCGTAAGGGTCCTCGCCCGCGTCGTAATCGTGCGCGCTGTAAGCCTGCTCCCCCGCGCCGTACACCTGCTCGCCGGCGTCGTAGCCGCGCATATCCGCGCCGTAGCCCTGCTGGTCCGCGTTGTCACCGCGCTCGTCCGTGCGGTAACTGTGCCGAACGGCGCCGGCGGCGTGGTCATATGCGCCGAAGCTGTACTGGTCCGAGCTGTAGGTGGCGTGCTCGTCCGACCGGTAACCGGGTTCGCCCGGTCCGTCACCGTGCTCGCTCTGCCGGTGAGCGCGATCGTCCACACCGAAGACGCGGGTGGTCTCCGCGCCCGTGTGGTCCGCGGACCCCGGGGCCGCTTCCATCGGCTCGAAGATGCGGGTGGTTTCCTCGGCGCCGGGCGCGGCGTGACCGAGACCCTGCCCGTAGACACGGGTCGCCTGGTCGGGCGGGTAGAAATCCGCGACCGGAATCCCGCCGGTCGCGGGCCCCGGATCCGGATGCTGCGCGGGGTCGGCTGCCGGGTGCAACTGCTCGTTCTGGAACAGGTGGGCGTCGGGGAAGGGCCGGATACCGGTGGTGGCGGGCGGGGGCGCCGGTTCGTCGGGTGTGAGTGGGGTGAAGTCGAATTCGGTCGGACGGACGGAGGTGGGATCGCCCGGAATGATCGCGGGCAGGGTGGTGGTCTGATCCGGCGCGCCCTCGTCGTCGAGCCGCGGCATCCGCACCACGAGGGTCGGTATGCCGCCGGTCGGCGGGGATGCGTCCGCGGGAGGCACGGGGGTTGCGGGTAATTCGCCGGATCTCCCCGCGGGTTCTTCCGGCCGCGGCGGACGCGCCGGTGAGTTGAGCGCGTCGCGGGCGGCGACGGCGAGTTCCCCTGCGGTGGCGAAACGCTCGTGCGGATCCTTGGCCATGCCACATGCGATCACATCGTCGAACGCACCGGGCAACCCGGTTCGCTGAACACTTGCCAGCGGCGGCGGATCGGCGAGGTGTGCGCGGATGAGCATGCCGATACTGCCCGCTTCGAACGGAACGGCACCGGTGAGGCATTCGTGCAGTACGCACGCCAGCGAGTAGATATCGGCGCGCCCGGTGACCGGTGCGCGGTCGAACCGCTCCGGTGCCATGTAGGTGTAGGAGCCGATCGCCACCCCCGCCTGGGTCACGCCGGTATCGCCCTCGTGGCGGGCGATACCGAAATCGGCGAGATAGGCGAAATCGGCGTCGGTGACCAGGATGTTCGCCGGCTTCACATCGCGATGCACGAGCCCGTCGGTGTGGGCGGCGTCCAGGGCGGCAGCGATCTGTTCGATCACGGTGACCGCGCGCTGCGGGCTCAGCGGCCCACCGGCCTGCAGAATCGTGCGCAGGTCCGTGCCGGGCACCAGCCGCATATCGATGAACAGCCGGCCCTCGATTACCCCCCAGTCGTGAATGGGGATGATATGCGGTTCGGCCAGCCGGGCCGCGGCCTGCGATTCGCGGCGGAAGCGGATCTGATATTCCGGGTCGCCGACCAGATCACCGGCGAGCAGCTTGAGCGCAACGACCCGGTCCTTGACGGTGTCGTAGGCCTCGTAGACCTCGCCCATTCCGCCGTTACCCAGCAACGAGCGCAGTTCGTAGGGACCGAACCGCCTACCGACCTCGGAACCTGGCGCCTGCACCCCGTCATCCTCTCCACAGCGCGGGCGCCGTATCCATCGGTCGCGGAATCGCGGCCGGGCTGCCCGTCAAACCCTGGATTGTCCAGGGGAAACCACACCGTGGTCAAACGCGTACACGATGGCCGCCGCGCGGTCCCGCAACCCCAGTTTGCCGAAGATATGTCCCACATGGGATTTCACGGTGACCTCCGAGATTCCGAGGGCGTGGGCTATCTCACTGTTGGCCCGGCCGCGGCCGATCAGCGCCAGTACCTCGTATTCGCGGCCGGTCAGCTCACCGCCGGGCGGTGGCGCGACCGGGGTGTCCGGCGCGGCCGAGGTGCGGTAGGTCGACAGGACCCGGCCGGTGACCGAGGGGTCGAGCCAGGCCCCGCCCGCGGCGACGGTGCGGACGGCCCGGATCAGATCCTCGGCGGGCGAATCCTTGAGCAGGAATCCGGCCGCACCGGCGCGTAACGCCCCGGACAGCAGCTGGTCGTCGTCGAAGGTGGTGAGGACCAGTACCGGAGGTTCGTCGGCGCGGGCCCGCAGCAGGCGGGTGGCCTCGATACCGCCGACGCGTTTCATCCGCAGATCCATCAGCACGATATCGGGGATCTGCGCCGCGACGGCCGGCAGCACCTCGTCGCCGTCCGCGCATTCGCTGATCCGGAACCCGTCGCGGCGGCGCAGAATGCGGCGCAACCCGCCGCGCACCAGTTCCTGATCGTCGACGATCAGCACCTCGAGGGCGCCCGGATCACTGTCGGCCCTGGTCATCGTGTCCCCCCGATCGTTTTCGTCCATGGGCAGCGGCCGTCTCCGTCCGAGGCAGGCGAACCGTCCGCGGCGGCCGGCCGGTCGTTCAACGGGAACTCGGCTCGGACGGTCCAGGCGCCGGCGTCGGGCCCGACCTGGATCCGGCCACCGAGACCTTCGGCTCGCTGCCGCATCCCCGCGACGCCGCTACCGTGCCCGGCCCGCGGGGCCGGACCGGCGGGCAGGGAATTACGTACCCGCACGACCACCGAGTGTGCCCCCACCTCCACCGCGAAGTCGACGGCCGCGCCGGGGGCGTGTTTGGCGATGTTGGCCAGCGATTCCTGGCAGATGCGGTAGAGCGCGAGTCCGACCGCGGCGGACACCCGGCTCAGATCGCCGGCGAACTGCCGGCGCACGGTCAGGCCCGCGTTGACGAAGTCGTCGATCAGGGCGGGGATATCGTCCGCGCCCGGTTCCGGCCCGGCGGCCGCCGGTCCCGAATCCAGCAGCCCCACGGTGCGCCGGATATCGGCCATGGCCTGGCGGCCCAGGCGTTCGGCGTCGGCGAGGGCGTCCACCGCCTCGTCCACATCACGATCGCTGGTCAGGGCGTGCCGGGCCGCGGTGACATGCAGCAGGGTCACGGTGAGCGAATGGGCGATGACATCGTGCACCTCTCGAGCGATCCGGTTGCGTTCGGCGGCCGCGGCCTGGGCTGCCCGGGCGTTCTGATTCTCGCGTTCCTGATACAGGAACAGCCGCTGGTACTGCAGCATCACCCCGACCAGCCAGCCGAGCAGGATCCCCAGCGCGTACATCGGGACACCGGTGCGCAGGATGTCGTTTTCCCACAGCGCCTGCAGCAGGACGGCGAAGGCCACCAGTTCGGCGGTCGCCAGCAACGCCAGCGGAACGCTCACCCGCTTCGGGGCGATCGCCGCTATCTCCGCGGTCACGACCATCAGGACGAACGGCGCGAAATCGGACTCCACCGGCTGGGCGAAGAACAATCCGGCGGCCACCATCGTGGCGGTGAACAGCGGTAGCGGTCTGGGCACGATCCCGAACAGCACGAACGACGGCACCGAGACGAACAGGAGTACCAGCGCCAGCAGTGGCAGCACCGTCGGGAAGTATTCGTGCCGCTGCAGGCAGGAGACCAGGCCCAGGACCAGCAACGCCAGATCCGCGAACAAGACCACCTTCGGCGGATAGTCGAACGGAAGTTCCCGTAGGGGATGCAGCGTTATCCGCACCCTCCCGGCCGCGACCCGGCTCCGGGCTCCGCGCCACGCCCTCGTGATCCGACCACCGGACGGCGCGTTGTGTGGGGACACCGCACCGTTCCCGATCGGCCCCGCGCCCAGCGGCCGGACCGCTTCCGGCGGCCCCGCCACGTCCTCGGGTGCCCGTCGCGTGGAGTCGTCCACCGCGGCGCCGGATGTGAGGTGGCTCTCGGGCATATGTCCAGAATAATCAGCCGGGACCGGCCGGACATCCTCCCACGGCCGGGCCCGGACTCCGCCCCCGGTAGGAGATCGATTCACGCCCGCGGCACGACGAAACGCGGGAACCGGAACCGTAGCGTGGAACTTGCCGACGCCGCGCCGGACCGGCCGGCGAACACCAGGCCCCCGACCGAAAGGGCACGGATCATGTCCTGGACAGAGCAGCACCTTCGCACCGAGATCTTGCACACCGTTCTCGACCGGGCGACCCTCGACCCCGCCCGAGCCGACCTCTTCGACGGTATCCCGCACCTCGACCGCCTGTTCGGCGGCCCGCACGGCGTACTCGCGGCCCTGCGCTATCGGTGGAATATTCATCTGGACGCCAAACTGGAGCTGCGCGCAGACCAGGGCATGACCGTGGACGAGGCCTACCTCGAACTGGCGGCCGAACAGCCCGTCCTGCGCGCGGTGCTCGACGCCCGGACGGCGTCGCGGGTGCTGGTAGCGTGAGCGGGTCAGGCCCGGAGGCGGTAGCGCAGCGTAACCACGCAGGGCCCCCGCTCACGCTCAATGGACAGAGCGTGAGCGGGTCGGGCCGGACGAATACCGCAGGAAACGGGGGGTGGCGATGACGCAGCCGGCCATGCTGGAACTGACCGATGTCGTGAAGGAGTACCGCGTCGGCGACCAGCCGGTCCGTGCGCTCGACGGAATCGGCCTGCGGCTGGAGTCGGGTGAGTTCACCTCGGTGATCGGTCCGTCCGGGTCCGGTAAGAGCACACTGCTGCATATGCTCGGCGCGCTCGACCGGCCGGATTCCGGATCGATCCGGTTCCAGGGCATCGAGATCGGCGCCCTGGACGAGGAGAAGCAGTCCGAGTTCCGCCGCCATCGCGTGGGTTTCGTCTTCCAGTTCTTCAACCTGCTGCCCACGCTGACCGCCTGGGAGAACGTCGCGGTGCCGAAACTGCTGGACGGCACCGGATTACGCAAGGCAAAGCCGCTCGCCCTGGAACTACTGGACCGGGTCGGGCTGGGGTCGCGCGCCGAGCACCGGCCCGCCGAACTGTCCGGCGGGCAGATGCAACGGGTGGCGGTGGCCCGCGCCCTGACCATGGATCCGCCGCTCATCCTGGCCGACGAACCCACCGGAAACCTGGATTCCAAGACCGGCGCCGCGATCCTCGAACTACTCGCCGAGGTCGCCGAATCCGGGAACTCCGTGGTCATGGTGACCCACGATCGCGGCGCCGTCGACTACTGCGACCGGGTGGTCACCCTCGGCGACGGCCGCATCGGCTCGGACGAGCGCACCCGGTCCCACACGATCGGCGCATAACCCCGCGCGCCGAAATCACAGGGGCGCGTCCGCCCACCACTCTTCGATGTCCTGACGTGCTGTCGAACCCCATTTGCGGACGAACAGCAGGGAATTGCTGCGCGGTGAATCGACCCCGGAACCGAAGGCGACCAGCATATTCACCGTGAACCGGCCGCGGTCGCCGGTATCGTCCCAGAAGTGGGCGGTGTACGGCTCACCGTCCTTACCGCCGGATACCGAATCGTGCGGGGGCAGGCCGGCGACCACCTCCCGGGCGGTCTCGGCGTCCGGGTAGGTGATGATCGTGTAGTCCATCCGGGTGGGTTGCAGCTGGGGCTGGCGGCAATCCCAGATCGCCTCCCAGGGCCGGGATTCCAGGATCTCGTCGAATACCGGCACATCGGGGAGGACCGGTATCTGCTCGCCGGGTTCGTACGCGCCGCAGCGCGAGTTCTGATATCCGATGCCGTCGAGTTCGGACCCCTGCGGGAGTAGAGCCGGGAACAGCCGGCGGGTTCGGTCGCCGGGCTCCCCGCCGGGCGAATCGCCGGGATCGGTTGTCTCGGTGGATTCGCTTTCCAGGGTCGAGGGCTGCGCGGCCGCCGGTGCACTGTCCGAACCCGATCCGGCGGATTTCACTACCACCAGCACCGCTGCCACGATCACCGCGACAACGATGAGCGGCACCAGGATCGCCGCCGCGATCCACGGCGCCCGGCTGCGCCGCACGGGCGACGCGGGGTAGCCGCCCGTCGGCGCCGGCCCGGTATACGCGGGCGGGCTCGGCGGATAGCCACCGTGGCGCGCGGTCCCGGCTCCGGTGTTCTCCAGGGATTCGGCAAGGTAGCCGGAGCCGGGCGGCTGGCCGGCGTCGGTCTCGGATTGTGGCCGGGCCTGGACCGGAATACCTCCGGTGTGCTCGGCACCCACCGGCACGGCAGCGAACCCGCCGGTCTGCTCGACGGCCGGTCCCGGGCGGTTCGCGGACGGCGCGGGCCGGGTGATCGCGACCGTGGGTTGTGCCCCGGTCTGATCGATATCACCCGGCCGGACCGTTCCGTCGGCTCGCGCGGGTACCGCGCCGGTCTGCTCCACAGACGCGGTCCTCGGCGGACCGGGCGGCGCGCCCGCGGGCTGGGGTATGCCGGCCGGGCCGAACGCCGAGCTGCCGGTCTGCTCCACGGACGGGCCCCCCGGCGATCCGGATGGCACGCCGCCCGGATGCCGGGCTTCGGGTGGGTAACCCCCCGGTGGCCCACCGGGCGCAGGAACCGGAACAGGTTGCACCGCAGGGAAACCCACCGCCGGGCCGGGATACGCGGCGGTGGGTCCGGTGCGTTCCGTGACCGGCGGATAGGCCGGCGCAGGTGTCGTCAGGGCGCGGTCGGCGGCCGCCGCGAATTCGACACAGGTGCGGTACCGGTGCCCGGGCTGTTTGGCCATGGCCTTGGCCAGCACCGGATCCAGCCCCGGTGGCAGGCCCCGCCGTTTGACCGCCAGCGGCGGCGGCGCCAACTGCAGATTTCCGTGGATGATATCGGCGGGATTGGGCGAATCGAACGGAGCCATCCCGGTGAGCAGCCAGTACAACGCGCAGGCCAGCGAATACTGGTCCGAACGGCCGTCCATATCGCCGCCGGTCATCTGCTCCGGCGAGGCGAACGCCAGCGTCGCGGTGAACATCCCGGTCTGCGTCAACCGGACCGTTTCGGCACGTAATCGGGCCAGCCCGAAATCGGTGAGGAAAACCCGCTCACCCTGGCCGGTATTGGCGCGGGCGAGCAGGATATTGGACGGTTTCACATCACGGTGCAGCACACCCATTCCGTGGGCGTAATCGAGTGCGTCGGCGACCCCGCTGATGATCTGCACCGCCTTTTCCGGCGGCAATGTCAGAGAATTGACTGTGCCGGCGTCCGCGCCGTCGATGTACTGCATACACATCCACAGATGCTCGCCCTCGGCCCCGCGGTCGTAGACGGTGACAATCCCCGGATGGTCGAGCGCGGCGGCCAGATCGGCTTCCCGTTCGAACCGGGTCCGGATCGCGGCATCGGCGAAGAGTTCCGGTTTGAGCAATTTGAGCGCAGTCAGTTTCCCCAGCCGGGGATGCCGGGCCAGATATACGGCGCCCATTCCGCCTTCACCGAGTAAACGCTCGATGGTGAACCCGGCGAACACGTCACCGCTGTTGAGCAACACGACCCCCTTCGGGTGACTGACAGACTCGTGAGCCTACCGGGCTCACGACGCCGGTTCCGCCGTGACAACGGTAATCCGGGCAGTTCATGAAAACCTGATGATCCGTTCAGCCGGGCGTGACCAAACCGGATTCGTAGGCCAGCACCACCGCCTGTGCGCGATCACGCAGAGCCAATTTGGTGAAGACCTTCGACACATGGGTTTTCACCGTCTGCTCGGCAATGAACAGAGCTTCGGCGATTTCGGTATTGGACATCCCCCGCGCGACCAATTCCAGAATCTCCCGCTCCCGCGGGGTCAGTGCCGCGAGCGCCGGCGCCGGAGTCCGCCGCGCGGACCGCCGTGTCGTCACCTCGGCGATCAACCGCCGGGTCACGGTCGGCGCCAGCAAGGCTTCACCCGCCGCCACAACGCGCACCGCGCGCACCAATTCCTCGGCGGGCGCGTCCTTGAGCAGAAAGCCGCTGGCCCCGGCCCCGAGCGCCTCGTAGACGTAGTCGTCGATATCGAAGGTGGTCAGCATGAGTACCCGCACCGGGGGGTCGAAGCCGGCGGCCAGAATCGAACGCGCGGCGTCCAGCCCGTTCATCTCCGGCATCCGGACATCCATCAGCACCACATCGGGCCGCAACCGCGCCGCCTCGGCGACCGCCACTTTCCCATCGGGGGCGTCACCGACGACACTGATATCCGGCTGCGCGGCCAGCAGGGCGCCGAACCCCTGCCGGACCATAGCCTGATCGTCGGCGATCAACACGGTTATTGCCACGCGCCCAGCATAATTGCTGCCCAACGGCCCGGTGTTGTCGCGGAGGCAGATCAGGCCGGGGTGGGCTGTTCGGGGACTGTTGCCAGGGGCAGGTCCACGGCAGTGGTGCGGGGGAGGCGGGCGCTGACGCGGAAACCGCCGTCCGGGGTCGGCTCCGCGGTCAACCGGCCGCCGACCGCGAGGGCGCGGGCTTGCATTCCGGCGATACCGAGCCCGGCGATACCGGCCGGGGCCGGGCCGGTTCCCCGGCCGTTGACCACGGTGAGTTCGACGGTTTCCGCGCAATCGATGGTCACCCGGACCGCGGCACCCGGTGCGTGCCGGCCCGCATTGGCGAGTGATTCCTGGACGATCCGGTACAGCGCCGAGCCGACGGTATCCGGGACCACCGCGAGGGTGCCCTCGACCGACCAGGTGAGGTCCACCCCGGCGCGGGCGGCGCCGAGGAACAGCGCTTCCAGGTCGGCCGCGGTGGGCTGGGGGGCGTGCTCGGCGAGCTGACCGTCGCTGCGCAAGACCCCGAGCAGACCGCGGATCTCGTTCAGCGCTTCGCGCGCGGTGGCACCGATCGATTCGAATTCCGCCCGCGCCGCCTCGTTCACACCGTTCACCCGGTAGGGCGCGGTCTGCGCCTGCACCACCACCAGCGACATGTGGTGCGCGACCACATCGTGCAGGTCACGTGCGATCCGGGCTTTCTCCTCCAGGATGGTGCGCCGCGCCCGTTCCAGTTCGCTGACTTCGGTCTGCCGGTTCAACTCCGACCGCGACCGGATCAGCGACCGCAGCAGCAGCCCGACGAACACCGTCCCGCCCAGCGACACCGGCCAGGCCCACGGGTCGGCACCTACCCCCTCGGCCGACAAGGCCGCGCCCAGCAGCAGCGAGGTCGCCGCCCATACCACCGCCGTCAACTGCGGCGGCGACCGCAGGGCCACCGCGAAGACCAGGAAGTAGAGGGCGACGATATGCACCACCTGGAACGGCATGGCCTCACCGGTCTGGTTCGGTACGGCCAGGGCGATGAGCAGCGCCGAACCCGCCGAGACGGCCCAGCCCAGCGGGGCGTTCCCGCGGATCAGCAGCACCGGCAGCGCGGCGAAGGCGGCGATGAGCGGGGCTATCGGCCAGGGCACCTGGTGGGTCAGGTGCAGCGTCGGCCACGCCACGGCGAACAACGCGACCACGACCAGCACGGTGCCCGCATCGACCCACCACCGCAGACCGAGACGGGCGAGGCGGCCCCAGAAGCCCGGTGACTTCGCTACCGGCTGCGCGACGCTGTACTCCATCATGACTCCGACACTACGAACCGCCACCCGCGCACACCTCATACCGTGGGGTGAATTCCGGCCCGTACACCCGGGGTAGACACGATCCGGTCTCGCCGCGCGGACCGGGACGGAAAACCCTCCCGAGCGGGACGGCCGCGACCGGTATCGATTCATAACGTCCAGACCATGGTTGTCTCGAACAATGCCGCGCGCCGGACTCCGCCGTATCGGTACGCGGTGCTCGCGGCGGCGGGGGTCGCCGCGGCGGTCTCGCTGCTGCCGGCGCCCGCGGCCGATGCCGCCGGACCCGCCGGCACGCCGGCAGCGGTCGCCGTCCATGCGCTGACCTCCCCGGCCCCGGCGTCCGCGCTGCGGATACCGGACGACTTCGGCGATATCGCCGGATACCGTCCGGCGCTCGCCGAGGGCATGCTGATCGCCCCGCACGGTTCGTGCTCATCCCCGGTTCCGCTGCCGGCGGAGTTCGAGACCGCCTGCAAGGCCCACGACCTCGGGTACGACCTGCTGCGTTACGCGCAGCACAGCGGTCACCCCCTGGGCTCCTGGGCCCGCCGGGATCTGGACCGCACGCTCGCCGGCCGGATGCGTGCCACCTGCACGCACCGGACCGACCCGCTCGCCCGCGCCCGCTGTTCCGCCATGGCCGAAGTCGCGGCGGTCGCGGTCGACCTCAACTCGCGACGGCAGGATTACGGCGTTCCGGTGGTCGAGCATTTCTCGCCTGCCGAGACGGCGGCTACCTGGCTGCCGCGGGTTTCCGCCCTGGTCCTGGCCGCATTCGCGGCCTTGCTGGTCTGGCGTGCCGTCGCCGGCGGTCGCATTCCACGCCGGGAAGTGCCCGGGCGTCGCGAGTGGTTGCGCAACCGGGTGGACGCCGGTCATCGCGCTCTCGCGCGCCCCGGCTACCCGCTGAGTTCTCCCCGCCGGAGGTTCGCATGAAACCCTCACCCGAAGTCCGGACGACACTCGGCACCGGACCCACCGAGAGCGGGCACACACCGTCGGCACGATCCGCACTCCGACTGCGCGAGGCGGCCCATAAGCGTCTGCCACGCCGATGGCCCTCGGCCGGCACCACTCTGGCGGTAGCCGGCGGCACAATCCTGTCCCTGGCCCCGGGCCTGCTCCCCCGCACCGCCCCAGCGCAAGCCGTGCTCACCTCTGTGCTGATCATCGCGCTGCTCGCGGTCGCCCGGATCGCCCGGTTCGCCCGCCGCACCGGCAGTAAACGCGCTACCGACGGCGCACGCCGGACCTGCACCGTTCACTCCACCGGCGCGCAGGCCGATCCCGTCACCGTCCACACCACCGGCGCACAGATCGATCCGGTCACGGTCCCGCTCCGCCGAGGACCCGCCGTCCGCATCTGCCGTTCACACAGCAACCCGGCCCGCGGGCGACGGCTTTCGGCACCGGCCGTCGCCCGCTCGGGTACATTCGGCGACCCGGCCGCTTACCAGCGCCGCGCGGTAGTCGCAGCAACCGCCCGGGTACCCGGCACGATCGAGCGGCGAAGTCCGGGGGTCGTGGCCGCGGCTGTCGATGCGCCGGACGCGACGAACCGGCGGCCTCTGCTCTTCGCCGCCGCAACTGCCGGGGTGCTCGGCGCGACGGCCCATGCGGCTCTGTGGCAGAACACCCTGCGCGATGCCATGGATATGGCACGGACAGGACCCGGGTACTGGTTGTGCTGGGCGGCCGGGACGCTGCTGCTCACCGTCACGCTGGTGACCGCCGGATCCTGGATCGGGCGGGTGGTGCGGCGGATCGGCTGGTCGCGGGGGTTGGTGATGGCGGTGGTCGCCGGTCTGCCGATGGCACTGTTCGGAGTGCCCGTCCCCGGCGGGGCGAGCAGTTCCGCCGACCCGGCCCTGGTCCGTCCGGCGGTGGTGACCCGCTCCGGGAGTGCCGAGTCGATGGTGAGCTGGGCCTCGCTCGGCCGGGAGGGACAGCGGTTCGTCACGACCGAACCCTCCGGGGCGGTGCGGGTCTACGTCGGGCTGCAGTCCGCACCCGACCTCGCGGCCCGGGCCGAGCTGGCGGTCCGGGAACTCGATCGCGCCGGTGGTTTCGACCGCTCGCATCTGGTCGTGGCCGTACCCACCGGGTCCGGGTGGGTGGACGCCCGCGCACTGCGCGGTTTCGGTGCGCGGTTCGGGGCCGATGTCGCGGTGGTCGCACTGCAGTATTCGCGGCTGCCGAGCTGGGCGACCTTCCTCGTCGGCCGGGACTCCGCGACCGCCTCCGCCCGGGCACTGCTGACGGCCGTCGAAGAACACATCGCGACGCTGCCGGACCCACCGCGGCTGTATATGTACGGCCAGAGTTTGGGCGCGCTCGGCGGTAGCGCGGTATTCGCTGGCGCCGAGGAACAGAACCGCCGGGTGTGTTCGGTGCTGTGGGCGGGACTGCCCGGCGGTGGTGGTCCGCAACCCGGGGCGCGGTCCGCGGTACTGGCCAATGCCTCCGACCCGGTCGTGCACTGGTCACTCGACCTGCTGTGGCGCCCACCGGACCTCACCGCCGCCCGCCGCGACGCCCCCACACCTGGTTGGCTACCTGTGGTGAGTTTCGTGCAGACAACCGCCGACTTGCTGGGCGCGCTCGGCACGCCGCCCGGCCACGGTCATCGATACGGCAGCGACCAGGGCACTACCCTGCCCGCGTGTGCGTAACCGTGCCGAACAACAATCCCGCGCCCGCGCGGTTTGCTCACCGGATGCGGGCGCGCACCGCGGGCTGCGCACCCGCCCGGGGCGGACCCGGCCGTTCGGTCACACACAGGTTCTGCGCTTAGGGTGTCCCACCATGGCTTCACCGAGTTACGACCACCCGCGCCGGAAGAGGCGCTGGTTCCGCCGCATCTCGCCGCCCGCGCTCGCCGCCGCCGCGCTGCTGAGTCTGGCGATCCCGGCGGTATCGGCTCCCGCCTCCGAGGCCGTCGGTATCGACGGATCGGTCTCGGGTCCCGCCGGACTCGCGGTGCTGGATCTGACCTCGGACGGCCCGAGTATCTCCACCGCCGCGGGGATACCGCGCGATTTCGCGAACTACGCCGGTTACGAGCCCGTGGTCCGGCAGGGCCTGCTCGTGGCACCGGATGGCAATTGTTCGTCACCGGTCGAGCTGCCGCCGGAATTCGATACGGCCTGTATGGCGCACGACCTGGGGTACGACCTGCTCCGCTATGCCGACAGCACCGGCGCTCCGCTGGGCCCGTGGGCCCGTCAGGCCCTGGACCGGACTCTGGGCGTGCGGTTGCACCAGGCCTGCGACGCGCATGCGGAGCCGATGGTCCGGACCCGCTGCGAAACCTTCGCGGGGATCGCGGCCACCGCGGTGGAGTTGAATTCCCGCCGCCAGCACTACGGGGTGCCGGTGGTGGAGACCTTCACGCAGGCGGCGACCCAGGTCGCCACGGAACACCCCACCCAGCCGTGGCTGCTGCGCGGCGTCGCGCTCGGGCTGGCGGCGGTCGCCGGGCTGGCGCTGGGCCTCCGCCGATTGCACCGCCGGGTCCGCCGGTCGGCGGTCACCGGGGCCGGTGACCGGCTCGGCCTGCCGGTCCGCCCCGGCGAGATCGCGGCGCCCGGGCGTGCCACCCGGCGCCCGCGGCTGTTCGTGCCGGGAATGGTGCGGCTGCCCATCGATCCGCCCCCGCTCCCGCACCTGCCGCTCCCACATCTGCCGCTGCTGTCGGTGTCCGGAAAGGGGCCGGGCAGAGCCGCCGGTTGACCCCACCTGTAACGCGTTCTAGTTTTAGGGCGTGCTTGTTGTGGACGATGTGGTCGAAGTGGATGCCCCCGCCGAGGTGGTCTGGTCGGTCCTGACCGATTTCGACCGGTACGGCGACTGGAATCCGTTCATCAGTCGCTGCCGCGCGGAGCTGACCGTCGGGGCGCCGATCGATATGCGGGTCCAGCAGCTGGCACCCCGGCCGATCCCCATGCGCGAATGGATCCACAGCGTCACCCCCGGCCGGGAATTCGGCTATTCCATGAAACCGATCCCGTTCGGCGCCCTGCGCAGCAACCGCCGCCATACGCTGACCCCGCTCACCGGCGACCGCACCCGCTACGAATCGCATTTCGAACTCGCCGGCTGGCTGGCGCCGCTGGTCGGCCTGCTGTTCGGCCGCGGTTTCCGCCGCGGGTTCCCCGGTATGACGACTGCCGTAGAACGCGAAGCCGAACGGCGCCACGCGGCCTGAATACGCCACGGGCGGTGACCCGCAACCGGATCACCGCCCGCGACCACACTCAGTGATCGGCGCTCGGACTCAGACGATCGCGCCGCGCGCCGCCTCGTAGGCCGCACCGACGCGGTACAGCCGGTCGTCGGCCAGTGCCGGCGCCATGATCTGCAGACCCACCGGCATCCCGTCGTCACGGCTCAGGCCCGACGGCACCGACATCGCCGGATGCCCGGCCAGGTTGGTGGGCAGCGTGCACAGGTCCGACAGGTACATCGCCAGCGGATCGTCGACCTTCTCGCCCAGCTTCCACGGGGTGAACGGGCTGGTCGGCGAGACGAGCACATCGACCTGTTCGTAGGCCTTGTCGAAATCGCGCGCGATCAGAGTACGCACCTTCAGCGCCTGCCCGTAGTAGGCGTCGTAGTACCCGGCGGACAGCGCGTAGGTGCCGATCATGATGCGCCGTTTGACCTCCGGCCCGAACCCGGCGGCCCGGGTGGCGGCCATGACCTGCTCGGCGCTGTGCTTACCGTCGTCGTCGACCCGCAGCCCGTACCGCATGGCGTCGAAGCGCGCCAGATTGGACGACACCTCGCTGGGCAGGATCAGGTAGTACGAGGCCAGCGCGTACTCGAAGTGCGGGCAGGACACCTCGACCACTTCCGCGCCGAGATCCTTCAGCACTCCCACGGCGGCGTCGAAGGACGCGAGCACACCCTGCTGGTAGCTGTCGGAGTGCAGTTCCTTGACCACCCCGATCTTCACACCGCGCAGATCACCGGACGCACCCTGCCGGGCGGCCTCGACCACCGCCGGAACCGGCACATCACGCGAAGTGGAATCGCGCGGATCGTGCCCGGCGATCACCTCGTGCAGCAGCGCGGTGTCCAGCACCGTCCGCGCGCACGGGCCGCCCTGATCCAGCGACGACGCACAGGCGACCAGCCCGTACCGCGACACGGTGCCGTAGGTGGGTTTGGTGCCGACCGTCGCGGTGACGGCGGCGGGCTGCCGGATCGACCCGCCGGTATCCGTACCGATCGCCAGGGGCGCCTGGTAGGAGGCCAGCGCCGCCGCCGAACCACCGCCGGACCCGCCCGGGATACGCCCGGTGTCCCACGGGTTCTTGGTCGGCCCGTAGGCGGAGTTCTCGGTGGATGACCCCATCGCGAACTCGTCCATATTGGTCTTGCCGAGGATCGGGATACCGGCGGCGCGCAGCCGGCCGGTGAGCGTGGCGTCGTACGGCGCCACCCAGCCCTCGAGGATTTTCGAGGCGCAGGTGGTGGGCATATCGGTCGTGGTGAACACGTCCTTGAGCGCCAGCGGCACGCCGGCCAGCGGCGACGCGGGAGCATTTCCGGCAGCGAGTGCGGCGTCGACTTCGGCCGCGGCCGCGAGCGCCTGCTCACCGGCGACGTGCAGGAACGCGTGGTATTCACCGTCGACTGCGGCGATCCGGTCCAGATGCGCCCGGGTCACCTCCACCGACGACACTTCCCCGCCGTGGATCTTGCCCGCGAGCTCAGCCGCGCCGAGCTCGGTCAGTTCGGCGCTCATTCGCCCTCTCCCAGAATCTGCGGAACCAGGAACCTTTGTTCCTCGCTGGCGGGCGCACCCGACAGGGCCTGTTCGGGACTGAGCCCCGGCGTCACCTCGTCGGGGCGGGTCACATTCGTCACCGGGTCGGGCGACGCGGTGGCCGGGACATCGGCGGCGGCCACCTCGGAGATGGTCTGCACATGGCTGAGGATCGAATCCAGCTGTCCGGCGAACTGATCGAGTTCGGCCTCGGACAGGGCGAGCCTGGACAGCCGGGCGAGGTGTGCGACCTCGTCGCGGGAGATGGCGGTCACCGCGAACCCCTTTCGGCGATAGTTCGGATTACGGATCACGAGCATCGAACAGCCTAATGGTGACCGCCGGCGGGAGGTGGCCCGGAGGCCCCGAGCCGCATACCGGTGGCGCGTCCGGAGGGTCAGGGCGCACAATTCGAGTCGATAACCTTCCGTAATGGGTGTAAGGATGAGCAGACCGGGTATCCGTTGATAGCCTCGGCCGCTGAAGGAAAGGGAAACGCACGTGTCATATCTGCTCCGCGTGCAACTTCCGGATCGTCCGGGAAGCCTCGGATCACTAGCGGTAGCCCTCGGCACCGTCGGTGCCGACATCCTCTCGCTGGACGTCGTCGAACGTGGCGCCGGTTTCGCGGTGGACGACCTGGTGGTCGAGATCGCCCCGGGCGCCCTCCCCGATACCCTCATCACCGCCGCGGAATCGCTCGGCGATGTGCGGGTCGATTCGATCCGGCCCTATTCCGGTGTGCTCGACACCCACCGCGAGCTGGAACTCATCGATAACGTGGCCAACGCCCGCGACGACCGCCTCCAGGTACTGGTCGACGGTATTCCGCGGGTGCTGCGGGTCGGCTGGAGCACGGTGCTCGATATCGGACCGCAGGGCGGCTACCGCGTGGTCGGCAGCCAGAGCGCACCCCAGACCCAGGCGGGTTCGGTGCCGTGGATGCCGCTGCAGAAGCCCATGGCCCTCGACGCCGACGCGGACTGGGTGCCCGAGATCTGGCGCGATATGGACACCAAACTGGCCGCCGCACCGCTGGGCCCGTCCAGCCAGGCGCTACTGCTCGGCCGCCCCGGCGGACCTGATTTCCGGCCGTCGGAGGTGGCGCGTCTCGGCTATCTCGCCGGAATCGTGGCCACCGTCCTGGGCTGAGCCACCGGCACCGGAGCGCGGGCCTGCGCCGGCGCGGCACAACCGCTACGCACCGGGTTCGATGATCCGCCACCTGTCCGGTTTACCGGGCGGATAGGCCACCGTGAGAGTGTCGCCGATGGCCGGCCAATAGGCGGCGTCCCAGACCAGGCGCCCGTACACCACCGTCCCCGGTTCGGACGGGCCGGAGAGATTACCGGTGATGGTGACGAACTGTTCGCCCATCGCCTCCGGCCGCGGGCTCACCCCGGTGAGGTACAGCGATCCGACCTCCGCGTCCTGCGGCAGCGCGGTACCCCGCCGGCCGCGGAAGACCAGGACCAGCATTCCCACCAGCGCGGCCACCATGATCGCCAGCATCGCGAATTCGAACACTCCCCCATGCTATGCGTATCTCCGCACGGCACCCGGCGTACGCGCGCGGTGTACTTCCACCACCTGCGCGCCGATCATCCGCTCGGTGCCGGCACCGCATACCGGACTCGGTGCAGCACAGTAGGCCGGCCCGGTGGACCGGATCGGCAGATTATCCGCGCGAAACCCCCTGCGGTGACAAAAGATCGGCCGCTTCCGCCGGAACCGTGGATTCTGCGGGACCCACCACCGCGCGCATCAGGCGGCCGCAACCGGGTATTCCCCAGTCATCGGATGTGGAAGGAAGCGATCGATATGTCGGCCTCATCTATTCGAGCAGGTGCCATGGGCAGCCGCGTAGTCAGCCTCGTCATACTCATATGGTTCGTCGCGGGGATACTCGCCACCTGGCAGCGGGGCTACTTCAACGAACCGCCGAGCCACTGCTCCCACGTCGCGACACTGGCGGTCACCATCGTCGCCGGACCGCTCAACTACCTGGGACTCAACCCGAAAATGGGCTGCACACTCCCGAAACCGAGCCCCTAGGGTCCGAAACCCCCGCGCGCCGAAAACACAGCCCCTCAGGACAGGGTGAGTGTGCTGGTGCCGTAGCGGGAACGGCGGACGGTCCAGACACCCGTGCGGGTTCGCGCCGAACGACCGTTGCCGCGGTCGACCAGTACGCGGTCCGCGGTCGTGTACACCAATTGCGCACCACGCGTGTTGGTTTCGGGATTCTGGAACAGCTGCACCAGCCGGTCGGCCTCTTCGACGGGCAGTCCCTCGCCGATATCGTCGACCACGAGCACCCGGCCGGCGTCGAGGGCGTCGAGCACCACCGGCAGCAGCCGCAGCAGGGCCAGCGTCGCCGAGGATTCCTCGGCCAGGGTGAACACCGGTTCCACACCGGTGTGTACCAGGCGCAGCCCCACCCCGCGCCGCGCGACCATCCGGGTGTAGAGCGCGTCGCGGGCATTGCGCATATTGGTCAGTTCCCGCGCCAGCTGCGCCGCGGTCAGCCCGCTGTCCTGTTCCAGCTGCCCCGCGTAGGCGGCCGAACCGGCCGCCCTATCGGTCTGTTCGCTCAGCGCGGCGATATCGGCGTCGAGGTCGCGCAGGTAGTCGGCGTAGCCGGGATCGTTCTGTGCGATCAGCAGATCGGTGATCCCGAGGTCGGCGGTCTGCAGCAGGGTCAGCAACCGGGCCGCGTTCTCGGTGGACCGCGACAGGTGCGAGCCCACCCGTAGCTCGACCGAGTCGATCTCGCCGCTACCGCGCAGCACCTCGAGCATGGTTTCGAACCAGCGGTAGGCAGGCACCAGCGCCTCCGCGTACATCTGCCCGGCCAGGCTCAGTAGCAGCGCGTTGGGGCGCACCAGCGGTATCAACGCGGTGATCCCGAACCGCGCGGCCTCGAACATCGGCCCGACGCGCACCGCCTCACCCTCGCGTTCGAAAACGATCCGTTTCCGCGACCGCGGATGACTGTAGAGCCATTCGGCCGCGATATCGGCGGCGTCCAGCCGGAACCCGTACGTGTACGGAACCTCCTCGGCGACGAACACCACCTCGAATTCGGAGGGCTGCCCGGTGTGGCCGAGATGCGGCGCACGCTCCGGCCCGGCATACGGGTCCCATCCGGTCACCGACCGCAATACCGCATCCCGCATATGCCCCAGCGCGTCGACCAGATTCGATTTACCGGCCGCCGGGCCCCCGTGCACCGCGGTCACCGGCACCGCCACCGGCGCACTGCCGCGGGTCAACCGCAATTCCTGTAGGTCGGCCAGCGATTTGTGGTTGGACACCCGAAAACTGCGCAGCATCCCACCATCCTGCCGCGCCGTCACCGGACAGCGCGGTATCGGATATCAGCGGCGTGTGCCGGGCGGGGTGATCGTTGCTGCCTCCCGGTCGCAGGCACGCGGTCCCACCCGTATCAGAAGCGCTCTTACCAGCGATATATGGGTGCGGGGATCAGTAGCGATTTCGATCGCCGGAAGGAGGTGAGAGCAATGGGTTCCTTCGGATTCGATTTCGGCGTCGGCCTCGACCTTTTCCTCAAATGGCTCCGCGTCACATTCGGGCTGGACTTCGGCCTGAGCTGACCACTATGCGGTGACACCCGGGAAGGACGCTGTCCGCACTAGCCCCCCGCGGTATCCGCTGCGGGGCTCGTGTCGTCCGGCGTCCGCACCGCGTCCGGACCGGATTCGAGCAGTGTGCGGAACCCGTCCTCGTCCAGGACCGGGACACCGAGTTCCTCGGCCTTGGCCGCCTTGGAACCGGGGGAATCGCCGACCACCACGAATGCCGTCTTCTTCGATACCGATCCGGCGGCCTTCCCGCCGCGCTGCAGGATCGCCTCCTTGGCGCCGTCGCGGGAGTACCCCTGCAGCGATCCGGTGACCACGATGGACAGGCCTTCGAGGTTGCGGGGGATCGACTCGTCGCGTTCGTCGGCCATCCGCACCCCGGCTGCGCGCCATTTGTCCACAATCGCGCGATGCCAGTCGACGGTGAACCATTCCGCAACCGCGGTCGCGATGGTCGGGCCGACACCCTCCGCACCCGACAGTTCCTCCAGGGATGCCTGTTCGATCCGTTCGAGACTGCCGAATTCGGCGGCCAGGGCCCGCGCGGCGGTCGGCCCGACGTGGCGGATGGACAGGGCGACCAGCACGCGCCAGAGCGGGACGTCCGTGGCGGCGGCCAGGTTGTCGAGCAGGCGGCGGCCGTTGGCCGAGAGGCTGCCGTTCTTGTTCGTGAACAGCGAGACACTCTTCAGGCGCTCGGCGTCGAGATCGAACAGATCACCCTCGTCGCCGATCGCGCCGGAGTTCAGCAGCGCGACGGCCGCCTCGTAGCCCAGCGCCTCGATATCGAACGCGCCGCGACCTGCCACATGGAACACCCGCTCCCGCAGCTGGGCAGGGCAGGTGCGCTGGTTGGGGCAGCGGATATCGGCGTCGCCCTCCTTTTCGTAGGCCAGCTCGGTACCGCACTCCGGGCAGTGGGTGGGCATCACGAATTCGCGTTCACCGCCGGTGCGGGCGTCCACCACCGGACCCAGCACCTCCGGGATCACATCCCCGGCTTTGCGGATGGTGACGGTATCGCCGATCAGCACACCTTTGCGCACCACCTCGGCAGCATTGTGCAGGGTCGCCATGGAGACCGTGGATCCGGCGATGAACACCGGTTCCATCACCGCGAACGGCGTGACGCGCCCGGTCCGCCCGACGTTCACCGCGATATCGCGCAGTGTGGTGGTGGCTTCCTCGGGTGGGTACTTGTAGGCGATGGCCCAGCGCGGCGCCCGCGAGGTCGATCCGAGGCGGCGCTGTAACAGCAGTTCATCGACCTTCACCACCAAGCCGTCGATCTCGTGCTCGATATCGTGGCGGTGCTCCGCCCAATACGCGACCCGGCCCAGGACCGCGTCGACCCCGCTGACCAGTTCGGTATGCGCCGAGACCGGCAGCCCCCAGGCCGCCAGCGCCCGATAGGCATCGTGCTGTGACCGCGGGGTGAAACCTTCGGTGCGTCCCAGCCCGTGGCAGATCATCCGCAGCCGCCGCCGGGCGGTGACCGACGGGTCTTTCTGGCGCAGTGAACCGGCGGCCGTATTGCGCGGGTTGGCGTACGGCGGTTTTCCCTCCGCCACGATCGCCGCGTTGAGCGTTTCGAAATCCGCCAGCCGGAAGTACACTTCGCCGCGAACTTCCAGCAGGCCGGGGACCTGGAATTCCGCGGTGCCGGTCAACTCGCCCGGGATGTCCTCGATGGTCCGGGCGTTGAGGGTGACATCCTCACCGGTGCGCCCGTCGCCGCGGGTGGCGCCGCGTACCAGCTTGCCGTCGCGATACACGAGGTTCAGCGCCACCCCGTCGATCTTGACCTCGCACAGATAGTGCAGTTCGGGGCCGGTTTCCTCCTCGACACGCGCGGCCCAGGCCCGCATCTCCGCCGCGGAGAACGCATTGTCCAGCGAGAGCATCCGCTCGAGGTGATCGACGGCGGTGAAATCGGTGGCGAACCCACCGCCGACGAGCTGGGTCGGCGAATCGGGGGTCCGCAGATCCGGATATTTCTCCTCCAGCGCCAGCAACTGCTGGAACAGCTGATCGAATTCACCGTCGGAGATGATCGGCGCGTCCCGGACGTAGTACCGGAATTGGTGTTCGCGCACCGTATCGGCGAGTTCCTGCCAGCGCACCCGCTCTTCCCCGGCGGCCGGTGCGGGCGCGGCCTCGCCGGTGGCGGTATCCGGTTCGGTGGGGCTCGAGGTCTCACTCACACCACGCAGATTAGTCCAGCCCGCCGACGCTTCCGGTCACCATAACCGCACGTCGTCGCCTGTGCCGCCGGATCGAGGTGCCGGGCCGACGGCCGTACCGCGGGTGGCGGCACGGGCTTCCGGTTCTGCAGCACGCCGGCCTCGAGCGACCGATGCCGCCGACTGCTATTGCGGGACGAGCGATTCCGGATCCTGCGCGAAGGCCTTCGCGGTATCCGAGGCCAGGCGAAGTGCGTCCCGAGCCCAGCTCCCCGAAGCACAGGCCAGCCCGCAGGCGGGGCTCACCGTCACCCGCCGCGCCAGATCGGCCCGGGGGAAACCGAGCCGGTCCACGAGGCGCGCGCCCGATTCGGCGATCTCCCGCCAGGTCACCGGGTTGCCGGGCCGGACGGTGGGCACCATCCCCAGTACCAGGATTTTGCCCTGGTCGAGCGCCTCACCGACCGCGTCGAGCCCGGCTGTCCCGGCGAGCGTCGCGAGATCGAACCCGAGCGCGGCGGCCGTCGACCTGCCCAGAAATTCCAGCGGCGGTCGATTCGCGCAGGTATGTACCAGGGTCGGCACCCGCTGCGGTTCCAGGACCGAGTCGAGGATCGACAGCGCTTCCGGCTCGGGCACCGCGGCGATCGTGTTGAGCACACTGGCCCCGCGCAGCGAGCCGTTCAGCACATCGGCCAGTGACGGTTCGTCCAACTGCAGGACGACCTCAGCCTCCAGCCGGGCACCCACCTCGGCAATATGCGCCGCCAGCCCTTCGGCCAGTGAATCCGCCAGATCGCGCACGGCACCCCGATCGGTGAGCACCCGATGACCGCCGGCCAGTTCCACCTGCGCCGCCAGGGTCAGCGGACCGGCCGCCTGCACCTTCACCGTCCGCCCGGCCCCGCGCAGTCCGGCGTTCTCCCAGGCTTCCTGCAGTGCGTCCAGATCGGTGCGCAGCAGATCGTGCGCCCGCCGGGACACCGATCCCGGCCGGGGGGCCAGCCGGTAGCCGCGCGGTGTGGTGTCGAAACGCATATCGACCAGCAGGGCCGAGACCCGCCCGACCATATCCGCGCCCACACCCCGCGCGGGCAGTTCCACCAGATGCGGCAGCCCGGGCAGCTCACCGACGATGACCGCGGCGGCCTCCCGCGGATCGGTACCCGGCCACGACCCGACCCCCGTTGCCACCCCCGCCGGGAAACCGGCTGCTGTCATCGGGGCGCGCCGGCCGGTGCCGTGCGCGCGGTGGCCGCGATGGTCCCGCTCCCCAGTACCGCGTCACCCGCGGCGTCGGGCCGGTACAGCACCGCCGCCTGACCGCGCGCGACACCGCTCAGCGGCTCGTGCAACCGCACCAGCATGCCGTCGCCCACCGCTTCCGCGGTGGCGGGCGCGGTACCCCCGTGCGCCCGCACCTGGACGATGCAGTCGACGGGTCCCTCGGGTGCCGAACCGCTGGTCCACACGGCGCGGCCGGCTTCGATCGACCACACCTGCAGGTCGTCGGCCGAGCCCACGTGCACGGTGCCGGAGTCCGGATCGATCTCGGTGACGTAGCGGGGTTTCCCGTCCGGCCCGGGCCCCGGCAGGCCGAGACCCTTGCGCTGGCCGATGGTGAACCCGTGCACCCCGTCGTGTCGCCCCAGTTCGGCGCCCTGCGGATCGACGATGGCACCGGGCCGGATACCGATCTTCGCACCCAGGAACGCCTGGGTGTCACCGGAAGGAATGAAGCAGATGTCGTGGCTGTCCGGCTTGTTCGCCACGGCCAGGCCCCGCTCGGCGGCCTCCGCGCGGATTTCCGGTTTGGGTGTATCGCCCACCGGGAACATCGCGCGCCGCAACTGCTCGGCGGTCAGTACCGCGAGCACATACGACTGGTCCTTGTCCGCGTCCACCGCCCGGCGCAGCACACCGTCGGCGAGCCGGGCGTAGTGGCCGGTGACGACCGCGTCGAACCCGAGAGCCGCCGCCCGGTCGGCCAGCGCGGAGAACTTGATCTTCTCATTGCACCGCAGGCACGGGTTCGGTGTTTCGCCCGCGGCGTAGGCGGCGACGAAATCGTCGATCACATCTTCTTTGAAACGGTCCGCGAAATCCCAGACGTAGAACGGGATCCCCAGCACATCCGCGGCCCGGCGGGCGTCACCCGCGTCCTCCTTGGAGCAGCAGCCACGCGACCCGGTGCGCAGCGTGCCGGGCGCCGACGAGAGCGCCAGATGCACCCCGACCACCTCGTGTCCGGCGTCGACAGCCCGTGCCGCCGCCACCGCGGAATCGACTCCACCACTCATCGCGGCGAGTACGCGCATACGCTACGCACCTCCTCTCGCACCGGCCAGGCCCGCGGCCCTGGCTCGTTCCACCACTTGCGGTAATACTTCCAACAGGGCCTTGATATCGGATCGCCGCGAGGTATGTCCAAGGGAAAACCGCAGCGATCCGCGCGCTTCCCGGGAATCGACCCCCATGGCGATCAGGACGTGGCTCGGTGAGGCGACCCCGGCCGTGCACGCCGAACCGGTGGAGCATTCGATACCCGCCGCGTCCAGCAGCATGAGCAGCGAATCGCCCTCGCACCCGGGAAAGGTGAAATGCACGTTACCCGGCAACCGGCTGTCGCCGTCCGGGCCGTTCAGCACGGCATCCGGCACGATCTGCCGGATCCCGGCGATCAGCTCGTCCCGCAGCGCCGTCAGTTCCTTTGTCCGGGAGGCCATTTCCACCGAGGTCTGACGCAGCGCGGCAGCCAGCCCGACGGCGGCGGCGACATCGGAAGTCCCCGACCGCAGATCCCGTTCGTGCCCCCCGCCGTGCAGCATCGGGACGCACCCGACCTGCCGTCCCAGCAGCAGCACCCCCACACTGTGCGGGCCGCCCAGCTTGTGTCCGGCGAAACTCGCCGCGGCCAGCCCGCTGGCACCGAAATCGATGGGCAGCTGCGCCGCGGCCTGTACCGCGTCACTGTGCATCGGCACCCCCGCCGCGCGCGCCAGCGCCGCCAGCTCGTACACCGGCTGGATCGCGCCGACCTCGTTGTTCGCCCACATAACGGTCACCAGAGCGACCTCGTCGGGGTGCTCGGCCAGCGCGGCGCGCAGCGTTTCGGGCGAGACGATCCCGTCGGTGTCCACCGGCAGCCAGGTGACCTGCGCGCCCTCGTGCCGTTCCAGCCATTCCACCGCGTCGAGCACCGCGTGGTGCTCGGTGGCCCCGGCCAGGATCCGGCGACATCGGGGGTCGGCGTCCCGCCGCGCCCAGTAGATGCCCTTGATCGCGAGATTATCGCTTTCGGTTCCCCCGGAGGTGAGAATGACTTCCGAGGGCCGGGCCCCCAGATCCGCGGCGATCGATTCGCGCGCCTCCTCGAGCTGCCGCCGGGCCGCCCGGCCCGACCCGTGCAGCGAGGACGCGTTCCCCACCTGCCCGAAGACAGCGTTCATCGCCTCGATGGCGGCCGACAGCATCGGTGTGGTCGCCGCATGATCGAGGTAAACCGTCGTGGGCACACCGTTGACCGCACCCGGGAAAGCCGATTTCATGACCGATTCAGCCTATACCACCGTTGACCTGGGAATCTTCGGGGTCTCCCCCCTGCTTCTACGATTTTTCTACGATTTGCACACGATCCACAACAGTGCAGGCACCACTGGCATTCCCGGATCCATGTGGTCCCGTAGAAGACTTGGCTGCACCCAACAATGCAGACTCCACGCACCCACGAGAGGGACCGGATCACCCGGCCGAATCGACGAACCGGGCATCTGAACGGGTGCCGCCACCGCGGCTACCCCGCCCGGCCTCAGGGGACAGGAACCTCAGGGGACAGGAAGCAGTAGCACTCTGCGTGTGAGGCGGACAGATTCAGGGCCAGATCCTGTGCCGCCCGTGCCGTAGCGGGCTACCTGGACAACGGCGCCACCGATGTCCTGCCCACTGCCACACCGGCACCGTCCGGCGCAGCACTGCCGGCCATCGACCTCATCGCACAGTTCATCGTCACTCCGGGCCTGACGCCCGCGTTGCGGTCATCGCGGCCGGCCACATGGCCGAAATCAGGATACGGGCGGCCGAAGCAGTGACCCGCCTGAAGCCGTTGACCGGTACCGGTGGTTGAACGCGCCCGCAGACTTTCTGTTCCTGCGCACCGACTCCGCGCCACCAGGCGGGCCAGGGTCGCGGATCGAGCCGCGATATCACTGTGACCGCCAGCGTCCCGAATCGCCGGCACCTTGACACCGACAACCCCCAATGTGATGCTGTGCACATAGATTTGCAGGAACATAGGAGTCCCTTTGCAGCTCGCACGCGAATCCGCCAGAAACTCGTTCAACATTGATCTATGTTGGTCAAGGCCAAGTGCGTGATGCCCATCATGAAGGCACTCTAGATACGCATGCATATAACAAACGGTTGCATCGGGGACGACGTCCGAGCAACGACCACAACACCACCCCTCCCACGCGGCGTTGCCGGCCCACCGAGACCCGGCGGCGAGCTGTTGCCCCACCGCATACCCGGGTGGTCCACGTGCCGGGGACAACCACGCATATGTCGGCGCCCCGGCGTGATAGGGCCTTCGTAGCTGCATTCAGCTCAGCCGACACGCCACCCAACACGCCTACCGTCTGATCGGTCGGCGACCTTTCGAGCTGGCGCGACACTGCCCAGCCTGTACTGCCAAGGACCGATGAAAATGAGAGTGAAAGTCGCCACGCTCGCTGTCTCCGCAATGCTGACCGCCGCCGGGTGCGCGGGCGCTGGAGGCAACCTAGCCGGACCGGACGAGAACCTTGTCCTGGTCACGAATCAGCCCAACACATCGTTCGACCCACCGCTGATGCGGGTCGGACCACAGGCCCTGTACTGGCAGGCGGTCTATGACACCCTCCTGCACAGCGACGTCGACGGCGAGCCACTGCCGGGAATGGCGTCGGCGTGGTCCTATGACGAGAGCAAGCTGAATCTCACCCTCACCCTGCGCGACGACATCACCTTCAGCGACGGCAGCGCCTTCGATGCCGCGGCGGTCAAATCGAACGTCGATCACTTCATGGCGACACCCGGACCCAACGGCCCGATGACCACTGCGATCGAGTCCGTCGAGGTCGCCGGCACGCACCAGGTGGTCATCCACCTCAGGCGGCCGGACCCGGGCCTGCTCACCAACCTGAGCAGCACGCTCGGTGCAATGGCCGCACCCGCCGCGATTGCCCGCGGCGATCTCGCGACCGCGCCGACCGGCTCGGGTCCGTACACCCTCCAGGCGGGCGAGTCCAGCGCCGAACGGAAGCTCTATCAACGCAATGCCGCGTATATCGATCCGGCCGCCTACCCTTTCGACACGGTCGAGATCAAGTACTTCGCTGATGTCAATCCGGTCCTCAATCAGCTCAAGACCGGGCAGGTGGACGCCGCGATGGTGCGTGCCGCCGTCACCGAGGAACTCGAGGCGAGCGGCGTGAAGGTGATCAGTGAATCCACGGAGTGGGCTGGGCTGCTCCTGCTCGATCGGGCCGGAACGTCCGTGCCCGCGCTCGGTGACGTCCGGGTTCGGCAGGCCCTCAACTATGCGTTCGATCGCGACTACATCAGTTCGATCACCGACGGTAATCCGGTGCCGACCGCGCAAATCTTCAACGCGGATTCCATCGCCTACGACCCGGCGCTGGAGAGTCACTACAACTACGACGTCGACAAGGCCAAGTCACTGCTCACCGAAGCCGGATACGGCGACGGTTTCACCTTGCCACTGCCCGACCTCAGTGCGATTCTCGGACCCGCGATCAACAAGACGATCGACCAGGCTTTGAATGCGATCGGCGTCACCGTCGAGTGGCAGCGAATTTCCCCGACCACGATGACCTCGGATATCACCTCGGGCAAGATTCCGGTGACGCTTTTCCAGCTCGCGTCGAACACACCATGGCAGACCATCACGAATTCGGTCGCTCCCAGCGCGGGCTATAATCCGATGCGCACGGAAACCCCAGAGCTCAACGCACTGATCGAGCGGGTCCGCGTCGCCAACGGCCCGGAAGAATCGGCCGCCGCGTACAAGGCAGTCAATCGATATGTGGTGGAGAACGCCTGGTTCGTCCCACTGTTCCGCCCTGGCAAGTACTTCGCGCTCACTCCGGGGATTACGACCGAATATCAGCTCACCGGTTCGGTGCCTGACCTCTCGCGATTCCAGCCGGTGCAGAAATGATCGATTTCCTGGCTACCATCGACAGCACGAGCGGCGGTGATCGCCGATGACGTTGCTGATTCTGCGCAGGCTCGGGGCAGCGGTCGGCATGATCTTCGCAGTGTCGATCCTCGCTTTCCTCATCCTGAGTAGCGGGAACGACGATCTGGCTCGAAACATCCTCGGCGAAGCGGCGACGCCCCAGGCCGTTGACGACCTGACCCGCGAACTCGGCCTCGACAAGCCACTGATCGCGCAGTTCCTCCCCTGGCTCGGTGACCTGGCCCGTGGCGATCTGGGCCGGTCGTACCTCAGCCAGCAGCCGGTTGTCGACGTCGTGGGAGAACGACTGCCGGTGACGTTCTCCCTGATGGCACTGACGATCGTGGTCGTCGCCTTCGCCAGCACCGGGCTGGCGATTCTGGCCGCGACCCGGCGAGGCGCGGTCGACCGCGTGATCCAGGCCGGATCGATCGTCGCCCATGCCATCCCGAATTACCTCGTCGCCATGCTGCTGGCGTCCTGGCTTGCCGTGGGTCTCCAGCTGTTCCCTGCCGCCGGTTTCGTCCCCCTCACGGTGTCACCCTTTGCTTGGGGAGCTTCGCTGGCGCTTCCGGTCGTCTCGTTGGCGCTGGCCGGCGTGGCGGCCAGCGCGCAGCAGGCGCGCGGTGCCTTGGTCGATGTCCTGGCCTCCGACTACATCCGCACGCTGCGCTCCCGGGGCATTTCCCAGCGCTCACTGCTGTGGCGGCATGCGATGCGCAACGCCTCCCCAGCCTGGCTGACCACGCTGTCGCTGCAGCTCATCGGTCTCATCGGCGGATCGTTCATGATCGAGAAGGTCTTCGGTATGGAGGGTCTCGGCAGCATGGCGGTCAATGCCACGCTCAGCGGCGACCGGCCGGTGCTCATGGGCATCGTCATCCTCACGACGGTGTTCGTCGCAACCGTCAACCTCCTCGTCGATCTCGCCCTCGCCTGGGCCATTCCGAAGGCACGCGTCTCATGACCGATATCCCTGGGCCCCCCGCTGCCGGTGGCCCCGACCCAACCGACCCGCGCGAACGCCACGACATCCGTGCGGATCTGGTAACCAACTCCGCCACACACGTAGGGCTCGCGATTCTGCTCGTCGTCGCGGCGTGTGTACTCGGCGCGTTCTACCTGGAGTGGTTCCACCCCGAAGCAGGCATCAGTGGTGATCTCAGTTATCGCAACGGGGCACCCGGGGTCGGAGGTCACCTGCTCGGTTCCGACACCGCAGGCCGTGACGTCCTGTTGCGTCTTGTCGTCGCCTCGAAGACGACGATTCTGGGGGCGGCGCTGGCGGTCTGCGTGGCGCTGGCGGTGGCGGTGCCGTTGGGATTGTCCGCGGGATACTTCGGCGGGAAGCTCGATGCCATCAGCCAATGGGTAGCCGCGCTCATCATGTCGCTGCCCTCGCTGCTGCTGCTCATCACGCTGGTGTCGGTGACGAGTTCAGCTACCAGCACCGTCATGACATTCCTCGGGCTGCTGATGTTCCCCGCGGTATTCCGGCTGGTCCGCGGTCAGGTCATCGCGGTCAAGAACGAGCTGTACGTCGATGCCGCCCGGATCTCGGGGCTGCGCGACGCCAGGATCATCGCGCGCCATGTGTTCGGTGTAGTGCGCGGCCCGATCGTGATCATGACCTCGATCCTGTGCGGTGTCGCGATCACCGCACAAGCCGGCATGGATTTCATCGGTCTGGGTGACACCGAGACCGCGACCTGGGGCCAGATGATGAACGAGGGATTCCTCGTCTTCTACAGCAACAAGGCGCTGTTCATCTGGCCAGGAGTCACTCTCACCCTGACCATCGCGGCCTTCATGCTGGTAGGCAACGGGATACGGGACACGTTCGCCCGCACCGGCGACGACGCACCCGCAGGTGCTGGTTCCGCTGCCCGGACCCCGGTCCCGCACAGCGCAGTTGCCGCACCGTCTCCCGACGTCGTGGTCGCCGTCCGCGATCTGGTGATCGCCTACCCCGGCGCCGGACAGGGGCGGGAGGTGGTGCGCTCGGCCGCGTTCGAGCTCCGGCGCGGACGCACCCTCGGCGTGGTCGGCGAGTCCGGCTCCGGTAAGACGCAGACGGCCTTCGCGATCCTCGACCTGCTGCCCGCCGCCGCGCGAGTCGAGCACGGCGAGGTGTGGCTCGACGGCGTGAACACCTTGACGTTGTCCACTGCCGAACGAAGCAAGCTCGTCCGGTCGCGGGTCGCGTATGTTCCGCAGGAACCGATGAGCAATCTCGATCCCGCCTTCACGATCGGATTCCAGCTCGTCGAGCCGCTACGTGTACGCGGCATGAGCAAGGACAAGGCCCGCAAGCGCGCGCTCGAGCTACTCGCACGCGTCGGGATACCCGAACCGGAACGCACGTTCGCGGCCTACCCCCATCAGATCTCCGGCGGTATGGCCCAGCGTGTCCTCATCGCCGGTGCCGTCTCGACCGATCCGGCGGTACTCATCGCGGACGAGCCGACGACCGCCCTCGATGTGACCGTGCAGGCCGAGATCCTGGACCTGTTCCGTGACCTGCAAGCCGAACTCGGGATGTCGATCCTGCTCGTCACCCACAACCTCGGTGTCGTTGCCGACCTGTGCGACGACGTCGCGGTCATGCGGGAGGGTGCGGTGGTCGAAACCGCCACCGTCGAGGAGTTCTTCGCGAACCCGCAACACCCGTACTCCCGGCAACTGCTGGACTCGATGCCGGATCCCGACCACATTCGGGCGCCGTTCGACCGCGAGCAGGCCGATGACGCGATCCGGATGGAGAAGACCACCCTATGACCCTGCTCGACATCCGTGACCTCACAGTCACCTATCCCCGCCGCAATCGGCGCACCGCGGCCTTCACCGCGGTCCGCGACGTCTCGCTCGATATCCGCGCCGGTGAGACTGTTGGCCTGGTAGGCGGCTCCGGGTCGGGAAAGACGACGATCGGACGCGCTGTCCTCGGTCTGGCACCGGTCACCCAGGGATCGATCGCGTTCGACGGCGAGGATATCAGCCACACCACCCGAACTCGGCGCCGTCGACTCGGCTCCGAGATCCAGGTGATCTTCCAGGATCCCTATACCTCGCTCAATCCGTCCATGACGATCGCCGACATCTTGACCGAGCCGCTGACCGCTGCCGGACGATCAGGACCGCAGTCCCGCGACAGGGTCGCACAGCTCCTCGACGCGGTCGGCCTGCCCGCCGATGCCGGTGCGCGCTACGCCTGCGAGTTCTCCGGCGGGCAGCGGCAACGTATCGCGATCGCGCGGGCGTTCGCGCTGCAGCCGAGACTGATCGTGTGCGACGAGCCGGTGTCGGCTCTCGATTTGAGCACCCAGGATCGAGTCCTGCGACTCCTTGTCGACATCCAGGAGCGGACGGGCGTCGCCTATCTGTTCGTCTCCCATGATCTTTCGGTGGTCCGCCACATCAGCCACCGGGTCGCGGTGATGCGTCAGGGCGAGATCGTCGAGTCGGGATCGTGCGCCGCGGTCACCGAGTCCCCACAGCACCCGTTCACCCGCGACCTGCTTTTCGCCTCCCCTGTCGCCGACCCGGCCCGGCAACGCGAGCGACGACGGCAACGCGGGCAAACGCACGAGCGGAATCCCGCCGAACCGCCCACCGCCGGTCGGTCCACCGCACTCCAGGAGGCGCCGTGATCGCACCGTCCCGAATGTCCGCCGTTCCGATCCTGCTCACCGCGATCGCGATCGCTTCGACGTTCCTGTTCGCCGCCTTCCCCGCCCCGCTCATCGCCGGGGCGATCGTGTTGACGATCTCCTTCGTACTCGGCCGGCGAGATCTGCGCGCGCGGCGGCGCTTCGTCATCCCCGCGGTCACAGCGGTGATCACGATGCTCATCGCGACGATCGCGGCGAGCACTTTGGTGCCCGCAGACGCCGCCGCACCACGTCCGGCCCATTCGATCACCATCTCGTCCAGGAACTGACCTCGGACACCACCGGCTCAACAGCGACTTCCACAGTCGTCGCAACTTTCCGACAGGATGGTTGCGGCGACCGTGTCGCTTTTGCGGAGGTGTCGCCGGGTTCGGGTGTCAGCAGGTCACCGAAGCTTCGGTAGCGATGGGCGTTCCGCGAGCGACGCCGCTGGACCACCGGCCGCGCACGTACCTTGCCCGCCGAGGACGATCTGCGCTGTCCGAGCCGGGAGCCGTCTCGACCATCCGGCCGGCGCACGCTCGGGCAGAGACTATGGGACGTCCTGGTCTTGTACGCATCGCCCACCAACTCGCCGCCCACAACGCGCAATGCTCGGCGGGGATATCCCAGCCGAGCATTGCGCGTGACTACCGATCTACTGGACGCAGGCGATCCAGCTCAGCCTGCGGCGTGCGTCTGCGGAACCGGAGCTGTTGCGGTGGTGATGATGTCGTTGATCGCATCGACGTCGAAGTCGACCGCGTCGATCCGGCAGAGCCGGTTGAGCGGAGTTCCGACCAGCATGCTGTATCGGCCGAAGTCGAGTTCGGGGTTGTCCAGCAGGACCCCCGCCAGGCCGCCGGAAGCCCGGCCCAGGATCTCGCGGAGCGTGGGCCCATGGACCGGGTCGGCGAGCCAGGCGCCCGTCGACGAGGTCGGGGTGAGCCGGCTGGGCAAGGCCTCGCCGTCGAGCTGGATGGTCTGGGTCACCCGGATATCGGTACTCGACGCGCCGACCTGGATGACGAACTCGCCCGCCTCCACGTGCCAGGAGCCCTTCCGCGGATGCCAGTAGGCGAAGGCGCGGCGATCGAGTTCGACCCGCAGCCGACGGGATTCGCCGGGGCCGAGCTCGACCCGCGTGAACCCCTTCAGCTCGTGGACGGGGCGGGCGAGATCCGACTCCGGGTCGGCGACGTAGATCTGCGCCACCTCCGCCGCCGGGCACTGCCCCGTGTTGGTGATGGTGAATTCCGCCGTGGCGCTGTTCCCTTCGACCGTCACCTCCAGGTCGGAGTAGGCGAACGTCGTGTAGGTGAGACCGTGCCCGAAGGGGAAGGCGACCGGAAGGCCGCGGGTTTCGTACCAGCGGTAGCCGATGAAGATGCCCTCGCGATACTCGACCGTGTTGCCGTCACCGGGAAAGGCCGTGTACGCAGGGGTATGCCGCAGGTCCAGCGGGATGGTCTCGGCGAGTTTGCCCGTCGGCGAGTGCGCGCCCGACAGCAGGTCGGCGACGGCGGTGCCTCCTGCCTGGCCGCCGAGCCAGGCGAGCAGGATCGCGTCGGCGTGGTCGGCGAACGGCAGGGTGACCGCGGAGCCCGCCTGGACGACGACGGTCAGCCGGCCGCGCCGTTGCCGCAGCGTATCCAGGAACTCGACCTGATCGGCGGGCAGATCGATCACCGATCGGTCGTAGCCCTCGGACTCGGCGGAATCGGGCAGTCCGGCGAAGACCACGACCTCGGCCGCGTCCGCGGCAGCCGTCGCGGCGGCCAGATCGTAGTCGGCGAAGTACTCGATGGTGCGATCGGGCAACGCCGTACGCAGCGCGTCCAGGGCGTTGTCCAGCCGGGTCGGCACCACCCGCGAACTCCCCGCCCCCTGATAGCGCGGCGTGACGGCGAACGCGCCGCACACCACGATCGGAGCGCCGGTCCCCGCCAGCGGCAGCGCGCCGTCGTTCTGCAGCAGCACCGCGGATCGGCGGGCGGCATCACGCGCCAGCTCGTGATGGGCATCGGTATCGACGACCGCGGGTCCGTCGGAGGCGCGCGCCCGGTCGATCAAGGTCAGCACCCGCGACGCGGCAAGATCGAGGTCGGCACGGTCGAGTTCCCCGGATTCCAGCGCGGCGAGCACCCGGGCGGGCCCGTCCGAGCTCGCGGGCATCTCGAGGTCGAGGCCGGCGCCGACTCCGGCCGCGCGGTCGTTGACGGCGAACCAGTCCGACACCACCAGGCCCTGGAAACCCCACTCCTCGCGCAGCACCTCGGTGAGCAACCATCGGTTCTCGGCGGCATAGGTGCCGTTGAGCCGGTTGTAGGAGCACATCACCGTCCACGGCTGCGCCTTGCGCACCACGGTTTCGAACGCGGGGAGGTAGATCTCTCGCAGCGCCCGCTCATCGACCTCGGCGGAGACCGTCATCCGACTGTGCTCTTGGTTGTTGGCCGCGAAGTGCTTCAGCGACGCGCCGATCCCGTTGTCCTGCAGTCCGCCTACCATCGCCGCACCGAGTTCTCCCGCGAGATAGGGGTCTTCGGAGAAGTACTCGAAGTTGCGCCCGCACAGCGGGGACCGCTTCATGTTGACACCAGGCCCGAGCAGGACTCCGACCCCAGCCGCCCGCGCCTCGATCGCGAGCGCGGCGCCGATCCGCGCGAGTAGTTCCGGGTCGAAACTGCTCGCCAATCCGGACGCGGTCGGGAAACAGGTCGCCGGCCGGGAATCGGTCGTGCCGAGGTGGTCGGCGTCCGCGTCCTGCCTGCGCAGGCCGTGCGGGCCGTCGGCCACACTGATGCCATCGATTCCCAGCCTGGGAACTCCGGTGAGATCCCAGAAACCCGCGCCCGTACAGAGGGCGGCCTTCTCGGCGTCGGTCAGTTCGGTGATGAGCGGATGCAGAGACATGACAGTTCCTTCGTTGTTCCTGAACAAACCGGCGGGCGGAGCGCGCTCAACGCGCCCCCGGCACCGGCAGGTCCACTCGAGAAAAGCGCGGATCGGCCGCGAGCGGTATGACATCGCCGGTTTCCACCAGCCAGCGCACCATCGCTTCGTGCATGCGCTGTTGAACATCGGTGTAGTCCGGATGCCCGGCCACATTGTTCTGCTCGTGCGGATCTTCGCCGCGCCGGTACAGCTCCGGCTGCTCGTACAGCCGCCACACGTAGGTCCAAGTCCGATCCCGGACCGCCACAGCCCTGCCGACGAGCGTCGGGTCTTCGTGCTGCAAGGCGGCTTTGAGCTCGTAGGGGAACCCACCGTTCTCCAGCTGCGGTTCCTCCTCGCGAGTGAATCCGCCCTCGGTGAAGGCGAATTCGCGGTGCTCGCGGTCGGGGTCGTGCAGCAGCGGGACCAGACTTCGCCCGAAATGCCGATGCTGCGCGGTCGTTCCGGCCAGCTCGAGGACGGTGGGGAGGATGTCTATCAGCTCCACCATCGCGGCACACCGCCGGCCGGCGGGGATGCCCGCGCCGCTGATGATGAGCGGATCGCGAGTGATGCACTCGTGCATCGCCGACGGCCATTTCTCGATCAGCCCATAGTCGCCCAGATATTCGCCGTGGTCGGCGAAGAACAGCGTGACGGTGTCTTCCGCGACGCCCGCGCGCTCGACCCCGGCGAGCACGCGGCCGAGTTGCGCGTCGAGCCGCTCGATCATCCCGTAGTAGGTGGCCGTGACCTCCCGCCACTGTGCGGGGGTCACCTCGCCGAGCTGATAGCGTTCGCGGATCGCCGCCATGTATCGGGGTTCGGTCGCCGGATCGCCGGGTGCGACCGGATCCGGCAGGTCATCGCGATTCAGCCGGGAGAAGTACGGCTCCTCGATCTGGAACGGGCAGTGTGGCGCGATCATCGGCACGAAAAGCACCCATGGCTGGGCCGGCGGATCCGCCAACCACGCTTCGGCGGTACGGATCGCGGCCTCATCCGGGTCGATGCCCGCGTCATGGGGGACCAGACCGCCATAGAACAGTCGTGGCCCGTCGGAGCTTTCACCTGCGCCGTGGAACACCGTCGGCGACACCGAGAATCCGTACTCATCACAGCTCGGTTCCGTCGCTCCCGGGGCGAACACATCACCGCGCATCCCGGCCAGGGTCACGTGATATCCCGACTCCTTCAGCGTCCGGAGCAGATTCGGCTCGTGCGGCTGGAGCAGATGGGTGAGCGTGCGATGCCCGGCCGTGTGGGGATACCAGCCGGTCAGGAATGACGCACGGCTCGGCGAACAGACCGGGTGCTGCACGTAGGCGTTGGTGAAGGTCGTGCCACGGGCGGCCAGCGCGTCGATGTTCGGCGTACGGACATGGGTGTTGCCGAACGCGCCGAGGGCGTCCGCGCGCAGCTGATCAGGAATGAAGACGACGAAGTTGGGGCGAGTGGTCACGCGAAACCCTTCTCTCTGTTGCGGGCCACCACAATGGCTCCTACGCTCGCGGATTCGCGGATGTACGGCCGGTACATCGCGGACATGAACAGGCCGTTGACGACGGTGAGCCCGCCCGAAACGAAGAAGCCATAGCGCCAGCCGTCGGGAACCCGCGACAGCTGACCGAGCAGCGGTCCGCTGATCGCCGACAGCAACGCGAACCCGCCGTAGAGGAGGCCGGACGCCCGGCCGCGGCTGTTGTCGTCGAACAGATCCGCGAGAATGCCGTTGATCAGCGGCCCACCTGCGGCGAAGCCCATCGCGGCGATGCCGTAGAGCACCAGGAGCTGGGCGAAGTTCTGGGACAATCCGGCCGCGGCCGACCAGACGCCCCAGAGTCCGCAGAACACCACCAGCACGTTCTTGCGCCTGACCCGCGCGGCCACCAGCACCCTGCGCCATCTGCCGGCGACCGGCGGCGCGCCGGACGCAAGGGCGCCGGGGACGGTGACCGCGCCCGGCTCGACAGCGGCGGAGCCGGGCGCCGGCTTCGGCGGCAGGGAGCGGGACATCGGTCCGGCCTTCCTTGTCTGGTCGGTGACGGGCGTTCGGGGAACCGCCGCGCACCGTCAGACGCGGGCTGAACATGTCGGTTCGGGTGCTGGGGGTTGGGTAGTCAGGAACTTGCTGCCGCCTCGGACAGCACCTCCATCCAACGATTGCGCAACGCCTCGACGCGCGGCCGATCGGGGGCCTGCCAGGAGACCGGGATCGTCAGGCTCCGCAATCGTTCTTCGAGGTCGTCCGCCAGATGCGCGCGCCCGGTATCGCGGAGGTGTTGTGCGTAGCACACCGGGTCGTTGTAGTAGGTGGGCCCGGTCTGCAGGGTCGTCTGCATCGGATCGGGCAGGGCGCCGGGATGTCCGGCGTAGGTGTTCCACCATTCGGCCAGGTGCGCCCGCATCGCGACGGCGAGTTCGGGTTCGTCGGCGAGTATATCGCGCGTCAGATACGGATCGGCGGTGACATCGAACAGCTGTTCCCATTCGGCCCGGAAGCAGCCGGGGTGATAGGTACGGATATAGAGGTGGTCGCGCGTGCGTACCGCGCGCTGATAGGTGTGCGCGCCGTGACCGAAGACGAGGTAGTCGCGGGATTCGATAGCGTTGCCGCGCAAGGCTTCCGCGAAGGATTCGCCCTGCCATCCCGCCGGGATCCGGAGCCCGAGCAGATCACACAGCGTGGGCGCGAGGTCGATGTTGTAGAGCAGGGCGTCGTTGCGCCGCTGTTCGGCGCTCAGGCCGTCGGTGACACCGGGCCAGTAGACGACCAGTGGCAACCGATGGGTCGGCTCGTTGGCCAGACCGTGCTCGGCATAGGAACCGTTCTCGCCGAAGGACTCGCCATGATCGGCACTGACGATCACCGCGGTGTCCTCGGCGATCCCGAGTTCTTCCAGGGCTGCCATGAGCTTCCCGAAATGGTGGTCCCAGTATGCGATCGAACCGTCGAACCCGTTGATCAGATGCTCGAAATCCGCGCGTGAGGTGATCGCGTCGGGCATATTGTGCGGGACCGGCGAGGTTCCGGTGCCGGCGAGGGAGTAGTTGAGATCCAGCGCGCTACGCGGTCCGTAGACCTCGGCGTGCGCCGCGATGGTTTCGGCGTCGGGCCAGGCCTGCACCGGTCCGGACTCGGCCATCTTCGTTGTCCACTCCACCGGCTGGGTGTAGTCGGTATGCGGTTCCCAGTACGTCAGATGCAGGTACCAGTTGTCCTCGTCGGCGTGGCGGCGGATCCAGTCGATCGCGGCACGATTGACGTCGGCGGCATCCTCGTCGCCCCAATTGCCGGTGGCGCGAATGGCTTCGCGGAAATTGGCGTGGAAGTAGTACGCCCGGTGGCGTTCGGCGAAGACCGAGACGGCGGCGGTGTAGTAGCCACCGAATTGCAATGCCTGCCCCAGCATCGGCCGATCAGGCTCGGGCGCATGCCCCGCGTCCAAGCGGAACTGGGCCGCTTGACCGAAATGGCCGATGACTCCGTTGGTGATGCCGAACTGCCCGCTTGTCAACGCGGTGCGCGAGGGCATGCACGGTGAATCCGAACAGTAGTAGCGGTCGAAGACCACCGACTTGTCTGCCAGCTGTTGCAGATTGGGCGTGGTCGGCCGGTGGTAGCCGTACGGGGTGGTGTGATCGGCACGTAGGGTGTCGACATCGATATAGATAATGCGCATGGCAAAGCTCCCGGGGTGCGGTGTGAGTAGGGTGAGCGCCCGCGGGTCAGGGCGATTCAGGGTGTGCGCGGTGGGAAGTCACCGCGGGTGGAGCGTCTGCGCTCAGTGCGAGCGGCCGGACTCCAGTCGCGCCAGCGTGAGCTGTAGCCACGCGATGTAGGACGCCGTGGAGGCGTAGCCGTGCTCGTGGGCCAGAGTATGCACCTCGCGCGCCCATTCCGGATCGAGACCCGGAATCTGCGGCCGGTAGCTCTCGGGAAGCGGGGCGTCGGCCGAGAGGTTGTCGTGCTCGAGCCGGTATCGGAGCTCGGTCCGGACGACGTCGATCGCGATCTCGCGATCGAGTTGCCCGGCGAAGAAGAAGCGCAGCTTGAAATCCGGATCCATCGGTCGCGGGGAGGGTTCGAATGGCGACTTGGCCCAGTCGAGCAGCGTGGTCCGCCCGGCATCGGTCAGTGAGTAGACCTTGGCGTCCGGACGACCCGAACGCTGGTCGACCTCGAACTCGACCAGCCCGCGCTCGACGAGGACGCCCAATCGCCGGTAGATCTGCGGCAACTGGACGCCGTAGCCGATATAGCGGCCCGCGCCGTCCATCCAGCGGCGCAGGTCGTAGCCGGAGTACCGGCCGAGGGCGAGCGCGCCGAGGATCACGTAGTCGAGCTGCATTGTGTGGTCTCCTATGTTCCTAGGAACTTAGCATTGAGAATTGCATCGGTAGTTCGCCATGTCAAGGGGTCACGCGGCGGCGAATGTCGACAGCGCACAGCGGAATCCGGTATGCGCGCTGGAGCTGTCGGGGGTATTCGCCGAACGGGCAGCGACCCGGTAGCGGAAACAGTACGAGTCATGACACATATGCGAACCGCCGCGGATCACCTTGGCATCACCGGCGGCCGGACCGGCCGGATTCGCCAGCGATCCCGCACCGTGTTCGGTCGTCCACCAGTCCGCACACCACTCCCAGACATTGCCGGTCATGTTGTAGAGCCCGAATCCGTTGGGCGCGAACGCGTCGACCGGGGCGGTGCCGCGGTAGCCGTCGGCCGCGGTGTTCCTGGCCGGGAAGCTGCCGCGCCAGATGTTGCACCGATATTCGTCACCGGCGTCGAGTTCATCGCCCCACGGATAGCGCGCGCCGACCAGGCCGCCTCGCGCGGCGTATTCCCACTCCGCCTCCGTCGGCAGCCGTTTGCCCGCCCAGTCGCAGTAGGCCTGCGCGTCGTTCCAGGACACGTGGACCACCGGATGGTCGCCGCGATCGTCCAGGCCGCTGCCCGGCCCCTCCGGGTGGTCCCACACCGCGCCCTCGACCGCACACCACCATGGGGTGCGGTCGGGTCGTTGTGATCGCCGGCGAACCGTGGCGGGGAGGAATCCGGCGAAGACATACGACCAGCCGAGACGCTCGGCCTCGGTGCGGTAGCCGGTCGCCGCGACGAAGGCGGCGAACCGGGCGTTATCGACAGCCCTCGCGTCGAGATGGAACGGGTCGAGCCGGACTGGACGCACCGGCCCTTCGCCATCGGATCGATAGCCGTCGCCGTGCGCGTTGCCCATCAGGAACTCCCCGCCGGACAGCGCAACCATGCCCGCCGTGTCCGCGACTCCGGCAGCGACCGGCACGTGGTGGGCCTTCGCACCGGTTCCGGGCGAATGGGCACCCGCGCGAGCCGGCATGCAACAGCTCGGCCGCTCGGCCTGCTCCACTGAGTCCTCCGTTCGCCACGATCCGGGCTGATGCATTCGAATGTACGTAGCGGAGGAGGATTCCCCGGTAGCGGGCCCACTCCGGCCACCACTCGTCATTGCCGGGTCGATGCCGGGTTCCGAACCCCGGCCGTCGGAGCGGCCAGCTCCGACGCAATCGCATGGAGCTCGGCGACCGGCACCGCGCCCCGAACGGCCGCGGCGATATCGAGCAGACCGGCGTCTCCGATCAACTGCAGCACCTCGGTGTCGCCGAGCATCGGCAGATGCCGTCGCAGTATCGGCCCGGTGACCGGATCTGCCAGCATCTCACGCACCGGAACCAGCAATGCCGCCCCGCCACCCGCGAACTCTTGGGGTTTCGGCAACGGCGCGAGGTTCTCGCGGGACAGCGAGCGCTGTGCGGCCACCAGCAGGTGCGCTTCGGTGACCGGGCCGGTGACCGGCAGTCCCAGCCGTTCGAACTGACTGGCAGGCGCGTCGTTGTCGCGCATGAGCTCGACCATCAGCCTCGCCATGCGCAGTTCGACATGGTCGTCCTGGATCGGATCGAGCTGCCCGGGGTCGGTGTCCAGGTCGAACAGCAAGGTGCCGAATTGATAGGCGCTCATCAGGCTACGACCGGGAATGCGCAGCGTCCGGACACCTTTGGTGAAGGTGAACGGATCCGCCAGGGTGAGATCGGCGAGTTCGTCGGTGCCGAAGCGGGCACGCATATGGGTCGGCATGAGGGTGAATTCCTCGAGCGGCTGATTCTGCGGCGATACCGGCGCGCGCATGTAGACATAGCGACCATCCGTGACATTGACGTGCCCGCCGTGAATCCCGAACAGACCGGCCTCCCGCACCCGCGTGTCCGCGGCGATCGGCAACGGTGCGCCCCGCATATCGCCGGTGCGGTCGACTCCGAAGAACTCCAGCAGTGTCGGCGCGAGATCAATGGTCTGCACCAGGGATCCACTGCGCCTGCCCGCCCCCTCGGTGGCCCGCGGATCCCACGCGAACAGCGGCAGGTGAACCAGCTCGTTGTACCAGGGCATCACCGATTTGCCCCACCAGCTCTTCTCACCGAGCAGGAACCCGTGGTCGGTGCACACGATAAGCATCGTGTCCTGCCACATGTCGTATTCGTCCATGATGTCGAGAACCCGGCCGAGCGAGGAGTCGCACATCGATAGCAGCGCCGCGTACTCGAAACGTGCGTGCTGCGCCCGATCCGGCGTTTCGGTGACCTGCTTGTAGTCCGGCCAGTCGAAATGCGGGCCGTCGTAGTCGTGCGGGTAGAGGTCCTTGTATTTCTTGTGACTGAAGAAGGGCTCGTGCGGATCGAAGGTCTCGATCTGGACGAACCAGCGATCCTGCCTCGCGTTCGTGTGCAGGAACTCCACTCCCGCGTCGAAGGTCAGCGTCTGCGGATGCCTGTTCTCGGTGTCCAGGTGCTGGCGATTAACCCAATCCTGGCGATAGGCCCCGCGGCGCATCCGCTTGACATCCTCGGGAATGACCGGATCGGCGACCTGCCCCTTCCACGGGTCGCCTTCCTGGCCGCGAAAGAACTCCCAGCTGTTGTAGCGGCCGTGGTAAGTGGCGCCCCCGTCCTCCCAGTAGTGCGGGTGATCACTGGCCAAATGGGTGTAGACGCCGGCCTGTTTCAGCATCTCCGGCATGGAGTCGTCGAAGGGCTCCAGCGGGCCCCAGCTGCGGTGCAGGAAGTTGTGCCTGCCGGTGTGAATCTCGCGGCGTGCGGGCATGCAGGGCATGGACCCGGCCCAGCAGTTGTCGAAGGTGGTCGTGCGCTCGGCGAGCCGCGCGAAGTTGGGAGCATGCGTCCAGTCGCCACCGTAGGGCGGCAGCAGGTGCCTGTTCAGGCTGTCGAACATCACCATGATCGCTCGCATGGACCATTCCTTCTGATTGATTCGCCGACGCGCTGCTCGGTCGCCGGAGCTTCCGGCGCGTACCGAGCGCGCATCGTCCTCGATAATCTGCGGACACACTGTTCTTACACGATCTACTGCCAGGTAGAAACCCTTTCCTATAGATTCCTACGCACATATTTAAGCTCGATGGGGGATCTAGAGGGGACGGCCCGCGACAGTCACGGCTTTTCCACGCAACGGCTGCCCACACGGCGGCGACCCGCGCACATCGGCTGCGATGTACCCACCTGCCGCGATTGCGGCACCCCCTCAACACCTAGGGTCGGACCAACATATTCCCCCCAAGGTAGAACCTGGCTGTGTTATATGCTCAGGAAGATAGTTCCCCCTAACGGAGGTTGTCCTTGCGCACATTTTTCAGCTTGGCCGTCGCCCTGGCCGTCGTGGGCGGCGCCTGCACCGCCGTGGCGGCCGCCGAACCCGCCCCGCCGAGCATCACACCACTCACCGGGATCGAACCGTGCCCAGCCGGAACTCTCGAGGACGCACCGGTTCTCCTGATCCCCGGCACGAATGCGACGGTAGAGAAGAGCCTCGGCCCGGTTCGCCAGGCCCTGCTCGACGACGGACGCTGCGTGTACGGGCTCGAATACGATTCCATGCAACCGATCTCGCTGTCCGTGGACTACTTCACGGCCGCCGTCGAGCGAATCCGCGAGATCAACGGCACCACCGCCCTCGATGTGGTCGGGAAGTCGCAGGGAGCGTTGATCGCAAGGGCGGTGAGTGTGGAGTTCACCGATCCACATCCGCTGCGACAGGTCGTCGCCATCAGCGGACCACAGCGTGGGGGCACCAAATCCATTGGCGGAGTGGATATCACTCCACTCGGCGCACAAACTCCCGCGCTGAACCTGCTCGACCGCGCCGCGGTTCGCGACATGCTGGTCGGCTCCCCCTATCTCACCGAACTCAACAGCGGCCCGATGACCGCCCCCGCGGTGCGTTACACCATGCTCGCCTCGACCTACGACCAGATCGTGTCGCCGCCTTCCGCTTCCTTCGTCGACGCACCGAACGTCACCAATATCCTGATCCAGGACGGTTGTCCAGAGGATTGGGCGGGGCATCTGGCCGAATCGACCGATCCCCGGACCGTCGATCTGGTCCTGAACGCTCTCGACCCTCTGCGGCACCCCGCCGTCCGCTGTCTCCCCAACACGGACGAGCGCTAGCCGACCGGCGGCGAGCGCCGCACCGCAGGCACGGATGAGCCGCTTCCTGCCGGAATTCCGCAATCTCAAGCAGACCGACTATTCAGTCGGTACGCTCTCCGGCATCGCGTCCCGCTCGACCGCCGACCTCGGAACTTCCCCATCGCCGACCGAACAGCGGCCGTGATTCGCCCGAACCGAGGGCATGCCACCGGATGCGTCGGTGGCGCACAACGAAAGATGATGAGGTTCCTCATGAAAATCCGTCATGCGGGTCTGGTCGCGGCCATCGCCGCAGCCGGGATCACCGTCGCTACCGCCACCGCGATCGCGACCCCGGAACCGCCTGCTCCCCCACAGGTGAGCTATCAGGCGACCCTGTCCGGGAATACGGTGGTTGTCGATCTCGAGCACGGCACGTTCGTCCGGGCCGAAGAGAAGAACTCGGTAGGAATCCAGGACGCGGCAGGCACTGTCCTCGACACCCTGCCGTTGAGCTACACGATCGACGAGCAACAGCTGCCGATCCGCGAGCAGATCTCCGCGGACGGGCGCACCCTGCGCCTCACTCCCGATGTCAGCGCGGTGGACCGCTCGGCCCTGCGCCCGGTGGCCTCTCCGCTGGAGAATCAGCTGGCCATGAACGACCTGATCAATACGGTCAGCGTCACCACCTCCATCGGCAGCCTGATCGGCACGGCGATCGGCGCCACGCTCGGCATCGGCATCGGGTTCGCCCTGGCGGGCGCATCCTGCGTGGTGCTGAGTCTGGGATGCGTGGTGGCCGTGTTGCCCATCGTCAGCCTCGCGGCCGGCGTCGGCGGGATCGCCGGATTGGTCATCGCCGGCGCGCCGAGCGTCGCGGTCGCGCTCTACCAGTACGTCACCACCCTCAATGCCGCACCGGGCGAGAGCGTCTACGCGCCGGATCTGCAGGGCAGGCCCGGCGTTCCGGCCGGGGCGCCCGCGGCCGGAAACTAGCGGAAAGACTCGAGGCCACCGAGATGAAACTGCGATCCACCCTGTGTGTTGCCGCCCTGTCCGTCTGCGCGGTCACCACGGCGTCCGGCGCCGCCAACGCCGACCCCGCACCCACGGCACCGGCTTACGCCTCCGCTATCATCGGCGACTTCGTTGTGACCGTCCTCGATCAGGCACTGTTCAGCACCACCGCGGACGGGCGGGCGGTGGAAATCCGCACCCTCGCGGGAGATCCCGTCCTGAGCCTGCCGACGGAGTTCCTGCTCGACGGCACGCAGCACTCGATCCGGTATCAGGTGCTCGACGCCGGACGAGCGCTGGTCCTCACCCCCGCCACGGTGGTGCGGCCGGTCGCTTCCGCCATGGAAAACCAGCTGGCGCTCAACGACTTCGCCTCCGGCATGGCCAAAGTCCCGCTGGGCACCATCGCCGGTGCGGTGATCGGCGCGCTCGTCGGCGCGGTGATCGGTCTTGGTTCGTGCCTGGTGGTTGGGCCCGTGTGTCTGGCTACCGCACCGGCCGCCATCGGTGCCTTCGCGGGGGCCGGTGGCGTGCTCGGCACGTTGATCGCCGGCGGTGCGGCCCTCGCCGACGGATTGTGGAAATACATCACGACCGTGCAGGCCGAACCCGGCGAGAGTGCCTACGCCGGGCAGGGCGGCATGCTCGATCCGAACGGTACCGGCGTTCCGGACGCGACCCTGCGGTTGCCCAAAGGCCTCGGCGCCGGAAGCAGCTCCGGCAGCAGCGGGGGCGGCGCCAGCGGCTCCAGCGGCTCCAGCGATCAGTAGTAAACCCTGACGACCCATCCCGGAAGGACGATCATGCTCTCCACCGAACCCCGATCCGCTACGGCCGCCACCAGCGCCGGGTCCGGTGCCGACCGCCGAATCCGATCTCCGCGATGGGGTCAGGGCCGTGTCCGCGTGACCGTGCGGTCGTCGATCGCACGGCTCGCGGGCATGGCAGCGCTGGTCATCCTGGCATCCGCCCTTGTCGCGCCCGCCGTACGCGCCGAGGAACCGGCCCTGCCCGCCGGTTCCGTTGTGCCGGAACTCGATCCGTTCTACGCCGCACCTGCCGACATCGGCTCCTACCGGGACGGCCAATTGGTGGCCGCCAGGGAATTCTCTCCCCGGATGCCGGTCGAGGTGCGCGCCTGGCAATTGTCGTACCGCACCAACGACTCACACGGTAGTCCGCTACTCGCCGTCACCACCGTCATGGTGCCGACGGCGCCGTGGACCGGCCCCGGTCCACGGCCGGCCGTGTCCGAGCAGATTCCCGAAGACGCCACCGGGAGCAGGTGCGCGCCGTCCTACGGGTTCGCCACCGGCACCTCGCAGGCAGGCAACCAGATCGCGAAGATGCTCGGCTACGGCTGGGCGGTAGCGGTTCCCGACTTCGAGGGGCCCGAATCGGCGTTCCTCGCCGGGGCACTCTCGGGTCATGCGGTACTGGACGGCGTTCGAGCGGTTGGGCAGTTCGCGCCGGCCGGGCTCGGCGCGGACACCCCATGGGCTATGGACGGATACTCCGGCGGCGCAGCGGCCACCGGCTGGGCGGCGCAGCTACAGCCGACCTACGCACCCGAACTGCGATTTGTCGGCGCCGTGCTCGGCGGCGTTCCCGCAAACCTGTCCGCGGTCGTGCAGAACGTCGACGGTGGGCCCTTCTCCGGTTTCCTCGTCGGGGCATTGGTCGCCGGTCCGCGCGAATTCCCCGAACTCCGTCTCGACAGCATGCTCAACGACCGCGGTCGCGCCGATGCCGCGGCTGCCGCGGATCTGTGCGTGCTCGAACTGCTGTTCCGATTCCCGTTCTGGCGATTGGCCGACGCCACCGTCGAGGACCAGTTCCGCGAGGACTCGACGCTGAGCAAGGTGCTGCGCCGCAACGCGCTCGGCACCATCGCGCCGACGATGCCGATCTACAACTACCACGTCGACACCGACGAGGTCGTGCCGGTCGCCCAGGCCGACGATCTGGTCGCGGCGTGGCGAAAGGGCGGTACGTCGATCATCACCGCCCGCAACCCCTCCGGCAGCCATCTCCTGGCGGGCGGGCACGAGGCCGCGGCACATCAATTCCTGCGCGAGCGCTTCACGGCGGGCGGATCGGTCGTCGATGTCGACCTGAATCGTCCGGTTCCCCTGCCACGGTGAGGAATTCAGCCACGGTCCGGCACCAGATCCCGGCGCAACATGCCGGTCAGGGTCCGGACCGCGGTCACCATGTCGAGCGATTCGTCACGCAACCACAATTCGGTCAAACCGGTCAGCGCGCCGACGAGTAGCAAGGCGATCGCCTCGGCGTCGATGCCGGAGCGGATATCGCCGGCCTCGACACTGTCCTCCAGCACCCGCGCGAGGTTGTCGCGATAGGTGCGGAGCCGCTCGTTCGACCAGTCCTGCGCCAGCTCAGGGGCATCGACGGACCCGAACAGCGCGAGGTGGCTGAGGCGGGTGAAGTCCCGGTCGGTCTCATTGCGAGCCGCCAGCCGGTCGATGATCTCGAAGGCGCGAAGCGCGGCGGGACCCTCGTACTCCCGGTCGACCTCGACCGCGTCGAACGCCTGCTCGTCACGTTCGGCGAGAACCGCGGCCAGCAGCGCCTCCTTGCTGGAGAAATGGTGCAGCACTCCGGATCTGGTGATTCCGGCCGCCGCGGCGACAGCCGCCAACGAGGTACCGCGGTATCCGTTCTCCGCAAACAGCTTCATGGCCGCCGAGAGGATTCTGGCCCGCCGGGCCTCCCCTGCTTGTTCGGCGTCACGTGTTCTCGCCATATCCGGGCCTCCCAGCTGCCTAGCGGGTTCTCCCGCGCTGAATGTCCCGGCAAGCCTACTGTCCGGTCATCCAGCCTCGGCGTCGTCAGCCGAGCGGCACCGACAGCAGCGCGATCGTCGCGACCGCGGCGACCGCGCAGGCGACGCAGGCCACTGGCACCTCGGCGGCTCGGCGGTCACCACGGCGTAGCGCACGGTTGCGCAGCCAGCCGAGAATCGAGACTCCCAGCAGCATGACGGCCGCCGCCAGCAGCACAAGCGCGGAAGTCACTCGGTACCACGTCGATCCGTCGTCGCCGAAAGCTGCGCGTCCGGACACCAGAACGTGATGGCCGAGTAGCGCCGAGACCACGCAGGCGCTGGCGGCGGTCCGCCGCCAGGCGAGTGCCGTGCGCTCGGCGGCCAACCCGGTGTCGGCGCCGCCGAAAGCGGTCACCACAGCACGACCGACGCCGCGGCCAGCAGCGAGACCGCCCCGACACCGACCGCGAGGATGGGCACCGACCCGGAGGTGGGAAGCGGGCCACCGCCGCGCATGGCCCGCTCGACGATCCGCCAGCGCCGGTAGGCCCCGAGCGCGAGCACCACGGCGAGGACCAGGCACCCGAAAACAGCGGCGCGCAGCACTCCACCGGTGTCGATCGGCACGACCAGGGCGTGTACCGCGACCGCCCCGGCCAGCAACCCGAGGGCGGTGCGTATCCAGGCCAGGAAGGTCCGCTCGTTGGCCAGCGTGAATCGGTAGTCCACGGGAGCGGCGGGCTCGGCAGGCGGCGGGGCAGGGATCTCTGAACTCACGAGCGCTCTAATCGACAGAGGGTCTACTATATTCTCAGGAATATAGTAGAGCGGCGGATCGCGGATTCCATCGCAGCATCGGCCGCAGTACCGAGTCACTGGCCGGGCGCCATTCCGAACCGGCCAGGTAACCATCTCGACCCACGCGTTCTCGTCCATGTGGCGCGTGCAGCTATGTACACCGCACGGCCCGCCGCGGCGGGAAAGAAGAAGCGTTCACGGTTGCCGGGTTTCGCGGCACCGACACCGGGAGTCACCAGGGACGGGGTCCGACCTACACCCATCAGGCGCGGTCGCGGCCCAGCGCCCGAGAACAGCAGGCGCCCGCTGACCATGGTGCACGGCCGCAGGGCCGCGACCGCGGTGACCATCCACGGCGGGGCCACCCCTGGCCCAGCGGCTCACAGGCCCCCCGGGCGATCCTCGGATCCACGCGGGCCGGCCTGGGACTTCTTCTCCCGCAGCGAAGGGACCGACAGCGGCTACGCCTGCCGCTGAATCAGCGGACAGGGTCATGCGATTCGCTCGACGTGACGGGGGTTACCCGCTAAGCTTACCGACTAACGAGTCAGTATGCCCGTTCTCCCAGCGAGACCGACCCGACGAAAGAGACACGCATGACCGGCAATCCCTTCACCGGCCACACCGCGGTGATCACCGGCGCGGCCTCCGGTATCGGTGCGGCTCTCGCGACCGAGCTCGCCGCCAGGGGAATGTCGCTGGTGCTGGCCGACATCGATCAGGTCGGGGTCCGCCGGATGGCGGCGGAGCTGGGAACCGAGCAGGTTCGGACGCTCGGCGTCGGTGTCGATGTGAGCGATCCGGACTCGGTTGCCGCGCTCGCGGACATCGCCTACACCGAATTCGGGTCCGTCGAGCTGTTGTGCAACAACGCGGGGGTACTGCTGTTCGGCGGTATTTCCGAATCCTCGCTCGGCGACTGGAAGTGGCTGTCGTCGGTGAACATCGAAGGCACGCTCAACTGCCTACACGCCTTTCTCCCCCGCATGCGGCGCGCCACCGGATGGCGCCACGTCATGAATACCTCGTCCACGCACGCTTTTCTCCCGGACACCGCCAACAGTGCGCTCTACAGCGCTACCAAACACGCCGTCCTCGCGCTCACGCTCGGACTCCGCAGTGAACTGGCCGCCGACGGTGTCGGGGTCACGCTGCTGTGCCCGGGCCAGGCCGCTACCCGCATTCTCGATTCCCAGCGTAACCGCCCGAAGACATTCGGCCGCCGCGCCAGTGAACCGTTCGGCACCGGGCCGATCCCGATGGCGATCGAACCGCGGGCCGTCGCGCGTGCCGCCGCGGAAGGCATCCTGCGGGATTCGCCGCTGGTCTTCGCGCTTCCCGAGGAGACGAGCGAGAACTTCCGCGGACAAGTCGAGCAGATGTGGCGCCTCACCGACGATGCGCTCGGCGACCTCGCCCAAACCTGGATCACCAACGCCGGCTAGGACACCGCGAGATGGATGAACAATCCGTACCCGGCCACAGCTCGGCGGCGCGGGTGACCGAACCCACCGACTTGCCCTCACCCTCCGGACCCGCCGTGGTCGACCGGCCGATGCGGCGCCTGCTGTCCACGGTGCCGTTCGCCACCGCCACCGTCCACCTCGGCGTCTCCGTCTCGGGGTACTTCCTGGCCCTGCAGATCCAGGCCATCGACGCCGACGCCAAGGTCGGCAATCTGGCCCTCGTACACGCGGTCGGCGCGGTCGCCGCCATGATCGCCCAACCCCTGATCGGCCTGCTGTCCGACCGCACCCGCACCCGCGCGGGAGCACGTACGCCCTGGATCCTCACCGGCGCGGTGATCGGGTCGGCCGGCCTGATCACCGCGGGACTTTCGACCACCATCGCCATGCTCGTCGTGGCCGCCATGATCATCCAATTCGGAATCAACACCCTGGGTGGTCCGTTGTCGGCGATCCTGCCCGATCGGGTACCCACCCAGCTCCGCGGCAGGTACTCGACGCTGGCGGGACTCGGCTCGATCAGCGCCGCCATTCTCGGACCGATCCTGGCATCGTTGTTCGTCGACCGGATTCCCCTGGGGTACAGCACTGCCGCCGGCATGATCGTCCTCGTCGCGGTGCTGTTCGTCCTGGTGAATCCTGACGTCGACAACCGTGCGCTCCCCCGGCCGCACTTCTCCACCCGCGCATTCCTGGCCGACCTCTGGGTCGACCCCCGCCGCTATCCCGACTTCGGCTGGGCATTTCTGGGCCGTCTACTCATATTCGGCGGTTACTTCATGGTGCTGACCTATCTGCTCTATCTGATGCAGGGCTATGTGGGCCTCGACGTCACCGAGGCCGCACAGCTGGTTCCGCTGATCGGGGCGGCCGGAATGCCCGGTTTCGTCCTGGCCATCGTCGTATCCGGACCGCTCTCGGACCGCATCGGCCGCCGCAAGCCACTCGTTCTGGTCGGCGGCCTGATCGTGGCCGCGGCGCTGCTGATTCCGCTGGCCGCGCCGACGGTGGCGGGAATGTTCGCCTTCGGCATGGTAGCGACCATCGGCTTCGGCATATTCACCGCGGTCGACGTCGCGCTGATCTCGGAGGTCCTGCCCGCCAAGGACGATTTCGCCAAAGATCTCGGAATTCTCAATATCGCGGTCTCCTTGCCTAGCGTGCTCGCCCCTGCGCTGGCCGCGGCGGTGGTCACTGTCTCCGGCAGCTACGGCGCGGTCTTCGCGACGGCGGCGGTCATCACCGTCGTCGGCGCGCTCGCTGTCCTGCCCATCAAGGGTGCGCGCTGACACTTCGTCACGTGGACATCGGGTGCCAGCCCGTCCGACACCACGGTCCCCGGCGACAGAGGCCCGACAATTCGGAACCACAGTCCGGCGCCGACACCCAGCCGAGGCTGGAACGTGTGTGGGGCCGGGCAGCCTCCCTCCTGGCGATCGTGCTGGTGCTCGAGATGCCGGCGCTCATCCCGATGCTGGTGTCGAACGCGATGGACGGCATCAGGAATGAATTCGGCACCGACGGGGCGGCTGGGTCACCCGGCCGCCGCAACTTCAGGCGAGCGGTGCGGTACTCACCGGCGTCTTCCAGTCCGTGATCCCGGCGATCGGGCCGATCATCGTCTTCGCGGTACTGAACGGCTCGTACGCTGCCGAGTTTCCGCCGGCGATCGCCGCCATGCTCAACGGCCAGGTGCTCTACACCGATACCGGCATCACCGTCGGATTCCTGATCGCGGCCGCCGTCGCGTTCCTCGGTGTGCTCGCCGTGCTGTTCTTGCCGTGCACCGGTGAGCAGATCGAGATCGATGCGATCCTCGCTGACGGGAGGCAGCCCGCTGAGCTGACCTGACACCCGCTTCCACTGCTGCTGCCCGGAACGGTCCGGCGTTCCGGGCAGCAGCGTTCGGACGTGGTCTGCCTCACGCGAGCCGGGAGACGTACGGCCGCATAGCATCGACCCAGACCGCGTACCCGGCACCGGACAGATGCAGACCATCACGGGTGAACGCGGATCGCAGCACACCGCCGGAATCAGCGAGTGCGGGCCACAGATCGATGTAGACCGCGTCCGAGTCGGCGGCGATCCCCCGGTACGCGTCATTGAGCTCGCGTATCCGGTCGCCGAACCGGGCGCGCCTCGGCATGACGCTCTGGACGAACAGCGGCGCGGAGGGCGCGCGGTGACGGATCGCCGAGAAAGATCAGGCGGTCTGTCGGCGGGGGTAGTCGCGCGAATTGCGAGGCTCGCATCGCCATGGATGTCTCGAGCAGATACCAGCGACCCAGTCTGTACACCAACATGTGTCCTTCTCCACGCGAAGTCGACAGCGCGGGTCGGTCAGTTCGACAGGTTCAGGTGCTCCGGTGTGGGCAATGTGTTCGCCCGAGCGAGGTCGCCCAGCCAGGCCAGACTCGGCTTCGGGGTGCGGGCGAAGGTCCGGCGGTCGACGGCGATCAGCCCGAAGGTCGGTCGCCAGTGGCCCCATTCGTAGTTGTCCAAGGCCGACCAGTGCAGGTAGCCGCGCACGTCGACACCGTCGGCCATCGCCGCGCGAAGGTGCGCGAGAGCTTCTCCGGTATAGGCGATGCGGCGAGTGTCGTCGTCGGTGGCTATGCCGTTCTCGGTGACCAGCACGGGGGTTCCACCGGTCACCTCCCAGGCGTGGCGCACGGCGATGCCGAGCGCGTCGGGGCGGTAGGCCCAGCCGGTCAGGGTGTTGTCGGGATGATCGGGGTGCGCGACGATGCCGTCCTCCCCCACCGTCCGGCTGGTGTAGGCCTGGCTGCCCACGAAGTCATCGCCCGCGGCCGCTTCCAGATAGGGGTCTTCCCACACGCGGTTGGCCTCCGCCAGTTGCCGCTCGCAGCCGGGCGCGGCGACAAACGCTTGCTGCGCGATGCTCCATCCGACAGCTGCGCTGGTCTCCGATCGCAGGATCGCCGTCGCGGCGTGATGGGAATCGATCAGAATCCGGCCGATGTCCGGGTCGGGCTCGGGCAACGCGCCGGCCGCGATGACGCGTACCGCCTGCGGGTCTGCCACCATCTGCTGCACGGACGCCATGATCGCAACCATGTTCGGTTCGTTGATGGTGCACACCCACGGCACATCCACCAGAATCGGCGCGACCGCGGTCACGAAATCGGAAAAGCGCCCCACGGCATCGGAACTGGCCCATCCACCAGAATCGGCGAACCACGCCGGGCCGGTGAAGTGGTGCAGCGTCACCACCGGGGTGAGACCGCGGTCGAGCGCGGTGTCGATCATCCGCCGGTAGTGGTCGAGCATCGCCCGCGAAACCTGTCCACGCGTGGGCTCGATCCGCGCCCATTCCACGCCGAACCGGTACGCGTTCAGGCCGGCCTGCCCCAGCAGCGTCATGTCCTCGTGATACCGGTGGTAGCTGTCGACGGCGTCGCCACTGCGTTCGGGAAGTATCTGTGGCGCACCGGTTTCCAGCGCCCACCAGTCGCTGTTGAGGTTGTTGCCCTCGGTCTGGTGCGGCGAGGTCGCCGCTCCCCACAGAAAGGTATCGGGCAGCTTCATCTAGTGATCACTCCGTACTGTCGGCGGCTGCTGACGGCCCCGCCCGGAGAGCGCATGACCACACCGAACCTCGCGTCTAACGCAGTGTAGCAATCCGACTGACTGTTCAGTCGGGTAGACGCTATCCCGGTGCCCACCCCCACACAGGGACATTCACCGGTAGCGACGACCGGCTACGCGCGATCGCTCCCCTCGGGCGTGGTGAGCGGAACGACGCCGCCAGCACGGCCATGGTCGTCGAGGAGCCTGCCCATCCGCTTGACGTGCCGCAAGGACAGCGCGATGTCGATGATCTGCAGATCGTCGACCTGCTCGGCGAGCGCCGCCTCCAGCCGGTGGATATCGGCGGCCGACCGCAGCCAGACCGACAGCAGGAGATTCGCACGGCCGCCGGTCACCGAGGAGCACGAGCGGGTTTCGGGCAGTCGGGCCAGCTGGGTTGCGACATTGTCCAGGTCGGCCGGCCGCACCCGGCACCACAGCGACGCACTGATCGGCCATCCCGATACCGGCTGTGCCACCTCGCAACGCATGACGATGCGGCCGGCGCCGAGCAGGGCGTTGACGCGACGGCGTGCGGTCGAGACACTGATGCCGACGCGCTCGCCCAGCTCAGAGAAGCTGGCGCGGCCATCCAATTCCAGTGCCGCGTAGAGCTTTTGATCGACCGCGTCGAGCGTGACCCCCGCTTTCGGCAGCGATTCCGGTCGCGAGGCCGAAATGCGGGCGCGCTGCGCGGCGGTCAACGCGCGCAACCGCCACCTGCTGCCTTCGGTATAGACCGCGGTCATCACATGGGTCCGGCAATCACGAACACCGGGGATTGCGCCCAGCGAGGTGAGGACATACGACGACAGATCCGCCAGATTCGGCGTGAATACGGTGAGCGAGAGATCGCCGTCACCGGTGATGTGTTCGATGGTCGCGACCCGGTAGTCGCCGCGCAGGGTGTCGGCCACGGCACCCGCTTGACCCGCCGCGCACCGGACATAGATGTTCGCGCCGACGACATCCCAATCCCACGGAGTGCCGGGATACACCGATATCCAGACCAGGCCGGCGGCGGCGAGCCGCTCCCACCGGCGCGCCGCCGTGACCGGATCCACGCCGAGCACACCGCCGACCAGCTTCCACGGAACGCGCGGATTGAGCTGGAGCGCGTTGACCAACTGCAGCTCCAGCTCGTCAAGATTGAATGATTCCTGCATTTACCGTCCAGCAGATAGCAACTTCATGCGAAATCCGAGGTCAGTTCGAGACTACACGCTAGCCTCCCCCCACCGCTGAGACGACCAGTGCCAGGGCCGTCAGTGGTCTGGAAGGGAACCGAGGATATGACCGAACGAACCATCACCGAATCGCCGACGCCGGACGATTCCGCCAGGCAGCGCCCCGGCTTGCCGCGCCGCGAACTCGCCGCGGCCACCGTCGGCGGCATCGTCGAATCGTTCGACTGGACCGTGTACGTGATCTTCGCGGCCTTCTTCACTGCTGACCTGTTCGGCTCCGATTCGCTCGGCGCCACCATTGTCGCCTACGGCGGCTTCGCGGTCGGCTTCGTCGCCCGTCCGCTCGGCAGCCTGTTCTTCGGACGGGTCAGCGATTCCCGTGGCAGGCGCTTCAATCTGCTGTTGTGCATGTCGATCATCTCGGTGGCGAGTATCGGCATCGCCCTGGTTCCCCCGGCGGCGGCAATCGGTATCTGGTCGGCGGTGCTGCTGGTCGCCCTGCGCATCGTCCAGGGCCTCGCCTACGGCGGTGAGGGGCCGACCATCGCGGCCTACGTCGCCGAGACGGCACCGCGGCGCCATCGGTTCCTGTTCAGCGCGATCTCCTATGGCGGGATCATGTTCGGGTCGATGCTGGTCTTCCTCACCGTCGCCGTGCTGAACGCGACGATAGGCGAGGAAGCACTGCGCGCGGGGGGCTGGCGATGGGGCTTCGTCGTCGGCGGTGTGCTCGGCCTGCTGGCGTTGTGGATTCGGGCCTACGCGCCGGAAAGCAGCGAGTTCGAGGGCGGCCGGGCGGCCGTCGCGGCGCGGCCCCCTGCCCTGACCGTGGTCTTCCGCGAACACCGCACCGCCCTGCTGACGATCTTCCTGCTTACCCTCGGCGGCACGGTGACCTACTACTACACACTCGTCTACCTGCCGAAGTTCGCCGCAGCGGCGGGGCGGGCCGACACGGCGTCGGCCACCTCGTTCATGACCATCGTGCTCATCGTGGTGCTGGTCGCCATGCTGATCGTCGGGGCGTGCGCGGACCGGTTCGGCGTACTCCCGCTCATGCGAATCACCTTCGCGTTCAACGTCATCGGGGTGCTGCCGATGACCTTCGCGCTGATCCATGGCGCGCTTCCCTTCGAAGTCGTCGCGCTCACGCTCGGGCTCGGCGCGGCCGGCTTCGCGGCGGTCGGCAGTGTCCTGAGCGCGTTGCTGCTGCCGACCGCCGTGCGGGCAGTCGGCGCGGGCGTGGTGGCCACGGTGACGGTCGCGGTGTTCGGCGGCACCTTCCCGATGGTCGCCGAGGCTCTGCATGCCTTCGATCTGCGCTGGGTGATCCCGGGCTACGTGTTCGTCGCGGCAGTCGCGCTGCTGGCCGCAACCCACACGGTGACCAAGGTCCGCCTGTTCACCGAAACCGTTCAGTAAGGAGTCCCAACACATGTCCATTCGTGAGGATGCTGCAGCCCTACAGGGCGATCTCGTGCAGCTGCGACGTGCCCTGCACCGGGAGCCGGAACTCGGACTGCACCTGCCACGCACCCAGGAGAAGGTACTGACGGTGCTCGACGGACTGGGTCTCGAGATCGGCACCGGAACGTCGCTGTCGTCGGTGACCGCGGTCCTGCGTGGCGCGCACTCCGGGCCGACGGTGCTGTTGCGCGGGGATATGGACGCGCTGCCGGTCGTCGAACGGACCGGCGTGGACTTCGCGGCGCAGGCCGACCGCATGCACGCCTGCGGACACGACCTGCACACCGCCATGCTGGCGGGTGCCGCGCAACTGCTCAGTGCCCGCGCCGACCGGCTCGCCGGGGATGTGGTGTTCATGTTCCAGCCCGGCGAGGAGGGCTTCGACGGGGCCGGGAAGATGCTCGGCGAAGGCGTGCTGGACGCCACCGGCAGCAGGCCGGTGGCCGCCTACGCGTTGCACGTGATCAGCCAGCACATCCCCGCCGGAGTCTTCGCCGCGCGACGCGGGCCGTTCCTGTCCGCGGCCGACACGGTCCGGGTCACCGTGCGCGGAGCGGGCGGACATGGTTCGATGCCACATCAGGCACTCGACCCCATCCCCGCGGCCTGCGAAATGGTGCTCGCGCTCCAGACCATGGTCAGTCGCCGCATCGATATCCACGATCCGGTGGTGATCACCGTCGGCGCCCTGCACGCGGGTACCCAGGACAATGTCATCCCGGACGAGGCCCATTTCGAGGCCACGGTGCGCTCGTACTCACCCGAGTCGCACGCCCGGGTGAAGGACGGTTTCATCCGCACGGTGCGCGGTGTGGCCGCCGCGCACGGACTGTCGGTCGAGATCGACTACGCCCAGTTGTACCCGGTGACAGTCAACGACGATCAGGAAACCGACTTCGCCGCTGCTACCGTCGCCGAGGTCTGCGGGCCGCAACGGTGGGCCTGGCAGGACCGCCCAGGCGCGGGCTCGGAGGACTTCTCCCGGGTCATCGCCGAAGTCCCCGGTGCGATGATCGCCCTCGGGGCGACTCCGAGCGGCACCGACGTCGACAAGGCGCCGATGAACCACTCGCCGTTGGCCGTATTCGACGAATCGGTACTCGCGGACGGCGCGGCGGTCTATGCCGAACTCGCGGTCCGCCGCCTTGCCCAGTCGGCCGACCGGGGCGAGCACACAGAGCGCGGTGCCTTGTAGCGCAAGGCTTGTCGCGCACCGGCCCGACTATCGAAGGAGACAACAGTGCCGAGCCTCGCCGTTGGCGCGCTCACCGCCTTTTTGCGACTGAAGCGGGCGAATCGCCCGTTCGTCAGCCCCGCTCATGCGCGGGAGCGGATTCGGGAACGCACCCTGCGCCCGCGTCCCTATGGCCCGCCCGCGCGCCTGCGCAGGGACGTCTCGGTGTCGGTCGAGCATCAAGACGGCAGGCCGGTCTACACCCTCGCTCCGCGTACGGGCCGCTCCCGCGGCAGTGTCGTCTATGTCCACGGCGGCGGTTGGATCCACGAAATCGCACCGCAGCACTGGAACCTCGCCGCCGACATCGCGGCGAGCGCCGAAACGACCGTCGTCGTCCCGATCTATCCGCTGATACCGTTCGGCACCGCCGCGCAGGTCGTCGCGGCGACCGCCGCACTGGTCGCGGACTGCCGTGCCCGATATGGCGAAACGTGCCTGGCCGGCGACTCCGCCGGCGGTCAGATCGCCCTGTCGGCCGCGATCGTGCTCCGCGACGAATACCGGGTCCGGCTTCCTGCCCTGGTGCTGATCTCGCCCTGCGTCGACCTCTCGCTCACCAATCCCGACATCGACCTGGTGCAGCCCGCCGATCCGTGGCTCGGCCGGGACGGAACCCTGGTGCTGATCGAGCACTGGCGTGGCGAGCTCGAGCTCGTCGACCCCCGGGTGAGTCCCCTGGCCGCCGATCTGCGCGGGCTCGGACCGTTGACGGTCTTCTGCGGTACCAACGACATTCTGAATCCGGACAACCGGTTGCTCGTCGACAAGGCTCGAGCCGCCACTGTCGATGTCGAATACCACGAGGCACCCGGGCATGTGCACGTATACCCGCTGACCCCGACTCCCGAGGGCAAGGCCGCCCGCACTCTCCTCGTCGACCGGCTACGGACCGCGCTGGCCGCCACCGGATGACCACATCCCACGCGGCGGCTCCCGACACCGTGGTGTCGGGAGGCGCCGCCGTATCTGTCAGCGGAGTCGTTCACCCTGGCGCCGCACAGCGGCGGTACACAGGTCGAGCAAGACGACGTCATCGATCTCCACCGCACCTCTGGCATGGCCGAGGATACGCTCGCACAGTTCGTCGACGACCGGCTGCGGAGCATCGGCCGCTATCGCGTACGGCTCGGGCTCAGCGGGGACATGACTAAACAGTCCGAGGTTGTTGTCGTGCATATTCGTGCTCCGATCTGCGGTGTGCGCTGCCGGTGAGAGTCGCGGCAGGCAGGGTCGCGATGCGAGGCCCGCGGTGGTTCGCCCGACGGGCGACCTCCGCGGCCGCTCCGGCCGGGCGTTGCTGCGGAGGGTTTCGCTTTACGGCGCCCGTCAGGACCGCTCGGCGCCGTCGTCGGGTGTCGCGTCGGCGCCCGACCCGTTCTCGGCCGCCGAGAACACCGGCTGGTGCGCGATGGCCGAGACCGGATAGACCTCGGGTTCCGCGGGGGTGTGACTGAACAGGCTCGGGTTGTTTTCTTGCATATCGATACTCCGGTCGTAGATGGTTTTCAGCTCTCGCGCAGTGCGCGGGATCGCGGACGCGTACCGTCCGGCAACGAAGGCCCCGCATCGTCTGCGGGTCGGGCCTGCCGTGGTCAGGTCGCCCGGCTCGGCGGATCGCCGCCGTGGCCCGGTGTCGGCCCGGCGGGTGCCGGACCTCCGGAACTAGCGTCCTGAACAGCGCCTGGGTCCCCGATCGGATCCGGTGCTGTGATCGATACTCCTGACTCGGTCCGAGCGGACCGGATTGCGCGTGACCCGATATTCGCGGCCTGCGCCGGATGATGCGCGGCGTGCGCGGCCATATCCACCTTACGCGCTACCCCGCCGGCCTACGCGCTACCCCGCGAGTTTCCTTGCGCAGCCGGAGCGCGGTCAGTAACCCGCGGACGGGCTGAGCATCATCTCTGCGGTCAGGGCCGTCGAATTTACGTTCCGACGCGGTTTCCGGCGCATCGTCGGAGGTCGCGATCAACAGGCTGTCCGGGAGCGCCAGTTTGTGGATCGTGCGCAGGCTGAGCAGGGCTTGGCGCGGCAGCGATCCGGTGGTGTACGGCAGATCGTATTTCGCACAGAGAGCCCGGACCCGGGTCGCGATCTGCGGGTATCGGTTGCTGGGCAGATCGGGGAACAGATGGTGTTCGATCTGATGGGAGAGGTGGCCGCTGAGGAAGGCGAGCACCGGGCCGGCGTCGAAGTTCGCGGTGCCCAGCATCTGCCGCAGATACCAGTGCGCCCGCGTCTCGTTCTCGAGGACCGCGGGCGCGAATTTTTCGGCGCCGTCGGGAAAGTGACCGCAGGAGATCACCAGATACGCCCAGATATTTCGGACGAGATTGGCGACGGCATTCGCGGTCAGGGTGCGACGCCACCGGCGGCCGCTCAACGCCGGGAACAGGACGTAGTCCTTGCCCACCTGCCGGGCGATCTTCCCCGCCAGCACCCGCGCCGAGCCGGTTCCGCCCGCTGCCGTGCGCCCGAACTTACGCTCCAGGTACCAGCCCTGGGAGGCGATCCCCCATTCGAAAGACGCCGCCAGCAGCAGGTTTCGCAGCGGCTGCACCAGGTGCCCGGGCTGCCATCGCTCGTCACGTGTCACCCGCATGACACCGAACCCGATATCGTCGTCCATCCCCAGCACGTTGGTGAAGACGTGGTGCCGATAGTTGTGGGCGTGCCGCCACTGCGCGGACAGCCCGGCCATATCCCATTCCCATGAGGTGGAGTGGATCTCCGGATCGTTCATCCAGTCCCACTGGCCGTGGCTCACGTTATGGCCGATCTCCATGTTCTCGATAACCTTGGCCAGCGCCAGCCCGCCGGTCCCGGCGATCCAGCCGGTGCGCCGCCGGCTGAATCCGATCGTCATCCGCGCCGCCGCGTCGAGCGCCCGCTGGCAGGCAATGGTGCGCCGGATGTACCGCGCGTCGCGCGCGCCGAGGCCGTCGAGCACGTCCTGCCGGATCTCGGCGAGTTCTTGCCCGAGCGCCTCGACCTCGGCGGCGCTCAGGTGCGCATACACCGCCACCTGGCTGATCGCCATACTTTTCTGGCCCCACATTCCTGGGTAGTGGCCCGGTTCCGGATCCGGAACCGTCGTGGAATCACCGTTGACAGTGGTCAGCGGTGTCAGCCGAGAAGCCGCGACCGGGCTGGAGTGCTGTCACGGCGACATCTCCGGACTCACCCGGTTGCAGCGTCTGTCGATCTCGCGAGCCGAACGGCTTATCCGACCTGTTCACAACCACCGTAGCCGTAGTTCTCAGGTCCGGGCCACAACTGGGCGCAGTGCGGACGCGGGGTGCCGGAACAAAAAAGCTCAGCCAGATTCTTCCTACCTATTGAATGTGCCGTTATTCAGCGGTACGGTAGTGAACGTATCAATAAAGCACCCCGGAAGTGCTACCGCCCTATCAGCCGAACCGGGGCGTGACGAGTGAGGACCCCCCATGAATCGCAATCCCGCACCTCGCACCCGCCGCATCGCCACCCGGATCGCCGCGCTCGCGGTCATCGCCCTGGCGCCGCTGGCTGTCACCGCCGGCCCCGCCCTCGCGGGCCCGGCCACCGCGATCAGCGACTCCGACGATTCCAGCAGCTTCGGTAACGACGACAGCCACGGCTTCGGCGACAACGGCTTCGGTAATCACGGCGTCGGCGACAACGACTTCGGCTGGGACGACAACGGCCAGTACGGATACCGCGACCACAACCAGCACAACTACGACGGCTGGAACGACCAGTTCAACACCGGTCACAACGGCCGCGAGGACCGCGATTCGCACGCCGGCTACGGCGGCAACCGCGGCAGCGACTACGACGCACCGGCCGTTTGGGATCGCGAAAACCACAGCGGCGGGACCCCGAACCAGACGTGGAATGTGCCCAACCCCTACATTCCGCCGGCTCCGCCCGCCCTGGTGCCGACTCCGCAGGTGTTCCTGCCGTCCCTGCCGCATCTGCCACTGCCGGGCATCCCGGCTCTGGCCGGCCTTCCCGGAACCGGCAGCGCGTTCTGATCCCGGCAAGTAAGTTGCCGTTATCTAACGGCACGATTATAAGTGAGACACCAGATAGAACGATCGGCCGGGCCCGTACCCGGGCCCGGCCCCTTGTCAACCGGCGATCACACAGACGTGGCGACCGCCTTCATCAACTGCCGGTCCGCCGCGGCGAGCACCGCATGCGCGGCATCGGAAAGATCCTCCGCCCGGACCGCCCGTTCACAACGGCGCGCCAGATCCCGCCGGTCGTCCCCCGCCGGCTCGACCGGGGCGAGAACGACCTCCGCGGTCAGCCCCCGCGCCCGCAGCACCCGGATCACCGAGCTGAGCAACGTATCGTCACCGACGAAACCCGGAACGGTCGACCGGTGCCCGTGCCGGTCCAGGTAGCGCAACCGCACCGGCTGCACCGGGGTCGCCGTATCCACCGCGGCCTGGAACAACGCGGGCCGCAGTTTCCCGTAGGCCCGGCCACACCAGGTGGTGCCCTCCGGGAAGAAACCGATCCGCTCCCCGGCGGTCAGCCGCTGCCCCACCTGATCCACCACATCCGGTAGCCGGCGCAGCCGCTCCCGCTCGATCGGGATGACCCGCATGATCCGGGCCAGCCGTCCCAGCAACGGCCAGTCGATGAGATCGGCGCGCGCCACGAACGCCAGCGGCTGCACGGATGCCAGGACGATGATGTCCGCCCACCCGATATGCCCGCAGGCCACCAGCACACCCGTACCCGGCTGCGCGAACCGCGACCGGCCCGTCCCCTCCCGGCGATCCACCACCCGGAGTCGAATACCGCAGCTGCGCAGCAGCATTCCCGCGAAGTACCGCTGCACCCCCGAACGCCGCGACGACGGTGTGACCACATGCGCGAACGGATAGGCAGCCAGCACCGAGAGCGCGCCGGCGGCCCGGATCCCGGCGCGCAGCACCCCGACCTCGGCGCTGTGCTGTACGCATCCGGTCACACACGGGCTCGACGGCATCCAGGCGTGCTGGGGTAGATCCACCTCGGCGGGCCGCTGTTCCAGCGTTTTCCCCGACATCCGCTCACCGCCCACCGTCGAAGTTCGCGGCTGCCCCGCGCAAACGATCCAGGTACCGGGTGTTGATGGTGTCCAGCCCCAGCAGCACCACGAAATCGGCGACGGCGAAATCCGGGTCGTGCGCCGGTTCCCCGCAGATCTCCGCGCCGAGCCGGAGGTAGCCGTTGAGCAGCGGCGGCAGTTTCGGCCGGGCCGGGGCCGGCAGATCGTCGAGCGGCACACCGTCCACCACCACGGGCCGGTACGGCCGCACCCGCTTATCCGGTGCGCAGGCATGTTTGGCGAGCAGGAAATCGCGCACCCCGCGCACATTCACGCCGGCCGGCTCGTCCGGGCGGCTGCGCATCGGCACCGACGCGCAACCCATCACCCAGTCGTAGCCGGTGAGCTGGATGTAGTGCAGGATCCCCGCCCACATGAGGGTGAGCACCGACCCGTTGCGGTGGTCGGGCACCACACACGCCCGTCCCATTTCCACGACCCGCAGCCCCGCCGGATCCAGGCGTGTCAGGTCGAATTCGGTGGCCGTGTAGTAGCCGCCCGCCGCCGCGACCTTGTCCGGCGGCAACATCCGGTAGCAGCCCACGAATTCGCCGGTGACCTCGTCGCGCACCAGCATGTGGTCGCAGTGGTCGTCGAATCTGTCGGCGTCCAGCCCCGTACCGTCGTCGGGGATATCGAAGCCGGGTTCGTTGGCGAAAACGTTGTACCGCAGTCGCTGCGCCGCGATGCGATGGTCGGAATCGGAGGAGACGATCAGTGCGTATCGGGACCGGTGATCCTCGCTGCCGGCCGGTCGAGCCGGCGCTGTCAGCACGGACGTAATAGCCATAAGGCTAAGGAGGCCAGTCCGACACTGCGCCGGGGCGTCCGCGAAGTGTCGCGGGTATGCCGGTTCGGTGAACGAGATGCAGATCACACCGAGCGTTCACCAGCAGGTTCCTACCGGTTCGTCCGCCGGGCGAATGCGAGTCGCCTCGCGCTCGGAACCGAATGCGCACCGAGCGCGTTGAGAATCGCGCCCCACTCGACCGGCCCTGCCCGCGAGAACTGCCGGTGGTCCGTACTCACCCGCCGCGGAACGCGGCGGGTGCAACCGAGCCGACCGGGCCCTGGTCTACGCGACGAAACGTTCCGGCTCCCGGACTCGGTCACGCCACTGCTCGTCGACCTCTTCGAACCCGGGGCGGCCGGTTCCGATGAACGCCACCAGCCACGAGAGGACCGCGGCGAACCGGTTACGGAAGCCGACCAGATAGAACAGGTGCACTGCCAGCCAGATGATCCATGCGAGCGTCCCTCGGAAGGTGATGCGCTCGTTCAGCTTGGTGACCGCGCTGAACCGGCTGATCACCGCCATGCTGCCCTTGTCCCAGTACACGAATGGTGTTCCGGCATGTTTGTCGCGACTGATGATATCGGCGGCGTGCCGGCCCTCCTGCATGGCGACCGGCGACTGTCCCGGGTAGCCGTTGAGTGAGGTCATATCGCCGATCGCGTAGATATCGGCATAGCCGCCGACGGTCAGATCGGGATTGATGAGCAGCCGCCCGGCGCGGTCGGTTTCACATCCGGTGGCCTCGGCCAGCAGTTTCGCGAACCCGCCCGCCTGCACACCGGCCGACCAGACGATGGTCTCGGCGTCGATCTGCCGCTGCTGCCCCTCTTTGTCCTTGACAGTGACCTGCCCGGCCTCGATATCGGTGACAAAGGTGCCCAACAGCACCTCCACACCACTGCGGGTCAGCGTTTTCTTCGCGTACTCCGAAAGCCCTCCACCGAACGGCGGCAGCACCGCGCCCGCACCTTCCACGAGGGTCACCGAGACCTCCTGGTGGAAGTGGCGCTTCGCCAGCTCCTTCAACTGCCCGGCCACCTCGACACCGGTGGCTCCGGCGCCGACCACCACGAACGACAGGAGCCGCCGGCGGGTCTCCTCGTCTGCGTCCGCGGCCTCCCGGAAGACTCGCTCGATCTGGGCGCGCAGCAGCTTCGCGTCGTCGATGGTTTTCAGCGAATAGGTCTTATCGGCGAAATCGTCACGTCCGAAGTACGACTGGCTGGCGCCCGTCGCGGCGATCAGCGACCCGTAGCGGATCCGCCGGTCGCCGTCGGGAGTCCGATAGGTGAGGATCGCCGCATCCGGCTCGATGGCGGTGACCTGACCCAACCGCACATCCGCCTCCTTGTGCCGGCGGAGGATGTTCGCGATCGGGGGCGCGATCTCCTCGGACGCCAACACCCCGGTGGCGACCTGGTACAGCAGCGGCTGGAAGAGGTGTTCCGGCGTGCTCGAGATCAGGACATAATCGACACCCGCCTTCGCCAGCTGTTTGGCGGCGGCGAGCCCACCGAAACCCGATCCGATGATCACCACATCCGCGTACTCGACACCGGCACCGATTTCCGTGACGTTCTGCATGACAGCCTCCTTCACTCATGACTAACCGTCATCCAGAACGCAGATATTTCAGGGTTCAGGGCGCATAATTGAGATGACTCTTATCTGATCTCGTCATGAATGGGGTTGAGATGGAACTTCGCCAGCTCACGTACTTCGTCGCGGTGTGCGAGGAGCTCAGTTTCAGCCGGGCCGCGGCCCGCTGTTTCATCTCGCAATCGGCGATCAGTCATCAGATCGCCCGGCTCGAGCACGACCTCGGCGTCCAGCTCTTCGAACGCTCGACCCGATCGGTCGTCCCCACCGACGCGAGCACAAGATTACTACCGCTAGCAAAGCAAATGCTAGGGCTCGAATCGGCCATCCGGGCCTCCATCCGGACCACCGGCCCGCGGGTCCGGCTCACCGCGAATATGTCCTTCGCCACCCGATCACTGTCCGCTATCGCCGGCGCCCGAGAAACCCATCCCGGGGCGGAGATCGAATTCGTCATCAAACCCTTCCGGCAACGCATCGCCGCGGTATCCGACGGCGACTGCGATCTGGCGCTGATCCGCGGCAGCGTCCAGCAGGCGGGGCTGGTCGTGGAACAACTGTGGGTGGAAGACCTCACCCTCGCCACCGCCCCCGCGCATCCCCTCGCCGGCCGCACCGATGTCACCCTCGCCCAACTCAGCGACTACCCCCTGCTGCTTCCCCCGGAGTCCGAGCAGGTCCTCATCCACAATGTCATCCGTGCCGCCTTCGCCGACCTCCCCGTCGGCCCCACCTACGGACCCCCCATTCCCCCCGACCACACCGCCACGATGGAACTGATCAACCACCCCGACGCCTGGACCGCGCTCTACGCGAACAGCTCGACGGAAGGGATCGCCACTCTCGCCCTGGCCGACCAGCGTCTGCGCATCCCCGTCTCCGCGGTGCTGCGCGCCGACACCCGCCGCACTCCCATCCTCGCGACATTGCTGGACGGATTACACGGGGCGTAGGCGGCGGAATACACCGACGGTAAGGCCCTGCCCCCACGACGACCGGCCCGGTGCCGTGGCGCACCGGGCCGGTCGCGCCCCCACGGCCGGGCAGTGGCCGCCGGGGCCGGTGACACCGCCGGTTCGGCGCGGCGGGCCACCGTGAAACCCGAGTGGCGAGGGACCCCACCTCGGGTTGTCTCGTGCACCGTCGTCCGACGGTGGTTCATCTGCGGCAGGGACGGTTACCGACCGTCGCGCTGCCTGAGTACCGCACCCTCGGGTACCGGCTGGACTTCTCCGCTCCGCAGGATGATCACTCCCGGACTCCCCGGGGGCAGCTGATACCCGGGCAGATCCCGGCCGATGTCCTCGCGCAGGATCACCCGATCGATATCGGACCGTTCCTGCCCGTTGATGATGATGACTTTCTTGTGGCCGGGCCCCGGATCGGCGCCCGCCGCGCCTGCTCCGGCAACGGCCGCGGTTGCTACCCCGGCCCCGCACACCACAGCTGCGAAGGCCCTGCTCGCCGGCTTCAGCTTCACCATGGAACTCCTTGTCACACCAGATTTTCCGCCGATCGGGCGACCGGCTCTCCGATGTCTGCGACGGTAATTCCCTTCCCTGTGCCCCAGCTGCGTACCGAGCTGGGAGTCGGCTGGGAACCTGAGCCCTCCGAGAACCGGCCGTCAGCCGCAGCAGAACGGACCGTCGCAGGGCTGCCCCACTTCGCTGCCGTACACGGCGAAACCCGCGACCGGCGCCAGCACCGCTGCCACGAGGGCGGGTTCCAGCGTCGGCGCCGCCCACATATCGAGCTTTCCCCAGCCGGCGGGCACCGCCGTGAGATCACCGCGCACGACTCCGTCGATGAACAGGGTCCACAGGTCGTGGTCCGGGAAACCGTTGATCCGCAATACCCACCATTCCCCGGCCACCTCGGCAACCAGCGGAAAGCGCCAGTTCCCGGTGCTCCGCCACGCCGGCCGCCCGTGCGATATATCCAGGCCCACACCATCAGTATCACCGCGGGCGCCGCCGGCACTCGGACCGACCGCTCGGGCGCTCCGGGTGTACACTACTAATTTAGTTAGCCGAAGCAACTAATAATCCTTATGTCAACACCAGTCTCTTGCGATCGAACAGACGAAAGAGGGGGCGCCATGCAGAACATCTCCACAGCGGACGAGCCCGGCTCCCCCGACGAAGTCGCGACCCTGTACCACCTGCTCACCTGGATCAACCGAACCTTGCGCGCCCGCGGCGCGAGCCGGAACCTCAGCGCGGGCGTCGCCTCGGCCCTGTGGACGATCGTCAATCACGGCCCGGTCCGGCTTTCTGTCCTGGCCGAGCGCGAATCCGTCTCCGCACCGACGATGTCCCGAATCGTGGCCGCCCTCGAGGCCCAGGGGTACATCGCGCGCACCCCCGACCCGGACGATGGACGTGCCCGCCTGCTGAATCCGACACCGGACGGGATCGAATTGATCAGCAACGCCCGGACCAGGAAGGCACAGGTGCTCGCCGAGGCCATCGACGGGCTCGCCCCGGACGATCGCGTGACGGTCGGCCGCGGACTCACGATCCTGGCCGACGCCCTCAGGACCACCGGCCCGCCCGACCCGCACCGATGAGGCGTCGCGCCCTGCCGCCATTCCCTGGACCATCCCTGCAAAGGAACCCTCCATGACTTCGCCCACCACCCGAGAGCCCACCGCGGGCGCCGCCGACCTCGGACCGCACTACAAGTGGATCGCGCTGTCCAACACCACCCTCGGCATGCTGATCGCCACGATCAACTCCTCCATCGTGCTGATCGCGCTGCCCGATATCTTCAAAGGCATCCACCTCAACCCGCTGGAATCCGGGAACACCAGCTACCTGCTGTGGATGATGATGGGCTTCCTGGTCGTCACCGCCGTGCTGGTGGTGAGCTTCGGCCGCCTCGGTGACATGTTCGGCCGAGCCCGCATGTACAACATGGGCTTCGCCATCTTCACCCTCTCCTCCATCTTCCTGGCGATCACCTGGTTCGACGGGACCGAAGCGGCGATCTGGCTGATCGCCTGGCGGATCATCCAAGGCATCGGCGGCGCCTTCCTCATGGCCAACAGCTCCGCCATCCTCACCGACGCATTTCCCGCCCACCAGCGCGGGCTCGCCATGGGCATCAACGGTGTCGCCGCCATCGCCGGCTCGTTCCTGGGCCTGCTCGTCGGCGGTGTGCTGGCACCGATCCAGTGGCACTACATCTTCCTGGTGTCCGTCCCGTTCGGGGTGATCGGCACCGTCTGGGCCTACCTGAAACTCCGCGACACCGGGGTCCGCAAGAAGGCGAAGATGGACTGGTGGGGCAATCTGACGTTCGCCATCGGCCTCATCGCGATCCTGGTCGGCATCACCTATGGGATCCAGCCCTACGGCAGCTCGGATATGAGATGGGGCAACCCGTGGGTGCTGACCGCGATCATCGGTGGTCTCGTCGTACTGGTCGCGTTCGTGTACATCGAAACGAAGGTCGAGAGCCCGCTTTTCGAACTGTCGCTGTTCCGGAACCGCGCGTTCGCGTTCGGTAACGCGGCCAACCTGATGGGGTCGATCGGCCGCGGTGGCCTGCAGTTCATCCTGATCATCTGGCTGCAGGGCATCTGGCTACCGCAGCACGGCTACGACTACTCCCGCACCCCGCTGTGGGCGGGTATCTACATGCTGCCGATGACGGTCGGCTTCCTGCTCAGCGCCCCGCTCTCCGGGGCACTGTCGGACCGGCTCGGCACCAAATGGTTCACGACATCCGGAATGCTGATCACCGCGGCGACGTTCGGTGCCCTGATCGCCTTACCGGTCGACTTCACCTACGGGATCTTCGCGGTGATCCTGCTGATCAACGGGATCGGCCAGGGCCTGTTCTCCTCACCGAACCGCGCCTTGGTGATGAACTCACTGCCCACCACCTCCCGCGGTTCGGGAGCCGGCATGATGACGACCTTCCAGAATGCGTCGCAGGTGCTGTCGATCGGACTGTTCTTCTCGCTGATGATCGCCGGTCTGAGTGCGCATCTCCCGGCCGCGCTGTTCGACGGACTGACCGCAGGAGGGATGCCGGACGCCTCCGCCCAGGGGATCGCCGGGCTGCCGACGGTCGGCATCCTGTTCGCGGCCTTCCTCGGCTACAACCCCATAGAGCAGATCGGTGGCGGTGCGCTGAACGGGTTGCCGCAGGCCGGCATCGACCACCTGACCGGGCTGGAATTCTTCCCCCACCTGATCAGCGACCCGTTCGCCGACGGCCTCAGCGCCGCCTTCACCTTCGCGCTCATCTGCTGCGTACTCGGTGCGGTCTTCTCACTCTTCACCGTGGGACGCCGGCCGGAAAAGGCGGACAGCGAGAAGACCCACGAGTCCGTGGGCGAAGAGCTCGCCGCGGTGGCCGCGCAAGCGTCCGGCGAGGCCCCGTCCGAACTGATCGCCGAACCCGCCCGACGCTGACTCGGGCCGAGTACAAGTACGTCGCTCAGGGTCAGCCGTTGAGCTTCTTCAGGATGACGGCGATCTCGATGGCCTGGCCCGAACCGAAGCTCGGCGCGAGCGTGCCCACCGCTTCCCAGCCCTTGCGGCCGAGGTCGTTGAGGTCCTGCTCGATCTTGTCGTAGTCGAAGCCCTTCATGCTGAGCTTGTACCGCAACACTTTGTGCTCCCACTGTGCCGCCATGCGCCGGACTCCTTTCGGTGTTCGTGATGTTCGGTCACGCCGGCGCGGACGCGCCCTCGCACGGACAGTCAAAACTATGCCGCCACGGCATGGTCAAACCGGCGCGTTGGGGATCCGGTTCAGGCGGGTGTGCCGAAGGATTCCAGGATCGTGTTCGCCCGTTCCCGGGCGGCCTGTGCCATGCCCGGGTGCGTAGTCTCGTAGAGCTTTCCGGCCTCCACCGCGTCGAGGATGATCTGTGCCGCCTGCGCGGCGGGCAGCATCTCTTTCGACATCTCGGTGATCGCCTCCATCATCGGCCCCAGTTTGTCCATCACCTCCGGAGGCAGCGCCGACTCGGGTGCCGCGCCCTCCGGCGGACCGGCGAGTTCGGCGAGACCGCGGAACATCTGGGTGTCCACCGGGCCCGGACACACCACCGTCACACCGATATTCGGGGCGACCAGGCCGAGTTCGCCGTGCAGGGATTCCGACAGCGAGATGATCGCGGCCTTACTGGCCGCATACGGTGCGCCGAACAGGCCGACGGTCAGCCCCGCCAGCGAGGCGGTGTTGACGATATGGCCGTGGCCGGCGGCGATCAGATGGGGTGTGAACACGTGGATTCCGTTCACGACACCACCGACGTTCACTGCCCAGACGCGGTTCCAGTCGGCAGGGGTGATATCCCAGCTCGGCCCGCCGCCGCCCATGCCTGCGTTGTTGACCACCAGGTCCACGCGGCCGAACTCGGCGAGCGTGCGGTCGGCCAGGGCGCGTACCTGATCGATATCGGCGACATCGGTCGGTACTGCGGTGGCGTGATCGCCGAGGCCGGTCGCGGTGACGGTCAGCGCATCGGTGTCGATATCGGCCAGCACCACCCGCAGGCCTCGCTCCACCAGCGCGGTGGCCACTGCCGCGCCGATCCCGTTCGCGGCACCGGTGACAACGGCGACCTGACCGGCTTCCAGTTTCATGAACCCTCCACATTCCGCGGACCCACCCGCACGGTGGGCGACACCACCATCGTTGCTCCCCCGGCCGGAGAAAGCATCCGCCTAGAGTTCGATCCTCACCTCGATCCCGGGTAGTACGGCCCGGTTCCGCGGAGACTTCGAGCCGCGACCTTCCGGAGAGCACGGGCCGCACCCCGTTCGGGGGCGGCCGCGCGGGATGGTGACCTGAATCACTATTGACCCGGAACGACCGTGACAGCTGTCCGGGCCCACATCTCTTCTCAGATCTCCGGAGGTGCGATACAGTTTGTTTCGAAGATTCAAAACAAACTGTCTCATAGCGAGGTGCGATGCGACCCCCGGACCCACGCACGGTGCGCAGTCGCGAGGCGGCACTCACCGCGGCCCGCGAATTGCTGATCGAGCAGGGAATGTCCGGTCTCACCCACGGCGCCGTCGCGGCCCGCAGCGGTATCAGCCGGGCCACGCTGTACCGGCTCTGGCCCGAACCGGCAGATCTGGTCCGCGCCACGCTGACCTGGCATATCGCGTTGGCGCAGCCGGAGACGACCGGCGACCTGCGGGCCGACCTGCGGACCGCACTGACCGGAACCCGCGCGATGCTGCACGAACCGGCCAGCGAGCAGGGGATGCGCGTGATGATCGAAAGGGCCGCTGTCGACCCGAAATTCGCGGAGGCCAAGGAGGCCCTGTACCGCTCCGGCACCCAGGTGGTGCGCGCGATCCTGACCGATGCCGTCACTCGCGCCGAACTGCCGGCCGCGCTCGATATCGACCTCGCTCTCGATCAACTGCACGGTCCGCTGTTCTTCCGGCGACTGGTCGCCGATCGCACCTTCGAACTCGACTACGTGCACGATGTCGTCGACGATTTCCTGCGCTGCCATTCCACGAAACCCCCACACCAGCAAGGAATCTCGTGACATGACGACTCCGGTAACCAGAAACCTCTCCGCCCCGCGCCTTCTCGCCGTACTGGTCGCGCTCGTCACCGCGTTCGGCGCGCTGCTGGCCGATTTCGTCATCCCGGCCGGCGCGGCCCAGCACCTGCGCAACGACGCATGGCCGCCGCACGCGAAGTTCCACGACGCCCAGTACATCGTCCTATCGATCCTGCTCGGCGTGGTCGCACTGGTACTGCTGGCCCGGCGCGGGGGCGGCACCCGGTCGCGGGTGTGGACAGCCTGCACGATCCTGGCCACGCCGTGGCTGGGCCTGCTGGGTGCGATGCTGTTCCCCGGTACCGCCGTGCACGACCCCGAATTCGACACCGAGACGATCATCGGCCTGCACCCCCAGGTACTGCTGGCCGTGATTCTGCTGGCACTTCTGCTCGTCGCCGCCCTGGTCGTCACCCGGACCGAACGGGAGAACTGACACGGCTGTCGCCCGGCCGCGGCGTTCCGTGTGTCCGATCCGAAGTGCGGCAAACGCTGACGTCGGCGAGACCGCTCATGCAGCACACGGGGCCGAAAGCTGACGTTCGGTTGTCTCCGGTGACTGCATTCCGGGCGGGATCAGCGGGCCGATCTCGGATCAGTCAGGACCCACACACCGTGCCGGGCGGTTGTCCGGCGAACAGGGAGCTGAGGAAGGCATCGGCATCGCCACGCGCGACCTCGAGGACAGCGCGGTGGTCGGCGCCCTCGTACGTCCGATAGTCCAGGGGCGAGCCGTTGGCGCACAACGAGGCGGTGATCTGTTTCGTGACCGGCTCGGCGACCAGAGCGTCGGCGGTGCCCTGCGCGACCATGGTCGGGACCGTCAGGGAGAGGGTGTCCGGCTCCTGGCCGGCGAAGTAGGCGGTGAGCGCGGCGGTATCCGCGCCGGGGGCGAACAGACCGCCGGCCGGGATCGTGGCCGCTGCCGCTCTGATCTGGTCCATACAGCCCGTCCGTGCGGCACCGAGCAGCGGTTTCGCGGCGTCGCTGATCATCGTCTCGGCCACCAGGGCCGGGTCGGCGGCCTCGGCTCCCAGCAGCAGTACCGGCAGGAACGGGACCGCCGCCCGTACCCCGGGGCCACCGGCCGCCATATAGGCGGCGGTCTCGCTTGTGCGGCTGCCCGGTGCGTAGGCCACGGCGCCGAGGAGGTCGAGTTCCGGGGCGCGCCGTGCGGCATCGGCGGCGGTGAACAGCGCGGCGTGCCCGCCTTGGCTGTGTCCTGCCACCACCCATTTCGCGCCGATCCCGGGGTCGAGTTCGCGTGCGGCACGGACGATATCGGTGACGGTATGCGCGGCGCTGACGCCGTTCATGTAGGGATGGCCGCCCGGTGTGCCCAGTCCTTCGTAATCCGTGGCCACCACCGCGTATCCGTCGTGCACCCACCGAGCCAGCACCGGGTCGGTGACGGCGAGGTAATCGTGCGCGGGCCCGCCGGCACTGTCGGCCGACGGTGCACAGGCGTCACCGACACCGGTGGTGCCGTGCGCCCAGCTGATGATCGGCCAGCCGCCCTCGGGCGGGTCGCCCGCCGGAATCGCCACCGTTCCCGAAACCAGGATCGACTGTCCGGAGGCGGATTCCGACAGATAGGTGATGCGCTCGGCTCGGCCGGCGACGGAAGCCGGCGAGTTCGCACCCGGTGCTGCCGGGATCGGTGTCGCGGTGATCAGCGCGCCCGGCTCGGCGCGCTCGGGCGGTACGGGCGCATCGGCACATCCGGCGAGGGCCAGAACCAGGGTGGCGAACACCGCCGCCGGGTACCACTTCCGGGCGCCGGGGCGGCGGACAGCAGACATCATGGAACTCCGATCGAGCACAGGCATGGGAATCGATGGGTCGGGCGGTGGCCCGTGCCACCGCGGTCGGCTACCCGGCCTCGGCCGAGAGCAGCCGATCGGCTGCCCCGGACAGCCAGTCCCGTTCCGATCGCCGCGGCGATTTCCCGCGGTCGCCGGTGCGGATCCGGATATCGGGGAACAGCGTTCGCGACACCTCCCCGGCCGCCCCGGCCACCAGCGGCGCCACCCGGTCGAGCTGCGTGCTACGGGCGTCCCCGCATAGTGAGACAGCGGCGACCGGCCCCTCCGGACCGCGCACCGCGGCACCCACGCAGACCACCCCGGACACCGATTCGCTGCGCTCGAACGCGAGACCGCACCGTAGCCGGATCCGGTTCAGTTCGTGGTGCAGCGCTGCCGGCTCGGTAATCGTGCGGTCGGTGCGTCGCTGGAAGGACCGGCCGTAGAGACCGTCGATCACCTCCGGCTCCAGCCACGCCAGAATCGCTTTCCCGCCGGCGGTGGAGTAGGCGGGGGCGCGACCGCCCACCCGGGACGGCAGCCGGGTGGCGAACGACCCGCCGATCTTGTCGAGATACAGGCTGTCGCCACCGTCGAGCACCGTCAGGTGCACCACCATGCCCGTCCGCAGATGGAGCTCGTGCAGCAGCGGGGCCGACGCCGCCCGGATCCGGCCGCGCTCGTCGCCGCCGAGGCGGGCCGCGCGGCGTCCCAGGGCATAACCGAACGAGGTGTGCTCGACCCAGTCCGAACACACCAGCTGATGCAGGATGCGGTAGACGGTGGAGCGAGGCAACTGAGCACGGTAGGCGACCTCTTCGAGCGACAGACGCACCTGGTGACCGTCGAACGCATCCAGAATCCGGGTCATCCGCTCGACCATGGACGTCGGAACATCCGGCGTCCGGCTGTGCACAGTGGCGACATTTCCCGAATCAATGATATCCACTGATTTCTCCAAATACGCTGGTCAACAGCTCGCGCGAGGCAAGAACTGAAATTCATTCTCGCACCACCGTAGCACTGTGGTCCGGTCGCGGAGCGGAAACGACGAGATGCCGTCCGAGCGGCGACGGGCGTCGGTCCCGGGAGCCGGTGCCCGGCCGGTATCGGCGCTCGGGTGCGTGCCGGGGACAGCAGGAACGCACGAGCGCCCAGCCGGCTGCCCGAACACGGGGTGTGCGCGGTCCCGCTGAGTGATAATGACCGGTCAGCGGCTCGGCCGGGCATGAGAAATTGCCTGCCGATACGCCCACAGAAAGAAAGGCCGGCACCATGACGACACCCGCCGACGCCCAGTTGCGCATGACCGAGATCGTCACGGAGCTGACCGGACCCGGTGGCCGGTTCGAAATCGCCGTCGAAGACGTCCTCGGCACTCCGATACCGGTGATGCGCCACCGCGCGCGGACGGTCGGCACCCTGGTGGCCGCCTCGCGCGCCTGGGGCGACCGCGACTATCTCGTGACCGCCGACCGCCGCATATCGTATGCGCAGCACCTCGACTCGGTGGCCGCCCTGTCGACCGCCCTGCGCGACAACTACGCGGTGGCGAAAGGCGATCGGGTCGCGATCCTGGCCGCCAACTGCCCCGAATGGGTGATCGCGTTCTGGGCGACGCAATGCCTGGGCGCCATCGGTGTCGGGCTCAACAGCTGGTGGGTGCCCCGCGAGATCGAGTACGGGTTACAGCACTGCCGGCCGGCCGTCCTGATCGTCGACGCCAAGCGCGCCGCCCTGCTGGCCGATATCGACACCTCCGGTATCACCGTCCTCACCGTCGAGACGGACCTGCCGCGGCTGATCGCCGCCCACTCCGGCGCCGAACTTCCGGAAGCCGATATCGACGAGGACGATCCCGCGGTCATCCTCTACACCAGCGGGACCAGCGGCCGGCCCAAGGGCGCCGTGCATTCGCACCGCAACCTGCTGGCCGTCGTCGACTACCACCGCTTCACCGACGCGTTCGCGACCGAACTCGCCGGCCGGCCCTATACCGGCACCGAGCCGAGCCCGCTGCGATACCTGCTCACCTCGCCCCTGTTCCATATCGCCAGCCTGCACAACCTGGTCGTACCGCGGCTCGCCACGGGCGGCGCGGTGGTGATGTATCAGGGCGCCTTCGACGCGAACACCGCCCTGGGCCTCATCGAACGGGAGCGGGTCACCAACTGGGGAGCGGTGCCGACGATGGCCTCGCGACTGCTCGAGCACGGCGATCTCGAGAAATACGATGTGTCGTCACTGACGGCGTTCGCGCTGGCCTCCGCCCCGTCGTCGATCGCGTTGAAAGACCGGCTCCGGGAACGCTTCCCGTTCGCCCGCAACGCTTTGGTCGACAGCTACGGCCTCACCGAGTGCAGTACGGCGATCGCGGTCGCCACCCCCGCCGATCTGCAGCGCAATCCCGGCGCGCTCGGCCGGCCGATCCTCACCGTGAGCCTGGAGATCCGCGACCCGTTCGGCGAACCCGTGCCGGCCGGGGTGGAAGGGGAAGTGTGCGTGCGCAGCCCGTTCGTCATGCTCAGGTACTGGGAAGACGACGCCGCGACCGCCGCGACCATCACCCCCGACCGCTGGTTGCGCACCGGCGATTTCGGCCTGCTCGAGGACGGCGTGCTGCGGCTGACCGGTCGCCGGTCCGACCTGATCCTGCGCGGCGGCGAGAACATCTACCCCACCGAGATCGAACAGTGCCTCGACGAACATCCCGCGGTCCAGGAATGCGCCGTGCTCGGCGTCGACCACCCGGATCTGGGCCAGGAGGTGGGGGCGGTGGTCGTACCGAAACCCGATGCGACGGTCACCGAGCGGGAACTGCGCGAGTACGCGGCCGAGCGGCTGTCCTATTTCAAAGTGCCGACCCGCTGGCGGATCACCACAACGGACCTGCCCCGCAATGCGACCGGCAAGGTGATCCGCCGTGGGCTGACGGTCTGACGATCACCCCCGGCCACCCTGCCGGGGCCGGTGAACCGGGCGCCCCCTGCGGCGCCGCTGCCTGCGTCGGACGGTCCACCCGCGACCGATGAGCCCACCGCAGGGCGTCGACCATCATGTGGCGGTGAATGTTTCCGGCCATTCCGCGAGCAGTAGATCGCACAACTCCCGAAGGTCCGTTTCCGCGTCGGGAATGGTGATCCGCCCGTTGAGGCAGGACTGGATGATCCCGAAAACCGCGTGGATCAGTAACCGCAGCAACGCCGCGTCCCGTTCCGTCACCCGCTCGATTCCGGCCGCGTCGGACATCAGCTGCCGGAAATTCCGGTCGACCCGGGCCGTATCCGGTACGGCGGACGCCTTGGCCATACTGTTCGACTGGATCATCGCGGCCGACAGCAGGGGACGGCGCAGCAGCGCCCGGACCACCTGCAGCAACGTATCGTGGACCGCGTCCTTGGCACTGCGCTCCGGACGGGCTCTACTCGCGAACCGCTCCCGCATCCGGTCGATCTGATCGAGCATCACCGCCACGAACAGATGCGTTTTCGACGGAAAGTAGCGGTACAGCGTGGCGACCGCGACACCCGCCGCTTTCGCCACCTCGTTCATCTGGACTCGTTCGAGTTCGTTCTCGCTCGCGAGTTCGGCGGCGGCCGCGAGTATCCGCTCGACCCGGGCCCGCTGTTCGGTGGAACTCGGTGCCGCGGCATCGCGCGCTTCGGCGATTCTCGGCATCGCATTCCTTCCTGGTCCGGCCACGCACCGTATGCCCTCATGCTGCCAGGTTCCCCGTCCGGAGGACGGATCTTTCCGTTGAGTGAGATCCGCCTCCGCACTCCCGACCAGTGAGAACGCGGTCCTTCGGCAAGCGTTCGAGTCCTAGTGTGATCGCCCGGCCGCGCGGGCCGGCACCGGCCGTCCGGGGGCGGCGCCTACGAAAGGGAGAAGATGTCGCAGGAATTCCAGGGCAGGGTCGCACTCGTCACCGGCGGAGCGCGCGGCCAGGGTCGCTCGCATGCGCTGGCCTTCGCCGAACGTGGCGCGGATATCGTGATCTGCGATCGCTGTGCAGACAGCGACGCACTCGACTACCCCCTCGCTTCCGAGGCCGATCTCGCACAGACCGCCGCCATGGTCGAATCCCTCGGCCGGCGCTGCCTGAGCGTGCGGGCCGATACCGCCGACAAAGCCGCCATGCGTGCCCTCGTCCAGCGGGCCGAGGAGGAGCTGGGATCCATCGATATCGCCGTGGCGAACGCCGGTGTCACCGGTATTTCGATGCTCGGCGAGCACAACGGCGAACTCTGGGACGAAGTCATCGGCAGCAATCTCACCGGTGTTTTCCATACCCTCGCCGCGGTCACCCCGGGCATGATCGCCCGGGGCTATGGGCGGATCATCACTACCTCATCGATGATGGGCCGGACCGCGAGCCCGGCGATGTCCGCCTATGTCTCGTCGAAATGGGGTGTGATCGGCCTGACCAAAGCCGCCGCGGTGGAACTCGCCCCGCACGGCATCACGGTGAACTCGATAGCCCCCGGAAATATCGCGACCCCGATGGTCATGAACGACTCCATGTACCGGAAGTTCCGCCCCGACCTCGAGAACCCGGCCTGGGACGACGTCGCCCCGGTCCTCGCCGCGAAAACCCACCTGCTGCCCATAGCCGCGATCGAGCCCGAGCAGGTCTCCCGGGTCGTCCTCTTCCTCGCCGCCGAAGCCAGCGCCCACCTCACCGGAATGGTCTTCCCGATCGACGCCGGGGCGGGCGCGGCGAACAGCGCCTGATCTCGGACAGCTGCCCGGTGCGGTGCGGCTGCGCGGTCGGCCGGGCGCGACATTCGTTGTCGCAGCGTTCGTCACCGCGTAGGTCAGCGGTCACCCCAGGTCCTGCGCCGGACCCTGCTGTGCCGAGTAGGCTCCGCGGGAAACATCGCCGGTACAGCACCATTCACGAGGTAGACCATATGCGCGACCATACCCTGCGGGAACAGTATCTGGACCTGCTGAAACGGGCACTGGCGAATACGATCTACGGCGATGCGAACGTCGCACCGTGGCGATTCGCCGGCTATGACGAACAGGCCAGGGCCGACGGTGTGGACTGGCCGAGCGCGGCACACACCATGATCGGCCGGAAACGGCTGGACAATGTGCAGTTCTGCGTGCAAACCGTGCTCGACGAGGGGGTTCCGGGCGATCTGATCGAAACCGGTGTGTGGCGCGGCGGCGCGGCGATCCTGATGCGCGGCGTACTCGCGGCCAACGAGGTGACCGACCGGGTGGTGTGGCTGGCCGACTCCTTCGAGGGCCTGCCACCACCCGACCCGGAACGGTACCCGGCGGACACCGGCGACACCCACCACACCATCGAATTCCTCGCTGTGCCTTCGGAAACCGTCCGGCAGAACTTCCGCCGATACGACCTGCTGGACGATCAGGTGCGGTTCCTCGAGGGCTGGTTCCGGGACACACTGCCCACCGCCCCGATCGAGCAGCTGGCGGTCCTGCGCCTCGACGGTGATATGTACGGATCGACGTGGGATGCGCTGACCGGCCTCTATCCGAAACTCGCCCCGGGTGGGTTCCTCATCGTCGACGACTACCACGCCGTCGAGGGCTGCCGCCGGGCCGTCCACGATTACCGTGCGGCACAAGGCATCACCGACCGGATACACGATATCGACGGCAGCGGCGTCTACTGGCGGACCGGAGGTCCCTCGTCCCCCCCGGCCCCAGCAGGGAACACCACCACCGCACACCACCGGCCGGTGGAGCCGGCCGGTCGAGCGGCCGCCGCCGGCACACCGGCCCCACACAGCGAAACCCGCTCCGCGCTCGATGATCTGATCGCCGCGGCGGGCGGGGGCCGGCTCGACAGCGTCATCGACGAGATCGGCGCCGAACACGTCACCCGCCTGGTGATCGCGGAGCTGCGCTGCCGGACTGTTCCGCGCGCGGGCGCGCCGGCCGATATCGCGCTGGTACTGGGGCACCGCACCGAATCGTGGGCCACCCGGATCCACATCGACCCTGCGGGCCGGTTCGAGGCATTCCATTCCGCCGGCCCGGTGAACGACACCGACGCCACCGTGACACAGTCGCTGGCGGAGGTCGCCGGGAACCTGTTCGGACCGCGCGGCACAACGACATCCGCGACCCGGTCCATCACCTGGCGCGATACCGGCGCCGTCTTCGGCACCGCACTGCCGATGTTCGATACCGTCCGGCGGGTCCTCGATTCGATCGATCGCCCGTACTCCCCCGGGCTGAGCGAACTGTGCACCGCGGCCGGTTCCGACAAATGGGGGCTGCACCAGTACACCCGGCACTACGAACACCATTTCGAGGCGATCCGGGATCGCCCCCTGACCGTTCTGGAAATCGGCGTCGGCGGCTATTCCGACCCGCGGCAGGGTGGGGGATCACTCCGCATGTGGCGCAACTATTTCTGTCGCGCCGCCGTCTATGGGATGGATATCGTCGACAAGACCGCCCTGTCGGAACAGCGTATGACGGTGCTCCGCGGCGATCAGTCCGCACCCGCCGATCTCGCCGGGGTCGCCGCGATCACCGGACCGCTCGATATCGTCATCGACGACGGCAGCCATATCGGTTCGCACATCATCACTTCGTTCCATACCCTGTTCCCCGTCCTCCGCGCGGGCGGCTGGTATGTGATCGAAGATCTGCAGACCGCCTATTGGCCGAGCTTCGCCGAAGGACCCGGATCACCGACGGCCATGGATTTCGTCACGGGGCTGATCGACGGCCTCAACCACGCGGAGATCGGCGGCAGAACACCGTGCGATACCGATACACAGGTCAAAGGATTGCACTTCTACCACAACATGGTGTTCATCGAAAAAGGCACGAACCGCGACAGCGGCGCACCGCCGTGGGTACGCACTCGCTGACGGGCGAGGCGGCGGAGCCCAGACAGCACCGTGCCCCGGCCGGTGAACCCAGCCGGGGCACGGTAAGGACCCTTCGCGGACAGTCGCCGCGGGGCTCAGCCCTTGTGCTTCTTGACCTCTTCGGTCAGCTGCGGGGCGACGTTGAACAGGTCACCGACGATGCCGTAATCGGCGATCTCGAAGATCGGCGCCTCTTCGTCCTTGTTGACCGCGATGATGGTCTTCGAGGTCTGCATACCGGCCCGGTGCTGGATCGCGCCCGAGATACCGAGAGCGACGTACAGCTGCGGGGAGACCGTCTTACCGGTCTGGCCGACCTGGAACTGGCCCGGGTAGTAGCCCGAGTCGACCGCGGCACGCGACGCGCCGACAGCCGCGCCGAGCGAATCGGCCAGGGCCTCGACCACGGAGAAGTTGTCGGCCGAACCGACACCGCGGCCACCGGAGACGACGATATTCGCCTCGGTGAGTTCCGGCCGGTCGCCGCCGACGACGGGTTCCCGGCTGGTGACCTTGACGACGCCCTCTTCCTGCGCGGGCACCTCGACGGTGACCTTCTCGCCGGCCCCGGCCGAGGGGTTGGCCTCGATCGAACCCGGGCGCACCGAGATGACCGGGACATCGCCGGTGGCCTTGGCGTCGACGGTGAAGGCGCCACCGAAGATGCTGTGCAGGGCCGTGCCGTCGGCCTTCACGTCGATCACGTCGACCAGCAGGCCGGAGCCGATGCGGGCGGCCAGGCGGCCGGAGACCTCTTTGCCCTCGGCGCTCGCGGCGACCAGGACGGCCGCCGGGGAGGCGGATTCGACCAGGCCGGCGAGCACATCGACCTTCGGGGTCACCAGGTAGTTGTCCACATCGTCGGATTCGGCGACGTAGATCTTGGCGGCGCCGGCGGCGGCCAGCGCGTCGGACAGTTTGTCGGCGGTGCCGGGCGCACCCAGCACCACGGCCGACGGCTCACCCAGAGTGGCGGCGGCGCTCAGCAGTTCGGTGCTGACCTTCTTGACCGCACCGTCGGCGTGCTCGACGAGCACAAGTACTTCTGCCATTTCTCTCTTCTCCTAGAAGTCGCTGCGGGTGCGGGTCTCAGATGATCTTCTGGCCGACCAGGTACTGGGCGATCTTGGTGCCGCCGTCGCCTTCGTCGGAGATCTTCTCGCCCGCGGTGCGCGGCGGCTTCGGGGTGGACGCGGTGACCGCGGTGCCCGCATTGGCCACACCCACGGTCGACGGGTCGATACCCAGGTCTTCCAGGGTGAAGGTCTGCACTTCCTTCTTCTTGGCGGCCATGATGCCCTTGAAGGAGGGGAAGCGCGGTTCGTTGATCTTCTCGGTGACGCTGACGATGGCCGGCAGCGTGGCCTCCAGCTTGAACACGCCTTCGTCGGTTTCCCGCTCGCCGGTGATCTTCTCGCCGTCGACGGTCAGCTTGCGCAGATGTGTGAGCTGCGGGATGCCCAGGTATTCGGCGATGATGGCCGGGACGGCGCCGGAGCGGCCGTCGGTGGCCTCGTTACCGGCGATGACGAGCTCGACGCCCTCCACCTGACCCAGCGCACCGGCGAGGACCCATGCGGTCTGCACCGTATCGGAGCCGTGGATGGCCGGATCGTTGATGTGGATGGCCTTGTCGGCGCCCATGGACAGCGCCTTGCGGATAGCCTCGGTGGCCCGGTCCGGACCGGCGGCCAGCACGGTGACCTCGCCACCCTGCGCCTCCTTGATCAGGAGGGCTTCCTCTACGGCGCGCTCGTTGATCTCGTCGAGCACCGCGTCGGCGGCTTCACGGTCGAGGGTGAAGTCACCGTCGGTCAGCTTGCGCTCGGACCAGGTATCGGGCACCTGCTTGATGAGTACGACGATATTCGGCATCGGTCTTCGTCGACCTCCTGTTCTGGTTACCTGTATTGGCGGTCGCACGATCTCCAGCGGCCGTACGTCCATATGAGTAGCTCAGGCCGAGACATTACCCTACGTTAAGTTACTCGTGGGTAACTTACAAGCACGGCCCCACGCAACCCGTGTACCGGGCAGTACCAGTAACCTCGTCGCAATGAGCGAGGCTGTGATTCCCGCCGCACCGGCAACCCATGACGTACTGGAGCCGCTGCCGTTGACCGGCGAGCGGACGGTGCCGGGTATCGCGGAGGAGAACTACTGGTTCCGGCGGCACGAGATCGTCTACGACCGGCTGCTGTCACGCTGCGCGGACAGGGTGGTCCTCGAAGCGGGATCGGGCGAAGGGTACGGCGCGAATATGATCGCCGGCGTCGCGACGGCCGTGGTCGGGCTCGACTACGACCGCAGCGCGGCAGCACATGTGCGCGCGCGATACCCACGAGTGCGGATGATCCGCGGCAATCTGGCCGCTCTCCCACTGCCCGATGACGCGGTGGATACCGTCGTGAATTTCCAAGTGATCGAACATCTTTGGGATCAGGTGCAGTTTCTGCGCGAATGCCTGCGGGTGCTGCGCCCGGGCGGTGAACTGCTCATCAGCACCCCCAACCGGATCACCTTCTCCCCCGGCCGCGACACCCCGCTGAACCCGTTCCACACCCGTGAGCTCGATGCCGCCGAACTGACCGGACTGCTCGAAGAAGCCGGTTTTCGCGTGGAACTGATGACCGGCGTCCATCACGGCCCGAGCCTGCGCGCACTGGACGACAAGCACGGCGGCTCCTTTATCGACGCGCAGATCGAGCGCGCACTGGCCGGTGAGCCCTGGCCGGCCGAACTCACCGCCGATGTCGCGGGTATCACCGTCGACGATTTCGCGCTGACCCCGGTCGACATCGACGCCAGCCTGGACCTCGTCGCGCGCGCGGTGAAGCCTTGAGCAGCAACAACACCGGTAATGCGGTACCGGGGCAGTTCACCCTCGTCCTGCACTCCCATCTGCCCTGGCTGGCCCACCACGGACGGTGGCCGGTCGGGGAGGAATGGCTCTACCAGTCCTGGGCGGCGTCGTACCTGCCCGTGGTCGAGGTGCTGCGCACCCTCGCGGCCGAAGGCCGTTCACATCTGCTGACGCTCGGGATAACTCCTGTTCTCGCAGCACAATTGGACGATCCACACTCGCTGGCGGGGATGCACCACTGGCTGGGCAACTGGCAGTTGCGGGCGGACGAGGCCGCCATGTCCGGTAACCCCGCGCTCGGCCGCCACGAGCACCGGCTCGCGGCCGCGGCGCTGACCGAATTCGAGCAGAACTGGCGGCACGGGGCGGCACCGGTCTGGCGGCAGCTGCTCGACGCCGAGACCATCGAACTGCTCGGCGGCCCGCTGGCTCACCCGTTCCAGCCACTGCTGGACGAGCGGCTGCGGGACTTCCAGCTCCGCGAAGGCCTCACCGATGCCCGCCTGCGCTGGGGGCACACCCCGTCGGGAATCTGGGCGCCGGAATGCGGTTTCACCCCCGGTATGGAGGAGGGCTACGCCGCCGCGGGTGTGACGCATTTCATGGTCGACGGGCCCGCCCTGCGTGGCGATACGAGCCTCGGACGACCGGTGCGGGACTCCCCCGTGGTGGCGTTCGGGCGCGATCTGACCGTGAGCTACCGGGTGTGGTCGCCGAAATCCGGCTACCCCGGCAACGGCGCCTACCGGGATTTCCACCACTACGACCACGCCACCGGCCTCAAACCCGCACGGGTCACCGGGAAAACGGTGGCCGGCCCGGACAAGGCGCCCTACGACCCCGAACTGGCCGCCGCACAGGTCGAACGGGATGTGGCCGATTTCGTGGCGACCGTGCGCGAGCGGCTGATCACCGAATCCGAACGGATCGGGCGGCCCGCCCTGGTGGTCGCGGCCTTCGATACCGAGCTCTACGGGCACTGGTGGCACGAGGGCCCGCAGTGGCTGGCCCAGGTACTGCGCGCACTCCCGGAAGCGGGAGTCACCGTGGGAACGCTCGCCGACGCCCGCGACCGCGGATTCGTCGGAGATCCGGTACCGCTATCCGATTCGTCCTGGGGATCGGGCAAGGACTGGCGGGTCTGGGCCGGCGATCAGGTGCGTGACCTGGTGGATCTGAACGACGATATCGTCCGGCTCGCCCTGGACACGACCGCGAAGATGCGCGCCGCCGCACCCACGGGTCGCGATCCGGTCGCCGATCAGCTCGTGCGCGAAGCCATTCTCACGGTGTCCAGCGATTGGGCGTTCATGGTCAGTAAGGATTCCGCCGCCGGCTACGCCCGGGACCGCGCGCACCAGCACGCGCACGCCGTCCGGGAGATCGCTGGCGCCGTTGGAGCCGGACAACTCGACCGGGCCCGGGAATTGGCGGCAGGATGGGCTGTGGCCGACGGGATGTTCCCGGCCCTGGACGCGCGTAGGCTACGCGTCACCCCAGCAGAAGGACCCCGATGAAGATCTTGATGGTGTCGTGGGAGTACCCACCGGTCGTTGTCGGTGGGCTGGGCAGGCATGTCCACCATCTGGCGACCTCGCTCGCGGCGGCCGGCCACGAAGTGGTGGTGCTGGCCCGGCGCCCCACCGGCACCAGCCCGGCCACCCATCCCACCCATTCGTTCGTCGCCGAGGGCGTCCTGGTGGTGGCGGTCGCCGAGGATCCGCCGATCTTCGATTTCGGCGAGGACATGCTCGCTTGGACGCTGGCCATGGGGCATGCCATGGTGCGTGCCGGTACCGCGCTGGACAAACCCGGCATCGGTGAGGGCTGGACCCCCGATGTGGTGCACGCGCACGACTGGCTGGTGGCGCATCCGGCGATCACGCTGGCCGAGTACTACGACGTCCCGCTGGTGTCGACCATCCACGCCACCGAAGCCGGCCGGCACAGCGGCTGGGTGGCGGGCCGGGTCAACCGGCAGGTGCATTCGGTCGAATGGTGGCTGGCCAACGAATCGGACGCCCTCATCACCTGTTCGGCGTCCATGCAGGACGAGGTCGAGCGCCTCTACCGTCCCGATCGGGTCCCGGTGCATGTGATCCGCAACGGAATCGACGTGGGGGCCTGGACCTTCCGTGCCCGGCCGCCGCGCAGCGGGCCGCCGCGGCTGCTCTACGTGGGGCGGCTCGAATACGAGAAAGGGATCCAGGACGCCATCGCCGCGCTCCCCCGGATCCGCCGCGCCCATCCCGGGACCACCCTGACCATCGCAGGGGTCGGCACCCAGTTCGAATGGCTGCGCGAACGCGCCCGCACGCACCGGGTGGCCCGGGCGGTGCATTTCGCGGGTCAGCTGGACCATGCCGAACTCCTGGGCTGGCTGCACGGCGCCGACGCCATCGTGCTGCCGAGCCGCTACGAACCGTTCGGGATCGTCGCACTGGAAGCGGCCGCCGCCGGGACACCGCTGGTCACCTCGACCGCGGGCGGGCTCGGCGAGGCCGTGATCGACGGGATCACCGGGGCCTCGTTCGAACCCGCGGATGTCCACGGCCTGGTGGAGGCGGTGGTGGCGGTACTCGACGACCCCACCGCCGCGCAACAGCGTGCCCGCGCCGCCCGCGACCGGCTCACCGAAGACTTCGCCTGGGATGTGGTCGCCGCGGAAACCGCCGGGGTCTACTCGGGTGCCAAACGCCGCGTTCGCACGCCGCTCGGCCGCCCCGAGATCGACCGCCGCCCGCTCCCCGAACGCGATCCCGGCCAGCCGATATGAGCACCTTCCCCGAGCACCGCCCCTGAGGGGTCGGTCGGGGCCGAGCAACGCATGTAGTTGCGCCCGTCTGCCGAATACACGGGCGGTCCGCCGGAACTGCGCACTCGGCTCGACGATCGTCGGTACGCCGATCGGGTGAAAGGGTGCCGATTCCGTGCACGGCCGGGTTTTGCTCTCGTGGAGCTGCGACCGGCGTCGCGTCCTCGCGCCGGTTCCGGGTGTCGGCGGCCGACCGGATCAGGCTTTCTCGCGGAACGCGAAGATCTCGCCGATCCGGGTCGCGACCACGACTTCACCTTCGGCGCCCACCGCGGTACCGGTGGTGGTGCCCGCCGCGCCGGGGAGTACATCGGAATCCAGGGTGGCGCCGGTTTCGGTGTCGAAGGTGATCAGATTCAGACCTTCGCCGATGGCGGCGGTGACGTAGCCCGTACCGCCGGCCGTTTGCACCGGAGTCCCGCGCAACGCGAGATCCTTGCGCTCCCAGACCCGTTCATAACTGGTGCCGGTATCCCGGAGGGCCATCAGATAGCCGTCGTCGCCCGCCGGCAGGATCAGCCCGTCATCGGAGACCGAGATACCGCGGCGCGGCGCCCAGTCCAGATGCGCCTCCCATTTCGGCTTACCGTCCGCGGTGTTCACCGCCAGCAGGCGTTTGCTGTTGTCCCCGATGTAGAGCGTCTCACCGTCGGCGGAGAGAGCGGGATCGGTGGCGCTGCCGTCCGCGAGGATCTTGCTGCTCCACTCCTGCTCGACCTTGCCGTCCGCGTAGCGCAAGGCCACCAGGGAGGCATCGGATTCGCCGGGTTTGCGCACCGTCGCATAGATCCGCCCGGTGTCGACGTCCATCGCGGCGATAGTGGCCACCGCGCAGTCCGGGCCACCGGTCCGGCAGTCCTCCATGCCTTCCCCGGCCGGTGGCCAATCGAGGTTGGGGGTCTGCAGGAAATCGGGGCGCGGCAGCAACTGCTGGGTGGGGACCATCCGCTTACCGGTCTGCCGTTCCAGCACATCCACCTGGCCCGACTGGGTGATCACCAGCAGATGACCGTCACCGGTGAACTGCATGCCGGTCGGCACCCCGGCGACCGGGGTCCGCCAGCGCGGCTGGCCGAGCTGGTTCGCCGATTCCACCGCGCTGTCCAGCCCGACGTACACATTGCTCGCACCGTCGAGCAGCGTCGGCGAGTAGATCGAATGGGGGCCGAGCGGGTTGCAGAACCGTTTCCGGCCCGTGCGCATCTGGTAGGAGAAGATCTCGCAGTTCATATCCGTGCGACTGGTGACGAAGATCTGCCCCTCCGAGCCCACCGTCACCGGCTGGGTGATCGGGCCGCCGACCGGACGTGACCACCTCAGACTCAACGCCCGGGACCCGGTGACCTGGGTATTGCTGCTGTTGCGGGCCTCGTGCCCCGCCGCGGGCCAGCCCAGCCCCCGCCCGACCGTGATGTCGTCCACATCGGTACCGCAGGCGGTGAGCACACCCACCACCGCCACCGTCACCGCGAGCCAGGACACGGTTCGTACGCCGCCGCCGATACGCACCTGCTGGTCTCCTCCGTCGTCCAGTCTCCCCGGGCCCACCTGTGTGTGAGATTAACGGAAGGGTATAGGCCGGGCTCGCGGAGTTCGAAAGTAGGCTGTTCGGCGTAGTGGCCACGGGATACCCCAGAGAAACAGGAGTGACGTCGTGACGAGCATGTGGGGCGCACCGTTGCGCACACGCTGGCAGGGTTCCCGGCGACGGGACCGGCGGCAGGCCCGTTTCCTCACCCGCGATTCGCTGCGCTGGGTCCTGGCCAACCGCGCCTACACACCCTGGTACCTGGTGCGCTACTACCGGCTGCTGAAATTCCGGCTGGCCAATCCGCATGTGATCCTGCGCGGCATGGTGTTCCTGGGTAAACGGGTGGAAATCCACGCCACCCCCGGTCTCGGCCGGCTCGAGATCGGCCGCTGGGTCCATATCGGCGACGGTAATGCCATCCGCTGCCACGAGGGATCGCTGCGGATCGGCGACAAAGTCGTGTTCGGCAAGGACAACGTGGTCAACACCTACCTCGATATCGAAATCGGGGAATCCACGCTGGTCGCGGACTGGTGCTACATCACCGACTTCGATCACCGGATGGACGACATCACCATGCCGATCAAGGACCAGGGCATCGTGAAGAGCCCGGTTCGCATCGGCCCCGACACCTGGATCGCCGCCAAGGTGACCGTCCTGCGCGAAACCCGGGTCGGGCGCGGTTGCGTCCTGGGTGCACACGCGGTGGTGAAGGGCGAGATCCCGGATTTCAGTATCGCGGTCGGCGCCCCCGCCCGGGTGGTCAAGAACCGGAAATCGACCTGGGAGGCCGGCGCCGCCGAACGCGCGGCCCGGGAAGCCGCGCTCGCCGATATCGAACGGAAGAAGAACGGGGTCGCGCAGGACGCGTGAACGGATACCGGACCGCGGCGCGACTTTGCTTCGTCGCGGCCCGGGGCCGCGCCGGTGCTATTTCACCGATTCCATCTTCTTCACAATGCGCTGCACGGTGAGCCAGGTCCGGGTGGTGATGTCTTTCCCGTAGTTACGCTCCAGCCACGACATGAAGTCCGGGGTTTTCGGCGTGGAATTGTCACTCATGGCCAGGAACGCCCGGGCCTCGGTGTCGTAACCGACGACTTGTGTCAGCGGATCCGACTCGGTGGGTAATTCGACCCGGGGATGCGCGGCGTCCTTGAAGAAGGTCGCGGTGAGGTACGTTTCGCGGCCGTGGGTGTAACCGGCGAACGGGTCGCGGTCGAGCAGAGCACGGAGTTCGGCATAATCGCGGATTATCGTGCCGCCCGGAATTCCGAGTTCCGCGTTCAACGCGTCCTGGATACGGTCCTCGAGTTCGGCGCCGGGAGTGGTTTCCGTGGCGAAGACGATATTGCCGCTGGCCAGCACCGACGCCACCGATTCGAAGCCGAGCCCGGTGAACACCCCGCGCAGCTTCTCGTTGCTCATATTCGGATTGCTGGGCATGATCCCGCGTAGCAACGCCGCGTATCTTGTCATGGGCCGACCGTACTCCAGGGGACCGACACCCCCGCCCGGCCCGTTCCCGGGAAAATCCCGGGTGCCCAGAGAATCACGGGCAGGGTAACTCGGGTCTGTGTTCCGGCCGGGAATGTCGCTACCTTCCCTTCTGATCGGTACAGCCCGGTCGGAAAGGAAATAGCTATGCGTCGAATTCTCCGAGCCGGCCTCCTCGCGGCGGCCCTGCTGACCATCCCGGCCGCGACCGCGGCCACTTCCTCGGCTCTGCCGGTAGTGCCACAGTCACAGCCGGTCGTGGAGCAGCGGGAGGTGCCCACAGATATCGGGGTCGTCTGCACAATGCAGTACCCCCCGACCCCGCTGTGCCTGTTGTCGTCGTTGTCGGCTTCGGTGTCGGGGGACTGAGCGCGCCCCGACCCGAGAACACTGCACCCGGCAGTAGGCCCGAGGACTCCCCCGTCCCCGGGCCTACTGCCGGATCATCGTCCCCATCCCCGGTACCCGCCGCCCGCGCGGCACCGCCCCACCACGCAATACGAAACGTATTCCTCCGTTTCACATTTCGATTTCCGCAACCGATCCGACAGCACAATCTACCGAGATCCGCCCGCTCGGTACCGCTGATCGGGCCATCCACATGTTCACGCGCACAGCAGAACCTACGATAGTTCTACTGATCGATATCTCCGACCGGTTCACCCGGCGCGCGGCGAGCGTCCGGGACGCTTATGGTACCGAGAATCGATAAACCGGAGATCGATGGCGGAGCCGGGAGGGGCGATACCTGTGGAAGGCCCGAAATTGCACGGCCTGGAACCGATCACCGGGACGTTGATCGAACAGCTGGTGCAGCGGCCGGAGGGGCGGAGCCGGTCGCTGCCGGTGGTGGTGGCCGTCGGTCCCCCTGGTAGCGGGAAAACCGTTCTGTTGCAGTCACTCGCGCAGCGCTGCGCGAAACTCCCACTCGCCCATATCGACCTGGCCCAAGGCGAACGCGCTCCGCGCGAAGTATTCGGCGAACTCGCCTTCGAACTCGGCAGGCACCGGCGGCAATTCGGCCGGATCACCTTCCCGCAATTGTGGCTGTGCCTGGTGGCCGTGGGCAGCACACTGCATATGCAGGAAGACAATCGTCGTGCGTCGCTGCGAAATCTGCGCGATGTCATCTCCAGTGCGCAGCCGATGGAGGCGCGCAGCAAGGGGGTCACCGATATCCTCGACGCCGCGGGACAGGTACCGGAAGGTTTGTCCCCGTGGGTCGGGATGGCCGTGGAAACCCTGCTGCAGAGCCTGACCCGGTTGAACATCCGGCGCCGGATCAGCCAGGGGCCGCGGCTCACCGGCGATCAGGTCCAACGCGCGGATATGCTCATCGACCTCGCCAAGTGGGCGCACGGCGACGAGGAATCGCGCGCCGAGGCCGACGCGATCTTCGGGATGGCGTTCCTGCACGATCTGCGGCACGCCTACAGCGGGGTGCGCGGGACGCGCCGGACACTCAATTCCGTACTGCTGCTGGACAACGCGCATACCCCGTCGGGCCGGATGTTCCTGCAGTCCCTGCGCGAGGCACGGCGCCGCGACGGCTCCGAACCCGATCCGCTGGTGGTCGTCGCGACCAGTGCCCAGTGGCTGCCCGCATGGAGCGAATGCTGGCACCGCCCCGGTATGCACCGTTTCAGCGAGGACAACGAGCGCCGCGAACCCGAACACCGGACGGGCGGGATCGAATGGCCGTCCCCGCGCAATCCGCCCGATATCGGTACCGACTGGGCGGCCACCGACGATCCCGCCGCCCACTGGTTCCCTTGGTATCTGGTGGACCTGAGCCGGCTGAGCGTCCAGACCACCGGTGACCTCGCCGCGGAACAGCGGCTCCGTTCGGTTCCCCGGGTGGCGGCTTTCGTCCGCGCGCTGACCGGCGGGAACGCGGCCGGAACCGCCGATGTCATCGCCGCTCTGGACCAGTCCGGCGAGGACGACCCGCTCACCGGCGCCCGCACCGTACTGACCACACCCGTGGGCACCCGGCACGATCCGCTCGACGAACCGCTGGAAGCTCCGGGCACCGTACTCGAGCGTGCCCGGGAACGGCTGCTCGGCGATTTCCTGGACGCCGAGAGTCTGCGCGACCTGGTGACCGCCGCCGCGGGCCGCACCGTGGATACGCTCTATCACCCGGAAGTCCTGGATTCCGCGCTCCCCGACGGCGAGGCACTGCTGCAGGAACTGCGCAACCGGCTCTGGATCCGGACCCTGGACGGCCCGGAACCGGAGATGGTGCTCGACACCTGGTTACGCCGCATCCTGCTCTGCGAACTCGCCGACCGTGAACCGGACGACCCCCGGGACTGGAACAGCACCCATCAGGTGTGCCGCGACCTGTATCGGCGCCATTTCGCGGAGGGCGAGGCGGCGGCCGAAGTCGAAGCCGTCTACCACGATCTCGCGCTCGGCTGCCTCGGCGATGCCGTCGAATACCTCAGCCGCCCGTTCGTACCCGGACACCCCGAATTCAGCCGGACCGCGGCCACCGCCTGGCTCTCCGATCTCGACCTGATCACCTCGGCCCCGCGCCGGCCGGACAGCGAGGAAACCCCGTTCACGCAGGTCGAAACGATCGTCCGGGACAACGGGATGGACCCGGCGGACGATATCGCCTGGCTGATCGCGGCGCTGTGGGTGTCCAACGATCCGCTGGGCGATCCGCAGCGAACCCTGAACCGCACCATCGAGAACGAAATCCGGCAATTGGCCCGCGGTCTCGGCCGCGGGGCACTGCTGCTGTACGAACGGGCGGAGAGATATCGATGAGCACCCTGATCCAGCCACCACCCCCGAGCTACCGGAAATGGTGGTGGGTTCCGGCTACCTTCGTGGTGGTGGCGCTGGTCGTGGGCGCGGCGATCTGGGTACCCACATTCTTCCGGGAGGACAACAGCTGCGGCCCCGGAGTCGTGTACAGCGGGCCGGACCGCGAATGCGTCGGAGTCACCGACGGCAGTCATGTTTTCGCCACGGAACTCCGCGATATCGAGCAGCGCATCCTCGACGAGAACCGCCGCGTCGAAACCTCCGGGGATCCGTACGTGAGCGTGGTGACGATGTCGCCGATGACGGCCGGCGAGGGCGACGAAAGCATTGTCACCATGGCGGGGATCCGGCATCGGCTCGAGGGCGCGCATCTGGCCCAGCTGGCGGAGAACCGAGCCGCCGCCACACCCAAGATCAAACTGCTGGTGGCGCACCCCGGCAATCTGTTCGGCGAATGGGAAACCACCGTCGGCAAGATCGAGGAACGTCGCGAGGCCGACCATATCGTCGCGGTCACCGGTATCGCGTTCAGCGTCCAGGACGCCGGCCGGGCGGTCGAGCGCCTTTCCGCGCTGCAGATCCCGGTGATCGGCTCCACGCTCACCGCCGACGACCTGCCGGTGGTCCGGGGGTTCTATCGGGTTTCGCCCACCGCCGCCGGTCACGCGCGCGCCGCCGCCGAGTACCTGGCCACCGATGCCGACCGGATCATGGTCGTCCGCGACGATAATCCGACCGACCACTACGGCCGCGCTCTGGACGCGGCCTTCCGCGCACGCTTTGCCGAACAGCCGCAACGGATCGTCGGCCGAGTGGCACCCTACGATTCCGAAGTCGGCAACGTGGCCACCGCATTCCGCGGCATGCTGCCGAACATCTGCCGGAACACCCCGGACACCATCTATTTCGCGGGCCGGGCCGCCCACGCGCTCAGCTTCCTGACCGTGCTGGCCGAACGCACCTGCCCGGAACTACAGATCCAGGTGGTCACCGGCGATGACATGGCCTACTACAACCTCGCGGACAGTCCCGCCCGAATCGCGTTGGAGAACCGGGTGTCGGTGCTGTACACCGGGCTGGTGCACGAGGAGGCCTGGCGCCTGCGCCCGGACCTGTTCAACCAGGTCGCCGTCGCACGGTTCGCGGACGAATGCGCGGGAGACCTCTGCTATCGCGCATTGTCCGCCGATCCGCTGGACGATTTCGCCGCCGTCATGGAACACGATGCCGTGCTGACCGCCGTCCACGCGATCCGGCAGGCGGCCGACTACGCCGGCACCGTCGTGACACCGGGCCAAGTGATCCAGACGCTGAAAGGGCTACACGAGGCCGCCCAGATCAGCGGGGCGAGCGGAATGCTGTCCTTCGACGAACAAGGGCTGCCGACCGGAAAACCCATTCTCATCCTGAAAGCCAATGTCGGGGAACGACCGGAGTATGTGGGGCTGTCCGTGACAAGTAGCGGGTAGCTAGGAGACCGGCCCGTCCGTGGCTGCCACGCGGCGAGCGATCCGGTCGGTGAGCCGGATCCTGGACTGCGGCCACTCGTCGGCGAGGATCGAATAGACCACCGTGTTCCGGCGGCTACCGTCCCGGCGCCGGGCATGCTGCCGCAGGATTCCCTCCTGCACCGCGCCGAGGGCGGTCACGGCGTCGCGGGAGCGGATGTTCCGATCGTCGACGGTGAACTCCACCCGCTGCGCCCCGAGGGTGCCGAAAATATGGTCCAGCAGCAGTAATTTCGTTTCCGGATTGCAGACGGTGCCGCGGACCCGGCGCGAATACCAGGTGAAGCCGATGGTCACCCGGCCGTGCCGCTCGTCCATGTTGTACAGCGATGTGGTCCCGAGGATCCGGCCGTCGCGGAGGTCTACCGGTACCAGCACCTGACGGCCGGAGGACAGGGCGTGCGCGACGGTTTCCGGTGACGGCGGCTGTGATTCGATGCCCTCGGGGAAGTACCGGAGGGTGTCCGGGTCGTCGTGCGCGGCGGCCAACCCGTCCGCATCGCCGGGCTCCAGCGGCCGCACCAGCACGTGGTCGCCGCGCAATGTCGGGGGACGCTGCCAGTACTCGCTACCCATGGCACTCCTCGGTGTCGGCTGCAGTCTGTTTACCCGGGCGGGCACGTCGAGGCCAGTGTGTTTCCGGCGCGCAGCGGATGCTTCCGACGAACGGGACGATTCCCCGCGGGCCACGGCGAACCCGCCGCCACCTCTCACGCGCGGGAGGCACGGCACAAGAACGCAGCCGCGGTACGGCCGATCCGGGTGATCACGAGGGTGTAAGGCTCGGAACCGGACGGCTTCAGCCGGCGCCGCAGGGCATCCGGATCGACGTCCACACCGCGAACCAGGATCTCCAGGGCGCCGCAGTCCCGGCGCCGGAGTTCGGTCCGCAGGGTTTTCTCGCGGACATCGAGGCGATCGATGATCCGGAACCCGCGCATACCGTCGGGAACCCGGTCGCCGGTGAGGTAGGCGATGCGGGAATCGAGCTGCCACAGTCCGTGGCGTGCGGCGTAGTGGCGGACGAGCCCGGCGCGGACCACCGCACCGTCCGGGTCGATGATCCACTCCCCCGGCGCCCGCTCCGGGATATCGTCGGGGTCGGCATCGGTGAGGGTGGTGACACCGTCCGCGCCGGTGAGCACGGTGGCCCGGCGGGTCACGCCGGGTTCACCGAGACCTGGGGACCACAGGCACGCTTCACGCACCGCACCGTCCAACGACACCACCTCGACCTCGCCCGCCCAGGCGAGCAGGTCGAAATCCAGTCCGGGAGCGCATTTCACCGCCAGATCACGACCGGCGTAGGCGTCGAGCAGATCCGGTAGCGGCGGCTGCAGCGCGCTCGGATCGTGCGTACGCCTACCACCCGCCCGGCGAGCGGGATCAGCGATGATCGCCGTGCCGGACGTGCACGGCACCAACGCGTCCGCCTGCGCCAGCAGAATTGTTCCCATCGGGCCCTGGAGGCCGCTTTCCCCGACCTCTGCTGCATTTTCGGCGACGGCACCGGCGTCGCGCACGTTGTGCTGGGCGATGGCGAGCCTGATCGGATCCAGATCGCTGCCGACGACGCGGGGACAGACTCGGACCAGCTCGGCCAGTTCCGCGCCTATCGAGCAGGTCACATCGTGGACGTCGCGTCCGGCCAGCCGGCGGGCGCGGTGCCGGGCGACCCGGGTCGGGGTGGCCTGTTGGAGCGCGTCGTCGGTGAACAGCCAGTGCTGCGCGCCGGACAGTTTCACGGCCGCCCGGCGGCGCAGGCGGACCGTTTCGATCAGTGCGGACGCCCGGTCCCCGTGGGTGCGGCGTACCGCCGCCACATCGCGCAACTGGGAGGCCGAGGTCAGTTCGAGTTCCGCGACCTCGGCCAGCGCGGCCACACCCGGCGGCGAAGCCAGGTAGGCGATATCGGCCGCGCTGAAGCCGTATCCCACTACTTTCCGGCGGCGGCCGGTTTCACTCCGGTGATCATGGCGTTGTAGAAGAACTGGCGCGGGACCACCCGGCGCATGACGTTCTCGTCCAGCCAGCTCAACCCGAGCCACGCCCGGTACATCGCCATCCGGTAACCGAAGGTGAGTTTCTCGTCCGGGACAGCGGCCTCGAAGGTGCGCACCGGCCAGCCCCACAGCGCGGCGGCGAACTCCTCGGTTTTCGCGGCGACCTCGATCGCACCCGCGGAACGGGCAATATCCTCGAGCTGGGCCGGATCGAAGGTGTGCAGGTCGACCACGGCCTCCAGGGCGGCGGCGCGCGACGATTCGTCCAGTTCCTCCTGGGGCCGGCGCCAATCCCGCAGGAACGGGAGTTTGGTGACGGCGGTGGTGGCCTTCCAGGTGATGTTGCCCAGGTTGCGGGCGTAGAGGTTGCCGATGGTGGTGGGTTCACCGGCGAAAACGAAGCGGCCGCCCGGCTTGAGCACCCGCAGGCATTCCCGCAGCGACTGCTCCACGTCCGGGATGTGGTGCAGGACCGCGTGCCCGACGACCAGGTCGAAGGTGTCGTCGTCGTAGGGGATGGTCTCCGCGTCGGCGACCCGGCCGTCCACATCGAGGCCCAGGTGTTCGGCGTTGCGCAAGGCGACCTTGACCATGCCGGGCGACAGGTCGGTGACCGAACCGCTCTTTGCGATCCCCGACTGCATCAGGTTCAGCAGGAAGAACCCGGTCCCGCAGCCCAGTTCCAGGGCCCGGTCGTACGGCAGATCCACCTCGCCGACCGCGGCGTCGAACCGGCCGCGGGCGTAGTCGATACAGCGTTCGTCATAGGAAATCGACCATTTGTCGTCGTAGGTCTCGGCTTCCCAGTCGTGATAGAGCACCTGGGCGAGCTTGGTGTCCTCGAATGCTGCTGCGACCTCCGCGGCGGTGGCGTGCGGATGTGGTGCGGGGTCGTCGGGGCGTACCGTCATGGTCGGACAGCCTATCCTTTGCCAGTCACGGCGTTGATACCACCGGGTAGGTCCGGGTGGGCCACGCCTCGTTCAGGCGCCGGTGAACTCGGCGAAGCCCGGGCCGTCCCGCAGGTGGGAGCGGGTTCCGACGCGCTGATCGGCGGTGGTGAACAGCCGGGCCCATTCGTCGCGGGCGCGTTCGTGACCGTGCGGGCCCGCCTCGAACACCGCCTTGGCCGCCGCCAGCGCCCGCGCCGGGCCGGTGACGAACTGCCGGGCCCAGGCGATCGCGGAATCGAGGACGTCGTCGGGTGCGACCACCTGATCGACCAAGCCCAGCCGCGCCGCCTCGTCCGGTTCGACGAAACGCCCGGTGAAGACAAGATCCCGGGCGGCACCCGGGCCGATCAGCAGGGACAGGCGCCGGATACCGGCGAGCGGGATGAGCCCGGTGCCGATCTGCGGCAACCCGAGCTTCACATTGTCACCGATGATCCGCCGGTCCGCGCCCAGCGCGAGTTCCAGACCGGCACCGAGCGCATAGCCGCTGATCGCCGCGACCGTCGGCTGCGGAATCCGGGCCAGGCACCCGAGAGCTGCCTGCAGATCGGCGGCCATCGCCGCGGCCTGCTCGGCCGGTAGCTCGGCGAGTTCGGCCAGATCGTCGCCCGCGCAGAAGACCCGCTCGTCGCCGTAGACCACCAGTGCCGCGATCGACGGATCGGCGCCGCAGGTCTCAGCAGCCTCGGCGATCTCGCGGATCAGCTGGGTGCCGAGCAGATTCAGCGGCGGCCGGGCGATCCGCAGCACCGCCACACCGCGGCCGGAACCGTCGGCGTGGTCGGGCTCGAGCCGGGACAGGGATACGAATTCGGCCATGGGCCGATACGCTACCGGGCGCCCGAACCGCCGCCGCCGGGCCCGGAACCACCGAGCAGCGACGGGTCCGTATCGCGCATTCCTTTGGACCCCCGCAGCCGGGACGGATCCGGTAGGTCGGCGAAGTAGCGCATATTGTCCGGGAACTTCAGCAGTTTCTTGCCGTCCACTTCACCGAATTCCGGCTGGATCGGCTCGATGGCCGGTTCGGCAGCCAGGATTTCCGCGGTATTCGCGTAGCCGCTGAGCGAGGTCAGCTGCGACCAGGTGGGGGGCAGCAGCACATGCTCCCCGGTTTTCCAGGTGGCCAGCGCGGTGGCCGGAGTCGACCATGTCACCAGGTCGGTTTCCGAGGTCGCGCCGTCGGCGAGCTGGCCCTCGGGCAACACCGCGACGAAGAAATTGGTGTCGTAGCGGCGGCGTTCCACGGTCGGGGTGATCCAGCGCGCCCACGGCCGCAACAGATCGGCCCGCAGCACGAGCTTCTCCTCGGCCAGGAATTCGGCCAGCGTGAGATCCCGGCCTTCGATCCGCTCCCGCTGCCCCCGATAGCCGGCGGTATCGGCGACCACGGTCGCGGCGGTGGGGCCGGCCAGCAGCACCCCGCACTCCTCGAATGTCTCCCGCACCGCCGCGCAGACCAGCGCCTTGGCCCGCGCCGCGGACACCCCGTACCGCTGCCCCCACCAGCTCGGCGCCGGTCCGGCCCATTCGATCTCGACCTCGGCGTCCACGGGATCCACCCGCCCACCGGGGAAGGCGGTCATCCCGGCGGCGAACTCCATGGCGCCGGCCCGCCGCTGCAGGAAAACCTCCGGACCGTCCGCACCGTCGCGCACCAGCATCACCGTCGATGCGTCCTTGGCCTCGGGCACCTCACGGGAATCCGGCACAGTCGTCTCACTCACCCCTGCACAGTAACCCGTGCCCTCCGACCCACCCGACCGCCCACCACCGGCCGGGCTCGGTGCGGATGCGAGCCTGTCCAGCAGGCCAGTCCGCGAAGTTGGCCGGTGGACATGCTGCCCACAGGTCTGTCCGCATCCGACTTCACCCCGTCTCTGCGCATGCGGACGGTCCGCATCCGGTGGTTCGGGGCCCGTCTCGGATCTGGAGCGACGGAGCGGGGAGCGAAGCGGAGGAGCGGAGGAGCGGAGGAGTGAAGATTCGAGACCAAGGGGGCCCCGAACCCGCGGCGCCGGAGGCGCCGCCAAAAAACACAGCTCAGCGGGAGCGGTGGCGGCCGAGGCGGCGTTTGCGGCGGGCGAAATAGCGGTCGTCGATCCGGTCCAGGGCGATGGACTGGCGGAACGCTTCGCTGAGGTTTTCGGCGGTCAGGACATCGGTGATCAGGCCCTGGGTGACGATCTCGCCTTCGCTCAGCAGCATGCAGTGGGTGAAGCCGGGCGGGATCTCCTCGACGTGGTGGGTGACCAGGACCAGGGCCGGGGCATCGGGGTCGGCGGCGAGGTCGCCGAGGCTTTCGACCAGTTCTTCACGGCCGCCGAGGTCGACGCCGGCCGCCGGTTCGTCGAGCAGCAGGAGTTCCGGGTCGGTCATCAGCGCGCGGGCGATCAGCACCCGTTTGCGTTCACCCTCCGACAGCGTGCCGTAGGTGCGGTCCAGAAGATGTTCGGCGCCCAGGCTTTCCAGCATGTCGATCGCCCGGTCGGTGTCCATCTCGTCGTACTGTTCGCGCCAGCGGCCGAGTACCGCGTAGCCCGCGGAGACCACGAGATCCGCCACCCGTTCGTCCGCCGGGATCCGGGCGGCCAGCGCCGCCGACGACAGACCGATCCGCGGCCGCAGTTCGCTGACGTTCGTTTTGCCGAGGCGTTCACCCAGAACGTAGGCGGTGCCGTAGGACGGATGCGTTTCGGCGGCCGCGATCTGCAGCAACGACGTCTTCCCGGCGCCGTTGGGACCCAACACCACCCAGCGTTCGTCGAGTTCGACCTGCCAGGTGACGGGACCGACGAGGGTGTGCCCGTTGCGGCGGATGGAAACGTTGGTGAAGTCGATGAGCAAATCTGGATCGGGGTGCGCCACGGCCTCCATCTTGTCTCGAGCCGTCCGCGATCACGGCACCGGGCACGCTACCAATGATCGAGTCGTGCGGGCCGGGTGGCGATCACCGTCGTCGAGCCGGGGGCGACCTCGGTGAAACCCGCGTCGCGTACCGCGGTCGCCGCACTGCGCGCCACCGCCGTCCGCAGCATCTCCCACTCGTCCGGGCCCGCTTCGCGCACCGCGCAGGCGAACCCACGCTCCGCCCAGGTCCGCGCCTGTTCCACCGGAAGCGCGCCCGCGAAGAGCATGCTCGCATGCCCGACCTGCGCGGCGGCCTTGCCGACCGTCATACCGAGCGCGGCGTTCACCCAGAACACCGGAACATCCAGCGGGACGGCTCCGGGATCGTCGGATTCGAGGTCGGTGCCGCCGATCTGGAGCCGCCGGATGCGCGGATCGACCGCCCCCACCGGCCCCGGAACGAGCGCACGTACCAGCGCCCCGCCGCTCTCGACGGTCACCCCGGGCACCTCGTTCGCGCCCGCCCACTGCGCGCCCCGCGCCCGGCGCGCCACCTTCCTGATCCGCGACCGCTTCCACGCCAAGTACGGCTGCTCCCATTCGCCCGCGGCACCGACCCGCGGGTCCAGGCACAGCGCAACCGCCGCACCGGCCGCGGCCGCGAGCACATCGCTGCGCGCCGGCGGATCGGTTTTGGGCAGATGCAACACCATCTGCATGGCTTGGACCTGAGCGGGATCGTCCGGATCGCCCGACCCTCCGTACCCCGCCGCGAGCTCGGCGTGCCGCTCGGAAAACCCTGGGTCGCTGTAGAAGTCGATTTCCGGGTCGGCCGCGAGATCCGGCGCCACATCCGACTCGCTATCCGGCAGCATCACACAAAACCTCCCAGCACCCGACCAACACCGGACGACAGCCTACCCACGCACCCAACAAACAGCCCGGCGCGGTGCCGACTCCCGGAACTCAGCCCAGCGGTACCCGGCGCAGCAGCCCGTCCTCGGCGTCCGCCGCCTCCACCTCGTCCCGGGTGACACCCAGGATGAACAGCACCGCGTCCAGATAGGGATGCGAGAGCGCCGTATCGGCGACCTCACGCAGCGCCGGTTTGGCATTGAACGCCACACCCAGGCCCGCCGCGTTCAGCATGTCGATATCGTTGGCCCCGTCCCCGACCGCCACCGTCTGCTCCATCGGCACCCCGGATTCGGCCGCGAATGCCCGCAGTGCGGTCGCCTTGTAGGCGCGGTCCACGATTTGGCCGGTCACCCGCCCGGTGAGTGTGCCGTCGACCACTTCCAGCACGTTCGCCCGGACGAAATCCAGGTCGAGTTCCCGCGCGAGCGGGTCGATCACCTGCCGGAACCCGCCCGATACGACACCGCAGCGGAAGCCCAGCCGCTTCAACGTCCGGATCGTCGTGCGCGCGCCCGGCGTGAGCTCGATCGTCGCCGCGACCTCCGCGATCACCGATTCGTCGAGCCCGGCCAGTGTCGCGACCCGCTGGCGCAGCGATTCCGCGAAATCGATCTCACCGCGCATCGCCGCCTCGGTGACCGCGCGCACCTGTTCCTCGACGCCCGCGTACGCCGCCAGCATTTCGATGACCTCGCCCTGGATCAGCGTCGAATCCACATCGAACACGATCAGTCGTTTGGCCCGCCGCGCCAGTCCCGCCCGTTCCACGGCGATATCGACCCGCTCGGTCACGGCGACCTCGGCCAGCGCCGTCCGCAGCCGGGCGTCGGTATCACCGGGCCGGTCCGGCGCGGTGACCATGAGTTCCATCCCGGTGACCGGATAGTCGGCGATGCCGCGGATGAGGTCGATATTCACCTCGAGTGCCGCCAATTCCCGGGAGACGGCACTGAACGCCCGTGCCGTCACCGGCGCGCCCAGCACCACTACGGCGTGCGTCGATACGGGTGCCCGCGCGGAGTCGGCGTCGACATCCACATCGACCTGCATGCCGACGGTGTTCATCGCCTCTTCGAGTTCGTCCTGCAGGGCCTCGGGATCGGACGGGCAGCTGATCAGCACGCCCAGCGTGAGCCGGCCGCGGATCACCACCTGTTCGATATCGAGCAGGCTCACCCGATGCCGCGACATCGCGGTCAGCAGTACCGACGTCACACCCGGACGGTCGGGCCCGGTCACGGTGACGAGAACGGTCGTCTCGGCCAAGGTGAGTGCTCACTCTCTGTTACATGGCGCCGCCTCCGGCGGCGCGGGGTTCGGGGCCCCCTCGTGTCTCGATTCTTCACTCCGCCGCTCCTCCGCTTCGCTACCCCGCTCTGTCGCTCCAGAATCGAGACGGGCCCCGAACCACAGATGTAGCCAACCGAAGGTAAGGCGCTGCGCTGCGCCCACTGCGGGACCTGAAGATCAGTGCAGGGCCCATCACCATCTAAGCGTCCTGCTGTCGGCCAACTGCCGACGCCCCCCGGATCCCCACGGGCCGGAAACGCAGGCGCGCCCGCCGACCTGGGCCGACGGGCGCATCCGTACTGCGGGAGCGGTCAGGACTTGACCAGTGTCTCCTCGGGGTGGTGTTTGGCCCCGCCGTTGAATCCGACGTGCGCTTCCTTGCGCATCCGCTCGACCATATGCGGGTAGTGCAGCTCGAAGGCGGGACGTTCGGACCGGATCCGCGGCAGTTCGTAGAAGTTGTGCCGCGGCGGCGGGCAGCTGGTGGCCCATTCCAGCGAGTTGCCGTAACCCCACGGGTCGTCCACGGTGACCACTTCGCCGTAGCGGTAGCTCTTGAAGACGTTCCACAGGAACGGCAGCATCGAGGCACCCAGGACGAACGCGCCGATCGTGGAGACCGTGTTCAGCGTGGTGAACCCGTCACCGGCCTGGTAGTCCGCGTACCGCCGGGGCATACCCTCGGCACCCAGCCAGTGCTGCACCAGGAAGGTGAGGTGGAAGCCGAGGAACGTCGTCCAGAAGTGCCATTTGGCGAGGCGCTCGTCGAGCATGCGGCCGGTCATCTTCGGGAACCAGAAGTAGATACCGGCGTAGGTGGCGAACACGATCGTGCCGAAGAGCACGTAGTGGAAGTGCGCGACCACGAAGTAGGAGTCGGTGACGTGGAAGTCCAGCGGCGGGCTGGCCAGGATGACACCCGACAGACCACCGAAGAGGAAGGTGACGAGGAAGCCCACCGAGAACAACATCGGTGATTCGAACGTCAATTGCCCCTTCCACATGGTGCCGATCCAGTTGAAGAACTTCACACCGGTCGGGACCGCGATCAGGAAGGTCATGAACGAGAAGTAGGGCAGCAGCACCGCGCCGGTGGCGTACATATGGTGCGCCCACACCGCGATGGACAGGGCCGCGATACCCAGGGTCGCGTAGACCAGGGTGGTGTAGCCGAAGATCGGCTTCCGGCTGAACACCGGGAACACCTCGGAGACGATGCCGAAGAACGGCAGCGCGATGATGTACACCTCGGGATGCCCGAAGAACCAGAACAGGTGCTGGTAGAGCAGGATGCCGCCGGTGCCCGGATCGTAGATGTGACCGCCCAGGTGCCGGTCGTAGGCCAGCGCCATCAGGGCGGCGGTCAGCAGCGGGAAGGCCAGCAGTACGAGCACGCTGGTGACGGCGATGTTCCAGGTGAAGATCGGCATCCGGAACATGGTCATACCCGGAGCGCGCAGGCAGACCACGGTCGTCAGCATGTTCACACCGCCGAGGATGGTGCCCAGACCGGATACGGCCAGGCCCAGGATCCACAGGTCGGTGCCCACACCCGGCGAGTGCAGGATATCGGTGAGCGGCACATACGCCGTCCAGCCGAAGTCCGCGGCGCCGCCCGGGGTGATGAAGCCCGCGGTCGCCATGGTGGCGCCGAACGCGTACAGCCAGTAGCTGAAGGCGTTCAGGCGCGGGAAGGCGACGTCGGGGGCGCCGATCTGCAGCGGCAGGATGATGTTGGCGAAACCGAACACGATCGCGGTCGCGTAGAACAGCAGCATGATCGTGCCGTGCATGGTGAACAGCTGATTGAACTGCTCGGGCGAGAGGAACTGCAGACCCGGGCGAGCGAGCTCACCGCGCATCATCAGGGCCATCAGGCCGCCGATGAGGAAGAACGCCATCGAGGTGGTCAGATACATGACGCCCAGGACCTTCGGGTCCGTGGTGGTCACCATCTTGTATATGAACGACCCCTTCGGCCCCAGTCGCGCCGGGAATGGCCGAGTCGCTTCCACCCCCTGTGGGACTGGCTTGGGCTCTACGGCAGTCACTGATCCTCCTGAAAGGTGCCTTTAGGGTCGCTCCGCAGGCTCCACTGTTTGCCCGCTGCCCCGTCGCACGGGACAGCCAACGGTTAGCTTGCGCTTCTCGAATCGTAAACCGTCCGTCGAGAGAGGGGCCAACGGGTCCTACTCTGTGTCGTACTCAGGCCTGTCGTCGATCTCCCGCGACCGCGCCACCTGCCCTCTCCGCGCGCACGCGCGCACCGGAGCAGCGGTCACGAGCAGCGGATGGCCCGTACTCACGGATGGGCGGTCACCGCTGGCGCGCAGTGAATCCCGGTGGGCATGTACCCTTCCCGGCATGCCGGTGAGCCCCGCTGTCCGTACCCCAGCCGTGCGTAATCCCCGGATCTCCGCACGGGCCCGCCGCGCCCGCCGATTCGCGGGCGTCGCACTCGCCTGCCTCGCGGTGACGGTGGCCGGGTGCGCGAGCCAACCCGATAATTCGGCGTCGATCATCCGCACCACCACGAAGATCGCGGGCGCCGGCGTGGTCGGGATCGAACGGGACACCACCCAGGCCTGTTCGCTCCCCACCGCCCCCGATCCGGCCGTCGGCCCCACCCGCACCGTCCACCATGCGTCCGGCGAATCCCGGGTGCCCGCCGACCCGCAGCGCATCGTCGTGCTGAGCACCTCCGCCCTGGACGCGACCTGCGCCGTCGGCCTGTGGGAGCGGGTCGTGGGCGCGACCACTGTCCCCGGGCCGGCCCCGCAGCCGGGCTATCTGGGCTACGGCGTGCTGGAGATCCCGGGTGTCGGCCCGGTCACCGATCCCGACCCGGCGCTCATCGCCCAGTTGGATCCCGATCTCATCGTCGGCGAGGTCCCGACCGGCCGCGCCGACTACGCCGCGCTGAGCGCTATCGCGCCCACGGTCCTGGTCGGAACCGATCACACCTGGGAGGAGCAGTTCAGCGCGTTCGCGGGTGCCATGGGCCGCGCCGGCGCCGGCAAGGCGGCACTCGACGCCTATCGCACCGAGGCCGCCGATACCGGTACCTCGATCAATGCCGCGATGACCCAGGCGTCTCTCGTCCGTTTCAACGCCACCGGCACCGAAACCATGGGCGGTGAAACCTTCGCGGCGCAGGTCCTCGCCGATACCGGCGCCCAACGGCCCAGCGCACAGCGCGAGACGTCCGCCCCGGTGGACGAGTCCGATCCGGTCACCGCGGAGGGCGACCTCATCTATGTCATGTTCGCCGGCCCGGAGGGCCGGGAACACGGCGAATCGGTGATGCGGTCGACGGAGTGGGAGGACCTGGGCGCGGTGTCCGACGGCCGCACCTTCGTGGTCGACGACGCGCTCTGGCACACCACCGGCCTGACGTCGGCGCGCGCGGTCCTCAGCGATATCCGGGACAGCCTCAACGCCTACGTCCTGGAGTGACGCCCCGGTGCGCGGACAACGTCCGGGACACCCGCTCGCGACCGCCTCGATACCATAGCGAAATGGTGTAACAGCAGGTAAACGACCAAGTCGCCGGTACCGTCGAAGTATGGGCGATAACGCTGCCGGCGAACGCTCACTCGCATACCGGCTGAGTATCGGAATCGCCATCGGCCTGGCGATCGGGATCGGCCTGGGCCTGGCGGTTCTCGACAATCTCGCCGTGGGTATCGGTCTCGGCATCGGGTTCGGCCTGGCATTCGGCCTGGCCATGTCACCGTCCCCCTCGGGGGACGACGGATCCGGCGGCCGCCGCAAACCTCCCCCCGACGACTGAAGTACGCTCGGCGCCTGCGGTCGGAGCGCGCCGAAGTCCCCGTTCCCCTAGCGCATTCGACACCTGAAACACAACTTGTGGTGGCGCTCGGCTATCCGCCCCACAAGGGGTAGTGTTACGGCACGCGCAGCGTTGGCAGGGTTGTCGTCGGATTCGTCGGGAAGGGTGTGGAAGCAGCATGAAGCTCATCGATCGGGTTTCGGCCATCAACTGGAATCGGGTACCCGACGAGAAGGACGCCGAGGTCTGGGATCGGCTCACCGGGAACTTCTGGCTCCCGGAGAAGGTGCCGGTGTCCAATGACATCCCCTCCTGGAACACCCTCACCCCGGACGAGAAGCAACTCACCATGCGGGTGTTCACCGGCCTCACCCTGCTCGACACCATCCAGGGCACCGTCGGCGCCGTCAGCCTGATCCCGGATGCCCTGACCCCGCACGAAGAGGCGGTGCTCACCAATATCGCGTTCATGGAATCGGTGCACGCCAAGAGCTACAGCTCCATCTTCTCCACCCTGTGCTCCACCCGCGAGATCGACGATGCCTTCCGCTGGTCGGAGGAGAACCGCAATCTGCAGCGCAAGGCCGAGATCGTGCTGGAGTACTACCGCGGCGAAGATCCGCTCAAGCGCAAGGTGGCGTCGACGCTGCTGGAGAGCTTCCTGTTCTATTCGGGCTTCTACCTGCCGATGCACTGGTCGTCGCGGGCCAAGCTCACCAACACCGCCGATATGATCCGCCTGATCATCCGCGACGAAGCCGTCCACGGCTACTACATCGGCTACAAGTACCAGCGCGGCCTCGAGCAGGTCACCCAGGCCGAACGCGACGAGCTGAAGAACTACACCTTCGAGCTGCTGTTCGAGCTGTACGACAACGAGGTCGAGTACACCCAGGACCTCTACGACGAGGTGGGGCTCACCGAGGACGTCAAGAAGTTCCTCCGCTACAACGCCAACAAGGCCCTGATGAACCTCGGCTACGAGGGCCTGTTCCCCAAGGACGAAACCGAAGTCAACCCGGCCATCCTGTCCGCACTGTCCCCCAATGCCGACGAGAACCACGACTTCTTCTCGGGCTCGGGGTCGAGCTACGTGATCGGTAAAGCGGTCAACACCGAGGACGAAGACTGGGACTTCTGACCCGGGCCGAACCCACTTCGCTGAGCGAGCGAGCCGCGTCGGGCGGCTCGGTCTTGGGTGTCGTACGTAACCGCTAGGCCGCGATCGCAAGCCGGGCGAAGGTAAGTCATTTCACGCCGTATACGTGCCCCAGGGCGAGGTGATGCGCGGGAATGTCTTTCCGAGGTGCAGCACCGGCGACTGCCGGCACTTCGAGGCCCGGATCGCATCTCTGTCCGGTGCCGTTGACGCGGAGTGTTTCCAGGGCAGCGGCCTCGCGCGTGCCCTCGGCGGCGGAGTAGACGATCATCGATTGATCGGTGTCGGGAAGCAGCAGGGTGTCGCAGTCCAGCGTGAGATACCCGAGCTCGGGGTGGTCGATCGTCTTGTGCATCGACCGCGACATCGTGGAGCGCCCCTGCTCCCACATGCTCCAGAACCGTTCACTGCCGGCAATCAGCTCCTCGATCAGCGCGCGTACATCCGGGTCGTGCGGGTAGCGCGAGAGTGCGGTACGCAGCATCCCGACCGCCTGCCGCGCCGACGCTTCGTCCTCCGCCGGCCGCACCGCGACGCGAGTAACACCGGCACCGAGGAATCGCTGCCAGACCAGGTTGCGTTGCGCCACCGGCCAGCGACAGAGGTCGCCGAGCAACGACACTGCCGTCTGGTTCTGCAGCAGTACGTCTCCCTTGGCGGACAGCACCATCGCGGGCAGGCCGGTGAGCCGTTGAAGCAGCCGCAGGACGCTCGGCCGGATCGACATCTCGACCCGGCCGGCCAGCGGCGGTGAACTACCGGCGAGGCGGAACACCTGGTCGCGTTCGTCGCGCTCGAGCCGCAGTACCCGGGTCAGTGCCGTGAGCACCTGGGTGGACGGTTGCGGTCCGCGGCCCTGTTCGAGGCGGGTCACGTACTCGACGCTCAGCCCGGCGAGCTGGGCCACCTCCTCACGACGCAGACCGGTTACGCGTCGCCGCGGGCCGGCCGGCAGGCCGGCCTCCTCGGGCGCGATTCGTGCGCGGGCGGCCTTGAGAAGGCGGGCGAGCTCGACGCGATCCATGGGTCCATCTTCCTCCCCTCGACGCGGCGGATCCTGGTACGGCCGCTCCCCCTCTCACACGTACCTGGATAGCGGTGCGTCCTCGAGACACCGTGAAGGCATGAGCGAACAACACAACACCTCGAACAGCACAACCACCGTCCTGATCACGGGCGGCAACAAGGGCCTGGGCTACGAGACGGCGCGCCGCCTCGGCGAACTCGGCTGGCGGGTCTTCCTCGGCGCACGGGACGAGACCCGCGGGCGCCGAGCGGCGGAGCGGCTCGGCGCCGGCGGCGCGGACGTCACCTTCGTGCAGCTGGATGTCACCTCCGACGATTCGGTCACCGAGGCTGCCCGGATTGTCCGCGAGCACACCGATCGCCTCGACGTCCTCGTCAACAACGCCGGGATCACCGGCGAGCTCATCGGTCCCGAGGAAACATTGCCGCAGCACCTCATTCCGGTGTTCCGCGTCAACGTGCTCGGTCCGATCCGCGTGACCGGCGTGTTCCTGCCACTACTGCGGGCCGCCCACGATCCGCGAGTGGTGATGGTTTCCAGCGGCGCCGGTTCGCTGACGATCACGACGAACCCCGAGCGCAAGGAGTCGACCTTCCCACATTTGATGTACCCGGTCTCCAAGGCCGCCTTGAACATGATCACCGTCCAGTACGCCAAGGGTATTCCGGATGTGCGCTTCAACCTGGCCGATCCCGGTTTCACCGCCACCGATCTCAACGCCCACCAGGGAACCCAGACGGTCACCGAGGGCACCGACGCCATCGTCGAGTTCGCGACCACCTCACCCGGGCACACCGCGCAGTACCGCGACCGTCTCGGCGCCCTCCCGTGGTAAGCGGGACGAACGCGATGGAGCACCCAGCGGTACCGGCATTCTCGATGGCCGAACGTGATCGCCGATGGAACCTGGCGCGTGCGTTCATGCGGCGCGAAGGCCTCGACGCGCTGCTCGTCTTCGGCGAGCACGAAGACGCCGGACCAGCCCCGTTCGCTTACGACACGTGGTTCACCAACGGACGAGCCGGGACGACAGTCCTCTTCCACCGTGACGCCGACCCGGTCGCACTGTTTCCCATGGAGATGTTCACAAAGGACCACCTCGAATCCGCGCGTCGAGGCGACATCATCTGGATCCCGCCGGAAAACATTCGAGCGTCTCGCGATTCCCGCGCGATCGCTGAGGCTCTCAACGAATCGGCGCTGGCGCAGGCAACGATCGGGGTGGTCGGCTTGGAGGTTTATCCCCCCTGGCACCCCGAGGGCATCGTGCCTTACCGGTTGTGGAACACCATCCTGCAGGAGTTCCCCAGTGTGCGGTTCGAGCCGGTAGCCATGGCCCTGTCTCGGCTCATCATGCCGCTCAGCCCCGAAGAAATAGCCGTCGTCCGCCACTCTGCGAGCATTGGCGACGATATGGTGCGTGCCATGGTCGACACTGCCGCAGCAGGTGTTTCCGAGAGCGAGGTGTATGCGGCGGGTATGGCCGCGGGATACATGCGCGGAACGATTCCCGCAGCCATGCATTTCTGGTCGGGCCCTGATCCGCTCGCATCGGGTTTGCCGCAGTGGGGTTACCGCCCACAATCTCCCCGCATCCTGCAGGACGGTGACACGATCTCCGCCGAAGTGTTCAGCAATTTCGGCGGCCGCCATACCCAGCACCAGGCCACGATCACCATCGGCGAACCACACGAGGACCTGCATCGGGCGGCCGAGGTCGCCCGCGCGGCCTACGACGCGTGCCTACAGGTGCTGCGCCCCGGCCGGACCTTCGGGGAGGCGGTCGACGCCCTCCGCGAGCCGCTGCGCGATGCGGGCGGCTGGGAGTTCGGACCTTGCCTCCACGCGCTCAACCCGATGATCGCGCTCAGCGGTTTCGCCGCGGACGCCAGTCGGCGGTTGGCCGGCGCGCGGGCCTACCCGCCCGAGGCCGACCATCCGACCCTCTCCGGCGATCTGGCGCTAGAACCCGGGATGACCTTTGCCCTGGAGCCCAACTACGTCTTCGGACGGCACCTTGCCTACCTCGGCGGCACCGTGATCGTCGGTGCGGACGAGCCGATCGAGCTCAACCCGTACACGGCACAGATCCTCCGGGCGGCAGAGATGCCGCGCTGAACTGCGGGCGGTCGTGCGAGACGCTGATGAACTCGGCTACGAGGGCCTGTTCCCCAAGGACGAAACCGACGTCAATCCGGCCATTCTCTCGACCCTCTCCCCCAACGCCGACGAGAACCACGACTTCTTCTCCGGCTCGGGCTCGAGCTACGTGATCGGTAAAGCGGTCAACACCGAGGACGAAGACTGGGACTTCTGACCCGGGCCGGCCTGCCTGCCGGAACCGCAATACTGCGACAGCAGGCCCGCCGGAGGGTGCGGTAGAAATCTGCTGGCGAAGCAGACACCCGCTCACTACCGTGCGGGACCATGCGCGTGGGTGTGGTCGGATTGCGGATGGGTCTGTATCTGGCTACGTGGTGCCGCCGGTTGGGAATGGACGTGGTGGTGGGCTGCGATCGAGATCCCGACCGGCGCGCCGAAGCGGCCGCACAACTGCCCGGCATCACGCTGGCCGAGGACTGGCGTGAGCTGCTGCACGAGGACCTCGACGGCGTGGTGCTGGCCAACAACTTCGACGAACACGCACCGCCGGCGATCGCCTTCCTGGATCACGGTGTGCATGTTCTCTCCGAGTCCGCGGCGTGTGCGAGCGTGGACGAAGCACAGGCCCTCATCGCAGCCGAACAGCGTTCCGCCGCAACATATTCGTTCGCCGAGAACTATGTGTTCCACCCGCATGTCCAGCTCGTTCGCGATGCCGTGGACGCCGGGGAGATCGGCCGTATCACGTTGGTCGAGGCCGATTACCTGCACGGGATGTCCCCCGGCGACGTCACCGCCCTGATCCGCGACCCGGGCCATTGGCGCGGCCGGATCGCGCCGACGGCCTACTGTACGCACACGGTGTCCCCGGTCCTCGCCCTTACCGGTGAGCTACCGACCGAGGTCACGGCGTTCCCGGTGGATTCCGCCGATCCTCGTGCGGCCGTGGTGCTGCTGGTGCGACTCACCGGCGGCGGGCTGGCAGTCACCCGGCACGGATTCCTCCAGGGTGAGCCCGACAGTCATTGGAGCTGGGTTTCGGTGCGCGGTACCGAGGGCCTCGCCGAGTCGGTACGCGCCGCGGGTGACCGCGCGTGGTCGGTCCGGGTCCGGCACGAGGCATGGGCCGCCGCCGAAGACGTTGCGCGCGAACAGGAGCGCACACCCGCGCCCCTCCTGCTCGACGGTGCCACCGTCGAGCCGAAGGCCGTGGGCACGGTCCGGGTGCTCGAGGGTTTCCGGGCCACGGTCGAATACGGCGAACCCCCGCTGATACCCGTGCGACCCGCCGTAGCCGCCTCCCTGGTCGGCATTCTCGGCGCACAGTCCCTGCGCAACAACTCCCACCCGACACCGATCCCCGACCTCACCTCCACTCCATAGCATCAGCAGACGTCATGGGCCGCTACGCTGCGAGAGCGCGGGCCGCACCACGCGGCTCGCTATCGATTGCGGGGCGTGGACGAGACGCCCGATCGGGAGGAGTACGCAATGGCAGGTGGCGACAGCGTCAGAATTCCCCGCTGGCTCAAACCGATGAACCGCGCCATGGTTGCAGTCAGCCGCATAGGCGTTTCCCTGCCGATGCCGTTGCTCACCGTTCCCGGCCGTAAATCGGGGAAACCCCGGACCACGCCGGTGACACCGTTCGAATACGACGGCGTCGAATACGTTCTGGGTGGTATTCCCGGTGCGGACTGGGTGAAGAACGTGCAGGCCGCCGGCACCGCGGAACTGAAGGTGGGGCGGCGCACACGGACGGTGCGGCTGGTGGAGATCCCCGCGGCCGAGAGCGTTCCGGTACTGCGGGAATTCCCCCGACTCGTGCCCACCGGTGTCCCGGTCATGATCAAGTCCGGGGTGGTGACCAGCGACGACCCGGACGAGTTCGCCGCACTCGCCGGCCGGTGCGTGCTCTTCCGGATCGACGACGCCTGACGCCGGCTCATCGAAAAGGCCGGGGATCCCTGTTGATTCGCGCCACCGCCTGTGGCCTGCGCGAAATTACTGGACGACCCGGCAGGTGTCGTCGACCGGCCGGGTGATCGACCAGTACTGCTGGAACCGGCAGGCGGCGATCTTCCAGCGGCCGTTCTCGACGACGTACTCGTCGTCGTACTCGCCCGTGATCACCGTCTCGGTGTTCTCGATCAGATTCACCTGACGGAACTTCAGCGTCCACTGTCCGGACGCATGTGTCTCGTCGTGGACGGTGATATCGGGATGCGTCCCGTGATGCATATCGAGGATCACATTCTTCCCGTCGACCTTCTGCAAGGCGATCTTCTCGAACACCGCCGCCATCCCGTCGGCATCGAACGATCCGAGCACCCCATAGTCGACCGCCGCTCCCGCCGCCACGAAACAGTCCCGAAATGCTTTCGGGTCCTTGGCATCACAGGCCCGCAGGTACCGATGCTTGAGTGCCTTGATCGCCTCGACGGCCTCGAGCCGCGCAACCCGCCCAGCCAGATCGGCTTCCTCGGATTGCGGTAGCGGTGCAGGCGACATAGTTCTCCTCGGTAGCAGAGTTCGGCCGCCGCGCCGGGACGGCGGCGGGTGTCCTGGCGGAGTGTATCCAAGGGTCCCTCAGGGAGCGGGTTCTGCTGTGCGCGCCCAGGAGGCGAGGATCTGCAGGCGCTGGGCGGAGGGGGAACCGGGTTCGGGGGTGTAGATCATGAGGATGAGGCCGGGTTCGGCGGTGATGGCGAGTTCTTCGTAGGCCAGGACCAGTTCGCCGACTTCGGGATGGTGGAAACGTTTGGTGCCCGAGCCGTGCGTTCGGACATCGTGGGTGCCCCACAGCCGGCGGAAGGTTTCGCTGCGGGTGGAGAGTTCGCCGACCAAGTCCTGCAGGCCGCGGTCGTGAGGGTCGCGGCCGGCTTCGGTGCGCATGATCGCCACACACATTTCGGCGAACAGGTCCCAATCGGGGTAGAAGTCGCGGGCGGCGGGGTCGAGGAACTGGAAGCGTGCCAGGTTCGGGGTGCGTCCGGCGGTACCCAGCAACGGTGAGTAGAAGGCGTGGCCGAGTTCGTTGGTTGCCAGGAGGTCCTGCTGGGGGTTGCGGACGAAGGCGACCGCGTCGCGGATACTGTTCACCGCCCACTGCAGGCTCGGGCGGGCCACGGCGTGTTTGGCGGCGCGGCGGCGGGTGCGGCCCGAGGTCGGGATTCCGTCGGCGGCGCGGGCGAGGTCGAGGAGGTGGGCGCGTTCGGTGTCGTCGAGTTGCAACGCCCGGGAGATCGCGTCCAGGACCGATGCGGAGGCGCCCGCGATGGCACCGCGTTCCAGTTTGGCGTAGTACTCGACGCTGACCCCTGCCAGCGCCGCGACCTCCGACCGCCGCAATCCGGGAACGCGGCGATTCGGTGCCGCCGGAAGTCCCGCTCGGTCGGGGGTGATCTTGGCCCGCCGCGACATCAGGAACTCGCGCACTTCCTCCCGGTTGCCCATACCCACAGCGTAGGACGGCGTCACCGCAGGTGGGGTGCCCTGCGGGTACACCTCTCGAGGGAGACTCCCCGGATCGCCGTCACCGGGGTTGACTTGGTCCCACCGGCGGACAACCGCCCTACGTCCCGGGCCGCGGCCCCGGTGATCCGCCGATCAGATGGGTACCCGCTCGGCGCGGTCTCTGCCTGGTCACGCCACCGCGTGGTGCCGCGAGGTGGCGGCCCGGCAACGGGACGATCCCGGAAAACATCGGTGAAGGAGAACCTGAAAATGCGTGGAGTCATCATGTACGCCCCCGGCGACGTGCGGGTCGAAGAACGTGAGGACCCGACGATCGTCGAACCCACCGACGCGGTCATCCGGATTACCGCCACCTGCATCTGCGGGTCGGATCTGTGGCCCTACCGGGGCATCGAGGAGACCGAAGGACCCGCGCCGATGGGGCACGAATACATCGGTGTCGTCGAAGAGATCGGCTCGGACGTACACAACGTCGCGGTCGGCGATTTCGTCGTGGGCTCGTTCTTCGCCTCCGACAACACCTGCGAGATCTGCCGGGCCGGCTATCAGAGCCGCTGCGTGCACAGCGTGCCGATGGGCGCGATCGGTACCCAGGCGGAGCGAGCCCGTATTCCGCTCGCCGACGGCACCCTGGTCACCGTCCCCGGCACACCGAGTCCCGCGCAGTACCCGAGCCTGCTCGCGGCCTCCGATGTGCTCGGTACCGGCTGGTTCGCCGCGGTGGCCGCCGAGGCCGGACCCGGGAAAACGGTCGCGGTCGTCGGCGACGGCGCCGTCGGGCTGCTCGCTGTGCTGGCCGCGAAACAACTCGGCGCCGAGCGGATCATCGCAATGAGCCGTCACGCCGACCGCCAGGCCTTGGCCCGCAAGTTCGGCGCCACCGATATCGTCGAAGAACGCGGCCGGGCCGGCGTGACGAGAATCAAGGAGCTCACCGGCGGGCTCGGGGCGCATTCGGTGATCGAGGCCGTCGGCACCCAGGAGTCCATGGAGCAGGCCATCCACGCCACCCGTCCCGGCGGGCACGTCGGCTATGTCGGTGTCGCCCACGGTGTCGAGCTCGACGGTATGCAGTTGTTCTTCTCGGGCGTCCACCTGCACGGCGGCCCGGCGCCGGTTCGCCGTTTCCTGCCCGACCTGATCGACCTCATCGTCCGCGGCGACATCGACCCCGGTGAGGTTTTCGACCTGACCCTGCCGCTCGACGAGGCCGCCGAGGGCTACCGCGCGATGGACGAACGCCGCGCCACCAAAGTCCTGCTGACCGTCTGACACACAACCTGGGAGAACCCATGGACACACTCGGTAAGCCGCCGACCACCAAAGCACCCGCCGAAATCTTCACCGGTCCCGTCTGGTTCGACACCATCTACCGCGGCGAAGATCCTTCCCGGGCCCGGCTCAATGCCGTGCACTTCGCCCCCGGTGCCCGCACGAACTGGCATACCCACGGTCTCGGCCAGACCCTGCACGTCACCGAAGGGACCACGCTGGTCGTCACCCGCGCCGGCGCGGTCGCCGTCCTGAATCCCGGCGACACCGTGTGGTGCCCGCCGGGTGAGGAACACTGGCACGGCGCCGGGCCCGACCACTTCATGACCCACCTCGCACTCTGGGAAGGCGACGATGTGGTCTGGGCCGAACCGGTCACTGCTGCCGACTACAACCGAGCCGCGGCCCATCTCTGATCGCCGGTCATTGCCGCCCGGTATCCCGAGCGGTGTTCCGGTGGTGCCGGTGCGCTTCCTCGGCGAGCGCGATGACGGTGTCGCGCAGTATTTCCGGGCCGATGATATCGACCTCGGCACCGAAGCCCACCAGCATGGCTGCCGCGGCACGCACACTGCGAACCCGGATTCTCACGACATCCGGATCTCCTGCGACAGGTTCCGGATCGCCGAGGGTGGTCACCGCGAGCGACCGCAGCACCATCGGAATCCGCGGCGGGTGGATCCGCAGCACGATCTCGGTCGAGGGAGCGCGGCGGAAATCGTCGCGCATCCGCTGCCACACGGCCGGTAGATCCAGGTCCGGTGGTCGCCGGCTCGGCTCACCCAGCCGCCGCACCGCGCTGATCCGGGAAATCCGGTAGCTGCGCGGGCGGCCGCGGTGCGCGGCGACGAGGTACCAGGTCGTGCCGACCTGCAGCAGCCCCCACGGGTCGACGGTCCGGTCCCCCGGCGCGGCGGCGGCCTTCGACCGGTAGCGGATCCGGATCCGTTCGTCGTCCAGGACCGCTGCCTGGACCTCGGCCAGCGCGTCGAGAGTGTCCGGGTCGCGGTGCCAGCCGCCGCTGTCGAGAACGATCCGCTCGCGGACATGGGTGACCAGGCGGTGCTCATCGTCCGGGAGGGCGGTGGCGAGTTTGTGGAGTGCGCTGCAGAACGATCCACCCAGCCCGAGCGCATCGGCCGTGCCGCGACCGCCGGCGACGAACAATGCCCTGGCCTCCGCACTGGTGAGCTGTTCGACATCGGGTTCGAAACCCGGGACGAGCGCGAATCCGCCGCCCCGGCCGCGTTCGGCGTACACCGGGATACCGGCGGTCGACAGCGCGTCCATATCGCGCAGCACGGTCCGTTTGGTGACCTCGAGCCGACGAGCCAACTCCGCGGAACTCATCGTCCCGTGCCGTCGTAGCAACTGGACGATCTGGAGAAGCCGGTCCGCGCGCACTCCTCCAGAATCCCACGGAAAGGTGACATCAGATGTCACCTGATGGGTCGGAGACTGATGCCATGACACAGATTCCGGATTTCCGATCAGACCTCGCCGCGGCTCACCGGTGGGTAGCCGGGCTCATGGACGCGGTGGAGCCCGCGCAGTGGACGGGCCCGACGCCCTGCGCGGAATTCGACGTCCGCGCCCTCCTCGCACACCTCTCCTGCCACCCCGCCAAGATCGCGGCGTCGGCCGACGGCGCAGACCCCCGCAGGCTGCCCGCCCGCGCCGATATCGACGAGAACCGGCCCGGCGCGGATTACCTGGAACGGGCGACCGCCGCACTCGACCGGTGGGCCGACGATACGCTCCTGACCAGCACGGTCACCGCCCCCTGGGGTGAAGCCCCCGGCGGGCTCGCGGTCGGCGCCTACCTCATGGAAACCGTCGCGCACGGCTGGGATCTGGCCGTGGCCACCGGGCAGAACGCCGAGGCACACCCGGCACTGGCCGCCAAGGCACAGGCCGTCGCCGACCGGGCCCTGTCCGGGGCGTTCCGCGGACCGGGCTCGCCGTTCGGCTCTCCGGTCGAGCCACGGGCCCAGGCCGGGCCCACCGAACGACTGGCGGCGTTTCTCGGGCGCTCATGGCCGATCAGCAGGGCGGAATCCACAGCAGCACCGGCGGTCGGCCTGGGCTCGTCAGCACCGGCATAGCGACGTCCCGTCCCGCGAGCGGGTGGCAGACCCCGCCCCCGCATGTGGCCCGGCACGACCACGACGTCGAGAGACGGTACGGGCGCTCAGTCCTCTCGGACCGAGGGACGGTGGCGGAGGGTCGCCGCCCGGAGGGTGAGGTGGTTGCGTTCCGCGAGATTGTGCGCCTGTGCGGCGGCCTCGGCATAGAGCCGCGCCGCCGTGGCGGTGTCGCCGGCTCGCTCGTGGAGGTAGGCGGCCGAGGCGGTGTATCGCGGGAGTTCGGGGTCGAGTTCGGCGAGTGCGGCGAGCCCCGCCCGTGGTCCGTCCGCCTCGCCGACGGCGACAGCCCGGTTGAGCCGCGCGATCGGGCTGTCGGTGAGCCGGACCAGTTCGTCGTACCACTCGACGATCTGCACCCAATCGGTTTCCTCGGCTGCCTGCGCGTCGGCGTGCAGCGCCGCGATGGCGGCCTGTGCCTGGTATTCGCCGAGCCGGTCGCGGACCAGCGCGGCCTGGAGCACGACCACGCCCTCGGCGATCAGATCGCGCCGCCAGAGGTTACGGTCCTGCTCGGCCAGCGGCACCAGGCTGCCGTCGGCCCGGGTGCGGGCCGGACGCCGCGCGTGGTGCAGCAGGAACAGGGCGAGCAGGCCCGCGACCTCGGGATCGTCGGTGGTCGCGGCCAGCTGCCGGGCCAACCGGATCGCTTCCGCGGCGAGGTCGAGATCGCCGCTGTATCCCTCGTTGAACACCAGGTAGAGCACCCGCAGCACGGTGTGGAGATCACCGGGACGGTCCAGCCGCACCGCGCCGACGGTGCGTTTGGCCCGGCTGATCCGCTGCGCCATCGTCGCTTCGGGGACGAGGTAGGCCTGCGCGATCTGGCGGGTGGTGAGGCCGCCGACGGCGCGCAGCGTCAGGGCGACCGCCGAGGACGGTGTGAGACTCGGGTGCGCGCACAGGAAGTAGAGTTGCAGCGTTTCGTCGACGGAGGCGGACGGGCCGGGTGGCGGCTGATCGGAAACCCGCATCTCCCGATTCCGGCGTGCGCTCTCGGATCGGGCGAGATCGACGAAACAACGCCACGCCGTGGTGATCAGCCACCCTTTGGGATCGTCGGGACGCCGGTCCGGCCACGTCTCGACGGCCCGGATCAATGCTTCCTGAACGGCGTCCTCGGCGGTCGCGAAATCCGCCCCGCGGTGGACGAGGGCCGCCAGGACGCCGGGGATCAGGTCCCGCAGCTGTGCCTCGTCCACCGCGCCGGCAGCCGTCATTCGGTGACTGTCGGCGGGGCGGTCAGGAACGGCCGGACTTCCAGCCACTCGTGGATCGGCTTACCGCCGGCACCGGGCGCCGCCGACAACTCACCGGCCAGCTCGACGGCACGGTCGTAGGAGTCGACGTCGATGATCATCCAGCCCGCGATCAGATCCTTGGTCTCCGCGAACGGGCCGTCGGTCACCGGGGGTTTGCCCGGACCGTCGTACCGGACCCATGCGCCCTCCGCCGCCAGCGCTTGGCCGTCGACGAATTCGCCGCTACCTTCCAGGCGGTCCGCGAAGTCCTGCATGTACTGCATATGCGCTTCGATCTCGGCGGGCGTCCACTGGTCCATCGGCACGTCGTTGACGGACGCCGGGGCGCCGCGGTAGTGCTTGAGCAGCAGGTACTTGGCCATGACATTCTCCCTTCGGATGCGACCCTAGTTGGTCGATCACCCCTGGGACGGAACCGTCACGACGTTCTCGACATCCACCACCGAACTTTTTCGAACTTTTTTTGCCGGGTCTGTTCACCGCGCCGCCGGCGACGCGCGATCCGGGTTGCCGGCGGCGAGGAAGATCGCTCTCACCTCGCACGAGTCGGAAGGCGATATCGGAGGCGTTCAGTTTCCATTGGGCCCACCTGGCGACAGTGCTGTTCCTGTTCGCCGCGCTGTTCGCCAGTGTCGTCAGCGGAATCGCGCGATCCGTTTCCGCCGGTCGCCCCGGTCGGCCGGCCCCGTACGGCATGCAGTACGCGCCCCCGCAGTATCCGCCACAGCAATTCGCGGCACCGCAGAGTCCGCCGCAGCAGTTTCCGGCACCGCAGTATCCGCCACCGGACCCCGGCCGCTGAACCGATACGACAGATCGTCCGGTGTCCCGCGTGATTGTGCGGGACACCGGACGACCGGTGGTGTCAGTGTGCGGCGTCATCCGGAGCAGACCGGTTGACCGGGAACCGTGCCACTAACCGGTGTATTCGCGATTGAACAGCTTCTTCGACCAGAGGTATCCACCGAGGGTGATGACGGCACACCAGCCGAGCGCCATCCACGCGTTGTTCCCGATCGGGGTACCCAGGAGCAGGCCGCGCAGGGTTTCGATGATCGGCGTGAACGGCTGGTACTCGGCGAACCAGCGCAGCCCGGCAGGCATGGAGTCGGTCGGAGCGAACCCGCTGCCGAGGAAGGGCAGCAGGAGCAGCGGCATACCCACATTGCTTGCGGACTCGACAGTTTTGCTGACCTGTCCGAGCGCCACGGACAACCAGACGAGCGCGAAGGTCACCACCACCAGGAAACCGGCCGTGGCCAGCCATTCGGCCGGGCTTGCAGTGGGCCGGAAGCCGACGAGCAGCGCGACCCCGATGACGACCGCGATACTGAGCACGGTCTGGATGAGACTGCCGAGAACGTGTCCGGTGAGCACGGAGACGCGGGCGATATGCATGGTCCGGAATCGCGCGATGATGCCCTCGGTCATATCCATCGCGACCGAGATCGCTGTTCCCTGAACAGCGGCGGTGATGGTCATCAGGATGATCGCGGGGGAAACGTAGTCGACGTACGCGCCGCGTCCTCCCGACCCGTCGCCGAGCCCGGCACCCATCGTGCCGCCGAACACGTAGACGAACAGCAGCAGGAATACGACCGGCATCCCGATGAGCATGACGGTCATCGACGGGTACCGCAGCATATGTTTGAGGTTGCGGCGCAGCATCGTCGCCGAATCACGCAGCGGGTGGAATCTGAGGTTCGCCGGGGCGGCGAGGGCGGGGGTGCTCATCGGGAGGTCACCTTCTGGTTGTCGGAATTGCCGGTGAGAGCGAGGAAGACATCGTCGAGATCGGGTGTGTGCACGGAGAGTTCGTCGACCTCGATGGCGTGCTCGCGGAGCCGGCCGATCAAGGTCTCGAGGGACCGGAGGCTGCCGTCGCCGGGCACGCGCAGGGCGAGCGCGTCGTTGTCGCGCGAAACCTGGCCCAGCACCCGGACAGCCGCGTCGACGCCGCGGGCGTCGGCGAACCGCAGCCGGATATGGCTTCCGGGGATGCGGCGTTTGAGCTCGTCCGCGGTTCCCTCGGCGACCAGCCGGCCGTGGTCGAGGACCGCGATCCGGTCGGCCAGTTCGTCGGCTTCCTCCAGGTACTGGGTGGTCAGGAAGATGGTGACGCCGGTGGCCACCAGATCCCGGACGATCTGCCACATGGCACGGCGGCTGCGCGGGTCGAGGCCGGTGGTCGGCTCGTCGAGGAAGATCACCCGCGGGCTGCCGACCAGGGTCATCGCGAGGTCGAGTCGGCGCCGCATGCCTCCCGAATAGGTCGAGACCGGCTTTCCGGCCGCGTCGACCAGGTCGAACTGGTCGAGCAGGTAGGCGGCGCGACGCCGGCCGTCGCCGCGGCCGAGGTGGTGCAGATCCGCCATCATCAGCAGGTTCTCCCGGCCGGTGAGCAGATTGTCCACCGCCGAGAACTGGCCGGTGACACCGATCGCGGCACGCACCGCGTCGGCTTCCCGGGTGACGTCGTGACCGGCGACTCGGACCTCCCCGCCGTCGGCGCCGATCAAGGTGGACAGGATCTTCACGGTGGTTGTCTTCCCGGCGCCGTTCGCGCCGAGCAGCGAGAACACCGTTCCCTGCGGGACATTCAGGTCGATACCGTCGAGGACGACGTGGTCGCCGTACGATTTGCGCAATCCGGTCACCGCGATGGCCGGTTGAGATTGTCCGGTGGTCATGTTCTTCCTTCTTCAGAGCCGGTAGTGGTTCAGGAACGGCGGATCGTGATATCGCCGAATGCGGTGCGGGCCCGCACCTCGACGGTTTCGTCGGACTTTTCGGGTTGAGCGGCGCTGTCCAGCAGGTTGTGCACGTGGCCGAACGAGGTGTTCACATCCAGCCAGGCGGCGGTGCCCTCAGCGATACCGATCTCCAGTTCGCCCATGGCGGTCCCGAGTTCGACCGAGCCGCGAGCCACCTCACCGAGGCGAATGGTGCCGCTGGACGTCTTCGCTTCGACCCCCGCACCGGCCCGGTCGACGGAGATATCGCCATTCGCCGTGCGTACCCGGGTGTCGGCGGCGGCCGCGCCGATGACGATGTCACCGTTGGAGCTCTTCACGACCACCGAGCCCTCGACCTCGCCGAGACTGACCTTCCCGGTGCCGGTGTGGATTTCGGCGCTGCCCACGACATCGCCGACGGTGAGCTGGCCGGCCCCGGTGTCCAACCGCAAGGGGCCGGTCCGGTCGAGCCGGATGTTCCCGGCACCGGTCTTGTACCGGCATTCGCCGAGCCGGCCGGTGCCGGTGAGGTGGCCCATCTCCACGTTGCCGGTCACGTGCGAACCCTGGGGCAGGTCGATAGTCACCTCCACCGACCTGGTCTTGCGGGAGAAGTCGAACATCCGCGCTTTCGGCCCGGTGATCTGCAGCGCGCCGTTCGCGTAGTCGACATGGACCCGCTGCGCGGCCTGCACGTCGGATTCATCGGATTCGTCGCTCGGCCGTACGTCGACGACTGTGTCGGCGCGGTCGCTCGCGGTGATCCGCAGATTGCCGACGCCGAGCTCGACGGTCACGGCAATCGGTTCGGGTGTTTCGAATGTGGGCATAGCTGTCCCCTCAATAGGAGTAGGTGATGCGTCCCCGCAGGTCGGGGGCGTGGTGTAGTGGGCGGCGGGTAGCTAGCGCACCCAACCGGTGAGCCGCTGGGTGGTCTTCGTGCCGCGCGGTTCGGCGGGCTGTTCGCGGCCGGGTTGCCGCAGCGCGGCCGACGCCGCACGGACCAGCCACGCGTTGACCGAGCGACCTTCCTTCGCGGCGGCCTCCTCGACCGCGGTCTTGAGCTGTTCCGGGAGCCGGACATTGATCCGCGCGGTCGGGCCGTCCTCGGAGATCGGTGCACTGTCCACCGGCGCCGGATCGTCCTTCGCGGCGGTCACCTCGACCGGTTCGGTGGGCGGCGTGGTGACAACGAAATTCGGGTCGCGTCCCCGCAGCCGCACCTCCACCGAACCCGGCGCCAGGTCGCGGGTGATCTCGTCGGCGGCGGCGGACAACGCGTCCAGCAAGGTCATCCGGATCGCCGATTCGAGCGACCCGGTCAGGCGCTCGACCAACGCGCGGGATTCGTCACCACCGGCTTCGGCGAGTGTCGCGAATTCACGTCCGAGGTTGCTCACGTAGCTGGTCAAGTCCATGGCACCAGTATGGCACCGATATGGCGCCATCGCAAGCCACAATGGCTCAAATTTGGCGCGGACCGGCGCCACTTGGGCGCCTTATGGATAATAACTGCAGTTCAGAGCTAATATTCGACCCTTGAGTCAGGCGGGCGAACCTGAGCAACGGCCCTCGCCGGACGGTCGGGCCCCGCCGGTCTTGATACCGTGAATCCGGCAAGATCGGCACCGAGAAGGGTGTGCGCAGTGACAGTGGTCGATCCGGGCGGGCGGGGACTCGAGGACGTGCTGGCAGATCTGCAGTGGCGGTTCGTCCGGCGGGATGTCTTCACGTTCGAACCGGGTCGATGGCAGTTTCTGGCCGGCGAGCCGAGTGCGCTCATCGTCTCCGAAGGGCTGGTGCGGGTCGAAGGTCTCGGTGACGCCGAGGATCTGGCACACGGGGATTTCCTGTTCGTTCCGCACGACGTCCGGTTCGCGCTCAATGCGCTGTCGGAAGCTCAGGTGCTGCGGATACAGCTCACGCCGGTAGGCACGGGCAGTGCCATGGATGCGCTCCCGCCACGGGTGTTGCTGACCGACTTCACCCGGCATGCGTCGCTGGCCGCGACGATGATGCAGCATCTGGTCCAAGAATGCCCGGACCCGAACGGAGTGCAGGGCGACCGGGTGGCGACATTGATCGCGTCGATGGCGATCGAATCCTGGCATTCCCGCGGCTGCGCCCCGAAGCGGTGGCTGTTGCGGGTGAACGAGCCGGGGGTCGCGCGGGCGGTGGCCGCTATGCACGCCGACCCCGGGCAGGAGTGGACCGTCGAAGCGCTGGCACGGGTCGCGTTGGCATCGAGATCCGGTTTCGCGGCACGGTTTCAGGAGGCGACCGGGCTCACGCCGGGCCGCTATCTGACGAAACTGCGGGTCGAACGAGCGCAGCGCTTCCTGGTCGAGAAAGATGCCTCGGTGGGGGCGGTGGCCCGGCGACTCGGTTACCGATCGGATACCGCGTTCGGGCGGGCGTTTCGACGGCATACGGGCCTCACGCCGTCCGAATGGCGGCGTGCGGCCCATATGTCCTCGGCGGAGACCGCTACCGCGGCGCCCGGCTGAGCGAGACCCGGATCGCTATCCCGCCGAGCACCGCCGCGACGGCGGCCAGACCGTAGGTCGCGGCCAGGCCGATACTGTCCACCCCGCGGCCGCCGACCGCGGAACCGAGGATGATCGCCAGCTGGAACCCGGCCACCACGAGCCCGCCGCCGGCCTCCACCCGATCGGGCAGCAGCCGCGACACCCACACCTGCACGAGGTTGAGAATGCCGCCGAACGCCGCACCCCACAGCACCACGGCCACATAGCCCAGGGCCGGAACGGCACCGGAGGCGATTATCGCGACCAGCGACAACCCGATAGCAGCCGGAACCGCCGGCAGCAGCACACCGAGCCGTCGATCAGCGAGCGCCCCGAGGACGAAATTCCCGAACAGGCCCCCGATTCCGAACAATGCCAGCAGTACCGGGATCACCGCCGGACCGGCGCCGAGCAACTCGGCCAGCGCCGGGCGAATATAGGTGTACCCCGCGAAATGCCCGCCGATCACGGCGACCACACTGACGAGACCCAGCGCCACTCCCGGGGCGCGCAGCGCGCCACCCATGGCCGCCCAGCCGATACCCGGTGTCGGCGCGATCGGTGGCAGCACCAGATGCACCGCCACCGCCGCGACGACAGTCAGCCCGGCCGCGACCACGAACACCACCCGCCAGCCGGCGAAGGTACTCAGCAGCACACCGAGCGGAACACCGGCCACCGTCGCCACCGTCGTGCCGGCGTTCACGATCATCATCGCCTTACCGAGCCTGGCCGCCGGCACCAGCTGCGACGCGATCACCAAAGCCATCGACCAGTAACCGCCGACGGCCACACCGAGGAGCAGCCGCGCAATCAGCAACAGAACGATATTCGGTGCCAGCGCCACCACGAGGTTGGACACCGCGGCACCGACGGTGAGCACCACCAGCAAGGTGCGCCGGTCGACCCGGGGGAACAGCGAACTCAACCCGAGCGCGGCCAGGAGCGCGGTCAGCGCGGTCGCGCTCACCGACAGCCCGACCACCCCCTCGGCGACACGCAAATCCTCGGCGAGCGTGGTCAATACACCGGGAGGCAGGAATTCGGCGGTCACCAGAGAAAAGCTGCCCAGGAACATGATGAACAAGGCAGGCCGCGCCCGCCGGGCCGATTCCGGCGTCGCCGCGCCGGTCGGGAGAGTGCTCGTTGTCATGCCCGATACAACAAGCGAGCGCCGCCCGCCACGCGACCGAAACGCCACGACAACCGACTCGAACGCCAGGTTTCCCGAACGCTCACCGGGACGCGCGCCGCGGCAGCGCCTCTCCGCGACTGCCACCCGAAGTCGAGTGCCGGCCCGGCAGGCGATTCCGGCGGCAGAGGTCCCCGGCGGAGCCGAATGCGCCGATCAGCCGGCGACACCGATCGTGGCGACCAGGGTCTTCTTGCTCACCCGCACACCAATCGCCACAGTGAGGTGACCTCGTGCCGCCGGGCTTCATGGAGTGGGTCGGCGGCGTCGGTGGCCCGGGGGTGCCGCGGTGCGGTGTCGTGGCGGCCGGCGACGCGCAGACCTGCGTCGGCAATGTGGGTGCGGAGTTCCGCGCGGGTCCGCAGGCCGAGGCGCTCGGCGAGATCGGACAGGATGAGCCAGCCCTCACCACCGGGCGTGAGATGGTCCGGGAGACCGTGCAGGAACCGGCGGAGCATCTCGGAATCGGGGTCGTAGATTCCCAGTTCGAGGGCGGAGGTCGGCTGCGCGGGAAGCCAGGGTGGGTTGCAGACGACCAGGTCGGCTCGTCCCTCCGGCCACAGGTCGGCCTCGACGACCCGGGCCCGGTCGGCCAGGCCGAGCCGCCGCAGGTTCTCCCGCGCGCACGTCACCGCACGACGGTTGATATCGGTGGCCACCACCTGTGCGCCCCGGCGAGCGAGGACGGCGGCGAGCACTCCGGTGCCCGTGCCGAGGTCGAATGCCTGCGGCTGCTCGACGCCCGGCGGTAACGGTGCTCGGGCGACCAGATCGATGTATTCGCCGCGGACCGGTGAGAAGACGCCGTAGTCCGGATGGATGCGTGCATCCAGCGCGGGGATATCGACGCCTTTCACATGCCACTGGTAGGCGCTGAGCACACCGAGTAGTTCCGGTAGCGATACGCAGGTCCGCTCGGTATCGCGGCCGGCCGGGTCTCCGGTGCCATAGGCGTGATCACAGGCCTTCCGCACATCCGGTGCCCGGCGTAGCCCGAGGGAATAGTCGGGCTCCAGGACAACCAGCACCCTCCCCAGCAGTTCGGCTCGCGCGGCCCGGGTAGCACGATGACCGGTGAAGAGTGACGCCACATCACCGCCCGCCGCGGCGGAGCGAGGACTGCGTTGCTGACGACGCTCCAGCGCCCGGCTGAGCTGGCGCGCATTGTGGAAATCTCCCCGCCACAGCAGACCCGTCTCCGCCCTGGCAAGGCGGTGCGCAGCGTTCGCGCTGGTGCGATCGTCGACGACGACAACGCGAGCAGGCGCCGGGGACCCGTTCTCGGAATGCCAGCGCGCCGAGAAGGCCGATCCGTTCTCGGTCCAGCTGATCGTGGTCATGGTGCACTCCTGAAAGAACGAAGGTGCCTCGGGTCGGCATCGCTTCGATGCAGGAGTCCGGCAGGGACGATTCCCTCCGTCGTGTGACCCCCATGATCTCACACGGCGTAGCCGATAACGTTCGCCGCTCCCGGTTCGGATACCGGAGTGAGGGTCCGCGAACCTGCGGGCCGCATCGGCAACACGATCACACCCAGTCGAGCCACGGCGACGCGCCGTGCTGTCTCGGCTACTTCCCCACCGACCCTCCGGCCGAAGGATCCGACCCTATGTTTCCGTTACCGTCTCCTCGTCCTGTCCACCGCACACTCGCTGTAACCCGCGGCTCGCACCGTGCGATCGTGTCCGCCGCGGCACTGACACTCGGTCTTGCGCTCACCGCCTGCGGAGCAGGCTATTCCTCGAGCGAGCCGATACCAGCGACCACGACGCCGACCGGTACGGCACCCGCCCCGGCCCCGTCCACCGTTTCGTTCCAGGCTGTCGACGAAAGCGGTTATTTCGGTCCCTGTTTCGACGGCAGCTGCACCCTGACCGTGACCGCGCCTGCCACCATCCCCGTCGACGCCGCGGTATTCGGTTTTCCCGAGGTGATCGTGTCCGAGGTGACGTCGGACTCGGTGACCTGGGAAGCCTACGGCCCCGGCACCACTCTGCGCGGTACGACCGGAGCAGGCGGCACCACCACTCTCAGCACGGGTAGTTCGACTCCGATCACTATGCGGCCCTTGTCTTTCGACGATGATGCGGCCACGATCGAACTGTTCCCGGGACGACCGTAGCGCGTTCAGCGGGGGCTCCGGCATACCCCTTCGAAGCCCCCGTCCGCTTCCCGCAGCACCGGCCAGTGCAGGACGGTAGCGCGGGTCTTCGGGCCGTATATTCCGTCGGCCGGGACGCCCGCGTTCTGCTGCAACTGCCTGATAGCGGATTTGGTCGTGAAATCGTAGCGGCCGGACACCTGCACGGGGACGTTGTGGCACAGGGTGATTGCGCGCTGTACGGAGGCCACGGCGGCTGTGTTGTCGTCGAGGTTGAGAATGCAATTCGGTTCGTCCGCGGTGGCATTGCCGGACGGCAGTTCCAGGTAGGTTCCGGCGGCGACGGGTTGCCGGACCGTCCAGTAACAGCGGGCGGTGAGGAAGACACCGCCGGTGCGCGGTGTGCCGGTTTCCGGGGGCGTTCGCTGAGCGGGGTCGGCCCGGTCCATCAGAATCCACCCGCCGGCGAGCACGAGGGCCACTGCCGTGAGGGCGACACCGATTCGCCTCCAGCGGCCGCGAGGCTCGGACGCAGCACCTTGGGAGACAACAGTTTCCGTTCCGGTGGCCGATTCGAGTTCGATCGGCTCGGGTGTCGCGACGGGTGGCGGTCCCGGGTCGGCGGGTGGGGAGGCGGCGGGTATCTCCGCACCGGAGAGGGCGGCACCGGCGGCGAGGGCCAATTCCTCGCAGCTCTGGTATCGGTCATCCGGTTCCTTCGCCATCGCCCGGGCGATCACGGTATCGACAGCCGTGGGCAGTTCGTGGCGGATCCGGCTGGGCACCGGGACGGGTTCGTAGCGGTGCGCGTGGATCAGTTCCAGGTCACCACGGTTCGGGTAGGGGAAAGAGCCGGTGAGCAGTTGGAACAGGGTCGCGCCGAGGGAGTACACATCGGAGCGGTGGTCGGGCAGGGAGCTGAGGAAACGTTCCGGGGCGACGTAGTGCGGTGAGTATTCCCGCTGCCCGCCACCGGTGACGGTGGCTTCCTCGTCGAGGCTGCGAGCGAGACCGAAATCGGCGACCAGTACCCGTTCGACCCCGTCGGCGGTGGAGACCAGCAGATTGGACGGTTTGATATCGCGGTGCACCACCTTGTTGCGGTGCGCGTGGTCGATTCCGGCGGCGGCGTCGGCGATGAAGCGGACGGCGCGCTGCGGATCCAATCCGGTGGGTTCGCGGCGCAGTATGTCTCTGACATTGTCACCTTCGACGTATTCCATTTCGATCCAGCACAATCCGTCGGCCGCATCCCCCCGATCGTGGACCCGAACGATGTTCGGATGGGCCAGCCCGCACACCAGATCGGCTTCCCTGCCGAAGAGGTGGAGTCCGCGGGGGCCGCCACGCTCGATGTCGAACACCTTGAGCGCCACGGTTTTCGACGGCAGTCGCGGGTGAACCGCGCGATACACCACCCCCATTCCGCCGCGGCCCAGTTCCCCGTCGATCCGGTAACCCGCGAAGTCCTCACCGATGCGCAGAACCACATCCGCCCCTTCGTGCCGGTGTCCCCCGCACCCCGGTCGCGGTCTTCCGGGCCGGCCGCGAGACGCCGACGCTACTCGATACCGGCACGCTCGGGCCGGCTCTCCGCGCCCCGAAGAATATCAGGACGGCTGCCGGGCGGGCAGCCGCCGAAGCCCGGACCTGCCCTCTCCGGGACGCACATGCGCGCGCATTCCTTGCGGGCCGAACAGGATGAGTAACTCGACTGCGCCGCCGTCGGCGCTGCCGAGCCAGTGCGGCAGGGATGTATCGAATTCGGCGGCCTCACCGGGCGGCAGGGTCAGGTCGCGGTCGCCGAGGACCAGACGCAGGTGGCCGTTGAGCACATACAACCATTCGAAGCCGTCGTGCGTTTGTGGTGTCGGGGCCAGGGGTTGCGGCCGGGCCGGGATGATCATCTTGAACGCCTGCACACCGCCCGGCCGACGGGTCAGCGGGACGAACACCATCCCGGATTTCCGGATCGGCTTCAGGTGGATCCGGGGGTCGCCGGTGCGCGGGGCGCCGACCAGGTCGTCCAGCGGGACGTCGTAGGTCCGGGCCAGCGGTAGCAGCAGTTCCAGGCTTGCCCGGCGCTGGCCACTCTCCAGCCGGGAGAGCGTGCTCTCCGAGATCCCGGTCGTCGCCGCGAGTTCGGCGAGTGTGATGCCGCGCTCGCGACGCAAGGCCCGCAACCTCGGGCCCACGACGTCGAGTACCTCTTCCGTTTCCCGGTCCACCGCTCCATCTTGCCGGAACCGCAAGATTTCGTGCCAGCTGGTGGTGTGCTCGGAAAGGCTGATCACATGATCACCGCCACCCGGCCCCCGTCGCGCCGCTCCGTCCCGTCCGCACGCACGACGGTGTCCGTCACACTCGCCCTCCTGCTCACCTTCGGTACCGCGGCCTGCTCCGCACCGACCGCCACCACTGCCCCTCCGTACGCCGCGGCCACCCAGGGCGACCCGGACTTCGAGAACACCTTCCGGCACGAGTTCGCCGATATCGACGGCGTCCGGATGCACTACGTGACCGGCGGCAGCGGCACCCCCGTGGTGTTGATCCACGGCTGGCCGCAGACCTGGTTCGGCTGGTGGCAGATCATGCCGGCCCTCGCCGAACACCACACCGTGTACGCCGTCGACCTCCCCGGGCTGGGTGACAGTACCGGCTCCCCGACCGGCTACGACAAAGCGACCCTGGCCCGCTACATCCACACCCTGATCGCCGATCGACTCGGGGTACGCGACGCCCGCGTCGTCGGACACGATTTCGGCGCCGCGGTGGCCTTCCAGTACGCCACCCAGTTCCCCGCCGACACCGCCCGCCTCGGCTACCTGGACCTGCCGCTCCCCGGACCCGCGATCGACGCGTCCACTTACCGGACGATGAGCTGGCATATCGCCTTCCACTCCCAGCGGCAGGTCCCCGAGGCGGTGGTCGGCGACGACGTCCGCGAGTACCTGGCACTGTTCTATCCCCAGGTCTCCTACGGCGGCACGGCCTTCGGGGGCACCTCGGACCGATCCCCGTTCACCGCCGCCGAAATCGACGAATACGCCCGGACATACCGCCGCCCGGAGGCCTTGACCGGTGGTTTCGAGCTCTACCGCACCCTCGGCCAAGACGTCCACGACACCACGGCGGCAGCCCCGACCGATATCCCGGCCCTGCTCATGACCGCCCAGGGCCAGCTCGACCCGGTCCGCGCCACCGTGGCCCCACGTATGAGCAATATCGTGCGGGCGGTGGACATACCGAACGCCGGGCACTGGCTCGTCGAGGAGAACCCCCGGTTCGTCACTGCGGAACTGCTGGATTTCCTCGACGGCTGATACGGCGGCACAACGGACCGGATCGACCGGCAACTCGGCATTGCGCGACCACTGTTTCGGCCTCGGTACCCCTTCGGCCCAGCACGCACAACTGATCGTTGTGGCCGACCGGTAGCCGGTTGTTTGAACTGAATTCCGGAAACCGGTGTGATTCACAGACCGCACGTCGGTTGTGGCGAAGGAGTCGGGTGCTGTGAAATTCGGGTCGGATTTCGGGTGGTTGTGGTCGGCGTACGCCGTCAGCACCTACGGCACGTGGCTCGCCTTCGGCGCGTTCCCGCTGATCGCGGTTCAGGTGCTGCACTCGCCGGCCTTCGCGGTGTCGCTGCTGGGGGCGGCCGGGCTAGCGATGTCGGCGATCGTCGCGTTCCCGCTCGGGCCGTGGGTCGAACGCCGGGCGAAGCGTCCGGTGATGATCGCGATGGACCTGATCCGGTTCGTCGCGATGGCGAGTATCCCGGCCGCCTACTTTCTCGGCGCACTGTCCTATGGCCAGCTGCTGATCGTCTCGGTCGTCTCCGGCACCGCGGGTATCGCGTTCACCGCCGCCTCCGGCGCCTACCTGAAACACCTCGTCCACCGCGATCACCTGCTCGCCGCGAACGGCAGATTCGAGGGCACGAACTGGGTGGCGACGGCGGTCGGCCCACCCCTCGGCGGCGCGCTGATCGGGCTGCTCGGCCCGGTCATCACGGTTCTGGCCGACGCCCTCAGCTACCTACTGTCCGCGGTCGCCGTCCTCCGCATCCGCGCCGGCGACATCGCAGCACCCCGCACCCGGGCCACCGGAATCCGCGCAGCCGACCTGCTCGGCGGCTTCCGGTTCATCCGCCACGACCGCGTACTGCGGCGCCTGTTCCTCAACTCGATCCTGGTCAGCGGCCTGATCATGGCCACCGTCCCCCTCCTGGCCGTCCTGCTCCTCGGCGAATTCCATTTCCCCGCTTGGCAATACGGTCTCGCCTTCGGCCTCCCGGCAGTCGGCGGGTTCGTGGGGGCCCGCCTCTGCGCACCGCTCGTCGAACGCTACGGCCAGTACCGGGTGATGACCGTGTCCGGCCGGTTGCGATCGCTGTTCCCGCTCGGTCTCGCGTTCATCCAGCCCGGCCTCACCGGGCTCCTCACCGTCATCATCGTCGAAACCCTGCTGATCACCTGCATGGGCATCTTCAACCCGATCAACGCGACCGAACGCCTCCAACGGACACCCCTGGATCACGCCACCCAGGTCCTGAGCACCTGGAGTGTGAGCAGCAAATTCGTCCAGGCCGGCCTGACCGCGCTCTGGGGCGTCCTCGCCACCCTCACCAGCCCCCTCACCGCGATAACCATCTCCGGCGTTCTCCTACTCGCCACCCCACTCCTGCTGCCCCGACGAACGGACCTGCTCGACCATGAGTCCACCGAGCCGGACAAAAGTGTCCGCGCCGCGTAACTCTGTGCTCGGACCGCGCCGCGAGGAACTCCGCGGTGAGGGGTGTCGCGAGCCCGGGCTGCACGGTGGCCCCGCCCAAACTTTCGGCACGGGCGACCGCGCATGCCAGGGAATCGCACGGCCCGCCGGGATGTTCGAAACAGCAACGGACGGAGCAGCCGGCCCACCCAAACGACGACCCGGATGCCCCTGCCCCCCGTACGACACCGGAAGAGGACGCGTTGCGCCCCGCAGGGAAGGAGACCAGCGCTGATGCGTATCTCTCTGCTCGACCGCGCACGGACCCGCAGCGGTGAGTCCGACGCCGATGCCGTGGCCACCACGGTCGACAGGGCGGTGCGCGCGGAGGAGCTCGGCTTTCAGCGGTTCTGGACAGCCGAGCATCACGCCGTCCCGGGTATCGCCGGCGCGGCCCCTACCGTGCTGCTCTCGGCGATCGGGGCACGCACGCGCAGTATCCGCCTCGGCACCGGCGGGATCATGGTCCCCAATCACAGCCCGCTGGTGATCGCCGAGCAGGCGCTACTCCTCGAAGCGCTGTATCCCGGCAGAGTCGATATCGGACTCGGCGGCTCGCTCGGGTTCACCGCTCCGGTCCGGCGGGCACTGGGGCGGACGACCCTGCGCGAGGGCGAGTACGCGGCCGCCGTCGAGGAGATCCGGGCCTATCTGGACGGACGCGCCGATATCACGGTCAGGCCCCGGGTCGAACCTCCGCCGGTGTTCCTGCTCGCCGGCGGAAACGGACTGACCCTGGCCGCCGACCTGGGGTTGCCCGCGGTGATCGGGGGTCCTCTCCTCCACGACGCGGACAAGATCGACGCCTACTTCCGGAACTTCCGCCCCGGCCCACGGACAGCGGAGCCGTACCTGATGGTGAGTGTCGATATCGCCGTCGCGGAGACCACCGAGCGCGCCCGCGACCTCCTGCTGCCGGAGGCTTGGGCCTATGCCGACTCCCGGGAGATCGGTGAGTTCCGCGCGCTGCAGCCCCTCGAGGAAGTGCGCCGGATGCTGGGGAGCACGAGCAGCACGAAGAAAGCCGATACCGTGCGTGCCTGGCTGGCCACAGCGGTCGCAGGCACCCCTGACCTGGTAGCGAACTCACTCACCGATCTTCTCGATCGAACCGGCGCCTCCGAAATCCTCGCAAGTGTCAGTACCTACGATCGTGCGGACGTCGGACGTACCGACGAGTTTCTCGCCTCCCTGCAGAATCAGCCCACGAACTCGTTCGTCAGCAGCGGGTACCGGTAGCCGGTCGTAGACCTGCTGCAGCGGCTGCCGGACGTGAGAGGAGCGCTCGGCGCCGGCGTTGATTTATTGCGACGCCGGCACGGTCATTTCGAGGGAGGCAGTACGCCCGTATTCATCGAATCCGATGATGCCGGAAAGTATCGGCGAGTCGACGATCAGCTGACTTTCGTCCGGTGAGAACGTCGCACTCAGACCGCGCAGCGAGAGGTAGGTGCTCACCGCGCGGCGATGATCGTGCAGCGCCGGCCCCGACAAACCCTCGGTCAGCGTCCGCATGACACGGGGTCCCTCCGGCGGCGGCAGCCGGAAATCCGGATGCTCCACCAGAAATGCCGCGCGGGTGCCGTCGGTGCCGGCCGGGCCGCTGTAGCCGGTCCAGCGACCGGTCACGGCCTTGGCCGCTTCGACCTGCACCGAGGTGACCTGATGCGGGTCCGGCTCATCGAAGGAGAACGTATCGAACGGCAGTTCCGCGGCAGCCAATTCGCCGATCCCGTGCTCGATACCGAAATCGCGCACCGTTTTCGCGAGCGTCGAAACCTCTGCCGGGAAACCGGACTGGTTCGCCCACGACCACAACCACGAGCCCTGACCCGGGTGCGGACCGGGCGCGGCCGAACCGAGAAAATGGAAATCGGTGCATTCGACGCGGCCGTGTTCGGTGTCGAAGGTGAAGACCCTGTCCTGCAGGTTCACCTGCCAGGAGTGCTGCCCCAGCACGTCGGCCAGGTGTAGCTGGTGTTCGAACGACAGAAAAGCAGCGTCGTCCAGCAGGTTCACGAACGTAGGCGAAGGGCGCACGTCGGCAGCCTAGTTCCGCCGACGCTATCCAGCACCTCGACCGGAGGTCAGGTGACCCGCACAGCGGCCGCGGCGCGGCCTACCGGGACGTCGGCGGCAGCTACCGGGCGAACGGCCTGTTCGGTGCGGTCGATCGTCACGATCCCCATAGGACCCGACCGGGCGAAGCGCAGCGGATTCTGGCACGATCGAATCCGCGCTGACCGCTGAAGCGGGGGTTTCCGGATGCCTGCCTGCGGGAACGCTACGCGCCCCGACGTCGTGACGAGAGGACCGAGCCGTGAGCACGCCGCTGAGCGAACGCATCGCGCACGACCGCAAGGCCGAGATCATCGAGGTTTTCGTCGAAGCCTTCGGCGACATGATCGCCACCGACCCGGGCGCGTTCCGCAAGAAATTCCGCAAGATGGCCGATAACCCGTTCGCCTTCTACCGCGGCGCCGCCTGCCTGTTCTACCGGGATATGGCCACGGCCGAGGATCGATGGGCCGATGAGCGCACCAGCCGGATCTGGATCCAGGCCGATCTGCACGCGGAGAATTTCGGCACCTATATGGATTCGGCGGGCCAGTTCGTCTTCGACGTCAACGATTTCGACGAAGCCTACGTCGGGTCGTTCACCTGGGATATCAAACGGTTCTGCGCGAGTATCGCGCTGCTGGCCCGGCGGAAGGCGGTCTCCGACGCCGATATCGAGGCATTGATCGAGACCTACGTGCGCTCATACGTGCGCATGGTGCGCGCGTTCCACGACGGCAGCCGGGACGAGCAGGATTTCAAGCTGCATCTGCGCAACACCGACGGCCCGGTGCACGATGTGCTGCTCGACGCCCGGATGAACACCCGTATCGAACTGCTGGCCGCCAATACGATGGTAGAGAACTACGAGCGCCGCTTCCGCCCGGGCAAGGGTGTGCGCATGGTGGGCGAGGAGGAGCGCGCACTGGTGCTGGACGCGTTCACCCGGTATCTCGACACAATCCCCGAGCACAAACGGTTCGGGAGCATCACCTACGGGGTGAAGGATATTGTGGGCCGCAAAGGTTTCGGGATCGGTTCGGCGGGCCTGCCCGCCTACAACATTCTCGTGGAGGGGCATACCGAAGCCCTGGAAAACGATGTGATCCTGTCGATGAAACAGGGAAATGTGGCCGCGCCGAGCCGGATCGTCCACGACGATCGAATTCGCACATACTTCGAACATCACGGGCACCGCACCGCCGTATCGCAACGCGCACTCCAAGCCCACGCCGACCCGTGGCTCGGCTACACGGAGATCAACGGCGAAGGCTACATCGTTTCCGAGCTCTCCCCCTACGTCAGCGACCTGGACTGGTCCGATCTCACCGAACCGCAGGAAATGCAGCCGGTGATCGAATACCTCGGCCAGGCCACCGCCGGTATGCACTGTGTTTCCGACGCCGACTCCGATCAGTCGCTGGTGGAATTCCAGAGCGAGGAGGCGATCATGGCGGTCATCGGCTCCCACGAGGACGAATTCGTCCGCGATATGGTCGATTTCGGTCAGACGTACGCCCGCCGCACCCGCCAGGATCACGAACTATTCGTCGACGCCTTCCGCAACGGCGAAATCCCCGGTCTCGAACGCTCGACCCCGGTGATCTGACGCCACCGGGCCGCCGGTTGTGTCACCCCGTGGCAGTGGACGAATACACAGGTGACCTGGATTCTCGACCATGGGTTTGCCCGGTTCGGCCGTGTTCAATGACGGCGGAACCATTCCCTCGCCGACCGGAAGGGCTGTGATGAGCACCGACGCGAGTTCACTGACCACCCAGGACCTGGAGTTCCTCCGACGCCCCCTGTACGGGTTCCTGTCGGTGGCCGCGGGGCCCCTTCCGCCGCAGCCCCGGCCGGTGTGGTTCGAGGCCACCGCCGCGGGCACGATCCAATTGTTCACGGCCCCGGACGCGCTGAAGGTGCGGCGCCTGCACCGCGACCCCCGCGCCTCGATCGTCGTCGCCGCACCGGTCGGTGAACGCGAGCGCTGGCTTTCGATCGCCGGCCGCACCACCGTGGAACCGGACGGCGCACACGATCTGTGTGCCCGCCTGGCCGCACGCTACTGGGACCTCGACGACCCGGCCCGCGCCGGCGACCTCGCCGGGATCCTGGCCACCGATCAGGTCCGGCTCGTCATTCACCCCGAGACCGTGCATCGCTTCCAGTTCTGACCACGGCGCGCCGGGCCTCGCCGCTGTTGAGCCATCGGACGACCTCGTGGTACGCGTCCCCGTCCGCATTCCAGAAAGGATTGTTCGGCACAAGGATGCCATCCCGCAGCACCACATGATCGGTCAGGAAATCCCGGAGGCTGTGCCCGGCCGCCGCAGTCTCCAGCCGCGACCAGCTCGCCAGGTTCGCCGCGACACTGCCCGTCGCCGCCCCGAACGCGGGCAGCAGCACACTCGGATCATCGGAATCCGGGTAGCCGGTGAGGACTTCGGCCCACAACGCGTCCATCAACTCGACTATGGCATCCGCCTCCGGCCACGATTTCCAGTCCGCGCGATGCATATGGTCGTACACGATCTCGAGATCCGGAAAGTCCATTTCCCCGGTATGGCACAACTCCAGGATGCGCGGCGTGAAATACCGCAGATCCGCGGCCGACCCCGCGCCCAGCATCGCGACAACCGCATACTGCCGGATATCGTCGACACTCAACATATGTCGTGGCGTGCGCAGCAGCACCTCGATCGCGTCCGGGCGAAGGCAGCAAGGGCACGCCTCGATACGCACCGGCCGCTCCGCCTGCGCGAACACCGCGTCCAGCCCCGCTAGTACCTCGCCGACCGGGCGGAAGTCCGCGCTGCCCACCATGGCCGAACGGTAGCAGGAACAGCTTCTACCGACGCGATGCCCGGCAGCTTTCCTTCTCACAGACCAGCAGAATCGGTGGTGAACCGCCGACGGTAGGCGGTGGGCGTGGTGCCGAACGCTGCGGTGAAGTTCTGCCGGAAGGTGACCGTACTGCCGAAACCACATGCCGCGGCGAGATTGTCGATGCCCCAGTCGGTGGTTTCCAGCAGCACTCGCGCCTCGTCGAGGCGGCGTTCGAGAATCCAGCGGGCCGGTGTCGTGCCGGTGGTTTGCTGGAAATGCCGGACGAAGCTGCGCCGGCTCATTCGCGCCTGCTCGGCCAGCACGTCGACGGTGAGCGGCTGGTCCAACCTGGCCAGGGCCCAGTCGAGCACTTCCCCCAGCGCACCCCCGGTGGCGGGCCGGGCCAGCGGGCGTTCGATGTACTGGGCCTGCCCACCTTCCCGGTGCGGTGCGACCACCAGCGACCGGGCCACCCTGGTCGCGGCGGCGGCGCCGAGATGCTTGCGGACCAGGTGCAGGCAGGCGTCCAGGGCGGCCGCCGTGCCCGCCGAGGTGAGCACATCGCCGTGATCGATATAGAGCACCGAGGAATCCACCCGGACCCCGGGGCTGCGCCCGGCCAGCAGCGGCATCGCCTCCCAGTGGGTGACGGCCTCGCGCCCGTCGAGCAGGCCCGCGTCGGCCAGCGGGAACGCGCCCAGACACAGTCCGGCGATCGTCGCCCCGCGCCCGTGTGCCACGGCGAGCTGCTCCCGCAGTTCGGGATCGGTCGGCTCGGGCGGGAGCGACCAGGAGGGAACGATCACGATATCGGCGTCGTCGACGAGATCGGGACCGGCGACATCACCGATCGGATATCCCTCGGCTGTTCGGATCGATCCACCGCCGGACGACCACAGCCGGGTCTCCCAGTCGGCGGCGAGCCCGAGCCGGGTCACCTCGCCGAACACCATCAGTGGCGCCGCCAGGTGGAACATGGTGATCTCGTCGAACGTGTAGACAGCGATTCGCATCCGCGCTCCCATTGTGGCCTGATTCCATCGAAAGTATGCATTCGTGCCACTCGCGGCGATCCGGGCGGGGGCGAAAAATCGAGTGGTGCGCCTGCCCGGCGTGCCACCGCCGACCCCCGAGGAGCAGAATCCTTATGTCGACCCCCCGCCGCGCCCTCATCGTCGTCGACGTCCAGCAGGAATACTTCGCCGGACCGCTCGAGATCCAGTTCCCCCCGCGCGACGAATCACTCGCCAATATCGTCGCCGCGATCGATTCCGCGCTCACTCACGAAATCCCGGTGATCATCATCCAGCATCACAGCCCCGCCGGTGCACCGGTCTTCGTGGAAGGCACCGCGGGCTGGGCGCTGCACCCAGCGGTCGAGGAACGCGCCGCAGCGGCGAGCAAACATGTGCACAAGCAGTACGGCAGCGCCTTTGCCGGCACCGACCTCGCGGAGTGGCTGCACGCCCGCGAGATCGACACCGTGACAATCGCCGGCTATATGACCAACAACTGCGACCTCGCCACCGCAGTAGAGGCGGAGGGCCACGGCTTCACCGCAGAGGTCCTCTCGGACGCCACCGGCGCCGTCCACCTCACCAACGAGGCCGGGCAGGTTTCGGCGGAGGTTCTGCACTCGACGCTGATGGTGCTGCTGCAATCCAATTACGCGGCCGTGGGCACGACGGCCGAATGGATCGACGCCCTGCGCTCCGGGGCGCCTTTGAACAAGAGCAATTTGGTCTCGTCGGCGATGGCAGGCCGTACGTCCGTCGTGCCCAGCGCCTGAAAGCCCCGCCGATGACCCGTGGCTCGATGCCCGGCCGGGCCGTCGGCCACAACCATCGCCGGTCGATCGGCGGGTATCGCGTCGAACAGGCCGGACCGGCGAGCGCCGGCGGCACCACTCATCGCAGGACAACACTCAGATGACCAGGACCCGATGCCCGCGCGTGTGACCGGCTCGGCTGTCGATATGCGCCGCCGCCGCGGCGTCGGCGAGGGAGTAGAACTTCTCGGGATGTGCACCTTTCCCCGTGAGATGAGGCCGGCGGCCTCGGCGAGCGCATCGAACAAGTTCCCGGCCACGAGGCAGCCTGGGAGGTGACCTCTGCGCGAGGAGCAGGACCCGGCTAGCGAGCCCGTCCATGTGGTCGTGCACCACACTGCCGAAACCGTTGGGCGTGCTGTCGCCGAATTCGCGGCGGGACCGGTACATACGGCGTTACCCTGGCCCGATGCGCACACGGCTCCGTCGGTACTGCGTAGCCTCGCTTACCGTCCTCGTCTCGACCGTCCTGTTCTGTTCGAACTCCGCCGCCGCACCGCGCTCCACCGCCGGTGGCCTACCACCGGTGGACCCCGGCTTCCTCTGGGGTGTGGCCGCCTCCGGGTTCCAGTCCGAGGGCCATGCGCCCGACAGCAACTGGACTCGGTATATCGCCGCGAACCCCGCCTATGACCGTCTCGGGAACTCGGTGGATTTCTACAGCCGCTACGAATCCGATATCCGCCTCGCCGCGGACCTGGGTGTCCGGGTATTCCGCATCGGCATCGAATGGGCACGCTTGCAGCCGGCCCCGGGAGTGTGGGACGAGGGTGCTTTCCGTTTCTACGACTCGGTGGTCGCGAGCATCGTCCGGGCGGGTATGCGACCCATGATCACCCTCGACCACTGGGTGTATCCGGGCTGGATCGCCGACCGGGGCGGCTGGCGCAGCCCCACCATCGTCGACGACTGGCTGGCGAATATGCGCTCCGTTGTCGACCGGTACGCCGCCCACGACCCGCTGTGGGTCACCGTGAACGAACCCGTCGCCTACATCTCCCACGAGACCGGCCACGGCAGCGCCGACGCCCCGCAGATGCTGGACCGGATCACCCAGGCGCACAACAGCATCTACGACTACATCCACCAGGTCCGGCCGAACGCCCAGGTGACCGCCAATGTCGGCTACGTCGCCGGGGCGGAGGCCCAGATCAACGGCCCGCTCATCGACCGTATCGGCGCCCGCCTCGACTACGTCGGCATCGACTACTACTGGGGATACGACCCGGCACGGCCGATCATCGAATCCCTCGGCCGCGCCGTGGGTTCCGCCGTCCCGCCGGGCCCCGCGATCTGGGATCTGCCGATCCGTCCCGAAGGTATCTACTTCGCCCTGCGCCATTATGCCGACCGCTTCCCGGGCAAACCGCTCTACATTGTCGAAAACGGTATGGCCACCGATAATGGTCTTCCCCGCGCCGACGGCTACACCCGCAGCGCCCACCTCCAGGACACCGTCTACTGGATCCAACGCGCAAAAGCCGACGGCATGAACGTGATCGGCTACAACTACTGGAGTATCACCGACAATTACGAATGGGGCAGCTTCCGTCCCCGATTCGGCCTCTACACCGTCGACACCACCACCGACCCGAGCCTCACCCGCCGCCCGACCGACGCCGTCGCCACCTACACCGGCACCATCGCGGCCGGTGGCGTCCCCGGCGACTACCGCCCCACCCACGCCCCGGCCCCCTGTTTCCTCGTCGACCCCCCGGCCAGCTGCCTACGCCCCGTCGCCGGCCCTCGCTGAATTCCCCGGATCGGCAGCTCGATAGAAATCCTCGCCACCGCTCGCCACCAGCATAGTCGGCGGCGCACGACCTGCGGAGTGATGAACGAGCGCGCCGCCCGGCACCGAGGACGTTCGTCCTGGCCGGCGCCACCGCCGGCGGCTACAACTGGTGGCACGCCGACCACGCCACGCCAGCGGACCCGAACCACCCCGACCGAGTGCTTCCGAACCGCTCTACGACTCCGGGATGGCACTACCGGTCACCGCCAAAGGCGACAACGGCCCCGGTCTCGACGCGAGCTCGGTCGCCGGGCTCCTCGAACAAGTCGGCCGCATCCCCAACGGCGACGTCACCTCATTTACCGAGAGGAGCTTGGGACCACCAGTGCCGGAGAAGCTCGTCAGCAGTGTGACCAGGCCATTTGACCTTGATCAGGTACTGTGCGCGATCCATGTCCGCCATGAACGAGAAGTAGGCGATGTGGAGGTTCGCGCCCTCCGCAATCGAAGCCTCGGCCGGCACGGTCATTTTCGCGGTTCCGGCGAGCGTGGGGTTGAGCGCCAGTTTCTCGGTATCCTCGATTTCCGGTACCTGGTACGTGTTGTGCAATTTATCGGAATTCAACTCGGCCTCCGCAGCCGAATAGTCTCCGAAATCCTCGATGGAGAAAACGATCCCGGAATCGTCCATATGCGCACAGGAGATCTCGCCGTGATCAACAGCGCGGCACGACACGTCACGCCAACCTCGATCGGACGGCTCCGCGGGTACGAGATCAGGGAATGCGTCCCGCGTGGTTTGCGCAATCGTCCAGGGCGACCTGGTGTTCTCGTAAACGGCTCGGACGACGAAGACAACGGCTGCGACGCCGACAAGCATCACCACCAGGCCGATGATCACGGCTGGTACGACCGGGAACCTTCTTCGACGCACCGGGGCGTAGGGCTCTGAATTATCGCGGGGCGCCGCGTACGGCCCTGGACCGGGCTGAGCGGCCGGTGGCACCCACTGCGGATGAGCCGGACCCACCGCGCCCACCTGCTGATATCCGATCGGTGCGGAGTTGTATACGGTCGGCGAGATTCGCGCGTAGTCGAGCGTTTCGTCTCCACCCCGGCCGTCGAGCGCGGCAGCGGCCGCGGTGATGAATTCGGTACAGGTGGGAAAACGCTGCTCGCGCTGTTTGGCCATCGCCCGCCCCAAGACGGAGTCCAGGGCCACGGGCAGACCGGGGCGGACCGTGGCGAGCGGGGGCACCGGTTGGGTGAGGTGGCCCATCACCACCTGCCCCGGATTCGTCGCGGCATAGGGTGGCCGCCCGGCCAGTAGCGCGAACAGCGTACAAGCCAGTGAATATTGGTCGCTGCGGTGATCCACCGTTTCGCCCGACAACTGCTCGGGCGAGCCATAAGCCAGCGTCGCCGTGAACGTACCGGTAGCTGTCAGTTTCGTATCGGTCGAATCCGTGAGCCCGGCGATACCGAAATCGGTGATCACCGCCCGGGCCTCCTGGAAATCGTCACCCTGGGCGATCAGGATGTTGGCCGGTTTCACATCACGGTGCAGAATCCCGCGGCTGTGCGCGTAGTCCAGCGCCGAGGCGATCCCGGCGAGCAAACCCACCACGCGCTCCGGTGGCTGCGCGGCAGCATCCCAGGACGCCGCATCCATGCCACGAATGAACTGCATCGCGATCCACAGATGCCCGTCCTCGATACCCCGATCGAGAACTCCCACGATCCCCGGGTGCTCCAGCCGGGCAATGACATCGGCCTCCCGCTCGAACCGGCGAGCCAGCTCGGGATCGGTGGACACCTCCCGGTTCAACAGTTTCAACGCCACACTGCGTGGCAGACGCGGATGCCGGGCAAGATAGACGGTCCCCATCCCACCTTGGCCCAGAACACCTTCCACCTGGTATCCGGCGAAGGTGGCACCCACCCCCAGCATTACGACTCCCTCTGTCACCAGCGAACGTGCCGACGGTACCGCATGGGGCGCCCCTTGCCCGGCTGGGCATCCACCGTGATCCCGCACCGAACCACACATGATCGCCGGACAAAGCCCGGTAAGCTGCGGAAACCGGCGGCACCTGCCGGCTCGTGACGAGGCTGGGGAGGATCGTGCGCAAGAAGTTCAACACCACCGGACCATGCACTCCGAAACGGCACTACATGGTGCCGGCGCTCGAACGCATCCCGGACGCCCGGACTTACGTCGACGACGGCGAGTACTTCGTGGTGCACGCACCCCGGCAAACCGGTAAAACCACCAGCCTGGCCGATCTCGCCCGCACCCTCACCGCCGAAGGCGAGTATCTGGCGGTCCATTTCTCCTGTGAGGCCGCCAGTTCCTTCGGCGACGACATCAGCGCTACCGAACAGGGCATCCTGGACCGGATCCGAGCCTCCGCGCAGGTGGCCACCGACCGGCCGGAGCTGCTTCCGCCGACCCCCTGGCCGGATGCGGCACCCGGAACAGCGCTGGTCAACGGGCTCACCGCCTGGGTCACCCGGTGCCCACTGCCCCTGGTGTTGTTCTTCGACGAAATAGATTCACTCGTCGGCGCGAGCCTGACCAATATCCTGCGGCAACTGCGTGACGGCTACACCATCAACCGCGACGGGTTCGTGCACTCGATCGTGCTGTGCGGACTGCGCGATGTGCGCGACTACAAGGCCGCCTCCGGTGGCGACCCGTCCCGCCTGGGTAGTTCGAGTCCGTTCAATATCAAGGTCGAATCCGTTCGCCTCGGCGATTTCACCCGTGACGAAGTCACCGCCCTGTACGGCCAGCACACCACCGAGACCGGCCAGCAGTTCAGCCCCCGCGCCGTCGATCTCGCTTACCACTACACCCAGGGCCAGCCGTGGCTCGTCAACGCTCTCGCCGCCGAGATCATCCGGAAGATGCAGGTCACGACCACGATCACCGACGACCACATCGACCAGGCCAAAGAACGGCTGATCGTCGCCCGCGCCACCCACCTGGACTCCCTCGTCGACAAACTCACCCAACCCGCTGTTCAGCAGGTCATCGAACCCCTCATCGCCGGTCTCCCGATCGATGCGGACCCCGCCTTCAACGACGCTGTCGCCTACGTGCGCGACCTCGGGCTCGTCACACGCACGAAACCACTGCGGGTGGCGAATCCGATCTACAACGAGGTGCTGATCCGCGTTCTCGGTTCGGGTATCGAGGAGAACATCCTCTCGGGGCCGTCCCAGTTCCGGCTCCCCGACGGCCGCCTCGACTTCCCCCGCCTGCTCACCGAATTCGCCGACTTCTGGAAACTTCACGGCGAAATCCTCGCCGGCGATCAGCGCTACCACGAAGTCGCCCCGCAACTCGTCCTCATGGCGTTCCTGCACCGCATCGTCAACGGCGGCGGCTATATCGACCGGGAATACGGGGTCGGCCGCGGCCGCATCGACCTGATGATCCGCCAACCCTGGACGGACCCCGACGGCCGGCGCGCTGAACAACGACTCGCCTTCGAACTCAAAGTCTGGCGCGACAAACACACCGACCCCCTCCCTCAGGGCCTCACCCAGCTCGATCAGTACCTCGACCGCATCAACCTGCCCACCGGGGTCCTGGTGATCTTCGACCGCCGCAATAAGGCGGCTCCGATCACAGAACGCACCGAGTTCAGCGAAGTCGGTTCTCCGGCGGGCCGGACCATCACCCTTTTGCGGGCATAACGGCGTGCACCGACGGCTGTCACGCGAAAGCCCCGGCTGTCAGTACCCGTACTTGTCTATCCGGACGGCGGTACGGTAGGCGATCCAGCGTCCCGTTGCACCCAACGAGGCGAATATCAGGCCGGTTGCCGACACCAGTGCGGGAGGTCCGAGAATCACGGCGCGAGGGAGGAAGGCGAGCCCTTTGGCTGTGACATAGAACAGCGCACCGGCAAAGAAAAGCGTACCGATCGACGAGCAGATGATGGTCAGCACCCGTCCGGCGCTTCTGCTGGCCAGCAACAGGGAAGCGGCGGTGAACCACAAAAGCATCAGAATCAGGCAAAGAGCGGATCCGAGCACAGAGGCAGCCCCGTCGCCACTGGCCTGGACTCCTTGCCAATCACCGATGATCGTTGCGACGAGGACAAAAAGCACCGCCGCCGGAATCAGCCCCACAATCAGCGTTGCGATCCCCGCGGCAACAGCCGTCGCTTTCGGGGGCGCCGAGCCGAGTTGCACCGCGGGATCGCCGACGTAGTGGTCTGGATCCTGGTGAGAAGCACCCCATGCTCCCGCGCTCATCACCGGCGCATGCGGAGCGGGCACCCCGTGACCGTGCGGCGACATGTTCAGCGCGGTGGGCGCCGAACGTGCCAGATCAGCCGCGGTATGCCGGCCCGCGAGCGCATCCACGGCCGCGGCGCTGAATGCCGCGCAGGAGGGGAACCGCTCGTCACGGTTCTTGGCCATCGCCCGTTCCAACACCGCGTTCATCGCCGGCGGCAGATCAGGCCGGGCGGCGGTCAGCGGCGGCACGGGCTGCGCGATATGACCCATGACGACCTGGCCCGGGTTCGTCGACGCATATGGTGGACGCCCGGCAAGGATCGCAAACATGGTGCAGGCCAGCGAATACTGGTCGCTGCGATGATCGACGGCTGCTCCGGACAGTTGTTCCGGTGATGCGTAAGCGAGGGTGGCGGTGAAGGTTCCGGTGGCCGTGAGTTTCGTATTGTCCGCATCGGTGAGACGTGCGATACCGAAATCGGTGAGTATCGCGCGGATCTCGCGGAATCCGTCGGCCTCGGCAATCAGGATGTTGGCGGGCTTGACATCACGGTGCAGAACTCCGCGACTGTGCGCGTAGTCCAGGGCCACTGCTGTTTCGCCGAGCAGGCGAACTACCGTGGCGGGAGACTGACCGGCCGATTTCCAAGACGCCGCATCGGTGCCGCGAACGTACTGCATCGCGATCCACAAGTGACCGTCGTCGGCACCGCGGTCGAGAACTCCGACGATTCCGGGATGTTCCAGGCGAGCCACCACATCGGCTTCCCGCTCGAACCGCTGAACCAGCTCGGGATCGGTGGACACCTCCCGGTTCAACAGTTTCAACGCCACACTGCGTGGCAGACGCGGATGCCGGGCAAGATAGACGGTCCCCATCCCACCTTGGCCCAGAACACCTTCCACCTGGTATCCGGCGAAGGTGGCACCCACCCCGAGCATCGACACTCCCTCTGTCACCAGCGAACGTGCCGACGGTACCGCATCGGCCGGCCGGGTCGCCGACCGCGATCGATACCGAGCGCGGGACTCGGCGGCCCCGTGGCTGTCAGTAGCGGGCGTCGTCTTCGATATCTTGCAGTGTGCGGGTGGCATGGTCGATCCAGCCGGCGAATATCGACGCGAAACCCGATGCTGTGGCGGGGCGGAATTCGAGATGGGTGCGGTTGCGTTGTTCGACGTAACGGCCGTCACCGGTGAAATCGAACCATTGCAGGGCGCGGTGGCGGCGGTGCGGGGCGAGGAAGTTACCGAGGCGCAGGACGGCGCGCCCGGCGCCGTCGCGGGGGCGGGCGACCAACTCCTGGAAGCGCCGACGCGGGCTGCGGGGGTCGGTGTGGGCGACATACCCGCTCTCCTCGGCGGGTCCGATATCGGAGAGGTCGAAGGTGGCGGACTTGTCACGGCCGGGTTCGCACGGCGGGATCCCCGCGGCAACGGCGGTGGGGAGCTGGTCGGCCCGTAGCAACTGGGCACGGATATCGCTGTCGGTGTCGTGGACCGCGGTCTGACTGAGCACGACGGCGTGGCTGTGGGTGCGGGCGCCGACGAGACGCAGATCTTTGCTGGTGCGGCCGTCGCCGCCACGGTGTTTCACCGACCCGAACCGAATCTCGATCCGCATATCGCAGTGCTCGAGCGTGTGTACGAGCAGCGCGATCCGCTCGCGCTCGTCGATATCGAGGCCGGCGCGGACAGCAGCGCCGTGGGCCTCGAGACCACCGACGGTGGGGAACCGGCTGCGGTAACGCAAAGGCGACGGCATCCGGTCGCGGCCGGGGTCGAACCAGTGCGCGGCGAAGGTGTCCGGGTCCCAAGTCCAGGTCATGCGAGTGTAATCCATTCCAGAAGAGGCGAATTCGGGCCGGTGATCGGTCGACCACGGCCGAAGCGGTAGACGGTCTCGGCGAGGCGGTATCACGGGGGTGGCGGCGGCCGGGTGCTGCGATCGATGCGCGGCGGTCGCGCACCGGTCCGCCACTCGGCGGGTGAGCGGGCCCGGAACCCGGATACCAGGCGGGCCGGCCGGCGTACCAGTGCACTCCCGGACTGGCCCGGCGGTCAGGAACCGGGTGGTCGTTGAACGGGCTGCGCGGCGGGAGAATCCGCGCCCAGCACACCTCCGGGGACCGTCCGCGGTTCCTCGCCGAGGAGTTCGGCGGTGTTCTCCTCGTTGATCAAATATTCCGGCGTCTGCCGGTCGCGCTGGTCGTCGCCGCCACCACCGCGACCCGCTCCGGGCGCACCCATCATCGGCATCCCGCCCCGCGTCCCGGGCGAGCCCGACGGGGAACCCGCAGCCGCCGCGGCGGGCATCCCGGCGGGTGCACCGGGTGTGCCCTGCACGGTGCGGCCTGGCATCGGCGCGCCCGGCACACCGGGAGTTCCCGCCGGCGAACCGGGGCTGCCCGGCGAACCGGGCGGAGCACCGGTCGTGGTCGACGACGGCGTCACCGCCGGGCTGCCGGTGGTCTGCGGAACCGTCGACTGTGGGGTGCTGGATGCGGTATCGGTTGAGGTGGGCGTCTCGGACGTGGTGTCCTCACCCGCCGGCTGCTGCTCGCCCGGCTGCTCTTCCGGGTTCTGCTCGCCCGGTGCCTCCGGATCGGTGGTATCACCGGGTTGCGGAGTCCCGGGGTCGCCCGAGCCGGGCCCTCCGGGATCACCCGGACCACCAGGATCGCCCGGGCCCGGCGCCTGCACGGCCGCCGGATCCTTCGGCTGGGGCAATACCGGAATCTGGGAATCCGCATTGAGCACCGGACTCAAGTACGCGGACTCGAAGTGCGCTCGAATTGCGGCCTCGGCATCACCCTCGGGGTCATCGCCGTCGAACCAGTCCCCCGGATTCCACGAGGACTGCGGATCGTGCACCCTCGGGGGCATTTTGCTCTTGGTGTCGATCACTGCTGTGGCGCCGTCGTCGACACGGTTCGCCATCCGCTGGAAACCCAGTGTCGCGTCCACCGCATCGGTCGCATAATCATTGATCGCCTGCCGCGACACCTCCGCGGCCGGACCTTCCCACGCCGACTGGCTGGACCGCCGGATCCGCGCCGCGAACGTGGTGATGGCTTCTTGCCAACCGGAGGCAATACTGGCGTAATCGTCGCTGGCAGACGACGCCTCCGTCGGAACCATACCCTCGAACGCCACCACGATATCGTCCTGCGAGCGGCCCCCGACATTATCTTTCGCATCCTGTGCAACGATCCGCGCCTGCTCATAACCGGGGTCACTCATGACTTCCCCTGAAATCCCTGCGGCGCCGACGCCATCACCTCGTTGTACCGCGACGCGAACTCACTATCGGACTCCACATACCGCTGCGCGATCACCCGATGCAACTGCTGAATACCCTCGACAATCAGGTAGTGCCGCTCCAAAATAGCGTGCACACTGTTTCCTGCGGGGTCACCCTTCGCCTTCTCACGGAACCGCTGGACCAGGACCTTGCCCGATCTGATCCAACCATTCGGGTCCTCACCCAAACCCCACACCTCACGATCCGCGATCCGATCGGCAATCTGCTGGAACTCGCGGATCTTGTCCTTCATCGCCTGGCAGTCGCGGTCGATATAGACGAATTCCTCCGCGTTCATGCGGATATCGTCACTGAACGACATCGACAACTGGCCCTCATTTGCCGCATCGATCTGCGTCTGGAACGGACGCGGCTTCTCTTCATCCGCCATAACCCACCCCCGCATCAGTGCTCGAATAGTTCACTACCACTCCCCCTATGCGTCTTCCGGAACCAGCGGAAGAACCTTCTCCGCCAATCGCATCGCAATGTCACATGGATCCTGATCTCCGGTCAACCGATTGGAGGACGGATTGTCGACCGCGAATTCGAGGCTTCCGCCTACCAGCTCTGCATTCAACCCGCAGGCCTCCGGTCCGGTGGACTGGGTGAGAATCGCCTTTCGGCCATCCACCACAACCTCCCGGCTACCCGGCACACCCCGCTTCCGAACCATTTCGATGGTCAGATTCGTCGCGCTGATACTTGTGGCGTAGCCATCGGAGACCACCCACCGGCAACCGCTCCACGCGATATCACCGCGTCGCATCTCATCCGTCGACGTCGAACTATTCGTCGAATGCAGGCCCTCGGTATCCAAAATTTCCTGCGGAATATCCGTGCACGGATCGAACTTGTCCGGAATCTGCGGCGCGGCCACCGAGATACCCGACGGCTCCGCGGACCCCTCCGTCGACGTTCCGCACCCCGCAGCCAGCAGCACCACACCGATCCCGGCGGTCACCCCATACGCCGACCGTCGCCAGATGCCCAATTCGTTCCCCTTGCGCCGATCCTGGAACACCTCCCGCAAGACCGGACCGGCTCCTCCGCCCCCGCGAGCTCACTCCCGAACCTATCGGACGCCCGTCCAGCGCCGCAAGCGGACCCGCGGCCACCACGAGGTGGTGAGAACCGCACAGCCTCGACTCGAACACGGCAGCTCGACCAGGCCATCTGAAGCATCGGCGGCGGCCGTGGCGCGGGCTGCCGGCAGTTCCGGTCATGCGCGGTCCGGCCATCGTCGAGGAACGAGATCACCAGGACCTCGGCGCCCCGGCCGACCATGTATTGCACCGCGTCGAGTGCGCAAACCGCCAGACCCAGATCAGTGCGAAGTCCAAGGCCCCGGGTGCTTCCTCATCCGTGCAGTGAAGGCCGCCCATTCTGCCGAGGTGAACATGAGTATGGGCCCGATGGGGTTCGTGGAATCGCGGATACCGACAAGTCCTGTGTCGAGCCATGCAGCTTCGACGCAGTCTCCACCACTTCCGCTGTGTGATGACTTGAACCACTGCGCGTTCGATAGATCGTTCTTCACTGGTCGTATCTCCTTGCTATCTTCCTGATCCGATCGCGCGAACGAATATCATCCAGGGTTGCCGACCGGAGCGTGTCGTACAACGACCGGAAGCGTTCTACGTCGTCGGCCTCTTCGAACGTCATCGACCCGATGGCACCCTCGGTATGCACCACGGAAGGCTCCTTATCCGGAAAGTCGAGCACGATGAACGGCGGAACCACATGGCCGGTCGGAAGCCCCGCAGTGAAAGGAACGACTCTGAGCACGACGTTCTCCTGAGTGCTCGCATCTGCCATATGCCGACACTGCGCAGCCATGGTGCGATTCGAGCCGACCACCGTGTGCAGGATGCTTTCGTGCAGCAGGTACTCGAGGTGAACCTTCCGACGTCGCTGTACCAGTCTCACCCGACGCTGGACCCGCATTTCGACCCATTTGTCGACCTCGGATTCTGGATCATTCGGCGCCGAAGCGCGGTAAACGGCTCTGGCGTAGTCGGGTGTTTGCAGAAGCCCCGGAATCAGCAGTGGCTGGAAGAATCGGAAGTCCGTGGCGTACGACTCCAACTCGAGGTATGAACTGAAACCCTCGTGAAGAAAGTGGCGGTAGTTCTGCCACCACACTTTGTTCTTCGCCTCGGCCGCCATCGCCATCAGATAAGCCGTGCGGTCCTTCGGCAGACAGTAGTAACCGCAGAGGTATTCGACCTCGCGAACCTTGACCTTCTCGTACTGTCCCAGCTCGATCCGGCTGAGCGTCGCCCGGCTGAACTCGGTTTCCCGCGCCACCTGGTCCAGCGTGGACCCCAGTGCGTGGCGGGCGTCGCGCAAGGCCCGCCCGAGTTGTCGGCGCGGCAGTGTGGTGCCGCTGAGATCCGCCTTGCCCGGCATAGCGCCTCCCCTGTTTCTCATTGGAATCGCTCGGCGTTTCTCAGGTCGAGAATCATCGTAGGCCTGCCCCGGGAGCCGTGCTGGGCATATACACCAAACCTGCGAAGGCCTCTCGGCGAGCATTTCCGAGCCCCTGACGTGCAGCAACCTAACCACATGCCGAAGAAACACGGAAGCCGTTGGCGCAAACGAGCATTACCGCAAATGCATGGTGCCGATCCGATGAACTCCACCCGGTTCGGCGCGATTGCCGATGGGTTTTCGTGCTCCGCACACGCCAGCCCGCCACTGCGAAGAGCGGCTGCCGGTCAGCCGACGGCAGAACTCGCGAGGCCGGCTCCGGCGGCTCCGGGCACCCGGTACACGGAGGCCGACGGGTGGGTGGCCGCGTGGCGTTGCGGGTGCGAGTGCATCCAAATCCTGCAGGTGCGCTTGTCTTCCGGCGCTCCGGTGGAACTGGCGACCCCCGGTCCCTACGTCCCGGATCTCTCGGAGATGCGTGACCGATTCCCCGAACACACCCGATTGTGGGATGCGATCCGCCGTGAGTTTTGGGCGAGTACGAACCCGGAGGACCGCACCGGATGAGGACCATCCAGTACCCCGACGACGAATCCCTCGCCGAAATCACCGCGCACTACCTGCTCGCCATGCCCGCCGGGTTGTTGCCCATGCTGTACGGGTTCCGGTTCGACGGCAATTCGATCGATACGGACTGCGTGCGAGTCGAGTTGGACCGTGATCGCGGGCCGGACGAACCCAACCCACTGCACGTGAAAGCCGCCCACCTGCGCACCGTTCTCGGAGCCGGGATGTTCGGATTCGGTTTCGTCTTTCCGGTGTTCGCCGATCAACTCGACGCCCGTCCGCACAACCGCCATATTCCCGCACCGGTCCGGGCGGCGGCCGAGCGGTTGCCCGCCGCCGAGGATCTGATCGCCGCCGCGCTCATCGACGCAACCGGCCGGCAGTGGTGGGCGGTGGTCCCCCGGCACATCCCCGGCCTGGACCCGATCATTGTCCATCTACCCGCCGTTCCACCGGAGGACTGGCGAATTCCCGATGGTGACGGTATTCATGCTTCGCTCTGGACAGCCGCGCTCGCCCTAGACATAACCAACCACGCGGCCTTGCTGGGGCTGCGCACTGGTACCGAGGACTCGAATTCGGCCTGATGAGCACCGTGACTGCACCGGGCGCACCGTCGCGTGCGTACCGCGCTGCTCGGTGTAGCGCCCGTCACCGGCAATGTCGTACCACTCCAGGGTGTGTTCGGCCTGGTCGGCGGCTGGGCCGCCAACGTCCGTCAGTCACCCGCTTCTTCCGTCATGATGCGCAGAACACTCGATCGGCCCGGGAGCCGGCGCCGACCAGCCGTTGTGAAGCATAGACAGCTCGGCGCCGATGCGTCAGCGACACGATCCACCTGAACGCGAGCTGGTATCGTCCGACCAACCGGCTCGGCAGGAACGAAGGGGGGGTCGGGTGACGAGTCCGCTCCAGGTCGATATCGATGTGTTGACGAAAACCGTAACCGGGCTGAGGAATTCACAGCAGATCCTCGAAGACGCAATGAAGGCGATGGCCGATGTGGGGGCAGCGAGTATCGGCACCCAGGCCCTCGACGACGCCGCCGACAGTTTCCAGCGGCGATGGCGTTTCGGGGTGCAGCGCATCGGCGAGCTCTCCCGGACCACCGCCGACGGCGTGGATCAATGCCTTGCTGCTTATCAGGCGGTCGACAATACGACGGCGGCCGCTCTCGGCCAGGTCAACGGCACACCCGTCACCACAGGTGAACAGGGGCAGCCGTGACCGACAACCCGTACCCGAACCTGGGCTACAACCCGGTCCCCGGCGTACCCGACGATGTTGCCGGCCTGAGCAACCGGGTCAAGACCGCCGCCGACGCGGTGCGCGAAACCAACGACCTACTGGCCCGGCTCCGCAACAGTAACGACGAGGTGTGGCGGGGCCAGGCCGGTGACGCCTTCCGCAGCCATTTCGACGCCACTCTCGCCCAGGATCTGGGTTATGCCCAGAGTTCGCTGGAACGTGCGGTTACCGTCCTCGGGGAATGGAACACCGCACTCACCGGATTCCGCGACCAGGCCAAGGCACTGGATCAGGAAGCCGGAATTGCGGCCGCGAATGTCAACAAGGCCGTCACGGAAGTCCAGAACGCGAATGCCAATCCCGATCTCGGCTTGGCGAATCAACAGTTCGACGACCCCGCCGCACTACAGGCAGCACAGACCCGGCTCAACGCCGCCGTCGCACGGGTGAACGCGGCCAACACCACGCTCGACAACTGCCTGGGGGCACAGGATTCGATAGCCGCCCGGGTCCGCGATCTGGCCACCGAACACGAGAACGTCGCCAAACGGATCGCTTCCGACCTGGACACCGCAGCCAAGGACTTCGCTCCGAGCGAGCCGGACAAGAGCATCTGGGACAAGATCAAAGATGCGATCGGGGCAATCGGCGAATGGATCGACGAGCACCGGGAAGGAATCCACACCGCACTCTCCACCACCGCGGCCATCGCCGGCCTGCTCGCGCTGGTCACACCTCCACCGGTCTCCGCGATCGCGCTCGGGGTGTCACTGGCCGCGGGTGCCGGTGCGCTCGCTCTCGATTTCACCGATCCGCAGATACGGGAGGGTCTCATGTCCGGTGACCCGAAAGCATGGCTGACCGTGGGCGGGGATGCACTCAGCGTCATTCCCGGCGGCGCCGCCCTGGGCAAGACTGCGTGGGTCGGCGTCCGGGGTCTCGACGATATCGGCCGAATGGAGGGGATGCTGAACGCCTGGAAAGCGGGTGCGCACGACCCCGGCATCGTAATGAAAGGTCTGGCAGTACCGGTCGATTCGGCGCTCAGCGCAGCGGCGCAGAGCGCTCCGGCGATTGCCCCGGTCTACAAGATTCTGCAGGTGGCCGACATCGCCGGCACTTCCCCTTTACCCAGCGCCGCACCCGCTATGGCGATCCTGACCAGGGCCGGTTCGTCTGTGTACAAGCTGGCCGGCCTCGGCGGGGAGGAGTAGCGCACCGAGATGCCGAACGACAAACTACGCCCGGCCCCGACCATCGGTATCGATATCCCGCCCGGATACAACGAGATACCGCTCGACGACCTCGATACTCTCATGCAGACTGTCGGCCCGGTGATCACCGACTCCGTTCCCGGCCAGATGCGCGACGATGTACCGAATATACTGGGAACACTACATTTCATGCTCGCCACACTGGCCTCGAACAACGCTCTGTACAGCGGTATCGGCTTGCACCGCACCGCAGAACCGGAGGCCGGGCGAATGGCCGTCTCCTGGCTGACCGTTTCCTCCTTCGACTACGGCGAAGAACGGAACCCGCGACTGGTACTCAGTGAGCTGATCAAGGCCAAAGCTGACACGAAAGCACAGGGGAAACTCGCGATGGTGGAATCACCAACCGTCCCGATCCTCTACTTCGAGTGGACCGAAAAGCATGCGGCACCGGCTATCGCGAGCTATCCGGCGGCCGGAGATACTCCGGAAGTGTTTCAGATCGAGGCGACAGTGCCTTCCCGAGACGGCACCGCGATCGCCGTGGTGGAGCTTTCGACCGCCGACCCCGGAATCGGGCCGCAATACCGCGGGATGGTTCTCGATATGGCGGCGTCGGTAACCTTCCCGCAACCGCCATCGGACAGTCGGAGTTCCAGTCTTGCGCTCTGACGGAACACAGCAACGAAACATCGCGGCAGCTCACCGGGCCGGAGCCGGGACTGAGGACTCAGCAGTGAATCTGGATAAGCGCCCAGTAAACCCCATGAGGCACAAAATACGCGCCGGCGGCAGCACCGGTGCCCGTGCCGGCACCAAAAACGCCACAGACGACCTCATGGCGGGTGGTTGGGCGACACCCTACGCCTCGAAGCCACTCAGGTACACGCTGGTCGCCATTGGCTTCCTCCTGGATATGCTGCTGCATATCGCGGTGGGCGCAGCAGTGTGGTACACCTTCGACCACTCCCCGGAGCCACCGTGGAATCCGATCATGTCGGGTGTGTTCGCCGGTATCGCCGCCTCGTTCGTCCACCGCACATTCGTCCAGCGAATAATCAGGACCACGCTCGGTAAGATTTTGTTCGGCCTCCGGCTACGGCAGAAGGACGGCACCTATCCGACGCTGGGACAGCTGATCAAGCAGTGGTTCATCGGTATTATCGCCGCACTGGAGGTTGTGACCACCTTCGGTTAACCGGATTCAAATGGCGGCGTCCAACCTAAAACACCCGTTCATTACGACCTGACCGGCGTGGCCAATCTCTTCCGGGCTCGCCCCAGCGGTTACCGGCGCTAAACAAGCCCACGCAACACCAGCCCGGAACTGCACGCCTCCCGGTCCCCAAGCCCGATGCCATGGTGGAAGTTCTGATCGATTGAGGACATGAGAAATGAGACGCTCGTGCCTGATTCGCAATTTCCTAATCCGCTCGACCTTGAAATTGATCTACTCCTGGGCATGCGCTGCGAAGACAGCCTCAAAGAGTCGAAGCTCCAAGAGCTCGGAATAAGCTTCGGCACAGCAAAGGACATAGCCAAGCAGGTAGATACGAAACTTCAGTTCGGTCGCGATCAGTTCGAGAACCTCCGCAGGATCCTGGATATCGATCCCGGCAGTGGAGAAAATCCGACCCTGTCCTATCGCCTGAACCTGTGGCCCGATTTCAATTTCGTGGTCACGAGCGAATCGGGCCACTGGTCGATGGCTCGTTTTGTACGGGCGGCAGATGCTCCGGCCCCCGACCTGTCAGCGCCAGGCAACCTCGAACCGTGGAGCGTATGCATTCAGGATCTTGAGAGTGAGTTCCCGACGCTTCGCTGCACGGATGCATTCCCACCGTGGGAAGAGTTCATATTCGAGGATCTCTCCGGCGTGCGGTACGGCGCAGATTTCAGCTATGGACTGCTCCAACAGATCGAAGTCTTGCCCGGAAAACAGAGTCCTATGTAAGGACCCGGCTCAGCAGGGGTGGAGACGCCGGTCTTCCCCGGAGTACCACCAACTCCCGGACGTTGATATCGGGGTGTGGGCGCTCGGCAGTAGATGCCGTGGGAGGAGGGCACTATGCCCACAGTGCGCCGGTTCTGGATCGAATTCGATGCAGGCCACGCAGCCGTTCTCTGGTGGGGCAGGTATACCGGTGTAACCGGCTTCGATGAGCGGGACTGCCTTGCGATGGTGGCGGATCTGCTTTCCGATGGAGACGAGTTACCCCCGGCGCGCCGTATCACTGCCGATATCTCGCTGGCCCAGGAACTCCCTGTGAACCGGCTCGCTCTCGGAGTTCCTGTGTGGCGAGGCGTTTGGTATCCGCCCAGTAATCTCCGGACCGGGCCTACGTGGCGTCCCCGCGGCGTCGGCCGAAATCCCGCCGCACCCACTTTCGGTCCGGAGCGCCTTACGAATTCGCCCACGCAGCCGGGAGCCAGTATGCGCCCGGACCCACTGCCGCCGTGGTGGGACGAGATTCCGCATGTCGACAGTCTGCTGTGGCCGGTCGGCAATATGCCCTACACCCACCTCGGGGATCAGATGTGGCGTTACGCACCGGAACTGCGCAAGGCCATCATCAGCGAGCCGGGCTACGGGGGCATGGTGCGCGAAGCCCTCGACTGCGTGATCGCGCGACGACCGGCACCGAGCGATTGGTTCGACCCGGACACGACCGCGTTCGTTGATCAACAGCAGCAGACCGAATATCTGCGCGCCTTCCGCGACTACCTTTTCGGACACCATCCGTATCCGATCTACCCTCCCCTCAAACGGCTTCTACCCGAGGGGGAAATCACGCCATCCGTCGACCGGGCACGAGCGCCCGGGGCGTCCGACAACCTGTAATGCCGCCTAGCGGGCGGCGAGCGGCCCGCCGAGTGCCGATCGTGCACGCCGGATATGACACAAGGTCTTCAGGCTCGACTACCTCGCCTTCAGCCCGTCGAGAGCCCGCTGTGCTTGGCTGCGGGCGATGGCACCGAGCTCGTCCAGGCTCACCTGGGGCTCACCGAGCTGCCGTAGAACAGCGATTTTCACTTTCACCGAGACGTTGCTGTCCTGCACGCCCACGATATAAGTCATTCCACCGTAGTACTCCTGGTCTTTTACCCAGGTCGCCCAGTAACCCTGGGCACCGAGTCCGGTGGTCGCTCCCGAGGCATGGCCAGGTTCGGCGTCGGCGGTGTGGCCGCGCTTCCATTCGTCGTAGGCGGGAGCGGCTCCGGTCGCGGTGAATTCGGCTTCGAGTTCTATGCCCACCTGGTAGTAGTGGGCATCATCGCTGGAGAGGGTCTGGTAGGTGAATTGGCAGGTCAGGTCACCGGCTCGGTCGAGGGTGCCCGGCGGGTTCTCGACGTGGTAGGGCGGTTTGTCCGGTGTGGACGACCACCGGTGCAACGGTGTGGGGTCGACCAGGTCGCACGCGTTGGTGATTCCGCTCATCGAATAGATTCCCGGCGCCGGTACCGGGGTCGCTGTCGTGGTGGGCGGGGTCGTGGTGCTCGAGACCGCGGCCTCGGACGCGGCGGTGATCGCCCCGGGCTCACCATCACTGCCACCCCCACTGGCGACAAAACCGATCACCACGCCGAGGGCCAGCACCAGCACCAACGCCAGGACACCGGCGATGATCAGCCCCGTCCTGCTGTTACCGGTCGGCGGTGGCGGATACGAGGGCTGCGGCGGATATCCCGGACCGGGCGGGCCCAACCCGGTGACCGGTTGACCGGGGGCAAGCCCCGGTGGAGGTTTGCCCGAGTCCGGGGGCGCCCAGCCACTTGCCGGCGGAAATGGTTGCCGATCAGTGGGTTCGCTGCTGCCGGGCATCGCCGGACCGCCGGCTTCGTGCCGGGAATCGGTCATCCCCCGTCGTCCCTTCGATTACGCAACGGCCGCACACCGGCCGCACTCGCGCACCGATCGTATTCCAGCCCGCGCCGAGCCGTCGTCACAGTCGCGACCCGTGGGAAGCGGTGGCCGCTAATTCTGGTGCAAACCGTCCAATGTCCGGCGCACCTGGGACCTGGCGACCCTATCGATTTCGTCCCGGCTCACCGGAGGCGAACCCTGCTCCCGCGTCAGATTGATCCGCACCCGCACACCGACATTGCCGTCCACTACCTCCACCGTGTAGTAGATGTTCTCGACGAGATCGCCGAACTCATCCGATATCCAGCAGGCGCGGGTCCCGAGTCCGGTGATCTCGCCGATCGTCACTCCGGTGGAGGCCGGTTTCGTGCAGAGGTGGCCGAACGAGGGCGTGCCCGCGGCGATTTCGGCCTCGACGAGCATGCCGGCTTCATTCATGGAGAACTCGGCAAGCACGTCATCGGTACGGCTGGTGTAGCTGACTTCGCAGCTCAGGAGGCCGTTGGAGTATCCGGACGGCAGGGTCTCCTCATGCACCGGAGCGTGTTCCGGCGTGGGCGACCACCTGGTCAACGGTGTGGGATCGACCAGATCGCACGCATTGTCGATCCCCCTCATCGAATAGGTCCACGGTCCCTGCCGCGCGGTCGTCGACTCCCCCGCCGACGCATTACCACCCCCACCGCCGCCGGGTCGACCGTAGCCCCCGCGGCGACTTCGGGGGCTACGTACTGGTTGTGAACGGACGGACCCATCGTCACGTAACTCCCTCGAACAGCCAAGATCAGCCGACAGCCGGCGGACCGGCACGGCGATTCCGGGTCCGCCCAGCGTTCTTGCGTGAACCGGCGAGGCGCAGACCGGAACAGCCGGAATCCGCCAGAGCGGGGATCGCACGACCCCCACGCACCGTCACCGCTCCCGGTTCGAGGTGGGCGGACCGAACGGTCCAGCAATCGGCTTGTTCCGTCGCGACTTCGAGACCGCAGACCGTGCACACCAGATTCGGCCCCTGCGTGCCGGACGGTCCGCAACAGCCCGACCGCCGGACAGGATCCGGGTGCGGTGCGACACCGCGCAGATTGCGCGGGTTCACGAGGATGCTTGGAAAACGCCGAGCTTCAGGCTGTCCGGCCGACTCGGAGTGCGGCCGCGACGTCGACTGCGCGGCGGGCATGGTAGCGGGCCGCTTCCAAGGCCACTTCACCGGGCGCGCCGGCGCCGGCCACGTGGGAGGCGCCGTACGGATTTCCTGATTCGAACTGAATGGGGTCGGTGTAGCCCGGGGGCACGATGATGCCGCCCCAATGGTAAAAGGTGTTACTCAGCGCCAGCAGGGTGGATTCCTGTCCACCGTGGGCGGTGTTGGACGCGGTGAATGCCGAGTACACCTTGTTCGCGAGCCTGCCGTGGAACCACAGGGGGCCGGTGGTGTCGATGAATGTCCGCAGTTGGCCGGCCGGGTTGCCGAAGCGGGTGGGGGTGCCGAACAGTACTGCGTCGGCCCACTCCAGGTCGTCGTGCGCGGCCTCGGTGACATCGGCGGTGTCCTTCAGGTGCTGGGCCCATTCGACGCGGGCGTTGATCGTCTCCGGTGGCGCCGTTTCGGCGACCTTGCGCAGCCGGACCTGTGCGCCGTGCTTCTCCGCGCCCTCGGCGGCGGCCCGCGCCAGAGCGTGCACGGTGCCGGTGGCGCTGTAGTAGATGATCGCGACGTTCACCGCGTCCATGATCGACTCACTTCCTGCCGGGGTTGTGGTGCGGGCCGAGTCGGCACCGCCCCCGCCCAGTACGACGACACGGCCCCGCGGAATGTGAGGCGAGGTGCCGGCCTCACATTCCGCGGGGCTGTCTCGTCGTTGTGGTGAGCGTCGCCGGGCAAGAAGGAGGTTGCGACATCATGTCAACGGAACCGCAGCGGGCGGACGACCGATCCGATGCGAGCCTGGACGCGATCATGAGTGAGCGCCGTCAGCTGATCAATCTCGCCTACCGGCTCCTCGGTTCCCTGGCCGACGCCGAGGATGTCGTGCAGGAGACCTACGCCCGCTGGTACGCCATGTCCCGGGTACACCAGCACGCGATCGCCAACCCCGCTGCCTGGCTGACGAAGGTCGCCGGCCGCATCTGCCTCGACCTGCTCGGGTCGGCCCGCGTCCGGCGGGAAAGCTATGTGGGCGAATGGATTCCCGAACCGCTACCGGACCGCAGAGAATGGGCCGGCGGCCGGTCCGGCACCGACCCCGCGGACCGGATCACCCTGGACGAGTCGGTCAGCATGGCCTTCCTCGTCGTGCTCGAATCGATGACCCCGGCCGAGCGGGTGGCGTTCATCCTGCACGACATCTTCCGATACCCGTTCGCGGACGTGGCCGAGGTCGTCGGCCGTAGTCCCGCGGCATGCCGCCAACTGGCCACCTCGGCCCGCCGCCGCGTCGATACTTCGCGGGCACCCGTGGCTCCGGCGACTCGGCAGGCCGGACTCGTCAGGGATTTCAAGCAGGCGTGGGAGGCTCAGGACATCAGAACCCTGGTCGGGCTCCTCGACCCCGACGCCACGGGAATCGCCGACGGCGGCGGACTGGCCGCGGCCGCACTGCGCCCGATCGAGGGCGCCGGACACATCGCCCGCCACCTCGCGGACTTCGTCGGCAGAACACCCGGCCTGACGATCCTGGAACGCACGGTCAACGGCCGGCCCGGGCTCGTAGTCGAGGCGAATCGGACCACAGCGACGGTGGTCGCGTTCGATATCGCGGACAGCCGGATCACTCGACTGTGGGCGGTCCGCAATCCCGACAAGCTCCGGCTGTGGACGATCGGCTGACGCGCCGGCGCAACCACGCGGCCGAGATGTGATGTGCCACACGCCCCGTCACGGCGGCCAGCGGTGGCTCGTCCAAGGGGTTGCCAGGTCCACTGATCAGAAAGTTGTGCCATGACATCGAAACCGGCATTCAGAAGGCTGGCCGCGATCGCCGCGGTGCTGGTCGGCGCGCTCACGGTACTCATCGTGCCCGTGGCGTATGGGCAGCCACCGACTTCGGACTACCAGTCGCAGTACCTGTCGCGGGTGGAATCCCGCTATGTGGATACCGGCCTCGCTCGTTTCCACTACACCAGAACCGGGACGGGATCTCCCGTCGTGCTCGTCGCCGGCGGCGGGTTGTGGGGGTACTCCTGGCGGGACGTGATCCCGGCGCTGGCCGCCGAGCACACCGTGTATGCCGTCGACCTGCCCAGCCAGGGATTCACCGACGTGCACGGCGACTTCGCCTACGATCTGCCCGCGATGTCGCAGGCGCTCGGGACGTTCCTCGACGCTGTCGGCCTGCAGCGCACCGCGCTGGTCGGCCACTCGTGGGGTGGTGCCTGGAGCCTGTACTTCGCCGAGCAGCACCCCGGCCGAGTCGAGCGCCTCGTCCTACTCGACTCACCCGGCCTGGACGCCGAAAAAGCTCCTGTCACACCGTTGTTCACCACACCGCTGCTCGGTGAGGTGGCCACGAATCTCACCACCCGGTCGTTCTACGCCGACAATATCCGCGGCACCTTCCAGAACGACCACCTGGTCACCGAAGAAGTGATCGACGAGCTCTACGCGCCGTTCTCCCGCCCCGCGAACCGCGCCGGATTCCTCTCGTTGTGGCGCAACCTGGACTACCGGCTCACCGACGCCGGCTTGGCACAGGTCACGGCACCCACGCTCGTCCTGTGGGGTGGCGCGGACACCTGGCTGCCGGCATCCCAGGCCGGTCGCCTGGCCGAACGCATCCCGGAGGCCAGGGCCACCGTCCTGCAGAACTGCGGCCACACCGTCCACGAGGACTGCCCCGCGCAAACCAACCCGCTCATCACCACATTCCTGCGCTGAGTCGCGCCGATCGCCGGTGAGCGAGCGGCCGGCGGGGGAAATCCGGCGCGATCCCGGATCGCCACCGCACCTGCTCGCCCCCGGTGTGGCGACTGACAGGCGGCCACCCACGCCAATGTCAACACCCGTTGGCCAACATGCGTTGACATTGGTGAACTCACCCTCTACTTTTATGACAACAAGCGTTGACCTCAAGGAGTCGTCATGAACAACCCGATCGCAGACGTGCTGATCGTCGGAGCGGGCCCGGTCGGCCTCACCGCCGCGGTCGTGCTGGAACAACTCGGCCACGAAGTCGTGATCGTCGACCAGCAGGCCGAGGGCGCCAACACTTCCCGTGCGGCCGTGGTGCACCCGCACACCCTGGAAATACTGGAGCCCTACGGCGTGGTCCCGGCACTGGTGGCCCGTGGTGTGCACACCCCGGCTTTCGCGATCCGCGACAGGGACCGGCTGCTGATGAAGGTCCCGTTCAGCGACCTGCCCACTGCCTACCCGTACACGCTGATGATCTCCCAGGCCGATACGGAGAAGTTCCTGCTGGACCGGCTCACCACACTCGGCGGGAAGGTGACCCGCCCGGCCACGGTCACCGGGATAACGCAATCGCCGGACGTGGTCACCGCCACCCTGGCGGAGGGGAACCCGATCCAGGCGCGGTATCTGCTGGCCGCCGACGGTATGCACAGCCTGGCCCGCGAACAGTCCGGTATCGGATTCACCGGTGGCACCTACGCCGAATCGTTCACCCTCGCCGATGTCCGCCTCTCCGGTGGGGTACCCGCCGACGAGGTCATCCTGTACTTCTCACCGGCCGGGCTCGTCGTGGTCGCGCCGCTGCCCGACGGCAGGTACCGGATCGTGGCCACTGTGGACGAGGCGCCGCACGAACCGGACATCGCGTTCGTGCAAGGACTGCTCGACGAACGCGGTCCGCAGGCTCATCCGGCCACGGTCGAAGAAGTGGTGTGGGGTTCGCGTTTCCGCGTACACCACCGCATTGCCGACACCTTCCGGCACGGCCGGGTCCTGCTCGCCGGTGATGCCGGCCATGTGCACTCGCCGGCCGGCGGACAAGGGATGAACCTCGGTATCGAGGACGCCGTGACGGCCGCGACGACCCTGTCCCGCGTTCTGGCCGGTGAACCGGAGACCCTGCTCGACGAATACGCCGAGATCCGTCACCGCACGGCCGGAGCTGTGGTCTCCATCGCGAGCCGGCTCACCGATTTGGCCACCGCGTCGGCACGGGTGCGGCCGATGCGCAACACAGCCATGGCGCTGGCGGGCAAGGTCGCGCCCGTGCGGAACCGCCTGGCCTGGCGTCTGTCCGGACTCGATCGCCGTTGAACATCCCGAACCGGAATCACCGCCCCAACTGTCCTGACCTCCCGCGTCGCCCATGTCGGGCGACGGTTTCCGGGGTTGCTGATCCAGGGCGATACGCTGAGCATTCTCTGTGATGACCTCGACGAGATAGTGGGCCTTCTCAACGGCAGAAATCAGGAAGAGGCCGAATTTGCGCTGAGTTCCCGGCGGCAGGCGTCACGATCCGGCAAGGTCATACGAGGTGCTGCGGCCGCCCGAGTTCGACCGTTCGAGCACACCGAGATCGACCAGTTCGTTGATATCTCGGAGCGCGGTGTCCTGGGAACATTTGGTGATGATCGCCCACTTGCGGGTCGTGAGGTTGCCGTCGAACCCGTCCAGGAGCCGGTTCAGCATGGCGATCTGGCGGTCGTTCATCGGGGCGGGCTGCCAGTGTCGCCAGAAACGGGTTTTCCGGAGGACTTCGTCGACCGTTTCGTCCGAGTTCTGGATAGCCTGGCGTAGCGCCTCGAGGAACCAGATCAGCCAGTCCGTCACATCGAGGGCGCCCTTCTGCGTACGCTCCAGAATCCGGTAGTACGCCGCGCGATCGTGTTGGATCTGCGCGGAAAGACTGTAGAAACGCCGGGAATTATGGTCGGCGCGGGCCAGCCACAGGTCTCCGAGGGCGCGCGCGATACGTCCGTTTCCGTCGTCGAAGGGATGCACGGTGACGAACCACAGATGCGTTAAACCCGCTTTCACGATCGGATGTTCGACGGCATCGGTGTTCACCCAGTTCAGAAACTGCCGCATTTCGGCGTCCAGCCGCGTTGCTGGAGGCGCCTCGAAATGGACCCGCTCCCGGCCGTAGCCGCCGGAAACCACCTGCATGGGGCCGGAGTCGTCGGTGCGCCAGGCACCGATGGTGAGCCGGGTTCTGCCGGAATATCCCGTCGGAAAGAGCGCGGCGTGCCAGCCGAACAGCCGTTCCGCAGTGACCGCGTGGTCGTGATGCGCGGTGGCATCGAGGACCATTTCGACTACACCGTCCACATGCCGATCAGCCGGAGCGAGCGCCCCGATATCCACGCCGAGGTGGCGCGCGAGAGAAGAGCGAACGGAGGCCACATCGAGCAGTTCGCCCTCGATCTCACTGGTCTTGACCACGTCTTGGGTCAACACGGCCAGGCTTGCCTCGTCCTGCACGGTTTCGGCGGTTTCGGTGAGGCGGCCGAGCAGCCGTCCCTGCTGGTGCGCGACGTCCGCGAGCGGGGCAGCCAATCGCGCAGCGTCGTATCCGAATGCCGGCCAGTCGGCATGCTGCCAGATGTACCTGCGGTATTCGGATACCATGCGGTGATAATACCGCTTATTCACCGCAAATTTTGCGGTGAATAAGCACATCGGCCCGGCGGGCAGGGGTTCAGAAGTCAGAAACCTCCGCCATCGAAACCGCCACCGTCGAACCCGCCCCAGTCGCCGCCGGAATCGCCGCCCCAGCTGTCCTGACCTCCCGCATCGCCCATATCTCCGGAGTTCATGGCGTCTTCATATCCCTCGCCGTACCCGCTCTCGAAACCCTGGGCGCCGTAGCCGACCCCGGCCATACCGGAGAACAGCGAGGTGAACAGCAACGCCGACCCCACGCCCCAGACGCCGGCGACCATGGCCGGTTTCCACCAGGGTTCGGAGTACCAGCCGGCCGGTACCGGCCGTCCGGCGACGCGGCCGCCCGGGTAGTAGTTCGGGGTCGCGGAGGAGGGCTTGGGTGAGGCGGCGATGCGGCGGTTCTCGAAGTCGATCACGCGGTCCTCGCTGACCTCGCCCGCGGGTGCCCGGCCCTCGAGTTCGGGGATGGCGGGGCCAGGGTCCATATCCATGGCGGTGCGGGCGGCGCGGATGTAGTACAGGCCCTCGACCGCGGTCTGTTTCGCCAGCCGCGCCTGCCTCGGGCTCCTGGCCTGTTCGAGCTGCGAGCCCGCGGCGATGTGGCGTTCCGCGCCGTCGGCGAGTGCTTGCTGAGCGGCGGTATTGCTGCCGGTCAGGTTGTAGATCTGGCCGCCGAGGCGTTCGTTGACCTGGCGGGCGTCGGCCAGCGCGTCGGCCAGTTCGGTCGCGTCGCGTTGTTTGCGCTGCTGGGAGCGCCACACCAGGTAGAACGCCACCAGGACGACCACCACAGCGATCAGGATCCACTCCATTGCTCGCACTCCTTCGAACGTCGGAGCACAGTGCTGACCAGCCTACTCGCAGCGCACCGGCCGCGGCGGTCACCTGGAACCGGGGCGATTCCTACGGTCTCCGACCGGTCTTGCCGCGGCCGGATTCGAGGGCGGGCAGGAGAAGGTCGATGCCGATGGTCATCCGCGCGACGAAATCTTCCCGGGTGCGAGCCTCGTGTTTGATGCCGGCGGCGAGGCTCAGCAAGGTCCGGGTGACATCGTCCGCCGTGGCCGCGCGCCCGGAGGACAGATCGGTGGCGACGGCCTCCGTGACCATCTCGCGGAAACGCTTCGGATAGTCCACGACAACCGGGCCCAGCAGGTCCGGATTGGTCTCGATCAACAGGGCCACTTCCTTGGCTATGGGACCGATATAGCGACCGGTCCACAGGTCGAAAGCGTCGATCAGTCGATCGCGGAGCGGTCGGCCGGCGTCGGCCAGAGAGCGCTTCGCGGCGTCGACGTCGCGGTCGAGGGCGTGGGTGACCGCGGCCCGGAACAGGTTCTGCTTCGACGTGAAGAGGAAGTACAGGCCGGGACGGGAGATATCCGCGGCCGCGGCGATGTCGTCCATCGACGCCTTCCGGTACCCGTAGCGGGCGAAGGTTTCCAGCGCCGCCGCCAGGACGTGCTCCCGTCGACTGCTCTCGGTCCGGTGCTCGTCGGCGACGGCGGGCTGCGGTTCGCTCACGGAGACGAGCATACCGAGCGATAGGCATACTAGACAGAGTAGACATATTGAGTACAGTTGATGCAGCGGTTCTCTCACCAGGCCACGATCGGCCGCGCCGCTTCGTTCGCCCACTCCTTGGAGTTTCCGTGCCCACACCTCAGCAACTGATCACCACCCGATTCGACGCCGGTAGCACCGCCGACGACGTCGTCGCGGGAGTCGACCTCACCGGTGTCCGCGCCGTCGTCACCGGCGCATCGTCCGGAATAGGCGTAGAGACGGCCCGCTCCCTCGCGCGGGCCGGTGCCGAGGTCACGCTCGCGGTTCGCGACCCCGGCGCGGGCGCGCGGACCGCCAGGGACATCACCGCGTCGACCGGTAACCACACTGTGCGCGTCCGCACGCTGGATCTCCTCGACCGTTCCTACATCGCCGGGTTCACCGACCGCTGGACCGGGCCGTTGCACATCCTGATCAACAACGCCGGGATCATCGTGAGCGGCCTGTCCCGGACCCCCGACGGCTGGGAACAGCAATTCGCCACCAACCATCTCGGCCACTTCGCGTTGAGTCTCGGCCTCCAGGAAGCCCTCGCCGCGGGCGCCCGGGAACGGGGCGAAGCCCGTATCGTCGCGGTCAGCTCCACGGCGCATATGCGGTCGCCGGTCGTCTTCGACGATATCCACTTCGAGCGACGCGCCTACGACCCCCAGGCCGCGTATTCGCAATCCAAGACCGCCAATTCGCTTTTCGCGGTCGAGGCCACGCGCCGGTGGTCCGCCGACGGAATCATCACGAACGCGGTCAACCCGGGCGGCGTTGCCACCCGCTTGCAAAGAGACTTCACGCAGGAACAAAAGGACTACCTGGCCGAAGCCGAGGCCTCCGGCGTCTTCACCTACAAGACCCCCCAGCACGGCGCGGCCACAACACTCGTTGCCGCGGTGGCCCCGGAATTCGCCCACACGGGCGGTCACTACCTGGACGACGGACGCGAGGCCCACACCGTGCCCGACGACGCGGATCTGTTCGGCAACAGCCACGGCGTCAAGGAATGGGCCCTGGACCCCGAAGCCGCCCGGAAACTGTGGGAGGTCTCGTTGCGCCTGGTCAGCGCAGGCAGCGGTAGATGATCGGCTGGGCGGCGATCCCACAGACTGCGCATTACGTAGGGGTCCGGCCCTACGTAATGCGGAGTCGGGCGTTCAGATTCCGAGGACCAGCTTCGCGGTGGTGAAGTAGATGATCAGGCCGGTCGCGTCCACCAGGGTGGTGACCATCGGCGCCGACACCACGGCCGGGTCGATTCGCAGCCGCTTGGCCAGCAGCGGCATGGTTCCGCCGATGGTGGCGGCCCAGGCGCAGATCAGTACCAGCGTGACCCCGACGACCACCGCGACCTTCGGCCCGACGAACAGGCCGCCGATCACCAGACCCACCACGGCCAGCATGGAGCCAAGCACCAAGCCCACCCGGCACTCGCGCCAGATCACCTTGAAGAGGTCGCCACCGCGCACCTCGCCCACGGCGACCGCACGCACGCAGGCCGTGGCGGCCTGGGCGCCCGCGTTACCGCCGGCACCGATCAGCAGCGGGATGAACAGCGCCAGCTGGGCGGCCTGTTCGAGGGTGGCCTCGAAGAAACCGGTGACGCTGACCGTGAGCGTGGCCGCGACCAGCAGCAGCATCAGCCACAGTGCGCGGTAGCGGGCGAGCTGGAAAACACCCGCCGCCATGTAGTGGCCCTCCCACGGCGCCGAACCCGCCTGCTTGGCGACGTCCTCGCTGTCCGCCGCTTCGATGACCTCGACGGCATCGTCGATGGTGAGCAACCCCACCAGCCGGTCCTCGCTGTCGACCACCGGCAGGTTGATGTCGTTGGTCTCGCGCATCAGCCGCGCGGCCTTCTCCGCCGAATCGGTGGCGCGGACGAACGCGGGTTCGGTGACGACCAGCTCCGCGACCATCGTCTCCGGACCGCTGAGTACCAGCTCCCGCAGTTCGACGATGCCCTGCAACCGGCGGCCGGAATCGACGACGGGCAGGGTGTATACGGTTTCGGCGTTGCCGCCCTTGACCCGCACAGTACGCAGCGCTTCGGCGACGCTCAGGGTGCCCGGGATCGCCACGACCTCCGGCGACATATACCGCCCGACCGACCCTTCCGGGTAGCCCAGCAGCGCGGCGGTCATCCGCCGCTCGCGCGGGCTCAGCCCGGCCAGTGCCTTCTTCGCGACCTTGGCGGGCGCTTCGCGCAGCATGCGGGCGCGGTCGTCGGGGGCCATGCCCTCGACCAGTTCGCGGAAGCTCTGGTCACGCAGGCCCTGCAGGATCTGCTGCTGATCGACGGGTTCGAGTTCCTCGAACACCGCCAGCGCCAGATCTTTGTCCAGCAGGCGGAACGCCACCCCGGCCTCGACCGCGTCCATGCGCGCGAGTTCATCGGCGATGACGTGCGGCGGATGATTGTCCAGCCAGTGCAATGCGGCGTCGACGCGATGGCTTTCGACGACATTCTGGAGGGATTCCGACAGCGTCGTCGGCGCTTCGATGAGTTCGATCTGCGACATGAGAGGTCCTCGGCACAGCGTTGAGTAGCGAGTGATTCGAAAGAAGTCACACCGCGAGGCGCCGAGCCGGGCCGCTCCGCCGGCAGATACCGCTAGCGGAAACGCGGACGGACGACGCCGCGCGGCCTTCGACTGGGAGGTTCGCTGCGCATTGCAACACCACCTCCTTCTCGGTCGCCGCCGCGCGCTGGGGCGCGCCGCTCATCCGGATCAATAGTCTAGGAATGCGAACGCACTCCTGTGCAGGATACATCCCCCAGCCGGGATGTTCGCATCGCAATGTCCGTCACACGGCGTTTCACACACCCGGGCGTGTCCACCGGGCTGGACAGCGGCCGGCCACGACGGCCTGTTGCGTTCAGATCGGCGCGGAATTCCACCACCGGTCGACCAGGTCCCGGCCGGACGTACCGCCGTACCCGCGCAGCAGGCACGGGGCACGGATGCCGTCGTCGAAGATCGCGACAAAACCACCCGAGGGTGTGCCGTCGGGGGCGGGCACATCACCGTAGGCGATCTCCCCGGTACCGGACGGCCGCTCCCAGCGCTCCCGGCCGATGGGCGTCACATCGCCGGTCAGGCCTGGTTCGGTCACCGCACTGCGATCCGCGAAGCACTGCACCCGGAGCACGTGCAAGGGGTTCTTGTCACCGTTGCACGCAAGCCGGTTCACCCCGGTCGCCGGCCGGCTCATATCCACCGGACGGCGGTCGCCGTCGACCGCGGAACAGCGGATCCCGCCGTAACCGGCTTCCTCCGGAGTCGCCGGCAGCAGACCGGGGAATGCCTTCGCGATATACGTGTGGCTGCCCCAGCCGGCCACCGGCGGCGCGGACGTCGAGGTAGCGGCGGCGGGTGTCGTGGCCGACGATGCCGCAGCGTCCGTTCCCCCGGTATCTCTCGTCGAGACGACAACGACCACCACGGCCAGGACGACCGCGAGCAGGAGCGCACCCACCACCGCCGCGACCCGGGCGGACCGCCGGCGGACCGGCTCGCGGACACCGGTCCACGGATCGGTTCCGCCACCGGCGGCATGCCGCCACGGATCGGCGCCCGTACCGTCCGGCGGGGCGGCGGCCCTGCCCCAGGAATCGGAGACCGCGCCGGACGTCCGCGTGGTCCCCGTCGGCGCGGACACGGCGTCGGGACGACCTCCCGGTGCCGGTGCGGCCGGGCGGATTCCCGACAGCGCGGCCTCGGCGGCGGCGGCGAATGCCCCGCAGGTGCCGAAGCGGTGACCGGGATCCTTCGCCAGCGCGTGGGCGATGACGATATCGAGCTCCGGCGGTAATGCGGGGTTCACCGCGCTCGCCCGCGGCGGCGGATCGACCAAGTGGGCGTTGATCACCGCGGCGGGCGTGGGCCTGGGGAAAGGTTTCACGCCCGTGAGCAATTCGTAGAGGGTGCAGCCGAGCGCGTAGATATCGGCGCGATGATCGACGCGCATACCCCGCAGCTGTTCCGGCGCCGCGTACGCCAGGGTGGCCAGGACCGCGCCCTCCTCGGTGAGCGCGGTGGATTCGCTCGCGGACCGGCCGATCCCGAAATCGGTGACCAGGACCCGATCGGGACGCCCCGGAGCCGAATCCACCAGCAGGTTCGCGGGTTTGATATCCCGGTGCACCATTCCGGCGCGGTGGGCTTCGTCGAGCCCCCGCGCGGCCTGCACCACGATGTGCACGGCTCGCCGTGGGTCGGTGGATATCTCGGCACGGACCAGCGCGGCCGCATCGGTGCCCGCGATGTACTGCATGGCGATCCAGAGCCGGTCGTCCTGGACACCGCGATCGTGCACGGCGACGATATTCGGATGGTTCAGCCGTGCCGTGAGCTCGGCCTCACGGATGAACCGGGCACGGTAGCCGGGGTCGGCGCTGTGTTCGGCGGAGAGCACCTTGATCGCGTCGTACCGCGGCAGCCGGGGATGGCGTGCCAGGTACACCGTCCCCATACCGCCACCGCCCAGGGCACGTTCGATCAGATAGCCGGCGAACAGGGTGCCGGGCCGGGGTTCGGTCACCCGTCCGCCTGATCACTGCGTACCAGCAGCACGTACTGGGCGGCGGCGCGCTGCTGGGTATCCCGGATCGTCCGGCCGTAGACGATCCCCTCGTACTCCCGGTACAGCACCCGGCAGGCGAACCGCACGTGATGCGGTGGCACGGTCAGCGATTCCAGGCACCGTGCGTCCGGCAGCCCGAACGGTGCCGGCGCCGCCCGCACCCCCGATTCCACGGCCTCCATCTCACCGGTATCCGTGAAACCGTTGCGGGCCGCCACCACATCCGGATGCCGCACCAGATGATGCCGGCCGTTCACCGCCAGCATCAATCCCCGGCCCGACCCGGTCTTCTCCCAGTCACCCCAGCGAAGGCCCGCACGCGGGCCGTACACCACTCCGCGGATATCGAATCCGGTCCGCCAGCCCGCATTCGGGTCGCTCCGGTCGGTGAGCACCACCGGATACGGCCACACTCCGGGCGCCTCCGGGAGCAGGCGGGCCAGCATTCCGTCCTGGTCGAGGGGCAGGGTGGCGAATTGATCGGGCGGGGTCGGCACGAAATCCGCCAACCGGCGGACCTGGGCGGTGAACGCCGCGTCCACCAGACCGGTGAGAACCGCCGCGTCGGGGCCGGTGTGGCCCGCCAGCACGCTGATGACGAACGGACCGTGCGCGAGACCGGCCGCCAGCGTCGGCACGGTCGGACGCCAATGAGCGTGCGCCTCCGGATGATTCGGAATCTCGACGGGAACATTGTCCGCGCTGACGGCGGCATCGGCGGAATCGATCTCGGCGGCAGCCTGCCGGGCGGACTCGTCGTCGGGGAAGCGCAGGAGCTGAACGGTCAGGAGCCGGGCCCGGCCCACTGCCAGTTCGGTCTGAATGCCCTGGTCCATTCCGCCCACGGAGAAACCGGCGAGCATGCCGTGCCGCTCCAGCACCGCACGCACCGGACGCGCGAGAAAACCGGCAGCGGCCGGGGTCGGGATGGGCACGGAGGCGGTGCTGCCGAGACCGAAGGTCAGGCTCGGATCGGCCTCCACCGGATCGATGACCGCCTCCCCCAGCCGCATCGACTCCAGGATGTGGCCGTACTTGTCGTCGTGGTCGTCCGGGGGGACCAGCGGGTCGAGGCTGTAGGGACCGGTATCCAGGGCGGTCAGGTCAGGCAGTGCCGCCACGGGATTCCCGTCGACCGTGCACCCGGAGGCCACTCCGGCCAGCAGGAGTACGGCGGCGACGGTAGCCCGCACCCGCCGGGATCCGAACTCAGAGCGGGGCATCGGGCCACCACCGATCGTGTAGCAGGGCACCGGTACCGACCCCGTTCACCTCGAGCCGGCAGTGATCCCGGCCGGGATCGTCGAAGAACACATCGAGACGGCCGCGCCGCTCACCGCCGACGGTGGTGATCTCGCCCCAGGCCAGCCGGCCCGCCCCGGACGGCCGGGTCCAGCTTTCCTGTCCGGCGATGTCCCAGGGACTCGAGTCCGGGGCGATCGGTGCCAGGTCGGCGCGGCAGGTCGCGATGACGAGCACCACCGGCTCGTAATTGCCGTAACACGCCACCCCGCCCACCTCCGGCGGTTCGTAGAGCGATACCAAATTCAGGACTCTGTCGACCGGCCGGCAATCGACCAGGCCCTGATAACCGATCCCGTCCACCGAGATGGGCAGCAGATCCGGGAAGGCGTCGGCGATATAGGCGTAGGAACCCCACAGCGCCGCTTTCAATTCGGGGGAGCGAGTCTCCGTCGTCGCCGCGGCACTCGGCGGCGGATCGGCGGGCCGGCGCACCACCGCCACGGCGATCACCGCGATCAGCACCGCCACCACGGCAACCGCCACATACGCGACGGTCCGCCGCCGTCGATCCGGCGGTGGCGGGCCGGCTTCCGGCCGCGGCGCCGCGGCCGCCCGGGCCGCAGTCGCCAGTGCGGTGCCATCGGCATAGCGCCCGGCCGGATCCGCGGTCAGCGCCTTCGCGACGACCGTATCGAAGGCCGCCGGTACCCAGGGATTCACCGTGGTGACGGCGGGCGGGGCGACACCCGGACCGCCGTCGCCCGGCGCGAACGGTTCCCGGCCGGTGAGCATCTCGAACAGTACGCAGCCCAGCACGTACACATCCGTGCGCTCGTCCCCCGGACCGCCCGCGAGCTGTTCGGGCGCACGATATCGGGGTGCGGCCACCAACGGCGCCAGCCGAACCGTATCGGGTGCACCGGGCTGCTCCGCGACCAGGATCTGCGTCATATCCAGACCGGGCACCGGGTGCCCCGCCCGCCGGTACTCCCCCAGCTGACGAGCGATCTCGGCCACGATCCGGACCGTCCGCGCTCCGTCGAGCGATCCCCGCGGCACCATCTCGGCAACGGTCGCTTCCCCCACGCTCGTCATGGCGCCTCCTCCGAAACTGTTGCCTGCGGTCGGCGGAGGCCGCAGCGCAGGCAGAGGTATCGCATCAGCACGACGCCCCTCGATCACACCGGTGCATCACGCCACCACCGATCCGCGAGCTCTTGTCCCGATGCCCCGCCGATCACCATCAGGCTGCAGAAGTTCCGGTCGGGATCGTCGAACTGGACCCGCAGCGTCCCGGTCGGAGAACCGTTCCCGCGCCGGCTGTCGCCCCAGAGCACCCGGCCACGTCCCGACGGCCGTTCCCATGCTTCCTCCCGGATATTCACCATATCGGGGAAGGCGCGAACGACAATGGGAGTGCGGTTCCCATTGCACACCAGCATCAGCGAGCCGACCGGGTCCCCGTTGCCGTAACAGTCCAGCTGAATCAGGGAATCGAGTGGCGCCGACACCTCGATCGGTTCCAGCTCCCGATTCACCGGTGCACAACGTATCCCCTGGTACCCGCCGGAGATCGGTGCCGGTGGCAGCAGCTCGCGGAACTCGGCGAGGAAGGGATCGTACTGACCCCAGGTCGCCGGACCCGGCCCGGCCACGGTCGGAGTGGCGCCACCGGAGGAATCGCTCTCGGACCCTGGTGTATCGCCGCCGCGCAACACCGCGACCGCCGCCACGATCACCAGAACCAGCGCCACCGCGGCGCCGGCCACGAACACACCGGTGCGCCGGGCGGGCGGGGGCGGGGTGAGGTCCGGCAGCGGTCGCGGAACGAACGGCCGGTCCGGTGGAGCGGGCGGCGGATCGTGCGGAGCGGACGACGGGGTCCCGGGCGTACCGGGGGCGAACGCCTCCGCCAGGGCTCGGGCCAGCGCACCGCACGACGGATAGCGGTGCGCCGGGTCCTTGGCCAGCGCGGTCGCGAACACTTCGTCGACGGCAGCCGGCAGGCGCGGATCGGCCAGCGACAGCCGGGGCGGCGGCTCCTCCAGGTGCGCGCGCATCACCGCGACGGCATCCTCGTGCGGAAAGGGTTTGGTACCGGCCAGCAGTTCGTACAGGGTGCAGCCGAGGGAATACACATCGGCGCGGACATCCACCGCCACGCCCCTGATCTGCTCCGGCGCGGCATAGGCGAGCGTCGCCAGGACCATGCCCGTCTCGGTCAGCGAGGTGCCCTCGGCCGGTCGCGCGATACCGAAATCGGTCACATACACACGATCCGGGGCGCCGGGCCGTGGTTCGAGCAGGATGTTGGCGGGCTTCACATCGCGGTGCAGCAGACCGGCCCGATGAGCCTCGTCCAGACCCTGGGCGACCTCCTCGGCGATATGCCCCACCACCGCCGGCGCGAGCCCTCCGGGATGGCGGCGCAGCAGCTCGGCGGCATCGATACCGTCCACGAATTGCATGGCCAGCCACAGGAACTCGCCCTCCGCACCGCGATCGCGGACGGCGACGATATTCGGGTGGTCCAGCCGGGCCAGCAGTTCGGCCTCCCGCAGGAACCGCGCCCGGAATTCCGGATCGGCGCCGTGTTCCCGGGCCAGTACCTTCAGCGCGTCCCGGCGCGGCAGCCGGGGGTGGGCGACCGAGTACACGGTGCCCATCCCCCCGCCGCCGAGCACCCGCTCGATCCGGTATCCCCCGATCACCGTTCCGGGGTCCCATGTTCCGGTCATCGCCTACCCACCGTTCACCAGCAGACCGTATTGCGCCGCCGCCCGCTGCCGGGCACTACCGACCTCGCGGGCGAACAGTGTGACGAGGTCGCGGCCGTAGTGCACATGGCAGACGAACCGGGTGAGCGAAAGCAGATCCAGGTCCGGATTCTCCAGACAGCGCACGTCGGGAACGCCCACCGGCCCTTCGACCGGAAGCAGTCCGCCGTCGAGATTGAAGCGGACCTGCCCGTCGAACGCCGTCCGTGCCGCCGCCGGATCGGCATAGCGGCGGAGCTGATTGAATCCGCTCACCGCGCTCGCCTCCGCAATGAGGGGCTGTTTCCGGTTTCCCCGCAGATAGGTCGCTCGTGGGCCGAAAGACACCCCGGACACCTGCGCGGTGGCTTCCCAGCCGGCGGTGCGCTGACTGGACATCGCGGTGACCGCGGGATACTCCCAGCGTCGCGGCGCCTGCGGGATCATCCGGCGGACCAGACCGTCCGGGTCGAGCGGCAGGTCCGCTATCCGGTCGGGCGGTGTCGGCACGAACTCGCGCAGCCGGCGAATCTGGGTGTCCATGGCCCGTGCGACGAGATCACCCAGCACCGCCGAATCCGGTGCCGTATCCCCGGCCAGGACATTGACCACATAGGATTCGTGGGCGATCGACGCCGCCAGCGTGGGGACACCGGGCCGCCAATGCCCGTGCGCCGCCGGGTGATCCGGAATTGCGATCGGAACATTGTCCCGGTTCATTGCGGCATCCGCCGCATCGATCTCCCGCGCCGCCCGCTGCGCGGCAGCGGTATCCGGAAAGCGCAGGACGAGTACCAGCAGGACCCGCGCCGTGCCCACCGCGGGCCGATCCGTGCCGGGTTCGATATCGGCTCCGGTCACCGCGGCACCGGCCAGCATCCCGTGGCGTTCGAGCACATCACCGACCTGTTCGGCGAGCACGATCGACGCGACCTTGGCAGGCGTCGGTAGCGGCAGGAGCCCCACCGCATCGGCCGAGCTGCGTAACACCGGATCCACCTCGACCGGGTCGATGAGCGCTTCGGTCATCCGGACCGATTCCAGGATGCGGCCGCGGCGGAGATCGCCGCTGTCCGGTACCTCCAGCGGTTCCACACCGTAGTCACCGGTGTCCAGTGCGGCGAGATCGATCGTGTCGGCCGGGCGGCCCGCACATCCGGACAGCAGCGCGGTGACCAGCAGCATCGCGGCGATACCCGTGCCGCCCGCCCGATTACAGCGGCGCATCGGGCCACCACCTCTCCAGCAGTGCCGACCCGCTGGGACCTTCACCGATAACCTCCACCCGGCAGAAGTTACGGCCGGGATCGTCGAAGTAGACCTCCAGCACACCCCACCAGCGGCCACCGGTATCGGACCCGTCCGGGGCGAAAAACGTGCTCCCCCAGAACACATGACCGGTTCCACCGGCTCGCGTCCAGTGCTCGTCACCCTCCGGGCGGCGGGGCGGACGGGCGAGGCCGATCGGGGAACGGTCGGCATTACAGACGACCTCGACGGATTCGACCGGATCGCGATCACCTGTGCACAACAGCCGGGCCACCGCGACGGACCCGTCCAGCGGGAGGCTTTCGTACTTCTCGCTCTGCGGGGTGCAGTTCGACAGATCCTGATAGCCCGCCCCGTACGGCCAGGGCGGCAGCAACTCCGGAAAGGTCTGCGGGATATAGGCGTAGCCGCCCCAGTGTGCCGGGTCCGTACTCGCGGCCACCGGTTCGACCGCCCGGGAAACCGCCGGGTCGCTCGTCCACGACCACAGGAACGCCGCAGTCACCGCGAAAACCAGCAGTCCGGCCAGCGCGATCGGCAAGCGGCCCCGCCGCGGCCGGACGCTCGTCCCGGCCGGTGCGGTGACCGGCGCCGCCAGCGCGGTCGCCGCGGCCGCCGCCAGTGCAGCACAACTCGGATAGCGGTGCTCCGGTCGTTTCGCCATGGCCTTCGCGATCACCAGATCGAAGGCCCGCGACACCCGGGGGTTCACCCGCGAGGGCCGGGGCGGCGGCTCGTGCAGATGTGCGTAGAGCACCGAACCCGGACTGTGCCGGGGAAACGGCACACTGCCGGTGAGCATCTGGTGCAGGGTGCAGCCGAGGGCATAGATATCCGCGCGCCGGTCCACCGGATCGCCCGTGAGCTGTTCCGGGGCGGCATATGCGAGGGTCGCGGCGAAACCACCCGATCCCGAAATGGTTTCGGCGTCGTCTGCGGTGCGCGCGATCCCGAAATCGGTGACCAGGACCCGGTCGATACCGTCGGCCTGTTCGGCGACGAGGATATTGGCCGGTTTCACATCGCGATGCAGCAGGCCCGCCCGATGCAGTTCGTCCAGTCCCTGCGCGACCTGAGTGATGATCCCGACGGCGCGGGCGGGATCGAGCACGTGGGGCCCGCGCCGGATCAGCTCCCGCAGATCCACGCCCTCCACGTACTGCATGGCGATCCACAGCCGGCCTTCGGATTCACCACGGTCACGCACCGCCACGAGATTCGGATGTTGCACCCGCGCGGCCAGTTCGGCCTCCCGCAGAAATCTCGCGCGGAACTCGGGATCGCCGGCACGGGTATCGGAGAGAACCTTCAGCGCGTCCGTGCGGGGCAACCGCGGATGGGTTGCCGCATAGACTGTGCCCATACCCCCGCTACCGAGGCGGCGCTGGATCCGATAGCCGGCGAAGGTCGAACCTTCGGCGACGCTCAACAGGGTTTTCCCTCCCGCTCAACTGTCTCCGGCCCGCCGTCGAACTCCTCCCGGGTACGACACCGGCGGCCGGCTGATTCTGAACTATAACAGCGCACCAGCGGCGGCTCCTGTCGAACAAGGCCTCGAAAAACGGGGCCCTATCGGTTGGTTCGGATGCACCGCATACGACCGAACCGCCTGCCCACGATCGGCTCGGATACCCGCTCACGGCCGTATCGACGGACCGATGCGAGGCGGATTCCGCAATCGGCGCCGCACATCACGCAACGGTTCGGCCCGCATCGGTGAACTATCCGGGACGGAGAGTCGCCCGCACCGCGACCTCGGCTTCCGGCCAGGTGCGCGTGTGGTGGGCCCAGGACGGTATCGGCCCGGTATGTACCCCGAAGACGAAAAGGTGAGGTACCAGGCCGCGGAGCGCCTCGTGCACCTCGATCCGGTCGTCGATCATATGGGTGATACCGAGGTCGGCACAGTGCGCCGCCTTATCGGCACGTTTGCGGCAGAACCGCACATTCCCGCGGGGCACGCCGGTGTGCCGGTAGAAGTCGTGGTGGTCGAGCCACCGCACCGTGCGCTGCTGCACCCGCGGCCCACATTTGGAAATCACCCACGCCTCCCCCGCGAAGCATTTCACCAACCGTGCCAGCACGTCGAAAGCCTTGTCGCTGGGCGGTGTTCGCATCGCTGCCGCCTCACCACCCGACAGAAACGTCGTATCCGCGCCGCCGTCGGGCAGCGCCGCCCCCTGAATCACTCGGCCGAAATCTATTCCGAGTCTCGGTCTATCTCTATTCATTTCGTATTCAGTGTGAGCCACAGAACCAGGACCGGCCAGTTCTTTTCGTGTGCAGTGGGACGAACGCCCTCTCGGCGGTCGTGCCCGCCGACGCCGACATCTGCGCGCCGGCGGATATCCAGGTGGTCGAGGGCTCGGCACCGTACCCGGACCGGCCGGCCCAGGACACCACGCGGTTCCGCCACAGCCCCGCACGCAACCGACGGGCAGCTCCGGCGACCACAGGCTCACCGCCATCCGTTAGCTGACAGGATGCCGGTGACGGAGGATAGTAGCGGCATGGACACCGACAGGGGTTCCGCGACGGCAGTGGCCGACCGGGTTTTCCATGCGGTCCTCGGCGCCGTCGATATGCTGGCGATCTTCGTCGGCGACCGGCTCGGCTGGTACCGAAGCCTCGCCGACGACGGCCCGGCGACAGCCGGACAACTGGCCGACCGTACCGCGACCCATCCGCGGTACACCAGGGAGTGGCTGGAACAGCAGGCGGTGACGGGGTTGCTGACTGTGCACCGGGACGGCTCGGCCGACGAGCGGATGTTCGCCATCCCGGCGGGGACCGCGGAGGTGCTCACCGATGAGAACAGCCTCGACTACCTGGCACCGTTCAGCCGGTTGTTCGGCGCTACCGGGCCGGTGCTGCCGAAACTGCTCGACGCCTACCGCACCGGCGGCGGGGTCAGCTGGGACGATCTCGGTGACGACGCGCGGGAGGCGCAGGCCGACGGTAACCGGCCCTGGTACGAGCATCGACTCGCCGACGCGTTGAACGGGGTCCCCGAGGTGGCGAACGTCCTGCGTGCCGACGGTGCTCGGATCCTCGACGTCGGCTGCGGTGCGGGCTGGTCGGCCATCGCATTGGCACGTGCTTATCCGGCAGCCCGGATCCAGGGCGTGGATATCGATGCGCCTTCCGTTCGGATGGCCGTCGCCAATGCCGCCGCGGCAGGGGTCGCGGATCGGACGGATTTCGCGGTCACCGATGCCGCTCAGCTTCCGGCAAGCGGGTTCGATATCGCGTTCGCGTTCGAATGCGTGCACGATATGCCCCGGCCGGTCGAGGTACTCGCGTCCGTGCGCCGGGCACTGCGGCCCGGCGGGATCGTGGTGGTGATGGACGAGGCGGTCGCACCGGATTTCGCGCCCGGCGGGGACGATCTGGAACGGCTCATGTACGGCTTCAGCCTGTTCGTCTGCCTGCCCGACGGGATGTCGAGCCCACCGAGCGCGGGAACCGGCACGGTGATGCGGCCGGCGACCTTGCGGGCGTACGCGCTCGAAGCCGGTTTCACGAGATTCGATGTCCTGCCGATCGAGGACTTCGGTTTCTGGCGTTTCTACCGGCTCGGCTGACTATCCGTGGCCGGGGCGGTGCGTGCTGCGTTCAGCACGCTGCGCAGCGCGGTGGGGTCGTCGAGTGCGAGGCTGATCCGGGTCGCGTCGGCAGCGATGCGAGCACTGGGCAGCAGGGAGTCGATGCGCACGGTGACGGGGACGCGCAGGGTCAGGTCGGCAGTGGTGCCGTCCGGGCCCGCGAGGAACAACCGGCCGTTCTCGAACGCGGTCGCGGTGTGGTTGTAGCGGCGGCAGTCGGCTACTGCCGCGATCCGGTCGAGGGGCACTCGCGCGACCACCCGGCCGGACCGGCGCAGCACCAGTTCCTGCCCGGTCGCATAGTGCGGATAGGCGATATCGGCGACGGCCACGGCGAACAGCACCACGAGTGACCACAGGGACAGTACGGCCAGCGTGATGCCGAGCCACGCCCACGGGATCACCAGGTGCAGCACCACCACTTCGATCAGTGTCGCCGCGAGGAAGGCCATCGGCAGGGCGAGGACACCGCGGGTGGCGGTGAGCGGCTGCCGCTCGCGGCTGCCGCGGTCGGTGGTACGGCGTAGCCACAGCCAGAGGCCCCGATACAGGCGGGCCTGGTTGCGGAGGAGCCGCGGGAACCCGGTCACGACGCTCCCCCGCCGGTGTCCGGGGCGATGTTCAGCAATTCCATCGCGCGGCGTACCGCCTGGCGTTGCGCCGGGTCGGGTACGAGGGTGTCCTCCGTCAGCGCCGATGCACTTTCCGGAATATTCGCCGTCGCCGCGATCACGCTGTCGAATCCGAGCCGCCGTAACTGTCCGGCGATTTCCTGGGCCATCTCCTCGATCAGTTCGGCGGACTGCGCCACCGGGCGGCCGTGCAACCTCTCCCAGCCGCGCAGCAACCGGCGGTAACCGGTGCGGGCGGCCGGGTCGGCGAGGGCGTGGGTGAACCACGTGAACATTTCGGCGGGTGTGTCACCGGAGAGCGCGAAAACCTCCAGAATGTCGCGTTCCTGGTCGAGCGCGGCGCGTTCCGGTTCGTCGGCCTGCTCGCGGGCCCGGTCGAAGGCGTCGGCGACCTCGTCCGGGAGCGCGGTGAGGCGGCGGCCGGCGGCGACCGCGCTCAGCATCCGGGCCACACCCTCCTGTTTGCGGGTGAGCTGGGTGATGCGCTGGGTGATCTCGTCGTGCAGCGCCGTGAGATCGGCCCGCAGGTCCTCGGTGTCCGAGCCACCGTGTTCGTTCGCGAACACGGTGGCCACCGCACCGAGCGGCAGACCGTTGCCGGCCAGCCAGCGGATACGCATCAGCCGTGTCAGTTCGGCCATGCCGTAGTCGCGGTAACCGTTGTCCGGGCGGCCGGGTTCCGGGAGCAGGCCCAATCGGTGGTAGTGGCGGACGGCGCGCGGGGTCGTTCCGGCGGCCGCGGCTATTTCGCTGATCCTCATGCCGTCAAGCGTGAGGTGTGACGCTGGGTCGTAGTCAAGAGCAGGCGCGGCCCACGCTCGGCTGCCGGACGCCGCGGTATCGATTACGCGCGCCGGGCGCCGAATCGTTGCCCGGAGGGCGCTCGGCCGACAGAGTGGAGAACGAGGTATGTCTCGTGTGGCCCGCGGGCCCGACAACTGAGGAGAGTGCTGTGCGCTTCGGAATCTTCATCCCCCAGGGCTGGCGGCTGGATCTGGTGGGTATCGAACCCGCCGCGCAGTGGGAGGTGATGCGGGGGCTCGCGGCCCGGGCCGACGCGAACCCGGTGTGGGAGTCGCTGTGGGTGTACGACCACTTCCACACCGTCCCGGAGCCCAGCGAGGAAGCCACACACGAGGCGTGGAGCCTGATGTCGGCGTTCGCGGCCACCACGTCGCGGGTGCGTCTGGGGCAGATGTGTACGGCGATGAGCTACCGCAACCCGGCCTACCTGGCGAAGGTCGCGGCGACCGTAGACCTGATCTCGGGCGGCCGAACCGAGATGGGTATCGGCGGCGGCTGGTACGAGCACGAGTGGCGGGCCTACGGATACGGCTTCCCCACCGCCGGTGAGCGGCTGGGCCGGCTCGACGAGGGCGTGCAGATCTTCCGGCAGGCGTGGAGTTCGGGCAGCGCGACCCTGGACGGCAAGTACTACCAGGTCGACGGGGCAATCGTGCGCCCGCTACCGGTGCAGGAGGGCGGTATCCCGCTGTGGATCGCGGGGGGCGGCGAGAAGAAAACCCTGCGGATCGCCGCGAAATACGCCAACTACACGAACTTCGCCGGCAACCCCGAGGAGTTCACCCGTAAATCGGAGATCCTGCGCGACCACTGCGCCGATGTCGGCACCGATTTCGACGCCATCGTGCGCAGCGCCAACTTCAATGTCGTCATCGGCGCCACCGAGGCCGAAGTCGAACAGCGCAAGTCCGAGAACGCGGCACGGCTGGCCCCGGTCCTGGGCGAGGAGAAGGCCCGCGCCTACATCGACAACCTCACCAATGGCGGTGCTGCTGTCGGAACCCCGGAACAGATCGTGGAGAAACTGTCCGCCGTCCGCGATCGCGGCCTGGGGTACGCCATCTTCAACTTCCCGGAGGCAGCCTACGACACCAGCGGTATCGAACTCCTGGAACGCGAGGTCATTCCGGCGCTGACCTGATCGGCGATCCGGGCACAGAGGGGCCGCGGCCGGGCGTGCGGCCGCCGTACCCTGGCCTCGGGCGGCGCCAGTTCATGTGCCGCATGGGTACGCAGGAACACTGTCGGCGGGGTGAGAACTGCCTGAAGATCATTTCGATGAACGGCCGCGCTGCGGATTTCACCTGCCGGCGGAGCAGCAACTCGGTAGCTGCCTCCCGCGTTGCCTACGTCGGACGCGCCGGATTACACAGCCCTGACCAGCCGGTTGGCGAACGTCGAGATCGTGTAGGTGCCGACGCCCAGGACGACCTCGAGCGCGTTGCGCTCCGTGTATCCGTGCGCCGAGAAAGCCTCGAGCGCCTGAGCATCCACGGCCCCGGCGGTGGCCATGACCTCGAGAGTGAATGCCCGGATCGCCTCGAGGCGCTCGTCGTCGAGTGCGCGTTTCTCGCGCAGGGCCGCGGCCAGTTGCGGCGCAGCGCCGAGTTTGCGCAGCTTCCCGGCGTGCATGGCGATGCAGATATGGCAGTCGTTGTGGACCGCCACTGTCATGATGACCACTTCCCGCGCGATCGGTTCCAGCGTGCACTGGTCGAATCGCGCGGTCATATCCAGGAATCCGGTCAGCAGTTCCGGTGAGGCGGCCAACTGGGCGACAGCATCGGGCACCACCCCACCCCCGGCGTCGGCCATGGCCGCCATCGTTGCGCGCGATCCCTCCGGGGCGGTTTCGAGTGTATGCGGGGCGAACATCCCGGCCTCCTACTATAGACAACATGGTTGACGAGATGATGGTAAACCAGGTTGTCCATAATGCCAAGGCGGTGCGATGACCAAGGAAGACATGGACCGCCCCGTGGCAGGCTACGAACTCCCACTGCTGCTCCTGGCGGGCTTCCGCACCCTCATCGACGAACTACACGCCGAACTCACACGCCGGGGCCACCCCCAGGCGCGACCCGCCCACGGCTTCGCCATGCAGGCGATCGGATCCGACGGAGCGACAGCCAGCGATATCGGCCGCCGGCTCGGCATCTCCAAACAGGCCGCGGGCAAAACCGTCGACCGCCTCATCGCACTCGGCTACGCGGAACGCGCCGCCGACCCCGCCGACGCGCGCCGCCGGCTCGTTCGCCTCACCGCGCACGGATACGACATGCTCGCCCGCTCGGCCGCGATCTTCGACCGATTGCGTGAGCAGTGGGCAGAGACACTGGGCGAGCAACAGTTACGCGCGATGGAAGACGGTCTGCGCGCCGTGGCCGCCCCCAACGCGTTCCGGCTCGATGCAACGCAGTGGCTGGGCGATTGAGCCGCTGACAGCAGTGGCGCGCAACAGCTCGGAAGCCGTTGCGCGCCACTGCCTGTTCTGGCGGACCGATCAGAGCATGCAGCTCACGCAGCCCTCGACCTCGGTGCCCTCGAGCGCCATCTGCCGGAGGCGGATGTAGTAGAGGGTTTTGATGCCCTTGCGCCAGGCGTAGATCTGGGCGCGGTTGAGATCACGGGTGGTGGCGGTGTCCTTGAAGAAGAGAGTCAGCGACAGGCCCTGGTCCACGTGCTGGGTGGCGGCGGCGTAGGTGTCGATGATCTTCTCGTAGCCGATTTCGTACGCGTCCTGGTAGTAGTCCAGGTTGTCGTTGGTCATGTACGGGGCCGGATAGTAGACGCGGCCGATCTTGCCTTCCTTGCGGATCTCGATCTTCGACGCCACCGGGTGGATGGAACTGGTGGAGTGGTTGATATAGGAGATCGAACCGGTCGGCGGGACGGCCTGGAGGTTCTGGTTGTAGAGGCCGTGTTCCATGACCGCGGCCTTCAGCTGCCGCCAATCGTCCTGGGTCGGAATCCGGATGCCGGCGTCGGCGAACAACGTCGCCACCCGCTCGGTCTGCGGTTCCCACACCTGATCGGTGTACTTGTCGAAGTATTCACCGCTGGCGTACTTCGACTCCGGGAACCCACCGAACGAGGTACCCCGTTCCCGCGCAATCAGATTCGAGGCGCGCAGCGCGTGGTAGACCACCGTGTAGAAGTAGATATTGGTGAAATCCAGGCCCTCGTCGGACCCGTAGTGGATCCGTTCCCGCGCCAGGAAGCCGTGCAGATTCATCTGCCCCAGGCCGATGGCATGCGAGGAGTTGTTGCCCTGTTCGATCGAGGGCACCGAATGGATATGGGTCTGATCGGACACGGCGGTCAGCCCGCGGATCGCGACCTCGATGGTGCGGGCGAAATCCGGGGAGTCCATGGTCTTCGCGATGTTCAGCGACCCCAGGTTGCACGAGATGTCCTTGCCCACCTCGGCGTAGGTCAGATCATCGTTGTAGACCGAGGGGGTGGAGACCTGCAGGATCTCCGAGCACAGGTTCGAGTGCGTGATCTTGCCGGCGATCGGGTTGGCCCGGTTCACCGTGTCCTCGAACATGATGTAGGGGTAGCCGGATTCGAACTGCAGCTCGGCGATGGTCTGGAAGAACTCGCGCGCCTTGATCTTCGACTTGCGGATCCGCTTGTCGTCGACCATCTCGTAGTACTTCTCGGTGACATCGATATCGGCGAACGGCTTCCCGTAGATGCGTTCCACATCGTAGGGCGAGAACAGATACATGTCCTCGTTGTTCTTGGCCAGTTCGAACGTGATGTCGGGGATCACCACACCCAGCGAGAGGGTTTTGATCCGGATCTTCTCGTCCGCGTTCTCCCGCTTGGTATCCAGGAAGCGGTAGATATCGGGATGGTGGGCGTGCAGGTACACCGCACCCGCGCCCTGCCGGGCCCCGAGCTGGTTGGCGTAGGAGAACGAATCCTCCAGCAGCTTCATGATCGGAATAACGCCCGAGGACTGGTTCTCGATCTTCTTGATCGGCGCCCCGTGCTCCCGAATATTGCTGAGCAGCAACGCAACCCCGCCGCCGCGCTTCGACAGCTGCAGTGCGGAGTTGATGGAGCGCCCGATGGACTCCATATTGTCCTCGATGCGGAGAAGGAAGCACGACACGGGCTCGCCGCGCTGCTTCTTGCCCGAGTTGAGGAAGGTCGGGGTGGCCGGCTGGAAGCGGCCGTCGATGATCTCCTCGACGAGTTTGCCCGCGAGTACCTCGTCACCGGCGGCGAGGGTGAGCGCGACCATGCACACCCGGTCCTCGAACCGCTCCAGGTAACGCTTCCCGTCGAAGGTCTTCAGCGTGTAGGAGGTGTAGTACTTGAACGCGCCGAGGAAGGTGGGGAACCGGAACTTCTTGGCGTAGGCCTGCTGGAACAGCTTCTTCACGAAGGCGCGGCTGTACAGCTCGAGCACCTCGGGCTCGTAGTAGTTCTCCTCGACGAGGTAGTCGAGTTTCTCGTCGAGGTTGTGGAAGAAGACGGTGTTCTGGTTGACGTGCTGCAGGAAGTACTGATGGGCGGCTTCGCGGTCCTTGTCGAACTGGATCTCGCCGTCCGGCCCGTACAGGTTCAGCATCGCGTTGAGGGCGTGATAGTCCAGCACCTCACCGGTTACGCCTTCGCGCTGCTCCAGCCGGGCCGTCATACCTGCTGGTGCTGTCGTTGTTGCTGTTGCCAAAACAATCCCAATCCCTCTCGGACGCGGGCGACGTCCTCAGCGGTTCCCATGAGTTCGAAGCGGTACAGGTAGGGCACCCCGCATTTGCGGGAGATCACATCACCTGCGAAGCAGAAGGTGTCGCCGAAGTTCGTGTTCCCGGCGGCGATCACCCCGCGCAACAGGGCGCGGTTGTGCGGATCGTTGAGGAACTTGGCGACCTGGCGCGGTACGAATTCCTTGTCGGAGCGCACCGAACCCATGACGTGCCGACCGCCCCCGTAGGTGGGGACGATCAGCACGTAGGGTTCGTCGACGCGCAGCGATTCGGTGGTGTGCAGGGGGATCCGCTGGGCCGGCAGGTCCAGCTTCCGGACGAAACGGTGTGTGTTCTCCGAAGCGCTGGAGAAATAGACCAGCGTATGCGTTTCGGACATCCACTCACCTCCCCTGTTCCCCGAACCGAATCGGGCGCGACACTCGCTCGGGTTGTGTCTGTTGCGCCTGAGCGCGAGCCCTGCGTGGTGACGCTGCGCTACCGCCTCCGGGCCTGACGCGCTCAGGCGGCGACGGTGGCCAGGGCCTTGATGCGGTCCGGGCGGAAACCGGACCAGTGCTCGTCACCGGCGACGACGACGGGGGCCTGCAGGTAGCCGAGTGCCATCACGTAGTCGCGGGCATCGGCGTTCTCGGAGATATCGACGACCTCGTAGTCCACCCCGGCCTTGTCGAGAGCCTTGTAGGTGGCATTGCACTGGACGCAAGCGGGCTTGGTGTACACGGTGATCATTCGAGTCCCTCTCTCCTGTGCCAATGTGCGGTGTTTCGCGGTCTTCGTGGTGCCCGACCGCCGCCTCTGTGCCCGCCGCGTGGCTGATCCGCAACCGGTTGATCCGGGATGCGGGGCGCGGTGCCGGCACGATCGGATGATCCTGCGCAAACTCCGAGGACCAGCCCTGAAACGCCATGTCCGGGCCGGTTCCGCCCGACTCCAGCGGGTCTGTCGCACCGCCGCCTTCGGGTACCGATGACACTACACCTAGTGGCCGACAGAAAGAAACAACACGACATGTTGCGAGTCACAAGCATGTGATTTCACGGCTGTAAGCCGCAGGACAGCACTGCGACACGCCGAATTCACCGTGGTCCAGATCACAATTTCCCGGGCCAGTTCCTTTTCAGCAAACGCAGGAGCACCGTCTGTCACACCAGTCGCCGGAGCCCCAGCAAGCGCTCGAGCCCCGGCCGGAGCACGCCCGAGCCCAGCAAAGCCGAAGGCCGCCCCGTAGATGACGGGGCGGCCTTCACGAAGCCGGGGATGTCAGATCCTATTACATACCTGTTGCGCATGAGCCAGGGCGGCAATGGGCCGTCACCCTGCCGCGGAGGCCATAGCGCAGGAGAACGTATCGCACGATTTGCTAGCGCTCTGCCTATGGACGCACGAGCGAGGGCCCTACGTGGTTACGCGGCGCTGCCGGTCCCGAGCCCGACTCGCTCGTGCGATCAGGCGTCGACCAGTTCGCCGCTCGCTGCGGTGACCAGAGCCTGCAGCGCCTCGCTGAGCTCACGCTGGGTCTCGGCATGCTCGCGCGGGTGGGTCGCGCCGAAGGTATCGCCCCAGGACGCGAAGTGCAGATGCGCCGAGTCGACCACCTTGCCGCCGGCGATCCCCACGCTCTTGACCGAATCCCCGTGCGCCCACTTGCCGGCGTTCGGGCTGATGGACCCGCTCAGAATCGCGACCGGCTTACCGCTGATGGCACCGGCGCCGTACGGCCGCGAGAGCCAATCGACCGCGTTCTTCAGTACGGCGGGCAGGGTCCCGTTATATTCCGGGGTGATCACCAGCAGGCCGTCGCTCGCGCCGACCGCGTCGCGCAGCGCCCCGGCGGAGGCCGGCACCGAACCCTCGACGTCGATGTCCTCGTTGTAGAAGGGAATTTCGCCGATACCCTCGTAGATGGAGACGTCGGCACCCGCGGGTGCGGTGGAGACCGCGGCCTCGGCGAGCTGCCGGCTGATCGAGGCGCCACGAAGGCTGCCGACGAGAACGACGATACGGGTCTGGCTCATGTTCACTCCTGCGGTACTAGTTGTGTGGTGATCGCACTGTCCAAGTTAACCGGACCACGGTCCGCTACATTCCCCGGAGGCCCGCTCCCCGCCGTGAACTACGACACAACCCGTCCGGGCCCGGCGGATCCCGCGAGCCCCGGCGAAACCTCCCGGCTCCAGCAGCCACCGGCAGACAGCATGCTGCCCCTCGTACCCCTCCGGCCGGGCCGGCAGATCGGTCCGCACCTCCCCGGCATCACCGAACCGGCCGAACGCGCCGACGCCGCCCGCAACCGTAGGCGACTGCTCGATGCCGCCCGCGAACTCGTCCGCGAACACGGCGTGGACGCACTCACCATGGACGCCCTCGCCAAACGGGCCGGCGTCGGCAAAGGCACTGTATTCCGCCGTTTCGGCAACCGCACCGGCCTGATGTACGCCCTGCTGGACCACTCCGAGAGCCTGGCACAGGAGGCCTTCATCTTCGGCCCGCCACCGCTCGGGCCCGGCGCCCCACCGGTGGACCGGCTCATCGCGTTCGGGCGGGCGCGCCTGCTCGATATCGAAGTGGAGGGCGAACTGTATCGGGCAGCCGAACTGGGGTCCCCTGAACGGCACTACAGCAGCCAGCCGTATCGCGTGCTGCGAACCCATGTCGCGATGCTGCTCCGCGAAGCGGACACCCCCGGCGACAGCGGACTGCTGACCGACGCGCTGCTGTCCGCGCTCGCCGCCGGACTGATCCTGCACCAGATCCGGACACTCGGGTACACGCGCGAACAGATCGGCGACAACTGGGAAGCCCTGGTTCGCCGGGTCACCGGACAACTCGCGCAGTAGAGTGATCCGGCATGGGAAACCTGCGTGATCAGATCATCGCCGAACTGGGTGTACAACCGAGCATCGAACCCAAGGACGAGGTGCGGCGCCGCGTCGATTTCCTGAAGGATTACCTGCGCGCCACCCCCGCAAAGGGTTTCGTCCTGGGCATCAGCGGTGGTCAGGACAGTGCGCTCACCGGCAGACTCTGCCAGCTGGCCGCCGCGGAACTGCGCGCCGAAGGGGGCGAAGCACGCTTTGTCGCGGTGCGCCTGCCCTACGGTGTGCAAGCCGACGAGGCGGACGCCCGGGTCGCCATGACCTTCATCGCACCCGATGAATCGGTGGTGGTCAACGTCCGGCCCGGCGCCAACGCGGTGGCGGCCGAGGTGGCTTCGGCGCTGAAGGTCGGCAAGCTCCGCGATTTCGTGCGCGGCAATATCAAGGCCCGCGAGCGGATGGTGATCCAGTACGCCATCGCCGGGCAGGACAACCTGCTGGTGGTCGGCACCGACCACGCCGCCGAAGCGGTCACCGGATTCTTCACCAAATACGGCGACGGCGGTGTCGACGTGACCCCGCTGACCGGCCTGACCAAACGGCAGGGCGCCGCCCTGCTGCAGGAGCTGGGCGCGCCGTCGCGGCTGTGGTCCAAGGTGCCGACCGCCGACCTCGAGGACGACCGCCCCGCCCTGCCCGACGAGGAAGCCCTCGGCCTGCGCTACAGCGAGATCGACGACTACCTCGAAGGCAAAGAGGTCACCGCCGAGGTCGCCGAGCGGATCGAGACGACCTTCACCAACACCCGGCACAAGCGAGCGGTCCCGGTCACCCCGCTCGACGACTGGTGGCGCTGACCGGCGATTCAGCAGACACGGCCGCCCGGACAACGAGCCACGGCGCGCAGCAGGTCACGCACCAGCTCGACGTCCGGCCCGGCGGATCCGCGGAAGCGCAAGCAGCCCTTGCCCATATCCTGCCCGGCCCCGCCCGGGCGGCAGGGAAGCCGGGGGCCGGCAACTCCGCTTCAGGCTCCGGTGCAGATCGTCGACCCTATCCGCCCCGCACAGCTTCCGGCCCACGCTTCAGGTGCTGATCCTGCCCCCGACCAGGTCCTCGACCTCGCGCAACCGGCGCCGCAGATATCGGCGCGCGGCATCGTTTCCGGCGGCCGCCAGCGCGGTCCGGTAGCTCTGTGCGGCCTCGGTGAACCGCCCCGCCCGGCGGTACAGATCGGCGCGGGCGGCCGCTACCGGCTGTCCGCCGGCAACTCGGCTGTCTCCCGCGATCTCGTCCAGCGCCCGCAGGCCCGCGCCCGGGCCGTCGCGAAAGCCCACGGCGACCGCTCGATTCACCCGTGCCGCCGGTGACGGTGTGTAGCCGAGCAGTTCGTCGTAGGCCGCGACAATGGCCCGCCAATCGGTGGCTGCCCAACTCGGTGCGACGGCGTGCGCCGCGGCGATCCGGGCCTGTGCCAGATACGGACCTCCGCCTTCGGCCGCGGTCAGCAGACAGTTCAGCCCGGCCCGGATGGCCCGGCGATCCCACCTGCTGCGGTCCTGCTCGTCCAACGGGACGAGTTCGCCGTCCCCGGTCCGGCGCTGTGCGCGCCGGCTGTCGGTCAGCAGCATGAGGGCCAGCAGCCCGTGCGCCTCCGCCCGCACGGCCCGTTCCCCGGCCGGTAACAGGGCACACAGCAAACGCCCGACGCGCAGCGCCTCGTCACACAGTTCGTCGCGCACCGCGGCGGGCCCGGCGGTCGCGAAATACCCTTCGGTGAACATCAGGTACACCACAGCGAGCACCGTCGGCGCCCGTTCCGGTAACAGGCGCGCGGGCGGGACCCGCAACGGTATCCCCGCCTGCCGGATCTTGGCCTTCGCCCGGCTGATCCGCTGCGCCACCGTCGCCTCCGATTGCAGAAAAGCACGGGCGATCTCCGCGGTCCGCAAACCGCACACCAACCGCAAGGTCAGGGCCACCCGGGATTCGGGGGCCAGCGCCGGATGGCAACAGGTGAAGATCATCCGCAGCCGGTCGTCGGGCAATTCGCTCACCTCGATATCCGCAGGCCCCGGCGCCGACAGCACGGCCTCGTGTTCCTTCCCGTGCCGCGCGGACTCCCGGCGCAACCGGTCCAGGGCGCGGCGACGGGCGGCCGTGGTGATCCAGGCGCCCGGATTCGCCGGGACACCGTCGCGGTCCCAGGTACGCAACGCGATCGCGAATGCCTCCTGCACCGCGTCCTCGGCCAGGTCGATATCACCGGTGAACCGCGCGAGAGTAGCCACGGCGCGGCCGAACTCGGCGCGATATACACCGTCGAGATCGACCACCGGCCGCTCACCACTCATGCTGTGCCCACCTGTACATGGGCACTGCGTGGTGATGCTCCGTTCCGATATCCGGGCCTGACCCGCTCATGCTGTGCCCATCGGGCATGAGCGGGGACCCTGCGTGGTGACGCTCCGCTGCCGCCTCCGGGCCCGACCCGCTCATGCCGCGAGATCCACCACCTGACGGAGCTCCGTGCCGCCCCCGGGTGCGATCGGGATCGTCGCGGCGATCTCCGTTGCGGCGCGGCGATCCGGTGCCGTGAACAGGTACAGACCGCACACCACCTCCGCGGTTTCGGTGAACGGGCCGTCGGTGAGCAGCGGTGGACCGTCGGCGCCGCGCACGGTGGTCGCGGTCGTCGGCGGGTGCAGGGCGCCGCCGCCGCGCAGCACCGCCCCGGCTCGGGCACCGAATCGTTCGTGCTCGGCGACGGCGGTGTCCCACTCCGGTGTTCCCGGTGTCAGCGTCGAATCCGCCTGCTCCCACAGCAGCGCCATCCACCAGTCCGGCCCCGGCTCGTCATGGGGCAGCCACTGGGCCAGCGGCCGCAGTTCGACCGATCCCGTCGCTACGGCCGGCAGCTGCCGAGCCAGGTCGATCGCCGCATCCAGATCGGCCACCTCGAACACATAGAACCCACCGACCACTTCGGCATGCTCGGCGAACGGCCCGTCGGTGACCAGCGTTTCCGCGCCGTTGCGGCGAACGGTGACGGCGGCTTCCGACGGATACAGCGCGGCCCCGCCGGCGATGACCTCGGCGACCCTGGCGTCGAACGCCGCGTACTGTTCCACCTCCGCGTCGAACTCCGCCGTGCCCGGTTGTGGCACGGTTTCGCCTTCGTTGCCGGTCAGCAATGCCAGGTAATGCATAACATCATCCTTCCGCGTACCGGAGGAGTGCGATACCCCTCTCATCAATGCGACGAGCGGAGAGGCATTTCTTCGACAGGGCCGGCGATATTCGGTTCGAGAAACCGCCGCCGGACCGCGCGACCGGTGCGCGTTGTCCCGGCGAACGCCACGCCGGAGAGTTCGGCGAACCGCGGCGCATCGGGGTGAACGAACCGCCGGGCACCACGACATCGAGAGCGCGAGCCGGGCGTGTGCGCCGTCACCGACCTACAAATCGACGCTGCCCGGCGCCACGAACGCCGATGGTGCGCTCAGCCGCCGGCGAAGGGTGGCAGGACGTCCACCCTCGGGGTCAGCGAGACCGTGGTGTCGCGGGTCAGCTCGTCGCCCACCAGGTAGGCGCAGACGGCGAGCATCTTGTCCAGGTCCGGGCCGTAGGTCGCGGCGAGGCGGGTGCGGAGGTCCGCGACGGTGGCGCCGGGCGGCAGGTCCAGGGTTTCGGCATCCTTGCCGACCGCGTCGGCGATGGCGGCGAAATAGCGGACCTCAACCACCTATTGCTCCCATCGTGCGTTCCGGTGGGACGAAGTCCGCGGCGTCGATACCGTGACCCGCCCATTTCTGCCACATCGCACCGCGCCACAGCTGCGCCAGCTCCTCGTCGCCCGCGCCCGCGCGCAGAATGCCGCGGAGGTCGAACTCCTGATCACTGAACAGGCAGGATCGGAGCATACCGTCCGCGGTGAGCCGGGTGCGGTCGCAGGTATCGCAGAACTTGCGGGTGACCGAGGCGATGATGCCGACCGTGGCCGGGCCGTCGTCCACCAGCCAGGTCTCGGCGGGCGCGGACGGATCCGCGCGACCGGCGGCGGAGAGCCGGAAGCGGGTGCCGAGTACGTCGAGCAGTTCGGCGGCGGTCACCATGTTCGCGCGCGCCCATTCGTGGTCGGCGTCGAGCGGCATCTCCTCGATGAACCGCAGTTCACAGCCTTCGTCGAGGCACCAGCGCAGCAGGTCGGCGGCACCGTCGAGGGTTTCGCGCATGAGTACCGCGTTCACCTTCACCGGTGCCAATCCGGCAGCGTTCGCGGCCCGGATACCGGACAGCACCGATTCCAGGCGGTCGCGGCGGGTGAGCCGGGCGAAACCGTCGCGGTCCACGGTGTCCAGGGAGATATTGACCCGGGACAATCCGGCGGCCGCCAATCCGGCCGCACGATGCTGTAAACCGATCCCGTTGGAGGTCATGGCCAGCGGGATCTCCGGCACCGCCGCATGACAACCGGCGACGATCTCCTCCAGATCGCGCCGCATGAGCGGTTCGCCGCCGGTGAACCGGACCTCGTGAATTCCCAGCTCACGCACCGCGAGGGTGACCAGCCGGACGATCTCGCCGGCGGTGAGCAATTCCTCCGCCGGAATCGCGGGCAGACCTTCTTCGGGCATGCAGTAGGTACAGCGCAGCGAGCATTTCTCGGTAATGGAAACCCGCAGGTCACGCGCGATGCGGCCGAAGCGATCGACCAGCAGCGGCGTTTCCGGGCGCCCGTCCAGCGAGGGGCGCCCGGACCGCACTGTGGGAATGCCCATATCGACCAGCGTCACGCCTCCATTATGGACGTCGGCTCGCGCCGCGCACCCTTCCTCCGCGCGATCGACCCATAATGCCCGGCCCGGCCATCGCGCGGGCGTGGCGGCCGTCCCGGTAACGGCGGCCGATACGGTGACGCCCGCCCGGCCGCCGCCACTAGTCTGAGCAGATGATCTCTCGGCCCGCCAGTCCCTCGGTCCGGTCGGCGGACGACTACCGCGACACCATCGAACAGTTGTTGCGCCCGCTCGCCGCCCGGTCGGTCGACACCGTGCCGGTGGCCGAGGCGCTCGGCAGGCAGCTGGCCGCGGATACGCACGCCCCGATCGATCTGCCGGTGTTCCGTAACTCGGCGATGGACGGGTACGCGGTGCGGGCGCAGGATGTGGCCGTCACGCCGGTCGTCCTGCCGTCGACCGGGGTGGTGGCCGCCGGCGACCCCGGGCTGGAGCGGCTCGCACCGGGGACGGCGCGCAAGGTGATGACCGGCGCCCCCGTGCCCGTCGGCGCGGACTGCGTGATTCCGGTGGAGGATACGACCGCCGACGCCGATACGGTGCGGATCACGCGCGGGCGTGCGGCCGGTGAGTTCGTCCGGGAACCGGGCAGCGATGTGCGCACCGGCACCGAACTGGTGCCCGCCGGGACGACCCTGGCGCCGCGGCATATCGCGGCATGCGCCGCGGCCGGGCTGGCGCGACTGCCGGTGTTCGCGCCGGTCCGGGCGGTGGTCATCAGTACCGGCGACGAATTGGTCGCGGCGGGCAGCACGCTGCGACCGGGGCAGATCTACAACTCGAACGGTATCGCGCTGGCCGCGGCCCTCACCGCGAACGGCATCACCGTGGTGGGGGTGGAACACAGTGGTGACGACCTTTCGCAATTCCGCCGGCTGCTGCACTCCGCGACGGCGGCGGCCGATCTGGTGATCACCACCGGGGGCGTGTCCAAGGGAGATTTCGAGGTCGTACGGGAGGTGCTGATCCCGCTCGGCGGCGACTTCGGCTCGATCGCCATGCAACCGGGCGGGCCGCAGGGGCTGACCGTGGTGGACGGTGTGCCGGTACTCAGTTTCCCGGGTAATCCGGTGAGCGCGGTGGTGTCCTTCGAGGTGCTCGCCCGGCCGATCCTGCGGCGGCTGGCAGGGCTGGGACCGGTACCCGAATACGAATTACCGCTGCTCGGTGCGGTGCACCGGTCACCGGAGGGGCGGCGTCAGTTCCTGCGCGGCAAACTGGTGTGGAAGGGTTCGCGACCGCATGCGGTGGAGGTGGTCTCCGGGCCCGGATCGCATCTGGTCGCGAGTATGGCGGCGGCCGATGTCCTGATCGATATCCCGGCGGCGGTCACCGAACTTCCGGCCGGGGCGACTGTGCGAGTGTGGACGTTATGAGCGAATTGTCGCATGTGGATTCCGGGGGGCGGGCCCGGATGGTGGACGTCAGCGCCAAGGCCGACACCACCCGGATCGCCGTGGCGGGCGGCGAACTGCGGACCACACCCGAGGTGCTGGCGCTGGTGCGCGCCGACGATATGCCCAAGGCCGATGTCCTGGCGACCGCGCGGCTGGCCGGTATCTCCGCGGCCAAGAAGACGTCCGAACTCATTCCGCTGTGCCATCAGCTCGCGCTGTCCTCGGTGAAGGTGGAGTTCGGTTTCACCGATTCCGCGATCACGATCGAAGCCTCCGCGAAGACCACTGGCCCGACCGGCGTGGAGATGGAAGCCCTGACGGCCGTGGCGGTCGCCGGACTCACCCTGCACGACATGGTGAAAGCGGTCGATCCGGCGGCAGTACTGAACGACGTCCGGCTGCTCACCAAAGAGGGCGGTAAACGGGGACACTGGACCCGCCCCGGCACGACCGCGGACTCCCGGCCACAGCACGGCACCGAGGCGACCGCCGCCGGCAGCGAGTCCCACGCGCACACCCCCGTAGGCGACTCCCACGCGCGCACCCCCGGCAGCGACACGCACGTAGGCAGGTCCGGTGGCGACTCCCACGCGCACGCCACCGCGGGCGACACGCACGCACACACCACCGGCGACGAATCCCGCGCGCCCGCCCCGGCACGGGGCCCTCACACGCGCGTTCCGGACAGCGAGCCTCCCACCCGCGACGACGGTACGGACGGCACCGCGGTGGTAGTGGTGGCCTCGACCGGGGCGGCCGCGGGGACGCGCACCGACACCACCGGACCGCAGCTGGTGTCCTGGTTGCGCAACCTCGGCTACACCACGCGCGGCCCCCTGGTCTACGCGGACGCGGATATCGCCGAAGGTCTCACCGAGGCGCTGCGGACGCGACCGGCCCTGGTGGTGACCACCGGCGGTACCGGCGCGTCACCTACCGACCGGACCCCGGAAGCAACCGCGGCACTCCTGGATCGGGAACTGCCCGGGGTAGCCGAGGCCATCCGGCAGCGGGGTACCGCGAAGTTCCCGCTCGCGGCGCTGAGCCGGGGAATCGCGGGACTGGCCGGACGGTCGGTGGTGGTGAATCTGCCCGGCTCACCGGGCGGGGTGAAAGACGGTATCGCGGTGCTCGAACCGTTGCTGTCGCATCTGCTGGCGCAGGTGGCGGGCGGTGGCGCGCACGAGAACAGCCATGGGGCACCGGATGCCAAGAGGGGAAACGAGAGCGCTCATGCCTGAACTATCCGCGCAGCACCCGGAACGGGGCGGGACCGGCGGCGGGGTCCGGCTCGCCGAGATCAGCGACCGGACACTGGATCCCGCCGTGGTGGACGCCGCGGTCCGCGGTCCGAGTTACGGCGGGGTCGTGGTGTTCACCGGTGTCGTCCGCGATCACGACGATGGTCAGGCCGTCTCGGCGCTGGAGTATTCGGCGCATCCGGAGGCGGCCCGGTTCCTGCGCGAATGCTGTGCCGCGGTCGCGGAATCGACGGGTCTGCCGGTCGCGGCCGTGCACCGGATCGGCAATCTGGAGGTGGGCGATCTGGCGATCGTCACGGCGGTGGCGGCGCCGCATCGTGCCGAGGCGTTCGCGGCCTGCGCGGCGCTGGTCGACCGGATCAAACACGAGGTGCCCATCTGGAAGCGGCAGATGTTCGCCGACGGGCTGTCCGAATGGGTGAACGCCTGCGGTTGACTTCGTCCCCCACAAATGAGTCCGCGCTGCGGTCCCTCGCTGACCGGACTCAGGCCGTGATCTCCTCGGGAACGTAGCGCCAGACGGCGAGCAGGGCCTGTTCGTCCAGCGGTTCCGGGCCGGTGTGCACGGTCTCGCGTAACCGGTCGAGTGCCGCCTCGGTGTCCAGACCGGTGCCGATCAGCACCAGCTCGGTATCCCCGGCCCGGCCCCGGCGGACCGGTTCCAGGGTGATCGCCCGGCCCACCAGGTGCACCACATACCGCTGCGCACCCGGTACCGCGAATGTCGCGAATCCCTTGGCGCGGAACAACCCTCGGGGCGGGTTCTCCAGAAAGTCGATCAGGCGGCGGGGATGCAGCGCCGTCCCGGAGTTGAACACTGCGCTGGTGTAGTCGTCGTGCAGGTGCCGGTGCCCGTCGCCGTCGTGATGGTCGTGGTCGAGCAGCAGTTCGTCCAGGCTCAGCTGCTCACCGATCCGCGGGGCGTCGCGGTCGCGGGTGTCGAACAGCAGCCCGGGGTCGATCCGGCCGCGGGTGGTGGCGTAGACCGGCGCACCGTCGGCGATCGCCGCGATCTCGGACCGCAGCCGCTCCACGTCGTCCGCACCGAGCCGGTCGACCTTGTTGACCACCACCAGATCCGCGAGCCGCAGGTGGCTCGCCAGCTCCGGATGCCGGTCGCGGCTGCTCGCGAATTCGGCGGCGTCGACCACTTGGAGCAGCCCGCCGTAGCGGATCCGGGGGTTCTCGCTGCCCACCACCATCCGCACCAGGTTCCGCGGTTCGGCCAATCCGCTGGCCTCCACCACAATCACATCGATCCCGGCACGCGGATCGGTGAGCCGGGTGAAGAGATCGTCGAGTTCGCTGACATCCACCGCACAGCAGACACACCCCCCGCCCAGCGAAACCATCGCGTCGACCTGCCCGGCAACCAGCATCGCGTCGATGTTGACGGAGCCGAAATCGTTGACCACCACGCCGATCCGGGTGCCCCGGTTGTTGTGCAGCAGATCGTTGAGCAGGGTGGTCTTCCCGGCGCCCAGGAATCCGGCCACGATCACCACGGGTATGCGCTCAGCCACCCGACCACCCTACTGAGTGCCGCACGGCGTCCCGGCCGGGGTCGCCCAACAGAATTGTTTACGTTTCAAATTTCCGGACTGTACCGGTATCCCGTTCACCGGTTTTCCTCTTGGTGGAATGCCGTAAAGAATTGCGATTCCCTGAAATAGGTATCGCGATTCTGGTAAATGTGCCGGGGAGATCGCGGGGAATCTCGGCTGCAGAAGAAAAGAAACAGAATTATCTAGGAGTATCGAATGCGTGCAGGCACGTTGCTGGTCGCCACAGCCCTGCTGTCGGCGGCGACCGTGCTGGGCAGCGGTAGTGCGGCGGCCCAACCCGCCGATTTCATACCGAACGACGGCGTCTACCGGGTCGGCGTGGATATCCGGCCCGGAGTGTGGGAATCGCCCGGTCCGGTGGACCCGGCCAAGAGCTGCGATTGGCGGCGGCTGCGGCTGGTCGAGGGCGACAACACGAATATGGAGTACATCATCGAGAACAACTACACGAAGCTGGGCCCCATCCGGGTGACCGTGAAACCGACCGACGCCGGTTTCAAAACCACCAATTGCGGGCCGTGGCGGATGGTGCCGCCCGCACCCACCGGTTCGGCCGGCTTCTGAGCCGTGCGCCCGGCGAGCCCGGTCCCCGGGTGACGGGAACCGGGCTCGCCGGGTAGCGCTCGGATCAGGTGTGTGCGCGCAGCTGGTACAAACCCTCGGTCTCGGCGACCACCACACCGTCGACATCGGTGAGCACCGCGCGCAAGGTGAAATCGGCCTTCCCGTTCGCGGCGGCCTCGGCGGCGACCCGCTCGATCTCCGGCTCGTCCAGCGTCGCCTGTGCCCGCACCGCCGTGGTGGCGGGCTTCCGGAACGCGATCCGCAAATCTTTCACCAGCGGATAGAACTTCGCAGTGTCGAAGCTCGCCACGGCGATCGCGCCGCCCAGGATCTCGCCGACCGTGAACAGCACCCCGGCGTACATGACCCCGAAATGATTGCCGTTGCCCTCGACGGGCACGGTGGCCGCGGCGTAGCCGCGCCGCACCTCCTCGGCGTGCACGCCCATCCGGTGGGCCACCGGGATGGTCTGCTCCAGCGCCGAGTTCACGATCTCGGCGATGGGCGGGGTGCGGGTGTCACTCATCACAGGGCCGGCCCTTCCGGGGTCATGCGACGGATTGTTTCGGCTCGGCCGGTTCCGGATCGGCGGCGTCGGGTACCTCGGTTCCGCGCAGCGAGGTACCGGCGGTCTCCCGCAGGAACGCCCAGGCGACCAGGCCGACGAGGGCGGCACCCACCATGTAGACGGCGGGGAACAGCGTCCACCCGGTGCCCTCGATCACCGCCTCGTTCACCAGCGGCGCGGTACCGCCGAACGCGGCCGTGGACAGGTTGTAACCCAGCGCGAAACCCGCGTACCGGACATGGGTCGGGAAAATGGCGGGGAAGGTCGCGCTGATTGTCGACAGCTGCGGGACGTACAGCAGGCCCAGCACCACGAAGCCGAAGATCGCCCAGCCGGTGCCCACGCCCATCAGCCAGTACATCGGGATCGCGAATACGGCCAGCCCGACCAGCGAGAACAACCACAGTGGCCGACGGCCGACCCGGTCGGACAAGCGGCCGAAGAACGGCACACACAGCATCATGATCACCTGGCCGACCAGCATCATGGCGGTGGTGGTGGACTCCCCGAGGCCGATGGTGTTCTGCAGGTAGGTCGGCTGGTAGGTGAGCAGCGTGTAGTTCGCCACGTTCAGCGCGACGACCAGGCCGCCCAGGATCAGTACTTCGCGCCAGTAGGTGGTGAGCAGGACCCGCAGCCCGCTGTCGGGGTGCTCTTTCTCGTTCACCTCGGTGAACACCGGCGATTCGTCGAGCCTCGTCCGCAGATACCAGCCGATGGCACCGAGCGGAATCGCGATCAGGAACGGAATCCGCCAGCCCCAGTCGTGCATCGCGTCGGTACCGAGGATCAACTGGCACAGCAGCACGACCGCCGAACCCCCGACGAACCCGCCGAGCGTGCCGAACTCCAGGAAGCTGCCGAAGAAACCGCGCTTCTTGTCGCTGGCGCATTCCGCCAGGTAGGTGGCGGCGCCACCGTATTCGCCACCGGTCGAGAAGCCCTGCACCACGCGCAGCAGGATCAACAGAATTGGGGCGAGTACCCCGACCTGGCCGTGCGTCGGCAGGACACCGATCAGGCCGGTAGCGGCGGCCATCAGCAGGATGGTGGTGGCCAGGACCACTTTGCGGCCCACTCGGTCACCGAGCGGCCCCCAGACCATGCCACCCACCGGGCGCAGGACGAAGGAGATCGCAAACCCGAGCATGGTGCCCAGGGTGCCGAGGTCGCCGGGGAAGAATGCGTCCGTCAAGTAGGTGGCCGTCGCGGCGTAGACGCCGTAGTCGAACCATTCGGTGGCATTACCCATTGCCGAGGCCGCTACGGACCTCTTCAGATGTGGTGATTCCGGCTGCTGTTCCAGTGGCACCACTTCTGGTTGCTTCTCGAACTGTGGTGCTTCCGGCTGCTGCTCCGTCACGGTCAGTCCTCTCCGGCGTGCGCGGCCATGTCGGCCCGGCCGACCTGTGGTGTCGCGCCCGCCGGCGACCGGGTTCCGGCGAGTATCGACTACAAACCGTTACCCGGGATTTTCCGGGGGTAAACGCAGACCCGCTCCGGACCCACCCGCGCAACGGCTCCGACCAGCTACTTCCCAGCTTAAGTGAAGGCACTCACACGGTCGCGGTTGTGGGCTTGCGACGCACCGGGAACATCGGCCCACGAGGTCGCCGGGAGGCCCCGCGAATGCCGCTCGGCACCCCGAGGCCACGGCGCCCGCGCCACCGCAGGACAGATCAGCGCGACTGCTCCGCGACGGCCTCCGGACGCGCGCGGTGTTTCACCTCCACCAGCGGCAGGCGCAGAGCGGCCGGCGCCGAGACGGGCACCGCCGGGGCAACCGGCGGGACCGGCGCGATCCGCCGATACGACGATCCCAGCGGCGGCCGGGGGTCGGCTTGGCCTTTGTTCGGCCACAGCGCGACAGCCCGTTCGGACTGCGCGGTGATGGTGAGTGACGGGTTGACGCCCAGATTGCCCGAAATGGTCGAACCGTCGATCACATGCAGGCCGGGGTGACCGTAGAGCCGGTGGTAGGGATCCACCACACCCGATTCGGCACTGTCGCCGATCACGCAACCACCGATGAAATGACCGGTCATCGGGATATTGAACACGCTGCTGCTGGCCCCGCCCGGAATACCGTCGATCTTCTCCGCGACCCGGCGTCCGACCTCGTGACCGGCCGGGACCCAGGTCGGGTTGGGGGCGCCCTCGCCCTGCCGGGTGGTCATCTTGCGCCCGAACAGACCGCGCTTGGTGTAGGTGGTGATCGAGTTGTCCACCGATTGCATCACCAGCAGGCCGATCATCTGCTCCGACCAGCCGCGCGGATTGTGCAGATGCGGGAGATCGCGACGGCTGCGCCACATCTCGCGCAGCCACAACCGGCGTTTGGAGACCCCCGGCTCCTCGTCGACCATGACACTGCCCATCAGCGAGATCACATTGCTGCCCTTGCCGTAGCGCACGGGTTCGATATGGGTGTCGGGGTCAGGATGGATCGAGGAAGTGATCGCCACGCCCTTGGTGAAATCGCTGTTCTTGTCGCGGCTGCGGATCGCGAGCAACTCCTCGGAGTTGGTGCGCGAGAGGAACCCGAGACGATCGGAGATATTCGGCAGCGACCCCGAATCGCGGAGTTTGTGCAGCAGCCGCTGCGTCCCCAGCGAAGCGGCCGAGAAGATCACCTGTTCGGCGGTGAAGGTGGTGCGCTTCTTCCGCACCCAGCGGCCCGTCGCCACGGTCCGCACCGCGTATCCACCCTCCGGGAGCGGCCGCACATCGGTGACGGTGCACAGCGGATGCACCGTCGCACCCGCCCGCTCGGCCAGGTACAAGTAGTTCTTCACCAGGGTGTTCTTGGCGTTGTGGCGGCAGCCGGTCATACATTCACCGCAGTGGGTGCAGGTGCGCCGGGCGGGGCCCACGCCGCCGAAGTACGGGTCGGCCACATCCTCGCCGGGGCGGGCGCCCGGACCGCCGAAGAACACCCCGACCGGCGTGCGCTGATAGGAATCGGCCACCCCGAGTTCCTCGGCGACCTCGTGCAGCACCCGGTCGCTGGGGGTGGTCGCCGGGTTGGTGGTCACGCCCAGCATGCGCTTGGCCTGGTCGTAGTAGGGGTCCAGCTCGTCCTTCCAGTCGGTGATGTGCGCCCATTGGCCGTCGCGGAAGAATTTCTCCGGCGGTTCGTACAACGTGTTCGCATAGACCAGCGAGCCCCCGCCGACCCCGGACCCGGCCATGATCAAGGTGTCCTTCAACAGCGCCAGCCGCTGGATACCGAAGCACCCGAGATAGGGCGCCCACAGGTATTGCCTGGCCCGCCAGGACGTTTTCGCGAATTCGTCGTCGGCGAAGCGGCGGCCGGCCTCGAGCACGCCGACCCGGTACCCCTTTTCGGTCAGCCGCAGGGCACTCACACTGCCCCCGAAGCCGGAGCCGATGACGAGCACGTCGTAGTCGAAGGTCTGGCCGGGCCCAGCATTGGGCCCTGTTGCGGAACTGGACATTCTTCCGAGACTATGGCCTGGGTCACCCCGGTGGGAACATACCCGCGGACACGAAATCGGCAATTCCGGCCAACCTCCGCCGCAATCGGGATTCGAACTGGTCGCGAGCCAGTGTCGCGCATCCGGGTCACCGGCGCCTCACCTCGCACTCCAGCCCGTCCGAGTCGCCGGCTCCGCCCCGTACTCGACCACCGACCGGGCGACGCGCGCACTCGACCGCGGCCGCGCAACCGGTCAGCGACCGGCCGTTTCGACCTCTTCCGAAGCCTGCGCCCCTCCCGCCTGCTCCTGTCCCGGGTCCCAGGCGGCGTGGGCGCCCGGCACGCCGTGTTCGACGACGAAGCTGCCGCGGGTGGTCACCGGCGCGCCACGTTCCCGCACATAGGGCACCACCCGGAAATCGCTGCGCCACAGGTCGTGATCAACCGCCACCCGCACATAGCCGCGCTGGCCGTTGAAGAACTTCATATCGGGATTGGCGGCCAGCAAGGTCCGGCCGCGCGGGGTCAGATCGGCGCCGTCGCGGCCGGTGGTGATCGAGGTCCCGGTGAATTCCGTGGCGACGACCAGTGCGTCCGGGTCGCGGTAGTTCCCGCGGATATCGACCACATAGTTCTCGTGCCGGTCGCCGGTGAGCACCACCAGATCGCCGCGGCCGCGGGCAGCGGCCGCGGCCAGTACCGCGTCGCGGTCGGCGACGTAACCGTCCCAGGCGTCGGTCCCCACCGCCACCGCCGGGCCGGGGTCGTAATCCGATTGCGCCATGGCGACCTGATTGCCCAGGATCTGCCACCGTGCCGGGGACCGGGTGAGACCGTCGATCAACCAGTGACGCTGCTCGCCGCCCAGGATCGTCCGGTCGGCGGCGAAACGGTCCGGGCAGTCCACCACCAGGTTCGCGCCGTCGCCGCAGACCAGTGGCGAGCGGTACTGGCGGGTGTCCAGCATGGTGAGGTCGGCGAGGTCGCCGAACGTGTATCGGCGGTGCATCCGGGCGTAGGGCCCCGACGGCAACTGTTCGATCCGGAGTGGCAGATGTTCGTACATCGCCTGGAAGGCGGCGGCGCGGCGGCGTCGGAACAGCGCGGGCAGCAGGTGGATATCGATACCGGCGCCCGGCTCGAAACCGGCCCAGTTGTTGTCGATCTCGTGATCGTCGAAGGTGCAGACCCAGGGGAACAGCGCGTGCGCGGCCCGCAGTTCGGGTTCGGCCTTGTACTGCGCGTACCGGAGCCGATATCCGGTGAGGTCGGCCGCCTCCGCGCGCAGGGTGTCCGGTATCGCGGCCCCCACCCGGCCACGGGCCCATTCCATTTCGTAGATGTAGTCGCCGAGATGCACGACCAGTTCGAGATCCTCGTCGCACAGATGCCGGTACGCGGTGTAGTAACCGGAACTCCAGTGCTGGCAGGAAACGAACGCGAAGCGGAGCCGATCCACCCGTGCTCCCGGAGCCGGGGCGGTCCGGGTGCGGCCCACCGGCGAGATCGCCGAACCCGCTCGGAACCGGTAGAAATACCAGCGATCCGGGGCGAGACCCCGCACCTCCGGGTGCACACTGTGGCCCAGTTCCCGGGTGGCGACCGTACTCCCCCGGGCGGCGATCCGGCGGAACTGCTCGTCCTCGGCGACCTCGTAGTCAACAGTGACGGGCGCCCGCCCGGTCCCGCCCAGCCCGTCGGGGGCGAAGGGGTCAGGAGCCAGTCGCGTCCACAGCACCACACCGTCGGGTAGTGGATCACCCGAGGCCACGCCCAGGGTGAACGGATCGCCCAGCGTGCGCGGGGCCCGGAACGGGGCACTGCTCACCAGGCCCGCTCCGGCCAATACCGCGACGGCACCGGCCGTACCCGTGTGCAGCAGTGCGCGACGGGACAGGTCCATAGCTCAGATTATCCCGCGGCCGGGATACCCGGCAGCGCGGCGCGGCGGCGACAGGCCGGGACGATACCGACCGGCCGGGCGCGGACTAGAGGTCGGCGAAGCACACCACGAAACGGCGCTGGTCGTAAGCGAAACCGCTATCCGCCGACGGGCAGGCGTTCACGCTGTTGGTATCCGGCAGGATGCTGATCACCTGCACCCCACCGGGGGCGCATTCGGTGCGCTGCGGCTCGTCGCCCGAGACGTCGACACAACTGCCCACCACCCAGTCGATATCGAGGCACAGGGTGGTGTCGGCGATGGTGTGACTGGAATCGGAGTCGGTGGGGCAGGCCGTTCCCGCCGGGCCGACCGCGGACACCTTGTAGCGGGATTCCGCACTACCGCAAGACGCTTCGGTGACTTCCTTCTCGCCGAATCCGCTCACACATTCCCCGGCTACCACCTCGACCTTCGGCGGGGCCTCCTTCGCCTCTTTGTTGGCCTCACCCGCCGTACCCAGCACCACTGTCGTGGTGGTGGGAGGTGCGCTGGGCGCCCCCGAGGCCGGCGGCGGCGCCACCGGAGCGGCAGGGGTCGCGGTCGTACCGGCGACCGCGGTGGTGCCCTCGGTGCTCGGGACGGCCAGGTCCTCGGTGGCCTGGTCGTCGCCACCGGCGGTGGCCATGAGCGCGGCGATACCGATACCGAGCACGATCGAGGTCACCACGGCGGCAATGGCGATGGCCGCCGCGGTGGCCCCGACCCGGGCGCGTTTTTCTTGCTGCGAGAGCGGCGGCTGCCCGCCACCCTCACCCGGTACCGGTTCGGTCACGGCTCGCCGCGCAGGACCGCCGTCACGGCGTCACCGAACGACTGCCCACCCATGATGTAACCACCGGCGATCCCGCCGACGACCAGTCCGATCGGCCCGGTGAGGATGCTCAGGAAGCCGAGGCCGACGAGTGCGCCGAGCAGACCGCCCAGCACGGCGCCGACCGCGACGCCGGTCACGTTCTTCTCCAGTTCGGCGGTGAGCCGGGTCATCGAGCTGACCGGCCGCATCTCACCGATGTTCTCGGCCGTCACGGTGGGGGTCAGCGCAAGAGTGGCGCCGTCCTCGCTGATCTCGTGTGCCACAGCCACTTCGCTGCCGGAGACCTCGTACTGCAGCGGCAGCTCGGCCACCACGGCGCCGCTGACGGCTTTCAGGATCGCCTTGGTGCCGTCGGGGGCGAGTTCGAACAGACCGTTCTCCACCTCGGTGGTGATGGTCTGCGTCCGCTGATCGACGCTGGTTTCGTAGGCAACGCCCTGGTCGACGCCCTCGCTCTCGAGCACCGGGGCCGGCGCGGCCGGTTCGGCATGCACGGTCGCGGCCGACATACCGACGGCGGCGACGGACAGAAGTGCGGTTGCGGCGAAAGTGCCGAACTTCATGACGCTCTATTCCTTCTCACGGGGACCTCCCGAACCCGGGTGGCTGCGATTTCACTTCGCGCACAGGACCATACCGATATTCGGCGTCCAGATGCATATCGGAATTTAACAGGAATATTCGTCATTTAAATTGCTACAGAATAACCGCTTTTCGCGAGTGGAATTCACCCGGACTCCCCGGTGCAAAGGTTATACGCTTCTGCGATATCTTCCGCAGGGGATCCACGGGGCCGTCAGCATTCGCCCGGCTATCCGTACTGCCCGATAACATTTACGCACCGTTATTCATGAGCGGGCCCGCATCCGTTACACGTGCACCCGAATGTCGCGATCCACTGCGCAATCAGTACCCGATTCGTGACCCGCGCACACGCTTCGTGACCGAAGGGGTCTGTGCCCGGCGTTCCGGAAGTGCTGCACTACTTATCAGGGTGTCCGATGCACTGCCGAGACGACCGGAGCCGGCCATGAACTCTGCGGGAAGTATTCGATCCGGGCTCACCGCCTGCGCGCTCGCCGCGGCAGCCGTTTTCGGCCTGCCGGCCACCGCCTCCGCCACCATCACCGACGTCGCCATCTACGGGGGGTTCGGCCTCGGCTTCGTCCAGTACGGCGTCGACTGCACCTACACGGTGACTGCCACCGGCGCGCCCGGCGACGCGGTCACCTTCGTGGATCAGGTGAACGGGCAATCCGGCGGCACCTTCGGGCCGGTCGAGGAGGAGGAGCCCGGAGTCTTCAGCGCCGACTGGAGCCCGGCCGTCACCGGTAGGCATACCGTCTCCGCCGACGGCGCCTCCACCACAGTGAATGTCGCAACCGGATACGACTTCGGCATCATCTGCTTCACCCTGCCCGAACACGTGCACCTGCCGTTCTGACCTCGGCCGCCGGCCCACCCGTCCCCTTGCCGCAGGGGCACGAACCCGACTGCGAGGGTTCCAGCGCTCTTGACAGACTCCGGACTTTTGACAGACTCCGACGAAATCGCCCGGCGCGTCGGCCGGGTCGGACGAAGGGATTTCGGATGGGTGTCTACGCGGTGACCGGAGCGGCCTCGGGTATGGGCAGGGCGGTCGCCGACAAGCTGACCGCCGAGGGACACCGGGTGATCGGCGTGGATATCCAGGAAACCGATATCGTCGCCGACCTCTCCACCGCCGCGGGCCGGCGCAACGCGATCGACGACGTTCTCGCCGCGGCGGACGGCCGGCTCGACGGCGCCGTCCTGGCTGCCGGCCTCGGACCGGTACCCGATCCTGCCCGGCTACCGATGATCGCCGCCGTGAACTATCTCGGCGTGGTCGATCTGCTCGAGGGCTGGCGACCGGCGCTGGCCGCGACCGGCGCCGCGCGCGTGGTGGCCTTCGGCAGCAATTCCTCCACCACGGTTCCCGCGGTCCCGGGCCGGACGGTCAAAGCCTTCCTGGCCGGTGACACCGACCGCGCCGTGCGGAGCGTGAAGATCTTCGGCCGGCAGGCCGCGCCGTTCGTCTACGCGGCGTCCAAGATCGCGGTGAGCCGCTGGGTGCGCCGCCACGCCGTCCGCCCGGAATGGGCCGGGGCCGGTATCCGGCTCAATGTCATCGCCCCGGGCGCGATACTCACCCCGCTATTGGAAAGCCAGCTGGCATCCGCCACACAAGCCAAGGCCGTCGAAGCCTTCCCGGTGCCCACCGGCGGCTTCGGCAAACCCGAGCACATCGCCGACTGGGTCTGCATGATGCTTTCCCCGTCAGCCGAGTTCCTCTGCGGCAGCATACTTTTCGTCGACGGCGGCACCGACGCCTACTTCCGCCCGGACGACTGGCCGCGCGCCGTCCCGCTGCGCCGGATCGTGGGTTATCTGCGCAAGTTCCGGGGATTCGCCGTCACCCGCAACGGGTGAGAATCCCGGGCGCGGGCGGCCCGAACACTCATGCCGGTCCACGGCGGCCCGCGCCGGGCCCATACCCCGGGCGCAACTCGACTCCGCGCCCGGACAGCGGTGCCCCGCACGACCTCACTGCGCGCCGGGCAATCGCAGGGCGTTGAACCAGATCCAGTTCAACGTGTCGAGCAGCGTTTCGAAACCGATCTTCTCGCCCTCGACGAAAACCAGGGACGCCATCCGGCTGACCATGCTCGACAGCGCCAGTGCCGTCACCCGCGCGTCCAATTGTGTGGCGACCAGGCCCCGCTCCTGCAGATCCCGGATCAGGGCCGCGTTGCGGTCGATGAATGCGGAGGCCCGTTCGGCGCGCAGGGCCGCGAACTGCTGATCCACCCGGGAGACCTGTTCCAGTGCCGCCATCAACCGGGCATTACGCCGATAGGAGCGCAGGTACTCGCGGTTCGCGGCGGCGATCCAGTCCCGCGGATCGTCGCTACCGCCCCGGGCCCGGACGTGCGGGTGCAACATCTCGTCCCGTACCTGCGCGACGACCTCGGTGAAGATCTCTTCCTTACTGTCGAAATAGGTGTAGAACGAACCCGACGCGACACCCGCGGTCCGGGTGATATCGCTGATCCGGGCGTCCACGAACCCATCCGCTTCGAAAACCTGACGCGCCGCGGTGACCAGAGCGGCACGGGTCCGGATACCGCGCCGGCTCTTCGGGGCCGGGCGGGCGGTGGCAGTCGGCGACCCCTGTCCGGAATCGGCCGCTGTGCCCGCAGAAGCGCTGTCTTCCTGGGCATTCACCGATTACTCGCCGTCCTCGATTGTCTGGGATCGCTGGATCGTACAACTGTGTTTACTTGCGGCGCCGCGGGTCTCGGTCTCGGCTTCGCGGTCCGGCCTCCCGGGACATCGCACGCGACCGTGTGCCCGACCGCCGAGCCGCCGTTCAGGCCGGGAAGAGCCGGCCGGTCGCCAAGGTGGTGATCCGGTCGCCGTTTCCGGCGTCGCGCAGAGTCGCCCGCCCGACATCGGCCCGCAGGGTCGCGTCGGCGACCACCGGACCCACCCGGGCAGGTTGCAGGTAGCGCAGGCCGAGCGTGCTCAGGGTCGCGCCGGGTGCCAGCGACAGGATCGCTTCCTCGGCGGCCAGCGCGATGAGGCCCCCGTTGACCGTGCGCGAGGCGTTCAGCCCGTCGTCGGTGCGCGGCAGCACCGCGGTTCCCGGAGCCCGCCGCTCGCAGCCGGCCCGCTCGGCCAGCGGTACGGCGAGCAACCGGTCGGAGACCGGCATATCGATGCTCAGCTCCTCCGGTAGCCGCAGTTCCTCGTTCGGCGACACCATGAACGACCCGCCGCCGAACGCGAAGGGTTCACCGTCGACGGTCCACTCGACCTCCGCGACGAAGACCGAACGCCCCGCTTTGATCTTGCGACCCACCGCCCGCACCTCACCGGCACCGGGCGCGGGCCGGTAGAGATGCACGTCGAGTTCGAGCGTGACGGGCACCCGCGGCCCCAGGGTGAGCGCGGCCAGCAGACCGGTCACCGTATCGGTCCAGGTGGCGAGCACGGACGTGCGCAGCCGCTCGGTACCGGGCACGAGCATCTGCGGGGTGATCGTCGCCGATCCGTGCAGTTCCTCACCCACCAGCGTGGTCGCAAAGCCCAGTTCCAGCAGGATATGCCGCCGGCGCCGCGGTTCCGTACCGGTCTCGACCGTCATAGATTGCCTCCTCGTGAGCGTCCGTGACGGCGCCTGGCGGGTGCCGACCGGACATATTCAACGTATCCGGTGGCGGGGCCGTGCGGCGGAGCTACGTCGTCAGCCGGCGGCTTCGGCGGCGGCGCGGGCTTTGCCGAGTTCGGCGCGGGCGATCGTCAGCTTGTGGACCTCGTCCGGTCCGTCGGCGATGCGGAGGGTCCGCAGATGCGCGTACATGCTGGCCAGCGGGAAATCCTCGGTGACACCGGCCGCGCCGTAGACCTGGATCGCGCGGTCCACGATGCGCAGCGCCATCACCGGTGCGGCGATCTTGATGGCGGCGATCTCGGTCCGGGCCTCCTTGTTGCCGACCGTATCCATCATCCAGGCGGTTTTCAGGGTGAGCAGCCGTGCCTGTTCGATATCGATCCGGGCCTCGGCGATCCAGTCCCGGATATTGGCGCGTTCACTGACCTTCCGGCCGAAGGTGGTGCGGGATTCGGCGCGGGCGCACATGAGTTCCAGGGCGCGTTCGGCCATCCCGATGGCACGCATCGCGTGATGGATACGGCCCGGGCCCAGCCGCGCCTGGCTGATCGCGAACCCTTCGCCCTCCCCTTTGAGGACGTCGGCCAGCGGCACCCGCACATCGGTGAAATCGATTTCGGCGTGACCCTCGCGGTCGACATAACCGAACACCGGGAGGTTGCGAACGACCCGGACCCCCGGCGCGTCGATCGGCACCACCATCATCGACTGCTGCCGGTGTTTGGGCGCCTCCGGATCGGTTTTGCCCATGACGATCAGCACCTTGCAATTGCGGTGCATGGCGTTGGAGGCGAACCATTTCCGGCCGTTGAGCACATAGTGATCGCCGTCGCGTTCCATCCGCATCTCGACGTTCGTCGCATCGGAACTGGCCACCCCGGGCTCGGTCATCGCGAATGCCGACCGGATGGTGCCGTCGAGCAGCGGTTCGAGCCAGCGTTCCTTGTGTTCCTGGGTGCCGAAGAGGGTGAACACCTCCATGTTCCCGGTATCGGGTGCCGAACAGTTGCACGCCTCGGGGGCGAGCGCCGGGCTACGACCCATGATCTCGGCGAGCGGCGCGTACTCCAGGTTGGTCAGCCCGGGGCCCCACTCTTCGTGCGGGTGGAAGAGATTCCACAGTCCGCGCTTCTTGGCCTCGGTTTTCAGGTCCTCGAGGATCTGCGGGTGATGGTGCGGATCGCCGGCCGCGGCCATCTGCTCGGCGTAGACCGGTTCGGCCGGGTACACACATTCGTCCATGAACGTGAGCAGGGTCCGGTGGTATTCGCGAGCACGGTCGGTCGAGGTGAACAGTTCCACTCGGAACTCCGATCTTCGGGGCGCGGCTCGATGCGCCTGCGGCGGGGCGTTCGACGCCTCCGACGGTAAACGAAGTTGAATCCGGATTCAACTTTCGCGGGACGTCCCGCACCCACCATCCGTCACTGACGCACAGCCGGACGGGCGGACGGATCCCCCTCCATGGCCAGTGGAATCCCGGGTGGAAAGGTCACCGGAAGGGCCGCCAGTGACCGATGGAACGGGCCCGGCCGCCAGGCCGGTTCACCGCCGGGAAATTCCGCGCGCATCTCCGGCAGCGCGTCCAGCAGCTGGTCGATGGCGCCCTCCGCGATGATGTAGGCCAGCGACTGCGCGGGGCAGGCATGCGGACCCAATCCCCAGGCCAGATGGGCGCGGTTGCCGGTCAATTCCGATGCCCGGATGGCGGGATCGTTGTTGCATGCGGCCATGCTGATCACGACCGGTTGATGGGCGGGCAGCCAGACATCGTCGAGCAGAATCGGCATCCGCGGATAGGTCACCAGCAGATTGGCCAGCGGCGGGTCGTTGAACAAGACCTCGTCCAACGCGTCGCGCGAGGTCAGGTTGCCCCCGAGCACGCTGCCCCCGAACCGATCGTCGGTGAGGATCAGCAGCAGAGTGTTGACGATCAGGTTCAGTTCGAATTCGATCCCGGTGCCGAACACCTGGGACACATGGTGGGAGACCTCTTCGTCGGAGAGCTCGGCCGGATGCCGCAACAGGACCGAGGTGATATCGCGGCCGGGCTCCTCGTGTTTGAGCAATACCAGGTTCATCAGGGCCTCACCCAGCATCCGGCTGCCCGCTTCGGCATCCTCTCCCTCCAGCATGGCAGCGATGCCTGCGGCGACCTGCTGACCGATTTCCGGAGGGCTGCCGAGCAGATAGTTGATCACCTGGAACGACAGCGGGAAAACATACTGCTGGATCAGCTCCGCCCGGCCGTCCGCACAGAACGAATTGATCAGCGGACCGGCGAGGCTCTCCACCACGGAGTGGATGGCATACATATCGACCTCGTCGACCGCGGCGGTGATGGCCTGCCGGTAGCGCAGGAACTCCTGCCCGGCGCAGCGACTGGCCATCGGCCGCCACTCCAGCATCGGCAGGACCGGGCAGCCGGCCGGAACGTCCTTCTGCCAGGTACGCGGGTCCGCGGGGAAGCGGTCCGGATCGTTGAGTACTCGTAACGCCGTCGAATAGCCGATCACCAAAGTGGCGGGCACCCCCGGCGCCAGTTCCACCGGAGCGAGCGATCCGTAGCGGCTGCGCATAGCCCGATAGAACCGATGCGGATCGGCAGCGAACTCCGGGCCGTAAAGGGCGACTCCGGGATCGTCGAAATCGCCCGGCGAACCGGGTCCGATCGGAGCGTGGACATGTGGTCGGTAGTCCGGTCCGGTCAAGAGACAAACTCCATGCACTGGTAGCGGGACCGATGGTTTTCCACCGGCCGGGCACCGGTTCGAGCCTCCTCCTGCAAAACTGACTCGAGCCGGAACCAAGCGATGGTATGACATAGACCGGGTATCTGCTCAACTTCTAATTATGTTGTACAGCCGCACTTTTCGGCGAATTCATTGGTTCAGTCCGCACATTTTCGAGGGCCCGGAACGGCCACCCGCAGGACGGGGGCCGGGTCCGGCGCCCGGCCCCCGGGCCTCATACGCCGAGCGCGTCCAGCGACTTGTTGTCGTCCACCGCTGTGGTGATCCGGCGCATCAAGGTGAGACAGGTTTCCCGCGACTGCATCTCCGGCTGATAGGCCGCCCGGCCGATCGTGAATGCCCATGCCGCATACGCGAACATCGACTGCTGCCGGTATATCAGCCACGCATCGTCGAAGGCCGGGGCGCGACCACCGGCGCGGGACAGCTCGTCCAGATAGGCCCTCAGCAGATCCTCGGCCCAGGCACGCCGGTCCGCGGGCTCACATCCGGAGTTCACGGTGTACGCGAAGTCGTGCCCCCAGCCGCCACGCATCACCACCTGCCAGTCGACGTACCCCATCCGCCCCTCGGCCGTCCGGTAGGTCTGACCGATATGCGGGTCACCGTGGAGCAGAGTGTGCGGCAGCTCCCGAGTCGCCAGGTCCACCGCCCGCTCCACGGCCGTCCACAGCCGATCGGCCTGTCCGTGCAACGCGTCGGGAACCACCTCCGCCGCCCGTTCGAGGCCCACCCCGCACCGGGTTTTCATATCGATCGCCGCGAGGTAAGCGGCCAGCGCCTCGTTGGTCGTCTTCAGCGGCTCGATCGCCGGGCTCTCCCAGAACGTGCCGTGCAACCGCGCCAGGTTGCGGACCAGATCCTCCATCTCCGCGCGGCCGATCGGCTCGGTGGGCTCGCTGAATACCGCGCCGCGGGTTACCGCGATATCCTCCATCAACGCGATCGACCGCCAGGACGCGGAATCCGAGGCCCCCCAATAGCCGAGCGGCGCCTGGATATCGAGTTTCGGCCGGAAATCCCGGAAAAACCTGGTCTCGCCGTCGATCATCTTGCCGCCACCCAGCAGGATGCGCTGACTGAGCGATGTGGTGGTCTTCGCGAACAGCGCCTCCGGTAGCTCGGCCGCGCGCCCCGCCTCGTTGTACGCCACCCGGATCGCGACCCGGGTGGATGTTCCGCTGCTCCCGCCGTCGGTCTCGAACGAGACCACTTCCGCATCCGGCGCGTCCCGGCACAGGACCGCCGTCAGCCATTCCGTAGTCAGTGCCGCACCGGACGCGGGCACATCGTCGATCGTGCGCGCACGATGCCCGGTGATCTTCTCCCCGACGATATGCCCGCCTACCGCGACCAGCCGTCCGAGCAACCAGAGTTTGTGATTCATCTTCGCCCCACTTTCCGGATGCGCGCATCACGCGACCGCGCACCGCGCCGGACCATCCGGCCCGGCTTTCCTATCGCATCGACAGGTGTCGATATTGCGCCATAATTCCCAGCGCCGGAAGGTCTTTCGGATTATCGGCGGTATCGGACACGCCCCGGCCCAGCGAGGCGGAGTGAGATGAGGCGACTCGATATCAGAACGAGACTCCGGCAGAACCGGAAACGCGTACCCGGCGGAAATATAATCGGGCTACCGACCACCGTCGAGGAAAGACGACTCCATGGTGACGCTCTCTGTTCGACATGTACCGGACGAGATCTACCGCGCCCTGCGGATACGCGCGACGAACCACGGCCGCAGCACGGAAGCGGAAATATTGGCCATCCTCGAGGAGGCTGTGACGCCACCCGAACGGGCACGACTGGGCGCGATCCTGTCCGGGAACTGCCCCGATGCCGCGGCATCCGACGATGACCGCGACCCGGACCCGGGCAACTCCCGGTGACCGTACGCGGATACCGGGAGTCAGCCGGCCAGACCGCGCAGGACGACATCGAGCCCGCGCCGGAATTCCTCGCCGGGCGGTAACGTCCGCGCGTCGGTCGCGGTGCGGGCGAGGTGCGGGAATTGCTCCGGTGCCAGTTCGGACATGGTGATCGTGCCCGTCCCCGACAGCGCCGCGTAGTGCTCGTTCTGCAGAAACCCGAGTAGATAATCGATCAGGGTGCGCTGGGCGACGACCCGGTCGACACCGGTATAGCCGCCCTCGGTGAGTACGGCGAGCATGGTCTCGATCAACCGCAGTGAACCCGGCGCGGCCTGCCGGTGCCGGAGCACCAGCGGCACCACGGCCGGATGTTCGGCCACGGCGATCCGCAATCGGTCCATCAGCGCCCGGATACGGTCCGTCCAGCTCGCGGGGGGCAGCGTCAGGTCGACGGTCCGGAACACATGATCGACGACGAGCACTTCGAGCGCCTCCCGGTCGGCGACGTACCGGTACAGCCCCATGGTGGCGATCCCGAGCTCTCCGGCGACGGCGCGCATGGTCAGCGCAGGCAGGCCGTCGCGATCGATCACCCGCAGTGCGGCGCCGACCAGTTGCTCGTCGGTAAGGGAACGCGGCCTGGGCACGGATTGACAGCGTACTGGATACGCGGATACTCGACTGTAAGCGTACGTAGTACACCTAAAGGAGATCCGATGTCACCGCCGAACCCGGTACCGGCCCGCACCCTGACGAGCCTCACCGGTGAGCCGATACCCGTCCCCGATCCCACGCTCCTGACCCATCTGCAGTTCCGGCGTTTCGCCGGCTGCCCGGTCTGCACCCTGCACCTGCGGTCCGTCGTCACCCGCCGGGACGAGATCCGGGCGGCCGGCATCCGGGAGGTGGTGCTCTTCCACTCCCGGCCCGAGGAGCTCCGCCGATACGCCGCCGACCTGCCCCTGGACCTCATCGCCGACCCGGAACGGGAGCTGTATCGCGAATTCGGCGTCGAAAGCGGCGCCCGCGCCCTGCTGGACCCACGCGGCTGGACCACCATCGCCCGCGCGGTCGGCGCCGAACTGTCCGGTCGCGGCGACAAACCGGCTCCCCCGGCCCGGCCCGACGGCGGCCGGCTGGGTCTGCCCGCCGATTTCCTGATCCATCCGGACGGCACGGTCCTGGCCGCGAAGTACGGCGCCCACGCCGACGACCAGTGGTCGGTCGACGACCTGCTCACCCTCGCCACCCGCCGGGGCGCACCCGGCAGCCCGATCCCCACCACCTCACCGAAGGACTGACCCAGCATGATGACCCTCGAAATATCGGTCACCGGCCGCGAACTCGACGCCGAAGCCGAACGCGATCTCGCCGACCGCGTTCTGGCGACGCTCACCGGCTACGACACCGCGCCGGACGAGACCATGGGCAAGGCCCGCGAATTCACCCACGTCCTGGTGCACCGGCCCCGGACCTGGATCACCGGCGGTCCCACCACGGATTCCGCACCGCGCTACCTGGTCCGGCTGACGGTGCCGGGCTCCTGGAGCGGTGATCCGGAATTCGGCAAGAACATCGTCCCGATGATCACCGAGGCGATCGCCGCCACCGAACCCGACCCCGGCCGGCTGCTCCGCGAACCCCACTGTGTCGTCCAGATCGTCGGTCTGCGCGAACACTGTGTCGGCCTGCTCGGCCACTCCACCACCAGTACCGAACTCACCCGCCTGATGACCCAGGACTTCCGCGAATCCGGGCTCCGCCCCACCGCCCCCGAGGGTTTCACCGTCGACCCCACGTGCGGAATGCAGGTCGAATGGGCCACCGCGCAATTCACCTACACCCACGACGGGGTCGATTACGCGTTCTGCGCCCCGTCCTGTCGCAAGGTGTTCGTCGAGGACCACGTGGAGGCCTGACGACGTACCGAAGCTGCGGCGGCACGCGGTGTGCCGGGGCACCGTTTCTATTCGCCCGGCCCGATCCACGACCTCGGCCCGGTCGCGCGAACTGTCCTCGCGACCGTTTCCGGGCCGTCCGCAGTCCTGTTACCGCTGTCGCGCGAGCGCCCGGCCGATGAGCCGGGCGCCCTCCGGGAAGGCCCCCGGATTCGGGCCGGAATAGTTGAGGCGCAGGAAGGCGCCCGTCGGTTCGGCGGGAAACCATTCGTCGCCGGGCGCGATGATGACGCCGTCGTCCTCACAATCCCGGACCAGCCGGGGCAGGTCGACAGGTTCGGGCAACCGCACCCACAGATTCAGCCCGCCGCGCGGTACCACCGCCAGATGCGCGTCCGGGATGTGGTCGCGCACCGCGGTGATCAGGAGGTCACGCCGGCCGGCGAGTTGACGGCCGAGCGCGCGCAGATGCGTCCGCCAGCCGGGATGGGTCACCACATCGAGGGCGACGGCCTGGAGCAGGCCGCTCACGTACATGGATTCCGCTTGGGCATCCGCCAGGATCCGCTCCCGGGCCGGTCCCCGGGCGACGACGGCGGCGATCCGGACCGACGGGGACACGCTCTTCGTCAGCGACCGCAGATACACCACATGACCCGCGTCGTCCCGGGTGGCCAGCGGAATCGGCACGGAGTCGATACCGAAATCGTGTGCCCAGTCGTCCTCGATCAGGAACGCGCCGTGCTCGCGAACCACCTCCAGAACCCCCGCCGACCTCTCCGGATTCCACTGGCCGCCGGTGGGATTGGTGAAGTGTGGCTGGGCATAGAACGCGCGGGCGCCCGTCTGCCGGAATGCCCGCGCCAGATCCTCCGGCCGCGGCCCGTCGGTACCGCTCGGGACGGGCACCACCCGTACACCGGCTCGAGTCGCGGCGAGGATCGCGCCCCAGTAGGTCGGTGATTCCACCAGTAAGGGCCGCCCGGAGCCGACCAGCGATTGGAAGGTCGTATTGAGCCCGCTCTGACTGCCCGGGAAGATCACGACATCGCTCGGCGACGGCGGCATCACCCCGGCCGGTGTCACCGCCGCGAGTTCGGTGGCGAACCACGCCTGCAGATCCGGCAGACCGCCGCTCGGTGGGCGATTGACCGCGGCGTCGCCGCGGGCGGCACGGGCGAAGGCGCTCCGGACCAGTCGTTCGGGCAGCAGCTCCCGGTCCGGGTAGCCGGAGTGCAGCGCGATGCGGTCGTTCGGGACCGTCCGGAGCGCGCTGAACAGGGTCACCCGGTTGCGCGGCGCGCCGAGCGCCGCGGTCTGCCACCCGTAGTCGTGGGGCCGGGCGGCGCGCACGGTGCGGACGAACGTCCCTACTCCGGGCCGGCTTTCGACCAGGCCCTGCGCGGTGAGGATCCGCAGGGCCTTCTGCACCGTGACCGGACCCGCGGCATAACGCGTCACCAGGGCGCGGGTGGCCGGCAGCTGCGCGCCGGGCGGGGCCGCGGCGATCCAGTCACGGAGGTCCGCGGCGATCCGGGAGCTGCTATCGTCAGACATGAAGGATCATAGTAGCGCTATCGGAACGGACACCACTCCGCTATCGCCCCGGTGGGCGGGCCCGGCCTGGGGACTACTCGGTGTGGCGGCCTTCTCGTTCACCGTCCCGATGACCAAATACGCAGTCGCCGACGACGGCCTCTCCCCGCTGTTCATCGCCTCCGGACGCGCGATCGTGGCCACCCTGCTGGCGGTATCCGCGCTGGCGCTCACCAGACAGCGCCTGCCGCGCGGCGGGCAGTGGATCCGGCTGGGAGTGGTTGCCGGGGGCGTGGTCGCCGGGTTTCCGTTGCTCACGACCTTCGCGCTCACCGAGACATCCGCCGGTCACAGCGCCGTCGTGATCGCACTACTCCCGGCCGCGACCGCCGTGCTGGCGGTGCTGCGCGGACGGGAGCGGCCGCCGCGGGCTTTCTGGTTCACCGCGCTGGCCGGGACATTCGCCGCGGTCGGGTTCGCCGCGTTCCGCGGTGACGGATTCGGCGGACCGCGCTGGTCCGATCTGCTGTTGCTCGCCGCGGTCGGCGCGGCGGCCGCCGGATACGCCGAGGGCGGGCTTCTCGCCCGCGAACTGGGCGCCTGGCAGACCATTTCCTGGGCCCTGGTCCTGTCCACACCGGTGATGGCCGTGCTCACGGGCATTTCCGTGGTCCAGCAGCCGCCGACCGGATCTCCGGCGCAGTGGTCCGCGTTCGCCTACCTCGGCGTGGTGAGCATGTTCCTCGGCTTTCTCCCCTGGTACCGCGGCCTGGCGCTCGGCCCGATGACACAGGTCAGCCAGGTGCAGCTCGCCCAGCCGGTTTTCACGCTCTGCTGGGCCGCGCTCCTGCTGGGCGAACAGTTGACCTGGGCGACCGCACTCGGCGCCCTCGCGGTGATCGCGTGCGCCGGCAGCGCGGTGCGTAGCCGGCTGCGCCGGCCTCCGGTTTCCGGTGCGAGCCGGGGGCACGACTACCCGGACGATGCGATTTCCGCACAACGGGCTCAGGCTGCCGTGACCGGCGATGCACCGGCCGCCGGATCGAATTCCGGCTCGCTCCGGCAGTCGGGCTACCGGGGATAGACGAGTTCGCGGTAGTCGTCCAGGATCTTCTGGATGGAGGAGGTGACCGACAGGCCGTCACCATCGAGTGGTGCCCAGACGTAGCCGGCGTGGGCGCTCAGTACCACCGGACCGGGCGATTCCACCTCGACGGCGAAATGCAGCCGCCGCACCGGTTTACCCGCGGGTGACAGATAGTCGAAGTCGCCGATGTGATGCCGGATATCGGTCACCGTGAGCCCGGTTTCTTCGTGCACACCGCGGATCAGCGCGCCTGCCACCGATTCCCCCGGTTCCACGGTGGCGCCGGGAAGCTTACGGGTGGGCCGAATCGGACCGGTACTGGGCAGTTCCAGCAGCAGGACCTCACCGCCCCGATCAATGATCGCGCCGACCCGCAGCCCGACCCCGTCCTGTTCACCACGTGGCAGGGTCTCGTCGAACATCGATACCGACATGGGTGGTCTCACCAACCTTCGATCGGGCGGGGCTCGCCCGAAACTGTCTGGACGAACTACTCGATATTACCGCGCCGTGACCTACTCATTACACACGTTGACCGGAGTCGAGCGATTCCACAGCTCGCGCCGGGCCCATACGCAGGGAGTTCACCGGCTACCGGGAGCCGGACCGGTCCATTCGGGTGAACACGGTTGCGGACCAGGGAATTCGGCATGCCCACAAACGGTTCTCAACGGCGCCCCGGAACACGGGCGCACGCGAACGATTAGCACCCCGGGCACTGTGACGAACGACTCGGCAAACGCACAGATTCACCTGTGGTTCACGCCGGATTCACGACCGGCCGGTGCGCCGACCGTCTCATCGTGACACAAACCACTTCCGTGACGGCTTCGGCACTCGCCCGGCTCGACCGCCCTGCATGAGAATCATATTCTCAAATTTCAGAGTATTCGTTCCTAACCTGGGTGCCGAGCCCTATGCTGAGCGCGTGCCCAAAGATCGTCGGTATCGGGTCGTCCAGTGGACGACCGGCAATGTCGGAAAAAGCTCGGTCGGCGCGATAGTCGCGAATCCGACTTTGGAGCTCGTGGGCTGCTATGCGTGGTCACCGGACAAGGTGGGCCGCGATATCGGCGAACTCGCCGGAATCGACCCTGTCGGCATCGCGGCCACCGATGACATCGGCGCTCTGCTCGCGCTGAAGCCGGACTGCGTGGTCTACAACCCGATGTGGATAGATGTCGACGAACTGGTCCGGATCCTGGAGGCGGGGGTGAACGTCGTCGCGACAGCGTCGTTCATCACCGGCCATCGCCAGGGCCCCGGGCGGGACCGCATCATCGAGGCCTGCCGCCGCGGTGGCGCGACGATGTTCGGTTCCGGGATCAGCCCGGGCTTCGTGAATCTACTGGCCATCGTCTCGGCCGGAATATGCGACCGCGTCGACAAAGTGACCGTGACCGAAGCGGCGGACACCACGTTCTACGATTCCCCGGCCACCGAACGGCCGGTGGGTTTCGGGCAGCCGATCGACCACCCGGGGCTGCCGGATATGACCGCCGAGGGCACCGCGGTATTCGGCGAAGCGGTCCGGATGATCGCCGACGCACTCGGCGCCGAGCTCGACGAGGTGCGCTGCGACGCCGAATACGCGCAGACCACAGCCGATCTGGACCTCGGTTCGTGGACCATCCCGGCCGGCTGCGTGGCCGGGGTGTTCGCGAGCTGGAAGGGTATCGTCGCCGGCCGGACGCTGGTCGAGTTGACCGTGCGCTGGCGCAAGGGCCAGACGCTGGAACCCGACTGGAAGATCGATCAGGACGGCTGGGTACTCCAGGTGGACGGCAGGCCGACGGTGAAGAACATCGTGAGTTTCCTGCCGCCCGCGGATTTCCAAGCCGAGACCATCGCCGATTTCATGACCCTGGGTCACATCATGACGGCGATGCCGGTGATCAATGCGATTCCGGCCGTGGTGGCTGCACCCCCGGAAATCGTCACGTACACCGATCTGCCGCTGATCCAGCCGCGCGGAGTCGTGCCCGGTATCGGGTAACCGCGGGCGGGCTCACCGGCGCGGATTCGAACGCGGCGCGACCCAACCCCGGGCCGGGGTCTACCCGGATACCGATCGGGGCAGTGGAACTCGAGGGTCGCCGCGCTCGTCGCGTAGTACCCGGTCCAGCGCCTCGAGCGCGTCGGCGGCCGACCGCAGCGCGGCGACCTGGTGATCGTCGAGTCGCGCCATGGCCTGCTCGACCGTGCCCGACCAGACGGATCGGATGGTTTCCCGGGCGTCGAAGGAACTCTCGGTCGGCGCCAGGCGGGTCACTCGGCGGTCGGCCGGATCTGCCGAGCGCGCGACCAGTCCACGGTCCACCAATCCGCGGACCGCGACACTGACATTGCTCTGCCGCATACCGAGCCGGGCCGACAGTTCGGTCACGGTGATACCGGGCGCGGCCAATATCTGTTTGAGCACCGCCAGTTCGGTGGTCGGCAGATGCGGTACACCCGCGACTTCCGGAACGAGCCGGTGCACCGTCCAGGCCAGATCACGCAGGACCGTGGGCAGGTCACGGCCGTCGTGGGCGTGACGATCGGAGTTCATGAGGCCAGGGTATCGCATCTTTTGACATATATATGTTTTCATAACTGTTATGGGTTTGCATCTCCACATCCAGGAAGAAGCCCATACTCTCCTTCTTGTTCCTCACCCGAGTGCATCCGGACTCCACCGGCGCCTCATCCGATATCCCGCGTGCGGAACTCCCGGCGACCACCCCGGCCGTCGCCGGTTCGGCTGCTCGGTAAGACCTTTCGCCCCCGAGTACGCCCGGTGTCCACTCGACCGACCGGCCCCGCACGCACCGGCTATTATTCGCACAGTGCCTTCCGGCGGGAGCAAACCTCCGGCCGGTCGGCACCGGGGCCCTCGCATCACTGACGGCCCGGAGCGCAGCGCAGGGGTCTCGTGCACGGCGGAGCAATGCTGCCGCCGGATACGGATATCGAGCGCAGAGGGGACGAGATGGACAGGCCGGCATGGGCACCCGAGGGTGTCGATATGATGCAGCCGAGCCCGGCACGGATGTACGACGCGTTGCTGGGTGGGTCGCACAACTTCGAGGTCGACCGGATGGCCGCGCAGCGCGGTAGCCGGTTGGTTCCGGATCTCCCCCGGCTCGCACTGAGCAATCGCGCATTCCTGCGCCGGGCAGTGCGTTTCCTGGCGGATGCGGGTATCACCCAGTTCCTCGATATCGGTTCGGGCATCCCCACCGCCGGCAACGTGCACGAGATCGTCCGGGAATGCGCACCGGACGCCCGGGTGCTGTACGCGGATATCGATCCCATCGCCGTGGCTCATTCCCGGGCGATCCTGGTCGGTGACGAGCGTTACGGCGCTGTCGAAGCCGATCTCCGGGAACCGGCCGAATTGCTGGACCGGGTCCGCGCGACCGGGCTGATCGATGTCGGGCAGCCGGTCGGCATCCTGCTCATCGCGGTACTGCATCTGCTCGCCGACGACGATCGGCCCGCGGCGCAGGTGGCCGCGCTCCGGCACGCGGTAGCCGCCGGAAGCTATGTCGCCATTTCTCATCTGACCTCCGCACTGCGCCCCGACGATGCCGCGGCCCTGCACCGATCCTCGCGGGAGGGCAACCAGGTCGGGATCCAGTTCCGGTCCCGGCCCGCGATCACCGCGATGTTCGACGGCTGGGATCTGATGGAGCCCGGTGTGGTCGAACTGCCCGACTGGCGACCGGAATCGGACCGGGACCGGCACGAACCAGCGGGCCGCTCCCTCGGATTGGCCGGCGTGGCGTGCAAGTCCTGACCCGGGCGGCTCGGCGCGGGCGATCCGGGTGACGGCACGGGAACTCGCGGTCGGCTGGGCCGATGCGCTCGACGGCACCGTGGCGCCTACCTTGACCCGGGACCGTATCGAGGATCTGCTGACCCGGCTGGTCGAGCGGCTACTCGAGGCGCTGCGCGGCACCGCCGAACCGGAGAGTGCCCAGGATGTGGCCGAGGCATTGGTCGCGGCGAACTACCGCGACCCCCGGGTGGCCGGGCGAACGGTCCCGCTGATCTGCCGGGACCTGGCCGACTACGTCCGCGCGACCGGCGGTGCCGGCGGTGCGGTGCACGACCGGGCCGTGCGTGTCGGCGCCGAGTTCGCCACGGGATTCACCGCGGCGCTGCGCTCGGTCTCGCTCTCGGAGCAGGAAGCCACCCTGGCCGCGGCGCTGGCCGCCGCCCAGGAAGCCGAGCGACGCCGCGAACTGTCCGAGGCCCGGTTTGCGGCGGTGTTCGCCGGCGCCTCGGTGGGTATCGGCACCGTCGACACCCACGGTCAGGTTCTCGAGGCGAATGCCGCGTTCGCGGAAATGCTCGGCCTCGAGGTCGGGCAGATGCCCGGCCGGCCGGTGGCGGACCTGGTCGGACAGGCCAACATCGGCGACGCATATGCGCGGATGACGCGTCTGCTGGCGGGCAGTATCGACCATTTCCGGATGGAGCTCGACCATCGCCGCCCCGACGGTTCGACCACCGGTATCGACCTGTCCATGTCCGCGGTCCGCGACCACAGCGGGCAGGTCCGTTTTCTGATCGGCGTGGCGGTGGATGTCACCGAACGCCGGGAACTGGCCGCCCGGCTCTGGTACGACGCCAATCACGACGAACTCACCGGCCTGCCCAACCGCGGCCATTTCTTCGACCGGTTGGCCGTGGCCACCCCGCCGGTCGGAGTGGCCTACCTGGACCTGGACGGGTTCAAGGAGGTCAACGATCACTGGGGACACACCGTCGGGGACGAGGTGCTGCGGATCGCCGGCGCGCGGCTGCGGCAGATCGTCACCGCCGCGGGCGGGCTCGCGGCCCGGCTGGGCGGCGACGAATTCATCGCCGTGGTCGAGCGGTGCGCCGGAACGGGCGAGTTGTCCGCGCTCAGTAACGATCTGCTCGCCGCGCTGACCGCACCCATGGAGATCCGCGGCCGGACGATCACCATCGGCGCGAGTATCGGCACGGCGTATCTCGAGGATGCGCCGATGGACATCGATGAGGCGATGCAGGCCGCCGATACCGCCATGTACCGCAACAAGTCCGCACGCTCCCGCTCCTGACCGGCGTGTGCACCGCCGCCGGCTGGTTGACTTTTTATGCAGACCGGTCTACTTTTCAGGGATGGGTACGAAAGGCGCCGAAACCAGGCAGCGGATGATCGAGGCCACTCGGGCATCCATCGAGCGCCGCGGATATTTCGGCACCGGACTCAACCAGATACTGGCCGACAGCGATACCCCGCGGGGTTCGCTGTACTTCCATTTCCCCGGCGGTAAGGACGAACTCGTCGCCGCGGCGATCACCCAGACGTCGGGCGTTATCGACTCCGCGATCGCGGCCGCCGATATCACCGATCCGGCCGGCGCGGTCACCGAGTTGATCGCCCTGCTCGGCAACCGGCTCGAGGCGTCCGGATGGGAATGCGGCTGCCCGGTCGCGACCGTCGCGCTGGAGATCGCCGGCACCAACGACGCGGTGCAGCAGGCCTGCACCCAGGTGTACGAACGATGGACCGAGGCCCTGCGCATCAGCCTGCACACCGCGGGCTACCGGAATGCGGAGGATCTGGCGGTGTCGCTACTGGCCCTGATCGAGGGTGCACTCCTGCTCGCCCAGACCCATCGCAACCGTGAACCACTGAACCGCGCGGCCCGGGTCGCGCGAAGCCTGCTCTGACCCCGCATTGCACGTCCGCGCTTTCGGCATATCCACAAAATATGTAGACCAGTCTAGTTAGGAGCTAGTCATGACCTCTCCCGATTCCGCGGTGTTCGGCGCCGCCGGATTCATCGGGCGCGCCCTCGTCGCCCGCCTGCTGACCCAGGGCCACGCTGTCGCGGCCGCGGTCCGTCCCGGCACCGCCGCCCGGCTCACCACCTGGCTGGACAACCAGCAGGTCGATCGAACTCGGCTGACCGTGATCGACTGCGATATCACCGATCCCGGCCTGGGCGCCGTGGGCCGGGCGGAGCTGAGCGCGGTGCGCGATGTGTACAACTGCGCCGCCCGCTTCGCGTTCGGACTCGACGCCGCGCTCGCCCGCGCGGTCAATGTCGACGGCGCACTGCATGTTCTGGACTGGGCACAGCGACTGCCCCGCTTGCGCCGGCTGGTCCATATCACCGGGTATCGGGCCAGCATCCCCGATTCCGCCGAGCACGATTACGAGGTCGGGGGTTACGAGGCCTCGAAATCCGAAGCCGATACCGTCCTGCGCGAACGCGCCGCGGCCGCCGCGGTCCCGCTGACCGTCGCCGACCCGAGCACCGTGATCGGGCCCGGCCAGTACATCGGCCTGGCCGAACTCGCCCGGGACCTGTGGTACGGCAAGCTACCCGCCCTGCCCGGCAACTCCCGCACCCTGCTCCCCGTCCTGGACCTCGACTATTTCGTCGAATTCCTCACCCTTCTCCCGCAATCCCCGGACACCTCGGGCCGGTCCTACACCGTCCTGGACCAGGCGACTCCCCCACTCCCCGAGCTGATCGGTGTCCTGGCCCGCCATCTGCACGTCCGCGCACCACGTTTCACGATCCCGGCCGATCTCGTCGCACGGCTACCGCGGCGGCTGACCGGGGTGGACCGCGAGCGTCTGACCTTCATCGCGGACGACCGATACGACACCTCGGCCGCGGACGCGGTCGCCGCGGCCGCCGGACTCACCATGCCACCCGTCACGGTGACACTGCAGAACTGGGCGGATCACCTGATCAGCAGCCGCTTCGGCGCCACCGAGGCGGACCCGTCCGCGGGTTTCGACCACGGCCTCTGGGGCACCGGTGATCGGCGCACGCCCGATATCGTCCTGTTCCACGGACTGCCCACCGACAGCGACGCCTGGCGCAGGGTCACGGACGCGACCGATACCACCACCTACGCCGTCGACCTGCCCGGCCTCGGCCGTTCCGCACCCGGACCCGACCCGGCCGCTTTCCGGCCGGACCGTCTCCTCGCCACCGTGACCAGCCGCCCGATCCTGGTCGGGCATTCACTGGGCTGCCTGCCGGTGCTGCGCTACGCGGCCGCCCACCCCGAACGGATCTCCGGAATCGTCCTGGTAGCACCGGCTTTCCTGCAGACCCGCGGTTCATGGCTCACCCGGTCCCCGATCACCACCCCGATTCTGCGCCGCCTGACCCCGGAACGGCTCGCCACAATCCTGGGAGTGCCGGCCGGCCCGGCGATCGAGAGCGCAAGCGCGAATCTGCGCCGCCCCGGAGTCGCGCGGCGCACCGTCGCCGCCCTGCGCGCCGCGAGCCGGCCGCGCCACCGCGCGGCCGCCCGCCGGCTGCTCGAGCAGGTCGCGGTGCCGGTGCACATCATCGTCGGCTCCCAGGACCCGCTCGCCACCCCGGTGGCGGCACCGACCACGGTGATCGACGGCACCGGCCACTACCCGCATCTCACCCACCCGGAACAGGTGGCGGGGATCCTGACTGCGTTCCGTCATCGGTTACCGCACGAAGCTGGTGCGCGCGGACAGCAGATCGATCGGAACGCAGTCCCCTCGTAACCGCGGTGACTCGAACGCCGCCCTGCTTCGGTCGAGCAGAACGTTTCGGGTCATGCGCGACCACCGCAGGTCCGGACGACCCGGGCCCGCGGGCATCGCGGGATGCCGGTGCTGTCCAGGGCGTGGCGGAGCGAGTTCTCGTCGAGTATGGAGAACTGTTCGTACCACCGTTGCCGCGGATGGCGCCCGCGAGACCGGATCGGCGACGATGAGACCGGGCGGCGCGGGGGTCGAACCGCGGAACACCTTGCAGCCAGCGGGTTTACGGGCCTACCGGCGGCACCGCGGGCAGCACCGTCCGGGGATCCACGCCCGCGAACGCCAGGGAGATGAACAGCCCCGCCGCCTCGTCGAGCTGCCGGGCCCGCGACAATCCGCCCACCACCGCGGGAACGGCGCCGGTATCGCGCACCAGGGTCTCGGCCACGGCGAGGGCCGCCGGGTCGTCACCGCAGAGCGGCACCGTGATCGATGCCGCACCCCACTGCGTCGACGGAACCATATGAAAACCCTTCACCACCCGGCTCCCCGGAGCGAGATCGGCGATACGGCCCGCGGTGGACGCGCCCGGTTCGGTGAGCAGGACGCCCACTCCGTGTTCGACAGCGTTGATCGGATCGATGATCGTGACGCCCGCCAGCGACCCCTGCGCCGCACCCGCTTCCCGCAGCACAGCGTCGACAGCACCCCACGGCACGGCGAGCAGAACCGCGTCGGCGTCGCGCACCGCCTCGACCGGGGCGGCGGCGCGCGCCGTCCCGCCGAGCCGTCCCGCCAGGGTGGCCGCCCGCTCCGCCGACCGTCCGGCCACCGTCACCCGATGCCCCGCCCGCACCCAGCACCCGCCGAGAGCCTCGGCCAGGTTGCCCGCTCCCAGAATTCCGATCCGCACCGTCGCACTCCTCCACATCCGTGTTCTCCGTTCGACGGCTACCGTAGGTACTCCGATACGCACCGATCGGTGCGAAACGACCGATAACGCTGGTGAGCGATGACCGCCGACAACCACTACGAGCCGATCGCCGATTGCCGCCTGCGCGGGGCACTGGACCTGTTCGCCCACACCTGGGATCCGGTCGTCCTGGCCGCCCTGCGCGACGGCCCCCGGCGGCGCGCCGCGCTGCGCGCCGGAATCGGAAGTATCAGCGATAAGGCACTGACCGAGGCCCTGCGGCGGCTGCTGGCACGCGGTCTGGTGTCCCGGCAGCCCCACCCGGGCGCGCCGCCGAGAGTGGAGTACGAAATCACCGCACTGGGCGCGAGCCTGGTGGCGGGTCCGCTCCAATCGCTCGCCGAGTGGGTTCGGAGCTACGGCGACCAGCTCGGGCTTCCGAAGGAGACAATCGTGCCGCTCCGCCGCAGCAGGTGAAACTGCCGGGCTCGCACGCGCAGGATGCCGCCTCTTCTTCTCGACCCTGTCCGCGGTCCGCCTGTCCGACGACCCGGATCCCGAACTCGCCGAGAAGATCCAGAACCTGCACCTGGCGAAGGTGCGCGCCTATCCGGACTGGGCCCGGATGCCGGCGGAGGTCACCGACCGGACCATCGTCACCGAGACGCCCGTACAGTCCGCCGGCAGCTCGTCACCGCACGTCTGCCGGCCCGGTCCTATCGGGTGAGCGGGGCGAACGCGGGCCGGCTGCTCTGTTCGTCGAGCAGGTCGCCGGCGATCTTGTCCAGGGCCGGGTCGAGCAGTGCCCGGTCGGCGGGATCGTCGAAGGTCCAGTCCTCGAGCTTTCCGTCGAGCCAGACGCGCCACACGCGCCGGAAGACCGCGGCTTGCTGCGCACCACTGTCGGTCAGGCGCAGCGAATCACCCTCGATGGCCACGAATCCGGCCTGTGATGCCTCCCGGTAGACCGGTTCCAGTACACCTACCGGAACCATATGGTCTTCGGCGATACCCGTCAGCGTCGCGCCACCGCGCACCCGGGTGCGTAGATGTACCGCCCCGATGGCCCAGACAAGGGTCTCCGGGACGGTCCCGCCCGTGAGCACACGCACCGAAGGCCCCGGCGGGCCGGTCTTTTTCCGCTGCTCCCGCCGGAGCACCTGCGCGATGGCGTGTTCGAGCTGGTCGACCCGGTCCGCGGAATCGGGCATCGAGAACCCTTCCCCCAGTTCCGTGGCGCGGGCCCGGGTGCTGTCGCGTAGCGGTATCTCCCGGAGAAACCACGCCACCACGAATCCGACCAGCGCCACCGGCACCACCCAACGGAAGACACTGTCGATCGCGGCCGTATACGCCTCGACGATCGGCGCCGACACCTCGTCGGGTAGCGCCCGCAACGCCGCCGGACTCTGCGCGACTTCCGGCGGTATCCCGGTTCCGGCCAGCGCCGCGGCCAGCGCCGGATCGAGCTTGCCGGTGTAGAGAGTGCCGAATACCGCCGTCCCGAAGGCACTTCCCACCGTCCGGAAGAAGGTCACCCCGGAGGTCGCCGTGCCCAGCTGGGCGTAGGGCACGGTGTTCTGCACGACGATGGTGAGCACCTGCATGGACAGCCCGATCCCGAGCCCGAAGATCAGCATGTACAGCGATTCCAGCCAGATTCCGGTATCCCGGCCCATCGTCGACATCAGGTACAGGCCGAGTGCCATCACCGCGGCGCCCGCGATCGGGAAGGGTTTGTAGCGACCCGTGGTCGAGACGATATTGCCGGAGATGATCGAGGTGACGAGCAGGCCGAGCACCATCGGCAGCGTGCGCAGTCCGGATTCGGTGGCCGAGACACCGTCCACGTACTGCAGATACGTGGGCAGGTAGGTCATCGCGCCGAGCATCGTGAACCCGACGATGAAACTGAGGATCGAGCACACCGTGAACACCCGGTTGCGGAACAGGCCCATGGGCAGCATCGGCTCGGGCACTCTGGTCTCCACCAGAACGAACGCCGCGAGCAGTACCACCGAGCCCGCGAACAGCCCGATGATCATGGGCGAACCCCAGGCGTATTCGGAACCACCCCATTCCAATCCGAGGATCAAGCCGGCCACACCGAGCGCGACCAGCGCGATCCCGAGGTAGTCGACGACCGGACGGCTCGCCGGGCGCACAGTCGGAATGGTTTTGGCGGCCAGCGCGATCATCACCACCGCGATCGGCACGTTCACGTAGAAGCACCAGCGCCAGCTGGCGTGATCGGTGAACAGACCACCCAGCGTCGGCCCGAGTACCGTGGTGACTCCGAAAACCGCCCCCATCGCCCCCTGATATTTTCCGCGCTGCCGCAACGGGATGACATCGGCGATCAAGGCCATCGCGGTCACCATCAGCCCACCCCCACCGACACCCTGGATCCCCCTGGCGATGATCAACGTCAGCATGTCCTGCGCGAACCCGGCCAGGACCGACCCGGCGATGAAGATCACCGCACTGAGCTGGAAGACGAGTTTGCGGCCGAAGAGATCACCGAATTTTCCGGCCAGCACCGTGGCCACCGCCTCGGTGAGCATATAGGCGGTGACCAGCCAGGCCATATGACCGGCGCTGCCGAGATCGGCGACGATTGTCGGCAGGGTGGTCGCCACGATCGTCTGGTCCAGCGCGGCCATCAGCATGCCGAGCACGATCGTCACGAAGACGATGTTGCGGCGGCGACTGTCCAGCGTCGGCGCGGTGTCGAGGGCCTCGCGGGTGCCGGTCATCCGCCGAGTATCGGCGATAACACGTGCGGACAGAGGGGGACACGCCTGGTGGCCCATCTTGCGGCCACCACCCGATAACGGTTACAGCGGAATGACGGATACGTAGCATGGGTCGTATTCGTTAATCGGGCTGGGGATCCGTCACGAGGGAGTGCGGGGGTCCCGGAGAACGACGGGCCGGCGGTGCTCCGCGACGAGATCAGATCGTATTACGCCGGTTTCGGACAGCCCACCGCGCTGGTGTCGGCGCTGCGGGAGGCCGCACTGCTGGTTCCGGTAACCGAGGACGACCGGTTGTTCCTCGTCCGTTCCGGCGGGCTCGGCTGGTTGTGCGCGTTCACGGATGTCGAGGAATACGCCCGGTACATGCTGGCCCGGGAAACCATGACCGCGGGCCGGGTCGTCGCGGACAAGCAATACCGGTATCACACCTTCTGGGGGTCGCGATTGCTCGAATACACCGAGCAGCAGGAAGAGCCGACAGGTATCGCCGTATCGCGGGGATCACCCCGGGCGAACCGACCAAACCGATAACCTGAGGCAAGCCGGTACTTTCCTTCGCGGACGGTAGGGTCGCGGGCGTGACGATGATCGAGATATCGCTTCCCGGTGGCAGTGCGGAGGGCTATGTGGCCGGTGAGTCCGGTCCGGGCGTTCTCCTCTTCCAGGATGCGATCGGGTTGCGTCCGCAGATCGAGCGGATGGCCGATCGGATCGCATCGTGGGGTTATGTGGTACTGGCGCCGCACGTTTTCTGGCGCGACGGGCGAGCCGCGGAACTCGCGCCCACCGTCGACCTGCGTGATCCGGCGAGTCGTGATGCGTTCTTCGCCTCCGGGGTGGGCGCGCGGATGGCCCGGCTCACGCCGGATGTGCTGCGGGCCGACGGCGAGGTGTGGCTGGACACTCTGCACGGGCTGCCCGGTGTGACCGGCACAGCGGTCGGTGCGACCGGATACTGTTTCGGCGGCCGGATCGCGCTGCGCCTGGCCGCGCACCGCCCGGACGAGGTCATGGCGATCGGGATGTTCCACACCGGCGGGATCGTCACCGACGACCCGGACAGCCCGCTCACCGTGGTCCCCCGGATCCGGGCCGCCGTGCTGGCCGGGCATGCCGACAACGACGGCTCCAATACTCCCGAGCAGATCGCCGCCTTCGATGCCGCATTGAAGGCCGCCGGCGTCGATTACCGCACCGCCGTCTACCCGGAGGCGTTGCACGGCTACACCATGGCCGATACCGCCGCCTATCAGGAGGCGGCCGCCGAGCGTCACTTCCAGGAGCTGCGGGAACTGTTCGACCGCACCCTGAAGTAGTCGCGGCGAAACCTGGTGCGTGGTGGCCCGGTTGTCCCAGAACGCGACACTGTGCGCGTCCCACTGGAACCGCACCGGGTATTTCGGGCTCGTCAGATGCGAGAACAGCTCACCCGCGACGGGTGACGACGGGCCGGCCGTATCGCGCCTAACGTCCCACCATGGCCCGACCTCACTCAGCTGCCGAGCCCGCGGTGACCGCCGGAGCCGGTTGCGCGGAGCGGACCGAGTACGGGGCCCGGCAGCGCGAGCGGACCTCGTTCGAGGCGCTGGCGACCGTCGATCCCGGCGGCGGCCGCGACCCGCTCGCCCTCCTCGAATCCCAAGCCACCACCCGCGTGCCCGAGCTCGTCCCCGTGCGCTACGGCAGGATGGCGAGCTCACCCTTTGCGTTCTTCCGCGGCGCCGCGCTGGTCATGGCCGACGATCTGGCGCGCACCCCGAGCACCGGCGTGCACACCCAACTGTGCGGGGACGCGCATCTGAGCAACTTCGGCCTGTTCGCGACACCCGAACGCCGGCTCGCCTTCGATGTCAACGATTTCGACGAGACCTACCCGGGTCCCTTCGAATGGGACGTCAAACGACTCGTCGCGAGCCTGGCTGTCGCCGGTCGCGACAACGGTTTCAAGACCAAACACCGGCAGCGCATCCTCCATGCCTGCGCGGCGGAGTACCGCGAAACCATGACCTACCAGGCCGGACTCGGTGAGCTCCCGGTCTGGTACTCCCATATCGAAGCCGAGACCGGGATGGCCGAACTGCGTGCGGTACTCGACGCCTCGGCGCGGAAACGGGTCGAGAAGACGATCGACAAGGCGTGGGGCCGCGACAGTGCGCATGCACTGTCGAAACTCACCACCACCGGCTCCGACGGGCAGCCGCGGATCGTGAGCATGCCGCCGCTGATCGTCCCGGTCGAGGAGTTGTTCAGCGGCGCCGACGCCGAACAGGTGCACCGGACGATGCGGAACCGCCTCGTCGACTACCGCACCACCCTGCAGGCCGACCGCCGGTTCCTGCTCGACCGGTTCGCCTATGTGCACGCGGCGCGCAAGGTCGTGGGGGTGGGCAGTGTGGGCACCCGCTGCTGGATCGTCCTGCTGCAGGGCCCCGCCGGGGACCCGCTGTTCCTGCAGGCCAAGGAAGCGCCGCCCTCGGTACTCGCCGGCTATGTCGGTGGTCCCACCTACCCCAACCAGGCGGAACGGGTGGTGACCGGTCAGCGGCTGATGCAGGCGACCAGCGATATCTTCCTGGGCTGGCATCAGGGACCCGACTCCGACGGCGTCCCGCGCGACTTCTACATCCGCCAGCTCCGCGACGGCAAGGGTTCTGCCGAGATCGACACCATGTCACCCGACCTGATGGCACTGTACGGCCGGTTGTGCGCGCGAGTCCTGGCCCAGGCACACGCACGCGGCGGCGACCGCTTCGCCATCGCGGGCTATCTGGGCTCCGGCGACGAGTTCGATACGGCGATGGCCACCTTCGCCGAGGACTACGCCGAACTCAGCGCCCTCGACCACACCGCACTACTCCAAGCGATATCGGACGACCGGATCGCCGCGGCCCCGGCCACCACCTAGCCCGGCCTTCGCGCCGGTCGCTCTCCGGGGCTACTCACAAAGATCGGCCCGTGGACCAATACCCGGTCGGCTCACCTCGGACCGTGATCAGCGAGTGAAACCCACGTCGACCGGACATCGGACGAGCTGGGCCTGCGCGACCGCGCCCCAAGCCACGATCGCCACCTACGAAACGCGCTCGGCGAGTCCGCAGGTCAATTCACCACGGCGAAGGCGAACCCGTCCCAGCCCTTCGACCCGACCGTCTGCACCACCGTGGCGTCCAGGCGCGGTTCTTTCTCCAGCAGTTCGACCAGGTCCCGGCTCGCCCGGACCGCGGGGTCGTCGGAGGTCTCGTCGGCCAACCGGCCCCCGCGCACCACATTGTCGACGACGATCACCGCACCGGACCGGGCCAACCGCAGCGCCCACTGCACGTAGTTGCTGTTGTTCACCTTGTCGGCGTCGATGAAGACCAGATCGAACGGATCGGGTTGCTCGTCCGCCAGCACCGGCAGGCTCTCGATCGCCGCACCGATCCGGATATCGACCACACTCCCGACCCCGGCCCGGTCCAGATTCTCCCGGGCCACCTGGGCATGCCGCGGTTCGAATTCGAGCGTCGTCACCCGCCCCTGCGCACCGACCGCACGGGCCAGCCACAGTGTGCTGAACCCGCCCAGCGTCCCGATCTCCAGCACCCGCCGCGCCCCCGTCGACCTGGCAAGCAGATACAGAAATTTCCCCTGAGCCGCGGAAACATCGATGGCCGGCAGTTCCGCCGCCGCATTCGCCGCCAGGGTCGCATGCGCCTCGGGATCCCGCACCAGATGATCCACCACGTACCGGTCCACGTCCGCCCAATCGGGTGTACTCATATCCGCAGTCTGCCACCCACGGCGCCCGGCCGCCGGACACGGAATCCGTGCCGCGGTGCGTCAGCGTGGGCCGGCGATACCGAACAGCAGGGCGTCGATGCCGGCCCGGAAGACGGCGTCGTTGTCCACACCGGATTCGCCGGGGGCGTCGGGCTCGGTGAAGAGTGCGGTGAGGTTCGGGTAGTTGCCCAGGGACAGCATCGCGGAGATGTGCTCGGCGCCGCCGCCCGTGGCGGGTACCGGCCGGCCCGCGGCTTCCTGGCCGGCGAAGACGGTGACCCAGCCGGAGAGCATGGCGATACCGGTCATCGTCTCGGCGGGCCGTAAGCCGGCGGGGGCCAGGATCGCGACCATGTGGTCCAGGTAGCGCAGGCCGTTCGGGCCGAGGCTGCCCGGGGTGACCTCGGTGAGCCAGCGATGGCGGCGGTGCATCGCGCGGGCCTGTTCGGCGACGGCCAGGACGTCGGCGCGCAGATCGCCGGTGGGGGGCCCGAATTCGTACTCCGCGGCGACCCGGTCGTACATCAGCGAGACCAGGTCGTCCTTGCCCGAGACGTAGCGGTAGAGGGAGGCGGCGCCGGTGCCGAGTTCCTCGGCGACCCGCCGCATCGAGAGTGACCGCATACCTTCCGCGTCGGCCAGCCGGACGCAGGCCGCCGCGATGTCGTCCAGGGTCAGGGCGGGTCGGGGGCCGGGTTTGGAATCGCCGGCCCGTAGCCACAGCGCGTTCGTCGGTTCAGCGGATGGCATCCGGTAAGCATGCCTCGAGCCAGTTGCGAACGCCGTTCGCATTCAGCTAGCGTTATATGCGAACGGTGTTCCCAATTGAGGAGTGGATATGACGGCGATCGAGGCCGGCGGACTGACGAAGAGGTACGGGGAACGGACCGTCGTCGACGACGTCGACCTGCACGTGGACCCGGGCCGGGTGCACGCCCTGCTCGGGCCGAACGGGTCCGGGAAGACCACGACGGTGCGGATGCTGGCCACCCTGCTGCGCCCCGATGCCGGGTCCGCCCGCGTCGCCGGTTACGACACCGTGCGGGAAACCACCGAGGTCAAGAAACGCATCGGCCTGGTCGGGCAGTTCCATGCGGTCGACCCCCGGCTCACCGGCCTGGAGAACCTCACCATGTTCGGCCGGATGAACGGACTCCCGGCCCGCCGGGCCCGCGCCCACGCCGGCGAACTGCTCGAACGATTCGACCTCGCCGACGCTGCCGATCACCTCGCCCGGGACTACTCCGGCGGGATGCGGCGGCGGCTGGATATCGTCGCGGCCATGGTGGTCCGCCCCAGCGTCCTGTTCCTGGACGAGCCGACCACCGCGCTCGACCCGCGCAGCCGCAACCAGATCTACGGGTACGTCCAGGAGTTCGTGACCGAGGGCACCACCGTGCTGCTCACGACCCAGTACCTGGACGAAGCCGACCGCCTCGCCGATACCGTCACCATCCTCGACGGCGGCCGGGTGATCGCGACGGGCACCCCGCACGAGCTCACGGCAAGTATCGGCGGCGGCCTGGACCTGGTGGCCGATCCACGCCACCGCGGCGAGATCGACACCGTGCTGGCCGATTTCGGCGGGATCGCCGCACCGGCCGGCGATTCGGCGAGCGATCCCGAACTCGGTGCGCCCCTGTCATATTCGTTCCCCGACGCGGAGATACCGCTACTACCCATCCTGCGCGCGCTCGACGCGGTGGGTATCGAGGTGCACGATATCGGCCGCCGCCGCGCCACCCTCGACGATGCCTTCCTCACCCTCACCGGACCCACCGCAAGGACGCCCCGATGAACACGCTCGCTCCGCGCTCCCCTTCCGTATCCGCCGCCACCTCGACCGCATTCGTGCGAATCCTGTCGGCCTACCGCCACTCCCCCGGCCTGCTCGCGATCACCCTGGCCGCACCGGCGGGCATGATGCTGCTGTTCGGCTTCGTTTTCGGCGGCGCGCTCGCCGGAACCGCCGACGCCGCGGCCTACCGGTCCTATCTCACCCCGGGTGTTCTCGTCCTCGTCGCGGCCATGGGGCTCACCGCCACCGCGTCGACCGCCAACGCGGATCTGCACAGCGGCCTCACCGACCGTTTCCGGGCGTTACCGCTCCCGGCCCTGTCGGTTCCCGCCGGACTCGCGCTCGCCGAAACCCTCACCGGTGGTCTCGCCCTGCTCATCATGGCCGGAATCGGCCTGGTGGCGGGCTGGCGGATCGATGCGACACCCGCGGAAATACTCGCCGCGGTGATCCTGCTGCTGCTGTTCCGGTTCGCGCTGAGCTGGGCCGGGATCTGTCTCGGCGCGGTGATCCGGGACGAACAGATGCTCCAGCAGACCGCACCTTTGATCTTCGGGACGATCATGTTCTCCAATGTCTTCGTCCCGACCGAGACCATGCCCGGCCCCCTGCGCGCCTTCGCGGAGTGGAATCCGATCAGTGCCGTCGTCGCCGCGTTGCGGGAACTGTTCGGCGCACCGGGCACGGTCGCCGGCGATGCGGCGTGGCCGCTGCGGGAACCGGTGACGGCGTCCGCGGTCTGGCTGGTGGTCGCGCTGGTCGTGACGGTCCCGGTTGTGTTGCGACAGTACGGGTCCGCCCGGTCGCGCCGAACCTGACCGCCGCCTGCCGACGGGAGCGGTAACGAGGCCGGTAACGGCGGGACCCCCACCGTCACCACTGTCACCGGGCGCCTTCGGTCACCGGTACCGATCAAGTCAGCGGGTTTCCGATCGGCTTGCCGAAGAACGATGCCACGGTTTCACCGAATACCGAAGCCAGGAAAGGTAACTCGCCCGGCGTGGTCGGCATGGTGGGCACATCGGTGGTGGTGCAGCCCGGTGCGGCGGGTACGCCGGTGAGGCGGTCGCGTAGCCACAGCAGGGCGGCCGGCCCGCCTGTCACCTCGGCGGCGATGTGCTCACTGGCGTGGTCGCGGGTGTACTGGACGCGGGCCGGGGCTTCGACCACCGGCGGAACCAGGGACGCCGACATCACCGGTGAGGCCGGAGACACCGGCGTAACCGGCCGGACCAGGGCACACCGGAACAGTCTCTGCGCTCGTCGTGGCGGCAGACCGAGCGGTGGACCGGGGTTCGGCCGGATGCTACGACACCCGCTCGCCTTCGCCCAGCACCGCCGAGAGCGCGGTGATCCGCGCCCGCAGGAACGCGCGCGCGACACCCGCGCGGCCTTCGACCAGATCGAAACCGTGGTAGGCCCCGTCGACCTCGTACAGCTCGCAGGGCACACCCGCGGCGCGCAACCGGCCGGCGTAGGCCACGTCCTCGGCGTGGAAGAGGTCGTTGGTACCGACCCCGATCCAAGCCGGCGGCAGACCCGCGAGATCGTCGCGACGCCCAGGAGCCGGCGACGGAACTTCGCCGGCCGCCACGCCGCCCAGATAGGAGGACCATCCGAACTCGTTGTTCCGCGGGCTCCACATGCGCATCCGGCGCGGATCTAGATCGGCGCGCGCGGAGGTCCGGTCGTCCAGCATCGGATAGGACAGCAGCTGGAACACCGGCCGCACCTCACCGCGGTCCCGGGCCAGCAGCGTCAGCGCCGCGGCCAGGCCACCGCCCGCGCTCTCGCCCGCGATCGCGATCCGGTCCGGGTCGACGTCCGGTTGCCCGGCCAGCCAGCACAGGCCCGCGTAGCAGTCCTCCAGGGGTGCCGGGTACGGGTGATCGGGCGCCAGCCGGTATTCCACCGATGCCGCCACCACCCCGAGACGGTCGGCGACCAGCCGGCAGAACCGGTCCCCCATCGCGGCGTTGCCGATCACGTAACCGCCGCCGTGGATGAACAGCAGCGCCGGCACGGGCTGCCCGCTCGCCGCGGGACGGAACACCCGGACCGTCACCGTCTCGTCGACCCGCTCGATCCGCCCGCCCACCGGCTGGGCTTTCCCGGAGCGGATCTGCAGGCGGCGGATGACGGGAAGGGTGCGCGGGCTCACGATGGACCGTGGCAGCAGCCGGGCAAGGCGCAGTTCAGGGTGGAAAGTATTCGAAGGCACCGACAAGCCGTCCTCTCGCTGTCGAACCGGGCCCGGATCTGCCCGGCTTCCGCAGCGTACGCGAGCCGGGCCCGCTGTATCGCGCGGTTCGCGCCGGCTGTCCCGGAAATTCGGTTGTCGATCGCCCGCCGGATACGCAAGCTGGTCCGATGACGCTCGGCCTCCCGCCCGATGTGGTGGACACCATCCGGACGATCTTCGCGGAACAGGGCGAACGCTGGCTCGCGGAGCTGCCCGCGCTGGTGGACCGGCGGCGCCGGGCGTGGGAGCTGGAGTTGATCGGCCGCCCGTTCGCCGGCGGTACCCATTCCTTCGTGGCGCCGGTGCGGCGCGGTGACGGCTCGGTCGCGGTGCTGAAGATCGCCGTGCCCGATGAGGAGAACGCCGGCGAAGCCACCGGGATGTACTGCTACCGGGGTGACGGTGCCGCGCACCTGTACGATTTCGATCCCGGCAGCGGCGCCCTGCTGCTCGAATGGGCGCGTCCCGGGATCCCGCTGATCGCGCAGCCGCGAATCCCGTTGGAGGGCAAGGCGGAGAACGCGAGGAAGATCCAGATCGCCTGCGCGCTGTATCGCCGGCTCCGCCGCCCACCCACCGAGATACCGGCGGGATTTCCCGCGCTGCCGCTGGTGACCGATATCGTGTCCGAGTGGGAACAGCAGCTGTCCGCCCCCGCACTGACCGGCTACCTCCCCCTGGCGGTCACCGCACGAGCCCGCGAGCTCCGCGCCTGGCTGACCGTCCCCGACGGGCCGCTGGTGATCGTCAACCGCGATACCCATCTCGGCAATATCGTGGCCGCCGAACGCGAGCCGTGGCTACTCATCGATCCCAAAGCCTTCCTGGGTGAGGCAGCCTTCGACGCCGGCTTCCTCATCCTGAAACAGGTCGAAACACAACCCGATCCGATCAGGGCGAGCCGGATGGTCGCGGCCACCGCCGACGGTCTCGAGGTGGACCGGGAACGCGCCCGCGCCTGGGCGTATCTGCGGGGCGTGGAGGAGATCGCCTGGTCGATCGAGGACGACCGGCCCGCCGACGCCGCCCGATACCGCGAGGTGGTCGCGGCCCTGTCGTGAACACAGGCCCGCGAGCGCGCTCGGCGGGCCGGTGACCGGCCGGCCCAGTATGGTGATTGCGCGGATCGTATCGGCGGGCAGCGGCCGATCCGGATCGACGGGAGGGTCGCTTTGCGCTGGCACAGCGTGGCCGGGTGTGGTCCCGAATCGTTCTCGGGCCTGGCCGACGGATTCGTGCCGATGGCACACGAATTCGGTGACGAACCGGATTGGCAGGCCGACCTCACCACACAGGAGTCCCGCACCTACACCTTGCTGCGCTGGGACCAACACGGCCGGCGCCGGTGCAACCGAAGCGGCAGGCATATCCGTGCCGACCCCGGCGACAACTTCTATTGGGTCGTGATTCCCGAGCGCCACTCGTTCGGCGTGCGTTTCCGCGACACCATCACCCGCGCCGAAACCGGGCAGGCGGCCGTGGTCGGCCTCGAGATCCCGTGCCGGATCGATATCCCCGATACCGCGGCCTACGCACTCGAGGTGCCGCGCACCGAATTCGACCACCGGGTGCGCCCGCGCGCGCATATGAACGTCGTCCTCGATATGACCCGCGGGCTGGGCCGCGTCGCCGACGCCATGATCCGCGGCGCGCACGCCGAGCAGTCCCGGCTGTCCGAACGCGAATTCAACGCAGTGTGCGATCGGATCACCGAACTGCTGTGCATGATGGTGGCCGGGGAAACCGAACCGCAGCGCGCGCATCGTGCCGAGGTGGCCGAGAGCATTCGCCGCTATCTGCGGGCGCATATCGGCCGCGGCGATGTGCGCCTACCGGCAGTCGCGAATGCGCTCGGCTGGTCGGAACGTCAACTGCGCGTGTTGCTCCAGGAATCGGGCACGACCTTCCGCGATGTCCGGCGCGAGGAAGCGCTGCGGGTCGCCCGGGACATGCTGGAGGACCCGAGCACCACCCTGACCATCGCCGAACTCGCGACCCGCTGTGGGTTCACGCCCGCCTGGTTCTCCGCCGCATTCAAGGAACGTTTCGGTCAGACGCCGCGGGAGTTCCGGCAGCGCCGCCGCGGCGAGATCGCCGCCCAGCGGGCATGACCCACCTCGTCGCTCGGTTACTCCGCGGACCCGAGCCGCACCGGCAGCGTGACCGGGCCGACCGTGGGGATCTGCACGGTGTACTCGATGTCCTTCGGGTCCACCGCGAGAGTCAGGCCGGGATACCGGGTGAACAGCGTGGACAGGGCGATCCGGCTCTCCAGCCGGGCCAGCGGGGCGCCCAGGCAGAAATGCGGGCCGCGGCCGAACGCGAGCTGATCCTTGTGGTCGTGATCGATATCGAAAGTACCGGCATCGGGGTACTTCAGCGGGTCGCGGCCCACGCCGCCGTGCCAGATGATCATGCTGCCGGCCGGGATGTCCACACCGGCGACCGTCACATCGGTTTGCGGATAGCGCATGAGCGCGCCGACCACCGAGGACCGGTAGCGCAGCGCCTCCTCCACCACATCGGCCCAGCGGTTCTCGGCCTGCGCGCGAGCGAGCTGTTCGGGGAACTCCCGCAACGCGACCACCGCGCTGCCCAGCAGATGCACCGTGGTCTCGTGCCCGGCAACGATCACCAGCCACAGCATGCTGATGAGTTCCTCTTCGGTGAGCTCGTTGTCCGTGTTGGCCGCCAGCAGCGCCGAGGTGAGGTCGTCGCCGGGCTCAGCGCGTTTACGCTGCAGCAGTTCGGCGAAGTACCCGCTCATGGCCATCATGGCCGCTTGCGTTTCCGCACCGGTGGCGGTGGCCGAGACGATCGTCAGGGTCCAGTTCTTCAGCTGGGACTGCTCGTCGATCGGCACTCCGAACAGTTCGCAGATCACCCGGACCGGCAGCGGCGTGGTGTAGTTCGCGATCAGGTCGATCTCGTCGCCGGCCGGGAAACTGTCGATGAGTTCGTCGGCGATCTGCTGGATCCGCGGTTCCATCGCCGCCACCCGGGCCGGGGTGAACGCCTTGTTGATGGTCTGGCGCAGCCGGCGATGCGCGGCACCGTCCTGGTTGAGCATATGTTCGGCATCGGTGAGCGGCCGCATCGGCCAGTCCGCGGCAATGGTGCCGTCGTGTAGTGCGGGACACCGCGAATGGTGTTTCGGGAACACCTTGTCGTCGAGCACTTCGCTGACCGCGCGATGACTGACCGCGATCCACGCGGGCACCCCGCCGGGCAGTTCGACCGGAACGATCTCACCGGCCTGCAGAATGCGCTCGTGGGTCCGGAGCATGGACTCACCGGGAGTCGGCAGCAGAATTCGCGACTCGGACATATTGCCTCCCTGGTCTTTTCGATCTACCGCGCCAGTGTCCGATGCACCCCGGCACCGCACAAACGGTGCCGGGGATTCTGCCGACTACCGATACTTCCGCGCACCGAACCGTAAGTTCCGGGCCGCCGCCGGCCGGGCCGTCACGAAAAATGCGCCTCGATGAACGAGTACTGCTCCGGCGTGGGAACGATCCGGTCCAGGGTGAGCCCGGCGGAGGCCAGGAGTTCGGTGAACTCGGCGGCGCTGCGTTCTTTTCCGGTGTTGACGCCGAGCATGGTCAAGTCGATCAATTTGGTGGCGTGCGGTTCGTCGCCCGGTGGCACGATGCCCTCGATCAGCACGACCCGCGCGCCCGGAGCCGCGGCACTCTTGATGGAGTTCAGGATGCGGACGCAGGCGGCGTCGTCCCAGTCGTGCAGGATCGCAGCCATCACATACACGTCGGCCTGCGGCACGGATTCGAAGAAGTCTCCGGCAACCGTGTCGATGCGATCGGCCATCCCGAGCTCCGCGATCTTCTTCTGCGCGTACTGGACCACCTCGGGCAGGTCGAACAGGATTCCGCGGCGAGTGGGATCGGCCTGGAGCAGCCGGGCCAGGATAGTACCGTCGGCTCCGCCGATATCGGCGACGACATCGCCTGCGGGAAGACGGTATTCCTCGAACATCCGGTCGCGCAGTCCACTGGTGAGACCGGCCATCGCCCGGCTCTGCAGCTCGGGCATGCCCGGGGTTGCGACGACCCAGTCGAAGAACGGCTGACCCAGATACTGGTGCGCCGCCGTCTCCCCGGTCCGGGCGGTGTGCAGCAGCTCGCTGAACGGCAGGTAGTGCGTCTCCATCCAGTACATGGCGATATCCCGGAGTGAATCCGGGCGCCGGGTGGACAAGGTGGCGCCGAGCGGCGTGGTCTCCACCTTGTCCCCGTCCAGCCCGCGGAAGACACCGAGCGGGGCCAGGCTCCGCACGAGCCGGCGCAACACCTCGGGTCGCGCGCCGCAGGTCGCCGCGAGATCGTCTATGGTCCGGGGCCCGTCGTCGAGTTGGGTGGCGATATCGAGTTGGGCGACCACATACAGCGCCTGCGAGATCTGGAAGCCGGCGAGCAGTTGTATCATGCCCGGGGCCGAGGAGGTTTCCGGTGCTACGCCGTTGCCGGCGGATTCGTTCACTGGTGTGTTCTCCATGTTCGTTCCTTTCACCGGAGCTACGCGGTGCCCGGTTTATGCGATGCCCTTCCGGCCTTCGAGGCAGGTCCGGTACAGACGCTCTGTCCGTGACGCGGGCAGTGCCGCCACGAGCCCGAGGCTAACCAAACCCTCTCGCGCTCAATCGGTTCGACGGCTTCGGTACGGCGACACGGAACGTCGGTGTGGCCCCGTCGATATCATGGATGAGCAGGCGAATTCGTTCCGGCTCCGCATTTCGGGGCGCCCTTCGCCGGTGACGCCGCCGTCATTCTTTCGTCACCGGTGCGCCTGCTTCAGGACCCGGAGATCCCGGCCGGCCGCCGCGTCCCGGGTGTTGTCGATGGTGAAGCTGACCCGGTCCGGCCGGTAGCGGTCGTCGCCGTATTCGAGCACGACGCCCGCCGCGGAGGAGGTGTACCGGCGTTCCCGCAGCAGCGGTGCCCCCGGGGTGATTCCCAGCAGTGCCGCGTCGCCCTGATCGGCGCCGACCGCGTCGATGGTGTGCCGGGCCGAGTGCAGGTCCACGCCACGGTCCGCGAGGGAGGCGTAGATCGAGGCGGTGTCCGGGTCGAAATCGAAGAGCAGCCGGCCCACCGCCTCGACGAACGCGGCACGTTCCAGCAGAACGGGTTCGCCGTCGAGCAGCCGCACCCGCAGAATCTCGACCACCGGAGTGCCCTCGTCGATCCGCAGCGCCGCCGCCGCGGTGGCGGATGCGCCGCGCCGGGCGATCTCCACGGTGCGCTGCCCGGGGGTCCGGCCGATCCGCTCCGCCCAGGCGGTGAACGAGAGCAGGGTTTCGAACGGCTGCCCGAGCGCGGTATCGCGCACCACGGGCGGTCTGCCCTGCCCGCCGACGATGAGCCCTTCGTGGCGCAGGGTCGCCAGCGCACTGCGAATCGTGCCCCGGGAGGCACCGAATTCGTCGCACAACCGCGCCTCCGAGGGCAGGGACGCACCGGGCGGGAGTTCGCCGCGGTGGATCCGCTCCCGGAGTTCGGCGGAAACCCTGGCGTGCAGCGGTACGGCCACATCGTCCTCCCGGTTCGCTAAATCTGCCCCTTACTTGACCAGACAAGTGTAGAGATACGACCACCTGTCGGATCCAACTATCCTGCTGGCCTCATGAAATAGCGGATGAACTTATCTATACAAGTTGGCCGCGACTCTTGAGCCATTGCGATCGGACTTGCGACCATTCCAGCCATGACAGCTGCCCCGCCACCCGATTCCCCCACCCTGCCGGCCCAGCCGGTCGACCTCGCCGTCGTCGGCGCCGGCATCGTCGGCCTCGCCCATGCCGTCGACGCGGTCGAGCGCGGGATGCGGGTCGCGGTCGTCGAACGCGACGCCCGCGCGGTCGGCGCGTCGATCCGCAACTTCGGTCATCTCTGCGCCACCCCGCAGACCGGCACCGCCCTCGACTACGCCATGGCGGCTCGCGAGAAATGGCTACAGCTCTCCGACAAGGCCGGCTTCGATATCGTCCGCGCCGGCACACTCGTGGTCGCCCGCAGCGCCGCCGAGATGGGTGTCCTCGAGGAATTCGCCGCCGCTCGCGGCACCGACCATGTGCGTCTGCTCGACCGCGCCGGCGTGGAGCGCTCCTTCCCCGCCGCCCGCACCGGAAGCGAGAGCGAGGGCGGCGCCCATCTCCCGCTGGACCTGCGGGTCGACCCCCGCGCCGCAATCCCCGCAGTGGCGGCCTGGCTCGCCGAAAACGGCGTCGAATTCCACTGGCACACCCACGCCGGCGCACTCTCCCCCGGCCTCGTGCACACCGCCCGTGGCGACCTCCCTGCAACAACCATCGTGCACGCCACCGGACACGACGTCGACCGCCTGTTCCCCACTCTCGCCGAGGAATACGACGTCCGCCGCTGCCGCCTGCACATGCTGGAAATCGACCCACCCGGCGACGTCCGGATCGACCCCGCCGTCCTCACCGGTTACTCGATGCTCCGCTACGGCGGCCTCGCCGCCACCTCCGCCGCCACCGAGGTCCGCCGCGAAATCACCGACCGCGCCCCCGAAACGCTGGACGTGGTCATGAACCTCATGTTCACCCAGCGCCCCGACGGCGCCATCGTCCTCGGCGACACCCACCACTACAGCCGCACCCACCTCCCCTTCGACGAGGAGTCGGTCACCGCACTGCTGCTCCGCGAAGGCGCCCGCCTCTTCGGCACGGACCGGCTCACCGTCCGGCGCCGGTGGCGGGGGATCTACGCCGACTCCCCGAAAACCGACTTCCTCGTCGCCACACCCATGCCCGGCGTCCGAGTCGTCTCGGTGACCTCCGGTATCGGCATGACCACCGCCCTGGGCCTGGCACCCACAGTCCTCGACGATCTGCTCTGAACCGGCTCACCAGTCGTCCCGGCCCAGAACTCCACTGGTCAGCCGGCCGCGGCCGTGATCGCCGCCGTCACCTCGTCGGGATGGGAGACCAGCGACGCGTGCGAAGAGTCGAGTTCAGTGGTTTGCGCACCCATCCGGCCCGCCATGAACCGCTGCGACGACGCCGGAATCACCCGGTCCTGGGATGACACCAGATACCAGGTCGGCACGTCGGCCCACGCCGGCGGGCCGGAAGGTTCCAGGTTGGCGGAGACAGCGATCGAACGCTGATGGGCGAGCATATCGGCGGCCGTGGCGTCGTCCACGTCCTGGGCGAACACATCGTGGAAACGATCCGGAGCGACATACCCGTCGAGGTTGCGGCCCATCGGCCCCTGCGGGTCGTCGACGAGTTCCACCTGCAGCGTCGGCGGCAGCAGCTCGCTACCAGGGAAGCGGATCGGATCCAGCGCCAATTGCGCGACCTCACCCTGGGCGGGCGCGAACGCCGCGACATAGACCATCGACACGACGTCGGGGTCGTGCACATTACTGATCACGAACCCGCCGTACGAATGCCCGACCAGCACCACCGGGCCTTCCACGGTGTCGAGAACCGACTGGATGGCCGCGGCATCGTGCGCGGGCCCACGCAGCGGATTCGACGGTGTCAACACCGGATACCCCTGCCCGCGCAACTGCGCGGCGACACCGTCCCAGCCTGTCGGATCGGCGAAGGCGCCGTGCACCAGCACCACGGTCGGCAGCGGGGCGGCAGCCGCCGGAATCGCGCCCCCCAGCGCCGCGGCCATAGCAACGATCACAGTGAACAACGCAACGCGCACAGTGCGAAATATGGTCATGGTTTCCCTGTCCGGTCTCGATCGGTTTCTCACGAATTCGAGCAGGTCAGCGCCAAGATCTGGGGCGCTCAGGTCATACGGCCACTGAGTCTAGCCCCACGTGGTCGTCACACTGCGAGTTTCCGACCCCGAGCCGTCATCTCCCGGACGGCCCGAAGCCTTCCGACGCGGGCGGCCATGCATCCCCGCTCACCACCTGGCCGGTTCGAATTGCGCTCAACCGACCTCGGAAACCTCACGACCGTCCTCGACCAGATACCGGCCGGCCCGGAACGCCGCGGGCCGCAACACCTGATACACCGCCCCCGAGCCGGTCACTGCACTGTCGACCAGGTTGAACCCCGAGGCCGGGGAGTCCGAGTCGAACAACCGCTTCCCCGGGCCGACCACCACGGGAAAGACCATCAGCCGATACTCGTCGATCAACCCCACCGCGTGCAGCGTACGCACCAGCTGCCAGCTCCCGTGCACCTGCAGTTCGCCACCCGGCCGCTCCTTCAAAGCCCGCACCCGCTCGACGACCTCCCCGCCGATCACGGTCGCGTTCTGCCACTCCGGATCGACCAGGGTGCTCGACACAATATGTTTCGGCAGCCCGTTCAACTTCGTCGCCACGATATCGCCGGGGTCGGTGACCTGCGACCAGTACTCGTACATCATGTCGTAGGTACTGCGCCCGAGCAGAAACTCCTCGACCTGTTCGAACCACCCGCCGACGATCCGCCCGAAGTCCTCGTCCGCGGTGAACGGCACCTGCCATCCACCACGCTCGAAACCACCACTGACATCCTCGTCGGGAGCACCGGGCCCCTGCATCACTCCGTCCAGAGTGAGGAATTCGTGCACGGTGAGCTTCATCGATCCGTCCTTTCACTGCGTTCCGTCGCTGGTTATGACCGGTCCGCGACCCAAAAGTCATCTGCGACCCGCTCGTGGCCTTTCCGGAACCCCCGCGTGACGGGCGGCGCGTCATCCCATTCACCGATGGGCGTGCGCACCTGTCACATGCTCGAGAATGATCGCGCGGGCCGTAGCCCAGGCCGGCGAATCGATATCACCGAAGTCGGCATGACCGACCCCCTCGAGCCACCCCAGGCGCGCGGGATCCCCGGCGGCCTGCGCGGCCCGCACATAGGCCCGGGACTGCACCGGGTCGACCACCGAATCGGCCGACCCGTGCACGGCGACCACCGGAATCCCCACCGGCAGATGCCTGATGGGTGATCCGATGGCATAACGCGCGGGCTGTTCGGACGGCGCCCCGCCGAGCAACCCTCCGACGAATTCGTCATGCCCCTTGCGCACCGCCAGGGCCAGGTCGAACACACCGGCCATAATGGTCGCGCTCCGCGGACGAACCCGCGGCTGCGCCCCGGGAGCGCTCGGCCCGAGGGTGTGCCGCCCCGCAATCCAGGCCGCCAGATGCCCACCGGCCGAATGCCCGGCAAGATGCACCCGCCCCAGATCGAGCCGTCCCCCCGCCGCCTGCTGAACCACGGTGGCCAGCGCTTCGGTGGCATCATCGGCATCGGCCAGGGTCGCCGGCCAGCCACCCTCCCCGGTCACCCGCCGATACTCGATATTCCACACCGCAACCCCCGCCTCGGCCAGCGAAGCCGCCAGCGGTTCGAAGTAGCCCAGATCGTGATCCTCCAGCCACCCACCCCCATGCACCATCACCACCACCGGATACGGCCCCGCCCCTTCCGGCAGATGCAGAATCCCGTAGTTGTCGCGATGATCTCCGTAGACAACTTTCATCGTGTCCGCAGCAGCGTGGACCACGAGACCTTCCGTGCTGTCCCGTCCACAGGCCGTCCCGGATACCGCGACCAACGCTACGGCGGCCATCCCGGCCGCCACCCTCGACAGTCCACGCAAGGCCCGCCTCCTGTGGTTCGCGTCCGCCCACGGAGTGGGCTTGCTCGGCACACAATGGAGGCGATCCTACGCACAGCAGTACTCAGCTACACCGCGACCACGCAGGGAGTTCCGCCGCCGTCCAGCCTGTCGTCGAGCACTGATCAGCCCTCGTGGGGAACCCTGGGCCGAGTCACCGAAACGACGGTGAGCAGGTTGTCGAACCCCCTGAAATCGTCGGGATTGGTAGTGAAGCACGGTAGACCTTCGGCGATGGCGATCGCGCCGATCAGGCCCCAGTGGTTGTCTCCGCTTCAGCGGTCAAAGGATCTGTCCGCATAGCTCTCGGCGTTGACGTCCTGACCTTCCCGGAATCCCTCCAGGTCGATATCCCCGGAGGTCCTCGACATCGCCGCGAATTCGTCGCGAGAGACGAAACGGCGGCGGCGAAGCGGAACGAGTTGCCCGATCTGGTGCCCGTTGCGGGTGACCGTGAACGTCTGCCCGTTCTGGACAGCGTCCATGATCTCTCGGGACTTGCTCCGCAGATCCCGCTGGGTGATCTCGGGAGCGCTCATGAGGAGCATGCTAGGCCGACGTGCCGCAAGGTACTACCGGATGACACGCCCGGTAGAGGAGCCGCGGTGATACATAAAACGATCATCAGCCCACAAACGCCGAATGATCGATATATGAATCACTGAGCGATTCGTGAGAACCCGGTTGAGCTCGAAGGCATCCCGCGCTCGACCATCGGCTGACAGCGGTCGAGATCGCGTGAGTGCGGCTGTCTTCCCACCATCTCGTCCGGGCTACTCGACATGGGAGGCTCGCCACAGCGCATGCTCACGATTGATCACTTCCTCCGCGCCGGATACGTCCGCACCCCAGTCTGTTTCGCTGGAGTTGCGGATGTTTTCGGCGATCAGCGCCAGTTCGTTCGACGTGGTCGCATAGGCTGCGGAGAGCCGGTTGTCCTGCCGGGCGGACGTCCAGGCAGCAATACCGGCGATGGCCGCGGCGACTACGCCGGCCAGATCGAAATTTATAGCGTTGAACGCTTTCGCCAGCGCGGCGGCGATGCCCGCGATCTCGAGAACCAGGGCGGCTGCCCGGAGGTTGCCCCCGCGACGACGGTGCTGTTTCGATTTTGCGGCATACCAACGTTGCTGGTCTTGGATACGGTGCTCCAGATATGCCTGTCTGCGCTCAGCGAATGTGCAGCCGCGAAGTTCACGCATGCGGTCGGAAATTGTGGCGACCGTGGTGGGCTCGAGCTGGACCTCCGGAAAGCTGTGCTGTAGCTGCCAAGTCCGGTCGATCAGCTGCGTATCGGCTGCTGATCCTGTCAACATGTGGTCGAACGGAGCGCCGCCTACCGCGTACTTCCAGGCCAGGGTTTTCGCCGATTCGGCCAGCGCGCGGCCTTCGTGCCATGTCCTGTTGGGCCGGGAGCTGAGCAACCCGATATCCAATGTGAGGATGCAGACAAAGGCCAGAGCTGTACCGAGCGCTGCCAGATCAGTGGCGTGTGAACCCACCCGCAGACTGAGTGCGGCGCACACGGCGGCGACGACTGCGAGCACCAGCCGGAGACCATAGTTGCGCAGGTAAGAGCGCTGACCCCCTACTGCCGCTTCATCGGCGGCTTGGAAAAGACCGGGCAGGTCCTCATTCCGGAGCATCGCATCGACCGGTTTCGACGGCGATCATGGTGTCACCGTAGCAGGGCGGCACGTGCACAGCTTTCGATTTGGCTTGTCCAATTACGTTGCCGAACGGCTTATTTCACCTCACGACGAGATCCGGCAGGCCACACGATATCCACTGGTATGCCGCGATCGCGGGCGGATTTCACTGTCTCGGCTGTACTACCCGTCCCGCCCCCGCCGCCATCCCACACTGCGAAGAGATGTTCGATCGAGCCGAGGACCGCTTCGTTGGCTGCACGGTAGGCGTCTGCAGCGGGGTCCTCATATGACATCACCTGGACCGTCTCCGCTCGGGCGAGCAGCTCGTCGAAGACGTCCAGTGCCTCTGCCGGGACAGCATGATCTCGATACCTGCGGGCCGGCAGGACTACCTCGAGCCGCCCACCAGCGGCCAGGACGGCGGCCGCGAACATCGTGTCCGCACCGGGCGCAAGACAGCTGACCCCCACGACGTCGCCGCCATACCTCTGCAGCCGAGTCGAGAGCTCCCGCCGGATGAGATCGACCGTATCCGCCGTGAGATGGATATGACCGGTCACGCCGAGTCGAGCCATGATCAGCTCGCGTCGATCTGCGGCAGGATCTTGGCGCGGAGGTAGGTGCCGATCTCCTGCCTTTGCACGCTGTCCGCCGCCACCAGCGGCGGCCGGACCACTGCCGGAAAACGCGGAACACGCTCGGCAAGTGCAGCTTTCACAAACGCAGTATCGGTGAGGCCGGATTGCCGGCGCAGTGCACGGCATTCGTCGAACACCGTCTGCCACCGGCTCGCCTCGTTCTGGTCGCCGGTTCGCAGTGCTTGTGCGATCCGGACCGGCAGCTCGGGCACCGGGCTACCACCGCCCGAGACGATCCCGAGTGCACCGTGCTCGGCGATGTGCGCAGCAGCACCATCGGACCCGACAAACACCGAGAGTCCGGTGTCCGCATAGTCCCGAGTGACCCCACGATCGGTCCCCGAGTCCTTCACTCCGACAAGCATCGGATATTCCGCGGCGAGACTGCCGAGGAGCGCCGGCGAGAGGAGTGACTGGGTATGGCGGGGAAAGTTGTACACCAGCAGCGGCAACTTCGTCCGGTCGAGCAGCAGGCGGAAGAATTCGCGGATACCGGCTTCGGGCGGTTCGGCGAAGTAGTAGGGAGAGATGGCAGCGACCGCGTTCGCATGGTCCTGTGCGTGGTCGAGTAACTCGATCGCGTCACCGACGGCCGATGTGCCGATATGCGCGATGAGCTGTCCGGACCATTGGGACCGGGTGAATTCGAGGACCGACTTCCGCTCGGCGACCGTGAGCGCGGGAAACTCCCCCGTTGTGCCGTTGACCAGGACAGTCCGCACCCCGGACTCGTGAAGGAAGTTGAGGTAGTCGCCGAGCGCACCCGTATCCACTCGATAGTCGCTGGTGAAGGGCGTGACGGTGGCGAGTATCGGGTTCAGCTCGACAGCTCCAGCCCACCGTGGAAGACGCTTCCCTTCCGCTCCAACGGCCATCGGCGACACTCCTCCACATCGACGCTGCGGTCGACCAGCCGCGCGAACTCGTCCCGGATCCGCACAACCTGCGGACTGTCCCAGGCGAGCTGCCGTCCGAGTACCCGCCGCAGCGAGGTCAGGATCCGGTTGGCCGGGCTGGCCATCGCGGTCAACGCTACCTCTGCCCGTTCGTATGCCGCGTCCGCAGCCGTCGAGTCCCCGGTAGCGGCGTGGAGGTCGCCGAGGGCAATCTGCGTATTCGCGAGGCCGAGCCGGTCATCGATCTGCCGGTAGAGACCCTCCGCCTGATCGATCCGGTCACGCGCCGTTTCGAGTTCGCCCTCGTGGAGATCCGTTTTCGCGAGACCCAGCAGCGCGTTCGCCCGGCCCTGGAGATCACCGATTCGCGTCGCGATCGACAGGGCCTGGTCGTAGTCGACGCGCGCCCCGGCCACATCGGCCATGGCCAGCCTGGTTTCACCCAGGCTGTGGGCCGTGTTGACCATCCCGACCGTCCCGTCGGGAATCGCTCGGAACATATCCTGTGCCTGCTCGTAGTGCCGCGCGGCCGCCGCGAATTCGCCGGTCATACATTCCACATCGCCGACACATTCATAAGCGTCCGCGAGACCGAGTTGATCGTCGAAAGTCCGATACAGACCCAGCGCGGTCGTGTAGTTCTCGTGGGCAGCGGGGTAGCGACCGAGTAGTCGAAGCACATCACCGAGCCGCAGCCGGCATACGGCTTCCCGATCCGTCCGCCCCAGCTCGGTCCAGGTTGTCAGTGCCGCCTGGTAACACGCTGCAGCTTCCTGCAGACGAGCACCCGCACGCAGCACATGCCCGCTCTCCTCCTGGAGGTTGCCCGCTGTCTCACTGTTCGCCGGTACGCGCGTCAATGCCTTCTGAAGATGGTCGACGCCCTCACCGATCCGTCCGGTGGCGCGGAATGCGAGTGCGGCGGCCACCGCCAGTTGGATAGCAACTTCCGTGGTTGTCGAGTCGCCGAGACCGCGATCCACCAACGCACCGACGTTCGCCAGCGTGTCCTGAAGGGAGTCCCATTCGGCCGCGGTATCGAGCCGATACGCCGACCCGGTGATGTCCCGGAGCTTATCGATATGGACAGCGATCGCCGCGCGCACCAGCGGGCTCAGCGATTCCACACCGGCACGCGCCAGCACGAACTCACGGATCGGCACGAGCATCCTCAGCTGCGTTCCTGACCTCTCCACCAAAGATTTCCGCACCAGCTCGGCCGTAGCGGAAAGCGAATGTTCACCGAGTACGACGTCGAGCAACTCGCTGGAGGCACCGGCCGGCAGCATCGACAGCACACGAAGCAGCCGCTGTGCCTCGATGCCGACCGCGTCGACGGAGACCGCTACCGAGACGTAAATACTCGCGGCGCGATCCGCCTCCTCGAAACCCGGAAGTGTCGACAGCATCTCCCGCGACCGCTCCCAGGAGCGCAGAAATGCACTTGCCGGGATCTCGGCCAGCCAGGCCGCGGAGATCACCAGGGCCAGCGGCAGTCCGTCGGCGAGAGAACGGATCTGAGCGACCGCCTGCTCGTCGTTCTTGCCGAGCACCACCGACCCACCGGACAGCAGCTTGCCCAGTAGCTCCTCCGCCTCGGCATCCGGCAGCGGCCCCACCCGCAACAGCGACTCGGCCCCGTGCAGCCCGATCCGCTCCCGCGAGGTGGCCAGCACCCGCACACGACGACATTCCGTCACCACGTCCCGGACGACCTGCCGGAATCCTGAAGCGTCCACCGACAACGCGGTCTCGGCATTGTCGAGCAGCAGAACCGTGTCGGTGTCGTCCAGCGCCGCCAGCACATCGCGCCAGTCCCAAGCCGGATCCAACCCGCACGCCGCGGCGACCACCGACGTCAGCGAGCTGGTCACAGTCACCGTCGACAGATCGACGAACACCACCCCGGCACCGAGGTCGGCCGCGGCCCTCCGGGCAAGCTCGGATTTCCCGGCCCCCGGAGGCCCGACGAGGGTGACCACCGTGGTCCGGCTCAACTCCTGTGCGATCTTCTCCCGCTCACCGGCGCGCCCGGTGAACACTCCAACGGGCGCAGGCACCCTTATCGGACGACGTCGCACCGCGTTCGCGATGGTGGCCACCGACGTATCCGCCGTCCCCGCCCGGCGCAGGCGCACCAAAGCCGACACGGCGTCCACGAGCTTGCCGATATGAGCCTCGACGGGCGGCGGCAACGCGTGCAGCCAGTGCTGGCTGGACAGGAAGTACTCCAACGATTTCGACGGCGCGATATCAGCGATCCGGAACGGCACCAGACTCACATCGCGCGCGATCGCCCGCTCTACCTCCCGCGGCACGTGCCGCGACCGGTTCGCCTGATCGGACACCACGACCACCATCACCGCAGCTTCTTCGATCGCCTCGATGATCGCTTCGGCGTAGTCGGTACCCGCGAGGATGTTCCGGGGCGCGATCCAGCAGGACAGCTCGGCCGCCTCCAGCGCATGCACAATCGCCTCCGCCAGCACCGCATCACCCGATGCGTGGCTGATGAAAACCTCGGACCCCATGACCGCTTCCCCTCTGCGATACCGCCCGACGGGGTTGTGCGGAAACGTTATTCGATACCGCCGCCAGCGTCAGAAGGATCGTACCCGTCGATCAGGGTCCAGATAGGGCCGTTCGCATGGCAGCCGCGGAAGCACGGTTCCGGAGGCTGGGCTCTTGTCGACCAGGGTCGGCATTCGGAGCAGCCGGACATCTGAAATTCTCCTGCGGTCGCCGAGCCCGGCAGCGCGGTATCAACCCGTCAACGATCATCGCCGGTACGGAACAGCGCCACTGTGAACCACACCAGCACGAGCGCCAGGATGACCAGCAGGAGGTCCCAGATCGACATCACCTGTCTCCGGAATCGGCTACCAGCCAGCGAAACCCGCGCGGATAGAGCTGCATCGGGGTGATGAGCGCAGCAAGGTCCGTGACGAGGGTCCGGATCGCCTCGGCGTGCTCGAAACCCGGAACGACGACCGCCCAGGCGTCGTATTCGTAAAGATGTTGAGCGACAACGAGCCCAGACACCATCGGCCCGGTATCGGCAACCACAGTGAATACCAGCCGGTACCCGTGCCGTTCGGCGAGCGCGTGGAGATCGGCACCGGATCCGGGCAGATCGCGCCGGACATAGGCGATCGCCGCCCGCCGGCGGGCGGCATCAACGGAAACAGACACAAGTGTGCCCTCCTCAAGGGTGTGGGTGAATCGACCCGGGCTCGATGAGTGCCGGTTAGAAGCGGCTGTGTCGGAACATATTCGGAACTCATGTCGGGTCCGACCTCCAGAGAACGCCTCGGCTGCCCTAGGTGCAAGGTTCCAACTAAAACGTTTCGTCAAAAACGTCCACGGTTTCGGTGGAGGTGCGATTCTGGTTTCAACTGAAACCGCGAAGGCCGAAGAGGGTGGGGCATTGACTGTTGGGGCGACACTTCCGCGACGACTGCTCGGAAGACAGTTGGCGGAGCTACGAGAACAAGCAGGGATCACAATGGCTGCTGCCGCGGCAGCCATCGCGGTCGGCAAGTCGACGCTGTGGAAGATCGAAACCGGACAGCATGTTCGACTCAACCCCGTGCTGCTGGAACGGCTCTGCCAGCTGTACGGCGCCGGCCCGGAGGTGACCTCCGCGCTACTCGGACTGATCGAGGAAACCAAGACCAACGGCTGGTGGCGTGCCTTCACCGATACGATTCCGAAGGATTTCGGCCTGTTCGTCGGCCTGGAGGATTCCGCGAATCGACTCACCTCGTACCAGACCACATTCTTGCCAGGCCTGCTGCACACCCCCGAGTATCGCCGCGCGCTCATCTGGCTGGAACTACCCAACGCGCCCGCCGATGAGGTCGAACGAACGCTGGCCGGCGGACTCCAGCGTCAAGCGCGCCTCACCGACGACCGAAATCCGCTGGACATGGACGTCCTGATCGACGAATCCGTGCTGCGCCGAGCCACCGGCAGTACCGCAGTCATGGCCGGACAGCTGCGACATCTCGACGCGATCAGTCGACGACCCAACGTCTCGATCCGAGTAGTACCCACCTCGATCGGCACATACAAAGGGCTGATCGTCGGCTCCTTCGTGCTACTGGAGTTCCCCCGCCACCCGAAGGCCGACCTCAGTACGCCACCGGTGGTGTACGTGCAGGGCTACACCGGGGACCTATACCTCGAGAAACCCACCGAGATCGCCCAGTATCGTGAAGTCCGTGCCGAGATCGGTCGCCGGGCCTTGGACAACAAAGGCAGCCGGGCTCTGATCCGGGAGATCGCAGAGGAGTACGAACGTGCATGACCTATCCAGCGTGAATTGGTTCAAGAGCAGCTACAGCACCGGAACGAAGGATTGCGTCGAGATCGCACACTTGGACGACGGAGCGGTTGGGGTTCGTGATTCCAAGAACCTGGACGCCGGGGTACTCGTCTTCTCTCCCGCCGAGTGGGACGCGTTCGTAACGTCCACCAGACGCCACTGACCGTTTCGCTGACCTGGGACTTCCGCAGTTTCAGTTTCAAAGCCCGTGGCGTCCGGTCTGTGCCCTCACGGATCCCTGCTTTCCACGCGGGGAACTCTCGCCGCACCAGTCGAGGCTCGGACAGTGCTCAATCCGGTAGGTGAGCCAAGAATTCACTGCGTTATCCGTGCCAAGTGGCGACGAGTTCCTCGCGAGCACAAGTGCACGCGACGAATAGCAGGCATCGTTCTCCTTGCATGTCCAGGGCATATTTATGATCGTCACACACGAACTGGCCCGAGGGTCGATCGCGCCACGGAACTCTCATCGACCGGTGCTGAATTCTCAACACCCTCGGTATCTATCCCGTCGACCGACCGGGACGACGAATTCACCTGGACTGCCCTCGATGACAGCCATGATCAGTTCGGCCTCTCCCGGGTCTCCTCATAGAGCCGAGCGTGCTCGCACTTCCGTTCGCAGTCCGTGCCGCCTACTCCGTCCACGCTCACGGACCGCCGATGCGGGGCCGCCGATACGGCATTGCCTGGTCGTGGCGACAACCGATATCCTTCGGCTTCCTACCATCCCGGAATCAGCGAAAACGCTCGGCGGACCACATCTTCGACCGCCGCGACATCCTTGCCCGTCACTGTGATCGTGGGCAAGCTCGGCCCCGTGTACCCCACCTTGTCGGCGTTCTCGATCGGTGGGCCGATCCGGCCGTAGTAGCGAACGAGGTCGTCGCCGGGCTCGTCGACGCGGTAGGCCCGGTGCGTGCCCACAGAGAATGTCGGCGGTCCCATGGTGTATCTCTCCGCGACGTACACATATTCGAGAGAGATCCGATCGCCGCGGTACTCGAACTCGCACGACCACGTGGACTGGCGATCCGCCGGGGCCGTGACTCCGAGGGCAGCGGCCGGGCCACAGGGATCGACCTCGTCGACCACCGTGGACGCGGTGTCCGGTGAGGAGCCCATAGGCGGCTCAGCCTTCCACGTCGCGAGCGCGGCGTGCATCACCTGCTCGCCGACCGGGCAGGGCTCGGCGCCGAGAGGGTTCGAACTGTGGAGCTTGAATGTCAGCAGAGACGGGAAACCGGCGGTCACTACGCAGGTGCGCTCGAGTAGTTGGTCCTCGTACTCCTCGCCGAGCTGGTCCAGCTCGCGGACGGACGTCATTTCCACACCGTCGACCGTCCGGACCGGCGCGCCTGCTACATGGGCCGGGACACCGGGTTTCCGCACGAAGAAGAAAAAGCGGAACTGTGTGCGCTCGCTTATCTCGTCGGAGTCGAGGGTGGCGGTACATGCACTCGGCCCGTGGTTGAATACGCGCAGCACCGTGCCGAATTCGGCAAGGTTTTCCCGCGGCAGTAGCGCGCACGGGTCGACGTCACGCGCGCGCCGCAATAACTCCAGCCGTTCGGCATCGGTGGCCGACTCGGTGAGCCAGTAGTCGTCGACATTGCTGACGTCGCCGGATCCGAAGCCGCACGCGGTAAGACACCCGAGAAGCAGACACAGAGCGACGAGACGTCCGATCATGTTCCCCCCTTGGCTTTATCCGGCCAGTGACTATCGAGGCCCGGTTCAGCCTAACCACTACACGCCTGGGCTCCACACCGCGTCAGCGCGGAATACTGCGGCCGGCTCACCTCGCAATGGTCGTAGTACCGCTCGCCCTGTCACCCTCCAATTGCCGCGCCGACCCGGGCCCTACGGCCGCTGGATCCATCGGACAGTGCGAAGCGCATCGAACATGGCTAACCGGACCGGATCACTCTGAATTTCGTCGGTGGCGACGGAGCCAGACCAGATACGGGGCTCCCCCGACAAGGGCGCAGATCGAGGCGATGGGCACGGCAAACAGCAGTACAGCGAGGATCGGGTAGACCGAGTATGGAATTACGACCGCCGATGAGGCCACGATCAGTGCGACTCCGATCTGCCGGGCGGCACCATGGGACAAGGTCAGCGGCGCACCGAAACCCAACGCAGCCAATACGAGCCACCACCAGCCGGAGGCTTCGAAGCTCTCGGTCATCGAAACCAGAAGGAACAGCATCGAGAACACCAGGACTACGGTCGCACGGCCGGGCCGAACCAGCCACCGGCGACCGGCCGTTCCGCATCGACAGACCTACCTGCACCAGCGGATTTCACGCGATCACGCCGGCGACCATGACCAGCAGACCTGCGGGCGAGAGACCACACGCTGCGCCGCGAATCACGAGCGATCGAGACCGGGCCAGCAAGATCGCCATCACCAGCATGACTGCGAGAAGTGTGGCGGCCGCTGCCGGCGCTTCTGCGTTGTCAAGGACATTCACATTGGACATGACCGCGGCAACCGGGAGGGTCAGCGCGTGGACCAGCGCGAACGCGCATGGAAATGTCAATCTAGCAGTAGCCCAGTACCGCTCGTCGGACTCGAGGAACGACCTTTCATGTCGGCGATCCGTCCTCCCGTGAGGTCGGTACGACGTCGGGCGGCTCGTCGACTCCTACGCCTGTAGCGGGGAATTCAAAATTGCTGTCGCCCGGAGGCTGATCGCCCGGATATTTCTAACGCGTCGGCGCTGTTCACCCGGCTTCCGGGAAGGTGTCGAGTACCGCGGCCACGGCCTTCTCCACCGCCGCGTGATCTTGTCCTTGGATTCGTACTGCGGGTACATCGTCGAATTCGTAGCCGTCGGCGACCGGGTCGAAGGTCGGGCCGACTCGGACGATGTAGGACGGTGACCCGTCTTCACTTGTCAGGAATACCTGTCGCCCGGCGATCTCGACCGGTTCGTAATTCTGGAATTCGCGGGCCGTGGCGTGGCTGTAGCCCACGTACATGTGATCGCCGTCGAGATCGAACCAGCAACGATCAACCCACTGTGTCTCACTTCGCCGAGCGTCGGGCAGCTGGGTCAGCATGTCGCACGGGTCCGCGCCGGTCACTGCGGTGTGCACCGTGGCCGGCGATTCGCCCGATGGTGGGTGGCGTTTCCATTCGGACAACGCAGCACCGACCAGGGGCTGAACCGCGGTGCACGGCGCAGTGTCCGGGCCGAGGGTGAGCTCGACCTCGAGCGAACCTCCTGTCGGCAACGGCGCATACGCGGTGCACGTTCGCTGCGGGAAGGTGGCGATCTCTTCGGGCGAGAGGACATGGTGGTCGCCGAGCAGGGTGACAACGACGCCATCGATGGTGACGGTTTCGCCGGAATCCAGGCTGGTGTCGCCGAGCGCCCGCACCACCCAATCGGCTCTGCTGGACTGCCCGGAGCCGCCGCCGAGCGCCGCGGTGCAACCGTACAGTTCATCGGTGCCGACCGCGGTTACGCCGTGCTCCGCCAAAGTGGCGCGCGGTATCAGCGCACAGATATCGGTATCGCGGAGCCGGGCCAGCGCCTCGGCCGAAGGCTCGGTCTCGACGACCGGTGCCGGTGCACTCGATGAGCCGTCCACGCAACCCGCCGCGGCCAGCGCGAGCGCCACCAGAATCCCTACCCGCTGCACCATTGATTCCCCACCCTCAGATTCGAACTGCGTTCAGCCCGCAGCCTATACGCGGTTCGGACACCTTCTCGAACCGGCACCATTACGCGCGTCAGAGATCATTTTCGGGCCTCGCGGCATAGTTCGGTACGATTCTGCCGTTCTCCATACGGTAGGGACCCGCGCCTGTTTGCCCGCTCTGCGCCGAATGGTCCGGCACCACCCGGCCGTGTTCGAGGCGATAGTGCTGCACGGCGGGAGGCTCGCTCTGGGGCGCCGTGATCACACGTTGGATGGCGGCTCCGAAGTTCGGGTGCGCCGCGACCCGTAAGAAACGTTCATCGTCGATGGGCCGCAGTGTCATCCGAGGATCGCCCTTCTTGTAGAGCCACGACATGACGAGCAATCCGAGCGGAATCGAACCCGGGAATACGCCGAGTGCCAGTGGCGGTATCAGCGGGTCGTAGTGCACGATCCGCGCGACGACAACCGCCGCGATCAGGTTGATGACCATGACTAACGCGAGAAGCCCGGCCACCCAGCGGTAGCGACGTCGATAGCGGCTACACAGGTCGCATACAGGCCACTCGCCTTCGACCACGGTCGAGGGCGGCGGATACCGATGCGGTGCATGGAACGATAGGTGCGGGTCGCGGGGGTGGACCGCGGTTTCGTAGAAGACAGATCTCATCCGCAGCCACGCCACACCGGGCCGGCCGTGTGCGGTACAGACATTCGGGAGCGGTTGCGCGAACTCCAGGTCGAGTGGCACCACGTTTCCGGTAAGTCGTCGTCGTGACATCCGGAGTAGAGGTTTGGCATCGCCCTGCGAGCTCGGTCGGCGGCGGAGCGGGATGGCCGCATCCGCCGTTTCGTGCTGTCCTTCCCGCCCGGCCGCGCCCGGGTTGCGCACCGGATGTTCCGAATACAGCCAGGTCCGGCCGTACGCGTTGATCTGGCGACGCTGCCCGGGGTCCGACACCTCACTCATTGCAACCAGCCGCGTTGCCGCCGCTCCTGGAAATAGAGGTCGTCTTCATCTGGCTCGTCAGGAGTGACAACGACATCGCGCCAGGATTGTCGCGGGTTGCTCGCCGGCCGGGGCGCTGGATTGTGTGGTGGAACGGGCTCGACGGGGCGTTCGAGCGCGGGGTGGGCTTGCGGAGCTACCGGTGCTTCGTGATCCGCGGTGTGGGGATCCTCGCGCCGGTAGCGTTCGAGGATGGCGTTGCCCGAGTCGACCAGCTGCTGCTTCTCCTCGTCGGTCCGGTTCGCCTGGTCTTGCCGTACCTGCTCGAGTACCGAGTCACCGAGCCGCAAGAACGATTCGCTGGCCTCCAGATCGCGCAAACTTCCGGTTCCGTTGCGGATTTCCCGCAACTGCTTTTCCAGATTCTTGTCGACGGTATTGTCGGCAAGGACCTTCAATGCCTGTGAGAGCACCCGAGATACACCGATATCTCCGCTCGGATCGAGCATCGGTTCTTCACGCTTGTTCATGACACTCCGGGGTGGTCGTAGGTCTGCTCCGGAAGTTCGGGAATGCTGACCTGATAATTCTCGCCGCTCTCGAGGTAACTGAGTAGCGCCATCCCGCCGCTGTACCAATTGCCGAATGCGCTGATGACCTGCACGGTTTTCACTGCCATCACTGCTGCGATCGCGGCCGCGACGGCTTGGAATACTGCTGCACTGGGAGTCGGAAGGCGAGCCGCTGCCTGGTTCACCAGGAACACAATTGCCAGGTCACCCAGCCCTTGGATCGCAGCGGCGATACCGTTGGCCATCTCGTATGAGTTGAGGGCGAACTCTTCTATCTTGTCGGCCATCTCGTTCATCGGATCGACTTGCCCGGTCAGACTGTCGCCTAATGTCGTGAAAAACGTGCGCGCGTTATCCGCCGCGTTCCCTGTCCATGATGCCGCGAAGTGGGCTGCGGCCGAGTCGATGGAACCCTGGTAGGTGCTGTTGTAACCTGCCATGTTCCGGATCGCTTCTGCCGACTGGTACAGAGTGGACCAATCACCCGAAGCATAGTTCGTCACTGTGCCGATGGGGTCGAATCCGGTGACGTACGAGATTACAGCATTGATCATGTAACTCATGCTCACACCGTTGCCGTTGAGCATCAGTTCGGCCAAGTTGGATACGGGATCTGTATCTTCGCTCGGTGCGGCAAGTTTGGCCACCGGCCACTCGGTGCTCAATTTCCTGACTCCGGTTTTTCGTAGCTGCGATCCAAATTTTCGGCAGTTTGCGTATCCGTCGACCTATACATTGCGGCGGAATTTGTCAGTTCTGTCGATGACGAGTCCGTGACACGACCCAACGTCTCATAATTCTTCTGCAGCCGTTCGCCAGCCTTTTGGAGCCCCGAGAACACGGGTTTGAGGATCTCGCCTGCGCTTTGATCCAGGGTCAGCCATTGCTTGGCATAGGCCACAGCCTGCGGGTTGTCCTCACTCAGTTTCCACAGGTCACGTGCCGCCAAGTCCAAATGAGCGGGCACCACCTTGAATTCGTAAACCACATCAACCTTCGTCTGGTTCGCCACGGGAACAGATTCGTATGTTCCGCGAATCTACATGTTCTCTACTCGATGAAAGGTCTCGAGTTTCGACTAAAGGTGTCTGTGCATCGTAGCCCCCCTACGTTTTCCGAGATGTCCGTATCAGATACTGCCACATGTGCACGGCCGGGTCGACCACGGACCGGATCGAGAAAGGTTCCACCGGTGGTGAGGTCACGCGGTGCGGTCCTCGGCGCCGTCGGCCGAGAGCTCAGCTCGGGCCGCCGCGAGTTCCTCCTCGGTGAATTCGCCGTGTTCCTGTTCGTACTGGCGGAGGTCTTCGTCCAGCAGATCGTGGCGGATCTGCCGATCCACCGCGACAGCGACATAGGACGACACATTGTCGGTGATCTTCCGCAGTCCTTCGACCTGCTCAGAAGGCAGAGTGACGGTGATCCGGGTCGATGGCATGGCAGAATCATGCCTCGGTTTGCACGTCACGTTTCGGCAGATCGGTACCGCCTCGGCTACGGCCATCCTGGACGGGCCTGGATCTACGCGACTCCTCCGGTAGTGAGACCCATTCCGGCGGCCAGGTCGGTGAGTACGGCATCGAACAGTACATCCGGGTCGCTCACGGGCATCGGGTAGTTGCCGAAGACTTCCAGCGTCACGTGACCGTATAGCCGAACCCAGACCGTCATCATCAGGTACGCCACTCCGAGGTCGAACTTCTCGGCCGGGAACTTCTGGTCCGACCCCGCCAGCAGCGCCAGGAGTTCGCCCTGGAATGCGAGCAGGTCCGTGCGGAGCGCTTCCGGGATCGATTCGACCGGTGGAGTTGCCAGGTCGTAGGCCGCGAGCAGTTTGCCTGCGGCTTCCAGGAAGACCAGGCCGAACGATTCGTCGAAGCGCCGCACCGTACCCGAGCCGTTTTCGGTCGGTGATGCGAAGACCAGGGTGAATTCGTTGCGGTGGGCCAGGGCCCAGTGCCGGAATGCACGGCAGATGGCGAACAATCGGACCACACCGTCGTCGGGGAGCTCCGCGACCTGCCCGGCAAGGTCGTCGGCCAGCCGTTTGCAGATATCGCGGCGCAGGGTGACAAGGAGGTCTTCCCTGGACGGGTAGTAGCGGTAGAGGGCGGGGGCGGTGATGCCCAGTTCACGCGCTATGGCGCGCAGGGACAACGCCTCTGCACCCTGTTCGACCAGGAGTGCCGCGGCTACGCGCCGGATGTCCGCGTCGCTGACCGCGGGCATCCGGCCCCGCCGCGCGGGTGGTGTCATTCGTACTTGACCTGCCAGCTCTTGATTCCGTTCAACCACCCCGACCGTAGCCGAACCGGCTCGGAAACCTCACGCAGATTCGGCATCACGTCGGCGATGGCGTTGAAGATCAGGTCCAGTTGCAGGCGGGCGAGGTTCGCGCCGACGCAGTAGTGGGTGCCGGTGCCGCCGAAACCGACGTGCGGGTTCGGGTTACGGGTGACGTCGAATTTGAACGGTTCGGTGAAGTGGTCCTCGTCGAAGTTGGCGGAGGAGTAGAACAGGCCCACCCGCTGGCCCTTCTTGATGGCTTGGCCACCGATTTCGGTGTCCTGCAGGGTGGTTCGCTGGAACGCGATGACCGGGGTGGCCCAGCGGACGATCTCGTCGGGGGCGGTGCGGGGACGCTCGGCCCGGTAGAGCTCCCACTGGTCCGGGTTGTCGATGAAGGCTTTCATGCCGTGGGTGGTGGCATTGCGGGTGGTTTCGTTACCGGCGACCGCGAGCAGGATGACGAACCAGGCGAATTCTTCCGAACTCAGGGCCTCGCCGTCGACATCGGCGCTGAGCAGCTGGGTGATGATGTCGTCGGCGGGGCAGCCGCGGCGTTCTTCGGCGAGGTTCCAGGCGTAGCCCATGACCTGCGCGTTGGCCATGCGGTAGCTGTCGGCGTACTGGGGGTCGTCGTAGCCCATCATCTGGTTCGACCACTCGAAGAGTTTGCCGCGGTCGTCCTGCGGCACACCGAGCAGTTCGGCGATGGCCTGCAGCGGCAGTTCGCAGGCGACCTGTTCGACGAAATCGCCGCCGCCGGTTTTCTTGGCCTCGTGCACGATACGCTCGGCGCGCTCGTGCAGGGCGTCACGCAGGCTCTGCACCGCGCGGGGGGTGAAACCGCGGGAGATGATGCGGCGCAGTTTGTCGTGTTCCGGCGGGTCGGTGTTGACCAGCATGGCGCGCTGGATATCGATCTCGTCGCGGGTGATCTCGCCGTTGAAGCGGATCACCGCGGTATTGGCGTGGGTGGAGAAGACCTCGGAGTTCTTGGAGATCTCCTTGATGTGGTCGAGCTTGCTGACCACCCAGTAGCCGCCGTCGTCGAACCCGCTGACACCGTCGGGCTGATCGACCCACCAGACGGGTGCGGCCCGGCGCAGCTCGGCCCATTCCTCGATGGGCAGCCGGGTGGCGAGGAGGTCGGGGTCGGTGAAATCGAAGTCGTGGGACAGGGACGGTGCGGTCACGCTAACTCCTTCAGGGCTGGTGCATGCGGTTCGCGGACGCCGTAGCGAAGGGGGTATGGCATCGCTACGACTCCTCGGGGAACACGGCTACCAGGAGTGAACCACACCACACATCATTTGTGAACACCCTTTAGTAAATTGCGTTCACTTAATCGCGCGAACCTACCCGAACCGCCCTGCAGCTAATCTTTTGCAAATCACGGGCGAACCTTGACGCGATGGCGCGAGAACAGCCGTCATCAGGTATTCAGCAGCGAGCCACCGGGGTCTATTGTGGTAGCCGCATGAGCAAGACTCCCACAGCCCAGGAGGACGAAGCGCATGACAACCATGGAAATGCCGCACGTCAGCGAATGCACAGTGAACGACTGTTCGTACAACGATCACGACGGCTGCCACGCCTACGCCATCAATGTCTCCGGGCAGAACGGCAGCGCCGACTGCGCGACGTTCATCCCGCTGGCCACCAAGGGCGGCCTGGACACGGTCACCAGCATGGTCGGCGCCTGCCAGCGCGCCGACTGCACGCACAACACCGACCTCGAATGCACCGCCGGCGAGATCCGGGTCGGCCCGGGCAGCGGCGAGCACTCCGCGCGCTGCATGACCTATCGGCCCAGCTGACCTTCGATCCCGGTGCACCCCGGTGCGGGAGGCTGCGTCCTCCCGCACCGAGGTTCTCTTACAGCCCCTGCGGACCTTGCGAACGCAGATCGTCGACCGTGCGCATGGCCGCGCGCAACTCGTCCAGCCACGATTCGGTGTGTTCACCGACCAGCCGCACGGCCCAGGCCAGCGCATCGGCCCGCGACCGCGCGACGCCCGCATCCACCAGGGTGTCGAGCACCTTGCGTTCCGGCTGCCGCAGACGGGTCATCACCGGTACGGCCAAGTGGGTGAACAGGATTCGCTGTCCGTCGATCGAGACACCCCACGCGACACTGCGCCGGTAACGCTCCTGCGCCTCGTCCGCGATCTGCATCCGCGCCGACCGGGTGGATTCCCGGAACCGGGCGACCGCCCCCTCCTTCGTCGCGTCCGGAACGGGAGCAGCCTCCCCTTCCGCGGATTCCTTGTCGCCGGATGTCGCTTCCGGCTGCGGGAGCGGCAGTTCGCCGATCACCACGATCTCGTCGCGGTCGATCTCGATGACGGGCGGTCCGGTGAACCACTCGCTCGGCAGACGTCCCGCGAACCACTCCGGTACATCGGTCGCCTCGGGCAGGTCGGCCTGCTGCCAGCCACCCGGCCGGCCGAAGCCACGCCCCCGGTGTCCGTGCCTCATAGGATCACCTTCTCGTTTTCTCGTCGATTACTTGATTACAAGATTACGCCGTTACGAAAGCCCAGGGTTCCGCCCAGAGCGAAAGCCGCATCGAACTGAAACCCCTTGCCAAGCTAATGAAAACGGTTATCATTATGCCCTGCTCGTAGCTTGGAGGGTTCGTGGGACATCTACTGATGGTGGAGAGCTGGGTGGGCTCGATGAGCACACTGCTTCCGGCCGGCATTCGCGACGGAGGGCACAGGTTCAGCTTCCTCACCCGAGATCTGGGTCATTACCTGCGCGGGAAGCCGGCTACCCATCCACTACTGGATGCGGCCAATATCGTCACCGCCGAAACCAACGACGAGGCAACGCTTGTGCGCTATGTGCGCAACCTGCATGAGGTACTGGGCTTCGACGGGGTGCTCTCCTCGTGTGACTACTACCTGCCCAACGTCGCGGCGATCGCCGCGGACCTCGGCTTACCCGGCCCCAGCAGGGAAGCCGTCGCCGCGGCCTGTCACAAACACCGGACGCGCACGCTGTGCCGGGCCGCCGGTGTGCCGGGCCCGGCCTTCGCCGTCGCCGAGAGCCCGGACGAATCGGCCCGCGCGGCCCGGCATCTCGGATACCCACTGGTCGTCAAGCCGGTGGACCTGTGCGGCGGCATGTATGTCCGGCGTGTCGACGACGAGGAAGAGTTGCGGGCAGCCGTCGAGCGGATCACCGGGTTCCCGGTCAACGCGCGCGGACAGGTCCGGGCACCGCAGATCCTGCTCGAAGAATGTTTGGACGGGCCGGAATTCAGCGTCGAGACGGTCACCGTCCGCGGCCGGACCACCGTGGTCGGCGTAACCGACAAGCGACTGACCGGCGCACCCGCGTTCATCGAGGCAGGCCATATGTTCCCGGCCGCGCTCGGCCCCGGCGAGCAGGCGGCGGTGAGCGCGGTGGCCCGGTCGGCGATCGCGGCACTCGGGCTCGACGACACGGTCGCGCACACCGAGATCAAATGGACCGCGGACGGTCCGCGGCTGATCGAGGTGAATCCCCGGCCCGCCGGTAATCGCATCACCGAACTGGTACGCAGGGTGACCGGCATCGACCTCGCCGCCGTCCATGCCGAGGTGGCAGCGGGCGGCATACCTGATCTGACACCGCGCCCGACCGGCACAGGCAGTGCCGCCATCGCCTTCGCGGTAGCGGATCGCGCGGGTGTGCTGACCGCGATATCGGGCGCGGAGCCGTGGGCCGGCGATCCCCGCGTTGTCGAGCACACCCTCGCCGAGCCGGGCACCCGGGTCCGGATCGCGACCGATAACAACACCTACCTCGGTCATGTCATGGTGGTCGACGAAAGACCTGGAACCGCAGGCGCTCTCGCGTCCGGTCTCATCGATGATCTCGCCGTGGCGGTCTCGTCGTGACCACCACGGACCACACGGTGACCCCGCGACCACACTCGGTCGGTGAACTCCTCGAGTGGGCCCGGACGGCCCGCCCGGGAGCCGATCCGGCCGGTCCGACAGTGACCAGCGCTTTCCACACCCACTACGGGACCCGGCACACCGGCCGGCGCGGTGGCTACCGGAACGCGGTACTGAGCGTTCGCATCGGTGCGGCCGTCGGCTCCTGCGGGATCGAGCCCGGCACCGGCGATGTGGACGTGCTCGACGACTGTGTCGGCGCGACGGTGGGGCAGCTGCTGAACCACCCGCAGCGGGCGGTCCGGATCGCTGTACTGGACGCGTATCTCATGCATCTGCGACCCCATCCGAGTGCGGGCGGTGCCACCGCCGAGCTCGTCGAGGTGGCGGGGGCGAATTCCCTGGAGAAGTCCCGGCGGCGTGCCGAGGCAGTCGTGGGTCTGCTGCCGCCGGGCGTGCGGTGTGTGCTGGTCGTCGGGGTGGTCGGTTCGCTGCTGGCGGCACTGCGGGACCGGGGTATCGCCTACTACCCGTGCGATCTCGCCGGCGGCCGGACCGAATTCGACGAGCACGTGTACCGCGATATCGCGGCGGCGCCGCCGGACTACGACGCCCTGCTGGTGACCGGAATGACGCTGGGCAACGACACCTTCGACCCCCTGCTGGCCGAGGCGGCCGGCCGGTCGCTACCGCTGGTGCTGTTCGCCCAGACCGGCAGTGCCGTACTGCCGTGGTTCCTGGGCCGTGGCGTCACCGCGGTCTCCGCCGAACCGTATCCGTTCTTCTCCCTCGACGGCGGCCCCAGCACCCTGTACCACTATCGACACGAAGGACCCCCGTGGACCCGATAACAGCCCCGCAACCCGCGCTCCTCGGGCTGGTCGGCCACACCCCGGTGGTTCCGATTCCGGCCGGAACAGGCAGCTACCTGGCCAAGCTCGAGGCCGCGAGTATCGCGGGGATGAAGGCGCGAGCGGCGGTGTCCATGCTGAGCGCCGCCCGCGCCCGCGGTGACCTGGCTCCGGGCTCGACGGTGATCGAATCCACCAGCGGCACACTCGGACTGGGACTCGCACTGGCGGGCAAGGCATTCGGTTGTCCCGTAGTGCTCGTGGTCGATGACGAACTCGAGCCGGATATGCGGGCCCTGTTCACCGCCTTCGGCGTCGGCCTGGAAGTGGTCCGCGACCCGCACCCGGAAGGCGGGTGGCAGCGCGCCCGGCTCGACCGGCTGGCCGAACTGCTCGAGGCGACCCCCGGCGCGTACTGGCCGGACCAGTACGACAACCCCGACAACGCCGCCGGTTACGCGGATATGGCCCGCGAACTGATCGAACAGGTCGAGCGGGCCGATGTGCTCGTCGCGGGTGTCGGCTCCGGCGGCCATTGCGCCGGCCTCACCCGGAGTCTGCGCACGCGATGGCCGGACCTGCGGGTGGTCGGCGTCGACTCGGTCGGCTCGCGGATCTTCGGGCAGCCGGCCCGCCCACGGCTGATGCGCGGCCTGGGTAGCAGTATCCTGCCGCGCAATGTCGCTTACGGCGACTTCGACGAGGTGCACTGGATCGGTCCGGCCGAAGCCGTGGCTTCCTGCCGGCGGCTGGCCGCCGAAACGGGTATCGCGGGTGGCTGGAGCACCGGGGCGACCGCACTCGTCGCGGGATGGGTCGCGCGACGCGAGCCGGGCCTCCGCGTACTCACCGTCTTCCCCGACGGACCACACCGCTATCTGCGCAGCATCTACGACGACCACTGGTGCCGGCGTCACGACCTGTTCCGCGCGACGGTCACCGAACCGGTGGAACTTCCCGAACCGGATGCGGCGGAAGCGCGCGGGTGGGCCCGCTGTGCGGTCATCCGCGATCCGCTGGGCAAGGAGGTCCGCGCATGGATCTGACGTGGACTTCGAAAACATTGGAATTGGATCGGCCCCTCAGTATTTCGCGTGCGACGATGGCGAATCGGGTCGCGGTGTGGGTCTCGCTGACCGCCGGCGGGCAGACCGGGCAGGGTGAGGTCGTCGGTAGCCCCCGTCTCGGCCTCGACCGCGCCACGATCGGTACCGCGCTGGACGGTATCGCCGCTCGGATCGCGCGCTGCACCGGCCACGAACAGGTCCGGGCGCTGCTTCCGCGGTTGCGCTCGGAGTTCCCGCTGCCGGTGGTGGCCGCGCTCGACAGCGCGGTGCACGATGCGCTCGCCCGTCGCGCGGGGCTGCCGCTGGCCGAGTACCTCGGTCTGCCGCCCTGGGTTTCGGTGCCGACCGCGTACACGATCGGCCTCGGGGACCCCGCCGAGGCCGAGGCCGCCGCGCGCCGGATGACGGGCGCCGGATTCACCGTGCTCAAGGTCAAGGCGGGTGCCCCGGACCCGGCCGCGGATATCGCACGGGTCCGCGCGGTGCGCGCCGCGGCACCGGACACGGAACTACTGCTGGACCCCAACGGCGCCTGGGACGTCGGCACCGCCGTCGCGGTGCTCGATGCGCTCGCCGGCGAGCGCATCGCCGCTGTGGAGCAGCCGGTCGCCGCCGGTGCTCCCGAACAGCTCGCCGAAGTCGCCCGGCGGGTCCCGATACCGGTCCTCGCCGACGAGGACGCGGGGTCGATCGCCGATCTGGATCGGCTCCCGGCGGGCATCGGCGGCATCAACATCAAACTCGCCGAATGCGGGGGAATCGACGCGGCCCGCACCATGCTCGGCTGGGCCCGAGCGCGCGGGCTGCCGGTGATGCTGGGTTGCCAGGTCGCCAGCTCGCTGGGCATCGCGCCCGCAGTGCAGCTCGCCGGGGCCGCGCGCTGGGTGGATCTGGACGGTCACCTGCTGCTGGCGCGTGATCCGTGGACAGGCTTGGGTGGAGCGGACGGCGTATTACGGCGCCCCGCGGGACCCGGGCTCGGGGTGCGGCGCGTGCGAGCGATCGCATGACGGGGCTGCGGTTGTTCGGTTCGTTTCCGCTCTCGGTGCGGCTGCTGCTGGTGAACCAGCTCATCGGGAACACCGGGTTCTACATGCTGGTGCCGTTCCTGGCCGAGTACCTGAGCACCGATCTGGCGCTGTCGGCCGCGGTGGTCGGGATCGTTCTCGGGGTACGCAATCTCAGCCAGCAAGGGCTGTTCCTGATCGGCGGTTCGGCAGCGGATCGCCTCGGTGCACGCGGCGTGATCATCGTGGGCGCGGGAATCCGGGCGGCCGGCTTCGCACTCTTCGCTGTCGGCGGGTCCCTGCCGGTGGTGTTGCTCGCGTCGGTGCTCACCGGGTTCGCGGGAGCCCTGTTCAACCCGGCGGTGCGGGCCTACATCGCCCGGGACAGCGGTGACCGCGCGGCCGATGCGTTCGCCCTGTTCAATGTCTTCGGCAATACCGGTTCAGCCCTCGGACCTCTCGTCGGGACCCTGCTGGTCGGGGTCGGATTCCGATTGACCGCGGTCGCCGCGGCCGCGGTCTTCGCCGGTTTGACCGTCGCGCAGCTCCTCCTGCTGCCCGCCCGGCCGGCGCCGCCCCGGGATACCGCATTGCGCGCGGATTTCGCGCGAGTGTTCGCCGACGGCCGGTTCTGGGCGTTCGCGGTGGCCCTCATGGGCATGTTCGCCCTGCAGAGCCAGATCTATTTCCTGTTCACCCTGCAGGTACAAGATCTCGCCGGACCGGCGGCGGTGGCGGCGCTGTTCGTTGTCGAGACGATCGCCGTGGTGGCGCTACAGGTTCCGATCACCCGGCTGCTCTCCCGGCGCACCGACCGGGGTTCGGCCATGGCGCTGGGAATGGCCGTAGCGGGGGCGGCCTTCCTGATCCCGCCGGCGGGAGCCGTGCTGGCGCCGGAGGGCGACAGTCCGGTCGCCGTGGTGGTGCGGGTCGCGCCGGTCGTGGCCGCCGCGGTGGTGCTCGCGCTCGGGGTGATGGCCGTGCAGCCCTTCGTGAACGAGGCGATCCCGCGCTTCAGCGGGCCTCAGCTGACCGGCACCTATTTCGGCGCGTTCTACCTGGCCTCCGGTGTATTCACGGTGGCGTCCACAACCCTCACCGGTACCGCCGTCGACTACGCGGGTGGGCCGCTGACCTGGCCGCCTGCCCTGCTCTGCGTGGCCATCGGAACACTTTCCGCCGGCGCCGTACTGCTACTGCGCAGGCGCGGCTGCCTTCCCGCGGCCACAACAGCGCACCCCCGACCGATCAACGCGACCCCGAGTCGCACCACAGCGAAAGGCGATTCCGCCCGATGACAGCCCATGATCAGGGGCCGGTCGTGCTCAGCGAAAACCTGCTGACCGATAATCCCGCGCTCTACGAACGCACCTTTCCCGGCACCGGCGAACGCAATGCGCGCTTCGTCGCCGATCTGCTCGACCGCTTCGGCACGGGCCCGCTCGCCGATCTGCTCGATGTGGGGTCCGGCACCGGTCGCGACGCGGCCAACCTGACCGAGCTCGGGTATCGGGTGCGGGGAGTGGATATCGCACCGCGAATGGTCGAGTACGCCCGGACCCGCTATCCGGCAGTCGATTTCCGCACCGGCGACGCCCGCACCCTGCGATCGGACGCGTCGGTGGATGTACTCACCTGTTTGGGCAGCACCCTGCTGCACCTGCACGACACCGCCGATCTGGCCGCCGCCCTGGGCCGTTTCGCGACCTGCCTGCGCACCGGCGGTCTGCTGATCCTCGAAATGCGCAACGGCGCTTTCCTGCTGACCGATCGCGGGCGGCGCGAACTGCTCGACGAGCAGCTGGTCAGGAACGTCGACTGGGAAGGCGTCACCTACACCTCGCATACCTCGCTCGCCCTCGACCTGCCGGCCCAACTGCTGCGCAGGCAACGAGTCTGGACCTGGCCGGGCTGTCCCGAGCCGGTCACCCAGCACACCGCCTGGCGATTGTTGTTCCCGCAGGAGCTGCGCCATCTGCTGACCGGTGCCGGATTCGAGGTGCTCGCACTGTTCGACGCGCCGGGACCGCTGACCACACCGGGCTGGCCCGCCGACGGCGTGCTGTCCGAGAGGCTCGACGGCGACCGGCTGCACGTGGTCGCGCGGCGCACCGGCGCGGGGCCGCGATGACCGGCGACCCGCGGGTCGGTGTCGGCAGTGCGTTCGGCAGTTGCGGGGAGCTGCTACAGGGCGTCACCGCGGAGCACGACCGCGATTTCCTGGTCACCCTGCCCATTACGCGCGGCACGGTCGCGATCTTCGAACCCGATCCGCACCGGCGCACGGTCAGCGTGATTCCCGCGCACAAGACCAAATCCCGCATGCTGGCCCGGGCGCTGCTCGCGCGTTCCGCGGTCCTCCGGGGCGGCGTGCTCACCCTGCTCGGGGATCTGCCCGAGGGCAAAGGACTCGCGAGTTCCACCGCCGACCTGGTCGCCACCGCCCGCGCCGTCGCCGACGCCGAGGGACGGCCGATCCGCTCCGCCGAGATCGAATCCGAACTCCGGCGGATCGAACCCTCCGACGGAGTGATGTATCCCGGCGCGGTGGCCTTCTACCACCGGGACGTGCGGCTGCTGGCGCCGCTCGGCACTCTGCCACCGCTGACCGTTGTCACCGGAGACGAAGGCGGCCACGTCGACACGGTCGCTTTCAACCGGCGCAGACCCGGGTTCACCACGGCCGCCAAACGCGAATACAGCGCGTTGCTCACCGAACTCACCGCCGCGGTCGCCCGCCGGGATGTCACCGCCATCGGTGCGGTGGCGACCCGCAGCGCGGAACTGAGTACCGTGCTGCGGGCGCGGCCACATCTGGACGCGACCATCACCGCGGCCCGGAACCTGGGCGCGGCGGGGGTGGTCGTCGCGCATAGCGGCACCGTGACCGGCATCCTGCTGGACGAGGCCGATCCGGCGCTGCCAGCGAAGATCGGGGCCGCCCGCCGGATCTGCGCCGGATTCGCCACGGCGGTCACCGTGCATCGCACGTGGCAGCCCGCACCGCCGGATTGGACCGCACCGGCCCGGTTCCTGATGTCGGGGGCGGGCCGATGATCACAGTCGACGACGTGACCTTCTCCTACGGCGGTCAGGTGGTGCTCGACGGTGTCGGGCTGGTCGCCGAGCCCGGCACCACTGTCGGCCTCATCGGGCCCAACGGCTCGGGCAAATCGACCCTGCTCCGCCTGCTCTACCGGGCACTGCGGCCGCGGTCGGGTGTGGTGGCCGTCGACGATGTTCCGGTCGCGGCGCTGCGCGGGCGGGCGCTGGCGGAGCGGCTGGCCGTGGTCGCGCAGGAGTCGCCCGCCGAAACTCCGATCACGGTCGCCGAGACGGTGCTGCTCGGCCGGGCCCCCTGGGCCGGTGCGCTGCACGGCTACTCACGGGCCGACCGGATCACCGCCGCGACAGCGCTGGCCCGGGTCGGCGCCCGGCACCTGGCCGATCGCCCCTACACCGCACTCTCCGGTGGAGAACGCCAGCGCGTGCTGATCGCCCGGGCGCTCGCCCAGCAGGCCGACCATCTGCTGCTCGACGAACCGACCAACCATCTCGATATCGGCTACCAGCACGAGTTGCTGGGCCTGATCCGGGAACTGAGCACCACGACCACGCTGGTGGTGCTGCACGACCTCAATCTGGCGGCCCGCTACTGCGACCGGCTGGTGCTGCTGAACCGGGGCCGGGTCGCCGCCGCGGGCCCGGTCCGCGAAGTGCTGACACCGGCCGTCCTGGAACCCGTCTACAACGTCTCCGTCCACATGTCGTCCGCGTTCGGCGCGATCCAACTGCTGTTCGGCCCGCGCGCCGCGGAAACGCCCGCGGAGATGATCGATACCGGAAAGGCGGCCGCCCGATGACCGCGACCCTGCCCCGCACCGAGGACGACCCCGACGATCTGGACCATGCCCGGCACCGTAGGACGACCGTACTGTGGCTCGGCGGGCTCGGGGCCGCACTGGTCGTGGTGCTGATCGTGGCCACCGGGCTCGGCCCTGTGTGGGTGCCACCCGGCACCGTCGCACGCATCGTCGGCCACCATCTGTTCGCGGTGCCGGCCGTGGCGGACTGGACGCCGGCCCAGGACTCCATCGTCTGGCTGGTGCGGGTGCCGCGCGTAGTGCTCGGTGCCATGGTCGGCGCGGCACTGGCGGTCGCGGGTGCGGTGCTGCAGACATTGGTACGCAATGTCCTCGCCGACCCGCACATCCTCGGCGTCACCTCCGGTGCCTCGACCGGCGCGGCCGTGTCACTGCTGTTCGGTGTCACCGCGGCCACGGCGAGCGCCTTGGCGGCCAGCGCGTTCGCCGGCGCGCTGGCCGCGACGGTCCTGTTGTTCGCCATCGCCAGGATCAACGGGCAAATGACCTCCTTGCGGTTGCTGCTGGGCGGGGTCACGATCGGTTACCTGTTCTCGGCGGCCACCAGTTTCCTGATCTTCGCGTCCGACAACCAGGAAGGTGCCCGGACGGTCCTGTTCTGGCTGCTCGGCTCGCTGAGTTCGGCCGGCTGGTCGTCGGTGGCCACCACCGCACTGGTCACGGCGGCCGCGGTGGGGGCATTGCTGCTGCTCGCTGCGCGATTGGACGTGCTCGCAGCGGGTGACGACACCGCACGCGCGCTGGGACTTTCTCCCGTCCGGCTCCGCATGCTCACCCTGGGCATCGTCGCACTCGCGGTCGGCGCCGTCGTCGCGGTCGCAGGTGCGATCGGCTTCGTCGGCCTGATCGTGCCGCATATCGCCCGCCTGTGCGGCGGCGGGACGCATCGCCGGCTGATCCCGCTCGCGGCCGTACTGGGGGCGCTGTTCCTGGTTATCGCGGATATTGCGGCCCGCGTCGTCTTCGCGCCACGGGAACTTCCCCTGGGAATTGTCACCGCTGTCGTCGGGGCTCCGCTGTTGCTGGTGCTGATCCGCCGATCCCGGCAGCCCCTCCACTGAACCGATTGCGCAGGAAAGGAACACCGATCATCGTGTCCACCAGTCTCACCAGGTTCGCGCCGTTACCGGTCGCGTTGCTCACCGCGGCGCTGCTCACCGGCTGCGGTGGCCCCGGCCCCACCGTCGCCGGCACGTCGGAAGGTTTCCCGATGACGATTTCGAGTTGCGGGCGCGACGTGACCTTCCCCGCCCCGCCGCAGCGGGTGGTCACGGTCGGATCCGTCGCGGGCCCGCTCATCGCGGCCGCGGGCGCCGCCGACCGCATCACCACCCGCACCTTCGAAACTGCCCCTTTTCCCGGCCGGTACGGCGCAGCGCTGCAGGGCATCGAAGTCACCGCCCCCACCGGGGAACTCGCACGCGAGGAGATCATCGCCCGCACGCCCGACCTCGTGGTGAGTTTCGAGGGCGCCGCGGTGACACCGGACGATCTGGCGCAGGTGAATATTCCGCTGCTGGTCAGCCGCGGCTACTGCCGCGACGCCTCGGGAGGCTTCGACGATATCTTCGCCGATATCGAGCTGTACGGCCGGTTGTTCGGCACATCCGCGGCGGCGAATGCCGAGGTGGCGACACTGAAACAGCAAGTTGCCGCGGTCACGGACCGCCACCGCGACGACCGGGCGGCCCGGTCCGCGGCGGCCCTGATCATCTCCCGCGACGGTGCCAAGCTCAGTGCTTACGGCAGCACCAGCACCGTGGCGACCCAGATGCGAATCCTCGGATTGGACAACGTCTTCGGTGAGGTCGCGAAACGCAGTTTCGATGCCAATACCGAAACGTTGATCCAGCGCGATCCCGAGGTGATCATCCTGCTCACCCAGGGCAGTCAGACCCCGGAATCGGCCCGCGCCGCTCTGCGCGCACGTCCCGAACTGGCCGGGCTGCGGGCGATCCGGGCAAACCGGGTCATCGCGGTCCCGTTCGGCTACACCGGTCCCGGGCCGGTCGCCGTCGAAGGTCTCGAGGTGCTGGATCGAGAGTTGGAGGCGCAGCCGTGAGCGCGCCCGCAACCACCGGCTATCGGCTGCGGGTGGCCCGCGCCGAGGATCTGCCCGGCGCCCGCAGCGTTATGCTCGACACCTTCTACGAGGTGTTCGGCATCGGTTATCTGCCCGAGCACCACCAGGACGTGATCGACCCGGAAACGGTGTATCTCCGTCATCCGCTGAACCGGCTCTGGATCGCCGAGCACGAAGGCCGCATCGTCGCCACCACCGCGATCCGCGCACAAGGCCCGCGCCACCCACCACATCCGGCGTGGCTGGCCGACGAGTTCCCCGACGGCGGCACCGCGCAACTGTTCCGGGTCTACGTGCGGCCCGAGCACCATCGGCGCGGCCTGGCCAGCCGGTTGGTCCGCACCGCGGTCGACCACGTCCGAGCGGCACCGGAGTTCGACCGCCTGTACCTCCATACTGATGCCAGAACTCCTGGCGCCCTGGACTTCTGGCTCACCTTCGGCCGGATCATCCACGACGCCCGCGGATCACACAGCGGTTTCCAAACGGTGCACCTCGAGATCCCGCTGCGCCGCGGGTAGACCGGCCCCGGACAGGAAACCTGCTATCGCACAATATTTCGCATCCGCTCGCGAAAGCGAGGTAGTCCGCGCCGCGGATGCATCGGGGGATAGACCAGGGTGAGCGCGGCGGCCAGCGTGAAGTAGCTGCGCAGCACTCGGAAACACAGGTAGGCCGGAACGTATTTCAGTGCGCTCGGCCGCAGTAGGAGGCAGATGAATACCGTCATGAGGAGCGGCATCCCCAGCACGGTGGCCAATACCGGCTCCCAGCGCATCCCGGTGAAAATCGCCTGGAAACCGAACTGGGCGATGAACGCGAACAGCAGCAGGGAGGCGAGCATCGCCCGGCGGGCGGCGTTGACCAGCTGGAACGGCAGCACGAAGGTCCCTGTCATCGATCGCCGGTCCAGCAAGGTCGATCGGTTGTGGGCGGTGATGTGATAAATACTGCGGAACCAGCGAACCCGCTGTTCGCGCAGATGCGCGTAGGAGAGCGGGGTCTCGCTGAAATAGACCGCTTTCGGGTCGGCGAGGGTGTGGTATCCGGCGGCGGTGAGCCGGATACAGATATCGGTGTCCTCACCGTTCATGCCCTCCACCATTCCGCCGACCTTGCGTAAAGCGCTCTGCCGGTATATCGCGAACATCCCCGGAACGCCCAGCACCCCTTGGTAACCGTCCAGGGAAACCTGGAAGAAGCCGTGGCGCATGAGAACTTCCACCAGCCGGACCTTGTCGATCCACGTTCTTTCCGCGGCGGGCATCGGCATACCCCCCACCGAACCCACCCGCGGGTTCGCGAAATGCCGCATCGCGGTCTGCAGGCAGCCGGGACCGATCACCGTATCGGCGTCGATCCGGACCACGAAGTCCTCGGCGATCCGCTGAATTCCCAGGTTCAGGGCGATGGCTTTCCCGGGCTTGGGACAGTCGAGTAATTCGCCGGTGATGGCGGTGCATTCGCTGATCGCTTGCCGTGCCACCGCGGCGGTATCGTCGCTCGACGCGTTGTCGACGATATAGAGGCGGATCCGGCCCGTATAGGTGCGGGCCGCGCGATCGACCGACTCGATAGTTGCCGCGATATCGTGCGCTTCGTTGTGCGCCGGGACGAGCACCGCGACCGGTGGCGCGAATTCGGCGCGCCGGGACCGCCGCAGCATTCGCCACCCGAACAGCGCGGTCGAGACCGCGAAGATCTGCTGGACCAGGAAGACACCGGGGCCGATACCGCCGAGCAGTGCCCACGCCCGCATCGTCACCACCGCACCGAAGAAAAGCTCCATCGCGGCAACGGCTCCCAGGGCCGCGACCGTCAGACAGGCGAACAAGGTGAAATACGCCGACAGCGGTGTCCGGGGGTTCAGCGGCGGCGGGCCACGATCGGGCAACTGCGCCTGTTTCAGGATCGTATGCGGAAAGATGCCCAGGGCAGCGAGGCCGGACGCCGCCTGCAGGCCGAGCACCGGGATGGCGACGAGGTCGACGTGGTCGAGCGCCCAGCCGATGAAATCGACAACGAGGCAGAACACGGCGAATTTTCCCAGCAGGGCCAACCCGAGGAACACCCTGCGCCAGATGTTCGAGTACGCATAGAAGGCGTATGTCGCGAAGAAGACGATGATGAACAGCCGCGTCGGTACGGCGACCTTTCCGCGGTCGTCGGCGAAGAAGATCAAGTCGGCCGGCTGGATCAAGAACTCCACATGGACCAGCCAGGTGCGCAGGCACATGGCCAGGACACTGAAACCGGCAAAGGTGATCAGGAAGCCGTTGGCGGCGGCGGCCGGCCGGTCCACGGCGTATTCGGCGGGCGCGCTGTCGACCGAACGGAAGTAATCGCTGATCGCCGAGGGCGACTGGGCGGGGGCGGGCACGTCGGTCATCTGGGTCGATCCGTGCGCCCGGTTCCGGTCGCGGCGACGCTACCGTCGACGTTCACAACGAAGCTGCCCTGAGCGGTCACTACCTGGGCGTTCTCGGGTCCGAAGGCGGGTAGTGGCACCGGTCCGATATCGCCGACGGGTTGGATGACGAGTCCGGCGGCGCCGCTGCGGCCGGTGGCGCGTTCGACCACGATCCCATTGTCGAACGAGGAGATATCCAGCGCCGGCTCCCCCGGGCCGGCCACGAGCCGCCCCTCCCGGACATTCACCGGCGGGTCCACCTCCGGGCTCTGCCCGATCAGCACGAAAGGTTTACCGGGTTCCGGCTGGGAGTTCCAGAAGAACGCGGGACTGTACTGCGCCGGAACGAACTCGCTCAGCACCGGAACGGTCGCGTTCAGCAGGTTCACGACCTCCGCGTCCGGCGCCTCGGGTACGTAGACCGAGAAACCGCCGGCCAGCTCGCGGGGCAGTCCGGTGAAACCCGGCGCCGGTTCGTCGCCCAGTTCGACGGCGGACGCGCCGGTCAGTTGAATCGGGTAGCTGGTAATTCGCACATCGCAGCCACCGAGGTCGCGATCGCGCTGGACGGTCAAAGTCAGCTGGTTGTCCAGCCGCTGGGCCTCGGCGGACAGCGGGATGACGACCTCGGCCGCGTTCCGGTCGAGCCGCCGGCTGTCGAGGAGTTGACCGTTGAGGTCGACATTCAGCACCCAGGTGAGATCGTCGGGCGAGGCGGGCAGCTGCAGCGCCACCCGGACCGCCCGGGGCAGCCGGCCACCGGGGAGGTCCGCGAGCGAATACCCGGCCCGCCACCGATGGGATTCGGCGATCTGCGCGACCGACATATCCGCGCCGAGCGCTTCCAGGCTCACCTGGTCTCCTGAAACGGGCGGCGGGGCCAGGGCGCGTGGCGCACTACCGGCGGAATCCGCCGTGATCGACACCGGGTCGGTCAGAAAATCCGCGGCCGGTCCCCCGTCCGGCTCGATCACCCCGAGGACGGCGGTATCCGAGACCGTGCCCAGCCCGATTCCGTTCCCGGTGGTGTCCCCGGCGTCCCAGCCGGTCAGCTCGGTCAGCCGCGGCGACGGGCCGACCATCAGCAGACTGTGCACGTCGGACTCCGGGAGCCGGTCGGTGAACTCCACCTCGTACCCGGCGCGGGTCAGGGCTACCCCGAGCTGAGCCGCGGTGGTGCGCCAGATATCGCTCCGGTCGGCGAGCAACACCGTCAACCGGCGGTCCCAGGCCGCCACGGCATCCCGGATGGTGTGGATCGGCTCCTCGAGCGCGGCCTCGACCACGGTCTCGGGGGAAAGATGAACCTGCATGCCCGCGGAACTGTCGTTCACGCATACCTGGTTGTTCAGTGTGCCTTCGGCGCGCACCCGGACGCGGAGCTGCCCGTCCTCGGCCAGGTGCTCGGGGACGTCCACCAGGACGTCGAGCCCGTTGTCCCCGCGGGCGAGTTCGCTCTTGTACACCTGCCGGCCGTTCATCTCGACCACCAGGAAGACCGTGCTGTCCTGCGCCACCTGCGTCGATCCGCGCAGCCGCAGCCGGGTCTGTTCCCGGGTGGAATCGACCGGCAGCGTCACCGGAAAGCTGAGCGAGGGCGAGCCGTCGGTGAGCCAGGTCCCGTCGGGGTAACCCAGGCCGGCGAGGGTTTCGGTGAAATGACGCTCCGCGGGCACATGGAGACTGTTGTCGTCGAAATCGCGGGTGAACCAGGCCGGCCGGACGACGACGAAAGCGAGCAGCACAACGAGCGCGAAACCTAGAATCCACCAGGCGGAGCGGGGAACGGTGCGCCCGCGCTCCCCCGGGAAATACTCGGACTCGGGTTTCTGCGTCCGGTCGTTCGGTGTACCTGCCGGTTCCTTGTCGTCTTCGCTCAAACCTCCTGCTCCTCGACCACGGTTTTACGGGCCTCGTTCCAGTACGAGTGACTGGGTATCCGGCTGGAGTCGACTCGGTCGCAGTATTTCCGGACTACCTCGGCTTCGGCCTCCAGCAGGGACGAATCCAGTGCTATCGGATTCAACCCGAGCTCCAGCAGGTGGTCGTTCCGGGCCGCCAGCTCATTCTCGACGGCTTCCTGCCGGGGATTGGGAACCCGGTGGATCTCGGCACCGATCGTTCTGGACACCAGCCGCGCCAGATCGGCGACCCGATGGGTTTCGGTGATCTGATTCATCACCCGCACCGATGTGCCGACCTCGCCCCCCGATTCGACCGCCATCCGGATACAGCGGATCGAATCGTTGATATTGATGAATGCCCTTGTCTGCCCGCCTGTTCCGTACACCGTCAACGGATAGCCGATCGCGGCCTCCACCAGGAACCGATTGAGCACGGTGCCGTATTCACCGTCATAGTCGAAACGATTGATCAGGCGCGGATCGCGGGCGGTTTCCTCGGTTTGCGTGCCCCAGACGATTCCCTGATGGAGGTCGGTGATCCGCACTCCGTCGTTGCGGGCATAGAACTGGAACATCAATTGGTCCAGCGATTTCGTCAGGTGGTAGACGCTGCCCGGCTTCGTGGGATAAAGGATCTCGCGCGAATACATTCTGCCGTCCCGGCCGGGATAGCTGACGGTGAGATAACCCTCGGGCAGGTCCACCGGGACACTTTCGTAGCCGTACACACCCATCGTCCCGAGATGGACGATATGAACATCCAGTTCGAGCGCCACCACCGCGGCGAGCAGGTTATGCGTCCCGTTGACGTTGTTGTCGACCGTGTAGCGCTTGTGCCACGGCGACTTCATCGAATACGGCGCGGACCGCTGTTCGGCGAAGTGCACGACGGTATCGGGTTGCACCGCGGCGAGCACCTCGGTGAGCTGCTCGTAGTCGTGGGCGACATCCAAGCGCACCAGATCGATGTCCTGCCCGCTCACCTCGCGCCACGCGGCCAGTCGTTCGACGGGCTCATGGATGGGCGTCAGCGATCGAACCCCCAGCTCATCGTCTGTTTCCCGGCGAACCAAGCTGTCCACGATCGTGACGTCGTGGCCGGATGCCGAAAGGTGCAGCGCACTCGGCCAGCCACAGAATCCGTCCCCACCCAGAACCATCACCCGCATCTGCATCCCCTAACTCGAAGAGTCTCAGTTCGTTTGCGGTATTCAGATGTGTGGAACGATTCTTCAGTTGTGTGCCCGGGCCAGCGGGTGCGAAGTGTGGATTCACTGGCTGCGACTACACCGGGGTGGATGCAGAACCGACCGGATTCACTTTTGCACCGCCGAGAACAGAAACACTACCTCTTTCGAGCCCGGCACAGCCGTCGGCGAACCCAAGAGGATGCGGGTCCGTAGTACCCCCGAGATGATCGAGAGTCACACCGATCGACGGTTACCAGAAATAGCTGCGCGCAGGCCCGGCCGTGTATTTTTTCGCGAAATCGTCCGCTAAATACCGGTTATGGCCAACAGGCTCGTCGGAAGCCGTCGCTTCCACCACAGCCGAAGAATGCGCGGACGACCAAATCTTGGGCGCTGATGATCGATTCGCCCCGTAGCGCAGGCCGGGCTTACTTGGTGAGTGTCGGATCTCCCCAGACGCCGTTACCCAGCGCGGTGCAGCTCGCCGAACTGCCGTCCACCAGAGTGAAGCCGATCGTCAGGTCCTGCACGCCCGCCACCGGGACGTCGACCTTCGGCGGCTCGCCCACCCGGATATTTCCGGATGAGAAGACCGATGCACCGTCGGCGATCACCTCGAACCGCAACACCGATCCGGTGTTTCCGCCGTCGGCCACCCCGATCGACGAGGAGAAACGCGACCATTCACCGTTCAGGTCATAGGTGTGGCTCACCTCCGTGGCACAGCCACTGAACTGCTGGTAGATCGCGTGCGGATAGGACACGCCGTTCACCGCGATCGCCCCGGTGTAGGCGGTACTGCCGACGGGCGGCAGATCGGCCAGGTACTGCTGGATGGGCGCCGTGGCGGCCGGGACCGGCGCGGCGGGCTGCGGTGCGGCCTGGCTTTCGGTGGCGGACGCGTCGACGGAGGTCTCGGAATCCGCCTCGCCCGACGCCGGGGCGACGAGAAGGGAGACGACCAAACCCACGATCGCCAGAACGACGCCGATCCCTGAGACGAGCATCACGCGCTGCACGGGATCATCGGCCCGGGCGCCCGGAGCGACACGTGCCGGTGAGCGGGTACTCGAATTCTGCCCGCGGGTGGGATCGGTTGGATTGGACACGCGCACACTCTTCTTCAACGAACTCGCCGGAGCCCGGACGGACGCCGCAGCAGAGATATACCACGCCCGGCAGGCGTATGGAATTGGAGCGCTTCGGTCGGTTGTTCCGCCGGGGACAGCGTAATCCCGGCAATGCGGTTATGTCCGCACAGATCGCGAAAAACGCGGTGCGCATTGATAATTCAGCAACATAGGACCAGACCATTCCGGCCGGTGGAGCCCGCGTCCGATTCGGTGCGGGGTTCGGACGATTCGGCGGATTGCCACAGCCGCCGAATTCCGGGTCCGGCGGGAATGCGGAACGGCGACGAGTACGGGACCCGTTGACACCGTGAACACCGGCCCGGCGCGCAGAGCCCCGGCAGGCGCCGACGTGACTTACGTCGCGTTCGGCGGCACGGCGCATACCGGCGCGGACATGCGGAAATACCGCATGCCGAATACCGATCGGCGCTGCCGGCGGCGCGCAGGATGCCGGAACCGCGGCGCCCGTGCTGTAGGGTGATCCGAGTACCTGCGCCGGCGAGCTGCAAGTACTCCGTCGCGGATCTGATCACAACCTTTCGCGTCGGGACCCGCGACGCCGCCACCTCGTGTAGGCGCGGACATCGGTCCGATCGGACGTCGCGGTATCACCTCCGATGCCGAAAGGCGCCCATACTTTCATGCCTGCCCACGCTGCTGTCGCGCAGTCTTTCTCCTCCCTCGGCGTATCCACCGGGATCGTCGACGAACTCACCGCCGCGGGTATCACCGCGCCGTTCCCCATCCAGTCCGCCACCCTCCCCGACAGTCTCTCCGGCCGCGATGTGCTCGGCCGGGGCAAGACCGGGAGCGGAAAAACGCTGGCCTTCGCGATCCCGCTGGTCGAACGGCTCGCGGGTGACCGCCGGGTACCCGGACGGCCCACCGGTCTGATCCTCGCGCCGACCCGTGAGCTCGCGACCCAGATCGCCGCCACCCTCACCCCGCTGGCCGCGGTGCGCGGGCTGCGGGTGACCACCGTGTTCGGCGGTATCCCGGTGAACCGTCAGGTCAAGGCCCTGAAGCAGGGTGTGGATATCGTTGTCGCCTGCCCGGGCCGGCTCGAAGATCTGATGAAGCAGCGGGCGGTCGCACTGGACGCCGTGCGGACCACCGTCCTGGACGAGGCCGACCATATGGCCGATCTCGGTTTCCTCCCCGGCGTGACACGCATCCTCGCGGCGACGCCCGCGGGCGGTCAGCGTCTGCTGTTCTCGGCCACGCTGGACAACGGTGTCGGGAAATTGGTCGACCGCTTCCTGCGGGAGCCCGTCACGCATTCGGTCGACGATATCGACGCACCGCCGCCGAAGATGGAACATCACGTCTTCGAACTGGCGGGTGCCGCGGCGAAGAAGGACATCGTCCGGGCGCTGGCCGCGGGCAGCGGCCGGCGCATCCTGTTCATGCGCACCAAACATCACGCCCGGCGGCTGGCCGGGGAACTGACCAAGGCGGGTATCGCCGCGGTCGACCTGCACGGGAATCTCTCCCAGCCGGCCCGCGACCGCAACCTCGCCGCCTTCGCCGCGGGCACCGCCCGGGTGATGGTCGCCACCGATATCGCGGCGCGCGGCATCCACGTGGACGAACTCGAACTGGTCGTGCACGTCGATCCGCCGGCCGAGCACAAGGCCTACCTGCACCGATCCGGCCGCACCGCGCGCGCCGGTACCGAGGGCACCGTGGTCACGCTGGTGCTGCCCGAGCAGCGCAAGGATGTCGCGGCGCTGTTGCGCAAAGCCGGTATCACGGTGAAACCACGCGCGGTGACCGTCGATTCGCCGATCATCGCCGACCTCTCGGGCGGTGCGGTGTTCACTGCGCCGGTTCCGGACGAGTCGTGGCCGGACGTTTCCGGTCGGGACACCTCGCGCGCGGCGAACGCAAACACCCGTGGCGGAAGTAGGCGCGGATCGCGTGGCCGGCGCACGACGGCCGGCGGCGGCGTCGCGGGCAATTCCGGTTCGGTGCGGTCGGATGCCGCACGGACAGGTGAGCGGCGGCCGGAAGGCGGCGGTCACCGCTCGCGGCAGGGTGAACGGTCCGGTGCGGCCGAACACGCCGGGGCGCGCGGGTCGAGCGGGCGGCGCGGAAACTCCGCCGGTCGCTCCGGGACACGGGCGGCCGGGTCGAGCCATGAGGCCCCGCAGCGGCCCGCCACCCCGGCACGGAAGCAAGCATCGGGCGCCAACCGCGCCACCGGTTCGGCGGCGGCGAATACCGGGGCGACCGGCGACGCCGCGCGGAGCCGCCACCCGCGCCGGGCAACCCGGCCGACAGGCTGACCGAAACCCCTGATCGATGCCCCCGGCCCTGTGCCGGGGGCATCGGTTATTTCTGCCGGTCCGGCGCAGGTGACCGATTTCGGCCGGACGCGATAGGCGTCCGGAACTATCCCGGCTGACCCACTACCGCGTCGCACACCCGGAAGGCAGCTGGCGATTATCGCTGGGCCGTGGTTCCCCGCACGATCCCGCGCACGCTGCCTCGGCGGTCGGTGCGAACGTTTCGTGAACAACCCGGGACGGTCCCGGATTACCGGAGCCGTCGTCGCCGAGTCTGCGACAGCATGGGGATATGCGATGGACGAGCCTGGTGCTGCTGCTGGTTCTCGTCACCGGATGCGCTCCGGGCGGAACCGACGAGCCGCACAACCGGCACACCTTCGACCTGCAGGCGCATCGGGGCGGGCTGGGCCTGGTCTCGGAGAACACCCTGGCCGCGTTCGGCAACGCGCTCGAACTCGGGGTGAGCACACTGGAGCTGGACGTGCAGATCACCGCGGACGGACACGCCGTCGTCACCCACGACCGCGACCCGAACCCCGCCAAATGCGCCGACACCACGGCCGCTTTCCCGGACGATCCCGAATTCCCCTATGTATCCGGACCGGCACTGATCCGCGAGCTCACCCTCGAGCAGGTCCGCACGATCGACTGCGGTTCCCGGCCGCTGCCCGGCTATCCCGGGCAACGGCAGGCCCCCGGTGCGCGGATGCCGCAGCTGTCGGAGGTTTTCGACCTCGTCCACACCTATCGCGCCGAATCGGTGATGCTCAATATCGAGACGAAGGTGGAGGCCGCGGCACCCCACGAAACCATGCCGCGTGACGATTTCGCCCGCATCGTCGTAGACGAGATCCGGCGCGCCGGTCTGGCGGATCAGGTGACGGTGCAGAGCTTCGACTGGGCGACCTTGCGCCTGGTGCGCGACCGCGCCCCCGAACTGCCGATCGTGGCGCTCACCAACGGCTCGCAATTCCTGCAGCCCGGCCGGCCGGGCGCCTCACCGTGGCTGGGCGGGATGGATATCGACGATTTCGCGGGTTCCCTGCCGGAGCAGTTCGTGGCCGCCGCCGCGGCACTCGGCGCCGACGCGGTCTCCCCGGTGCACGGTAACCCGCAGGACGGTGCGATCACCGACCCCGATTACGAGCCCTTCACCACCGCGACTCTCGTCGATGCCGCGCACCGCCACGGCATGCGGGTGGTGCCGTGGACCGTCGACGATCGCGCTACCATGGCCCACCTGCTGGATCTCGGCGTAGACGGTCTCATCACGAACCGCCCGGACGAACTGCGTGCCCTGCTGACCGAGCGCGGGTACACCCTGCCCACCCCGATCCCGCGACCGTGAGCGTGTGGTCCACCCGACGGATGGTGCGAGCGGAGCCTGATATTCCGGGCGCCAACCAGGCCTGCCGGCCACCAGGAACGCGAACAGCAGCGCGGCGCCGAAGGTGATCAGCAGCCAGATCCTGTCCCGCAGAGCGAGTAGTACTGCCGCTGTGCCCGTACATATACTCAGGCAATGCTTGATCCCCTCAGCCTTGCGGTCGGCGCCGGCCTCGTAGTAATCGGCTGGGCCGGTGGCCGGTTCGGGGTCCGCCGGGCACGATCGGGGCGGAAACTTCCCGCGCGCTGTGGTTGCGGTCATGATCTGGCGCTGCACGACCGTGCCACCGGTACCTGTCACGCCGAGGATTCCCGGAGGGGCACCCACGGCTTGCGCGAGTGGGTTCAGTGCCACTGCCGCCGCTACACCGGACCGACCCCGCTGGAGGACGTGTTCTCCTCCCCCATCCTCCCGCCCGAGTCCTGATCGGTAGCGAAAACAACAGCACCGCAACGGAATTACATTTCGGGCGCACCACTCGACGCGTACACCTCAGCCCGGCCACGCTGTCGACCCGTTCGTCTGCACGCGGCCATAGCACCGGTGGCCGCTATTCGGCGATCACCACCCCTCGGCGAAAAGCACGATTGCCCGCCTCCGCGTATCGCGAAGGCGGGCAATCGTGTCGACCGGTGGCTCAGTGCGCGAGCACCGGTTCGCCCTCGGCCGGAGCGGGGAGCGTGTTCGGCAGCAGTGCCGCGAGCACCACCGCGCCCAGGACGAACACACCGGCGGCCCAGGCGAAGCTGGTGATGTAGCTCTCGATCGCCGACTGCGCGACGGTGATCCCGTCCGGTGTCCGGCCGGCCAGGTAGTCACCGGCGGCCGAGGCCGCGATGGTGCTCAGCAACGCCGTGCCGATCGAACCGCCGACCTGCTGACTGGTGTTGATCATTGCCGACGCGACCCCGGCGTCGTCGTGCCGCACCCCGGCGGTCGCGCTCTGGAACGCGGTCGACATCGCCGCACCGAGGCCGAGCCCGAGCAGCACCAGAGCCGGCAGGATGTGGGTGGCGTATCCGGTATCGAGACCGATCTGCGTCAGCCAGAGCATGCCGATCGCGGCGATCCCGAATCCGCCGGCGACCGCTACCTTCGGGCCGACCTTCGGCAGCAGCAGCGACGGGGTCGTGGTGGACGAGGCCACCATCCCGGCCACCATCGGCAGGAACGCCACACCGGTCATGATCGGCGAGTAGCCCAGCGTCAGCTGCATGTAGTAGGTCAGGAACAGGAAGATCGCGAACATCCCGATTCCCATGACGAACACTGCCAGGTACGCGCCGCCCCGGGTGCGGTCGAGCACGATACGCAGTGGCAGCAGCGGGTGGGCCACCCGTGTCTCCAGCCAGACGAACAGGGCGAGCAGTGCCGCGCCGCCGATCAGGAACAGGAGGGTGGCCGAATCCGTCCAGCCCTCGCTCTCGGCGTGCGAGAACCCGTAGACGATGCTGAACAGCGCGGCGGTGACCACGGCCGTGCCCGGGATATCGAGTTTCGGCCGCGCGCCGCCGGCATGCTTGGCCAGCAGCAGCACCGCGCCGACCAGGGCGACGGCCGCGAAGATCAGGTTCACGAACATCACCCACCGCCAGGAGGCCCATTCGGTGAGCGCGCCGCCGAGCAGCAGGCCGATGGCGCCACCGGTACCGGCGACGGCGCCGAAGATACCGAAGGCCTTCGCCCGTTCGGACGGTTCGGTGAAGGTGACCGTGAGCAGCGATAATGCCGCCGGCGCGAGCAGCGCCCCGAAGACGCCCTGGCCGACCCGGGACGCGACCAGCATCTCGAAGTTGGCGGCGGCACCGCCGAGCGCGGACGCCACCGAGAACCCGATCAGGCCGATGATGAAGGTGTTGCGCCGGCCGAACAGGTCACTGAGCCGGCCGCCGAGCAGCAGCAGGCTGCCGAAGGCCAGGGCGTAGCCGGTGATCACCCATTGCCTGCTGGCGTCGTCGAAACCGAGGTCGCGCTGGGCCTCGGGGAGTGCGATGTTCACCACGGTCGCGTCGAGCACGACCATGAGCTGGGCGACACCGAGCACGGCGAGGACCCACCATCGCAGCGCGTGCGAACCGCGCCTGCCTGTCGGTATTTCCTGCGCGGATGGACCGCGATCGATCGTGGTGGTCATCTCGCCCCTTGAAGTATGATTCAACCGGAGGAGGTTCCTCCGCTTACCTGAACGCTAACACAATAACGGAGATAACACCTCCACTTAATCCCGGCGTTGATAGACTGCGGCTGTGAAACCCGCCACGACCCTGCGCTCACCTCGGCGTCTGCGTGCCGACGCCGCCCGCAATCAGCTACGCATCGTCGAGGCCGCCCGCGAGCTATTCGCCGACCGCGGGCTCGAGATCACCCTCGACGATGTCGCCGAACGCGCGGGCGTGGGAGTCGGCACGGTCTACCGCCGCTTCGCGAACAAGACCGAACTCATCTCCGAGGTCTTCGAACACCACCTCGACGAATTCGCCGGAGCCGCCGAAGCGAGCAAACGGGAACCCGACCCGTGGCTCGGGCTCGTCCAGTTCGTCGAGTACGCCTGCCGGCACCTGGCCGCCAATCGCGGGTTCAGCAATGTCATTCTCGAGCTCGACCTCGACACCGAGCGGTTCCACCGCCTGCGCGACCGGATCAAACCGGCCGTCGCCGCGATCGTCACCCGCGCGCGCGACGCCGGAGTCCTGCAGCCCGATATCGAACCGTCGGACCTTTTCGCGATGATCCATATGGTCGACGGCCTCGCCGAGTTCGCCAAACCGATCAATCCCGAGATCTGGCGGCGCTATATGGCGATCGCGCTCAACGGCATTCGCACCGATACGGTCCCGCGCCGGGAACTACCGGTCCGCGCGCTGACCGACGACGAGGTCGATCAGGCCAAGCACGCCAAGCACTCCCCCTGCGCCGGCCGCCGTCGCTGACCACCAGCCCGTTCTGCGCGAATAGCACTCCAGTTCAACAAATCTCGTGAACCCCGCCCGCCGGCCGGAACTACTCGGCCTCCAGCTGATCGAGTAGTTCGACCGCGGCGCGGGTGTATTCGCCGATCCAGCGATCGTGGATCCGTTTGATCGGCATCGGGGCCAGCGCCAGATGACGCTCACGGCCCACTTTGCGGCCGGTCACCAGGCCCGCCCGCTCCAGCACGCGCAGATGCTGCAGCACCGTCGTGCGGTCCAGTGCGGAAAAAATCTCACACAGCCCACCCGTGGTGCGTGGCGATTCCCTGAGCGCGTCGAGCATGGCGCGCCGAGTCGCCGACGCCAGCGCTTTGAACACGAGGTCGTCGGGGTCCTTGTCATCAACCGCAGACATGTTGTAAATTTATCACATGTCAGATTTGAAAGAACTCTCCTTCACCGTGTCCGGCCGAGTCGCCCGCCCCTGCGCCGAGGTGTACGAGGCCGTCGCCGATCCCGCCCAGCTGTCGAGGTACTTCACCACCGGCGGCGCGCGCGGACGGCTCACCCCGGGATCCGAGGTGACCTGGGATTTCCACGACTTCCCGGGCGCCTTCCCGGTACAGGTACTGAAAGCCGCCCCACCCCGCACCATCGTCATCCAGTGGGGCGGCGAAGCGGCGGCCGGCGAGGCCGGCGTCACCACCACGACATTCGAATTCGAACCGATCGACGACGACACCCGCACCCTCGTCACCATCACGGAATCCGCGTGGCGGCCGTCGGAGGAGGGCGCGAAGAACGCCTTCGGCAACTGCGAAGGATGGACCGGAATGCTGGCCGCCCTCAAGATGTGGGTCGAGCACGGAATCAACCTGCGCGACGGCTTTTACAAATAGTGTGCCGGTGATCAACAGGTCCGATGAAAATCCGGTGGATTCACCGGGCCGCGACCCGGCCCTGATCACCGGCAGTTCCGGTGATCAGGGCGACTTTCCGGAGCCTGCCGCTCAGCGGACCGCTATCGGATTGACGGGTGCGCCGACGGCGCCGGTTACCTTGATCGGGGCGGCGGTCAGGAAGAAATCGTAATGTCCGTCTTCCCGGCAGGCCTGCGCCAGCGCGTCGGGGTCCCACATCTCGCCCAGGAAGAGACCGATATTCGGGATCGCGACCTGATGCAGGGGCTGGAAGGCAACGTCGAATTCGTTCGGCCGTACTTCGAAACCCCAGGTGTCCGTGGCGATTGCCGCAATCTCGGTGTCGTGTAGCCAGTCGGCCGTGGTGAAGGACAGGCCCGGGGCGGGGCCGCCCGCGTACTCACCCCAGCCTTCGCGGCGCACGCGGGTCAACTGGCCGGTGCGCAGCACGACGATATCGCCGCGGCGGACCTCCGATGTGGGTCCCTGTGCGGCGATGGTCTGCTCGAGATGGGCCTGGGTGATCGCGAAACCGTCCGGAAGTTCACCATTTTCGCCGATCGCCCGGCCCACATCGAGCAGGACGCCACGACCGCAGATGACGTCGGCGACTGTTTCGATACCGGTGACCTGGTCGCCGAGACTGGTGACGACCTGGTCGGCCGGGCGGCCGTTCCAGGCGTGGCCGTGGTCGAAGATATGGCCGAGTCCGTCCCACTGGGTCGAGCATTGCAGGGGCATGGCGATTACATCGTCGGCGCCGCCGAGTCCGTGCGGGAAACCCTGGATCCCGGCGACGGCGTCGGTTCCGGTGTCGAGCATGGTGTGCACCGGATTGGTGCGCCGCCGCCAGCCCTTCTGCGGGCCGTCCATATCGAAGGACTGCGACAGGGAGAACGACCGGCCGGTGCGGATCGAGGCGGCCGCCGCGCGGCGGGTGGCGTCGTCGAGGTAGTTCATGGTGCCCAGGACGTCGTCGGTGCCCCAGCGGCCCCAATTCGAGACCCGGGCGGCCGCGGCGGCGATGGCGGCCTCGGGATCGGTGCGGTCCAGTTCGTCCGGGTTCACGACAGCCGTCCCTCGTCGAGTTCGGCGAAGGTGTCGCTCACCCAATCGGCGACGAAGGTGGTGACGTGCGGTAGGTGGTCGAGGCCGATGTGTTCGGTCGCGCCCTCCTCCGGGGTGAAGATCCGCAGCTCCCGTTTGGGGCTGTTGACCGCCTGGTCGTAGGACCGGTGCGCGTATTCGAGGGGGATCTGCCGGTCCTTCTCCCCGTGGGCGATCAGGAACGGCACGGTGATCTTCTCGACGACGCCGTCGAGGTGGATATCCTCGGCGAACTCGATGAAGGTCGGAATATCGGGCTGCCCCCACACCCACAGCACGTGATCCCAGTAGTGCGGGACCGGGTTCTCACCTTCGCGGTCGAGCCGCCGTTTCTGCACCGCGCCCCAGTTGTGGTTGGCACCCCAGGCCACAGACAGCGCGAGGCGTTTCTCGAAGGCCGCGGCCCGCGGCACGTAGTAGCCGCCGAGCGACCAGCCGGCCAGCCCGATCCGGTCGTTGCGGATATCGGCGCGAGCTTCGAGCCAATCGACGCAGGCGGCGGCCCACACCTCGGTGTCGATCCGCGCGGTGAGCCCTTGCAGCCGCAGCGCCTCGCCGCTGCCAGGGCAGTCGACCATCAGCGTGGAGATACCGCGGGCCGCCAGCTCGGTATGGATTCCGGCGCCGACCATCATCTCCTTGGTGGAATCCAGGCCGTTCCACATGATGATCACCGGGGTCGGGGAACCGTCGGCCGAGGCGTTGTGGAAGTACGCCGGAAGAGTCGTGTCCTCGTAGGGGATCGCGACCTTGGTGGTCGCGGGGTCGATCAGCGCGCACGACTTCAGCAGCAGATCGACACTGCGCTGATATTCGGCATTGCGACTCGGATCCCCGGCGCGCTGCATGCGCTCGGCCTGCGCGACATACACCGAGGCGCGGAAATACGCCTGCCCGGCGGTGCGCGGGTGGCCCGCTTTCTCCGCGTCCGCCGCCTGCTGTTCGAGCCGGTCGGCCACGGCCCGCCACGCCGCCATGAATTCGGCGGTACCCACATCGGAGCCCTGGGCGGCGAGTTCGCGGATGGGCCGGCAGGCGCGGTCGACCTCGTCGATCAGGCCGCCGCTGTTGAGCGTCGCGACGACGCCGAGGTTCCAGACGTAATTGCCCGGGAAGTATTCGAACATGATTTCCTCTGTTCAGTGGGTGGAATGTGGGGGCTGGTAGAGCGGGCGCAGGGCGTCGGAGACGGGTTTTGCGCCCGCGTGAGAAGCGGTACCGCCGTCGACGGGGATCTCGGCACCTGTCACATACGAGGCGCCGTCGCCGAGGAGGAACACGACAACGGACGCGACCTCGTCCGGGCTGCCCGCGCGGCCCAGCGGCGCGGCCGCGATCGAAGCGGCCCGGAATTCCGTGGGTGCCGATGCCGTCATCGGGGTTTCGATGAAACCGGGATGCACGGTGTTCACTCGGATTCCGCGTTCGCCGAGTTCCAGCGCCGCCGTCCGGGTGAGCCCGCGGACCGCCCATTTACTGGTCGTATAGGCCAGCGGGTAGTGCCCCTGGTTGCCGGCCAGGGACCCGATGAGAACGATCGAGCCGCCGGCCGGCATCAGCGGAGCCAGCGTCTGGATCGCCTGCAGCGGACCGCCGACGTTCACCGCGTGGGTGTCGGCGAGGGCGTCCGGGGTGACATCCCCGAGCCGCGCGCGCCAGGTGACACCCGCGCAGTTGACCAGACCGTGGACCGGTGCACCGGCGAGGTCGGCGGCCAGCGCCGCCCAGTCCCGCGGGTCACGCACGTCGAGCCGGCGGATATCGGTCCCCGCGACTCGATCCACCGCGATCACCCGGCCGCCGGCGGCAGTGACCGCCGCTGTGACCGCGGCACCGATCCCGGACCCGGCCCCGGTGACGACCACGGTGCGTCCGGCGAGCGTCATACCGCTCCTCTCCGGAATGCCGGGTAGTCCCGGCGCCGTACCGAACTCAGGGCAGGTGCGGGATCAGCGATTCCGACCCGGCCGCTCAGGGAACCGATGCCCTCGACGGTCAACGTCACGACATCGCCCGGTTGCAGCGGCGGCGGGTCCTGTTCGCCGCGCCGGCCCCAGAGTTCGCCGAGGCAGCCACCGTTGCCGACGGTGCCCGAGCCGATCACATCACCGGGGACGACCCGGCTGTCGCGGGAGGCGTAGGCGATCATCGACTCGAAGGTCCAGCCCGCATTGCTGAGCACATCGCGGCCGATTTCGTTCCCGTTCACCGTGACTGCGCAGGCGAGGTCGAGGAAGCCGTCGGTGTCGCGGTACGGGTCGAGTTCGTCGGCGGTGACGATCCACGGCCCCAGACTCGTCGCGAAATCCTTACCTTTCGCCGGCCCGAGCGAAACCTGCATCTCCCGGCTCTGCAGATCCCGCGCCGACCAGTCGTTCATGATCGTGTACCCGAAGATCGCCTCCCGCGCCTGCTCCTCGGTGAGCGACCGGCCGGCCCGGCCCACGATCACGGCGACCTCGAGCTCGAAATCGCGGACCACGCAACTCGCCGGGAACGGTGCTTCCTCGTCCGGACCGAGGACGGCGTGCGGGTTGGTGAAGTAGAACGTCGGCGCGTCGTACCAGGCCTCGGGCACCCCGGACTTGCCGTCCACGCTGCGGCGCACGCCTTCGACGTGTTCCTCGAACGCCACACTGTCGCGAATGGACGCCGGCCGCAGCGGGGCCCGCAGCCGCACCTCGTCCAGCGGGAGCGCGGTCGCCTGCGCGCGTGCATGTTCCGCCAGCCGGTGTGCCTCGGGCAATCCGGCGTCGATCACATCCCGCATGCTCAGGCCCGGGGGAAACGGGTACACCGTGTCACCGTCGACGACCCCGACCCGGGTTTCCGCGAGGCCGGGCGCGGTGAATGTCGCGAGCCGCATCAGACCGGAGGCGCGACGAAGCAGCCGCGATCGGGGTCGTTGAACGATTTCTTCGCCACGAATTCCTCCATCGGGTTCGCGGTCCCCCACTGGTCGCTCACCGTGGGATCGGAGAAGTCGTACAGATGCGGATGCCAGGTGTCCTCGTCCAGTTCCTCCAGTTCGGTGGTGTATTCGACGGTGTTGCCGTGCGGGTCGAGGAAGTAGCTGAAGGTGTTGTTACCCGCCATGTGCCGGCCGGGGCCCCACACCTTCTCGACCCCACCGCGCAGCAGCCGGCCGGTACCGCGCATGTATTCGTCGATACCGCGCATTTCGAACGAGGCGTGGTGCAGCGAGACGTGCGGGCAGCGGGCGATGGCGATGCTGTGGTGGAACCGGTTGGTGCGCAGGAACCACATCATCTTCCCCATATGCGGGTGCATGAGCGTGTCCGACAGCGCGAACGCCAGATGCTTCTCGTAAAAGGCTACGGTCGCTTCGGGATTCGGTGAGTTGAGCACGACATGCGACAGCTTGACCGGCACCGCCTCCCCCATCTCGACCCGGCGGTGCTGCCGCACCGCCACCTCCGCCGACACCTCGACCGTGCGGCCGTCGTTGTCGAAGAAGCGGAATCCGTAACCACCACCAGGGGTTTGCAACTCACCGGGTTGTGTCACCAGCCGCACCCCGTCGGCGCCCAGCCGTTCGGCCAGGGTGTCGACATCGGCGGGAGTCGCCGCGCCGAACGCGATCAGGTCGAGCCGCTTCTCCTCGGCCCTGCGCAACCGCACCGAATACTGTTCGGGCGAGCCGGCCGCGGCCAGGAAAGCGACGTCCTTCTCGGTCGTCTCCGGTTCCAGCCCCCACATATTCGTGTAGAACTCGAACTGCTTGTCGTAGTCGGGGACGGCCAGATCGACATGGCGTAAATGGGTGATCAGTCGTTCGTTCATGCTGTTGCCCTTCCTTTCGGGTCGCTGACTTGCCCGGGAACCAATTCCCGGACCCTGCTCAGGCGGGCTCGGAAACCAGGTGGGAGATACGGGTCATCAGGCCGGCGACATCGCCCCGTTCCCCGTCGAGCAGCCACTGCCCCAGCTGGACCGACGATTCGACGACATCCTTCGCGCGCGGCAGCCGGCGGCCGGTGAACTCCCGCCACAGGTCCTCGGACACCGCATCGTGTGTGGTCAGCAGATCGGCCAGTACCGCGGCGTCTTCCAGGGCCTGCGCGCACCCCTGTGCCAGGGTCGGCGGGCAGCTGTGGGCGGCGTCGCCGATCAGCACGACCCGGCCGCGATTCCAGGGGCCGTCGATCACATGGCTTTCGAATTTCGCGTAATTGATCCGGTTCGGATCGGTCATCGAGGCCCGGACCTCGTCCCACGGCCCGTGGTACGCCGAAGCCAGCTCCAGCATCGCGGCCAGCCCGTGTTCCGGGGTGGGCCGGGCGTCGTCGCGGGCGTCTTCCACCAGGTAGGCGTAGAGGGTGTCCGGCCCGGTCGGGCAGTAACCGGCGATATAGGCCGGGCCGCCGTAATACAGATCGGTGCGGGTGATCGAGGCCGGGCGCGGGGCGAACAGCCGCCAGATACCCATACCGGTCGGCCGCGGCTCGATATCGATACCGAGGGCGCGACGCGTCCACGAATGGATTCCGTCCGCGCCGATGACGAGGTCGTAGCGGCCGGCGGACCCGTCGGAGAAATCGATAGCCACGCCGCTTTCGTCGGCGGCCAGGCCGGTGGGGGCGAGCCCGAAGCGGAGCTTCGCACCCGCCGCGCGGGCCCGGTCGACCAGGATGCGGGCCAGGTCCGGGCGGAACATCCCCATATTGGCCGGCAGGTCCGGCCCGCCGGAGCGCAGCTCGTCGAGTTCGACCAGCAGGGTGCCCTCGGCGTCCGGGGCGCGCAGGCCCAGCGTGTCGTAGGCGTAGCCCTTCGACCGCACCAGCTCCCAGACCCCCAGCTGACGAAGGACTCGTAACGCATTGCCCTGCAGAGTGATACCCGACCCCAGGGCAGCGATATCAGGCTTCGACTCGACCAGATCGACCGATATTCCGGCCTCGGCGAGCAGGATCGCGGTGGCCGTACCGGCAGAACCCGCGCCGATCACCAACACATTCCGGACAGCAGACACAACAGACTCCAGTGGCTCTCGTGACCTCGCCGCGTCCTCCGCAGCGAGGTGGTAGCGACCACTCTGCGACCCAGATCACCATCACGGAAGAGCAGATCACTTATGCTCACCATCCATCGCGTTTATGGTTCGAGGTATGACCTCCGGCGCGCTGCGAAACCTGGATCTGAACCTCTTGACAACACTCGACGCGCTGCTGACCGACCGCAACGTCACCCGCGCCGCCGAACAGCTGGGCCTGAGCCAGCCCGCGGTCTCGGCCGCGCTGCGGCGCCTACGCCGCCATTTCCACGACGAATTGCTGCACCGCAGCGGTAACCGATACGAACTCACCCCCTTGGCCGAACAGCTCCGCGAGCCGACCGCCGCGGCCCTGGTCGGGATCCAGCGGGTTTTCGACGCCGTCCCCACCTTCGACCCCGCCAGGTCCAGCCGGGAGTTCACCGTGCTGGTCTCCGACTACGCGGCGACGGTCTTCTGCGACCAGCTCGCGACCGTCCTCGCCGACCGGGCCCCGGGCGTGCGGCTACGCCTGGACCAGCAGACCGGCGCCCATATCGACCAGGCCCCCGAATCACTGCGCACCGCCGACGGCACCTTCCTGCCGCACGGTTTCCTGTCCGATATACCGTCCATCGATATGTTCACCGACAGCTGGGTGCTCATCGTGTCGGCGGACAATTCCGAGGTCGGTGACACGGTCACTCTCGAGCAGCTCGCCGAGTTGCCCTGGGTGGTCACCTATCACGCGCCGACCGCCTTCACCCCCGCGGCCCGGCAGCTGCGGATGATCGGTATCGAACCCGATATCCGCGTGGTGGTGCAGAGTTTCCTCGCCGTGCCGTTCATGGTCACCGGCACCCGCTGCGTCGCCTTGCTCCAGCGCCGGCTCGCCGACCGGCTGGCCGCCGCGGCGAACGTCCGGATACTCCCCTGCCCATGGGAGGTGGTGCCGCTGGTGGAGGCGTTCTGGTGGCATCCCACCCATCGCGCGGACCCGGCCCACCAGTGGTTGCGGACCGTCCTGCGCGAGGTGGGATCCGAACTCGGCGCCGCCGGCGAGCACACACCGGGACGGCCCGGACCGCACCGGTCGTGATCCGGGAAGTCCGGGCCGTGGGCGAACACAGCGCCCGTGCCGAGGCAGCCACTGTGCGGCGCGCCGATCAGGCCGACGGCACCCGGGGCCGGTGGTAGTGCAGTTTTTCGACCAGCGGTGCATCGGAGAAGCGGAACAGATCCAGTTCCGTATCGGCTTCCAGCGACCACGGCACCCACGACGGGACCACGAAGAGATCTCCCGTGGTCAGGGCACGTTCCTCGGCGCCCAGTGTCACCCGGCCGTCACCCTGGAACACCTGCCAGACCGAGGAACCGACCTCGCGGCGCGGCGCCGTGGCGGCCCCGGCGCGGAGGCGGTGGAACTCGCAGCGGATCGTCGGCAGGACATCGCCGCCGGTGGTGGGGTCGGTGTATTTGATCGCCGCATGACCCGGTTCGACGGTGGCCGCGTAGCCCTCCTGCTCCAGCAGCAGTTGTTCGGTGAGCGCCCGGTCGGTGTGTTCCCAGCGGTAGGCGGCTATCGGGGTCGACCCCGATGGTTCCCGCGCGACGAGCGGGGTGAGGCCCGGATGCGCCCACAAGCGCTCCGACCGCGACACCGGCGGTGTGCTGGTATCGGTCACCGATTCCGGGCCGAATTCGAAGAACCCGAGATCGAGATCGTGGGCGAGGGGGACATCGAGGCCGTCGATCCACGCCATCGGCTCGTCGGTTTCGTTGTGATGGCCGTGGAAGCACCAGCCCGGGGTCATCAGCAGATCGCCGCGCCGCATCGCGACCGGGTCGCCGTCGACGACCGTCCACACGCCCTCACCTTCGATCACGAAACGGAAGGCGTTCTGGGCGTGCCGATGTTCCGGGGCGGTTTCGCGGGGCCCGAGCCATTGGATCGCGCACCACAGCGTCGGGGTGGCGTATGCGGTGGGCGCCAGACCGGGATTGGCCAGCCCGATCGCCCGGCGTTCCCCGCCGCGGCCCACGGGCACCAATTCGCCCGAGCGCCGGGCGATATCGAGCAGCTCCGACCATTCCCACACGTGCGGTAGTGCGGCAGGGGCCGGGGCGGCGGGCATCAGATCGCCGGTCTGGGTCCACAGGGGTGCCGTCGAGTTGCGCGCGAAATCGGCGTAGAGGCGGTCGAGTTCGGCAGTCGATTCCTCGGTGGTGATGTTCTCGCTGGTCACGAATATTCCTCGGTAGGTGGAGTGGGAGGGGTTCGCCGGTCAGCGCGCGACAACAGAGGCGCCCGCGCCGGGCTCCGGTTCGGCGGCGCTGCCGCGGCGTTCCGCGAGCACCGGGCGGCGGGTGCGCATGGCGTAGATCGCGACGGCACCGGCGAGCATGGGCAGCACGAACAGGAAGTAGATACTGCGGGGAGCCCAGTCGAGGTCGAGGAGCGCACCGGCGAGTATCGGCGACAGGATGGCGCCCACGCGGCCCAGGCCGATGATCAGGCCGACCGCCGTCGCCCGGATCGAGGATCCGTAGTACATGGGCCCGATCGAGAACATGCCCGCCATCACTGCGCTGGTGGTCAGGCCGAGCAGCGCGGCGGTCGCGAAGGCCGCGTTCAGCGATTCCACGGAGACCGCGTACAGCCCGAAGGCGGCGCCCGCCAGAACGAACAGCGCGGTGAGGGTCCGGCGCACACCGAACCGGCCGGCCAGGGGTCCGAAGATCAGTGCACCGGCGATTCCGCCGGCACTGAACAACACGCCCGCCTGCACACCGTCGGCGTTGGTGAAGCCGCTGCTGGTGACGAGTTTCGGTGTCCACGAATTGGCGAAGTAGAAGCCCGCCATGAGCACGAAGAAGCTGAATCCCAGGAGCAGGGTCGTCACCGGATTCGCACCCGTGGCGAGTTCTTTCCAGCGGCCGGCGGAGCCGCGGGCACGCTGCGGTGCCGGTGGCAGTGTCGCCAGTTCCGGTTGACCCAGCCGGACCAGGATCGCGTTCGCCCGTTCCAGCGCGTTCGCCGGACGCCGGGTGAGCAGATAGTCGAGCGATTCCGGCAGTACCGCGAGTGCGACCAGCGCCGTCACCAGCGTCGCCGCGGCACCGAACAGGAACACTGCCCGCCAATCGAACTGCGCCAGCAGCACACCCGCGATGATCCCGCCGACCGTACCGCCGATCGGCTGGCCGGCCGTGTAGACGCTGATCGCGGTCGACCGGGAGCGGGCCGAAGAGTATTCGGCGACCATGACATTCAGGCAGGCCTGCAGCGTGCCGATGGCCAGCCCGGTGAGAACCCGTACGGCGAGCAGCATCGTGAACCCCGTGGCCAGCGCGGACAGCGCCATCCCGGCCGCGACCACGAACGCGCACACCACGATGGTCCGGCGGCGGCCGACGATATCGGCGACCTGCGAGAGGACGATCGACCCGACGGCCATCCCGATCAGCGCGGCACTGAGCAGCGCCCCCAGCTGGGAGCCGGACAGTTCCCATTCGTCGGAGATATGCGAGGCGCTGAACGCCAGCGCGAGGACATCGAATCCGTCGAGCATGTTCAGCAGTACGCATACCGCGACCACGGCGTACTGCACCGGCCGCATCGGCGACGATTCGATCCGAGACTTGATATCCATGGTCTTATCCCCTGGCCGCATGGACGTCGTGCCGGGCGCCGGGCCGGTCGGCATAGGCGATGGCGTCCCGCCCGGTGACGCCGACCTCCAGCGTTCCGATACCGCCGATCGCCAACCGGATCCGCGCACCGTCGTGTAGCGGGCCCACACCGGCGGGTGTGCCGGTGGCGATGATGTCACCGGGGTGCAGGGTCATCACCGAACTGCTGTAGGCGACGAGTTCGGCGACCGAGAAGATCAGCTCGGAGGTGTCGGTCTGCTGCCGTAGCTCGTCGTCGACCCAGCAGCGCAGCGACAGGTTGCCGGGGTCACCGATCTCGTCGGCGGTGACGATCCACGGTCCGAGCGGGGTGAAGGTGTCGAACGATTTGCGGGTCGAGCGGTCCTCGGTGGAGCGCACGGTGATATCGAGGACCCCGGTGTAACCGAATACGTGGTCGAGCGCGTCGTCGACGCTCACGTTCCGCGCTGTGCGGCCGATGACGATCGCGAGCTCGCCTTCCTGGTCGGTCCGCATATCGCTGTACGGGAGCACCACCTGCTCCCCCGGGCCGATCACCGAGGAGTTGGCCTTGAGGAACACACCGTATTCGGCGATGGTCTTCTGCTCGTGCATCTCGACCTTGTGATCGAGGTAGTTGACCGGAGCCGCGACGATCTTGCCGGGACGCGAGAGCGGTGCCCGTAACGCGGCGCCGTCCAGCGGTTGGACGGGGCATGCGGACGAGTCTATGGCGACGAGGTCGGCCACCCGACCGCCCTGTTCGAGCCACGGCAGCCAAGGTCCGCCGTAGGGACCGGGCGTGGTGGGCAGGTGTTCGGTGACGTCGTAGACGCCACCACCGGAGACGACGGCGGCGCGATCGCCGTCGAGAACTGCTAGACGCATGAGCGAAATACCTTGTCTGGGAGAGAATTCGGGCTCAGGAGTGGACCGGTTCGGGAACCGGGTCGAAGAGGGGGCCGCGATAGACCCAATCCGCGTGGTCGTAGAGGTCGGCGGTATCGAGCCGGTCGAGCAGTTCGTTGCGCACGTGGCGGTGCACGCCGCGGGCGTGGCAGATCTCGCCGAACATGCGCGCCTTGGTCTGCACCTCGGCCGTCCGCGGAATCCGGGCTTCGGTGAAGCGGCGGATCACCTCCGGCCATTCGATATCGCCGGATCGCTCGCGGACCAGCGTTTCGAGGGTGCTCGCATCCTCGAGTGCCTGGCAGCAGCCCTGGGCCAGGTACTGCAGCATGGGATGGGCCGCGTCGCCGGTGAGGACCAGGCGGTCGCGACCCCAGTCGTCGGCCGGCAACCGATCGTAGAGCGGCCACCGGCGTTGTTTGCCGATATGCGCGATCGCCGCCCGCACTTGCGGATGGCATTCCGCGAAGGCGGCCTCGAGTTCGTCGACCCCGCCGAAGTCCGCATCGCCGCGCAGGAAGCCCGGTGATTCGAAGACCGCGACCTGGTTGAGTACCTTGCCGGAACGCAGCCGGTACTGCACCAGATGGCAGCCGGGCCCGGCCCAGACCAGCACATCGTCGAGTTCGCGATCACCCGCGGGAACCTCGTCGATCGGGACGGTGCCGCGGTAGGCGACATACCCGGACGGCTGGAGTTCGTCGCCGACGATGGCCTGCCGCAGGACCGAATGCAGACCGTCGGCGCCGATCGTGGCCTGCGCGGCGAAGGTCCGGCCGCCGGCGGCGTGGGCGACGGTCCCGGTGGGCGTGGTGTCGACCCGTTCGATCCGCACATCGGTGCGTAAGTCGACCCCCGCCTTGCGGCAGGCGTCGAGCAGGATCGCGTGCAGATCGGTCCGGTGGATCACCACGTACGGGGTGCGGTAGCGGGCGCGGAAATCCTCGGTCAGCGGAAGCCGGGCGATCTCCGCACCGGAGATCGCGTCCCGCATAGCGATATTCTCCGGCGCCACACCCACCGCCCGCACCCGATCCAGCAGGCCCCACGAATCCAAGATCCGGGTGGCGTTCGGACCGAGCTGCAGCCCGGCGCCGATCTCACCGAACTCGCCGGCCTGCTCTACTACCACGACTTTCCGGCCGGCTCGGACGAGGCCGAGTGCGGTCGCGAGACCGCCGATGCCTCCACCGACCACCAGGACACCGTTATCCAGGTCACACTCAATCATGCGAAGAAGCATGAGTGCAGCGCCCCGGCGGACGGAATAAGATTCCGCTATGCGCAACCCACCACTGCCCGAACGGCCGCCCAGTGCGGTGGGCTCCCTCGACCGCGGACTCCGCCTGCTGCAACTACTGCGCGACTACGGCAGCCTGCGGGTGATGGACGCCGCCGCCGATCTGGATATTTCCCGTTCCAGCGCGCACCGGCTGCTGCAGACTCTGGCCTACCGAGGCTTCGCGGTAAAGGACGAATCCCACGTCTACTTCCCCGGCCCCTCGCTCGACGCGGCGCCGGCCCGGCTCGCCTGGACCAAAACCTTCCGCGCGCTCTGCCAGCCACATCTCGAAGTCCTGTCCCGGCGCAGCGGCGAATCGGCCAACCTGATGTTCCGGGTCCGCGACACCGTACGGTTCCTGGTCACGGTCCGCGCCCAGTCGGTGTACGCCACCAACGACCGCAACGGAGTAGTGATGCCGGCGCACCGGGCGTCGGGCGGAAAGGTATTGCTGGCAACCCTGCCCGAGGAAGAGCTACGTCAGCTCTATCGCCGATCGGGTCCCAGCGGCACCGCGATTCTCGACGAGGACGAATTTCATTCCCTGACACGGACTCTCGCACAGGTGTCAGCACGCGGGTTCGCCATCAACTTCGAGGAGACCGAACGCGGCGTCGCGGCTGTCGGGGTCGCGATCAACGACCGCGCGGGTCGTGCCGTGGGCGCGGTGTCGGTATCCAGCCATGCCGCGCGTTTCACCGGGCCCGCCGACCGGACCTTCGTCCCCCTGTTGCTCGACACCAAGGCCCAGATCGAAAAGGACCTGGAGATCATCGATCTGGAGATCCGGCACCGCTGAGACACGCGGCCGTCGCGGCGGAACGGCGATTCGAGCGGGCGGCGGTGACGGCCCGCTCCTTGCGGCGACTAGTATCCGGCAGATGTCGTTGCCGAGTGATATGCCTGCGTTCAATCGGTCAGTGGTGGAGAACTTCCGCGCGGGCGGTGGGGAGATCACGATGGACGGGATGCTGAAGGGGGCCGATCTCGTCCTGCTGACCACCGTCGGCCGCCGGAGCGGGCGGCAACATATCGTGCCGCTCGGCTACCTGATCGACGACGATCGAATCGTGTTGTGGGCGTCCAACATGGCCGCGGCCGAACACCCGGCGTGGTACCGGAATCTGGTCGCCAATCCGCAGGTCATCGTGGAACGGCCCACCCCGGCGGGTATCGACCTGTTCACCGGCACCGCGGGCACCGCCACCGGGGCCGAACGCGAGCGCCTGTTCGGAATGCTGGAAGACCGGTTTCCCCATATGGCCGCGCACCAGCAGCAGACCGAGCGGGAGATCCCCCTCGTAGTGGTGGAACGAGTCTCGGGGCTCCCCGACTAGGCTCCGTCGCCTCGGGGAGAAGCCATACACCGGACAACCCGCCGCCCGGCCGGGCTCCTGCGATTCCGCTGCCGCCGGCCGGTTCCGGCAGCAGCGGGGTGGGCTGTCCGACCGTCGGCCACCAGGCGGGTCCAGGTGGGAACACAGCGGAACATCGGCGCAACGGGGGTTACAAAGAGAGGATGTTTACCTGGCTGAGAGAATGTTATTCTCTTAATCCACGAGTTATCTTCTCGTTATTCACGTCGATAATTCTCGAAGGGGCGATCCGATTGCTCATCCATCGAATCGACCGGCACTCCGTGCGCACGCACGTCCGGCCCACCCCCGGGACGAAGCTCCAGCAGTAGGAAATCCATGATCCTGCGAATGTGTATCGAGTCCGCCCAGAGCATCCTCGACGGCGCATTACCCGAACTCGATCTGGCACGATTCCAGCAGGCCGCCGCCTGGAGCGCGCGCACCGGCCGGCCGATCGAAGACGTTCACCACGCCGTCTGCCAGGGCTTCCTGCTCGGTATTGCCTCGACAGATCGACCACCCGACTCCGCCGACGCGTTCGAGACCCTGCGCCGCACGACCCGCGCAATGATCGACACGCTCGGCACCATCTCCGCGACCCTGTCCCGGTCCTACCTCAGCGAACTGCAGGCGATCGGCGACGAACAGCACAGCAGCGCACTCACCCTCGTCTCCACACTACTGGCGGGCCGCCGCACCTCGGCGGTGGCTCGCGAAATCGGATTCGATATCGACGGCGCCTATTCGGTGCTGGCGCTGATGATCCCGGCTTCGGACGACCCGGAAACGCACCGGCACAACGGGTCCGGGCATTATGCGGCAAGCGTCAGGGAAACCCTTGCCGAAATATACGGCGACTCGGCGCTGTCCCAGGTGTCCGATAACGGTGGCACGATAATGCTCCCGGATTCCGCGATGCACGCCCACACCCTGGACGATCTGATCGCCCGGCTCTCGGACGCGCTCGGCCTCCCCGTCCTCGCGGCCGCAGTCACGGGGTCGGGCCCCGGAATCCCCGCCGTGGCCGAGCAGGCTCGCGAATTACTGGATATGGTCTACCGCCTCGGTTATCGCCGGGGCCTGCACCGCTTCGACGATCTGGCCCTGGAGTTCCAGCTCACTCGCCGCGGTCCCGCCCGGAAATCGCTCGGCGCGGTACTGGATCCGCTCGACGCACACCCCGATCTGCTGCGGACGCTCGAATGCCATATCGCCACCGATTTCAATCGCCGGCGCACCGCCCGCGCGCTCCACGTGCACACCAATACCGTGGACTACCGGCTCCAGCGCATCGCCAAGCTGACCGGACTCGACCCGGCCGAACCCTCCGGGTTCTGCCGTCTCCGATCCGCCGTTCTCACCCGCAGTTACCTGCGCTCGGAAACCCATAACCCGGCCACACAGCCCAGGGAACCCGCACCTGCCCTGCCACGGTGAACCCGTACCGCACCGCGGCGCGCGGGCTCGCGGCGCCGACAGTCGCGCGCCGCGAGCCGACCAGCGCCTGCTCGTTCTCTCCTTTGCGGCTACAGCGACCAGGGAGAATGGGCATATCGGTTGCTTTTCGGCGATTACTACCGGAACCCCGGCCGCCGGAATCAGGCGGTTCGAACCCCATGTGCCGGGCAGTCCGACGAGTGACTCGGATCATCGGCCTTTCGATGCGGCGATACGGTCGAGACGCTCGTACTGATGGTCGGTGAGTTCCAAACGGGCTGCCCCGAGGTTCTCGGTGAGGTGGCTGGGCGAGGCGGTGCCCGGGATGGGCACGACGACGCGCGACCGACGCAACAGCCAGGCGAGGACGACCTGGGTGGCGGTAGCGTCGAGCTCGCGAGCAACCGCAGCGATCACGGCAGTCGCGCCCGCAGTGCCGGCGACCACAGGCCGCCACGGCAGGAAAGCGATACCGGCTTGCTCGCAAGCATCGACGACCGGGTCGTATTCGCGGTCGAGGATGTTGTAGCGGTTCTGCACACTCACGATTTCCACGGTTTCGCGAGCCTCGGCGAGCTGCGCGGCGGTGACCTCCGACAGGCCGATGTGGCCGATCTTTCCCTCATCACGCAGGTCGCCCAGCACCCCGACCTGGTCAGCGAGCGGAATAGCCGGGTCGATGCGGTGCAGTTGCATGAGGGCGATCCGGTCCACCCGCAACCGACGCAGAGCATCGTCGACCTGACGGCGCAGAAAACGTTCACTGCCGTTGTAAACCGCCCCGTCGGGGTGGTCGCGCCGGCGCTCGACGCCGAGTTTGGTCGCCACCAGGAGCCCCTCGGGATAGGGATGAAGGGCCTCGGCGACGAGTTCCTCGTTGGCGCCCCAACCGTAGAGATGCGCCGTGTCGATCAATGTGACACCGAGTTCGACAGCCCTGCGCAGCAACCCGATCGAAGCGAAGCGGGCATCATCCGGTTCGGTGGACAGCCGCATCGCACCGAAGCCCAGACGATGCACGCGAGATCCGGCAAGGTCGAGGGTGAGAGTCGTCATGAGTCCCTTCCGAGTCACGCCATAGGGTGGCACTCCTGTACCGCGCGCACGCCGCCGACCTCGTCTCGCGGACCGGGCTCGCCTGGAGCTACGACGGTATCCGGTTCGACCGCGAACCCCGCCCCGTCCCGGTGCCCGAGCACCCGTACGAGAGCGCCGGCTGCGAGGACCCGCGCATCACCTGGATCGCCGGCATCTTCTACCTGACCTACACCGGTTTCGACGGGACCACCGCCCAGCTGTGCCTGGCCACCTCCAGCGATCTGCGCACCTGGACCGAGCACGGCCCCCTCTTCCCCGGCTTCAACACCTGGAGAACCCTGCCCTACGGACCCGGCCGGCCGTGGAGCAAAGCCGTGGTCATCCACCCGGAACCGTGGCTCCGGCCGACGACGTCCGCGGAAACCGGCGGGCTCGCCGGCAGTGTCACGTTCGTCGAGGAGCTGGTCCACTTCCACGGACGCCGGCTGGCCTACTACGGCCAGGGCGACACCACCCTGGCCGTCGCGATCCACACCCCGCGAAGGCGCACACAAGGCAACCCGGCGCTGCTCCCAGGGGTGCGCGGTGGCCCGGGCCGGCAGCGTAGAGGCAGTCTGTAAGCCATGAGCAGCAGTGACGTCGCGCGGATCGTCCAGGAAGTCCTCCGGACCGTCACTCATGGCGAGCCGGATATCACCGCACTGGCCGGCTCGCTGACCGAGCTGGGCCTGGACGCCGGGACGATCGGCGATATCGTCGCCCGGGCGCGGCGCGACCGGGCCGAGGTCGCGCGGTTGCGACGGCGCGAACAGGAACTCACCGCCCTGTTCTCCAGTGCCCGCGATCTCGCGGAGGTACGCGATATCGATGCGCTGCTGGCCCGGCTGGTGGCCCGCGCGCACGAGATGATGGGCACCGACGTGACCTACCTGTCGGAGTTCGACCCCACCACCCGCGACCTGCACGTCCGCAAGACGATGGGATCGGTGACCCCGCAATTCCAGGATCTGCACGTCCCCGCCGGTACGGGACTGGCGAGCCGGGTCGCGGATACCCGGTCGGCGCAGTGGGTGCCCCGGTACAGCGAATACGTGGAGGGCACCCACGAGCACACCATCGACGATGCCGTCTTCGCCGAAGGGATCATCTCCATCCTCGGCGTGCCCATGCTCTCCGACGGCACCGTGCTCGGAGTCCTGTTCGCCGCGACCCGGCAGGAACACCGGTTCACCCCGGAGGAGATCGCGCTGCTGTCGGCGCTGGCCGACCACGCCTCGGTGGTCCTGCAGACCGCGAATATCCTGGCGCAACTCCGGGAGTCCCAGGACCGCACCCGCGGCGCCCTGGAGAAGCTGACCGCGCACCTGGAAGCCCGCGACCGGTCGAGCGCGGTCCATCAGGAACTCGTCGACGCAGTCCTGTCCGGCGGCGGCTTCACCCAGGTCGCGGGCACCTTGGCGGCGGCGCTGGACCGGCGGGTGACGATCATCGACAGCGAGTCCTTTCCGATCGCCACGTCCGCGGCGGCGGGCCAGGAGCAGGTGACGATGAGCCTGTCGCCGGAGGTGCGCGGCGCGATCTCCCTGAGCCGGGCGAGCGGGCACTGCCGGTCGGTCGAGAACAACAGGTCGGTCGAGGTGGTCGCCGCCGTGACCGCCGGTGAACTCTATTTCGGTGCCCTGCTGCTCACCCCGGGTGGTGTGGACCTCGGCCCGGTGGAGCAGCGCACGATCGAGCGGGCGGCGCAGGTCGCGGCCCTGCTCGCGCTGCAGCAGCGGGCGGTCACCGATGCCTACCGGCGGGAGCGCGGGGAACTCATCGCCGATCTGCTGGATACGTCGCCGGAGCGGCGTCGCGATATGGAACAGCGGGCGCGTAGCCACCGCCTGACCCTGTCCGAACTGAACACCGTCCTCCTCGTCGAGGTACCCCCTGCCCGGCGGGCGAGCGCCGAACGCGCCGCCGCGGGTTTTCTCGGCGACGACGGATTGGTGGGCGAGCACACCGCCGCCATCGCGGTCATCGGGGCGGCGGCCGATCCGATGGTCCTGGCGAACGACCTCCGAACCCACCTCATCGGCGCGCTCGGGGCCCCGGTCCTGGTTGTCGCACCACCGCGGGCCGACTCACCCGACGAACTCCCGCGCCTGTTCCGCACCGCGCAACAGACCGTGCGCCTGCTGGCCGGGCTGGGAATCGACAACCGGGCGGTCGCCACCGACGCCTACGCCCCGTACACCGTGCTGTTCGGGGCGAATCCGGAGGGTTTGCAGTCCTTCCTCGACCTCACCATCGGGCCGGTCGTCGACTACGACGCCCGGCACGGCACCGATCTGCTCACCACCTTGCGCATGTTCGTGCGGCACGAGGCGAGCCCGACGAAGACCGCGCGGGCGCTCAACTACCACACCAACACCATCCTGCAGCGCCTCGACCGCCTCAAAGCCCTGCTCGGCGAGGATTGGCGCCGGGACGAACACCTGTTCCGCATCTCGCTCGCCACCCGGCTGGACGAGTTGCGTTCGGTGTCTCGGCAGTGACCAGCGAGAATGTGTCCTCCACCCACCGAGATCGAGATTTCATGTGCTCTGACTACATGTCGCGGATTACAGCGCGGTCGTAGCGTCGTACCTCGGTAGATATTCACCGGGGTCGCGGATACCGTGACCCCGCGATGTGGAGGGCGTAGTGACGGTCAACAGCAGGATTCCCGGATTCAAGGACTCGTCCGCCGAGCAGCGCCGCTCGGTGGTTTCCGAACGGACCGGGGTTGCCGTCACGGACCTGGATGTTCTCGAACCCATGCGGGGCCTGGATACCGAGCATGCCGATCACATGATCGAAAACGTGATCGGTGTGATGGGTATCCCGGTCGGCATCGCCACCAATTTCCGGATCAACGGCCGGGACTATCTGGTTCCCATGGCGACCGAGGAGCCGTCGGTCGTCGCCGCGGCCAGCAATGCCGCACGGATGGCCCGCGAACAGGGCGGATTCTTCACCTCCGGCACCGGGCCGGTGATGCAGGCGCAGATCCAACTGCTCGACCTACCCGACCCCGAGGCCGCGCGACTACGCATCCTGGAACACCGCGCGGCCGTCGTCGACCTCGCCAACGAGCAGGACCCGACCCTGGTCCGGTTCGGTGGCGGCGCCACGGACCTGCAGGTTCGCCTGATCCCGACGCGGACCGGCACCCATCTCGTGGTGCACCTGGTGGTCGATGTCCGCGACGCGATGGGCGCGAACGCGGTCAACACCATGGCCGAAGCCATCGCACCCCGGCTCGCGGCCATCGCCGGCGGCCGGCCCCTGCTCCGCATTCTCACCAATATGGCCGACCGGCGAATCGTGCGGGCCCGCGCCGTGTTCGACCGGGAACTGCTGGGCGGGGAACAGGTCGTCGACGATATCGTGCACGCGTCCGCGCTCGCCGAAGCCGACCCCTACCGCGCCGCCACGCACAACAAGGGCATCATGAACGGCATCACCGCCGCGGTGCTGGCCTCCGGCAACGACACCCGCGCCGTCGAAGCGGGCTGTCACTCGCACGCCGTCGGCCCCGACGGCCGGTATACGGCGCTATCGCATTTCGAGAAGACCGCCGACGGACATCTGTCCGGCACCCTGGAGGTGCCGATGGCGGTCGGCCTGGTGGGTGGCGCCACCAAAGCACATCCGGTCGCGCAGGCAGCGATCAAGATCCTCGGCGTGACCACGGCGACCGAACTCGCCGAGGTCGTGGTCGCGGTCGGGCTGGCCCAGAACCTCGGTGCCTGCCGCGCCCTCGCCGCCGAAGGTATCCAGCGCGGTCATATGAGCCTGCATGCCCGGACCATCGCGGTGACCGCCGGCGCGAGCACCGCGGAACTCGATGTCGTCGTCGCACAACTCATCCAGGACAAGAACATCCGGGTCGAGCACGCCGAAAAGGTACTCGCGGATCTGCGGGGCCGGAGCTGATGACCTCGGATATCGCCGCCACCCGGCGGCCCGCACCACACGTACACCGCAGGCCCGGTCTGCCGGCCGCGGTCCGCGTCTACGAAGTCGGCCCCCGCGACGGTCTGCAAGCCGAAACCACCGTCGTGCCGACCTCGGCCAAGGCCGAATTCTGCCGGCGGCTCGTCGCCGCCGGCGTCACGGAACTCGAGCTCACCAGCTTCGTCTCACCGCGGTGGATACCCCAGCTGGCGGATGCCGGAGAACTGCTGGCCGAGCTCGAGCTGCCCGGCGATATCCGGCAGGTCGTCCTGGCCCCGAACCGCCGCGGGCTCGACCGGGCGCTGGCGGCCGGTGCCACGGAACTCGCGGTGTTCGTCAGCGCGACCGAGACATTCGCGGATAAGAACCTGCACACCACGGTCGACGGCGCGCTCGACTCCGCACGCCCCGTAGTGGACGGCGCCGGCGCACACGGGCTCGCCAGTCGTGCGTATATCTCGATGGCCTTCGGGGACCCCTGGGAGGGCGCCGTCGACACCGGGACGGTCGCCGATATCGCCGAACGCCTCTTCGATATGGGGGTGGACTCGATCTCGCTCGGCGACACCATCGGAGTCGCCACTCCCGGCCACGTCCACGACCTCCTGGACACCCTGTTCGCGCGAGGTGTCCGCCCGGAGTCCGTGGCCGTGCATTTCCACGACACCTACGGTCAGGCGCTGGCCAACGTCTATGCCGCCCTGACCGCGGGTATCACCGAATTCGACAGTGCCGCAGGTGGTCTGGGCCGCTGCCCGTACGCCGCCGGAGCCACCGGCAACCTCGCCACCGAGGACCTGGTGTGGATGCTGCACGGCCTCGGTATCACCACCGGTATCGACCTGGACGCGCTCACCGCGACCTCCCGGTGGATGGCCGGCGTCCTCGGCCGGCCCAGCCCCTCGCGAGTGGTCACCGCCCTCGCCTCGACTTCCTGACCTGCCCGACCCCCTCGACGCCGACGGAGTACCCATGCCCACCGACCCCTCGCCACCAGCCGTGGCGGCACCGGCCGACCCGCCCGCCACCACACCGGCCGACCCCGGCGGTGAACACCCGCAGTACTTGGAGGTGTGGGGTGACACCGTCGTCGGCCGCCATCTGGCCGTCTCCGTGGTCATCGGCGTCGGGGTGAGCCTGGCCGCGCTCCTGCTGTCCAACTGGGCGTTCTCCTCCTTCGTGACGAACGATTCGCTCGCCGACGCCTACGCCCTGCTCGTGGGGATCGCCGGATGTGTGATCGCCGGTCTGATCTGCGGGCGGTTGTTCCGGCCGAAGCGGATCGTGGTCACCGACGTAACCGAAGACGCGGCGGTCGGCGAGGTCATCAACACGCTGCGCGAAGAACGCCAGGGCCTGGGATCGCTCGACGAGCTGCCCGAGCACACCCGCCGCGAACTCGACGAGCTCGGTCTGCACGAGCGATTCGCCCAAGCCGAACGCGACAACACCGGGGCTGTGTCATGAGTTCGATCCTCACCAGCGATATCGCGCTGGCCCTCATCCTCGGCATCATCGGCGCGATCGTCTTCTCGCTGATCGGGATGGTTTCGGGTACCGACGAAACCGCGACCATCGCCCCGCTGACGCTGCTGGTCATCCTGCTGGGCGCGCCGCCGGCCGCCGTGTTCACATTCTTTCTCGCCGGAGCCGTCGCCAAACATATGACGCACGCGGCGCCGACCACACTCCTGGGCATCCCCGGGGACACGATGGCGGTCCCGCTCATGCGCGAAGCGCGGATGCTGCGCGCGCTGGGCGTACCGCATATCGCACTGCGCAAAGCGATCTCGGCGGCGCTCATCGCCGCGGTGATCGCCGTGCCCGCCGCGGTCCTGTTCGCCACGCTGATGGCCCCGATCTCCGACACCGTCCAGTCCGCCGCGCCGTGGTTGTTCCTGCTGGCCGCCATCGGCATCGCCTACGCGTCACCCGGCAAATGGGCGGGCGTCGTCGCGCTCGTTCCGTTCGTCGTCCTCATCCTCGGTCTCAAACAACTCACGGAGTCCTACGATGTCGCGCTCAACATCAGCTACTTCCTCGGTATCGCCGTCGGACCGCTGATCGCCGACCTCTTCCTGTCGCTGGGCCCGCAGGGACGCGCCGACATGGCGCGCAAGGAACCGGCGACGGTGTGGCTCGCTCCCGATGTCAAAACCTGGAAGGGCTACTTCCCCAACCCGTTCCGGATTCTCGACCGCGGACAGACCGGTTATGTCGCGGCCACGGCCACCGTTTCCAGCGCCACCTTCGTCTTCAGCCCCGTGGCCATGACGGTGCTGATGGGCGAGCTGGTCGGTACCCGCATCAAACACGGCTACCGCCGCCTCACCTCGGTGATCGCCGCCCGCAACGGCACCACCGAATCGACCTATATCGCCGAAGCGCTGATCCCGCTCATCGCGTTCGGGCTCCCGTTGAGCCCGGTCGCGGCCGGTCCCGCCGCACCGCTGTTCAACGCACCACCGGTGTTCACCACCGACGACGGCAACGGCAATATCGACAATCTGTCCACGGCCCTCACCAACACCGAGTTCCTCCTGTACGGACTCGCCGCCGTCGCCATCGCCGCGGTCATCGCCTACCCCTTCGCGATGAACTTCGCCCATCGCGCCGCGAGTATCGTCGTGCGCTACGTGAGCCACGAGGCGATCATTGCCACCTTCGCCGGCCTCGTCGTGGTGATCAGCGTGTGGGAAGGCGGAATCCTCGGACTCGCCGTGACACTCACGGTCGGCCTCGTGGGTGGACTACTGACCCGGTTCTTCAAGATCCACGCCGGGGTGCTGTTCATGGGCTACTACGTGGCGGTGCTGTCGATTCCCGCGGTGCTCGCGCTCTGAGCCGGCACCGCGGAAACTGTCGCGCACGGTCGTTCGCCCGGGTTCCCGCTCGGCCCGGGCACACGAAATCTCCACAATTGGCACCTGTTCTCTCCACACGGGGTAGCTAGGCTCCCCGAGCATGGAACAGAAGGCACCGGTAGGGGGAGCGGCCGCGCGGCGGATTCTGGTGGTGGACGATGAGCCCACGATCGCGGAATCGGTGGCGGCGCGGCTGCGGGCCGAGGGATTCACGGTGGAGACGGCACACGACGGACCCGCGGCGGTGGCGGCCGCGGGAACCTTCGAACCCGACCTCGTCGTACTCGATGTCATGTTGCCCGGCTATGACGGGCTGGAGGTCTGCCGGCGGATTCAGGCCGAACGCTCGATACCCGTGCTGATGCTCACCGCGCGGACGGACGAAACCGATCAGCTGATCGGGCTCGGCGTCGGGGCCGACGACTATCTGACCAAACCGTTCTCGCTGCGGGTCCTCACCGCCCGCGTGCACGCCCTGCTGCGCCGGGTCGAACGCGCCGGGACACCGAACGGCGCGAGCATCGTGGTCGGTGATCTACGGATCGATGCCGACCAGCGCCGGGTGTGGCGGGGCGGGGTCGAAGCCCAGCTGACACCGCTGGAATTCGATCTGCTGGCCCGGCTGGCCCAGCGGCCGCGCGCGGTACTCGCCCGCGAACGCCTCCTCGAAGAGGTATGGGATTGGGCCGATGCCGCCGGAACCCGCGCGGTCGACAGTCATATCAAGGCGCTGCGCCGGAAACTCGGGGCCGACGTGATCCGGACGGTCCACGGTGTGGGTTACGCCCTGGAGGCCAGATGAGCGAGCAGGTGGCCACGCGGCCGGGTGCCGGCCGCAAGGTCCGGGTTCTGGGCGGGGTGCGGCGGACGTCGGACCGGGTGGCGGCGGTCCTGCCGCGGCCGCTGGACCGGATCCGTTCCATCAAACTCAAGCTGGCCGTGCTGATGACCTTCGCGGGTGGGCTCGCCTTCGGCTACTTCCGTTTACAGATCGGCTGGCTGCCGCCGATGACCACGCTCACCGCGATGGTCATAGCCCTGGTGACCTCGCAGTTCCTGGCACACGGCATCACCATGCCACTGCGGGAAATGACCGCCGCGGCCCAGCGAATGGCACGCGGCGACTACACGAGCCGGGTACGCGCGTCCTCCCGGGACGAGGTGGGTCAGCTGGCCGAGGCGTTCAATCGGATGGCGGCCGATCTCGCCGCCGCCGATCGGCAGCGCCGTGAGCTGATCGCGAATGTCTCGCACGAGCTACGCACCCCGATCACCGCGCTCAACGCCGTGCTGGAGAACCTGGTGGACGGGGTGTCCGAACCCGAGCCGAAAACACTCGAAACGGCGCTCGCCCAAACCGAACGGCTCGGCCGGCTGGTCTCCGAACTCCTCGACCTCTCCAGCATCGAGGCCGGGGCGGTCCCGCTGGACCGCGAAGAATTCGCCATCGCACCGCTGTTCGCGGATGTCGTGGCGGAGGCCGAGGTGATGACAGCCGCCCTCGGCCGCGGTATCCGATTCCACGGCGACACCGACCCCGGCACCGCGACCGTGTACGCCGACCGCGCCCGCCTCCACCAGGTTCTGCTGAACCTGCTGGACAACGCCGCCCGGCACGGTCCGGCCGGCGGCGAGGTCCGGCTCCGCGCGCACACCGCGGGCAAGGACCTCGTCATCGATGTCGACGACGACGGACCCGGCATCCCGCCGGCGCAACGGGAACGGATCTTCGACCGTTTCACTCGCGGCGGCCGCACCGACGGCGGCGGTACGGGCCTCGGCCTCGCCATCGCGCGCTGGGTGATCGACCTGCACCGCGGCTCCATCGCCGTGGCCGATCCCGGCTCCCGGATCCGCGTGATCCTGCCGACCGCCGACTCACCCGAACCCTGACACTCCGATCTCCAGAACCCGGCTGCCGCTCGGCCCCGGGTCGATACCGCACACCCACAGGAGGGGACCCATGCCCGACCAACCCACCCCGGACGACGACACCGCGGACCGGACGGACTCGCCGCAATCAGCGAGACCGACGGGGCCGAACCCAGCGCAATCGATAAAACCCGCAGACACAGTCGAATCGGCGGATCCAGCAGACCCCGCCGAACCCGTCGGCACCACGGCACCAGCCGACGGTGCGACCCCCGGCAACACTGCGACACCAAGCGACGGTGCAGCACCGGCCGGCACCACGAGCCCGGCATGGGGCGCAGCACCAACGGATCAGTCCCCGAGTAGTTCGACCGTTTCCTACTGGTCACGGGCCGCGGCTCACGATTCGACCGTGGTCTCCCCCACCGAGCCGGATGCGGCCGCGAATTCCGAACCCGGCGTGCCTCGAGCGGAACCCACCGGCGCTCCGCCCACCGCCGTCGACGCGAGCCCCAGCAGCCGAGCGCATTGGCAGATACCGGCGGCTGCGGGTATGCCGGAGTACCCGAATCGAACATTCCCGCCGCCCCCGCCACCACGATGGCAGCGGGTCGCCTACCCGGCCGGCGTCTTGCCCGCGGCGGGGATCGCCGGATTGGTCGCGGCGGCGACCGTTCCCCTGGATCGACCCGGTATCGGCTGGCTGCTCGCGGGTTCCGCCACGGCAGCCGCGGTGACCGTGGTCCATCGGCGCGCCCGCCGAGCCGCGAACAGCGAGTGGCAGGAACCGGTAGCGCCGGACCGAACACGGCAGGAAATGGTGGAGCCGAGCCAGAACCCACCCGAAACGGTGGCGGCCGGCCGGAACCAGCACAAAACAGCGAAGCCGAGCCCGAAGCAGCACGACACGGCGGGACCGAACCCGAAGCAGCACGACACGGCGGGACCGAACCCCGAGCAACACGACGGGGCGGGACCGAGCGGGAATCCGCGCGAAGCGGCGGAGGCCCGGCCGGAACGGCGGGAAGCGGTGACGGCGGGCCCGACTCGGGAGAGTCTGGTGTGGGCGATCGCGGCGCTGGCGTTGCTGGCGGTCGGCACCTTCCGGGCGGCCGGGTGGTTGTTCGTCCTGTGCGTGGCGGCGGCCGCCGTGGCCGGGTCGCTCGCGGTGGTGGGCCGGCGATCGGTGCACGGACTGTTCCACGATGTGGTCGCCGTCCCGCTGGCCTCGTTCGGAGCCGTCGCCTGGGCATACACCGAGCAGGGCAGACGCCGGAACGGTGGCGGCCTGCGTAACCGGCGTCTGGGAGTCTCCGTGGCTGTCACCGTCGCGTTGCTGGCGGTATTCGTGCCCCTGCTGGCCGGCGCCGACGCTACTTTCGCCGCGTTCGTCGACGGGTTGATACCGCGGATGGACGGCATCACCGTCACGCGGTGGATCGTGGTGTTCCTGCTGGCAGCCACGGGAAGTCTGAGCGCCGTGTATCTGCTCGCCGGGCCGCCGACCCCTGAGAACGCACAGTCGAAAGTTCCGAATCGGACCCTGGCGCGGCTGGAATGGGGTCTGCCTGTCGGTGCGCTGACACTGGTGTTCGCGTTGTTCGTCGGGGCGCAGCTGGTGGCCCTGTTCGGTGGCGACGACTACGTACAGCGCACCGCCGGCCTGACCTACGCCGAATACGCTCGCGGCGGGTTCTGGCAACTGTCCGCGGTCACCGTGCTCACCCTCGCCGTCATCCTGCCTGTACTGCACAGGGCAGCCCGGGATACGGCCGTGGACCGCCTGTGGTTGCGGATCCTGCTGTGCGCCATCAGTGGGCTCACCCTGGTGATGATCGTTTCCGCACTCGGCCGCATGTGGACCTACCAGCAGGCATACGGGTTCACCGTGCTGCGGCTGCTGGTCGGCACCTGCGAACTCTGGCTCGGCATCGTGTACGTCCTGGTGATCGTCGCCGTCCTGCGTCTGGAAACGGCCTGGCTTCCCCGCACCACCGTCGCGACCGCCGTGGCCGCGCTGCTGGCACTCGCCGCGCTGAACCCGGAGGGCCTGGTCGCCGCCGAGAACATCGACCGCTGGCAGCGCGGCGAAGAGCTCGATATCGATTACCTGGCGGGGCTGTCGGCCGATATCGTCCCCGCGATCGACCGGCTTCCCGCGCCGCTCCGCACGGACCTCCGCAACCGGCTCGAGTACCAACTCGACGACGACACCTGGAACAGCTGGAATCTCGCCCGCACCCGGGCACGCTGAGAGCAGCCCGAACGCACCACCGCGAGTGCTCCGAAGCCGGGCATGCGGTCAGGTGTGGGCGAGGATCGTGGTCAGCGCGACGTGCAGCGCCGTGCCGGTCAGCACACTGAGCACGGCGTTGCGGCGCCACAGGTGCAGGGCGAGGGTGACCGCGAGGGCGGGCCCGGTGACCAGTAGTTGCGCCGGGGCGATATCGCGCAGGGTGTACACGGCGAGGATGAGCATGACCCCGACGGGCATATGCCGGCCGAGATATTCGACGGTGCCGCTGGCCCGCAGTGGGGCCAGCACGGCGAACGGCAGCGCGCGCAGCGACCAGGTGATCACGGAGCACAGCGCGGTGGCGGCGATCAGATAACCGGTGTCAGGCATGGCCGGGCACCACCTTCCCGGCACGGACTCGCCTGATCAGCAACGCCGCGAGGAAGAGCCCCAGCGCGACGGGCAACATCTGCCCGGGCAGCAGGAACCGGGCGATCAGCGCGCAGACGAGGGCGATCACCGGAACCGGGATATCCCGGTTCGCTCGGTAACCGTCCACGGCGAGCACGATGAACAGGGCGGTCAAGGCGAAATCGAGACCGTCGAGCTGCACCGGGATCAGCGCCGCGCCCGCGGCGCCGGCGGTGGCCCCGGCAACCCAGTAGCCCTGGCACAGAACCTGCAGCCACAGGATGCGCCGGCCGCTCCAGCGCCGGGCCGATGGGCCGGTGGTCAGGGCGTAGGCCTCGTCGGTCAACGCGAAGGTCGCATAGCCCTTGGCCCACCGGCCACGGACCCGGTGCAGCGGAAAGGACAGGGCGTAGAAGACATGACGGAAATTGACCAGGAATGCCGTCAACGCCACCTGCGCCAGCGGTGTCGCGGCAGTGACCAGTCCGATCAGCAGGAATTCCAGCGATCCCGCGTAGACGAGACCGGCGAATACCGGCGCCCACCACCAGGCCAGCTGACTGTGCACCACCAGAATTCCGAGCGCCAGACCGAGCGGAAATAGAGCCAGTCCGACCGAGCTGGTATCCACCAGCGCCGACCGCAGATCCGACCGCGGTGGCCCGGGGTGCGGCGAGACCGCCGTACCGGATGATGTCGTCTGTGCCGTACTCACCTGGTTATTTTATGTTTTTCTCCGCGTAATATGGTTTCCGGATCTGATCGAAATCGGCGATCGAGAGACATATATGCACCTCGATTCGGTGGACAGAGATATTTTGTTTCACCTTCACCAGGACGGTCGGCTCACGAACGTCGAACTGGCCAAACGCGTGGGGCTGACACCGCCTCCATGCCTGCGCCGGGTGAAGCGGCTCGAGGAATCCGGAGTGATCAGCGGCTACCGGGCCCGGATCGACCCGGCCGCCATGGGCCGCGGGTTCGAGGTCATCGTCTCGGTGGAGATCAGCATCAACGACCTGCAGACGGTGGAGGAATTCGAGAACGCCATCGCCTCCTACGACGAGGTCGTGGAGTTCCACCGTCTCTTCGGCCGCCCCGACTACTTCGTCCGCGTCGCGGTGACCGACCCGGAGACCTTCGAAACCTTCCTGACCGGCAAACTCATGGGCCTACGGGCGGTCGCCCGGGTGGATTCCCACCTGATCATGAAAAAGATCAAAACCGACGACTGACCCACGCCGCCGGAACCGGCCGCACTACCCGGATAACCGGCTCGCTCTGGCGTGCTCCCAGGCAAACCCGTCCGGGACGGCGAATGCGCCGAGTTCGTTTCGGAGCACGATCCGTCGCTACCACTCGTCACGGCGACCCCGAGCTTCGAGGAGAATCCAGGGCGTGCCTTCATCATCGGAGATTGCCGCGGAACAGCTCGAAGCAACGGTGGCGCAGTTGCGCGAGCAGCACCTTGCCGATGTCGTGTACTACGTGTTGAGCGAGGGCGACAACGGAGAACTCCCCGAGGAATGGGACTTCGGTGACTGGCATGTGCCGACGATGGGCGTGGAGCTGATCACCGATTCCGGTCAGCATTACTCGATGATCTGGGATCACACCTTCACCTACTACGCGCTCGAAACCTATCCGAAACCGATGACCGAAATCCTCACTGCCGGCCGGCCATGGGGCTCGATGGCGGTCCCGGTTTCGGGGCATCCGGAGTGGGTGAAGCTGATCGGACAGGAAATCGTCACCGCCGATATCTGCTGGGCCAAAGATCCGCTCGGCACGGTTCGGGAGCCCGTGGCTGTCCACCTCGGCCTCCGCGACTCGGCGGTGTGGATAATCGCGGGACGCCCCGCGGACCCCGGGGCCGCATCGGAGTTCTCTCTCGGCACCGATGACGTCCTCGTCGTCTTCACTCCGGAGATGGCGGCGCGAGCCGGAATCCCGGACAGTGCCCCCCTCGCAACGAAACATCGCATGGCGCCGCGGGTATGACCAGGGGAAATCGGATCCCGGAGGGCGATGGTCAGCGTGATCGGCTGCGGCGGGCTTCCATCCGGGCGAGCCGCTCGGCGCTGAAGTCGGCGGTCCACACCGGTTGCAACATATGCCAGTCGGCGGGGTGCGCGGCGATACCCGCGGCGAATCGATCGGCCAGCCGCTGCGTCGTCGGGGCGACGCCACCCGTGGTGTCGACCGGCGCGCCGATATCGAACCCCCAGCCGCCGGGCGTGAACCAGCAGTGCACCGGCAACAGGGGCGCGCCGGTGTCGATTGCCAGCTTGGCGGGCCCCGGGGGCATGGTGGCCGGTTCGCCGAAGAAGTCGACCGTGACGCCCGCGCCGGACAGGTCGCGTTCGCCCAGCAGACCCACCACCCGGCCCTGCCGGAGCCGGGCCGTCAACTGTTCGTAGGGTGGCGTTTCCACACCGGTGAGCGGGATGATCTCGAACCCCAGACCTTCCCGGAACCGGACGAACCGCTGGAACAGCGATTCCGGTGCCAGCCGTTCGGCCACGACGGTCGGGGGGCCCACCCGCTGCACCACCCAGACCCCCGCCAGGTCCCAGTTTCCACTGTGCGGCAGCGCCAGCAATACGCCCCGACCCCGCGCGACCGCGTCACGGATGTGCTCGACCCCGGTGGCCGAGGATTCGATCGTGTCGGCCAGTCGCACGGGATCCATCGACGGCAGCCGGAACGCTTCACACCAGTACCGGGCGTAGGAGCGCAGACTCGCGCGGACGAGGTCGTCGGGTACCGCGTCCGGAGTGGTTCCGAGTACCCGGGAAAGGTTGCGGCGCAACTGGTCCGGTCCGCCATCGCGGGCCGCACGATCGGCCGCGATCTCGAACGAGCGCAAGGCCCACCGCTGCGGCAGCAGACGGATCAGCCGCCACGCCGCCGCATACCCGAGGTCCGAGACCCGGGCCGCCGTGTTCATCCGGGCACCCGCCCTGGCTGCCCGCCGCGGAAAACTGTGTTCGACATTGTCATGGTCGATCCTTGACCCGATTCGTCGATGGACCCGGTGAGTTGAATCGAAAAGTCACGTGACACGAAGCCCGTCACGCCGGCCTGCGAATACGTCGATTCTAACCACCGGTCGCAGAAGATGCGGGACCTCCACCGCGCCAACGGCGCTACGAAACAGCGGCGAAATTCGCGTCGGCGGCACGGACCCGACCGAAGCGAGGCAGGCAATCGGTCTGCGCCGGATGGATGGTGACGATTGACGATCCCGAGCTCGACCGACTGGTGTCCGGGCGCTCATGGCGCCGGATGATGATCTGCCCGCGCCCGTGCGGGAGCGCCTTGGAATACGGTATGGAGCATGATGGCCGCAGCCGACCGTATCGACGCCACATCCGGTGGCGCGGGGACGAGCCGTTTGCGCCGACGGCTCGGTGTCGGTGATGCCGTCGTCATCGGACTCGGTGCGATGGTCGGCGCCGGGATCTTCGCCGCCCTCGCGCCCGCTGCCCGGGCGGCCGGGTCGGGGGTGCTGCTGGGCTTGGGGATCGCGGCGGTGGTCGCCTACTGCAACGCGACCTCGTCCGCGCGGCTGGCGGCACGGTATCCCGCATCCGGCGGCACCTACGTGTACGGGCGGGAACGACTCGGCGAGTTCTGGGGTTACCTCGCGGGCTGGTCGTTCGTGGTCGGGAAGACCGCCTCCTGCGCGGCGATGGCCCTCACCGTCGGCTTCTATGCCTGGCCGCAGTATGCGCATGCGGTGGCCGTCGGCGCGGTGGTCGCACTGACCGCGGTCAATTACGCCGGTGTGCAGAAATCGGCCTGGCTGACCAGGGCAATCGTCGGGTTCGTGCTGGCGGTACTGGCCGCCGTCGTGGTGGTCGCGTTCGGGTCCGGCGAGGCCGACACCGCACGGCTCGCACTCGGCTCCGATATCACCACGGCCGGGGTCCTGCAGGCGGCGGGATTGTTGTTCTTCGCGTTCGCCGGATACGCGCGCATCGCCACCCTCGGTGAGGAAGTCCGTGACCCCGCCCGCACCATCCCGCGCGCCGTCCCGATCGCCCTGGCCATCACCCTGATCGTCTACACGCTCGTCGCCGTCGCCGCCTTGCTGGTGCTGGGGCCGGCCCGGCTCGCTACCGCGACCGCACCGCTGTCGGAGGTCGTGCGTGCGGCCGGGGCGGGATGGCTGGAGCCGGTGGTGCGCACCGGGGCGGCCGTGGCCGCGCTCGGTGCGCTGCTTGCACTGCTCCTCGGGGTCTCCCGCACCATTTTGGCGATGGCCCGCGACCGGCATCTGCCACCCGCGCTGGCGGCGGTGCATCCGCGGTTCGCGGTGCCGTACCGCGCCGAGGTGGCCGTCGGGGTGGTCGTCGCCGTGGTGGCCGCGACCGCCGATATCCGCGCCGCCATCGGGTTCTCCTCGTTCGGTGTGCTGTTCTACTACGCGATCGCCAACGCCGCGGCCGCGACGCTGACCCGTGGCGAGAACCGGCCACCGCGGGTCATCCCGGCCGTCGGCCTGACCGGTTGCGTCGTCCTGGCGGTCACCTTGCCGCCGCCTTCGGTGCTCACCGGCGCGGGGGTCGTTGTGGTGGGGGCCCTCGTCTACGGTCTGCGCCGCGCGCTCGGCGATCACCGCTCGCGATGAGGACCGCCGCGGCACTCGACTCCCGCGCTGTCGCTTCTCAGCCGGTTTCGCCGGTTCCGAGTGCCGCGACCGCCTCCCGCGTGGCGGCGGCGAGGAGGCTGGGGTCGGGTTCGGCGTCCTGCTCGGATTTGGTGCTGAGTACCGCGATCACGAGGGGGGCGCGGCCCGGGGGCCAGGCGACGGCGACATCGAGGGCGGAGCCGTAGGCGGGGGTCCCGGTCTTGTGGCCTACAGTCCAGTCCGCGGGCAGGCCGGCGCGGATGCGGTCGGCACCGGAGGTGGTGGCGACCAGCCAGGACTTCAGTTGGTCGCGTTCGGGTGCCCGGAGAGCGTCGCCGACGACGAGGGTGTGGTAGTCGGTGGCCAGCGCGGACGGTGTGGTGGTGTCGCGCTCATCGCCGGGTATGGCGGTGTTGAGTTCGGTTTCCCAGCGGTCCAGCCGGGAGGTGTTGTCGCCGATCGAGCGCAGGAACGCGGTGAGGCCGGCGGGGCCGCCGAGGAGTTTCAGGAGCTGATTGCCGGCGGTGTTGTCGGATACGGTGATCGCCGCGTGGCAGAGGTCGGCGACCTTCATTCCGGTGTCGATATGCTGCTCGGTCACCGGCGAGTACTCGACGATTTCATGCCGCGGATAGTGGATCACCTGGTCGAAGAACCCCGACGACAGCGGATGCTCGTGCAACAGGGCACCGCAGGCGAGACCCTTGAACGTGGAGGCCATCGGGAACCGTTCCTCCGGGCGGTACGCGACGCTGCGACCGGAAGCGGTGTCGAGGGCGAAAACACCCAGCCGCGCACCGTGGGTCGTCTCCAGATCGGCGAATGCCTGGGTGGTGGCCGCCGGCGCGGTGACACCTGCGGGGTCGGACGGCGCCGCGGACTCCGCCTGGGAATCGCAGGCAGCGGTGAATGCCAGCGCGGACGCAGCCAGCACGGTGGCCAGGAACCGTCGAGGGCGCGGTGGGTCGAGCTGGGCAAGTACAGGGAAAGTCACCGCCGCAGAACATCACCGAACGACGGTGCACGGCAAATACGCCGGGCCGCCGCGCACGAGTCGGAATGGATATCGACGCAGGTCGGCACAGGTTCCGACGCCTCGCAGCCGACCGAGCACGAGAGATGAACCGCCGCCTCGCCGCACCTGGCCGTCACACACCCGGAGTACGGCGTCACGCTGGGCGCGGGACCCGGGGAATTCACCCGGGAGATTGCCGCACCGAACCACCGGGATCTCGGCAGAATATCTCCACTACCTGGGGTTCAGGGCTTGACTCGGGCCTGATCCGGAGGAGACTGGACATATACCGGAACACCGAAGAGTGGACCTCGTTCGACGAAGACGTTCGGACAACGACGGCGCCATTTCCGAGGATTCCGGCCAGGCCCCCGGCAAGCCAGTCGAATATCGGAGCGGTCAGCGACGACTGAGCCTCATGGATTCGATGGAGACTACCGGGGACTGCTCTGTTCGGGGGGCGAGTGCGGACAGCGGCGCACGCGACAGCAGAGTCACCGGAATCCCCGTCTCCCGATGCAAGGCCCCGAGCAGGCCCACCGCGGGTGACGTAACCGGCCAGGTGAGCCGCGACGGTGCGCGAGTCGCCGCCGCGCAACCGGGTGATCGCGATATCGAGCCGCGCGCGTGCCCGCCACCGGGTGAACGGCAATCCCGTCTCGGCCAGGAAGAGCCGCTGCACATGGCGGACGCTGATATGCCGTAGCGCGGCCAACTCGTCGAGTGTCCGGCTGGAGGCGACAGCTTCGTGCGCGACCGGATGCGCGGGCAGCGTGAGCGCGAAGTACCGCGTGCCGAGCGATCGCAGCAGACCGTCGAGCGCGCCGCGGCGCGGCTGGATCTGCTCGCGGGTCGCCGGGCCGGCCGCGAGCACCGTCGTCATCAGGTCGGTGATCGCGGGGACGACGCCGAGCCGCTGGACCCGTTCCTGCGGCCGGGTCGCGGGTGGCAGCATCGGACCCCGCACAACCCCGCACGCGATTCCGGACACGGATCTCCCGGTAGGTGCTGTCACGGTCTGTCTCGGTGGCGCGTACCTGGTCTGGCTGCTCATCCGCGAGACCCGGCACTGGTGACGACCGGCGCCGCAGCGGCCGGAAGCGCTTCCGGCTCTGTGTCTTCGCGCAGGCCGAACCGGTTGTGGAAGCGGCGCAGCGGACCGGGCGCCCACCAGTTCGCATGGCCGGCGAGGCGCATGAGGGCGGGGGCGAGGACGCCGCGTACCAGGGTGGCATCGAGGGCGACGGTGAGCGCCATGCCGATACCGAGCTGCTGCAGGAAGGCGACACCGCCGGTGGCGTACACGGCGAACGAAGCGGCCAGGATCAATGCGGCGGCGGTGATCAGCGGGGCGGACCGGGCAATACCGCGGGGGACGGAACCTATCGGGTCGCCGGTGCGGTCGTAGTCCTCTTTGATCCGGGCCAGCAGGAAGACCTCGTAGTCCATGGACAGGCCGTAGGCGATGCAGAACATCAGGATGGGGATGCTCGGTTCGATGACGCCGGTCGGGGTGACGCCGAGCAGGCCGGACAGTGCGCCGTTCTGGAATCCCCATACCAGCACGCCGAACATGATCGTCATCGACAGCAGGTTCAGCAGTGACGCTTTCAGCGGCGCGAGCACGCTGCCGGTCATCAGGAACAGCACGGCGAATGTGACCAGCATGATGAGCACGGCGACCAGCGGGAGACGCCCTACGACACCGTCTCGATAGTCGGTGAGTTCGGCCGGATAGCCGCCCACCAGAACATCGAAAGGCGCGGCGGTGGCGCGCACTTCGCGTACCAGCCCACCGGGGTCGTGGCCCAGCCGCTCACCGGTCGGCACCACGCGCAACCACATACTGTCGCCGCTCACGAAACGTGCGGGATCCAGACCTTCCGCACCGGACGTCCCCGGACCGAACGCGCCCGCGGCCGAATCCACCCGCAGCACACCGGTTATCCCGGACAACCGCTCGGCATACACGGCGATCTCGGCAGCTTCGGCCTGCCGGGCCACCACATGGATCGCGTCGGCTTCTTCGGTGGCGAAATCGGCGCGAATCGTGTCGTACATGACACGGACGGGCTGTTCGGTGCCGACCACCCGGTCATCCGGCGGGCCGAAGTTCACGCCGAGCGCGGGCGCGCCGAGCAGTAGCAGGACCAGCAGGGCCGAACCACCGGTCAGGACGGGCCTGCGCATCACGTACTGGGCGGTGCGGAACCAGAAGCCCTGTTCGGGAACGGGTACCGGCCGCTTCGGCAGCGCGCGACGGCCCAGCAGCATCAGCGCGGCGGGCAGGATCACCACCGCCCCGATCACGGCCGTCAGTGCGACCGCGATACCCGCGTAGGCGAACGAGGACAGGAACGGAAACGGGAAGGCGAACAGCACCGCGAGGCTGATACCCACCGTCGCGGCGCTGAACGCCACGGTGCGCCCCGCACTCGCCAGCGCCCGGCGCACCGCGACGGGTACGTCGTGGCCGGCTGTCAGTTCCTCCCGGAACCGGTAGATGACGAACAGCCCGTAGTCGACGCCGAGGCCGATACCCATGACGAGCGCGATATTCGCGGCGAAGGTCGACACATCGGCGAAACCGGTGATCATGCGCAGGGCCGCCAGCGTTCCGACCACGCAGAACAACCCGATGCCGACGGTGATCAGGGCCAGCACGACGCGCCGCAGCACCAGCGCCAGCAGCGCGACGACCAGGGGCAGCACGATCAGTTCCGCGCGCAGGAAATCCGCCGACGACTGCGCGGCGACCTCGCGGAAGACCTGGTCGGCACCGCCCAGCGTGAGTGTCACCGCGGGATCGGCGAAGGCGTCGATGATCTGTGTCTCGATACCGGGCAGAATCCGGGCGCGCACCTCGTCGGCGTCGCCGGGCACCCAGGCCAGCACCAGTGCATGCCGGAAGTCGCTGCTGGCCAATGTGTCCGGTGCGGCTACCTGCCAGAACGACCACGCGTCGCCGACGCCCGGGTACCGGGCCAGATCGTCGGTGAGCCGCGTGCCGGCCGCGGCCACGGCGGCGTCGCGCACATCGCCGCCGGTGGCGGTGACCAGGATCGCGACATTGGCCGTTCCGGTGTCGAACAGTTCCGCGAGTGCAGCGGCGGCAGCGGCCGATTCGGCGTCCGGGTCCTCGAACCTGTTCAGCGACAGCGCGTTCATCGCACCACTCGCCACGACCGCGAACAGGAAGAATGCCGCCAGCGCGGCGGCGATCAGTGTGCGGGGATGGTTGGTGACTAACCGTCCGAGCATGGCTGGCCCCTCTGGTAATCTGCGAACTATACGAGCAAGTGCTCGTAAGTTGAGGCAATAATACGAGCGAATACTCGTATTTACAAGAGGAGGGCGTGTGGCCGAGGTGCGCCGCCAGGAACGGGGTCGCCGACGCATCGAGCAGATCCTGCTCGCGACGGCGGAGGTCTTCGCCGAACGCGGCTACGAGAACGCGACCACCAACGCGATCGCCGCCGCCGCGGGTATCTCCCCGGGCTCGCTCTACCAGTACTTCCGCAACAAGGAGGAACTGGCCGCCGCCCTCGCCGAGCTCTACCGGGAGCGGCTCGTAGCCTTCCGCGGTGCCTTCGAAACCGGCGACGGCCCAGCGGATCTGGACGTGCTGCTGAATCAGATCCTCGGACCCCTGGTCGAATTCAACCTGGCCAACCCGGGCTTCAAAGCGCTGTTCGCGCGCACCGATATGCCCGCCGCCATGCGTGTCGCTGTAGCCCCCGCACACGAGGCCATCCACCGCCAGGTCGAAACCCTCATCGGCGCGATCTTCCCCGAACTCTCCCCCGAGGACCGCTCCCGCACCACCGCGGTCGCCATCCAAACCCTGCGCGGCATGATGCCGATGATCGTCGACGCCCCCGAATCCGACCGCCCCGCCCTGGTCGAAGAACTCCGCCTCGTCCTCCGCTCCTACCTACTCGCCCGCGCGGGCCGCTGACCCCGCCGTCACCGCCCGGCGGGCGGGAGGTCGACGGTGACCTGAGGTAATCGCGCCACGGTGAGCAGCCCGACCGCCACCACCGCGGTGGCGAGCAGAAAGACGATCGGCAATCCGTGCGCATATGCCTCGGCGCGCGAGGCCCCGCCGGCCGACAGTGCGTCCACGCGAAGGTCGAGCGCCGCACCGTAACCCACGAGACCGACTGTCCCGCCGAGCGTGAACACCAGGGACACCAGCGACGACACCGAGCCGATCCGGTCGGAGGCGGCGAGGGTCTGCCCCGTCAGCACCAGGTTCGGGAGTGCCAGCCCGACGCCGGCGGATATCAGCAGCGATCCCAGCAGCACGAAGGCAATCGGTGACACGTTCGCCGTGGTCATCGCGATATTGCCCGCCATCAGCAGCACACCCGTGGTGACAAGAACGGGCCGTAACCGGCCGTTGAGGCTGATCGAGCGGCCGACGATCCACGACGCGCCGATTGTGCCCACAGCCATCGGCGCCAGCATCATGCCCGCGGCAGCAGGACCGATTCCCAGGCCCCACTGCAGGTACTGCGTGGCGAAGACGGTTCCGCCGAAAAGGGTCGACCCGAAACAGAATGCCGCGAACACGGTGCGGGCGAGGGTCCGGTGACGCAGCAGGCGCACCGGGATCAACGGATCCGCGGCACGGTTCTCCACCCGCACGAGCGCCACCAGTGCGGCGGACCCGAGAACCGCGAATCCCGTGGCGAGAAGTACCGACCCGTTGGTGGCGAGGGTGAGTGCGACCAGGCAGGCGGGTAGTCCCGCTGCGGCCAGGACGGCTCCGAGGTAGTCGATCTCGGTCCTGCCGGCGCGCGTTCCCGGCGCTTCTCGTAACCAGAACCCGATCAGAACGATCGACGCCACCGCGAACGGGACCGCGACGGCGAAACACCATCGCCAGCTTGCCCATTCGACGACAACGCCACCCGCCAGCGGTCCCAGCACCATCGCTGTCGTCATGGTGCTCTGCAGCAGCCCGTTGGCCCGGCCGCGGTCGCGGGGCGCCACCAGACCGGCCGCCACCACCAGCACCGTCGACCCGATCCCGCCCAAGCCGATGCCCTGGACAGCGCGAGCGACCAGCAGGACCCACATCTGGGGCGCGAAGACCGCAAGCACAGACCCGGCGACGAAGATCAGAATCGCGGCCACCAGCACGGCTCGGCGGGCCACGAGATCGCACAGGCGTCCCCAGATCGCGGCGCTCGCGGTGTTGCCCAGGATGGTAGCGGCGACCAGCCAGGTCGACACCGACCCCGGCGCCGCCAGATCCGTCACGACAGTGGGTACCGCGGTGGCGACGATGGTCGCGGACAGCCCGGACGCGAACTGCGCCGCCATCAACCCCGACAGCGGGGCCAGCACGGGCCGCAGCGAACTCGGCCCGCGCCGGCCGGGCGCCGTCGCAGGTATTACACGTGTCATGCCCGGGCAGCGAGCGCGGCGTCGAGCACGGCCTCGACGAACGCGTCCGGTGCCCGCACGGCGAACTGCCCGTTCACCGGCATTTTCACCACCTTCGTGCCCGGTACGTGCACGAATTCGATCGGCACGTCCGGGGTCATCTGCGCCTCGGTGGGTTCGAGCACCGTCACCGCGACACCGTCGGCGATCAGCGCCAGATTGTCGTCCCAGGTCTGCTGGTGTCCCCGGAACACCGCCGGATAGATGGAGTTGTAGCGGTCCAGGTTGACCACGGTCTCGGCGACGCATTGGGCGAGCTGTCCGGGACATTCGATGCCGTAGATGCCGACGTTCTTACGCCAGAGGTGACCGAAGATCGCACCGTCGGCGGTCACCTCGAGTTCCGGCGCCCAGTTCTGGGCCCAGTGTTCGCTGTCCCGGGTCGACGGCTCCGACAGCCCGTACAGGACCATCCGCTCCACCCGCCCGGTGCCGCGCACGGTCGCGGCAATGGCGGTGGCCAGCGAGCTCCCCGTCTTCATTCCCACCGGTACGAACGACTCCACGCCGAGCGCATCCAGCGCCTGGACGAAGATCCGGGCATAGTCGGCGAGCACCGCGCCCGCGGGCGCGGAATCGCTCGATCCGAATCCCGGGGTGTCGAAGGCGTAGACCGCCGCCTTCTCCCCCAGCCTGTCCAGGACCGGCTGGTACACGATCGACGATCTGGGTGACTCGTGCAGGAGTACGACGACGTCGCGGGCCGCCGCGGCGGTGGGTCCGGAGTGCCGGTAATGCAGCTGCCCCCAGTCGGTATCGACGTATCCACGCATCAGAACTCCAGGAGGTTGTCGCGCAGTTGCGCGAACGAGTAGTGGTCACGGGTGAGCCCACGGCGCTGCAGCTCAGGGACCAATCCGTCGCAGATCTCCGCGATGAAACGCCGGGTGACACCGTCGGAGCAGACCAGGAAGCCGTCACCACCAACGGTTTCCATGGTCTGCGCCAGCTGGTCGGCCACCGATTCCGGAGTGCCGGCCACCATCGCGCCGTTGCCGATACCGCGGCCGAGTACCGCCTCCCGCAGCGTCTTGTCCGCGTTGCGACGGGCGAACTCGGCGAACTGCTGGGTGCCGTTGGTGCGCAGGGACAGCTCGCCGAGCGGTTCGTCGAGCGGCACCGCGGCGAAGTCGATATCGGTGGATTTCGCCAGCTTGGCCAGTTCCACCTCGATATTCGAGGACATCTCGGCCCGGCGCTGCGCGATCCGCTCCTGCGCCTCACGCTCGCTTGCCGCGACGATCGGCCCGATTCCGAACAGCACCTTGATCTCGTCGGGTTTGCGGCCCGCGTCGATCGCCGCCGCCCGGACCTGGTCGCGATAGTCCTTCATCTTCGCCGCGGTCGGCTGGATGGCGACAATCGTATCGGCGTGCTTCGCGGCGAACGCGATACCGCGCGGTGAACCACCGGCCTGGGCGATAACCGGCCGGCCCTGGGGCATCGGCCCCGTGTTGAGCGGCCCGCGCGTGGAAAAGTACGGCCCGGCGTGATCGGCGCGGCGGACCTTCGTGTGATCGGCCCAGTAGCCGGTCCGCGGGTCGGCGACCACCGAATCCGCGTCCCAGGTGTCCCACAGGGCCGTGGTCGCCGCCACGAAATCCTCGGCGACGTCGTAGCGCCGGTCGTGCTCGTCCATTCCGGCGTAGCCGTAGTTCTGCAGGGCACGGTCCGAGGTGCCGGTGACGAAATTGATGCCCATCCGCCCCCGCGAGACCTGATCGATACTGGCGCCGAGACGGGCCAGCATGTACGGATGGTAGGCGAATGTGCCTGCGGTGGCGATGATCCCGAGTCTTTCGGTGGCCTGCGCGAGCAGGGTCGCCACGATCATCGGGTCCTGCCGGGGAGCCTGGAACGCGTGTTTCAGATACACCTCCATCGAATCCCCGTAGGTGTCGCCGACAAAGGTGTTGTCCTCGATCAGGACATAGTCGAAACAGGCGCGTTCCATCGCCCGGGCCAGGTCGACGAAGATATCGGCCTGTTGCCACTGGGTGCCGATCGAACCGCTGAACGGCTTGTTCCAGGCCGGAACACTGGTGCCGTTGAGAAACCAGCCGAGATGGAACGGCTTGGTCATATCAGAACTCCTTGCTGGACCGGCTGCGACGGATCGGTCCGACTCCGGGGTGGTCAGAAGGCCGACAGATTCGCCTTGAAGGTCGGCTTGTCGTACGCACTGCGGATCAGGCCGCGCCGCCGCAGCGCCGGCGCCAGACCCGAGGCGATCTCGTCGACATAGCGCCGTGAATGGGTGCGCACGGGTTCACCGCGCACCAGGAATCCGTCACCGCCGATGGCCTCGGCGACCTCTTCCATCTGTTCGGCGACCGAGTCGGGGGTGCCGACCAGCGGCACGGCCGGGTTGGTGCGGCCGAGCAGAGCTTCCCGCAGCGTTTTGCCCGCGGCGGCCTTGACGAACCCTTTCAAGCTGGAGGCATGGCCGTTGGTGTGGATGTCGTCGGGGAGGGGCGAATCCAGGTCGAACTGCTTGAAATCGACCTCGGTGGTGATCGACATGATGCCCAGCTGGGTTTCGATCTGATCCTGGGTGAGCTCGTCCCGGCGGGCGGCGAGTTCCTTGGCTTCCTGAGCGGTCTCCCCGAGCACCGGCTGGATGATGTACATGACCTTGATGTCGTCGGGATTGCGACCGTGCGCGGCGGCGCGGGCGCGGATGTCGTCGCGGTACTCCCTCATCTCGTCCAGGCCCGACGGCTGGCAGAGCAGCACATTCGCGTGCTTCGACGCGAAGTTCCGTCCCGCGGGTGAACCGCCCGCCTGGCAGATCACCGGATGCCCCTGCGGACCGGCCGGAAGGTTCAGCGGGCCCCGCACATCGAAATATTTGCCCTTGTGGTGGAGCGGATGGACCTTCGTGTGGTCTACGAGTACGCCGGTCTCGCGGTCGGCGATGACGGCGCCCGGCTCCCAGGAGTCCCAGAGTCCTTTCACCACCGTGATGAATTCCTCGGCCATCACATAACGCTCGTCGTGTTCGAGCAGTTTCTCGATTCCGTAGTTCTGGGCGGCGAGATTCTCCGAGGAGGTCACCACGTTCCAGCCGACGCGACCGCGAGTCAGATGGTCCATGGTCGCCATGGTGCGGGCGACGATGAACGGCGGATAGAACGAGGTCGACATGGTGGCGATGAAGCCCATGTGCTTCGTGTGCTGGGCCAGGACGGGCAGCAGCGGGACCGGATCCCCCTTCGGGGAGTGCAGGCCGTGTTTGAGGTCGTTCTCCTGGGTGCCGCCGTAGGTGTCGGAGACGAGGGTGGAATCTTCGAACATCATGAAATCGAATCCGGCGCGTTCGAGAGCTCGGGCCATATCGATGTAGTAGTCGCCGTTGAGCCATTCGGTGGCGGTGCCGGAAGCCCACGGGCTCTTCCACGCCGGAGTCTTGAACGGCGTGAACCAGGCGAGGTGGAACGGGTCGGCCATCGGAATTCTCTCCTTCACGCGGGGATGGACTGCCGCGGAACGCGCTCGGCGGCGCGGCAATTCGGTCGGCTCCTCTATTCGACGTTGCGGTGATTTCGGCCGGAGGTGGCTGCGGTAAGGGTTTCTTTTCGCATACGAAACAGCGGCGAAGCGGGCGCTGAGCAGGGCTGAGGCGAGGGTCGCGACCCAATTCGCCGCCTGCGGCGGCCCGGTCCGGAACCCACATCGGTTCCGCCCCGGCAATTCGCCGGTGCGGACCCGATGCCACAGCGGTGCGGGTTCACTGCCAGGATGCGGTGCGCCAATCCACATGACCGTCGGCGCGCGGTTGCCACCGCAGACCGATGGTCTTGCCGTACGTCGAGACCGTGTAGTCGAGATTGATCACCCAGGAACGCTGCTGGTTCAGCAACCAGATCTCCGACATCACCGCCCGCCGTTTCCGCTCGTCCACGGTGGTACCGGCCTGCACGATCAACGCGTCGATCTCCGGGTCCGAGAACAGGGCGTTACCGGTGGGGCCGAACAGGTAGTTCAACGTGGTCGAAGCATCCATCATCGACGGCGAGAACTGCGACAGGTACAGACCGCGGAATTCGTGCGAGGTCCATTTGAGGTCGAAACTGGCCGCGTCCGAACCTCGCAGTTCCACCCGTATCCCGATCCGGGAGAGTTGCGCGGCCACGGCCTGGGCGAGCTGATTCGACATCGGGACATTCCCGTCGGTCGGGTAATCCAGCGGAATCGGCGTCCCGCGGTAGTTGCTCTCGGCCACCAGCCTGGTGGCTTCCGCAATATCGTGATCGAGCGGCGCCAGCGATCCGTCGTAGCCTTCGACATCCGGCGCCACAGCGGAACCGCTCGCCACGGCGCCGTACCCGTAGAGCACCGTGTCGATGATCGTCGTGCGGTCGATCGCCATACTGATCGCGTTGCGCAACTTCTGATCCGCGAGCGGACCACCTGCCTCGGCGTTCCCGGACAGGTACACGAGCTGGTTGGCCTGTTTCTCGACCGGTTCGGCGGCCCCCTGGACCGCGCTGATCTGCGCGGGGGTGAGCGAGGTCAGGTCGATATCGCCGGCGAGCAGACCGTTGATCCGCGCTTCCGGATCGGCGACCGGTAGCACCGTGACGTTCCGGATCGACGGCGCCCCGCCCCAGTACTCCGGGTAGGACGTGAGTTCCACCGAGACACCGGGTGTCCAGCTCACGAATCGGTACGGTCCGGAGCCGATCGGATTGTCGGCGAACCCTTCCGGCCCCACCCGCTCGTAGTACTGCTGCGGCACGATCGAGATGTAGTAGGCGATCCGCGGGAACGCCGCATCGGCCTTCTTCAACGTGAATACCACACCGCCCTGCCGGTCGGCGGCGACATTTTCGATGTTGTTCGTATAGATCCGGTTCAGCGATCTCGGATTGCCCATGACCGCCTGGAAGCTGAACACCACATCGGCGGCGGTCACGGGTGTCCCGTCATGGAACGTCGAATCCCGGCGGAGCGGGAAAGTCCAGGTCCGCGCGTCACCGGACGCCGTCCATCCGGTGGCGAGGCGGGGTGCGAGGCTCCCGTCCGGCATGACCTCGTTCAGCTGGTCGAAGACGGACCGGAAGATATTCGTCGAATACAGGCTGTTGTCGATCACCGGGTCCGGCGATTTCAGGTCCATGGGCTGGGCGACGGTGATCGAACTAGTTTCCGCGCCGGTGGGCGTGGAACAACCGGCGAGCACCAGTGCGCCCACTGCCAGAGCGGCGATCACCCCGGCCGCGCGGCCCCGGAGCGCGTGGAACCGCAGAGGGCGTCCACCTGACTCGCTCATGCCACGGCCGCCTCTGGTACGAGACGCCGCGCACGACGTGCGGGGTCCGGAACCGGCGCCGAGGCGAGCAGCATCTGTGTGTATTCGTGCTGCGGGTCGTCGAAAACCTGGACGGCGGAGCCGTATTCGACGAACCGGCCCTGCCGCATCACCGCCACCTCATCGGCGAGGCTGCGTACCACGGCCAGGTCATGGGAGACGAACAGGTACGCCAACCCCAATTCCCGCTGTAGATCCCGCAGCAGTTCGATCACCTGGGCCTGGATGGAGACGTCGAGCGCCGATGTCGGCTCGTCCAGGATCAGGGCCTCCGGCTTCAGGGCCAGTGCCCGCGCGATACCGATCCGCTGACGCTGTCCGCCCGAGAACTCGGCGGGACGCCGCCGCGCCATCGTCGTGGTCAGACCCACCTGTTCGAGTACCTCGGCGACGCGGCCGGCCGAATAGCATTTGTTGATACGCAACGGTTCGGCGACGATCTCGTGCACGGTCAGCCGCGGGTCGAGACTGGAGTACGGGTCCTGGAACACCGCCTGCACCGTGCGCCGCAGCGGGCGGCGAGCGCGGTCGGACAACCGGTTGACCTCGCGGCCGTGCACGTACACCTGTCCCGATGTCGGTGTCTGGATGCCCAGGATCGTCTTCACCAAAGTGCTCTTCCCGCATCCTGATTCGCCCACCAGGCCGACGGTGACACCCCTGTCCAAGCGCAGGCTCACGCCGTCCACCGCCCGGAACTGCTCCGGTTTCGCGCGCCAGGAGTTCCGGACGGGGTAGTGCACGTGGACATCGTCGACATCGATCACCGGCCGGCCGGGCTTCTCCGCGGACACCTCCGCATCCTTCCCGGCCACGCGCTCGTCGCCGAGTGAGAGCACCGCGGACAGCAGTCGGCGGGTGTAGTCGTCGCGCGGGTTCCTGAAGATATCCGCTGTGCTGCCCTCTTCCACCAGCTTGCCGCGGTACATGACCAGCACCCGGTCGGCGTTCTCGGCGACCAGCCCGAGGTCGTGGGTGACCAGGACGAGCGAGGAGCCCACCCGTTCGCGCACCTCCTGCATGATCCGCATCACCTGCGCCTGGACCGTGACATCCAATGCGGTGGTCGGCTCGTCGGCGATGAGCATCCGCGGGTCGTGGGCCATCGCCATGGCGATCATCACCCGCTGCCGCTGCCCGCCCGAGAGCTCGTGCGGATAGGACCGCAGCTTCCGTTCGGGGTCGGGCATATTCACCGATTCGAGCAGTTCGATACACCGCGCCCGGATCTCGTCCTTGGTGAGCCCGCCGGTATGCAGCTCGATCATCTCGGCCAGCTGCGTGTGGATGCGCATCACCGGATTCAGCGACATCATCGGGTCCTGGAAGACCATGGCCAGATCGGCGCCGCGCACCGCACGCAGCGACGTGCCGGCCGCCGTCAGCAGGTCGAGATCACCGAGCCGGATGCTGCCGCCGGTGACCCGTACCCCGCGCGGCAACAGTCCCATGGTGGCCAGCATCGTCATCGATTTCCCGGACCCGGACTCCCCCACGAGCGCGACGGCCTCACCGGGATGAACATCGAACGAGACCCCGTCCACCAGCCGGTTCGGCGCCTCGGCGGGACCGGCTTCGATCACGAGATCACGCACACTGATCACTGGTTTTCTGTCGGTCATCGGTCACTCGTTTCCGGCGGCTGCGCGCTCGTCAGTCGTTTGCTGAGGAATTGGAGGCCGGCGATGAGCATGAACAGCAGCACGCCGGGCAGAACGGTGAGCATCGGCTCGGACCGCAGGAACGACTGGCCGTCCCTGATCATCCCGCCGAGGCTGGGGGTGGGCGCCTGGATTCCGAGCCCCAGATACGACATGGCCGCCTCGTAGAGGACGATGGTGCCCACATCGAACGGGATCATGATCAGCACCGTCGGCAGCACATTGGGCAGCAGGTGCCGCCGCAGGATCCACGCGGTGCCGGCCCCGTGTGTTTTTGGTGCCCAGATGAACTCCCGTTCCCGCAGCGACCAGGCGGCGGCCCGGGATACGCGGGCATATTGCACCCAGTTGGCGAGTCCGATCACGATGACCAGAACCGGAATCGACGGCCCGAGCGCCGAGACGATCGCGATGAGCAGCAGCATCACGGGCATGGCCAGCTGGATGTCCGACAACGCCGAGATGATGTTGTCGAGCCGCCCACCGAAATATCCGGCGAACAGTCCGAGGAGCACGCCCAGTACCACGCTGATGAGCACCGCGGGGACGGCGACCAGCAGACACATCCGTCCCGCCACCGCCAGCCGGGACAGCATGTCCCGGCCCAGATCATCGGTGCCGAGCGGATGCGCCGGGTCGGCGAAGATCGGCTGGAATCGGTTCCCGAGATCCTGCCCGGTCGAATCGTAGAACGGCAGCAGCGGCGTGAGAACCACGACGAGCAGGACCACCGCGAGCATGGTGGCGGCAATAGCCACACTGGGATCGAGCGTGCGGCGCCGCCGCGATCCGAGGGCAACAGAAGTCATTTCAGCCTCACTCGCGGGTCGATGACCGAATACAGCAGGTCGACCGCCAGGTTGACCACGACAAAGAACAGTGCGATCACCAGAATCGAGGTCTGCACCACGGTGTAGTCGCGTCCGGCGATGGACTGGATCAGCAACTGGCCGACTCCGGGCCAGTTGAACACCAGCTCCACGACGATGGAGCCGCCCAGCAGGACCCCGAGATTGATACCGGCCACCGTGATCACCGGCAGGACGGCGTTGGGCAGCATATGCCGCAGCACCACCACGCTGCGCCGCTGTCCTTTCGCATACGCGGTGCGGACATAGTCGGCACTCTGCTGCTCGATGAACGCGGTATCGAGAAGCCTGATGTACAGAGCACATTCGAGGGTGGCGATAGTGATCGCCGGCAGCACGAGGGACAGCGGACTGTTGTTGCCCAGCGCCGGGAACATGCGCAACGTCACCGCGAACACCATGACCAGCATGACGGCGAGCCAGAACGACGGGATCGCTTGGCGCGCACTCGCGAACCACAACACCGCCGAACGCAACCGGTCGGAATCCGTGTACTGCAGAATCATCACCACCGCGAATGCCACGAGGAGACCGAGGGCGAAGCCGGTCATCGCCAGCTCCAAGGTCGCCGGCAGCCGCTGCAGGACGAGGTCCAGGCTCGGCATGTTCTGCTTCAACGACATGCCCAGATCACCGGTGAGAGCATCACCGAGGAAACGGCCGTACTGCACCACCAGTGGATCGTCGAATCCCAGGGTTTTCGAGAGTTCGTCGACGTCTTCGGCGGATGCGTCCGGTCCCAGCAGCAGCGCGGCGGGGTTGCCGGAGAGCCTGACCAAGAAGAAGGCGACCGTGACGACTCCGAAGATCGTCACGAGGCTCTGCACGATGCGGCGAGCCAGATATCGGGGCACCAGAGACCTCCTTTTCACACGTCTCGGGTTGATATGGCACCCCGCGCAATCAGTGGGTGGGTGTGCCCGGGCCACGATGTGACCTGTAGAGATTTCACCTGCCGCCTGTTTCGCGACCTGGTCCGAGCCGTCATGTTTTGATTTCGCTGTCCCGGTTCCGGGATAAGCCGCCATGACCTGGTCTTTTCACTGCTTTCCAGCGGTATTCGCCGTCAGCCGGCCACGGTTCCGGTTCGGCAATCAGCGCAGGTCCGTCACCGGGACACCGGTGGTGCGGTCGGCGTGGCTGCCGGCCAGTTCGACCGACCGTTTCCCGGACAGGACATCCGCCGCGGCCGGGACCGGAATCCGGTACGACTCGGCAACGGTCGTGTACAGCGAACCACCCAGGCGGCCCACCGGACGATAGACCGCGACGTCGATCCGGCCGCGCTCGTCGAGCACCGCGTCGTCCACATGGATCGCGACCACCTCGGCGAACACCAGCACCGTTCCGGGCATGGGCTTTTCCTCGATCACCCGGCATTCGAGCGCGGCCTTCGCCCGCGCGAGCCGGGGCGCGCCGACCGCGGTCCCCGGAATCGTCTCCAGGCCGAGCAGTTCGGCCTCGTCGATCTCCGGTGGGAGAACGGCGGCGGAGTCGGTCTGGATACCGGCCAGCCCCTCCGTCACGAGGTTGACGACGAAATCGCCGGTCTCCCGAATATTGTCCAGCGTGTCCTTCCGGCCGGTGAACGACACCATCAGAATGGGCGGGTCCATCGTGACCAGTGAGAAATAGCTGTACGGCGCAAGATTTCCCACACCGGCCGACGAGGTGGTGCTCACCCAGGCGATCGGACGGGGCACCACGGAATTCTTGATCATCCAGGTGAAATCGGTCCGGTCGCAGGACACGTCGAGGTACATGGCTCTCCTAGTTCAGAGCAGAAGTCCCGCGCGATGCGGGGTCTCAGGGGGATTCGGCCCCGACCCGGCGCATACCGCGCACGCTGTCGTCACGGGCCCACAGCGCGACGCGATCCCCGCGATAGTGCCCGTAGGCCAGCATGCGGGGCTTGCCGGAGGGGTCACGCACAAGCGTTTCGCGGACCAGCAGCGCCGAACCCGGTTCGATACCGAGCGCCTTGGCCGTCCGCTCATCGCAGTTGACGGCTTCTACCGTGGCCTCGATATGCGATTCCGACATCGCCCGCAACTCCGAAATCTGGGTTTCCAGGTCGTCGCGGGGGTCCGGTGATTCCGGCCGGTGGTAGCCGACGATGATGCCGATCACCTCACCACCCCGGTGCACGAGGTCTTCCTGCAGGATGACCCGGGAATCGTCGAGTTGGAGACGGGTGCGGATGTACTGGTCGGCGAGTACGGTCGTCCGCTCGACGTGTTCGAGTTCGACGCCCAGGGCGGGGTGCTCGATATCGCCGGCCGCGGATCGCCAGCTGCCGACCGGGAGCATTTCGAGGAGCGGGAGTTCGGAGATACCGGCGACGACCTTGGTCCCGATCTTCTGACGTCGCTCGATCAGGCCCTCACTGCCCAGCATCTGCAGGGCGGACCGGATCGAGTTCCGCGTCATCATCATCGACATGACGAGGTTCTGTTCGGCGAAGGCGTCGCGGCCGGTGAGCAGACGCCGCCGGATTCCGGCACGGAGCAGCACATGAGCGCGGCGTGGGGACGACTGGAGCAGTTCCTTGACCCGTTTGCTGCTGCCCGAACGAGCGCGTCCGAGCGCCTCGGTGAGTTCATCATGCGACGACACGGTCATGACCGGCCCCTCTCGTGTGTGTCGTCCGCGGCCCCGGCCCGGGAAGCGTCGACACAACGCAGTCTTTCGACATCGAGTGACAGAAGCATTACGCCGCGTGACGCAGGGGGAAAATGTCCACAGCCACCCGCCGATAATGCTCTGACCTCCGAGTTGTCAGTTCCCCGGAAGGCCCGCACCGGACACGGCGGAGTGACGCAGGTCAAATTCTCCGGCCGCCGGGAGATCCAGCAGATGTCCCATTCGCCGTCGCTTGGCATCGAGATACCGCACGTTCGCCGCCACCGCCCCGGCCACCAAGGGGATCCGCTCGGCGATATCGATTCCGGCGGCGTGCAGGCCCCGCACCTTGTCCGGATTGTTGGTCAGCAGGCGCGCCCGATCGATCCCGAGATCTCGCAGAATGGCCGCGGCAGCGCCGTACTCGCGGCCATCGATCGGCTCGTCCAGTTCGATATTCGCCTCGACCGTATCCAGTCCACTGTCCTGGAGCCGGTAGGCCGCGAGCTTCTTCAGCAGTCCGATACCGCGGCCCTCGTGACCACGCAGGTACACCACCACACCGCCGTCACGACGGATCCGCTCGAGCGCGGTATCGAGCTGCGGCCCGCAGTCACATCGCCGGGAGTGGAAGGCCTCGCCCGTGAGGCATTCCGAATGCACCCGCACCAGCGGTGCACTCCGGTGTACCTCGCCGGCGAGGAGAGCGATGTGTTCGGCGCCGGTTTCGGTGTCCCGGTACCCGATCGCCCGCAGCTCCCCGGCGGGCGTCGGGAGGACGGTTTCCGCGCCGCGCCGGACCCGCGGGGCCACCTGCCGGCGTTCGGGATCGTGGTGGCGGCGGTAATCGGCCAATTCCTCGATCGTCAGGACGGGCAGCCCCATCCGCGACCCCAGCGCCGCGACCTCCGGATAACGCATCATCGACCCGTCATCGGCGACGAGTTCGGCGATCACGCCCACCGGCGCGACCCCGGCGAGCGTGCACAGGTCCACCGCGGCCTCGGTGTGCCCGGGACGTTCGAGCACGCCGCCGGGCCGGGCCCGTAACGGCAGCACATGCCCGGGGCGCGTGAAGTCCGCCGGCCCGGCCGCCGCCGAACCGAGAAGCCGCAGCGTATGGCCTCGATCGTCGGCCGAGATCCCGGTCGACACCCCCTGCGCGGCATCGACCGTCACCGTGTACGCGGTCGCCTTGGGATCTTCGTTACGCGTCACCATCGCCGGGAGTTCGAGCGTGTCGGCGCGTTCCGCGGTCATCGGCGCACAGAGCAGCCCCGAGGTATTGCGCACCGTCCAGGCGACCCACTCCGTGCTGACCCGGTCGGCGGCCAGGATGACATCGCCCTCGTTCTCCCGGTCCGCCGCGTCGGTCACGAGCACAGGTCGCCCCGCACGCAGGGCGGCGAGGGCGGCATCGAGCGCAGTCATTCGTTCTCCTGAACCAGCCGGCGGAACTTGCTGCTGTGGAACACCATCGGCGCGATCTCCTCGGCGATCTCGAAATCACGCACCGCCATCAGCACGATGTCGTGGTCGCCGGCGGCGACCTGCTCGGTCACCACCGCCTCCAGCCACAGGCTCGCGCCTTCGATGAACAGCGCCCCGGCGCCCGTGGCCCGAGTGGCCAGGCCCGCGAACCGGTCCCGGCCTTTGGCGGCCAGCGCACGGGCCGCGTCGTGATGGTCTTCGCCCAGGACGCTGATACCGAGCCGGCCGCCGGCGCGCAGCTTCGGCCATGTTGTCGACGTGTGCTGAACGCAGAACGCCACCAGCGCCGGGTCCAGTGAGACGGTCACGAAACTGCTGGCCGCCATCCCGACGTACTCGCCGTCGACTACGGCACACAACGCCACCACACCGCTGGGAAAGCGGCCATAGGCCCGGCGCAGCGCGACCTGGTCGAACGGAACTGCCGCCGCCGTCATCGCACACCCGCCCGATCCGATGCCGACAGCGCCGCGCCCCACCGCGACGCGTAGTCCGCGATCGCCGTACCCGTCGTATATTCCGAATCCATTACGTAGAGGCCGGGCGCGGGCAGGGTCGCTCCCAGTTCACGCAGCACCTGCTCGAGAAATATCGGGGCCATCGCGTGTCCCGGGCCGGCGCCGAGCATGAGCGGCACCGCGATCACATCCTGCAGGCCGGTATCGGTCGCGAACTGATCCAAGAAGAGCTTCAGGACCCCGGTATAGGTGCCCTTGTACGTCGGGCTGGCGACGATCACCAGGTCGGCCGCCCGAACCTTGTCCACGGCGGCTTTCACACCGTCGTCGCCCCACCCCAGCAGACCGGGGCCCAAGGTGATCACATCGACGATCTCATCGGCGTCCCGGGCAGCTATCGCCGCCGCCAGAATTCGCGCCGCATCCAACGTCCGCGACTGTGGTTTCGGGTTACCCGCCACGACGGTTACCTTCACAACCCCTCCTCGGTGCCTTCGAACTGCCTCCCGGCAACAGTGCACGGGCGTCGTGTCCGCGAGGAAACCTGCCCATAGCGGCACTATTTCGCCGGTCGGCGCATGGCGTACCGCCAGGCAGGGGCGGGATAGCGACCCCTGGCCGCCACGAGAAATTTCCTCGGCCCGCCAAATCGCCGCCGTACTACGGCACCACAGCAGCGCCGGAGAAGTGGATTCTTCGGCGTTCACGCCGCCGTGTCGCTGCGCGGCCGGCACTCGATCATTCGGTATTCGGCGGCGCTCGTCCGGGCCTCGAGGCGCGTCCGTGGTGACGGTGTCCTGGCGGAGATCCGCGAGGAGATCAGCGGGCGGCGATCAGTTCCAGTGTCGCGTCCAGGACGGCGCGGTCGGCCGAGCCGGGGACCAGGATGAACTCGTCCAGGCCGGCTGCTTCCGCCGCGTCCAGCGTCCGGTGCAGCGCGTCGGCGTCGCAGGTCTTCATGGCCCCCGCGGCCGCCGCGGCGTTGTTCGAGCCGAGGAAATCCAGGTATTCCGCGGTGAAACTGTGCAGGACGGTCTGGGGGTCGGGAATTCCGAGGACGTAGAAGCAACCGCTCACCAGCCGGGGCGATCCGCGGCCCGCGTCGGTCCAGGCCCGGCGCGCGGCACCGGCGGACCAGGCGATCTCATCCGGCACGCCACCCACACTGAAGGCGACCACCCCGTCGGCCCACCGCGCGGCGCGGGCCAGCGATTTGGGGCCGAGTGCCCCGGCGAGCAGCGGCGGGCCACCGGGCTGGACACACGGCGGTCCGACGGGATCGCCGCCGTCGGACGGCGACTCCCCCGCCCACAGCGACCGGAGTTCGGCGACCGCCCGATCCAGCCGTTCATGGCGGTGGTCGGCACGCGCTCCGAGGCTGCGGTAGTCGCCGCCCCGCCCGCCGACGCCGACACCGAGGGTGAAGCGGCCTTCGGACAGGACATCGATCGTCGCGGCTTGTTTGGCCACCAGGGCCACCGGATGCGCGGGAACCACCGACACATTCGCGATGATCCGCACGCGCTCGGTCACCGCGGCGGCGGCCGCCAGCGTCGTCCACATCTCCTGGTTGTGGTAGGTCATCCGTTCGCCACAGGAGATACTCGAGACCGGGCCCTGATCCGCGAGTCGCGACCACTCGACGGTGGCCGCCCGGTTGTAGTCCCGGCACATGGTGGGCAGCGCGATCCCGATATCCATCGCCCCAGCATCGGGCACGACGCCGAACTTCGCAAGAACACGTTCCAGTTTTTGCCGCAGGAACAGTGGTCGGTGCCCGACGCCCACCCGGCCACTGTGCGAAGGTGAACGGCATGAGTGAAGAACGGTTCGAGGTCCACCGGGAGATCGCGGCGAAACCGGCCGAGATTTTCGCCCTGCTGTGCTCGCCCGCCGGGCACGTGGCGATCGACAGCTCGGGCATGCTGCAATCCGCGGAGGGCGAACCCGTCACCGCTGTGGGAGACACCTTCCTGGTGCATATGGACCGTGAATCGCTCAACGACTTCCCGATGGGCAAGTACGACGTCACGGTGATCATCACCGCGTTCGAGCAGGACGCGCAGATCGAATGGACGATCTCCGGGACGATCCAGCCGCCGATCGAACACCTCTACGGCTACCGTCTGGCGCCGAGCGAGACCGGCACCCTGGTGACGTCGTACTACGACTGGAGCCGGATCGCGGCGCCCTACCGGGAAGCGGGCATCTTCCCGATCATTCCCGAATCGGGTCTGCGGGCCACCCTCGGCATTCTCGCCCGAACCGTCGAGAACCGGTAGCCCGCCGCCGCGCCGGCAGGAGTTCGAATCATCCTGGTCAGGGCGGTAGCCCGGGAACCGGATTCGGGGCAATGCTTCCGTGCCCCTCGGCTATCCGGAGCCGACCGTGCGGCAGCGTTTCGCGCTACCCGGCCCGGTACCGGTCGGCTGAGCTCGCACCCTTACCGACCGAAAGCTGCTTCGCTTGCCGGATACGTTCCGGCGCAGCGCACGCGCTGTGGTCGGCCGTCCGGACCGGCGCCGCCGAGCAACCCTCCGATTCCGAAGTGCCACTCGAACAGCTTCGCGTGCTGATACAACTGACAGCGGCCGTTGTCAGACGCGGAGCGGTACCGCCCGCCGACCGAGAGGGTGGTCCCGTGGACAAGGACTCCTACCAGAAGTTGTTCGACCTGAGCGGGCGGACCGCGATCATCACCGGCGGGACCCGCGGTATCGGGCTCGCGATCGCCGAGGGCTTCGCCTGCGCGGGTGCGAACATCGTGGTGGCGAGCCGGAAACCGGAGGCCTGCGAACGCGCTGCGGCCCGGCTGCGGGAACTCGGCGCGCAAGCGATCGGTGTCCCGGTCCACCTCGGCGAGGTCGATGCCCTCCGGGGCCTGGTGGAGACCGCCGTCGAGGCATTCGGTGGTATCGATATCGTCGTCAACAATGCCGCCAACGCCCTCGCGCAGCCGCTGGACAGTATGGAGCCGGGAGCCGTCGAGAAATCGTTCGGGGTGAATGTGCAAGGACCGTTGTTCCTGGTCCAGGCGGCGCTGCCGCACCTGCGGGCGAGCAAGCACGCGGCCGTGCTCAACTTCGGCTCGGTCGCGGCGATGCAGTTCGCTCCCGCGCTGTCGATGTACGCGGCGGGCAAGGCCGCACTGCTGTCGTTCACCCGTTCCATGGCCGCGGAATTCGCCGCCGACGGGATCCGGGTGAATGCCATGGCTCCCGGCGCGGTCGACACCGATATGGTGCGTAAGAACCCACCGGAATTCATCGAGGCGATGGCCGGGGCCGCACTGCTGGGCCGTATCGCCCGGCCCGACGAAATGGTCGGGACCGCGCTGCTGCTGTGTTCCGACGCCGGCAGTTTCATCACCGGCCAGACATTCCTGGTCGACGGCGGTACCGTCGCCCGCTGAGCCCGACTCCGGAAAGGTCCGATCCGTGCCCGAACTGTCCACCGAATACCTGCCCTCCGGCGTCGTCGTCCTGACGATCGACCGCCCGCATCGGCGTAACGCACTCGATAATCAAACGGTCGCCGAATTGCACACCGTGCTCGACGAGGTGAACGGTAAACCGGAGGTCCGAGCCCTGGTGATCACCGGCGCCGGCGCGGGCTTCAGCTCCGGCGCCGACCTGAAGGCGCAGCCGGAGGATTTCACGGCCACCGACGCCACACCGATCGCGGCACTGGTGGGATCGGCCCGCTCCCCCGTCGCCCAGATCCTGGCCGCGCAGGAGTTGATGGCTTCGGCGTTCGAGAAGATCCACCGCCTCCGCCAGCCCGTGATCGCCGCGGTGAACGGCGCGGCGGTCGGCGGCGGTTTCGCGCTGGCACTGGCCTGCGATATCCGCTACGCGAGCCCCGCGGCGAGTTTCGGCGCCGTGTTCATCCGGCACGGGATCTCGGCCTGCGATATGGGCACCAGCTACCACCTACCGCGGCTCGTCGGCGCCTCACGTTCGGCCGAACTGCTGCTCACCGGCCGCATCTTCGACGCCCGGGAGGCCGAGCGGATCGGGCTGGTACTCGAGGTGACCGGCACCGACGACCTCCTGGACCGTGCCGTCGCCAAGGCCGAGGAAATCGCTCAGCACTCCCCGCTCGCGGTGTGGATGACCAAGGAAACGATGTGGCAGACCGTGGACTCCCCCAGCCTTCGCCACGCCCTCGATATCGAGAACCGGACCCAGGTGATGTGCAGCGCCACCGGCGACCTCGCCACCTCCTTCGCCGCCTTCCGCGACGGAAACGACACCGCGTGGGGACCGTTGTGAACCCGCCCCCTCTCGAGTCGATGCCGGGTGGCTGCCGGGAGCTGACCGTGCGACGAGTTTCCGCTGCAGGCGGACGTCCGGCGAGTAATCTGCGGTAATCCGTTAATGCCGAAAGGGTTTGTGCCCGATATGTTCCGATGAGGGGACGGCGGCAGGCGACAATCCGGGCCGCGTCCGCCCGGCCACCGGTGGTTCGCTCGGTTCGCAGGAGGGGTGCATGTTCGTCGGACGCACGGATCTGCTGCAATTCGTCGACCAGCTGGTCGACGCTCCCGAGGGCGAAGAAGCACCCTCGGTCCGTCCGCTGCTCACCGTGGAAGGATGCGGCGGATCCGGACGCACCGCGATGCTGAACCGGATCTATTCGTCGTGGCGTGGCCGAACACCCACTGTGCTGGTCCGCCCGCTCGAACGCCCTTACGACAGTGGGGATCCGATACGCCCGGTCCTGGCCGCGATCATGCTGGGACTGACCCCCGGTATGCCCGGGTACTCGCTGGCCTTCCCGCGAACGATGGTTGCGCAGATCGCGATCGACCTCGATTTCTCGCAGGTACCGGTCGCCGACCATCGCGCACATCTGCGCGCGGAACTCAACCGGCACCGCCACGGCAGGACTCTCGTCGCACTCGTCGACGGTCTGGTCGCCGTGGTCGGTGACCAGGCAGCCGGGATCGGCATCCCCGGCGTTGCCATCGTGGCTCCGGCTGTTGTCCAGCACATCAACGAATTCGTCGTGCGGCGTCTCGTGCACGGTACCTGGCTCACCCGGATCACCTGGCAGGCGGCGGTCCCCTGGTTCGGCCATCAGGACCTGGGCCTGCACAACGATCCGGAGGATGTGCTGATCCGGCTCGCGCTCGAGGCGGCGAGCTCCGATGCCGTAACCCGCAGAGGAATGGACGATCTGGTACTCGGCGCATTCCTCGCCGACTTGCGGGAGAGCGCGGCCCGGATACGAGGCCGGCGACCCAAAGTGCTGGTACTACTCGACGACGGGGATGCACGGGCATCGGTGGCGTTCCTGGGTTCGCTACTGCGGATCCGACGCTCACTGGCGGCGGTCGGCGTCCGCGATACCGACCCGTTGGCAGTAGTCGCCGGCAGCTCCGGTCTGCTGGCGAAGGAACTCGCCAGAGATTTTCTGGCACCGGAGGTATCCCAGCGACCGCCGAACCCGGGCCCCAGCGCCGTCCCGGATCCGGCTTGGCTGCGACTCGGGCTCCCGGATCTTTCGCCTGTGGAAACGGAATCCGTGGCGCGACAGGTCGATTCGGTGACTCCCGTGCGGATCTCCGGACCGGTCCACCGGCTGACCGACGGCCATCCTGCGACAACGAGTGCGGTCCTGGACCGGATCCGCGACGATCCACGGCTGGTCGCCGACCTCGACTCGGTGCTGGACGCACCGGGTCCGGGATCGGCGCCGACCTTCCAGCAGTATCTGCTGGAGCCGTTCGTGCGTGCCCTGAGTCCCCAGCGCACCGTTAACAGCGATCTCAGCGAGGCGCTGGTGACCATATCGGCGGCCCGCAACAAACGCGAAGCGAAGCTGCTGCTGCCGGCCCTTCCGCCGGGCATCGACCACGGATCTGTTCTGTTCGAATCGTCCTCGCTGTGGACACCCACCGCGGACGAGTCCGCAGCGGTACTTCCTCCGGTGGTTCGTGCGCTCGGACTGCGGATCCTCGCTGCACGCACGACACCGCCGGCGAAGAGCTGGGACCGGATGTTCCGACTGTTGTATGCGGCGGCAGAACCGGACGATCGGGTCGCGAAGCTGTATTACAAACGGCTGCTGCAGGGTTCCGCCGCGATCGCGGACGAGCTGGCGCAATCGCTCGGGCAGCTGCCGAGCCGGCAGTGGCTGTCGGAGTTCGACCAGATCGCCTCGGCTTTCGATCCACGCCGGACCGACCATGCGGTGCTGGCCGCGCCCGATCAGGGCACCACCGCGAAGTATCGGATCACCGTGCTCTTGGCGGCCACGGCGGCGTTCGAATCCGATCCGCGGGTCACCACCAGGGAGCAGAAGGCACAGTTGTGCGGCCGAATCTCAGGCAGTTACTGGGAGTTGGCCGCACCCGCCACCGATGGCGATCCGTTCCGTGACCGCTCCGGCCGGTACCAGAACCTCGCGGCCGAATTCCAATGATCCGGCCGGCCGAACTAGGAGCGCTCCCGTGGCATCGTCGTATATATGGTTCATCTGGCCTAATCCCGACGCGGACTTACCGCACAAGTGGACGCGCTGGCTGCGAGTCGTAGTGGCGGCGCTGCTGGTGTTCCTGGCAGCGACGGCCTGGTACAACCGGGCGACCCTGCACCGGATGGCCACCTGCAACGCCGGTGGCCCCTCCACCGCGACCTGGGCCGCGGGCGATAACTGCGTAGGGTTGTCCGAAGGCCCGTATGCCTTCGACCTCCCTGCCTTTGCCGGCGTGATGCAGGTGATCGCCCGCCAGAACGACTCGTCCGGTGCCCAATGCCCCGGCACACCGGTCACGGTCGGTGTGCTGCTCACCATGACCGATGAGCAGGCCGGGGGGCGCGCCGTCCACGAACTCGAGGGTATGGCCACCGCGCAGCGCCGGGCCAACGGCACCGGCTGTATCCATCCGATACGCCTCGTGGTCGGCAACCTCGGCGACTACAACGGCAGCGGGGACGCCCTCGCCGTGGCGCGGGAACTGGCCGCCCGTGGCGATGTCGTCGCGGTGGCCGGTGTGGGATTGAGTCAGCAGACTACCGCCGATATCGCGGATCACTTGGCGCAGCAGAAGATTCCGATGGTTTCCGATGTGGTCACGGCCGAAGGTTTCGACCAGACCGGCTCCCACCAGGATACGCCCGACTTCGCATCCTGCGATTCGGATATCACCTACCCCCGGGGAGTCGGGAAAGGCTACTTCTACCGGGTTGCGTTCCGGGCCGCGAAACAGGTGGACCAGATCACGGCCGCGCTCCCCGACCCGCCCGATTTCATCGCTGTGCCCACCGGTGGGTCGGATCCGTACACCTGCACGGCACTGCCGCTGATCCACCGCGCATACGGAAACGACGTGCCGGAGGTGAAATTCGATTCGGCCGAGCCGACCACGGTGCCACACACCGCACGGCGAATCTGCGCCACCCCGGCCGATTCCACGGTGATCTATCTTGCGCGTGGCCGCGACCTCGGCCGGCTGCTCTACAGTTTCGACGAGGCCTACTCGAACGGTCAGTGCGCGGCCCCGTCGGTGACGGTGGTGAGCACCTCGGACGGCAACCGGATGCGCACCGTCGAGGCCGATCCTGCACTCGAAGACCTGCGCAATCAGGCATTGCGTTCCGATGCGCTCCGCGACGGCCGCATCCGGCTGCTGTTCACCATGGTCAGCGGCGAGGCCAGTATGCAGTCGGACAATCCGAACTGGGCCGATTTCAGCGAGGCGTTCCGGGCCGCGGGCTTCGACCTCGCGCACGCCGACGACGGCTGGGCGATCAATGCCTACGACGCGCTCACCACCGTCGCCACCGCCGTCCAGGCCCTGCCGGCGAACCAGGCCGTCCAGAGCAGTGAAGTGAACACCGTCATCAGCGGTTTCACCGATCCAGAACACGCGGTGCCCGGCGCCGGCGGCCCGATCGTCTTCGACAACAGTGGTAACCGCACCGACCCAGGCCCGGCCGTCGTGCGGGTGTGCCCGCCTGCTACGGGATCGGACACGATCTCGTACGTACCCGTTGTGGTGGCGGAGCCGGGCAAACCGATGCCCGAGTGCGCGGCCTGACAGCGGCAGGCGCCGTACAGCGCGCATCGGCCACGATCAGTTCTGGCGCGGTAGCAGCTCGGTGACGAAACGATCCAGGAATCCGTCCGACGGCTCGCCACCGGCGGGTACCACCACGAATTTGCTGAGCCCGGCCGCGATGTAGCGGTCGATCAACCGGTGCAGCTCCGGCCAACTGCCCGCCACCAAGTCCGCTGGGTCGATCTCGGGGCGCTGCTGCCGGATCCGTGCCGCGAACTGCGTGGGCACGCCCTCCTCGGCGAGCAGCAGGGTGATACCGAAATGGTCGTCCTCGATCTCGCGACCGGCGCCGGCCGCCTCGGCGTTGATCGCGGCCACCCCGGCCGCGGCCTCGTCCGGGGTGAGGAAACTGCCCAGCCAGCCGTCGCCGTAGCGGCCGATGCGGCGGAACGCACCCGGCGCCCGGCCACCGAGCCAGATATCCAACGGTCGTGCGGGCCGCGTCCCCACCCCCGCGCCACGGACCGAGAAATAGTCGCCGGTGAAATCCACCTCGTCGTCGCGCAGCACGGCACGCAACAGCCGCAGCGACTCGTCGAACACGTCACCGCGCCGGCCCGCCACCGGGAACAGATCGAGTTCGCCCGCACTTGCCGGCCGCAACCCGAACACCGGCAGCACCCGTTTGGGGGCGAGCACCGCCAGCGACGCCAGCTGCTTGGCCACCAGCACCGGGTGCCGGCCCGGCAGGATCGCCACCGATGTACCCACCTTGAGCCGTTCGGTGCGGGCCAGCGCCACGGCCATCCCCACCACCGGGTCGACCGCCGGTGAGTAGACCAGTTCGGAGAACCACAGCGAATCGACGCCCGCGTCCTCGAGCCGATCGACCAGCGCGGGCAGAGCCATCGGATCGGCATCCGCACCCGTCCCGATACCGAACCGGATCTTCACCTGGATCTCCTCACGAAGCCGTCGACGACAGTTCTTCCGACAAACGCACGCCCGGTGGCGGGCATTCCGGCCGGGCCGCGCGACCCCGTCCAGGCAGGTTCGGGGCCGCTCATGCGGTAACCGGAACCGCCGGGATCCCCAAGAACGGGAAGCTCCGCGGGGTCCTGCCGGGTCCGTGTATGCAATATTGACGTATATGCAATATTGACCGGAACACTCTCGACGCTCCAGTCGAGCCTGGACACGCACCTTGAGCGAAAGAGTATGACCGAGCCGCGGTTTTCGATCGATTCCGAGAGGCTGCGCGCCGAGCGCGAGGACCTGGAGCGGATCGCCACGGAAACAGCGCAGATCGCGGCAGAATTGCGGGAGGCTCACGCCGTCGCCGGAACGTTCTGGGGCGATGACAAGCCGGGCAAGATCTTCGGTGAAAGTTATGAGCCCGGCGCGGAACAGGCCATTCGCGACTTCGAGGATCTCGCGGCGAGCCTCCGGCAATTGCAGGCCCAGATGAGCCGTGCCGACGAAGCGTTCCAGAATACGGACGCTGCCGGGGCCCGAGCGGTCGACAACAGCAACCCGTACGGTGTGGACGCGCCCGCGAGCAGCCCGGTCTATTCTCCCCCGAGCGCCGATCCGATCGGCCGGTACAACGCACAACCAGCAAGATCGGCCCCGGCTCCGGCCGATCCGGACCCCGGCGGCCGGCCCGCCGATACGGCCGCGGGCGCGGGCACCGGGGCGAGCCCCTCCGCCGCCGACCCACCGAAATCACCTGCCGATTCTCCTACCTCCGAAAGTCCGGGAAACGGTCCGAGCGATCCGGTTCGCGGCGCCCCCGGGCCGGAACAGGCCGCCGCGCCGGGAGCCCCCGGCGTCCCCAGGCCGTCCGGGGCGGCCCCACAGGCCGCACCGCCAGGGCCCGTGGTCCGGGGCGCCGGGGTTCCCCGAGCCGCGGCACCCAGCGCCACATCATTGCCCGGCGCCGGTCCTTCCCCACGCCCTGCCCCCGGCGCAGCGGCAAATCCACCGGGAACACCGTGGGCGAAACCACCCGGCCGCGTATCCGCACCCGAGATCCCGCCCCGGGGTCAGCCACCCGTACCGCCCCGGCGACCGGACGGCCCCGCCCGGCCCGGCGACAAGAAGGGCCCGGCCTCGAAGCCACCACCGCGGCGTGCCGTTGCCACACCATCCAGACCGGTGACCGACGACGAGGCCATGCGTATCGCGCGGGAGATGGCGCTGCGGCACGGTCTCGAGATCTCCGGCTTCGAATCGGCCGGTATAGGGGTCCCGACCGTGCAGGCGATGGCCGATGCGGTCGACAGCGTCCTCGCGACATATCCGGCGATACTGCGCGGCATCGCGATCGAGGAGAAATGCCCGGTGCCGGCCCGAGTCGAGCACCGCGCGGATCACGGATCACCGCCACCCACAGAGAAACTTGCGTCGTACTCGCCGCAGCCGTGGATCGTGCTCGACAGCTCCGCCTGCACCACACCGGCCCTGTTCGCCGGACGACCACGGATCGAAGCACGTGATGCGACCGGGGCTCTTCGCGATCCGATGTACACGACGATGTTGCTCGAGTTCGGTCACGTTCTCGATCTCCTCGGCGGTTTCCGGGCCCGGCGCGAGGCGCAGCGTGCCCTGATCACCGAATATCTCCGGATCAGCGGTGCACAGGGCGAAACGCTGGCGCGGGTGGTGCACGGATACAAACAGTGGCGGTCCGAGCTCACCGATTATTGCTTCGACCACCGCCTGCTCTCTCCCGGCCACGCACTGGCAGAAGGGTTCGCCGATGTCGAGAGCCACGGAAGCAGGGCGAGCGGGCCGGGGAAGGTGCTGCACCGCGTGCTGTCGGTGATGGCGGCACCGGATTCACGGGGGCACCTACCGCGAGAAGATCCCGCGGTGGTTCGAAAGTAGATCCGGTCACACATTCGCAGAGGAGACCCGTTATGGACCGAGCCCGGCAAGAGGCTCTGCGCTCGACCAATACCGGACTGAGTAACCAGCTCGGGCGACTTCTCGACGCGGCCGAACGGGAGCAGGCTCGGCTGGCCGAGGTCTATCAGGGGCTGGAGACCTTCCGCCTGCAATCCGTTTCGCCGGACAAGTCGGTGGAGGTGACGGTCGATGCCGGCGGCGTACTCACCGATCTCTCGCTCACCGCCTACGCGCTGCGAAAATCCCCCGAGGAACTCGCCCGCACCATCGTCGAGGCGGTACAGGCCGCCGCCCATCATGCGAAAGAACACGGCGAGACCGTCGCCGCCCCCGAGGAGACCGATAGGTACGACCTCCCCGACTTCATGCAGGAGGCCCCCGCACTCGCTGATATCCGCTCCTATCTCCGGGGCGATCGCGGCCCCGCCGCCTGATCTCCCAGAGCCTGTGAACCGAGCTGTGACCTGCCTTTCGGACCTCCGCGCCCCCTACTTCCCATCGATGAGGAGGGCGCTGTCGATGCGGGATAATCCGGGCCTATCAGTTGGAGGCAGCGGATTTCGTGGTTCATCGACGAGAAGGCCGGCCGGGGATCTACCCGAGACGGTCTCATTGATGAGGTAGCCCCACGATGGCAGTGACGATGCCCGAATGGCTGCCCACGCAGGTAGTCGATTGGACGGTGGGACACTTCCCACTCGGCGACGAGACCACCATGCGCGCGGAGGCCGACCGCTGGTCGGAAAAGGCCGAGAAGGCCCGCGAGATGGCCCGGCATCTGGACGACCGGATCCGCCACCTTCCGGTCGCCCTCGAGGGCAAGGGGGGCGAGGGGCTCGCCCGCAAATACGAGGATACGAGGGATAGTTTCCTCGACCGGGCCGCCCACTGTGACAGCCAGGCCGAACAGCTGTACGACGGCGCCAACCAGATAGAGCTGCAGAAGATCACGGTCGTATCGTTCGCAGTGATCCTGGGCATCGTGATGATTCGCGCCGTTGTCATGTTCGGCTTCGGTGGCGGGATCGAACTGGCTGCCGCCAAAATTCGCACCGATACCGCGCTGCGGATCGCCTGGCAGAAGCTCCTGCAGTACCTGTCCGGGCAAAGTGCGAGGCTCAATGCCGAACGCGGCGCCTTGCGGATGGTCGGTATCGGGACCGGATTGGGTGTGCTCCAAGGCGGCGGAATCAACGCACTGGCGCAGCTGGAGCAGATCCACGACGGTGACCGGAAGGAATTCGACGGAAAGAGCGCCGGGATCGCCACTGCCGCAGGCGGGTTCGGTGGCCTCTTCGGGGTGGCGTTCGGCATGTGGTTCGGGAAACACGTCATCCCGGCGACGGCGGCGCTGGCCGAACGCGCCGGCAGCACAGCAACACGCGCCATGATCCAAATCGGCGGCACCGTGGCGGTCGCTGTCCCCAGCGGACTGGTCGGTGGCATCGTCGGCGTCGGGACGGCGATCGGGTTGTCCGGTGAGGGCTTCACCAAGGATGCCTTCATCGAAGGGCTGATGCCGGCTGTCACGGGTAGCCTTCTCGGCTCGGCAGGGTTTGCCGCACGCGATATCCGCGCTTCGATGTCAGCTGCTCCAGCGACAGCAAGCGGGGACAGGGCCATCGTCAGCAGCCACGATCCGAATCTCCGCGGGTCCGAGACTTCGGCCGCCGGCCTCTTCGACAGGCTGGCCGCACAAGGACTCGTCACCAGAGACTTCGATCCGAACAATCCCACTGTCCACCGGCAGCAGATGGACCAGTTCACTTCGGCACTACAACACGGCAACGAGGCGCTGAGCGCACCGCCCCCGGCACCGGCGACAAACAACAGCAGCAGCCCGAGGCTCACCGGCCCCGTCAGCATCGATCTCCCATCCGGTGTCACCTCCACTGTGGAACCGATCGCGGCGGCACCGAAGCCGGACAAGTTTGCGACCGACCTCGGGGATGCTCCGACCACACCCGCCGATTCCAAGGCGGCGGGCAGTGTTCAGTCAGCGGCCGACAACGGTGTCAACAGTGGGCCGCCCACGGTGGGAGATCCCATTGCGCCTGTCAAGAGCGCGGAATCGGTCACAGGTCCACCGCAGCCCGGGACTCCCGACGGGCCTCAGCAGGCTGCTGCCGGCTCCCAGGAACCCGCGATGGTTGCGAACAAGCCGCACCTCGCCGACGGCGAACAGGCCGAGGCACTGCCCCGCCCCGGCAAGCAGGAGGCCGGAGAGCTGCCGCCGGAGAGCCCACCCCGCGTGGCCGCCACTTCAGGGGACGATCCGGCACCGCCGGTGAACAGCGAACCAGAGCCTCTTGTTTCGATGGCGACTGCCGCGGCCGACCGCGCACAGCAGAGTCCCACGACGGTAGCCGAGGCCGGACCGGTCCCCGCTCCCGAGCCGGTCGCGCCCGGGCCACGCAGCGCTCCGACTCCCGAGCCGGCGGACCAGAACGCCGGGCCGGTGATGACGGTCATCAGTCCCGAAACGCCGGCCCCGCCCGCCGGCGCACCTGCTCAACCCGCCGGCGCCGGGGGCGGTCCCGGGCCACGGCCCGCACCGCATCCGGCGAGCGGTGAAGCTTCGCCCGCCCCCGCCGGGCGCGGTGAGCAGCCCGCGGCGGGTGGAGGTAAGCAGCCACCGGCGGTGTCTGCTCCGAAAACCGCTGCCGCGGAGACACCCCCGCCGGTCGGGCCGGACGGTCCCGTTCGGGGAAGTGCTGAAGATGTGGTTGTCCAGCAGAAGCCGGCGGGCGCCGACAAGGACAGTGGAACAGCGCCCGGATCGCACGGCAAGGAAACGGAAGCCCCCAAGCAGCCGCTACCCACTGACGAAAACAACGGCAAGACGCCGGCGCGGTCCAACGACCCGGAATCCGGACGTCCGGGCGATGACAGCACCAACCAGCAACAAGCGAAGAACGAACCGGATACCACCGGAAACGATGGCACGCCGTCTCGGCCTGAACATGCTCGCGCACAGGATGACTCGGATCCGCCGCCCGCGGCCGGCAGCGAAGACCCCGCCGCGGCCGCACGGGCGCAGGCGAGAGCCGAAGTAGAGCAGCGCATTGCGGGTGAGCGGCAGCAGAACGAACTGGTGCGGGAGCACCACCGGCAGCGGGTCGCGGAAGCCGCCGAGCGCGAACGGGCGGCCCATGCCGAGCTGACGCGTCAGGAGAAGGCCGTGCGCGTGGCGGAGGCGCACGAGCGGGCCACCCGTCTCAGCTCCGACGACCGGATGCGGGAGCTGTCCGGGCAGGGCACGGCAACGGATCGAGTGGCCGTCGAAGCCTCGCATGCTGCCCAGGAACAGCTCCGGCAGGCCCATGCGAAGTTGTCCGAGAACCGGGAGGTATACGAGGCGGCGGTGGCAGCGCACGACACCGCAATGCGCGCGCAAGCCCGTGACCTGGTGGAAATCTCGGACAAGTCCGGGGTTTCGCTCATGAACGACTTCGAGGCGGGGATCCTCACCGATCGCGACGCGGTGTTCGACGTGGTCGCCCAGGAGCGGGTCCGTACAGCCTTGGCGGCCGGTCGCGCGATCGGGGAATTGCGAGACCCGGGCAGCACGGCCGACGGCACCAGCCCGATGGCCGCTGCCTCACCGGAGTCATTGGTCGAGACCATGGTGCGGGGCTCCAGGGAGGAGCGGGTCGCGGCGATGACGGAGTGGATCCGCCGCGGTGATGATCGACATCGCCTGGTACGAGAAACGCAGGCCGCGGCGTTCCTGCTGCTGGAGCACGGTCCGGTCGATATGAAGACCGGCGAGGGTAAAACCATCGTCATGGTCATGAAAATGGTCAGCGATGCCGTCGATCACGGGACGGCGCACGCATGGACCAGCAGTGATCTGCTCGCCGGGGAGCTGGCCGGCGAGTTGCACGCGTTCGTCGCGCGGCCGGAATCGGATACCGGTGTCGATGTGGTCCGGATGGACCAGGACGGTCCGCTGCCGGAACCGGAGCCCGGCCGCCGGCGGATCATCGTGGGTACCAAAGAGGACTACATGTTCCGCGCGTTGAAGGTCGCCGATTCGATGATGACCGACCTCACAGCCAGAGGCATGCCGCATCCGGAGGTGACGGCACTGCGGGAGTTCCTCAATACGAAACCGTCGATCGATCTGATCAAAGCACGGCTGGATACCGCCGCCGCCGAGCACGGACTGGACGTCCGGTTCGAACCGTTCCCGGCGGGAAAGCTCACCATCGATGAGTTCGACACCATCTACGACGGCAACTCCGAATGCGTGCTCTCGCCGGGGGCAGCCGAGGAAGCCCCACCCGAGGTAGTCGCCCAGCTGGAGGGGATCTGGGAACGTCTGACGACCGCCGAACGCGAACACGGCTTGACCGCAGCAGATTTCAAACGGCCCGAGAACACCCGCGGAATGTGGGCCGCGGAAACAACCCCCGCGGCTGTCGCCAAACTCGACAAGGTAGCGGGTTCCCCTGTCACCGTCTCGGAGCTGAAGCAGTTCGCCGATGCCGCCAACGCCCGCTGGGGCTTGGAGAAGGGGACCCATTACATCACGAGACCGGACGAGGGCGAGGGCGGAAAGATCGGCGTCCTGGCGCACGAAACCAACGACAAGGCGATGTGGGACAGGACGAAGTCGACCGAGGTCCGGTGGCAGGATGTCGGGCAGTTCGTCGATCTCAAGGAAGGACTGCCCGTCCGGGCGAATCAGGAACATTCGCTGCGGATGTCGGATCAGCAATTGATCGGCAGTGAGTTGCTGTTCGACCCGTCCGGTTTGTCGGGGACCATGAAGGGCGTCGAAGGTATCACCTACGACCTGTACGGTGTCGGGCCGGTGCCGGAACTACCGACCTTCTACACATCGAACCGGACAGTCGAGATGCCGCTGGACTTCGCGAACACGCAAGCCAAACTCATGGGCCTGGCCCGCGATATCGTTACGGACGCCAACATTGTCGACGGCGTGCAGACCGGTCAGCCGCAGTGGATCACCTTGATGGACAACGGCGAAGCCCGGGGCAACCCGGAAGCAGGGCAGCCCGGCCTGATCGACCATCTCCACACGATGGCGCGCGAACGGTACGGGGACGATTTCGAACTGAAATTCCAGATAGTCGATGCGGAGTTCTACGCCGAGCACGGCGGGAGCAACGTCCATTCCGAGGCACTCGTCCGCGGGATGATCGAGAAGTTCGGAAAGCCCGGCGATATCTTCATCATCAACAAGGAGGGCGGCCGCGGCGCCGACCCCACACCGACGAAGGAATCGATCGAGCTCGGCGGTGTACTCGGCAAAACCAGCGGCGGACCGGCGTTCTCGGACCGGGTCAACGACCAGGTCGACGGCCGCGTTGCCCGCGGCGGGTCGGGCGACGACCGCGAGAACGGCGGTACGCCCGGGAAAACGGTTCACTACATCTCGCCCGAGGACTTCCGCGGCCGGGTCACCGACCACGGCGTCACGCAACAGATCGTCAAGTACACGAATGCCGTCGAGGCACACCAGCTTGCGCTGGAGCGGCATGCACAGCTCAACACCGAGACCACCCGAATCGAGCTGAACAACGCCAAACGGTTCTTGGAGCAGGCCCGGACAGACCTCTTGGAGAGGGCCGTCCCGGCGATGAAGGACGCCGTCGAGCAGGATCAACTCGCCTCCAAGTACGCGAGCGCGAAGCAGGCCAACGCCCCTCCCGCCGACGCACCCGGCACTGCGACCCAGCAACCCCAGCATCCGCCGCCCCAGAGCGCGGACACGGCGGCACCACACACGACCGGGCCCGCTCCACACGTGACCCCGCAGGCACAGCCCGCCGCGGCCGCCGCCCACCACGACACCTCCGTGCCGACCGTGGCCGGCCTCGCTGCCGGGACCGCGGCCAACATGGTTTCCGGCAACCCGCCCGCCGCGCCGAACTTGCGCGAAGAGCACGGCGACAGCACCCTCCGCCACCTACTGCAGTTGCTGGACGCACCGGGCGGACAGGCCGCCGCGCCGTTGCTCCCGGTGGCACAGGCTGTGCGCGACGCAGCAATCGCCCAGGTCGAGGCGCAGGGCATTCCCATCGGCACGAATGTCGCCGACCACCTGCGCGAGACCGCACGGAACCTGCTGGACACCCATGTCGATCAACTCGATCCGGCGCAGCGTCAGCTCGTTACCGACGCCGGGACGGCACTGCAGCAGGGCCGCGCTCTCGCGCCCGCGCAGGCCGCTGCTGTCACCCAGTTGGCCGAGCAGGTGCGGACCCCCCAGCCCCTCCTTGCGAACACACCGGACACCACCGTTCCGTTCGACCTGTTGCCCGCCCAGGACCGCACCGAAACGCTGCAGCGGGCGCAGCAGGGCGACCGCTCCGCCGCCCAGGCTCTGGACCGGCATTTCGGCCCCGCCACCGCCCAGCGCATATCTGCCGTACTCGGCTGGAACGCGGAGCTCGGCACACCCCCCGCGCCGATCCAAGTCCTGGCACACGCAGTCACCCGTGCCACGCTCGGCGCCGCCGATGCCGGTGGCTGGCAGGTTCCCCCGGGCGTGGACATCGGCGACTGGCTGCTCGGCGAAGCACGAGACACGTGGCTCGACGGCCTCAATCTGCTGAATCCCGCCGCCCGTCGGCTGGTCACCGATGCGCTGACTTCGCAGTCCCGCGACGATTTCACCGCCGCTCAGGTCGCGTTGTTCGGGTGGGTGGCGCAGGAGATCGTCGTACAGGCAGGCGGTTCGACAATCCAGCGACAGCGGTCCTCGGCCGAGGACCGGACAACCCGGGTGAATGCGGCGGAGAAAGCCGAGTCCGAACGAAATACCAAGCAGGCCATCGCCCGGCAGTTGTTCGAAACGTACGGGGTCGAGGTGCTCGGGCTGGACAAGCCGGGGATTTCCGTCGATACGGCACTGTCGATCAGGAATGCGATAGTCGACGGCTACGCCGCGAGAAACGACCTCGACGATATTCAGCTCGACGTTGTACTCATTGCTCCCCTGGTCGGCAATATCGGTGGCTGTATCTGGAGTCCTCATATCGGCGAGGAGACCGCCCGGACCTTCATGGTCCTCAACGAGGACCTCTTCGGCGACCCGGCGAAATTCCGGGAGACCATGCGCGAAGCGGTGGAGGCGGGCCGCCTGATGGCCCCGACCGGCGATCCCGCGTACGACACCGTCAGCCACGAGATGGGCCATCTGCAGGACAAGAACGCCCGGCAGGGCATCTACGCCGTCCACCCGATGGACCATTCGCGTATCGGTCCCGTCGGGAAAGAGAGCAGCCAGGACTCGAAAGAAGCACGTGCTTTCGGCTACCTGTTCGCACATTTCACCGAGCTGAAGACATTCGGTTCGCTGCCGCCGGAAACCAGGTTCGACGACTGGTTGGGTCAGCTGGATGCGTACAGCAGCAGCAAGAAGAAGTCGATGAATCCGGAGGAAGATCGCCTGTTCCGGGCCTTCGACTCTTGGCTGAGCGGATTCGAGAGTCGCGCGAATTTCGACGAATGGCTCCGGGGGTCCGGAATCGCACGGGGAGGGATCGACGACCGGCGTCGATCCGGCACCGAGCTTGCCGGCGGATCGAGCTGGGTAGATCTGGAAACCGTATACAAGACCTGGCTGAACAAGCTGGACGCTGACACCCGCCGGCGAATACGCGCGGGCAAGGATGACGGCCCACCCCCCACCTACCGGGATCCGGACGCGGAGCGACTCGGGCTCGACGCGGCGAAACTCCAGCTGGGCGCACTCAAAGTATTCAACCCGGCGGAAGCCCTGGCCGAAGCGAAGAACGCCTTCGGCAAATCCGCCCCGGCAGACCCCACCCACCCTGCGTACGCCTTGCAGGCCCTGCTCCGCGGCGTTTCCTATGCCCAGGTGTTGAAGGACGCCGAAATACGTAATGCCCTGGTGCAGGCGGACTATCGCGGGCCGGTCCCGGCTGCGTCCGAGTACGGCGCGAGCATCGCTCCGAAGGGTCCGGCTGTTTCCGTATCCGAGGCATGGCGCTCGAAGACCCCCGCCGAGCGGGCCGGCTACGTGAAACAGCAAGTCGCGTATCTGAACCCTGAGAGAGGCGACAAACCCGGTTTCGTGCTCGACGAACTGGTCCGGCTGGAGGAGCAACAGCGTGCCGACCTGGCCGCGCAGCAGGAGCGTGCCGCACACCCCACCACGGATGAGCCCGGCAGTACCGCAGCACCAGAGGGTTCACCGACAACGGTGCCGTGGTCCCGCACGCGGGAAGTTGTTCCGGTCGCCACCGACCTCGGCCGTTCCGACGGAACCGGCTCGGAACCGGACGGTGCCGCGCCGCTACCCAGCGTTCGAGACCTGGTGGCCGACCCGGAAAGTCTGCGCCGGCTGCGGCAGCAGTGTGATGCGCTGCGGCAGCAACTGTCCGAACTCAGCAACGGACGCGCCGACCTGTCGACTCCGGCCGCGGTGTCGACGTTGCTGGGGGCACTGCTGAGTCTGAGCCGGCAGGGCAAGCTGAACCCGAACCAGGCGCGGGCACTTCCGCTGGTCGAGGAATACAGCGAGAAGTCGAGCCTCCTCGCAGCGGCCGAGCAGGTACGCAGCGAGTTCCGCGACTACAAAGCAAATTCTGCTCGCGGCACCGACCAACCGGATCACCACAAAAACCCCAGCGGCCCCGTCGCCATCGATCTCGACGATGCCGACGAGGGTCCTGGTTCTATCCCCTCGGCCCGCCCGGGGGCCGGTATCGCGCAGAACGGTGAGAGTGTCCAGCAGGCGATCGCGGCACAGCTGTTCACGGCCACCGGTATCGAGGTATTGGGGCTGGACAAGGTTTCCGTCGAGACGGCACTATCCGTCCGGAACGCGATCGCCGACGCCCTGGATGCAGACCCGAGTATCTATCTGGCGGCAGTAGTCGTGACACCGATGGGGTTCGGAACCTACGCCGCTGCGGACACACCGCTGGGCGGGCAGGATCCGGTCCTGTTCCTCAATGAGGACTACTTCACCGATACGGACTCCTTCCGCAGCGACCTGGAACGAAATGTCCGAGCCGGATACCGGGCGGCACCGACCGGTGACCCCGCATACGACACTGTTCGCCACGAAATGGCCCACCTCCGGGATCTTGCCGAACTGATATCGCAGCATGCTCCCCCGATGTCAGCGGAGCGATATGCCACGCTTCAGGAGCTGAGGAGTCTGGGGCGTCTACCGTCGGATACCCGGTTCGACAGACGGCTGGAATACCACAATCAGCTGGCACCGAAAGCATTCGGCTTCCTCCATGAATACTTCGAAGGACTGCGCCACGCGGGAGATCTTGCACCGGACGCTCGATTCGATGAATGGCTGGCTCAGCTCAACGGTTACAGCTTCGAGAAAAAGCAGCTTCGCCCCGGCGAAGAGAAATACCACACGGTGTGGGACCCCGAAGACGCAGAATCCGTTCCACATTTCGGCGAGTTGCCGGTCTTCAATCCCGCGGAGGCACTGGCCGAGGCGGAAATCTCTTTCGGGAACAGCACAGCGGCAGACCGTACACATCCCGTTTACGCCCTGCAGGCATTGCTGAACGGTCGCACCGTCGCCGAAGCATTACGGGACGGGCCTGGTCACGCCACCGGCATTCCGGATGCCAGAGACCCCGTTCCGGCCACTTCGGGATTCGCCGCAAGTACCGCGCCCGACGGTGTCGTTGCTTCGCTCGTCCGGAAGTGGCGCGGAATGAGCGCCGCTGACCAGGCAAAACCACGGGCGGCCGACCCCGAACTCGAGTACTTCGATGACTACGGTGCACCGAAATACGTTCTCGACGAGGCGGCCCGGCTGTGGGATGAGCAGCAGACCGAGATCCAGCAGGCCGGCACCTCCCGCGCCGACGAAGGCATTACCTCGCCTGCCCCCCGCGGTCCCGATACGGCCGCCATCGACCTCGACGCACCGAAGTCCGTGCAGACAGCCCTTGCGGACCAGCTCGGCCTGCCGCCGAGCGCGGTGACGCCGGGATCGCTGCGCCTTGCAATTTCGCTTCTCGTGGAACAGGTTCGAGTCGCCCAGCCAGGCGTAGTGGCCGCCCTCGACGGAAGCGAACTCGCACTGTGGCTCGGCGAACAGCTCCGGCTGCACGCCGATCAGGAGAAGGCGACGACCAGCGCGGGTTCGTCCATCAATCTCGATATGTTCGAGGGCGCCCCGGCCACCGCCACTCCGAAAGAAGCCGGGCAACAACCAGATCCGCTGAACCAGAAAGGATTCAGTGACCGCCGGGCAGCACTCGACCGCGAACTCCAACAGCTACTCGGACTACAAGAACTGGGCCCTCCTCATCCGGCTACCACCGGTGAGCTACTGGCAGAGCTGCACTGGGCCGCCGACCTGATGGGCTCATCGGAGCTCGCACAACTTGCCGACCATGGCGAGATCCTCCTGCACAGCGGCACCGAGCAGCACACCCCGCTCACCGGCTCGTTGAACGCGATACAGATACACGCGATGCGCAACCAGCTGGGCCGGGCCTCGGGTGTCGAACCCGGCGCGGTGACCCGCGAACTTGCCGCCGGGTTGGCCTCCGACAGCACTGTCACTCCGCAGATCCGACGCTTGGCCGAGCGATATCGTGAACTGTCCCCGGCCGCAACGAGGCAGAAACCCACCCGCACCGATATCGCCTGGCTGGCAGGCGTCGGCACGGCGTACATCAGCAAGGTCTTCAACGGCAAATTCAATGAGAAGCAACCGTGGCACGGCGAGACCACCCAGCGCGTTCTCGCCGCGGCCCAGCATCTCGGCGTGCTGCCCGATCGTCACGACGTAACAGCCCTTATCGATCGGACCTACGTCACCCAACGTATCCGGCCGGGGCGGTGGGTCGGAAACGAGTTCGTCCCGGCGCAGATCAAACCGCAACCGAGCCGGGAAACGTTGGCCGCAGCCGCGGGCGCCGCCAAAGCGATGGTCCGGGACGCAGTAAAAGGAGCCGCCACACCCCACGATCTGCGTCTGATCCGCGAAGCGGCCGACAAGGTCGGGTTCTGGTACCACCCGGACGGACCGATGGGAACTGCCGACCCCACCACAACTCCGCAACCGACCACCGGCCCGGCACACACGCCGAAACCGGTAAACGGCGGCGATCCGGTCGCCATCGACCTCGGCGACGAGGACGGGGAACCCGACCCAATGCCGACGCAGTCGAGCGTCCAGCAGCCCATCGCGGCCCCACTGCAGCAGCAGGAACGCGCGGTCGACAGAGCAGCCGCACATAACGCGGCACCGTCCGAACCCATCGTTTCGGGGCTCCTGCCGGAGGCATTGGAAGTGGCCGGACTTCTGGATCTGGCCCCCGAGCTGATCACCGCGGCGACGGTGTTGAACTCGATCAACCCGATCCAGCGGGCCCTGCGGACTCTCGACGGAGCGGCGCAGCGCCGTGTGGCCGAGGACAGCGGCGTACCGGCTCTGCGGGATTGGCTTCGCGCGCGAATCACGCTGGCCTGGGAGCTCCACCGGGCAAAAGAAGACCGCGAACCGATACTCCGGATAGTGGACCTGAACGGCCGGATCATGCGGATGGATGGTGACCTGCCCGGACTGCTGGAGGAGCTGAGCACTCCCGCGGGCGCGCCGAGCACCATCTCGGGGAACGGCCCCACGGCTCCGGCAACGCCGCAGGTGAGCACAACGCCGAGTGACACGGTGCTACCGCCGAGGCGGGATGTCGCCGGCGTGGCCGAACCGAGCAACGATCTGCTGTACGGAATACGCGGGCTCGCGGCGGCGAGCGGGAACCAGCAGGTCACCGCTTTCGTCACGGCGGTATCCCAGTTCCTCGATGCGGCCTTTGCTGCGAGCCACACCCTTAGACCTTCTCTACCGGAACCGTTTGCCGGACCGACGGAAGCCGAGCGCGGATCGGCCGCAGCGGCCTATCGCGCTGCGGGATCGCGGGCGACTGCCGAGTCGATTTTCGGGCCGGCGCGCGACCCGAGTGGCGAAATGCGGAAACGGCGTGCGATCCAGGACTGGTGGGAACAGCTGTCTTCGGACCAGCGGCGCGCGGTCATCCGGGATGCGCCGGAAGCTGTGCAGCGCAACGGCAGAGTACCGGTCGTTTACCGCGACCATTCGAACGCGGCGAGCGAGCTGATACTGCGCCGGGTCGTGGCAGATCTTTCCGCGCGCCCCTCCGCCGAACTGGATACCCCCGAACGCCAGCTACTGGATTACGCGCGCCGGCTCTGGGGCGATCTCGTCCGCGCCGAGCAGCGCGCCGAGCCCGGTTTCACGGTGACCCTGCTGCAATTCGACCCGGAGAGCCTCATCAGCCTCGTCGGGTACGCGCTGGCCGATACCGAGATCGAGCACTCCCCGTTCTGGACCTTGCGCGTCGGCCCCGACGACTTCACCTGGGTGGACCGTCTTTTCGAACCGGGCCCCGGCGACGGTGTCACGGCGGCGCATCCGGGCCGGCGGCACGGCGGCCAACCCGGCCACGATTTCGATATCTCACTGGGTCCACGCGGAGTCGGCGGAACGCCGCAGACCGAGACCGAACAGACCGCCACGGCGGCACTGGCACGGGAACGCTTCAGCCACTGGCTGACCACCCGGTACCAATGGCGCAGTATCGACGGAGCCGCAACAGCGGCGGCCACGGTCGAATCACAGGTGCGCGCCGCGCTGGCGACCAGCACCGGTGAAGTCCGGGTGGTCGCCCGGATGGGCGGCGGATTCTACGGCGAACGCGCTCTGGTAGTCGAGATCATCGACAACAACCCGGATACCGCGGACGTGCGGCACCTCGGGGTGGATTACGAGACCGGGGTGATCCGGTTCGACACCGTGAAATCCACCTGGTTCCTGTTCGGCGAGGCGATGCTCTCCCCACTTCTGCCACCGGGTATCGCCGCCTATGAGGTATTGGGTGCGCGGACTTTGGACGGGTTCGCCCCCGACGCCGAATTCCGGTGCGCGCGCATGGCCCTGCACCGTCTCGGGCTCCCGCCGGAGCGAACTCCGGGTTTCGAACAGACCCACCGCCCGCCGTACCCGCAACCGCTGCCCTGGCCGGCGGACACGGTCGGCGCCATCACCGTCGACCCGACATCCGGTGCCGAATCGGCCACCTACGCCGCGGCGATCGCCGCGCCCGCCGACCGGTTCCGTGCGGTCGGCCTCGGTCTGGCGCAGAACATTGCGCTGACCACCGAGGACCGGCCAGGGTTCGTCGACGCCGACGAATTCGCCTGGGCGCAGCAGGCCCGTGGCAGCGAGACGGTCCGGGCGGACGTCCACCGGCTGCAGGTGCTGCGCGCGATCAAGGACGCGGTAGCCGACGTCCACCAGACCCTGCTCACCGACCCCGAGACCGGCCGGGTCGCGCGCAGCCCCGCCGACTCCCGACTACATGTGACCGTCGACCTGGAATCCGGCACCTTCCGCGCCCAGCTGGACGCGGCCGCCGCCCGGGAATTCGGCCTTCCGGCGAAACCGATGGACGGCCGCTGGCGGGTCCGTGACGGACTCGTTCTCGCCTTCGTCGGGCTGCCCGGGCCGGCCCGCCTCGACCCGGCGCCCGAAGAGCGCGCCGACAGCCAGGATGTTGCCCGCCCCCCGCGCGAGGCGATACCGCCGCCGCTCGACCTCGACCCCGACGAAGCCGGCACACCGGACCCCGCCCCATCGCACCCATTTCGCATTCTCGCGGACCCCGGGATGTCCGGCGACCGCGAGGTCGACAGCGGATACTGGGGGCATTACGGTGCCGCGGGCGTGCTGGTCCGGCACATCGACACCGACGGCACCGAACGGTTCTTGATCGCCAAGTCGAAAACGGGTTACTCGCAGGGCAATTGGCAGCTGCCCGGTGGCGCATTGCACTCACTGGAGAAGCCGGCCGAGGGTGCGGCACGCGAAATGCACGAAGAACTGGCCGCGACACCCGAATACCTGAACAGCCTCACCCATGTGGGCACCCACGTGATCGACGGACCCGAGGGCTGGAAATACCATGTCCTCGTCGCCGACGCCCCGCACATGTTCGACCCGATCGTCGACGGTGAGGAAACCGCGGAGGCGCGCTGGGTAACCCGCGCCGAACTGCGGACCATGGCCGCCGGCCGGGAGCTGCAGTCGGCATTGGCCCGCAACATCACCGATGTCCTCGACCTGGTCGAGCCCACGGCGGGCGATCGAGCCGCACCGGATCAGCTGCCGCAGCCCGCGTCACCCCGGCACAGCGATCAGAGACAACCACCACCGGCACAACCGGCCTTCCGCGCACTCGACACTGCGATGTACACCGCGTACCTCGAACTATGGAAGCACAGCAGCCCGGGGCGTCCGCCGGGTCTGAGCCCTGACGCCGCGGCCGCCTGGATTGCCGATCTCGACCGGCGCCACGAGGATTTCTACACCCGGTATCCGGAAGCACGAAGGGGTGACACCCGCTCTCACCTCGAAAATTATCGACTCCTTGCCGAGATGATCGATAATCTTGCCCGCAGGTTCGCGATGAGCACCGAAGAACTTCGAGCACAGATGAAGGGCGAGATAACCGATCTGGTCGAAGGCAAACCGCTGGCGATCAGAGTTTCCCAGGAAAGCCTGTTCGGAATCCTCGGATCCGGTCGCTTCAAAACACAATTCGAGACAGGCTGGGGCGCCGGCCATAAATCGGCCGTCCTGTATAAGGAGAGGCAGTGGTTCGGCTACACCGAGGATCTGGATCCGCAGCTCCGGCCGGTCTACGGATACGTCCGCCTCGACGACCACCCGGCCGGACTGTCCGACGCCAGCCTCCCCTTGCACACCGAACAACTGGCAATGTATGGACGAATCGACATCGTCCTGAAAGACGATGTACGTCGGCGAGCGACGGTCTCTGTCGGTGATTCGCTGTACAATTCCGGGAGCATTTTCGGCGGAGGAATCCTGCGGACACTTCCGTCACCATTGACGGACCCCATACCCGAATCCTTCGGCATTGCGGACAAACTACCTTCCAATCCCAGAGATCTGCCGCTGGACGGCATCGACAGGAACTACCGGAGTCAGCCCTTCCGGCAACATCAATTCGTCGAAGCCCAAATCCATGGCGGCGTCACACTCGCCGATATCGACCACGTCATTCTGCCGGAAGAACCCGGGCCACAACTACGCGCCGAACTGGCACGAGCAGGAGTGAACTGGCGTGTCCTCAACAGTCGAACCATCGCCGGCAGTGGCGTCCGGCAAGCTATCGCTGCCGAAAAACTCCGCCTGGCGGAGGACCTGGCAGTGGTCGGCGAGGAAGTCGCGACCCTCCGTCGACTGATCGAGCAAGAATGGAACAACAAGGTTGCGGCTGACCGCGTCAAGCTCCGCAACGCCGAGCAGATGTTCCAACGTATTACCGACGCACTCGCAGCTCTCAACAACCCAAGCGCCGACTCGGCAAGCCGCCTCGATGGTGACCACGACCGGGCCACAGCCTCCAGCGTGCAGCAACATGCTGTCGAAGATCCCCGCACCGTGGTGGCCGCACTACTGGGAATCGATCCGGAGCTGATCGCCGACCCCGAACGACTGATCGAACCGATTGCGCGCGTGTGCGAACAGTTCAACCGGATGCCGGTCAGCGAATGGTCGATGATCGCCGACGCGGAGAAACAGGGCCGGCTGGCAGGGCTGATCGGTGAGTGGATCACCATCGACATACCTATCGACGCCATCGGGCCGACCAACCAGGAGAAAACTGAAAGCAACACCAAAAGAAGAGAGCTCGCACATCAGATAAGGGATCTCTTCGGTAGCGAGGTTCCCAGCTCCTCCTTCCGCCGACCCGACTGGAATCCCGAGGACCTGCGGGCATTGGCCCGGCAAGCCGACAAAACGTCGGGGGCAGCGCACCTCATCGACACCGTTCTCCAGTACCTGGAACTGCATCGAGATGCGGATTCCACGTCCGCGGAGCACACTGCTCGACCCGGCGAACAATCCGACTCGGCGGCCGGCAACCGGCCCGATACCGTCGCCATCGACCTCGATCCCGAGGACGCCGGACCGCCGGGCCCCACTGCGCCGCCGACGGACCAGAACAACACGGCCGACCCTCACTACTGGGAACGATATTGGGCCGAAACCGATACGGCCATCGCCGAGCTGTACGCGATCGATCCCAAGGCGTACTGGTACCTGAAGTACCTCCCCAAGCCCGAGCCCGGGGAGCCGTTCGGCGCCGACTGGGTCAGTAAGCGGGGCAAATGGTTCGACGCCGTGATGTCGGAGGTTGTCGGCAAGCTGCACGAGCTGGAGCTGCCGAACACAGACTTCCAGGATATGAGCGCCCGGCAGCTGGGTTCGATGATCTCCTCGCTGGTCTCGTGGGGGGCCGGCAAGGTGCGCGAGACGGACCTCGCGCACGAGTTCACGGACAAGGATTTCCTCGAACTGGACCGGGTCATGAAACGTGCGCCGATGTATGCGGCGCTCGGTTTGCTGGCCGTGACCGGTCTATCGATCGACCAGATCGTCCACAACGGCTCCCTCAGTTGGAAATCGCTGTTCATCCAGCAGCAGAAAACGACGGGCGACGGCCGGACCATTACCGTCTGGAAGCTGCGCACGCTGCCGGTGAACGAGCCGCAGAAAGCCAGCACCCGCGATGTCAAGGACCGGACCACGCCGTGGGCGAGATTCCTGCGGGCGACCTCGCTCGACGAATTACCGCAGCTGGTGTCGATCCTGTTCGGCAAAATGGAGTACTACGCAGGTAGGCCGCTGCTGAGCAACGATCTCGAGCTGATGGGCGACGAGCTCACCGACATGGAGTACTGGTTCTGGGACCGATTCCTGAAGGACGATCTGTGGTCGGCGCTGCACTTCCCGGGTTGTCGCGCGCTCGAGGCCCAGAGCCCCGAATATCTGCGGGCACGGTATCTGGCCGCCTTCATCTGGTCGAGGATGGGGAGTCGAGCGGCCGAAGAATTCATGATGAAGGTCGTCGACCGGTACCTGGCCAGCACGGTCCTGCGGGAATCCCCGAATCTGGTGCTGGACACCGGAAAGGACCTTGTCGCAGGGGGTATCGGGCTTCTTCCGGAGAAGGCCCAGGAGCAATTGCGCGCGGCCGCGGGTCCGGTCTCCGCGGCCTCCGGCTGGATCGGGAAGCTGATACGCGGTGCGGTGGATCGCACGGCAGATCTCATATATCCCGGCCGCACACCCGCCGCCGGCCGAGAATGGCCGGGCACGAACGAACAGCGCCCTCCCGGCGATGAGGGGCGACAACCTGCCGGAGCGGACGGTGCCGGACGAGACCGCTTCGCCTCATCGCTGCTCGAACGAGAGTGGCTGACCGCGAACGGATTCCAGCTGACCGGCATCGCGCCCGGCGACGCCCACGCAGCCGCCCGCGTAGCCCACAACCTCGAAGCCATGCTGACCGGCCGGCCGGATTCCGACTACGTCCGGGAGATCGCCGACGCCGTCTCCGCATCGGTCCTCTGGGGAGCCGGCACGCTGACCGTGACGGCCGGAATGAGCGACGAAGGAGTACTCCACGTCCAAGTCGTCGATGCAGCCGGCGAAACCAGCCAGGTCGAGGTCAACTGGTATTTCGGCCCGACGCCGCGGCCGGTCGAACGTGTCGCCGGGCCACCCCGGGAGAGCCCCGTCCGGCAGGATTCGGAGCCGCGACAAGACGGCGACGACCGCGCGGCGCGGCTGCTCGCGGATTCCTCGGACAGCCAACCCGCATATCAAGCCGAAATCGGACCCACGCGCAGGGCGATCGCCGGCCGCGTACAAGACGAAAACTCCTGGGTGTCCGACGACCAGGCCGATGCGATCAAAACCATTACCTCCGAACTCCTGACCAACGCCTTGGGGTACCTGCACAATTTCGCGTCCGAACGCGGGCTGAATCCGGAGCCCGAGATCGAAATCCGCACTACCGCGGAGCCCGAAATCGATCTCCGCGGTACTCCGGAGCAGGACGTCGATACCCCGAGCACGAACACTGAGGACCCGCGCAGCGTCCGGATCGCGTTCCGCAACGAGATCGCCCCGGGGGACGCCGAGAACCTGCCCGAATGGTCCGCACAACAACAGGACGTGAACCGCCAGGGCGGGCGCGGAACGCGGCTCACCCACGCGATGAGCGACAGCTGCGGGCGGATTCTCACCTTCGGCCTGCACCGCAACACCATCGAGCAGTGGTTCGAACTCCGGCCCCCCAGCGAAACTGCCACCGACGACGAGGAAACACTGCCGGGGTTCGAAGACTTCGACCTCGCCGCGTTCGGTCTCGACGAGAGCGACCTCCGATCATCGACACCTCCCGAAGACACCGATCCGCCCACACCCCGCGGACCGGACACTGTCGCCATCGACCTCGATCCCGACGATGCCGACCATGCGATCCGCGCTCCCGGCACGGCCGACGGCGCCGTTCCGGCATCGAATCCGGTACTCGCGGAGGTACTGAATCCCACTGCGGCTCCGGCATTCGACCGGATGGAGGCGGAGCATTTCCTGCCCGTCTTCAAACACGCCATACAGGCGCAGTGGGCCGCCATCGAAACCATTACCGCGAACCCGGGTCCGTGGACCCCGGATAACGCGCTGCGCCCGTTCATCGAGTCGGGACGGTTGCTGGGCGCGGTGAAGGGACTGTTCAGTCACAAGGCCGCGGTGGACCGCGATGACGCGACCGCCCAGCTGGAACCGCGGATCGCCGAGTTGCTGGCAGCCCATACCAGCCGCGTACTCGCCGACCCCGCCCTGGCGACAATCTTCGCCTACCTCCACGAACGCCGCGGGGACCTCGGGCTGAGTGAGCGCGACCGCGGATATCTGGAGCGCAAGCACCGGGCGTTCGTGCACGCGGGCGCCTACCTCACCTCCGACCGCGACCGGCGCGCTCTCGCCGCGCTCAACAGCGAAGTGTCGGACCTGCAGACCGTGTACAAGGACAATCAGGAGAACGCGGCCAAGGAATTCCTGGTCGGCGTCACCGATGTCGAAAAGCTCGAGGGCTTGACACCGGAACAGATCGCCGGCGCCCGCGAGCGGGCCGGTGCCTTCGGGGGATATGTCCTGCCCAAACCCAATGGGGCCAGCTCCATCTGGCATCCATATCTGGCGTATCTGAAGGACCCCGCGCTGGGCCGGGAGCTCTACGAGAAGGTCGCCGGCTTGGCCGTCGGCGGCGAATACGATAATTCGGCGAATGTGCTCGACCAGGTCAGGGATCTGGCCCTGCGGGCCCGGCTGACCGGACACGAGAACCATGCCGATTACGTGCTGTCGGGCGGGATCTTCGATTCGGTGCGCACGATCGAGAAAATCCTCGAGCGGATCGCGCCGGCAGCGGCCACCGCCGCCAAGGTCGAGCTCCCACTTCTTGCCGCGGCCATCGGCGAAGAGGCGATCCAGCCGTGGAACCGGCACCGGGCGGTCGAGGCGCTGGTGGCGGAACGAATCGGCATCGATACCCAGCGTATGCGTGAGTTCTTCGAGCTCGACCGCACACTCGAGGACGGCGTATTCGGTGTAGCAGAGGACTTGTTCGGGCTGACCATCAGCGAGGTCGGCGCGGCCGAAAAGCCGCCGGTCTGGCACGAGGATGTCCGTGTCTTCGCTGTCACCGACGGAAAGGGAACTCACCTCACCTATTTCTACTTCGATCCGTACTCCCGTGACGGCAAGAACGGTGGCGAGTGGACCGATCCGATCCGGTTGAAACACGCACCGAGCGGACAGCCTCCGCTGGTCGGTGTACACCTGAACCTCGAGAAACCGGTGGACGGCGCGCCGACCCTGCTGGCTCCCCACGAGGTGAGCACCATGTTCCACGAGTTCGGGCATGCTCTGCACGCGTTGTTGAGCGAAGGCGTCTACGAACCGGCCGAGCGGCATGTGGTATTCGGCTGGATCGAGTTCGTGGCCAAGGTGTTCCAGCAACTGTGGATACACCCGGACGTACTCCCCCGGTTCGCGGCGCATCACGAGACCGGGGAACCGATGCCCGCCGAAGAGCTGGCAAAACTCGGCGAATGGCAGTCGGCGTACCGGGGCACCACCACTGTCTTCCGCCTGACCGGGGCCCTCATCGACAAAGCATGGAGTTCGCTGTCTCCCGGACAGGTTCCGGAGGTGCCGTCCGGCGTGGAGGCCCGGGAGGTCGTGGCCCGGTTCGAGAAGGACGTGCTGGAAAAAGCAGGCGTCTATCTTCCCGAGATCGGCAACCTCTATCCGTCCCAGTGGTTCCGTCACCTGTTCGGTCAGATGGGCGGGTTCGGGACCTATTTCGGCCAGTACTCGGCGTACCTGCTCAGCGATGTGCTCGCCCAGATCGTTTTCGCCCGACATATCGACCCTGCCGTCGCGCAGCACGGAATGTCGCCCGAGACCGGAGATATCCTCCGGAAACTGATCTTCCATCCTGAAGAGACCGACTTGGCTGGGGCGGTCCACCGGCTGATCGGATCGGACCCGTCGGTCGGACCGTTCCTCGCCGCCGAAGGTCTCCTCTGGGCGAACGCGCTGGTAAAACTCAGTCCGGACGCCACCCCCGAATGGCTCACCACCCCGGCCCTGCACCCACCGGGAACCGACCTCGCCTCGTGGTGGAACACCCAGCTGACCGAGGATGAACGGGCAGCGCTTACCCACGCCTTCCCGAGCGAGGTGCTGTCCATGGGTTTCACCCATGCCCCGGAGACCGTATCCGCCGCAACCGAGCGCCAGCGGACTTCACTCACCTACGCACGCGCAGCACGGATAGAGCCGCCGTCAGCGCTCGACATCGACGACACGGACGAACGGGCCGCCCCGACACCATGGCAACGAACCGCAGCCGATATGAAATCGGCAGAGCGCGCGACGCCGGCTACGCGGCAGACCGGCTCGGCATCGACCGAGTCCGGCGGCCACGCCGCCGAATCATTGGTGTTCCCGAGCTTTCAGAACGCTGATTATTTCGGTCAATACAGTCGACTGTTCCGGGAGGCAAACGGTCTCAAGCGTCCGGCTGCAGTGCGATTGTTCGGGTTACCCGAGCCGACACTCAAACGCCACGAGTCCAGTGAAGGTAAGGCACTCACCGAACTTTTGATGCTCAAAACCTGGGACCGCGCCCTGCATAGGGCGGGCCCGTGGAACGATCTGGCCGATAAATGGGGCTACGATTACCGAATGGATCCGACCGGGGAAAAGGCGCCCGATCCGGATCATTACGAATCTTTGCCGGATTTCATGAAGGCGATACGTCTGTACTATCGAATGACCCAGGAGGAATTGTCGTCACGTACAGGCATGAATTCGCATGCCATCAGACGCGCAGAGGAGGGACGTTACCGACCTGACGTCCAATTCTTTGTGCAATTCGGAAATACGTTGGAGAATTCCCGTGAAGCGCTCGGAAAAGCGCTCGACAAGTTTTGCCCTCACGAGTTCGCCGCACGGTACCGGACACTTGCCGGGATCTCCACCGACCCCGGCCGGTCGCCGATATTTCCGGATTTCCGAGTGGCTGACTCTTTCCGAGATTACCTACCGAAACTCCGGAAAGAAAATGGGCTCCTGAAAGCGGAGGCGGCGCGCCTCTTGGGAACATCCGAATCTACGATCGAACATCATGAAGCCGGTACCGAAAATGACGCGTCGGAACTATTCTTACTGTCGGTCTACGATACCGCCTTGCACCGCGCGGGCCCTTGGAACGACCTTGCCACAGCCTGGGGATACAGCTACCGGATGGACCCCGGCGGTGAAAAGCACCCGACATTCGACGATTACCCATCCTTACCCGAATTCACCAAGGCAATCCGCCTGTTTCACCGCAAGAGTCAGCAAGAATTCGGCGCGGCACTCGGAAGAACCAAGACATCGATTTCCAGGACCGAACTGGGACGCACCCGCCCAGGAATAGAGTTCTTCCTGGAACTCCGTGAGGCGTACCACACACCACAGAAGATACTGACCCGCGCCCTCCGAAAATACTACGGCGACGAATTCGCCAAGCAGTTCGACAAGCTGGCCCGAGAAGCCCCCGTACTCCCAGCCTTTGATATCGCCACCTCATTCGGCAAGTACCTGGCCCACTTCCGGCAACTCAACGATATGAGTATGGCGACAGCAGCGAACCTGCTCGGGGTCGCGCGCTGGACAATACGGAGGCTCGAGGCCGACGCAGAGCCGGTCGACGAACTCCGGATGCTGAAGATATATGATCGTCTCCTGCACCGCGTCGGACCGTGGAATTCTCTGGCGGAATCCTGGGGATTCCGCTACCGGATGGATCCCGACGGTGAAAGAATACCCGACCCACAGAAGCACGACTCGATCCAGGAATTCGTCGGGGCAGTCCGGCTGTATTACAGGCTCACCAAGGCCGAGTTCAGCAGGCGAGTGGGAATGTCGATCGCGACTACGATAGAAACAGAATTCCGTAGCAAGCCGCTGGTCACAACCCTTCGGAAGATTCGCGATGCCCTGGACATGCCGAACGATACGCTGGTAGCGGCATTACAGCGCTTCTACTCTGTGTACGAGCCCGTCGTAGACAACGAGACCTGGGATCTCGAGTTCTGGGATCTGATCGCCACACGACCGGGATCCGCCGAGGAAAAAGCGATCCGGAGCAGGATCGTCGAAGAATTCGGCTGGATTGCAGAGGTGGAGGCGCGCCGCTGGAAAATACCCGGTCAACAGCAGCACGATCTCGCCCAGGCGGCATACGTGGCAATCATGCTGGCGACTCGAAACTTCGTTCCTCCAGGAAATTTCGGCCCCGCTGCGTGGTCGGCCGCTCGAAACGCCATGCGCAGAATTTACTTCGAGAACCTGTATCCGAACGTCGACGGTCCGACGCGCAAACTTCTCATCCGGGTCGGTGCCTACATCAACCGGCGTACGGAAGCGACGGGCACCGCACCCACCAAGGCCGAGATCATTCGGGACCTGGACCTCACGCCGGCCGAAGCCACCGAGGCCGCGAGACTGCTCGGGCTGCGGGAGGAGTCGATGCAGGCGCCGACCGGCGACGGTGATTACTTCGACCGCGAATTCGCGAATCCGGTCGTGGAATCACTGAGTGTCGGACTGCCCCAGGCAGTCCAGCAGATCATCGAGGAAGCCCTTGCCGATCTGGACGATCCGGCGACGGCGAAAGCTGTTGTGCTGCTCCACCTCGCTCGTGGGATGGACCTCGAAACGGTCGGTAAACTGCTGAAGATCACGCCCGAGGCTGTCGGCCGGTTGGCCGCGCAAGCCGGCGAAAGGCTTCGGACGGTGTTGCCCCGTCCGGAGTCGACCGGAAACGTAGCGGAGACAGCAGCGGTCCCAGCCTCCGTCAAGACCGCCGAATCGTCGACCGCCGTCCGGGAAACCATCGACGGCACCGAAATCATCAACAGAACCACCGTCCTCCCCGAACACGTACGGACCTGCCTGTTCCACTCCACCGTCGCCACCTACGCCCTCGGCTACGACGGTGCCACCACCCCCGTCGAGAACGCCAAGTCCTGGGACGAGCTGGTAGCCGGCCTGCACGCCCCCTTCACCCGTGTTCCCCGATCGGCCGGCGACCCCGTTGCCCACGTACTCGAGCGAGTCGCGAAATCCGGCAAAGGCATCGATACCGCGGTCATCGTCGTCGACTACGGCACGCACGCCCACAGCTTCACCGTCACCACCATCGGCGACAAGACCTACGTCTTCGATACCGATATCCCGCAACCGCTCACCGATGCCGACAAGAAGGCCGGCCACCGGCACATTGCCCGTGTCCGTGCCCTCGAAGACTGGGTCCCTCCCGACGCTGAGTCGGTCGAAACCGCCTTTGTTCTCGAGTTCACCAAGGACACCGCGGGCCGGCTCCAGCCGCTGATCCCCGAGCAGGTCGATCCGCCGAGCACGGCAGAACGACAGCATGACATTCTCGGGTCCCGCAAGCCGGCGCCGGACCCCGGTGAACCACGCCGGAAACGGTTTCTGCAGTGGATCCGGAGCAAGCGGCCCAAGAACCCGATCCTCACCCTCAAGTACTCCGGCTCCTCCGTCTCCTCTGCCTTGAGCGCCGGCTGGATGGCTGCCTCCCAACTCGCGATCAGCCAGCTGGGTGGTTCGGACGCCATGGTCGGGATGCTGGCATCCGCCGTCGCTGTCGCCACGGCGGCAGGGAGTTTCGCGGCCGGGCCGATCGCGGATCGCGGCGACAACCGCCGGACGCTGCGGATGATGTCGGCGAGCGGTCTCACGATGATGGTGGCCAGCGGTCTCTGGATGCAGTTCAGCTGGCCCGGCGCTCTGATGGCCGTGATGGGCGCCTCGACCATGATCGCGGTCACCGACGCCATCACCAAAGCAGCCAGCCGGGGCTACGGCGAAGGATTGGCGCGGTCCGAGGAAGAGCTCGCGATCGCCAACGAGTACAACCTGCGGGAGCGTGCGTTCGGCGCCGCATTCGGCAAATCGCTCGGCCCGATGCTCGGGCGGGTCTCCCTGGTCCTGCCGTTCCTGGCAAACGCTCTCGGCCACCTCGCAAATCTCCTGGTGCTCCGCAAGACTCCGACCGTGGCGCCGCCGAACAAGGCGGAGCAGGCCCGCCTCTCGGACGGACTCCGCGATCTGTGGCGGGATACCTTTATGCGCTGGTATCTCATGCTGAGTATTCCCGCGGTCCTCGCGACCACGGCCGGCGGAGTGCATCTGGTGAATATCGCCAGTGATGCTTCGACACTGGCCGCCGGAATACTCATGTCGGGAATCAGCACCGGAATCCTGCTGGCCAATTTCATTCCGAAGAAATGGTACGAACGCACCACCCTGGAATGGACCTACCCGATCTCCCTGGCAGTTCCGGGAGGCATGATGGCCACGATGGCGACCACCACGAACCCGGCATTCATCTGGCCGACGGCGGTGTCCATCGGTATAGCCAGCAATTTCAACAACAAGACCTTTCAGAAGCGCCTGCAGAGCGTGGTCAGGAAGAACGCCCGCAATGGCGCCTGGTCGGTCATCGACATTGCCGCCGCCGGGGGCGGTGCACTCGGCGGCGCGGTCGGCGGTTACCTGCTGTCCAACTACACTTCCCAGGTAACGGGGTGGACGAATGCCGGAATCTTCGGATTGTCGACCATCGCGGCGGGACTGCTCGGCTGGTTGACCGGCCGAAAGAAGAGCGGAACATCGACGGAGGAGGAATCGGCCGAAAGCCCCGACCCCGTGGTCGTCGAGAACTTCGCTGTTCAACTCGATCGTTTCTTCCGCGCACTCGGGGGTGGCAGAACCCCCGTGCCCGATTACACCGACGAACAATGGACCACCCCGGGAAACTGGAAGCCCATCGAGGCCGGACTCGGGAGCCAGCTGAAACAGCATCCGACCAAGGGCGACGCCGCCCTGGACGAGATCGTGGAGACGCTCCGGCGCGGGACCAACGGTATTACCACCGCGATTGTCGTCGTTCAAAAGGGCACCGAGACAACCGGTTACATAATCAGCAATATCGAAGGACAACTCCTCGTCTACGACACACTGATCGAAGATGATTCCATCCCTCGGGTGCGCAATTACGACGGCGACGACAACGGCGAGAATGCGTGGCGACCCGAGTTCCGAGATGTCGACAAGACCTTCGTCGCCTATTTCACCGACAACTATGCCGAACGGAGCCCATACGCCGCCCGACGCTCCCGCGCTCGGACCCGAGCAGGAGACCCGCACCCGGTCACGACCGAGGAATCGTCCGGAAACCGGCCGGGTACCGGTCCCGCACAGCGCACGGCCGGTTCCGCAATCACACCGGCGCGCACCGCGGAACCCTCGGTATCCGCACGCGATCCCCGGTCCGCCGAACCGGCACAGGGCGCGCCACCGGCACGCGCCACGGAGCCGACCCCCACTCGAGGTGCCGCCCGCGACGACGCCACACAAGAAACTCCGGACGCGGAGCCGTCCCCGGACCCCGGATCGCTGCCCGCCCGATTCCTGACGCCGGCCGAATTCATCGCCGACAGCTTCACCGTGTGGCTGCACGGGCTCCGAGCCCGTGGGATCGGCACCGATCGGATCGAGGCCGACCTGCGCACGGTCTTGCAGTTCCTCCGCGACCATCCGACCTGGACATTCGATCACGAACGACACGCCGAGGCCCCGACTCCGGAGGCTGTCGTCCGAGCGATCCTGGCCGATATCAGAGCGGCCCTGAAGGACGTTCCCGACGAAGGCGATCTCGTCGGGCAAGCAATCCTGCACGACGTCCGCCTGGCATATCACCGCCTGATCGAGGTCGCCCATCAGCGAAACGAACCGCCGGAGGCCCAGCCACCGGCCGGACAACCCGATCCACGACCGATCGATCCGGGAACACCGTGGAGGCGAGGAATCACGACCGGTGCCGAGGCACCGGATCCCCCCTCCTCCCGGCCCCTCCTGCATCCACGAGCCGGGGAACTCCCGGTGGCGCTGCCCAGAACGTACGCATATGTCGAGGAGAGCATCGACTATCAGCGCGTTCATTTCGACAACCGAGGTGTGCTCCGCGGACCCGACGAGTCTCGATATACCACCGGTCCGGGCGGCGACTACTTCTTGGTCTACCCCGACGAAATAATCACGGCGCCGTACCCGACCTCACACGAGAAGCTGCACAGCACGTTTCCGCAGAACAAACCGACCGACCGAACAGCCGCGAATCCGCACGGCGTCCACGGCAACGAGAAGTATCCGATAGCCTTCGGGCACTGGTGGATGGACGAGGGTGGCCGGCGACGCGTCGAATTCGGCAGCGGGTTGTTCTCGGACCCGAAGACACATGCCATGCACAGTGCCATCGGACGGGTCGTTCTCGGATTCGGCGATATCGAATTCACCACCACGATGGACGACCCGCTCTGGCGGCAGAACACACCACCCGGGGTGCCCACAGTCGGTGAACTGATCACCCAGCGGGGTGTGGCGACCAGCCGGGCAACGTTCGGAGCAGAAGATATGTTCCGAGGTGGCATCGAAGATTTCTGGGTCGATTTCCTGCACAAAGAAGCGGGTCCCGATCGTTTGACCCTCACGTTTCGGGTGAACGTAGTATTCGGTGAGTCCAGGGAGCTCACCCTGGTACTGCGGCACGGCAATGGCGGCGACACAGCGCAATACACCCGGGATACACGGCCCGGCGAACACCCGGACCCGATCGATTCGGCTGTCGACAAGTTCCATACCGAGGTGGTCGCCCCCTGGCTCGCCGAATCGGGCACCATCCTGCTACCGGCCCCCGACACACACTCGGACCCGGATCCCGGGCCCGGTGCTGCCCGGTCGGTTCCCGGCACCGGTCGACCGAATGCCACCGCCGGGCCCGGACCGCGTGCCGAAACACCGGGGCCTGCCGGTGGCACGCGGGCTCCGGATCGGCGGTATGCCGGACCGGCCCCTACCGCGATGCCCCATCCACGCCGGCAACGCCCCGATGTGCTGTATGCCTTCGGAGAGGGTGAACAGGAGGGCACGCACGCCCACCAGCAGCCGAATCAGCGCGCGGCCGCACCCATACCGGGCGACTCGGCCGAGCGCAGCACGCCGAGTCCCGACCAGGAATTGCGGCCGGGCCGACGGGCGCTGGCGCCGAATCTGGTTCGGGCACTGGAGATCGCCGAGCGTGAAGCGGAAGAGGTGGTGGCCGAGGCCTTACGTGGGGTCTCGCATCTGGGCGTGAACACCACCGATCTGTCCTGGAAGGCGGCCGGTGTCATCGAGGAGGCGATGAAGCGGCTGGAGGAACGCCAGGAGGCCCGGCTCGACGAGGTCCTGCGCCGGGGCGGAATGCCCGGTCAAGAGACCGCGCAAGTACTGGCCGACCAGCAGGCTGTCGAGGAAGCCGTTCGCAAGATGGCAGAGATGCGTCACAACATCCGGGACGCACGGCGGTATGCCGCCGACGTTCGCGAGGCCTGCGCTGTGCTGAGCGGCCACGCCATGCTCGCGGAGATCGGGGCGATCCCGATCGGCCGCGGGGTCGGGCTTGTGCCGGGTGAACGCATTGTGGTCATCTCGCCGCTGCACGGATCGTGGAAACTCGTCGATCCCCGGGACCGCGAGCGGGCGGCAGTGGAGGGTATTCCGATCGATTACTGGCACGTTCGCATCGACGAGAGCGATCAGTTGGCCGTTACGCGGGTTTCCGGCAGATACGACCGTCCCGAGCCGAGCATGCGCTACTACTTCGACGACGATGCCATCCACTGGATGATCGACCTCGCCGACCGGCGGCAGTTCGCCGAGAAGCTCAGGGTGGCTCAGGCTTCGGGCGAGAAAGGGCCGCGCAAAGTCCTCAAAGGCGACCAGGGCGACAGAACGATGTCCGAGCGGGTTGTGCTGATCACCTACAACAACGGCTACCGAGTGGTCGAGAAAACCGTCCGGAACTCCACACAGGCCGACGCCGAGCAGCTCGGGTCGATGGTCACCAAAGCCGTCGGGGGGAGGGCTCCGGCGATCCTCCGAGTCAGCAAGCGGGTCGTTCTCGTCGAGTACGTGCCGGGAAAAGACGCGAATACGCTGGTAGAGGGGGTGACGAAAGATCAGTGGCGACGCTTCTTCCACACTCCGGGCGCACGGCGGGCCGGCCTGGCAAGTCTCCTGATGAGAACCTGGGACCAGTACGAGGGCAAGAACTGGAGGCTCGTACATGATTTCCTCGAAGTTCTCATCGACTTCAGCAACGGATTCCAGCAGATGGTGCCACCGGGCGGATTCAGCAGACATTTCGTGGCTCGCACGAACGGTCGGATCCACTCGATAGAGCACGATGTGCCCCGGGCCGAGCTCGAGGCCGACCGCCAACGACTTTCGGTATTGGAGAGCAGATTTGCGGCGCTGAACCGACAGAGGTGGTTCCAGGTCGTGATGGACGAGTTCGCCTGGGTGGAGCAGGAGAGAAAGAGCGAGAAACCGAGAACAACGCCGCCTGCTGTTCTACAGAGGCTGAAACAACTGCGCGACAGAATTTCCGGCGAGTTCGGGATTCGCTCATCGGACGATTGGGCGTTGCCGCAGTGGCTTTCGGCTACTGCGGGCCTGAGAGAGCGTCCGTCCCGAAACCCCGAACGCTTCGAAAACCTGCTCGCGGCTCTCGACAGGCTCGACGCGCTGAATGCGATGCTCCCACTCGCCCAGCTGAAGCGGGAACAGTTCAACCACAACAGAACCGCGGTCCCGCGTCCGCCGGACGCGCCGATCGAGGCGAGTTCGTCTCGAAGTGATCCGCTCGCCCATCCTGATCCGACCGTGGGGATCCTGCCCGGGATGAAGCAGCGCCACGCCCTGCCGGGTGCGCTGTGGTTCGCCTCCGGACCCGGCGACGATCAGCCGAACGCGTTCAGCGGGTCCCGTTCTCGAGACCCGCAGGCACCTCGGTCCGCCGAAGGGCCCTCGACCCCGGCCATTGCCGATCCTGACCGGAGCGATACCGAATCCGACGCGTCGCAGGATTCGGCCCCGTCGAATCCGTGGAGCCGGCGAGCACTCGCCGACGAGCCGTCGTCCGAGGAGCCGCCCGAGACCGCGCCCCGGCCGTCGCCCTGGCAACGAACAGCCGCGGTGGGTTCCACGCCGCACAACGAGGATCGTGCGGCCGGTGCGCCGACCGCACCATGGCAGCGAAGTCCGGGATCCGATACGGGTGCCCCGGCGGTTGAACCCCGGCCGAGATCTACCGGCATCGAGACAGTCGAAGATCCACATCAGTGGCTGGAAGAGATCTACGGCGAGCGCCAGTCGGCCTGGGTGAGCGAGCACACCGACCGGACCATCGCCGAGTTTGCCTCCGGCCCGGAATTCGCCGTTATGAAGCAGAAGGTCCTCGAAGCCACGGGGAAAGAGGACAACGAGGGTGCCCGGCCGGAACGCAGCGGCGACTGGTTCTTCGAATTCCGCTATGACGCCGAACATCCGAAGGGGGTATGGCGACGCACACCGTTCGCGGACTATCGCAGCGGTGCCGCGACCTGGGAGGTTCTGCTCGATGTAAGCACGTTGGGCGAGGACGAGAACGGAGCACCGGCTTTCCCTGGGGCGACGGGTTTCCGGCCGGGGAACGCCAATTGGGTCTGGGGGCGTTTCAAGGCGCAAGACGAAGGGCAGCACCGTGCATTGATCACGCTGTCCAGGGGCGGTGGTGACGCATACGAGCTCCACGAATTCGACCTTCGGAAAAAGCAGTTCGTTCGGCCCGAGGACGGCGGATTCCACGCTCCGCATGCGAAGGTCCGGTTCGAATGGGTCGGTCCGGACTGCATCGACATAGCAACGGATTTCGGCCCGGGAACAACCAGCCCGGGCGGTTCCCCACTTGTCGTCAAACGCTGGCGGCGGGGCACCGCACTGCACGAAGCGGAGACTCTGTTGGAGGGTGCGGCCGGCGATGGGATCGTGCATGCCGCGGACTGTCTGCCCCGGGGTACCAACCCGCGACAGATCCAGCGGTTCACCAGTTTCTTCGACCATGAGGCGTACGTGCTGCACCCGGACGGTTCGAAGCAACTGCTCGACCTGCCCGCCGATGCGAAGGCCCAATGGTTCGACAATCAGATGGTGGTGAAACTCGCGAGTCCCTGGTCTGTCGGTGGCCGCCATTTTCCGGCGGGGTCACTACTGGCTACTGCTCTCGACGATTTCCTGGCCGGCGGCCGGGAGTTCGAGCCGTTGTTCACTCCCGAAAGTCACACCGCACTGCTCGACTACGGCTGGACAGCGGGACACCTGCTGTTGACCACGCTGTCCGACGTACACACCAAGATCGAGATCCTCACCCGCGGCGCCGACGGCTGGACTCGCCGTCCTCTGGAGAACCTGCCGGAGAATACGACGTCGACTGTGTTCGGACTGGATCCGCAAGCCGGTGACGACACCTTCTTGGTCTCGTCCACCGGTTTCACCACGCCTCGTGTAGTACACAGCGGGTCTGCCGACGGAGTCCTGCAGGTAGTCGAGCAGGAACCGCCAGGGTTCGATGCCACCGATATCGTCACCGAGCAGTTCTTCGCCACGTCGGACGACGGGACCCGGGTTCCGTACTTCGTGGTCCGGAAACGAGGTGCCACCGGGCCCACGCTCATGCGTGGCTACGGCGGATTCGAGATCTCGCAGACCCCCGAATACGATCCCGTTCTGGGCAAGACATGGCTCGAGGAGGGCGGGATCCTCGTATTGGCCAATATTCGCGGCGGCGGCGAGTACGGCCCCGATTGGCACACCAGTGTCGTCAAAGCCGATCGGCACAAGGTGTACGAGGATTTTGCTGCTGTAGCAAAGGATCTCGTGCGGAGCGGCATCACCACGCACGCACAGTTGGGTGCCATCGGAAACAGCAACGGCGGTTTGCTGATGGGTGAGATGCTCGCCCGCTATCCGGATCTGTTCGGTGCACTGGTAGCTCAGATGCCCCTGGCGGATATGCTGCGCTACCACCTGCTGGGCTCGGGTTCGAGCTGGGTGTCCGAGTACGGGGACCCCCGCAAGCCCGACGAAGCCGCGGACATCATCTCCGCCTATCACGAGATCGGCCCCGGCCGGCAGTACCCACCGATCTTGATCCGGACTTCGGCGCACGACCTCCGCGTCCATCCCGGTCACGCTCGCAAGCTGGCTGCGCGCCTCGAGGAGATGGGGTACGAGGTGTGGTTCTACGAGAGCGATAAGGGCGGCCATCAATACTCGGGAGACGCCGATCAGACCGCATACGAGATGGCGCTCACGATCAACTTCCTCAAGAGGAAATTGAACTTCGGTCCTACCGCCTGACCTTCGATCTGCGCCATCGGGCCGGCCCTTCGCAGCGGGAGCGCTGTCGGATCGAACGAGCCGGGACCGGCGTCAGTTGACGCCGAGGGCGTCGAGAATCATCGGGCGGGCCGTGGCGATCGCCTGCTCCCAGTAGGGCCAGGTGTGGGTGCCGTTGACGATCTCGACCCGGGCCGGGATTCCCAGCGCCGCGACCCGATCACCGAAGATGCGCGTGGCTGTCATGGCCATCGCCTCCAGGCCCATCGCGTTCACGGTATCGCCGAACCAGTACGGCACATCCGGAACCCCGGGCACGCCGTTGCCGGCCGAGACATATATCGGCAGGCCGCGCAGCAGTTCCGCCTGCACCGTCGGATCGTTGCGCCGCCAGGCCGGATCACCTACCGGGCCCCACATATCGTCCACGTTGTACCGGCCCTCGTCCCACATCGCGGCCCGGACCGCCTCGTTCCACATCGGAAAGGTCGGATTGACGAATCCGGAGAACGATCCGGCGAACTTGAACTGATCGCGGTGATGCGCGGCCAGCGTCAGGGCCGCCCCGCCGCCCATGGACGCGCCCACGATCGCATTGTTCGTCCGCGAAACCCCGTATCCCGCGAGGAAGGCCGGTAGCTCCTCGGTGAGGAAGGTTTCCCACTTGTACGTGTTGACCTGACCGTTGGTACTGCTCGGCCGGTACCAGTCGGCATAGAAACTGGAATGCCCGCCCACCGGGAACACCAGCGTCACATTGTCACCCGCGAACCGCTGCAGCACATCGGTATCGCTGGTCCACTGGCTGTGATCGTGCGGCGCCCGGAGCCCGTCGAGCACATACAGCGCCGAACTGCCGCCGCGCGCCGCCCACTGCACCTGGACCTTCACCGGGCCCATCCCGGACGGCACCCAGAGTTCCTCGTACCCGCCGGCCGGCGCCCGTACCGGAGCACCGATCGGCGCCGCACTCACCATCGCCCCGCCGACCCAGACCATCAGCGCCACCGCCGCGATCACTGCACTGACCTTCCGCAGCCGCCCCCGCGCAGCCCACCGATTGTCCACTCGCACTTCGTGCCCCGTCATCAGTTTCGAATTGTGCTCATGAGCAGGCTACCGAAGCGATCCGGAATCCGCCGCACGCCCTCTGCCCCGAGAACCCGGACGGCAACGAGTGGGAGCCAGTCGACATGATTACCCCCATTTCCTCGCCGGGGTACTCCGGGGCAAAGCCGGCAGCGCGGACCACTTCCCACCGGCGAACATCGCCGTAAGCTACCGCTGTCACGACTACTGCAGGCCAGGCCGGAGCTCGATCCGCTCCGGCTTGCTCACCCGCCTCCGAGGAGACAGCAGTGCGAAGCAACGCCTCGTGGTTGTCGATTCCGATCATCGCGTTCGTCCTGGCCCTCCCCCTGGCGACCGGCTGCGCCATCGACAAGGGCACGGCGCTCGCCGCGGATTTCGAAAAGCACTGGTCCGGCGCGCCGGACGTCGAGAAGGTCGACGTACACGGGTACAACACCCTGCCCTTCGCCGGACTGGCAACCGGGATACTCGTCCTCGCGGACGGTACCCCGCCCGACCGGGTGGTCGAGCGAGCACACGAGTTGCGCAAGTACGTCGCGCGGCACAAGTCGGTCACCGGGCGGATCACGGCGGGAGGTATCACCGTCACCGTCGACGCGGACGAGACACGCACCCGCGAAGTCATGGCGCTGTGGCAGTCACTGACGGCCGATGAACGGGTGGTGGACGGCGAGATAGGCCGTTCGACCTCGAAGCTCGGCTACCGCTGGCAGGCCGAGATCACCGCGGTCGATGCTCTCGCGGTGTTCGACGATATGACCGGCGACGGCGGCCGGCACCGGCTCCTCTCGGATGTGACCTCGGTCGAGGTCCGCACGAAGCGTGGTACGCGGCCCGGCCTCTGGGTCCTGACCGATCCCGGCGGTGCCCTCCCGGCCGACGCGATCGCCGCGTACGAGGCGGTGGTTGCCGAGTACCCCGTCGCCGGTGCGACTCTGGAAACCACCTCCGTGCGGATCGTCGTGGCGGGCACAGCGGACGAGGACGGGGCCCGCGAACTCGCCCAGACGGCGGCCCCGGGCCTGGATGCCGCCGCTATCACGGTCACCCGCGAACGAGGTGCCTGACCTCCGGCCGGACTCGATCCCGACGGGACGGCCTTCGCCACGTCTACCGGAAACAGCACGAAGGAGCACACAGGGTGACAACCCATCTGGCCATCCGGATTCCGCCGGTGATGCTCGCGGACCTGGCGAGCGAGGGCGCCCCTCCGTGTGTCAGGAACGTGGTCGATCTCAGGGACGGATCCGGAGCGCCCCGAGCTGTGGCGTATGTGGAACGCGAACTCCCGCCCGGCGGTATCCCCGCCTACCTCGCGGCGCGCGATACCGGCGCCCGGTCGTTCGTCCTGTGGGCCGACGAACTCCGGGGCAGCCGGGTCGCCACCGTGGTCACCGAGTCGGCAGCCCACGGCGTGGCGACTTATCACGTACTCGACGCCCGCGGTGAGCTCATCGGCACTCTCGTTCGCGAGAAAGCGTTCCGAGGCAGAGGTATCCGAACCCGCTGGACAGTCCACCAGCCCGGCGTCGGTGAAGCAGTGGGCTACAAGGGCCGGATCTTCTGGTGGCTCGTCTGCTGGCTGCTGTTCCCGCTGATGCCCTTCGTTCTCATCGCCGCGCTGTTCGAGAACAGCGATGTCCCCCGCGCCCCTCGGCGCATCAAGTGGCGTGGCGGCGGCCGGCTGCTCCTGGACTTCAGACCGATCCGGGACCGGCTGGAGCTGCGCGCACCCGAGGTCGACTGGCGGCTGGGCGCGGCTCTGCTGGCCCTGCTGCGCTCTTTCGACGGCTGGTTCCACACGTCTTGGGACAGCCGCAAGAAGTGACCGGCAGGCAACTCGGCATTTTCACTGTCCGCGGTCGAACGGGCACATTAGACTTCTGGCCGTCTCTGGACGACAGCACCCAGGATCGGGGGATCCGTGGCACAGTTCGACTACATCATCGTCGGCGCCGGGACCGCGGGTTGCGTACTCGCCAACCGTCTCTCGGCGGATTCCGGGGTCACCGTACTGCTGGTCGAGGCGGGCGAGCAGGACACCGATCCACTCATCGCAGTACCGCGCGGATTCGGTGAGCTGCTGGGCGATCCCACCACGGCGTGGCACTATCCGACCCGCCCGTTCGGACCGGCCCAGCAGGTCGAATACTGGGTGCGGGGCAAAGTTCTGGGCGGGTCGAGCTCGGTCAACGGCATGGTGTACACCCGCGGGCATCGCGCCGACTACGACGCGCTGGCCGCTCTCGGCAACCCCGGGTGGGGCTGGGACGATATGCTCCCGGTCTTCAAGGCGATCGAGGACAACCAGTTCGGCGCCGCCGAAGTGCGTGGTGCGGGCGGCCCCCTGCACATCTCGTCCACCGCGAGCACCGACCCACTACTCGAAGATGTGATCACCGCCGGTACCGAACTCGGCTGGCAGCGGGTGCGGGACCTCAACGAAGCCGACGAGGAACGAATCGGCTATTCGATGGCGACGATCCGCGACGGCCGGCGCGACAGTGCGGCCACCGCATTCCTGCACCCCGTGCTGGACCGGCCCAACCTGACCCTCGCGCTACGCACCTCCGTCGACCGGATCGTGCTCGACAGCGGCCGGGCAGTCGGCGTCCAGGGCCGCCGCGACGGACAGCCCGTCGAATACCACGCCACCCGGGAGGTGATCCTTTCCGCCGGTGCACTGGCCACACCGAAGATCCTGCAACTCTCCGGTATCGGCAATCCCGAGACACTGGCCGCCGCCGGAGTCGACGTCGTGGTGGACAGCCCGCACGTCGGCGCCCGGATGCACGAGCACCGCGGGTTCACCTGTCAGTTCCGGCTCACCGAGGACATCGGATACAACCGTCTGCTCGGTACCCCGGAGGGGCAGCAGCAGGCGATGACGGAATACCAGGCGACCGGAGGTGGCACGATGGCCGCCCCGTCCTTCGATATCGTCGGCTTCTTCAAAACCCGCCCGGAGCTCGACCGCCCCGACGCACAGCTGCTGATCGCGCCGTATTCGATACGCCCGCCCGAACCCGGGAAGAGCATCGAGATCGAGCGGGAGCCGGGCATTCTGTGCGTCGCCTACATGCTGCGCCCGGACAGCGAGGGCAGCGTGCGCATCACCGCACCGGACCCGGACGCACCGCTCGATATCGACCCGGGATATTTCGCCACCGAGCACGACCGCACAACCTCCGCGCAGGTCTTCCGCACCATCCGCCGGCTCTTCTCCACCGCTCCCCTCGCGAATCGCATCGACCACGAAACCGCACCCGGTCCCGCGGTGCGGACCGACCAGGAAATCCTCGACGCCGGGCTGGTCACGGGCACCTGCGCGTACCACGCCGGCGGAACCGCCGCCATGGGACCGGATGACGAGGTGGTCGATTCGCGCCTGCGTGTCCGCGGCGTCACCGGCCTGCGCGTCGTGGATGCCTCGGTGCTCCCGATCATGGTCTCGGGAAACCCGAACGGACCTGTCGCGGCGCTGTCTTGGCGCGCAGCGGATTTCATCCTCGGACACGCCTGAACTCGGCCGGCACGTGGCCGCTCAGCGCCATCCGGCGAGCTGGTTCGTCCGCCTACGCACCTTCCCGCGAGCGAACCGGTAGGCGCCTATGCCCTGGTCGGTGCCCGTTCCTTATCCCCCGACCGCTCGTAGCTCTCCCAGAAGGTGGCGCCGACGATCCCCAGCGCCTTCGGGTCGAACACCGGGTCCACTCCGGCTCGCTGCTGCTTCTCGTAGTCGCGCAACGCCTTGTATGCGGGCTGCTGCAGGATGAGAATCCCGACGATATTGAGCCAAGCCATGAGGCCGACCCCGATATCACCCAGCGCCCAGGCTTCCTCCGCGGTCGATACCGCACCGATCACCACCGCCATCAGGATGAGGGCTTGCAGCGCCACTGTGGCGGCCGACCCGGCCGACCGGCGGAGGAACGGAATCGTCGCGGTGCCGTACTTGTCCAGCAGGAACCGCAGATTGGTTTCCGCGATGTAGTAGTAGGCGATGATCGTGGTCAGACAGAAAAATGCCAGGGATACGGCGACAAAGGTCGAACCGGCACCGCTCCAGAGCGTATCGAAGCCGACCTGGACGAAACTGGGGCCGACGACTACGTCGGAGGGCAGCGCACCGCCCTCGGCGAGGGTCGCCCCGTCGGCGCTCTCCCCTTCGAACACCCGGTACGCACCGGTCGACAGAATCAGGAAACCCGTTGCGCTACAAACGAACAGGGTGTCGAAGTACACCGCGAAGGCCTGGACGAAACCCTGTTTCGCGGGGTGGGAAACCTCCGCGGCCGCCGCGGCATGGGGCCCGTTGCCCTGGCCCGCCTCGTTGGAGTAGATACCGCGTTTGACGCCCCACATCACCGCCGCGCCGATGATCGCGCCGAACGCCGCGTCCGTGCCGAAAGCGCTCCCGAAAATCGTGGCGAGAACCGAGGGAATCTCGCCCGCGTTGACAACGACGACGATCAGGGCGACGAAAATGTAGCCCACGGCCATGAACGGCACAACCACGGACGCGAAGGCTGCGATCCGCTTGACACCGCCGATGATGACCACCGCCAGCACCAGCGCCGTAACTGCCGCCGCGACCCATTCCGATATCCCCCAAGCCTGCTGCATCGCCGACACCATGGAGTTGGACTGCACGCCGGGCAGCAGCACACCGCAGGACAGCACGGTGACCGCCGCGAAGAGGAACCCGTAGACCCGGAACGCCGGAGCGGCCTTGGTATGCGCCATCGCCCTGCTCAGGTAATACGCAGGACCACCCCGGTATTCGCCGGTGATCCGATCGCGGGTCTTGTAGATCTGGCCGAGGGTGCACTCGACGAACGACGTCGACGCCCCGAGGAACGCCATCGCCCACATCCAGAACATGGCTCCCGGCCCGCCGAACGCGATCGCGGTCGCGACGCCCGCGATGTTCCCGGTGCCGATCCGCCCGGACAGCGATATGGCCAGCGCCTGGAACGACGAAACCCCCGACGACGATTTCTCCCCCTTGACCATCAATCGGATCATCTCCGGCACCTGACGCAACTGCAGGAACCGGGATCGCACCGAGAAATATATGCCCGCCGCCAGGCACAGATATACCAGTGCATCGCTCCATACGTAGCCATTGACCGTATCGAGGAACTCTGCCAAAACGGATACTCCTTACGAATCTGCGTCGATCCGCATGGTCGCATATCCGGCCACGTCAGGAATGACCGTTCGATGACATCCGTGTAAGAGATCTCGACCGGCCCGGCCGGCCGGTGGCGGTGACCAGCACCTTCGCCACCGCCGCATAGCGCCCGGTCCGTCCGGTTACAGACAGATCCCGAGCTCCAGCGGGCCCAGTGGAATATTCAGGCACAGCTCGACCGAGCCCGTGACGGGAGCGGCGGCCGCCGGGGCAGCGGCGGGAGCGGCCGCCGCGGCACTGCCGGCACCGAATGCGCCCGCGGACAGCACGAGTCCGGCAATGACGAACGGGCGAACAAATCTGGAGTTCATACGGTGATCCTCGGTTGTGTTCGGATACGGCCCGGATTCGGGACCGATCCGATCACACCACGATAATTAGGCACGGAACCGAAACCCGCTCGAGTCCGTATTGTTCAGCCATTTATTCGCGACCCACTCGTACACGTTCACAATTGTTCTCGCACCGGCCCACCGTCACCCGTGAACGCTTCGGACACGAGCCCGCTGTTCGCCGCGTCCGGCAAACCCGGCCCCGGCTCGGCGCCCAGGAACTCGCCGGCACCCTGATGCCGGTGATCGGCGCCGGTCACGAGATCGCGGTGGTCAGTACCGCTGTCCGGGGCCCGGAATGTCGAGATGGGCGAGTACCGCGATATCGAGGACGCGGCCCAGCCAGGGTGCGTACCGCTCGGGGTGTTCGTGTGCGATCCGGGTCAGGTGTGCGGGCTCGGCCCAGGCGAAGGCCGCGACTTCGTCCGGGTCGGGCCGGGGTTCGGCGCCGCTGTGGGTTCCGATGACGACATGATCGAACTCGTATTCGACGCGGCCGGTCTGCCGGTCGGCGGCCCGATAGGTGAAGGTCGCAGCCTCGACGAGTTCGGCAGTGAGGCCGAGTTCCTCGTGCAGGCGGGTATCCGCGGCCTCGATCACCGGCTGCCCCGGAGCCGGATGGCCGCAACAGGTGTTGGCCCACCGCAGGGGGAAGCGCGTTTTGACCGCGGCTCGTTGCTGGATCAGGACTCGACCGGACGCATCGAACAGCAGCACCGAGAACGCGCGATGGAGCAGGCCGGGAGACCGGTGCGCTTGTGCGACCGGGCAGACGCCGATCGCCCGGCCCGCTCGGTCGACGAGTTCGACCGGCAAGGCTTCCCGGCTTGCCGGTGGGCCGGTTCGGATATCGGTCACCGTCCGGCCCCTCAGCAGTCCCGGTCGGCGGCGAGGGCGGCCAGGAGATCCAGATCCGAATATGCGGCGGCGTCGCCACCGATTTCGGACAGTGTGGCGGTGGCCTGCTCATAGAGTCGTCCGGCCTCGTTCCGGCTCCACGTTCGCCCGCCGGCGGCTTCGACGAGCTGCGCCGCCGTGGTCAATTCGAGGCTGTCCAGGGGCTTTTCGCGGTGGTAGAGCTCAGCGAGGGCCACCGCCTCGGGGGTTCCGGAACAGAGCGCGAACACTACCGGCAGGGATTTCTTGCGGCGGCGAAGGTCCGAATACACCGGTTTTCCGGTGATACGCGGATCTCCCCAGATCCCGAGTAGATCGTCCGTGTGCTGGAAAGCGCGGCCGAGGAGCCGGCCGAACTCTCGGAGGCGCGGGATATCGCCGGGTCCCGCGTTGCCGAACAGTCCGCCCAGTGCGGTCGCGCAACCGAACAGTGCTCCGGTCTTCCGATCGGTCATGGCCAGGCATTCGGCTGTTCCGACGTCTCGGCGTTGTTCGAAACTCAGGTCCGCGCACTGCCCCTCGACGAGGTGCAGCACCGCGCGGCTCAACAGTGCGGATGCTTCGGCTGCGCCCGCGTGCGGGGCTGCGGCGATCAGCGCGAATGCCTCGGTGACCAGGGCATCGCCGGTGAGGATGGCGGGTCCGATCCCGAAGACCGTCCAGGCGGTCGGCCGGTGCCGCCGGGTGGTGTCGCGGTCCATGACATCGTCGTGCAGCAGAGAGAAGTTGTGGACCAGTTCGACCGCGACCGCGGCGCGCAGTGCGTCCGTGATATCCCCGCCGGTCAACCTGGTGGCGGACAGGACGAGTGCGGGCCGCAGGGCCTTTCCGCCGTCGTGTTGTTCGGGCCGGCCGTGCCGGTCCCACCAGCCGAAGTGGTAACCCGCGATACGGCGGACCTCGGCGGGCATCGCGTCCACGGCCGCGTGCAGCGCCGGGGCGCAGGCCTCGCGGCATTGCGCGAGCACATCGGTGTGCGAACGGTAGGGGTTCGGTGTGTGCTGATCCTGAGCGATTTCCCGTGTCATGATCGGTGTCCTGATCGGTTCGCAGGGATGGGTTTCAGCGACTCGCTCGCACTCCGGTGAGTGCGCCGAGCGCATCGGGGACCAGGACCGCCGCGGCATGGTTGGCGCTGATCAGGTAGGAGGCCACGGCCCGGTCGTCGATGCCGGCGAAACGCACGGAAATGCCGTCCTGGTATTCGTCCGGTAATCCCGACTGGCGCAGGGCGATGACGCCGTCGTCGCGTTCACCGATACGCATGGCCAGGATGGTGCTGGTCCGGGTGGATGAGATCGGGATCTTGTCCGAGGGCAGCATCGGCACATTGCGCCACGCGTGGACCGTCCGGCCCTCGACTTCCGCATGGCCGGGGTAGATACCGCGAGCGGTGCATTCCCGGCCGAATTGCGCGATCACGCGGGGGTGGGCGAGGAAGAACGCGGTTCTGCGGCGGCGGGCCAGCAGCCGGTCGAGGTCTTCCGGGGTGGGGCTGCCCGTTGCCGAGGACAGTCGTTGTGTCGGATCGATATTGTTCAGCAGCCCGTAGTCGTGGTGGGTCAGCAGATCACGTTCCTGTCGTTCCCGCAGGGCTTCGACAGAGAGCCGTAGCTGCTGGTCCAGCTGATTCATCGGCTTGTTGTAGAGGTCGGCGACGCGGGTGTGCACCCGGAGCCGCAGCTGCGCGATGCTGAGCTCGTATTCGCGGGGCCGCGGCTCGTAGTCGACGTAGGTGCCCGGCAGCACCGGTTCGCCGCGTTGCCCCGAGGTGAGACCGATCGCGGCCTGACCGAACTTGTCGGCGCGGGCACGCACAGCACCGAGTGCGGCCCGCGCATTGTCGAGGTGGGTGGCCAGGCGAGGATTGCCGTCACGAATCGATTGGAACTGCTCGCGCGGCAATGTCAGTACCGTGCAATCGGTTTCGGTCGTGGCCGTGAATTCCCATCCCGGCTGTCCGCCGAGGAGCATGCGGCCACCGAGATGACCGCCGTCGTCGATCACCTCGAGCTGGGCCCGCCGGCCGTAGTCGCCGGGAACGCTCGTGGTGACCCGGCCGTGCGCGATCACATGGACGGCATCGATATCGCGGCCGAACTCGCATATCGTGTCGCCCGCCCGGTACTCACGCTGCCGGAATCCATTCGCCAGCTGGTGTAGTACTTCGTCGTCGTCTATCTCGCGGAGCGCGCCGATCTCCCGCAGTTCCGCGGGTATCAACCGGTATTCACCACCGGCGAGGGTGCAGGTGAGGTGGCCGTCGCCGACGGTGTAGGTGCGACGCCGGTTCACCCGATAGGTGCCACTGTCCACCTCCGTCCACGGCAGCATCCGCAACAGCCACCGGGGTGTGATCCCCTGCATCTGCGGAACGGATTTGGTGGTGGTGGACAGGGTGCTAGCCGCCGCGGTCCCGAGCGCGGTGGCGGATTCCTGGAGGTGGTCGGCTGTGGTCACGAGTGAGTCGTTCCCGTCTCGGTGCGCTGGGCTGCCGCCGTGCGCCGGAAGGCAGCGGGGACGCGCGCCGCCGAGGTGCCGATTCCCGTGGGCCCCCATACCCGGGTGGGCCGGGACGGTCGCACCGCGTCCACCGGGATGGCCCTCTGGGTGGCCGCCCGGCCGTTTCCGCTCGGCGGGTGACCGGTCGGGTAGCGCAGATCTTCCGGCCGGTAGCGGCTGGTACCGCGATGCCAATGCAAGATCCCCGCAATCCAATCCCGCAGCTCACCGATGTAGCCGGTCAGTGCGGCGCGGGCCGCCGGATCGAGGTGATGATGCTCGAAGAGCACCGGTAGTTCTTCGTCGACGAGTCGCTGGAACTGCCGCATCCGGGCCCGCATGAGATCGTCGACCACGGCGGCGGCCTGCTCCCGCCCGCAGGCGAAGAAGGTCTCCACGACCAGGACCGCGTTGTGGAGTTCGCCCTCGTATTCGATTTCCTTCTGGTAGGAGAACAGATCGTTGATCAGGCAGCCGTAATCCTGGGCAGCGTGTTCGATACCGCGCACGGTGCTGGTCTCGAACACCGCATCGGGCACCGCACCGCCGTGCGCGATCTTGGACAGGGTGATGGTGAGATCCGAGCCGAAGGTCCGCCGGCGCATTTCGAGGTAGTCGACCGGGTCCGGTACCCGATGCTGAATATGGTTGGCCAGCTCCCACAGCCAGCTGTCGACCATCGACTCCACCGCGGTCCGGAAGGTCCGGCGTGCTTCCGGCCCCATCGAGGCGACAGTGCGGGGCCACAGGTCGGCCAGGGCGCGCTCCAGCATGTTGCCGGGTGCGGGCGGCGCTTCCGTATCGAGCGGCATGAATTGCGACAGCCGGGTGGTGCAGGCTTTCGCGGCCGCCATCGCGCCCACGGTGCCGGCGGGATGGAAAACGACCGGGAAGTAGTCGTCGCCCCAGGTCCCCCAGGTGAGCCATTCGGCCGACAGCGTCAAGGCCTCCGCGGTCGCATCGGGATCGAGACCCGCCGAGCACAGGGCGAAATCGAAGCCGGCCGTATCGGCGCGGGTCCACAGTCGCCGGCCGCCCAGCTCGGGGAGCGGGTCGTGGAACCCGACCCGGTCGGCCCAATCGATGCTTTCCGCGCGGGCTGCGGGGAGATGCGGGCTCAGGCTGAGATCGAACGGTACGTCGAAATCCGGCAGCGGTAGCGGCCCGGTACACCGCAGCGGCCGCTGGGTGTGACTGCGTGCGCCTCCCGGCCCGGCCAGCCCTTTCCAGAATCCGGACCGGGACAGCGCCGTACCCACCCCGGTGGGTCCGGGCGGTAGCGAGGTCGACCGGGTCGAACCGTTCATATAGCGGTTGGAGCGCATATGCCATTCGTGCCCGCCGGACTGCCAGTCCTGCAGGCCCTGGGCATACGACAGGGCCGCCGCGCGCTGGGCGGGATCCAGCCCGTGCTCGTCGAAGAGCAGGGGCAACTCGGTCAGGACGGTGTTCTCGAACTGATGCATCCGGGACGTCAGCTGGTCGTTGACGATATCGGCGGCCCGCTGGGGCGAGCAGTCGAAGAACCGCTCCACCACCAGGACTCCGTTGTTGACCTCACCTTCGTGTTCGATCTCGCGCTGATACGAGAAGATGTCGTTGCGCAGGTGCACCGCATCGGCGAACGTGTCCTTCAGCACCCGCATGGGGCGGGTACCCACCAGCCCCTCGGGGACCTCGGTACCGCGCGCGTACTCCACCAGATCCGCGGACCACGGCGCACCGCCGACCTTGCGCCGCATCTCGATGTAGTCGATCGGATTCGGCACCCGCGCGGTGTTGATATTGCGCAGTTCCCACACACAGTCGAGCAGCAGGTTCCGGGTGCTCTGCGCGAACCGCTCCCGCCAGCCGATCGACATCGAGGGAACCGTTCGCGCCCAGAGGTCGCCCAACCCTCGTTCGTCGGGGTTCGTGGGCTCGGGCATATCCGTCCCCTCGGCGGGCATGAAGGTGGCCAGCCGGTCGAGGTACTCGCGCGCACCGTCCAGATCGCCGGTGCGTTTGAAGGCTTCGAGGAAGTGGTCGTCGAAGTAGAACACCCAGGTGTACCAATCGGTCACCGTATCGAGCATCGACGCCTGCGCCTCCGGATGGGTGTAGGCGCACAGGCCCGCGTAGTCCATACCGTCGAAACTCGCTTCGTCCCACACCACATCGCCGCCGACCGAGTCGCCGAGCATCCCCATCTCGAAGGCCCAGTGTTTGGTATGTGCGCGAGCCGCTTCCACGTGTGGGTTCAGCCGTGCCGGATGCGCCACGTAGAAGTCCGGCAGTTCGAAGGGCTGCACGACATCAGCTTCCGGCGCCGAGCTGGACGTCGTCGAGCAGGCCGAGCGCGTCCGGTACCAGTACCGCCGCCGAATAGTAGGTGCTGACCAGGTAGGAGATGATCGCCTTGTCGTCGACTCCCATGAAACGGACGTTCAGGCCCGGCTCGTACTCATCGGGAATCCCCGTCTGCCGCAGACCGATAACGCCCTGCGCCGCTTCGCCGGTACGCATCAGCATGATCGAGGTGGTGCGCTCGGCGGATACCCCGATCTTGTTGCACGGCAGGATCGGAACCCCACGCCAGGACGGCACCTGATGGCCGTTCAGATCGGTGCCCGCCGGGTATACGCCCCGACGGCTGCATTCGGCGCCGAACGCCGCGATCGCTTTCGGGTGGGCCAGGAAGAAGGCCGGTTCCTTCCACACCAGAGCGAGAAGTTCGTCCAGATCGTCGGGCGTCGGCGGGCCGGAGCGGGTGCTGAGCCGCTGTCGCGGTGCGGCATTATTCAGCAGCCCGAATTCGCGATTGTTGATCATCTCGTCTTCCTGCCGCTCGCGCAGGGCCTCGATGGTCAACCGCAACTGTTGCTCGATCTGGTCCATCGGCTTGTTGTAGAGGTCGGCGACCCTGCTGTGGACCCGCAGGACGGTCTGCGCGACACTCAATTCGTATTCGCGCGGCGACAGTTCGTAGTCGACGAACGTACCGGGCAGCGTGGGTTCCCCCTGGTGCGCGGACACCACGTCGATCGACGCCTCGCCGTCGGCGGTGGACCGCCCGGCCTCGAGCTCCGCCGCCCGTTGCGCCTCCTGCACGTGCTCACGCAGCGAATCGATACGATCGCCCACCTCGGCCAGGGCGCGGTCGGTCAGCACCAGGACGGTGCAGGCGGTGGCGGCCTTCACCGTGAAGTCCCACGGCGCCGGATCCGCGCCGAGAATGCGCTCGCCGAAGAACCGGCCGCCGGTCATCACCTCGAGGGTCGCCGGCTCGCCGTAGCGGCCCGTACCGAGTTTGTCGGCCTTGCCGTGTACGAGTACCACCAGTTCCTGTGCGGGGCGCCCGGCTTCGGCGATGACATCGCCCGGCTGGAATTGCCGTTCGACGAAGCGATCTGCCAGCGCCTGCAGGACGGAATCGTCGGCGAACTCCCGCAGATAGTGCAGTTCGCGCAGGTCGGCCGCCAGTATCTCGTTCCGGCCGGCGGTGGTGAAGCAGGTGATGAGTCCGTCCCCGAGGGTGTAGGTGACCCGCCGGTTCACCCGGTACACACCGCCGTCGGCCTGTACCCAGGGCAGCAGCCGGAGCAGCCACCGCGAGGTAATACCTTGCATCTGCGGTACGGATTTGGTGGTGGTGGCGAGATTTCGCGCGGCCTCGGTGCCCAGGCTCAGCGGCGCGGCCTCGGTGGATCCAGACATGGGTTCAGCCAGTTCGGTCATGATTTCTTCCCGTTTCGCTGTGTATGTGCGTGCAGAAGCAGTTGCGTGCGTTCGGATGCGGGATACGTGCCTGCAGAAGATGACGTCAGCGGACAGAAGTCGGGGACGAAGCCGGAGATCGAATAGCTAACCCCCGGCTATTGAATGTGGCACCAGCGATGGTAGCCCGGTCTTCGCCGACCCGCCAGAGGTCCGCTCTAATTTCCTTGTGTTGTAGGAGATTTGATGATCAGCGGTGTACAACCGCAGATGCCGGCTGTTAACATCGCGACTGGATCGATCGCACAGAGATTTGCTGGAATACTGCGCTCCAAAATGCCCACCCCGGCCCGTACCGCGGTTCACCGACTCGGTTTCCCGGTCGCGGACCGGCGTTGGTGGTGCCGAAAAGATCTGGGAGGAAGGGATTTGCAGCCAACCGGTTCACCGATCGACGGCTGGGATTCGACTGCACCGAGGCCGACAGGGCATCGACCGATGAACAATCGACAACCGCAGCTACCTCCGGAGGTTCCGGCCGGGTTCACGAGTGAGACGGGCCCGAGCGGAAATACCGGCGTCCTGCCTGACGTCTGATGCCAGAATGGCTGCATGTCGAAGCTCGGAGTTATGGGACGTGTTGCCGGATGGTCGTGTGTCGCGATCGGGGCGGTTCAGCTGGTGGCCGGAACGCGTGCGGAGCCTGGGATGAACACAGACGCGACGGTCGATTCGCACGTACGCTTCATGGGTTCCGCCTTCGTTGCCTACGGTCTGGGCTGGGTCGAGGCCGCGGCTTCCCCGACCCCGAACCTGCAGCGGATGAGGCTGCTTTCCGGGCTGATGGCCCTCGGCGGAGCAAGCCGGCTTGTCACCCGAGCCACCGTGGGCCGGCCACACCGCTTCCACGATCTACTCCTCGGTGTGGAACTTGCGGCACCGGTCGTGGTGGAGGTCCTCGGCAGACTGGACCGTCCGGCCCACTGAATCGGGGAGTCGCGCCGACCGCCCCGTGGATCGCCGACTGACAGCCGGGCCCGTGCGTCCGGCGAACGCCAGGGCTGCACCCGCCGGAAGTGGTGCGGACCGCGCCGAATCGGTCGCCGAAGCGAGCCGGGTTCGGTTTTTACCTGAAGGATGAGTTCGCCTCACCACGAAAAAGCGCTTCCGACACTATGATCCGGCGCCTCGTCCTTCAAGGAGTTCTCTCGTGACCAGTCGTCCCGCCGAGCCCCGAACCACCGATTTCGATGGCTCTCGCTGGCATATCTGCGCGGTCCGGATACCGGCACAGGGCGGCGACGATCACGAGAAGCTCCTTGCCGGCCTGCGTGAGTTGCGTGCCCGCATTCTGTTCGACCGAGGCCGCCGCCCGGCGTTCGGTGCCGACGAGGATTCCGCGGATGATCAACAGTTGGATTACGGTGCTTGGCATTTTCTGGCCCGCCGGGATCCGGACGGGCCGCCACTGGGATATATCAGGCTGTCGACTCCGGCCACCGGGCATCTGTTCCAGTCGCTGGATTACTTGGGCGCCGAGCAGTACCAGCGCATTCTGGCGGCCGAAGGTGTCGACGCCGCCCACACTTTCGAACACAGCCGGCTGGTGGTCGAGCACCGCGCACGCAAGCTCGGGCTGGGCGTGTACTTGAACGCCGTCGCCATCGGCGCCGCACATCATCTCGGCGCACGTCTGATGATCGGCACGTCGGGGACCGCCGATGGACAGGACAGGTTCCATGCCCGGTTCGGGTTCGTCCCGGTGCCGGGGACCCGCCGCTACACGGAGCGGTACACCGAGGACGTGATCATTCTCGTGCACCGTCCCGCGTCGGGTGCCGGGGAATACACCGAACTGGTCGCGTCGATGGCGGAGGAATTCCCTCGGCACCCGACCCTGACCGCCACCGAGGCCGGCGGTATCACCCCCTCCGCCGCCACAGAGACTGCGCGGCCGATACCGGCCGGGCTGAGCGGCGCGCCCGTCCCGGACGAAACCTCATGGCAGCCAACGCTTTTCGAGCCGGTGCGGGCACAGGATTATGCCGCCCTGACCGAACTGCTGGATTCGGGCCGGGTGCGGTCGGTGTTCGACAGCATCGGCGAGCAGCTCGACGAGTTGGTTCGCTGCCGGGAACCACACCGCCGGTTCACCCCGGATGAGATGGCCGCCGCGGTACGCGAACAGCTCGACGGTGTCGAACAATGGGCCTACGGCACCTGGGCCTGGTACCCGTGGTCCGGGCGCCTGGTGCACATCCTGCCGTGCGAGGAATTCCGGCTGGTGCGCACCGACCGGAACCGTGAGAAGATCCAGCGCCCCCAGCAGCGCCGGCTGTTCGCCCGCCGGATCGGGATCGCCGGACTCTCGGTCGGCAACTCCGCCGCGCTCACCCTGGCCGCGGGCGGGATCGGGGGCCGTTTCCGCCTCGCGGACTTCGACGAACTGGGGTTGTCGAACCTGAACCGGTTGCGGGCCGGCCTGCACCACCTCGGGGTCAACAAAGCCGTACTGAGCGCACGGCAGATGTTCGAGGTCGATCCCTACCTGGATATCGAGATCTTCACCGGTGGACTGACCGAGGAGAACATCGACCGTTTCTTCGACGGCCTGGATCTCATGGTCGAGGAATGCGATACCCCGAAAATCAAACTCGCTGCCCGCGAATACGCCCGTGAGCGCCGCATTCCGGTGGTCATGGACTGCAACGACCGCGGCATGCTCGATATCGAACGGTTCGATCTCGAGCCGGACCGTCCGCTGCTGCACGGCCGCCTGGGAGCCGTCGGCTCCGCCGAACTGGACAGTTCGACTCCGGCCGAGCGCGCGGAGGTGATGCTGGCGATGGTAGACCCCGAACGGATCAGCCCGGAGCTCGCCGCGGCCTTCGGGCAGATCGGCGTCACGCTGAGCACTTGGCCCCAGCTGGCCGCCGATGTGGCATTGGGCGGCGCACTGGTGGCCGATGCCGCACGCCGCATCCTGCTGGGACTGGCATGCGAATCCGGGCGCTTCTACGTGGACCTGGCCGAACTCATCGCACCGGAACACAACACCGCGGTGCCGGGCGGAGTGACCCGGTGACAACGCTGCCCGACACTCGGCTCTCGATGCACACCCCGCTGGCTGTACCGGTCGCCATCGCCGGAACCGGACTGCACCTGCCGCCGGCCGTCATCTCCAACCAGCAGCTCACCGAGACCCTGGACACCAGCGACGAGTGGATCGTCGAGCACACCGGTATCCGCGAAAGGCGGCACCTTTCACCCGAGCTGGCAGTCTCGGATATGGCCGTCGCGGCCGCCGAGGACGCGATCGCCGCATCCGGGGTCCGTGCCGTAGACCTGGACGCAGTTCTGATCGCCACCTACACCGGCGATCAGATCCTGCCGTCCACGGCCCTGATGGTCGCCGACCGGCTCGGCGCCCGCCGCGCCCTGCCGATCGATATCACCCAGGCCGCCTGCGCGAACGGCCTGCAGGCGATGCTGCTTGCCGCCCATCTACTACAGAGCACAGCGCGGACCGTGCTGGTCGTGGCGGCCGACTGCGCCTCGCGCGTCACCGACCCGGCCGACCGCACCACGCGAGTCTTCTTCGGCGACGCAGCGGTAGCGATCGTCCTCACCCGCGGCACCGAGCCCGGAACCGGCCTTTTGTCATGGGATTTCGGCGCCGAACTATCGGACAGCGTGCAGATCCCCGCCGGCGGCTCACGATTGCCGGCCAGTGCGCGCACCGTGGCCGAAGGTGCCCACTATCTGCACATGGACGGTCGCGCGGTGTGGGAGATGGCCACCGAACAGTTGCCGCGCAGCATCGAGAATGCGGTTCGCCGGGCGGGATCGACCGTGAACTCGGTGGATCATTTCTTCCTGCACCAGGCCAATCTCCGGATAGTCACCGCAGCCATGGACCGCATCGCCGTGTCGATGGATCGCGCGCCGGTCACCGTGGACCGGCTGGGCAACACCGGTTCCGCCGGCGCTTTCACGGCCCTGCACACCCTCATGTCACAGGGGCGCATCCACTCCGGCGATACCTTCGTTCTCTCGGCCATCGGCGCGGGATTCCAATGGGGAACCCTGTACATGCGCCACCCGTGACCCCGGCCGTTGCCGGCACGGGCCGACCGACGTTGAGAGGTTCGCTCAGGCGCGTGGCATTGCTCGAACGATTCTGGTGATCCTGGCTCCGGCCGCACACACCTTTTCGATCTTCGCGGCAAGTGCGGCACCTTCGAACTCCTCGGCCCGGCCGCCCACACTGATCGATGCGAGCACCGCGCCGTCGGACCCGAGGATCGGCGCCGCCACCGCGGCAACGCCTGGCAGGTAATCGGAGACGCTGAGTGAATATCCGGCGTCCTCGATCTCGTCCAGATGTTCGACGAGCAGGTTCACGTCGGTGATGGTCTGCTCGGTGATCGCCGGCAGTCCGGGCTTTATCCATCTGTCTCGCAGCTCTTTCGAGTGAGCGAGCATGACTATCGGCCCCGCGGCGGCGTGATAGGGCATGACAGATCCGACGTTGATTCCGGCGACAACGAGCGAGTTCCGTCCTTCGAGCAGGTCGATGCAGACCGCGCCCTGCTCCGCGGGCACCATCAGGTACGCCGTATTACCGAAGGTGGTTGCCAGATCGGACATGAACGGCTTTGCCGCGGAACGTATATCGAGCTTCGCCAGCGCCGCGGAACCGATCTCGAACACCGGCATCGCCACCCGATAGGCGCCCTCGTCGGTGCGGTTCACCCACCCGGCCTGAACAAGCGTGGCCATCAGGCGGAAAACCGTGGTCTTGTTCATCCCGCTGGCCGTGGTGAGGTCGTTCAGCGTCCAGACGGGCCGGTCGGCGCTGAACTGACCGAGCAGCATGCATGCCTTGAGGACGGCGCCCACGACATCGCGCCCTCCCGGCGCCTCGGACTCCACCGGCACAGCCACTGATACTCACTCGCTTCCACGGTTCGTGCGATCGATGCCGCCACCTTACGAACACATCGGCCGATCGGGGTTGACTTTGTGACTGGGACCACCTTACCGTCTGCATATCGGAAAATGAAACGCATTCCGCATTGCGAAACGGAGAGTGGACTGGTGCGCAGCCCGACCTTGAAAGACCTCACGTCCAACGGACTCGTCTACGCCCCCGGCGTATGGGACGGCCTCACCGCCCGCCTCGCCGAACAGGCCGGGTTCAGCGCCCTGTGCGCCTCGGGCTTCGCCGTCTCGGCCGCCCTGGGCCTGCCCGACGCCGAGCTCTACACCCAGACCGAGAACCTCCAGGCGGTCCGCACGATCCGCGAATCCTCGAAGCTGCCCCTGGTCGCCGATATAGACACCGGCTATGGCAACGCCGTCAACGCCGCCCGCACCGCCACCAAGTTCGTGGACGCGGGCGTCGGCGGCATGTTCATGGAGGATCAGGTCTCCCCCAAGTCCTGCCCCATCTGCGTGGGCGACCCCGTCGACCTGATCACCGTCGACGAGGCCACCGGCAAGATCCGCGCCGTCCGCGATTCGATCCCCGACGACGTCCTCCTGATCGCCCGCACCGACGCCCGCGGCGACGACGCCATCCGCCGCGCCCAGGCCTACGTCGAAGCCGGCGCCGACATGATCATGCCGGTCACCAAGACCTTCACGACCGTCGAGGAATGGCAGCGCTGCCACGAGGAGGTCGGGGTCCCGCTCATGGCCACCCTCACCGCGTCGACCTGGACCGAACGCGATTTCACCCCCGAGATCCTCGACCAGATCGGCGTCCGGCTGGCCCTGTTGCCGACCCAGGTCCTGATGGCGGTGGCCGGGGCGGCCCAGACCACCTTGAAGCGCCTGGCCGCGGGCGAGGCCCCCGCCCAGGTCAGCGCCGACGCGCTACAGCACCACGAGTTCGTCGAGCTGATCGGTTTCCCCGAGGTCGAGGCCATGCAGAACAAGTACCTACCCGCGAAGGAGCAGTGACCGTCGTGGGCTACACGATGACGGAGAAGATCCTGGGCCGCGCCTCGGATCAGAAAACGGTCCGCGCCGGCGAGAACCACCCGGTGCAGCCGGCACGCATGATCGCCTACGACTTCCCCGGCTACACCGACGTCATGTTCCGCCAGATGCGCGAAGACTTCGGGATCACCGAACTGAAAGACCCGAGCCGCTACATCGTCTTCATCGATCACATGCTGACGAAGCGCAACGACAAGGAAACCGAGGTCCACCAGGTCACCCGCGACTGGTGCGAGTTCTACGGCATCGAGCTGCACGAGGGTCGCGGTATCGGCCACCAGCTCACCGCCGAGCTGGGCCTCGCCATCCCCGGCGAATTCCTCGTCCACTTCGATGGCCATATCAGCGGTATCGGCGCCTTCGGCGCCCTCGGCTGGGGCATCCGCCGCGACCTCATCGAAGCCTGGGTCACCGGCCAGGTCTTCGTCGATATCCCCGCCACCACCCGTTTCGACCTGGTCGGCGAGTTCCCGCCCGGCGTCGACAGCCGCGACCTCGTGCACACCATCATCGATATGGTCGGCGCCGACGGCTGCGCCCATCAGGTGATGGAGTTCGGCGGCCCCGGCGCCCGCTCCATGGCCATCGACCACCGCCAGGGCCTGTGCGGGATGGCCATGTTCACCGGCGCCGTCTCCGCCATCTTCGAACCCGACGAGATGTCGCTGGCCTACGCGAACAATGTCGCCCGCCGCAGCTTCGACCCGGTGTATCCCGACGCCGACGCCACCTACGCGGCCCGCTACGAGATCGACCTCGCGACCCTCACCCCTCGCGTCGTGCTGCCCGGCTCGGCCCGCGCCGTCAACACCAAGACAGCCCAGGAACTCGCCGGCACCCCGATCACGAAAGCCTTCATCGGCTCCTGCGCCAGCGGCCGCATCGAAGACCTGCGCGCCGCCGCCCTGGTGCTCGACGGCCGCAAGGTCGCCCCCGGCGTCGAACTCAATGTCGTCCCCACCTCGCAGAAGGTGTACGAGCAGGCCGAACAAGAAGGCATCCTCGACGTCCTCCGCGCCGCAGGTGCACATATCAACATATCGAGCTGTGATTTCTGCTTCGGCTACCAGAAACCCCTGCAACCCGGCGAGAACTGCATCTCCACCGGCGTCCTGAACATTTCCGGACGCATGGGCAGCCCCGACGCCAACATCTACATGGGCTCCCCCTACACCGTCGCCGCCAGCGCCCTCACCGGCACGATCCAGGAGTCGGTCCAGTGAGCGCCTATCCCCCACCGCCCGACATCATCGAAGGCAAGGTCGCCTGGATCTTCGGCGACGATTTCGATATCGATCTCGTCGTCGGCGTCTCCAACATCAAGTCCTACGACCCCGACCACCTGCGCTCGGTGTGTATGCAGGCCTACGACCCCACCTTCACCGACCGCGTCCGCCCCGGCGATATCATCGTCGGCGGTCGCAACTTCGGCTACGGTCATCCGCACTATCCACCGATGGTCGCCCTCCGCAATGCGGGGATCTCGGCCATCGTCGCGGAATCCTTCTCGCCCGGCTTCTGGCGCGGCGAGACCTTCAACGGCATGCCGTTGATCACGATCCCCGGCGTCTCGACCTCGGTAAAGGTCGACGACGCCGTGGCCCTCGACTGGCGCACCGCCACCCTGCGCCTGCCCGAGGGAACCGACCTGGTCGGAACCCCACCGAGCCCGCGGACCATCAAGGTCATCGAAGCCGGTGGTTCGTATGAACTCCTGCTCGCCGAGCACGCACGCGAAAGACAGATTCAATGACGAACACAGCACCTCGCGTCGGGTCCCGTGACCTCCACCCCTCCGGACCGCTGCCGGCGACAGCAGCCAAGAAGTCGAACTCGGTAGCCCGCCGCGCCGCCATCGCCGGCGGCGTCGGCACCCTCATCGAGTACTACGACTTCGCGGTCTACGGCTTCCTGGCCGTCACCATCGCCCCCCTGTTCTTCCCCTCCGAGAATTCCGCGGTCTCGGTCCTGTCGACCCTCGCCGTCTTCGGTGTCGCCTACGTGGCCCGCCCCCTCGGCGGCATCTTCTTCGGCCGCTTCGGCGACCGCCGCGGCCGCCGCCAAGCCCTGGTCATCACCGTCGTCAGCATGGGCGTGGCCTGCGGCATCCTCGGCCTGCTCCCCACCCATTCGGCCGTCGGCGTCCTCGCCCCCATCCTGCTGGTGCTGGTCCGTCTCGCCCAGGGCTTCTCGGCCGGCGGCGAAGTCGGTGGCGCGGCCACCTATATCGCCGAGTCGGCACCCCCACGTAAGCGTGGTTTCTTCGGCTCCTTCACCCCCGTCGGCTCCACCCTCGGCTTCGCCGTGGCCGCCGCCGTCGTGGGCGTCGTAGCCCTCATCACCACCGATGAGCAGATGGAATCGTGGGGCTGGCGTATCCCGTTCCTGCTCGCCCTCCCCCTCGCCTACGTGTGCCTGCGCGTCCGGATGAAGCTCGAGGACACCCCCGAGTTCGAGGAGATGGCCGAGAAGGACCAGGTCACCAAGAGCCCGCTGCTCGACACCGTCACCAAGAACCCGTGGTCCGTCGCCCGCGTCGTCGGCGTCGCCATCGCCATGAACGGCTCCGGCTATATCGGCCTCACGTACTTCAGCGTCTACCTGATCAACGACCTCGGCTTCTCCAAAGACTCCGTCTACTGGACCTCCGCCATCGCCATCGCCCTGGCCTGCGCCACCTTCCCGCTCAGCGGTATGGCCACCGACAGGTGGGGCCGCAAACCGGTCCTCATCGCCGGCTACCTCGCCTACGTCGTGATCGCCCTGCCCGCCTTCATGATCATGGGCGCGACGAGCAGCATCCTCGTGATCGGCCTCGTCTACTTCGTCTACATGGTGCTCAACGGCGTAGTCCAGGTCCCCGCGTTCCCGCTGTTCACCGAACTCTTCCCCCGCACGGTCCGCTACACCGGCGTCTCCCTGGGCTTCAATATCGGCACCATCGCCGCCGGCGGCACCGCCCCCTACGTCGCCGCCCAGCTCGTCGAATCGACCGGCAACGCGATGTCGCCCGCCTACTGGGTGATGGGCGTCTGCGCCATCGGCCTGCTCACCGTCGCCACCATCCGCGAAACCAGCCGCAAGGAACTGCCCGCATGACCACCGGTAATACCGGGAATGCCCCGTCCGCCGCATTTGATGAGGGTGCGGCGGGCGGGGCGTCCCGCCCGCGAGAGGTAACCGAACAGTTCGCCACCCTCGTGGCGGCATGGAATGACCGGGTCCGGCACGAACCCGACGCCCCGGCCCTCGTCTACTTCGACACCACACTCACCGTGCGCCAGGCCGACGACCTCGCCGACGCACTCGCGGCCGCTTTCGCCGACCGCGGTGTGGGCCACGGTGAGCGGGTGGGCGTCCACCTCCAGAACATCCCGCAATACGCGCTCGTCCTGCTCGCCCTGTGGAAACTCGGCGCGATCGCCCTGCTACTCAACCCGATGTATCGCGGGCGGGAACTCCGCGAACTGGTCAGCGATGCCGAACCGGTCGGGATCATCACCACCGACCGGGATGTGCGGCAGGTCCGGGAGGACGTCGAGGGCACCACAGTCGCGTGGGTACTCGGCACCGCGGAGTCGGACCTCCAGTCCCGCAACGACCCCCGCGTCTTCAAACCCGAAACCGCTGCTGCCACTGAGGGGTCCGCAAACTCACCCGACCTACTCACTTTGGCCCACGAGTACGCCGACCGGAAACCCCCAACGGTCCAGGTACACGGCGACGACCTCGCTTTCCTCGCCTACACCTCCGGCACCACCGGCCCACCCAAGGGCGCGATGAACTCGCACGCCAACGTCCGCGCGGTAACCACCAGCTTCGCCGAACTCGCCGACATCGCCCCCGGCGACGTCGTCTTCGCCCTGGCCCCGCTGTTCCACATCACCGGAGCCGTCGTCATCGGCGCCCTCGCCCTCACCGAACGCACCTCCCTGCTCTTCACCGGCCGCTTCAACACCGACGTAGCCGTCGACGCCCTCCGCGAACACGGCGTCACCTACACCATCGGCTCCATCACCGCCTTCAACGCGATGATGAACTCGGAATACGCCACCGCCGAACACTTCTCCACCATCAAAACGCTGTTCAGCGGGGGTGCGCCGGTCCCGCCGAGCACGGTCGCCCGATTCCAGGAACGCTTCGGCCGCTACATCCACAACGCCTACGGCATGACCGAAACCTCGTCAGCGGTCACCGCTGTTCCGCCCGGGACGAGCGCACCGGTCGACCCGGACAGCGGCACCCTGTCCATCGGACTACCGCTCCCGGGAGTAAACGTCGCGGTGGTCGACCCCGAAGGCCACCCCGTCCCACGCGGCAACCAAGGCGAACTCGTGGTCACCGGCCCTCAGGTCATCCGTGGATACTGGCGCAAACCAGAAGAATCCGGCGCTGCGCTACCCGATGGTCACCTCCGAACTGGCGATAGCGCGATCGTGGACGAACGGGGCTGGGTCTACCTGGTCGACCGGATCAAAGACCAGATCAACGTCTCCGGGTACAAGGTCTGGCCGCGAGAGGTCGAGGATGTCCTCTACGAGCATCCAGCAGTGCTCGAAGCAGCGGTCGTGGGCATTCCCGACGAGTACCGGGGTGAATCGGTCGCCGCCTATGTATCTCTTAAGGACGGACGCAACACGCAAGCCGACGAGCTGATCTCGTTCGCCCGAGACCGCCTCGCACCCTATAAGCGGCCCAGGGTGGTGGAGATCCTTACGGACCTGCCGAAAACACAGACCGGCAAGATTCGACGACGAACGCTACGTGATCGACATACCGACGCGCAAACCGGATAACTAGAGTTCGCTGTTTGCCAACCGGGCAAATTCTGAGCCCAAATAGACCGCCAAACAGGCCCGGCTCATTCCCGGAGCACTGTTGACGCAGTCAACCGGCCTCGGATTCCATCTACTGATCGGCCAGGCACAGACCGCGTTTCGACCCACGAGCCGCCTCAAACAGGCACGGCAGCACCCCCCTGGCTCGCTCAGGCCCAAAAGGCAGGGCCGTCGTTGGGTGGGGTTCAGCGAGGCGGCTCTGCAGCCACCAGTAACCTCAGAGCATCGCTCATGTCCGAGCGATGCGGATGGGGCTTATAGAGGGTGGTAATGAGCGCAGTTGAACAGGTGTTTCTCGAGTGCGAGCGTGCGCGAGCAGACGGCGATCTGGTCAAGCGCGTCTCAGCTCGCGATAAGGAGTTTCATTTTCAGAACTGGGTGCAGGCGCGCCTCGAGGCGTGCACCCTGGCGTACGACGAGCCGGGGCGTAACACATACCCGGACTTCCGCCTCGTCCACCACCCTGAGGGCTATGAAGTCAAAGGTTTGGAGTTCCCCGGGCGGGATGCTACCTATGACTCGAACTCTCAGGTTCCGGCCGGGAACCACAACGGCCGCGAGGTGTACTACGTATTCGGTCGCTATCCGAAGTCCGAGAAAGGCGTCGATGAGTACCCGGTCGTGGACCTGGTCGTCTGTCACGGCAGCTTCCTCAACGCAGATTCTGAGTACGTGCACAAGAACAAGTCATTCCGCGGCTTTGGAGCCTACGGCGATATCCAAGTCCGTGATCGCAAGATGTACGTCGTGCCGACGCCGTACGCGTTAGCTGCTGGTACTGCTGGCCTGTCGACGCTTATTGTCCCGGCCGACTTCCAACCCGAGTCGAGTCAGCTCGTGCGCGTAGGAGAATTGGACCGCATCGAAGCCGACGAAGTGCTCGTTTCCTATGAGTTCAATCTCCAGACAAACGAGATGCTCACGCGGAAGAAGCCGAACCCGAACGCCGGGAAGACGCACAGGTTCTGTGCCTATCGGTCTCGCGGTGCTGGCGACTCTAAAGCGGTTGGTTTGGCTGAGGGCCGACGCTCATGACCGCAGTACCCAAGATGTCGAGCCTGGAAGGCTCATTCCCGGCCGCAATGCTGAGCGCGGTCGGTACCAAGGAGTCCTGGCGTAAAGAGGTCCATCGCCCAGCGACGAGCACCCACAAGTGGTGGGCGAAGCGTCTTGGCACGGTGTTCCGCGGGATCCTGACCTCGGCGGTGACACCCGAAGGAGCCAGCCCCCTGGAATCTTATGGAGCACCACTCGATCTATCCGGGATGGTTGTGCTTGATCCGTTTTCCGGCTCGGGCGTAACAGGAGTGGAGGCCCTCAAGCTTGGAGCCAACGCCGTATGCTTCGACATCAACCCTGTGGCAACTCTCGTGGAACGTCAGGCGTTACAACCCTGGGACCTTGATGCACTGCAAGCCGCTTATCAGACCGTCGAGTCGAGCTGTCGCGAAGAAGTCGACCGCCTCCACCAGACAGAGGACGGCCGAACCGTCCTCTACTACTTCTGGGTCGCAACTGTCGACTGTCCAGAGTGCATGACTAAAGTTCGTCTGTTCGATTCACCTGTCTTCTCCAAGAACGCCTACCCGAAGCGCGTCCCCAAGGCCCAGGTCGTGTGCCCCGAATGCCTCGCGGTTAAGGAGAGCCGGTACGACTTCGTCACCGAGACATGCCCGAACGGGCATGTCATCAGGCAGCAGGGCGCCGTTGACAGGCAGCTTGCCACGTGCCCACACGGACACACATTCAAGACACTGAAAGCGCTGAAGGACGAGCGGCCCGGGTATGAGATGTACGCCAAGATGGTCGCCAATCCGGACGGCTCGAAGAGCTACGAGGCCATCACTGATTGGGACCGGGGCCTCTACGCCGATTGCGAAACGATGCTCGACTCGCTGCCGGATTCGGTTGTGCTACCCCACGGTGAACTCGTGCACGGCAACAACACCAACCAGGCGCTGAAGTGGAACTTCCGTTATTGGCGAGACTTCTTCAATGCTCGTCAACTGGTGTCGTTATCCCTAATAGCGACGGCTATCCGGGATCTGCCCAGTCCAACCCCAGAGCGTGAAGCTCTCTGTGCTCTGTTCTCTGGGACGCTGGAGTTCAACAACCTATTCACCTCGTTCAAGGGTGAAGGCACCGGCGCGGTCAGGCACATGTTCAGCCACCACATCCTGAAGCCGGAGCGAACACCGCTTGAGGCTCACCCTTGGGGCACTCCACAGTCCTCCGGTTCCTTTTCGACGCTGCTGAAGAGTCGCTTGCTTCGTGCGCACGAATATAAAACGAACCCGGCTGATCTAATCAGCAACGACAATGAGATCGAGCGTGTAACCGGCATTTCGAAGCCATTTGGCACACGGGTTGCTGGCTCGTGGAAATCGTTCACGTCCACCGAGGGACCAGCAGCCTATGTCGCTACCAGGAACTCGGCCGACACTGATCTGCCCGACGCGTCGGTGGACCTGATTGTGACCGACCCGCCGTACATGGACAACGTCCACTACGCCGAACTCGCGGACTTTTTCCACGCCTGGCTGCGGAGTATGGAACCCTACCCCGGCTATCCCGAAGCGGTAAGCACGCGCCGCTCGGGAGAGGTTCAGCACGCCGACCCCGCTGAGTTCGGAAAAGCGATCGAAGCGGTCTGGGCCGAGTGCGCTCGCGTACTAAAGCCTGGCGGGCTACTCGCATTCACGTTCCACCAGGCTCGCATCAGCGGATGGGTCCAAGTTATCAATTCACTTCGCCGCGCCGGGTTCGTGGTGACGGCCGTTCAGCCAGTCAAAGGCGAGATGGCAACCAGCGTCGTAAAGTCGGGTGCGCGTGAGCCATCAAACCTGGATAGCATAGTTGTCTGCCGACGCGCCGTGGACGGTGCGAATAATCCGAACCGTTCGCTGAAAGAGGCCCTCGCGACGGCTCAGAAGGAGTTGGCGAGTCTTCGACACGCTGGGGTTGATGTGGGTTCGGGGGATGTTCGGTCGGTGGTTCGGGGCTCGCTATTGGCGTACCTCGCTTCAGCCGGCGAAGAACTGGACCCCGCCGTCGAAGCGTCTGTGGACGAACTAGCTACGCAGAGCATCAAAACGGTACTTGCTTGAGTCAACGCTTCAGGAGCGCTTGTTGCTGCCTGCGCCCCAACTATTCCGCATAATTGGGATCGGACCATGCAAAATAACCCACACCCCCGATCGTCTGCGGCGTCCACTGAACATCGCCAAACGATGACCGACTGCGAAACCGGGTGGTCTCGTTATCGGGGAACGGCCACTTCCACTAATATTCAACGACCTTCGCTCACGTCTTTAAGCGCCGCTGGCCATCACCATACTCTCTGTTGCTGAAGCAATGCCCGGGTGGGGCTCCACGGTTGCTGCACTCCACAGCGACTCCTGCGTACCTGCCAAACGTAGGGGCAGAGCAAGAATACGGTTCCCTCTTCGGGCGGCGACTCCAAACACAGCCCCGAAAGGGCCCCCACCCGGCTCAGCGGAATGGATAGTCGTCTTCTCTTTTTGGAGCGACTTTACCGTAGTCAGCTCTACGCCTTTCGACTGAATGAACACCATGCTTCCGACCGATATTTTCGATCCGACATCGACAAGCCTGGAAGCTCCGGTACTGGGCCAATAATGGTCCACCGACGCAATCTGCATACCATATTTGTCGACCAGACGTGTCAGCAATGAACGCGCCGCGACTCGAAGAATCCAAAGATCGTACAAATACACGGCGCGAGCCATGTCGGATAGCATTGCATTATCCAATACTCCGTCGATGTCACCCCCATGCGCAACGTCATTACGTCGGTCGGCAAGTTCATCGATTAGACTGGTAGGCGAAGCGTATATCCCATGCAGTGATCCAAAGGGAAACCCCTTCCAGTACATATCAACCGACCATTTTGGTATTTCTACGGCATACCGACTCACGAGGTCCCGAACCATGTCATGCCTGAAGTTTGCTCCGTGGGAGCGCATTGCATCTTTTGTTAGGGCAACCGATCCCGACAGGCAACCAACCAGGCTCGACATGGCAGACTTCAACTGCATGATCGGATCGTCAGCAGTCCTGGACCGCATAATCGTTTGAAAATGTTCAAGGCTCAGCCTCAGGTGACTGTTCTGAATCGCCTCCGGAAGCTCATCGTAACTCGCATATGCTTGCGAAATAGTCTCCGCCAGCGCATCCGAAAGCTCACGCATGAACCGCTCATGCATTCCATATAGTTGAACAATGGCCGTTTTGTACACAAATACACGCCACGACGGCGCGGCCAACGCTTTAGAGATGCTAGCCGCTTGCCGAATATGCTCAGAGCTTGCGAAATTAGAATCGGTCCTCATCCCATCCAAAGCCTCCGCAAGTTCTAAGTATTGAAGACAAGTTTCCGTCTCGCGATACAAGCGGGTGCTAAGAGCACGCAAGTCCGACGACATCGATCAGCTCACAAACCCTGACAGGAAATCAAGAGCCAACCGATCACGCTCTCGAACATCTGATGAGTTCACTTTTCTCCCATCAAATGCACTTGCATTCTCAATATAGAATTGCGGCAATCTGTCCATAATTAACGAGCGATTCGCATAAAGTTCTGATCGATAGCCAAGAAGCTGAGAAAACGCGAATGAGAGCGGCTCGTACAATACAAATGATGGCTTCGCCAAGTAATACCAGTCGTCTCCCCGCTTGCGGTACGGGAGAAATGCATATTCGTCTAGCACTTCCACGATTGTATCCATGGTTTTTTGAAATACACTCTTCAGACCAACGAGCACTTCTGGAGAAAACCTATTTGCAGCTACTAAATAGCTTGTCAGGTAGCTGTCCAAGTTGGAACCACCCTTCCAAAGCTTATCTCGCTGCCGATGAGCGAAGAACCGAAGCACCGTCTGAACATCCTCCATTGTGCGATACATACTATTATCGGATAGTTCACGCGAAGGCAGCCAGTCAGGATTTTTCGACAGTTCATCCGCATCCGGCTGCGGTATTTGCCAAAGTTGACAAAATGAAGGATAGCGAGACAGCTCAATGCAAAGACTATTAAAAGGACCGCTGTGAAGGGCATTCCGAGTCTCCTGATCGGAGAGATCCTCACCTCCCGTATTAATGCGCTCAAATACCAGCTGTTTAAGCTCTTCGGCCTGCGCTTCAGATTTCCCAGTCTCGTGCAGTAGTACGATTGACGAGAGATATCGTCGATCTATCCCGCGGCGAATCTGCTCAGGTAATGTGCTGTATTTTCGCCCATTTAGCTCGGACCATTCCCGCAACCCCTCTAAAGGAAACCGGTCCGCATAGAATTCCTCAATTGCAGTCAATCGCTGTTTGCCATCCATGACCTCATATCGCGATAATTCTGACTCATACAGAAACACGGGAGGGACTGGAACATTGATAATGAACGACTCGATTAATCGCGATTGTTTGACTCGGGACCAGCGCGGCCTTCGCTGGAAGCTAGGCTGCAAGTCGTAATCCGAACTTGCAACGAGCGTGGGGATTTGTTTAAGTTGATAGCGGGCCTGTTCAACGACTATTCGTACCTCACCGCGGATGTAACGATCGTTGATCTGTTCGTCAGTAGCGGTGCCCGCGCCTCCCATGGGCGGATCCGCTACGGCTTTTATCTCCTCACCAGGTAGCAAGGTTGCCTTAACTGGGCTGGTCACTGTACCTCCGCTTCGGTATCCGGTCGCGCTGTCGCTACAGACTATTCGTGGCGCCCAGCCCGTGCGTCAGCCGGCCGATGTCTGGACACTCGTCATCGTCTCGGCGCCGAACCCGCCTGCGTGAACCCCAGCCCCTTCCGCTCCTCGGCAAGCTGGTAACCCCACTGCTCGGCCATGATCGACCGACGACGCGCGGCCCCTCTTCGCCCACACTGCGGCGATAGCCTTCACGATCCCATTTGGAAAAGCCCCTCACCCCCCTCATCCACCCGTTCCTTCAGACACGGACATACTCGGCAAGAGTTGGACCTCGGCGGTAACATTCACGCTTGGAATAGTTGGTGGTTACGCTGGCAAAATTCTGGAGATGGCTCCGACGCAAATCTGATGTACAGGTCTGTCGCCCGTGACCGAAAGTGAAACTCACGCAACAAAGTGCCGATCGCCGACGGCGCATACACCCGGTGAAGCGCGTTTCACAGAAAATCACAAGATCCTCTCGTGTCCGTCGAGCAGTATGTACTTCCGATCACAGCGGCAGTGCGCGCATCAGTACGTCGAACGTTGGCGCGGCCTCCCAATTGGGTCGCAGCGCACCAATCCGGGACCAGCCCCATTTCCGATATCGCGCGTAGGCGTTCTCGTTTGTCGGGTCCACCAGCAGCGTCGCCCGCCGTTCCCGCCGGCCACCCAACAACTCGTCGTGCAGGGCTCGTGCGTGACCTCGGCCGGTGTGCTCACGCACGACCATGATCTCTGACAGCGCAAACGTCCGCGTCCCGTCCTCCGTCGTGAATTCGGGTTCGTCTTTGTCGAGTCGCAGACCGTTCCACCAGCGGGAATTATCGTTGAGCGGCCACCCCCACGCCTGCCCGATCGCCTCACCATCGGAGTACAGCACCACCAGATCGAATCCGGCACTGTTCGTGTAGGCGTCGAATCGGCGCATGGCCGCTTCCAGCGACTCGAACGGATCGCCACTGGCGATGGATTCTGCGTAGGCACGCGCGTACGCGTCCTGAACGGTGTCGCGAATCTCACGAGCGCCTGAAGGATCGTACCGACGAAATTCAGTCAACTGTCGGGCCTTTCGTCGTGGCGAGGGCGTCGAACCGCGCCTGAAACTCTTCACCCTCGGAATCGGTGTCTATCGCGAGCCGGATCGGCTCCAGCACCCGCAAGGTCCGCGGGGACGCAACCGATTCCTCCAGGACGTCGAGGACCGGCCGCGCCGCATCAATGGCGCCTGGTATGTCACCGGTGTGGGCAAGCGTAGCCGCGAACCAGGCGACGGCGAGCGCAGCATTGCGGACACTCGCCGGTTCCGCTGCCGCGACCTCGTACAGAGTCAATGCACGTCCGTGGCTTCCGGTGTCAGCGTATGCCCGTGCTTCATGACCACGTACTTCTGCGTGCGTGACAAACCGCAGCCAGGGCGCGCATTCATAGGCGGGCTCGTATTCCGCGGCGGCGTCCATCTCGCGCCAGGCTGTGGACATTGCCCGCGCAACACCGTGACGGTCGCCGGCCACGCCGCACACGGCAGCCTCTCGCGCGGCGATCAGTGCATGAATCCGGCCCGGCGGTCGACGCCGCACGAGATGACCGGCGCGCTGAATCAGCATGTGGGCGTAAGAGGGAGAGGCAGCACCAGACCGGGCCAAATGGATGGTCTGCAGGGCGGCATTCAGTGCCGCGTGGACGGTCAGATCATCGTCGTCGGCCGCAGACGCCAGTGACAGCGCATCGGCGTAACAGCGCCGAGCAAGGTCGGTCCGGTCCGCATCATGCGCGAGCCAGCCCGTTTTGACCGCCAACTCCCCCACCGCCGACATCCACGCTCTGCCAGTCTTCTCGTCGAATATCCCGCTGTGCAGCAGGCCCTGGGCCTGCGCCAATGAGTCGACAGCATTCGGCAGAAGATTGGCACCGCCGACCATTTGGTCCAGCCTCCCCAGTTCGGAGGTGAATGCGTTGAGCCGGTCCACATCCACCATACCGATGCGGGACGGATTCCATTGCGGCAACGTCGCAACGGTCAGCGCGGCGGCCTTGCTGAATTCGCGGCGGTTCACGTCTGCCTCATCCTCTACGCCTCCAGACGGCGAGTGTCGCTGTGCTGTGGCCCGCGGGGCGGATACGGCGAGAGCGAATCGACGCATCTGCTCCGGGCTCAGCTTGGCGAGCCAACTATCGAGATCGGCGGCACGTTGCCCGCGCACCGGCCGCGATTCGGTGGCACGTTCCCATTTTCGCACGGTCGCAACAGACCACCCGATCTGTTCGGCGAACTGCTCTTGGGTCATCCGGAGCGCGGCGTCACGCAGCGCCCGCACCTCGACCCTTGTCCAAACCTCCACGATCATGCGACGGCCCCCTGTCCATGCATTCCTGCCGGAAGCGTATCGGCTCCCCGAACGGCTGTCCTCGAGATAGCAATCCCGGTCGATGATCCTCTATCTCAGCAGGCTCTCGATCGGATCACCGGTCTGGGCAGTACATTACGGAGCCACCGACAGCGAAAGGCTCCAGCACCATGGATTGTCTTCTTATGCCGCGTCGGCACGTCGTACGCCGCGGAGATACAGGCCCGAGGCTAGGGTGGCGCGGGTGAGCACACCATCGAGTTCGGAGTCGGCTACCGGGGTGTTGCCGGTGGAGCAGTACGTGGCGGGGCTGGCGCGCAAACGGATGGCCGCAGGAGTGTTGTTCCGCGATGAGCGGGGCCGGGTGCTTCTGGTGGAACCCACCTACAAACCCAACTGGGAGATCCCGGGCGGCGCGGTCGAAGGGGATGAGGCGCCGTGGGAGACGGTTCGCCGCGAGCTGTGTGAAGAGATCGGCTGGGACCGGCCCGTGGGCCGGTTGCTGCTGGTGGACTACGTGCGCCCGCAGGACGGCCGTCCCGAAGGCGTCGTATTCCTTTTCGACGGTGGTGTGCTCTCCGACAGTGACGTAGCCGGAATGGTCTTGCATCCGGGCGAGATCCGCTCTGCGGGGTTCTACACGCTCGATGAAGCAGCCGGGAAGGTGAAGCCGCTGCTGGCAGATCGTTTGGCGGCGGCGTTCGACGCGGTACGCGAAGGAGTGACAGTGCTTTGCGATCAAGGGCGACGCATCAGTTGACCGATGCCGTCCCGAACTGGGCTTGACTTTCCAGAATCGAGAGCTGTACCTTCACCTTCCCCGCAGAGGCACAACTGCGGGGGCCAACTTCATCTGCAGCAAGGAGTAAGGCTGGCAAATCTTAGTTCGTTGCGTGTGGTGTGGGTTTGGTGCGCCGTTCGACTCGGCGCTTGGCCCCGTAGCTTTGTGCTTCGTTCTTGCGTCAATCGTTGGAATCCCCTTCCTGGAAACAAAACTGTTCGGAATCATGACCCGACCGTCCGGCCTGAAGGTGAACACGAAAGGAGACTCTATGATGATTAAGTCATGGGCCGCCGCGAAGAACGTTTTCTACGGTGTCACAGGGGCTCTGATCCAGACCAGACGTAACGAGCCTTGATCGGCGTTCAAATGTCCCGACCGGGCAAATGCTCGGGAAATTTTCCTGATCGTAACGAGACTTCTTAGACTGTTCACTAGGCTGGGGGTTTTCCTTCAGATTCAAGTTGTCTGGCAAGGGTATTGAATGCCGTCACGTAGCTGTTTGCAGCGCGCATCGATTGCTTGTCTAGCTTGATATTGAACGATTGGGCGGCGCCATTGCCGAACCCAATGTTTAGGGTCAACGACCCCTTTTTCTTACGGCCCGTCAGCGTTGCAGAAAATCCCAGCGTGGCTACCCCGCCCGCAAGCCTGGTCGCAGTCCACGATTTATGAGCGCCAATGTCGAAAATTTCAGCGTTTCCGCCCTGAACAGGACCGTATCTAGTAAGACCGAGGCGAGAGCTAGGCCATGATCGGAGCAGGGCCGCCTGATTCAACACTTTTTCGGAAGGGTGGGAATTCCTCCATCGCTTGACTGCTTCTTTCTCATCGTGTGATGCAGCGATTGAGTTCTCCGGCCAGCCTGTCGGTTTATCTGAATTACGTGGAAACATACCCTCTCCCTTCGTTAGGCAAGCGGACCAAAACAGGTTCGCGAGGGCTACCATCCAGAGATTCTTGAGTTTGAGATTACGCTCCGTCCCAGGCTATGGCTAGACCGAAATATACTCCGTCGCTATCCAGGCGAGGAAATGGCATGCCGGCTGGATGGAGGCTAACTGGCAGCGCAGACGTCCTTGGTCGATGTCGTTCCGGCGCAGCCATTTCGACAACGTGACCGCATGGATGCCGAACTCGACCGCAGTCTGCTTGGCGGGCTTGTTGCCCAGACCAGGGTGATCGCTCGGGTTCGAAACTCGGTGGAATAGGCGCGTGGCACGCGGGTCAGCTTTCGGTTAGCAACCGGAGTTGGAACCCGTCCGGTGGGCAGGTCACGCTGTCACTTGACCATGCAGCAGCACCGTCGACTACCTCGCGACGCGAGCAACCGGGGATACACGCCGTGCCCCGAAAAGTGTTCAGAATTGGCCTGCCGTTGATATTTCGTCTCGGCATCTGGCGTCTACTTGGAATCTTCCACAAGTGACACAGACCTCGACGGTTAGCCGACCTCACCATTTCGCGCCACCGAGAGATTTCCACGAACAATCCTGGTGGTGGGATGCTCTGGGCTGAGGAACCGCTCGCAGTCGGCGAGGGCCCGCTGGTACAGCGTGATCGCCTCGTTCAGCCGCCCCACCAACCTGTACGCGTAGGCAAGGTTGTTCCGCGAGGTCAAGGTCGCCGGATGCTCAGCGCCGAGCACTCGCTCTCGCTCGGCGAGAGTCCACTCGTACAGCGTGATCGCCTCGTCCAGCCGCCCGACTGACCCGTAGGCATCGGCGAGGTGGTTGCGGGCCGCGAACAAGTAGGGATGGTCGGCACCGAGGGTTCGCTCGGTGTCAATGAGGTTCTGCTCGTACAGCGCGATCGCCTCAACAAGCCGACCTGCTAACTCGTAGGATCTGGCGAGGCTATTACGGGAGGCCAGGGTGTCGGGGTGATCGGGGCCGAGAATTCGCACACGGTCAGTGAGGTTACGTTCGCACAGTGTGACCGCTTGGGCAGCTTGCCCTGATGACCTGTACGCATTGGCGAGGCTACCCCTGGACACCAGGGAGTGGGGATGGTCCGGGCCCAGGACTCGAATCCGGTCGTCGAGGACCTGTTCGTGCAGGGCGATCGCCTCGGATAGTCGACCGGTGGAGTGGTAGGCGTTGGCGAGGTTGTGGCGTGCGGTCAGAGTGTCGAGGTGGTTAAGGCCCAGAACCCGTTCCCGCTCAGCGAGGTTGCGCTCGTATAAGGTTGTCGCCTCGGACAGCCGTCCTGCTGATCTGTAGGTGTTTGCAAGGTTGTTCCGCGAATGCAGGGTCTCGGGGTGGTCTGGACCAAGAACCCGCACACGGTCGGCGAGGGTCAGCTCATAGAGGGCTATCGCTTGGGTCAGTTGTCCTGCAGATTCGTAGGTGTTAGCGAGGTGGTGGCGTGCGGTCAGAGTGTCTGGGTGCTGAGCGCCCAAGATCCGCATACGGTCAGTGAGGACCTGTTCGTGGAGAGTAATGGCTTCCGGCAATCGCTCCGCCCAGTGGTAGGCGTAGGCAAGGTTGTGGCGAGCGGTGAGCGTATCGGGGTGGTGATCGCCGAGAATTTGTTCGTGGGCGGTAACGGTGTGATGAGCTAGGGTGGTTGCACGAACCAGCGCGGCAGATTCGATGAGTTGCATTGTGGCCCAACGACGTGTGGACAATGCAGCCCTAAGGAGGTCTGAGTCTGGGAAGCGGTTGACGGCTTCCCACAGGGCTTCGATGTGGTCGACCAGGCGTGAGCCTTCCTCGCGCCGCCGAAATGCCTCGGCCTCGTCGAACAGCAGCGGCGTGATCACCGCAGCAGCATCGGCACCGAGCTGACCGAGAGTGTGGGTGGTGTGGGCACGTTCGCGTAACACCCGGCTCAGAAGTCGGTGCATCACCACCACATCCCCGTTCTCCGACCACGACAACAGCGACCCCTCCACGCATCGCTGCAACGCCATATCCAGGCGACCGTCATGGTCGGGCAGTATCGTGTGGGCGACGCCGTCAGGGGCCAACATCGCCATCACACCTAACAACCACCGCACGATCATGTCGAGTTCAGGGTCTTCGTAGGAGGTTTCCGCGGTCTGGACTGCCAGCAGCAATGCTTGGTCTACCGCCAAGGGATGACCACTCCCTCTGGGCCGCGGCAGTACCGCCGGCAAAGGCTGGGCCGCAAGTAGTTGCAGGTAGCGCACATAGTCTAGGCGACGGCCAGTGATGGTCACCGCCGCCGCGGACAGCGCCAACGGCAGGTCCCCCAGATCGTTCGCGATCAGGTCAGCCCCGATGTCGTCGTCCAGCCCCGTCGCCTCCCGCAGGTAGCGCACCGACTCTGCTCGAGCAAACCCCTGTCCGGCGTCGACCAACTCACCGATCTGGGAAAATGCTTGGTCGGTGGTGGTCACCACCACCCGAGTGCTCCCACCGGTCGGCAGCACAGTATCGATGAGGTCGGGATTGCTGGCGTTGTCCAGCACCAGCAACGCTGGCTCTCGTCGTTCAGAGAGGTAATCGCGCAACCGGTCCGCAGATTTGGCGGGATCGCCTTCGGGATCTGCGACCCCGACCCGGATGGCGACCTCACCGAGCCCGGTTAGCAGGGAATCAATGGTTTCGGCGTTGACCCACGCCACTAGTCCAGGCCCGCCTGCGGCGGCCACCTCACGGGCATGGGCTGCTGCGACCTGCGTCTTACCCGCTCCCCGCATACCGGTCACCACCACTGCCACGGCGGACCGGCGCGATATCTCCCTGAGCACCTGCAGTTGAATGCGGGAGACGAAGTGCGGCGCTCTCCTGGGTACTCGACCCACCACCGCCATTTCCGCCCCAGCTTCAACGACCGGCAGACCAGCCACACCGACGTTGTTTGTGATGGTGGTGGAGCGGTAGATGTAGGTGTTGATATCGCGGCGCGCCGATGCCCTGCCTATCGAAGCCGTGGGTGGCGAGATAGGCGGCGGCCAAGAGTCGCTCATGGGTGTGAGGCATCACCCCGGTCCGTTTCGATATCTTGGAATTCCATATCCTGGCCAGAATGAGCTCTCCGGATCCGGAACCCTCCCGGCGACCGCACATTGTGAATCCGCAGATCACGCCCGGCATCGACAGTCCCTAGTTCAACCACACCATCCGAGCGGGTGACGAACTGGTTGTGCTGCGACCATAACGAAACACCGAACACACCCGCGGTCAACACACCGACCGCAACCCACACCCAGCCGGAATACGTGCCGCTGGTCGCAAGGTTCACCGCAACCCCCAGCCCAGTCGACACCAGGGCACCGGCCGCAGTGTGTAGACCTGCCCTCGAAAGCGTCTGTCCCCAATTCATCTCCAGCCTCCACCCGTTGATTCGAACCGCATATCCACCCACTAATCCTCACAGCTGCCCACCAGGAATACCCGTCGACTGCGGCGAATATGGCGACCAGTACGATCCGGTACACATCCAGCGACACCACTGCTTCCACCTACAGCTCGGTCGCAGCATCGGTCGCGAGTACCAACAGTTCACCCGACCTGTTCGGCGGACTGCTATTGCGTCATCCGGAGCGCCGCGTCACGCAGCGCACGCACCTCGACCCTTGTCCAAACCTCCACGATCACGCGAAAACCCCTGTCGCTGCGCACTTAGCGGAAGCGTAGCGGTTCTCTATGACTGCTGTCCCTGGGACCGCGAACACCGGTCGATGAGGCTTGATCCAGCCCCGGCGCCGGGTCGAACCACCAGGCCGGCCAGCACCTTACGAGGCCGCCGACCACGGAATTCCTCGGCGCCGGGTGCACGCCATGACACCCCACCCAGGAGGCACTGTGCGCGAACAACCACCTCTGCCCAAGCGACCGGCACGAAACCGGGCAATGGAAGCGACCTTCCGGCTGTTGCACGACCAATACTGCACCGATACAGCAACATTGGCACGAGTGGCGGCCGGGCTTCGCGCCAGTCGCGATGTCCCGGAACCCGCCACCGACGCCGATATCGCGCCATGAGCCACTCGATCGCGTTCGGCTGGATGAACCACGACATCAGCCGGGCACCCGAGACCGACCGCGACCGCGTACACCGCCTCGCCGACCGACTCGGCTACCACCTCGTCTGGCCCGGCGAACACTCGGTGCTACGCGTGGCCGACCAGGCACGCAACGCCGGCGCCGACCTGGTGATCCTGCCCGCACCCGACCACCTCGGCCCGCACGAGCTCGACGCCGTACTGGACGTCTGCGATGTGGAAACCGTGCTACCGCGGCTCAGCTTCCCACGCTGGACCTCCACGCAGGACACACCATGAGCGCCCTGGTAGTGGTCGGTTTCGCCATCGCGATCGGACTACCGCTGCTGGTGATCGCGGCGACGATCTGGTGGCCCTGACGGTCGATCCCCGCGCCACTTCCGGATCAGAGGATCAGTCTCGGCACGCTCGGCACACGCTTCGCACGTCTTGGCGCGGACTGCCGGGAGCCTGGTCAGTATCTCGACGAGTCCGCGGGTGAGCGAGCCATCGGTAGCCGCGGCGAAAATATCGATCGACTCGGTGGCGCGGGCAATGTTCACCACGGCGGAAGCCGCGGAGATGCAGACCCGAGGATAGGGTGACGCGGGTGAGCACACCATCGAGTTCGGAGTCGGCTACTGGGGTGTTGCCGGTGGAGCAGTATGTGGCCGGGCTGGCGCGCAAGCGGATGGCTGCGGGGGTGTTGTTTCGCGACGAGCGGGACCGCGTGCTTTTGGTGGAGCCGACCTACAAACCCAACTGGGAAATACCGGGCGGCGCCGTCGAAGAAGACGAGGCACCGTGGGAGACGGTTCGCCGCGAACTGTGCGAGGAGATCGGCTGGGACCGAACTGTGGGCCGGTTGCTGCTGGTGGACTACGTGCGCCCGCAGGACAGCCGCCCCGAGGGCGTGGTGTTCCTTTTCGACGGTGGTGTGCTGGCCGAGAGTGACGTAGCGGGGATGGTTCTGTATCCGGGCGAGATCCGCTCTGCGGGGTTCTACACGCTCGATGAAGCAGCCGGGAAGGTGAAGCCGCTGCTGGCAGATCGTTTGGCGGCGGCATTCGATGCGGTGCGCGAAGGGACGACGGTGCTCTGCGAACAAGGGCGGCGCATCGGTTGACCACCGCCCTTGGTTCGCGGTCAGGCGGGGACCGGCAACAACCCTGATTCCGAATGCGGACTCGACGCCGGCAGGGCGGTGTTGCTTGCCCGCCACCCGGTAGAGGCTGTCGGGGATGTGCTCCAGCCCGGTGAATACTCCAGCAGTGTCGGGGTCACGCGATCTGCGCTGCGCGTGCGAGGTCCACCGCATCGCCGGGCCGACCCACGTAGGTCGCCTGGTGACTCATCGCCGCCAGGATCTCCGCGCCCAGCGCGGCGTCACCGGCTGCTCGTGCCATCCGAAGTGCCTGGATCAGATACCGCTGCGCCAGACCATGTTCCGCGAGATCGTAGGCAGCCCAGCCCGCAAGTTTCGTGAGTTCGGCCGTCACAACGAACAGACGGCGACCGACCTTTCAACGCTGCGGTCAGCATCTGCCGGGCGCCGTCGCGGACGATCTCATCGCGCAACGACCGGGTCGAACCGGCCTCCTCACCGCCAGTGGCGACGTTCTGAACTACCGTGAGCACGGACGTACCTTCCCGACCGGCGTTGGCGCGCCGGCATGATCAAGACTTCGGACTGATAGATCATCCGGGAAGGTGCGTCCTTCCCGTCATCCACAGGTCTTGATCATTTCTCGGCCGCACGCGGTGTCGTCGGTCGCTCGCGCGCTGCTGCGGCCCGGCGCCGGGTGCTACTCGAAGCGACGGCCTACCCCAGCGCACTGAAGCCCTCGTGGTCGGCGGTGAACGGTCGACTCGCTCGGCCGAGCCTGCCGGATACCGGTGATTCCGCACGTCGGCCTCCGGAACCAACGAGCACGAACGCCGGTCGGCATGGGTACTATCCATCCTGGTCGGGGGGAGCCCCGCGCTGTAAAAGGGGATGTACTGATGGTCGACGAAAGACAGCGGGGGCAGAACCGCGCCGAGGGTTTCGCATGGGGAGCGCACGGAGCGGCCACGCCTCCGAATGGCCCCGCTGTCCAGCAGCAGTATCCCGGTGGGCAGCAGCCGTTTCCCGGCGGTCCGCGGTTCCACCCGAACATGCAGGCGCCCGGTCCAGGCATGACGGGGCAACCACAGCCACACCCGATGGGAGGAGCGCCGCCGCAGCTGTGGCAACACGGAGGACCGTCGTCGCCAATGGGATTCGCGCCTGCGCCCTATCCAGGTATGCCCGGTCCGCCGGGCTCCCGTAGCAATGTCGGCCTGATCATCGGGCTCGTGGTGGCCATGGTGGTGGTTCTGGTGCTCACGGTGGTCGGCATCGGGGTCGTCGCATCGAGATCGGGTGGCGATGACGAAGCCGACCCGTGGGCCGGGGACTACTCGCCGGAAGGGGTCACGAATACTTGTCATCTGGTCGATACCACGGTCTTCGATCCATGGGCGCCGGACCAGACGGAACTCGTGCACCACGAAGATATCGCCGGGCAATACGGCGGTCCGTCGATCGACTGTCGTACAACGAACTCCGGACCGAACAGTGCCTACGTCACCTTCAAGATCGATGTGGCGTTCGAGACCGATCTGTATGGGTTGGAGCTCGATCGCGCCAAGAGGTCGGATACCGAAATACTGCCCGATGACTACGTGTTCGGTTCGGTGACCGGGCTTGGGGAGGGCGGGTACTACGGAGTCCGGAATCCTCCGGACTCGGACCGGTATCTGGGCTACACAATGGCGATCAAGGAGAGCAATGTCCTGGTCGACGTCGACGTGGAAGTCATCTCGGACAAGGCTTTCGACCAGGCCGAGGCCGACCGGATCTGCCGGTATCAGATCGGGAAGATCCTGGACAACCTCCGAAAATGATGCGGCGTAGCAGTTCAGCTTCGCCCGCTGGGCTTTCGCGAAGGTGGGCCCATGAGCGCCCCGGTGGCAGTTTGGCTTCGCCATCGCGATCGGACTACCGCTGCTGGTGATCGCGGCGACGATCTGGTGGCCGTGATGATCGGAGCACCGAACCGCTTCGCGCATGTGCACAAGTCGGCCGCGACCTATCTCGACGTCGCCGCCAACGACCACGGCGACGAGAAGGGACTACTCGTATACCGGGCGTTGCAACGCGTCGAATCGCCTGAACCGCATCTCGTCGAGATCGGCCCGGGTGGCGGCGCTGCCGTCGACTACCTCGCGACGCGGACAGCCGAGGAACCACGCCCTGTACAACTCACACTGGTGGATGGACCCGGCGTCTCCTCGACCTCGCTCACGGACGCGATCGCGCGGTTCAACGCGGTCGGGTCGTGCGTGCTGGTGCACGGATGGGCTCAGGACATCGGGCGACTGTTGCGCGAACCGGTCGACGTGATCAGCGCGTCCGCCCTGATGCACGAGGTCTACTCCTACGGTGGCGCCTACTCCGGACTGCACACGTTGATGCGGACACTGCCGACCGTGCTCCACCCCTACGGTTACTTCGTCTACCGCGACGTCTACGCCGTCGCCGCACCGAGCCTGCACGAGCGGGTCGTGCAGTCCTACAGCTCACAATCCTGGCTGCAGTTCTGGCGCATGTTCGTCCCGCACTACCTGCGGGAAGGCACCCATCCCTATCACCATCACGACGACGAGGTCGTTGCCCGCCAGAACTCGCGCATCATGCCCGTAGCCCAACTGGACACCCGGGTGTGCGCGGTGATCGAAGCGCCGGTCGGGCTGTTCCGCGAGGTGCAACGGCACTACATCACCGCCGGACACGGCGGGGGTTCGCGGTGCCTCGATCCACCGTTTGGTGGAGCCGACGGCGGCCAGGACCAGAGTCAGAATGGCGAACAGGTCGGCGATGATCGGGATGAGGCCGAGCCCAGGAATTATCGACACGACTACAAACGCGACGCAGGCCACTATCACAGTAATCCGGCCGACATTGCTTCGTTTCAACAACACGATCCCGCCGATCAGCAGAGCCGGAGCCACGACAATGTAGGGAATCATCAAAATGATAGTCAGAAAGACACTGGCGAGGGCTCCGAGCAGCGCGAAGATACCGGCGGCGATCCCGGTGCCACCGCCAGGCGCGGGCTGCGGGTACGCGTATGGGTTGGGTGGCGCCGCATAGGCCGGGGCCGGAAGCCGGGCCCTGGAGCCGGAGAGGCCGGCTGCTGCGGAGGCTGACCGTACGGATAGCTCATGGGACCTCCCCCTCATAAGGTTTTCCGAAACTCTATCGTGGCCGAGATCGATCACCGCCGGTGCCGCCTCCTCGATCCCGTGACCCAGTCTCGTGCATCTCGGTCGGAGCTGCTCCGGCGATTCCCCCGTCGCCGAGATGGTTCGCGCGGATCACGTCCGCGCCGAGGAAGCGAGGACACGGGCGAGGCTGTCACCAATTATCTCAGGATCGCAACGCCACCGCAGCTTCCGCAAGAACAGCACCAGTACTGCCGTGCACCGGCATCGCGAGCGGAAGCGTAGCGGTTTCCTATTACCGGTTGGCTCTGCGCGTGAATGCTGGCAGCGGTTTGTCGTGAATTTCGACACCGGTTTGCGGTTGCGGTGCTGTTCCTGTGCGTGAAAATGAACACCACCCGGCCGGTGTGTCGGCGGGTGGTATCGGGTGTCTTGGGTTCGGGTGCTGAGGAATGGGGAGAAGGTCCGGGAAGCGAGCCGGGTGAATCTGCTGTCCGCCGGATGATGCAGCAACGGTTCCGTCGGATGAAATCACCGCTTCCCGGTGATGGCGACCCCGCTCTTTTCCGATAACCTGCTCTCGGTCGGACAGACTGCCTCGGCGTCCGCGACCAAGGGGGTGGCCTGACAGTGATCTGTAGTCGAACCGGATCGTGGATCATCCGGGGGGCGGCGTGTCACATCTTTATTGAGATACGTCTGCCAGAGCCACCCCCTTCGCCGGGGCGGTGTCGGCCAAACGGAAAGATCCCAGGGTGATGTCGGAAACCGTTTCGTGTGCCTGCCGACGTTCTCGAGCCTGGCTTTCTCTGCGATGGGCGCGGACCGTCGTTCAGCTCTGTTTGGCGCGTGTGCTGGCCAGGCGGAAGGAGTCGGTGCCGGTTTCGATGATGTGGCCGCCGAAGGTGAGCCGGTCGACGATCGCGGCGCAGAGCCGCGGGTCTGTGAAGGTTTTCGTCCAGCCGGCGAAGGATTCGTTGGAAGCGATCGCGACGGAGTTCTTCTCTTCGCGTTCGGTGAGGACCTGGAACAGTAGTTCGGCGCCGCGGCGGTCGAGTTCCATGTAGCCGAGTTCGTCGATGCAGAGCAGGTCGACGCGTCCGTAGCGGGACACCTCATCCGAGCAGCAGAGCCGCCCAGATCAGATCCGACCTCAGCGGTGAAGCACGATCATCGTGCCACCACAAGTCTTTCGGTGGTGTCGAAATTCGCGAACACGAACATCCCGCTCCGACATCCGGTGTCGAGATTCGCGCACAACCGGTGTCCAGGTTCGCGATCAAAGCCAACCGGTGAACCGTGCTGCCGCGTATCAGCTTCGCATGCTGGGCCTCCACGCAGGCCACACCATGAGCGCTCTGGTAGTGGTCGGTTTCGCCATCGCGATCGGGCTACCGCTGCTGGTGATCGCGGCGACAATTTGGTGGCCCGATCGTCGCCTCGCGCATAGGCCACCGGCAGTAGCACTCGGGTGCAACGGTGCAGCCCACTGTCGGAGGCAGTTACCTCACGCTGCGGGGTCGGTCGGCATCTTCAACAGATGCCCACCGATGTCCGCCAACAGCTCCAGCTCCCCCAATGCGGAAACATGCGCGGCAAGAGCTTCGACCGTCGCGACCTCACCATGCTCGATCTGCGACACCCGCCCCGGACTGACTCCCATGATCTCGGCCAAACCCGCTCGCGTGAACCCCAGCCGCTTCCGCTCCTCAGCAAGCCGGTGACCCCACTGCTCCGCCATGATCGAACGACGACGACGCGCGGCCTCCTCTTCGCCCACACGGCGGCGATAGCCTTCACGATCCCATTTGGAGAAGCTACTCATCGCCTTTCCTCCTCTGTCCGCTGCAGGAGCAGCGCACGCTCCTGGAGTGCCAGCGTGGCATCGAGATCGACCACGACCTCTCTCATTCTCCGCCGCCTCCACCGCCACCGCCCCCGCCGTCACCTCCGTCGCCGCCGCCACCACCCCCTCCGCCGTCGCCTCCACCGGCCGAGCCGCCATCGGAGCCACCGTCGGATCCGCCGTCCCCCCAGCCGCCGTCGGATCCCTCCCAGCCTCCGGCATCGTCGGCCCAGACCAGCGCGATCCCGCCGCCCGTTGCGAGCGAGGCCGCTCCCGCGGCGCGGGGACGGAAGGCCCGCGGCCCGGACGGGTCGGCAACGAGCACGAACTGCGGCACGACGCGACCCATGAGCCAGCACCGGTTGTTCGCCCGGTCGACCACGATGACCGCGCTGGACCGCGAACTGCGGTCCAGGAAATACCCGTCCAGGCGGGCGGAGATGAGGGGCGGCACCGTTGCGCGGTCGCCGAGAAGGACGACGCGGGTCTCGCCGGCAAGCGCGGCAGCCAGAGCGCTGTCGGGGGCGAGCTGCTCGAGCACACCGAACACCGCGACCCGCAGCGGGTTCCCAGCGACGCGCGAAGCCATCCAGCTCTCATCCGACCGAACGAAGACCAGGTCAGGCACGGCATCCGAATCGAAGCGGCGCAGCGCGTTCCCGCGACGAATCCGGCGGACGATCCGCGGCGTCGCCACGACCAGGACCACGGCCGGGACCACCACCAGGAACGTGGACATCAACAGCCAGATCACAACACCGAACAGCACGCCCATCCACTGCTTGTCGTCAGGTGCCGTCCTACTGATCTCCGCGATCCATTCCAGCGGGCTCAGGACCCCCCAGCCGAGCTCGTTGATCATGATCCTCGTGAAAGTCAGCAGCCAGATCACGGCCGCGACGCCCAGCAGCGACGGCACCAACACGCCGAGCAGGCTCGAGCGAGCTGCTCGCGCGAGCAGTGATCGATCCACCGGGACCTCCTTGCCCTGAAGGAACACAACACCGCCGGCCGGTGTCAACGTGATGATTCAGCGGCCGACGGGGACAGCCGGGGACGCACCGAATGTCCCCGGCCCGACTGCTGTCCGGAGCTCGCGACATCACTTGCGTTACCCAACTGCATAACTTGTTCTCCCGAGCCCGGACCAGGCAAGCCACCACTTAGATTATCCAAGTCGACAACTTGCGCTCCCGGAGCTCGGAAGGCGGAACGTCGTCCAGCATCGGCAGCGGCCCGGCATCCAGGCACGAAAGGCCGGCCACCACAGAGGCCGTAAGCCACACCGGATTGCTCTGCTACCGCGCATAGTTTCGCGAATCGACCATGTGCCTCGAGTGAAGATCTCGGCAGGATCCGGCTCGACACGTGGTTGATGCCATGGCTGTCGAGATCACCTGACTGCGTCCGGTATTGCCGATCACCGCGTCCTCTACGGCTGCTGCGTACCGCCGCCGGACCGTAGCTTCGAAAAGTTATGCCCGGCTCTCACCGCGACAGCGGTAACCACCGTTACGCCGATCAGCCCTGACGGCCCACACCAGCGCAGCGCAGAGGCCGCCGAACATCATGCCTCCAGCCAGCAAGATTCCCACGCCGAAAATGACGGTAGCGAGCACAGGAGTACCGAAGCCGAAGTACACGGCGAAAGGACTCGACAGCATTGCGCCGATGAAGCCCCCGATCAGGCCCACGACGAGGACAGGTCGGTCTTTCATGGATCCGACTCTAGTCTTCGAGAAGTCGTTCACTCCGTCCAGGAAACCTGGATCACAGACATCCGCACATGCCGCTTATCGAGTTTTTCCGCTGGTCGCAGCACGTGAAGACCGCGCTGGGCACTCGGTCGCCGAGCGCCTGGTGCGGCCTGACCGTGTTGTCGCGTCGGATCGGAGTGTCGGACCGCCGGTGTAGCGTGCCGGAGCACGATCGACGTTCGACACAGGAGGATTGGGTGCGCGTCACGTGGGAACAGGTCTTCGGCTGGCGGCTCGCCCGCCAATTCGTCGCGTCCCCCACCGCGTCGAGCGTGCCCGAGCTCGTCGGACGCCTGTGCGGTGTGCAAGCGCAGGTCACCTCCGCGGCGGAAACTGCGGTCGCGCTGCGCAGCACCGCGCCCGAGGACGGTGCCGTGGTGAGCGCGCTGTCGAACCGCACGCTGATCAAGACCTGGGCCATGCGCGGCACCCTGCACGCCATGACACCTGCGGGTGCCGCCGCCGTGCTCCCGCTCATAGCGTCCGCCCGTACCTGGGAAAAGCCCTCATGGCAACGCACTTTCGGCGCCACGCCCGCGGAAGTGGCCACATTGACCGAGGCGGTGGGCGGGATACTCGGCGACGCCGAACTCACCCGCGAGGAATTGGTGGAGGCGCTGCTCGCCGACAAGGCGTTTCACAAGCTGGGCAAGGAACTGCGCTCGGGCTGGGGCACGCTGCTCAAGCCGCTGGCCTGGCAGGGCGCGATCTGCCACGGGCCGGCGCGCGGCAACAAGGTGACCTTCACCAGTCCCGCGCGGCTGATCCCCGATTGGCCGGGACCGGCCGAACCGGACGTCGCAGCACCGGCCGCCATCACCGCGTATCTCGGCGCCTACGGTCCCGCGACGCCGGAGACCTTCGACGCCTGGCTGAGCCGCAACAGTCTGCGCAAGACCACCGTGCGCGGCTGGTTCGCCGAGCTGGGCGACGCGCTCACGCCGGTGGAGGTCGAGGGACGCACCGGTTACGTACTCACCGAACACGCCGACGAGCTCGCCGCCACCGAACCGGCTACCTCGGTGCACCTGCTCGGCCCCTTCGACCAGTACGTGCTGGGCCCGGGCACCGGCGACACCGAACTGCTGCCGAAGGCGCACCGCGCGCTGGTCAGCCGGACCGCGGGCTGGATCGCCCCGATCGTCGTGGTGGACGGCCGGATCGCGGGCACCTGGGAACTGGAAGGCGACGAGGTGGTCGTCAGCATGTTCGACGGTGCGCCGCTGCCGAAGAAGCTCGACGCCGCAACGGACCGCGTATCCCGTGCGGCAGGGCTGGCCTCGGTGCGTGCGCGGGCGGCCTAGTGTTCCGCGCTTGAAATCCGTGGGTTGATTGCAGGAACAGGCGGTGTCGAGATTCGTGCGCAACCGGTGTCGAAGTTCGCGATCAGAACCAATCCGTATGTCGCTGGTCCGGCCGACCGGCAGCTTCTGGATCGACGTCCTGCCCGCCTCACTGGTCGCCGCCGGCGGAATGTCGCTGGCCTTCATCCCCTCGCTGGCCGCCGCGTTCGGCGCAGACCAGCTCACCGATCTGCCGCAACTCACCGACGGCTACTCGGCGGCCTTCCTGGGAGCGGGCGCGATAGCGCTGGTGGGCGCCGGATTGACCGCCAGCCACCATGGCGTCGCCGTCGACCTCCGCACCGGAGCAGTCAGCATCGACAGCACCACCCCCGCTACACCCGGACCTGATCACGACAGCGGTCGGGCGGCGGGATACACCGTCACCGAACAACACTCGCCGCGACGGCACCGATCCGGGCGGGTCCACCACGGAGGATCTGCCCTGGATCGCCGATCTGGTCCACAGACCCGAGACACCGTGGCCGCGCGAAACTCGCGGAGGACCCGATGACCACCTCGCTGTTCGCCCACCGCGCGACTCCCGACAAGCCCGGGATAACCCTGCGGCCCCGGACCCGAATGCCGACTCGGTTTCGGCGTTGCTCAACATCCGCGGAGCAGACCCGCCACCACCGGATGCCGTGATCTCAGTCGGTGCGGCGGCGGGAGCGAGCCAGCGCGAGACCCCCGAGGATTGTGCCGGCCAGCCCGAGCACCACCGCGATAGCAGCGGCGACTATGCCGTTGCCGGTACCCGGCCCGCCCCCGGCGGTGGCAGTGAACAGCCCTCCGACGACCACGCTGATCAGGCCCGCCACCACGGCCACGACAGCCGCGGTCGGCCCGGCGCCGCTGCGCCTTCCGGAGCGGGTCAGGGCCCGGACACCGCTGATCACGCCGATCAGTGCCAGCAGCGCGGTCAGACTGGGACCCACCCGACCGGAAGTCATACCCGTGACGGCCGGCTCGGCCGAAGCATGGGCGGCAGCCGGTAGCGCGAGTACGAGAGCAGCGGACGAGGTGGCTGCCACGGTGGTGAGCAGGTGACGGACGGACATGGTGTGCTCCTCGGTGGAGTCGATGGGACTCGTCCGATCATGCGGGGTGACCGCACCGCCGGACATCGTGCGGCGGTAGACAATGCGTGCTGCCACCGGTGCAGTAACCGGCCGCTCGAACTGCACTGCGGACCAGCGGAAGTACTACGGGTGCAGTAGGCCGCGGATCATCCGTGCGCGGGATCCGCACCCGCGAGAATCCGATTATGGTGCACGCATGAGCCGGAGAACCATCAGCGACTGGGCGATCGCCGGCGCAGTCGCGGCGATTCTGGTGTTCGCCGGGCTCTCCGAGCAGCACTCGGTCACAAGGGTCGAACCTTGGGGTTACCTCCTGCTGGCAGCGGGCGGTCTGGTATTGGCCGCACGGCACCGGGCTCCGGACGCGGTCTTGGCCGTGACCGGGCTCTGCGCACTGGGCTACCAGGCCACCGGATTCGATGTGCCGGCCGTCGCGTTCCTCATCGCGGTCTACACCGCGGTCCGGGCCGGGCATCGGGTCACCGCCGCGCTGGGGGCGGTGATTCTGGTGGTCGCGCTGCCACTGGCGGTGCTGGTCTCGGTGCACGACCTGGGCGATGCGTTCGCGCAGGCCCGCGGCGCCCTCGAGCTGGCTTGGCTGATCGCGGCCGCGGCGGCGGGTGAGGCGCTGCGCCAGGCCGAGCGGCGGGCCGACGAGGCCGAACGCACCCGGGAAGAGACGGCGCGGCGGCGCGCCGACGAAGAGCGGTTGCATATCGCGCGGGAACTGCACGATTCGCTCACCCATCAAATTTCGGTGATCAAGGTGCAGTCCGAGGCCGCCGTCCATGTGGCCCGAAAACGCGGCGAGGAGGTTCCGGAGGCCTTGCTGGCGATCCGGGAGGCCGGCCGCGAAGCCGCCCGGGAGCTACGAGCGACCCTGGAAGCTCTGCGCGATGATCGCGCAAGCCGGCCGCACGGCCTCGCCGAAGTCGCCGACCTGGTACAGCGGGCCCGCGCGACAGGTCTGGCCGCGACCCTGACGATCGACGGGCGGCACCGGGATCTGCCGGCCACGGTAGATCGGACCGGCTACCGAATCGTGCAGGAATCGCTGAACAATATCGCCCGGCACGCGGCCGCCGAATCTGCTTGGGTGCGAATCGAATACCGGCCCGATGCACTGGTGATCCGCGTGGACGACAACGGCAGGGCGGCACCCGGCACCGCGCCGGTTCCCGGCGTCGGGCTGCTCGGAATGCGTGAGCGGGTCGCCGCGCTCGGTGGAAGCCTGCGGGCGGGTCCGCGCAGCGAAGGAGGTTTCCGCGTCCTGGCCGAACTTCCCGTGGAGCACGCGGCATGATCCGGGTCATCCTGATCGACGACCAGCCGCTGATCCGCAGTGGCTTCCGGGCGTTGCTCGACTTGGAGGACGATATCGAGGTGGTGGCCGAGGCCGGTGACGGGAGCGCGGGCTTGGCGGCCGTCCGGCAGTACCGGCCCGATATCGCGCTCGTCGATATCCAGATGCCGGTCGTCGACGGTATCGAGACCACCCGGCGTATTGCCGCTGACCCGGCGTTGACCGGCGTGCATGTGGTCGTGCTGACCAATTATGGGCTGGACGAGTACGTCTACGAAGCGCTGCGCGCCGGTGCGGCCGGGTTCCTGGTCAAAGACATCCATCCGGACGACTTCCTGCACTCCATCCGGGTCGCCGCCCGGGGCGATGCACTGCTCGCACCGTCGATCACCCGCAGACTCATCGACCGCTACGTCACCCGGCCGCCGCTGAGCGCAGGTACTCGGGCCGGGCTGCGGGATCTGACCAATCGAGAACGCGAAGCCGTAGCCCTGGTCGCGCAGGGACTGTCCAACGACCAGATCGCCGATCACATGGTGATCAGCCCACTGACCGCGAAAACCCACATCAATCGGGCCATGACGAAACTGCACGCCCGCGACCGGGCCCAGCTCGTCGTCCTCGCCTACGAATCCGGTCTGGTGCATCCGCGCGGCGGCCGGCCCGCAGAGGACGAGCGGCGTCGGTCTCAGCGCGATCGATGCGATCCATCGTGATCCATCATGCGCAACCGCTCTTTGATCCGCGTAATCGGTATGTATAGGGCGTTGCTGGAGAACCGCGGGGTGGTGGCCGGCCGCACGCCCGAATCGGCGGACCTCCGTTCACCGAATGGCTCGACGCCACCTACCCGGTAAAGGAACCCGCGGCCCCGTCCGATCAGCAGTTCTGCGGAGCCCGCCAGGCGTCCTGCGCATAGGTGGTCGAGCCGACCATGGCGCCGATCACGCCGCCGATGATCCCGAACGGGATGGCCCCGACAAAGAAGACGGGCAGACCCGCGACCGCGCCGCTCCCGGTCCCGAGCAGGGCGCCCAGGCCGGCCCGGAGTTCGATGGTGTCGCCGGGCGCCATGCACGCCGCGATGGGCGCCACCGCCCCGGAGCCCGGAGCATCGGGTGCTTGCACCGGCGCGACCGGTGCGGGCGCCGGGGCGGGCTCGGCCGCCGCGACACCCCCTGATCCGACAATGAGCAGCCCGGCAATGGCGCTGCCGAGCACGGTGCGGGTCGATATCTTCAACATATGCGCGCAGTTCCCTGATCAGTCGAAAACAAATGTGCGATCTGAGTAGCCAGATCTGCGACCATAATGTCGTATCGGCCGGTGTAATGCTTGCTTCCGTTATCTCGGTCGGAGCAAGCCAGAAACCGTGCTCGCCGATGATCCGGGCTGCCCACTGCCCCTCCTGCGCAGGTAGACCCCGGTTTCCGTCCTCCCCCAATGTCGTCGGCTCGAAGGAGTTACCGTCCGACTCTCGAATCGGCCGCCGGCACCTCGTGGGGTCGGGTCGAGTCTGTCGGAATGCCCTCATGACTGCGGTCGACGTCGGAGCGGCTGTAGTAGCAGCTGACCAAGACCAGCGCCCGCTACGGACGCGTCGACCTGCTCTGCATCGACGAACTCGCTTTCCACGCCACCAGCACTTCATCGGAAAGCGTCAATGTTCTCCTCGGCCCATTGCGCGAAGGTCCTGGCCGCTGAGCCCGTCACCCGCGGGACTGTGTCGCGCACCCGCAGCAGACCCTCGTTGACGTCGCCGCCGGTCACGTCCAGGACCGCGTCGGCGGCGTCTTCGCCGAAGGCCGCGATCATGCCCGGGCGGGCGTGCTCCCGGGTGATCTCGGCGAACTCGATGTCCCGGTTCAGCAGCTCGGCGATGGTTGCGACCTGTTGACGCGCGCTGACCGGTGCGGGACCGGTCAGCGCATACCGTTGCCCCCGGTGGCCGGGCTCGGTCAGCGCGACCCGGACCACCGACGCGATGTCGGCGGGGTGAATCGTGGGCAGCCCGGTGTCGGCATAAGGCACCTGAACGGGTCGACCCGCTTGAATTGTCGATGACCACATCAGGGCATTGGACGCGAACTGCGTCGGCCGCAGGATCGTCCAGTCCATTCCACTGGCCTCGAGGAGCTTCTCGACCGCCGCGTTGTCTGCAGCGGGACCGAGATGGGGATGGGTCGCCACGGTGATCGACGACACCAGCACCACATGCTCGACACCGGCCCGGCGAGCGCGGTCGATGATCTCGGTATCCGGACCGAGTCGCGGCACCAGAAACATCGACCGCACCCCATCCAGCGCATCCGTCAGCGAGGAGATGTCGGACAGATCGCCCTCGACTGCCTCGACCCCGGCCGGGAAAGCAGCTCTGGCGGTGTTACGGGTGAGTGCCCTGATCGGATCGGCGCCCAACGCGCGCAACTGCTTCAGCAATGAGCTTCCGATGTTCCCGGTGGCTCCCGTGACCAGAATCATGAGCGATGTCCTCTCGCGTGGTGATCAACCGCCGCCCACGCTAAGACCTCAACTTAAGTGGAGGTCAAGATAGAGCGGAAACGCTGATCCAGGCGCGCCGATCGGCTCGCACCACTTCCGGTGGGGTTACTTTTCTCGCACAGAATCGGCACGCAGGCCGCTGAATGATGTCGAGATTCGCGACAAAGCGACTTCAGGTTTCACGCGCCTGCTCGCACCAGGGCGGTGCCCGGCCTTATCGCCGCCGGTCATCATGACCGGCGACCGCCACAGGTCGAACGCGAACAGCACTCGGATCATCGTCGGTCTTGGTCGCAGCTGCTTCAAGCGGCCCGAAGCGCGGCGTCGTATGCCCGGGGAAGTCGGATTAGGTCACCCACTATTCCGGGTTCAAGATGAAACTCGGAATAAAGGACGTTTCATTCCGAGTTATCGTGACCCGGCGGCAGGGCTAACTGTGCTTCGTTGCACCGTAACGTAATCCGTCGTACAGGATGGTGGCGATGTGTACCGCGTCGTCCTGCCAGCCGGTGGTCCGCATTCCGCAGATACCACCGAGGGCACGCAGCACGACGCGGCCGCTGACGCCGCCGCGCAGCACGCCCGCGTCGACGCCCGCAGCGAGCAGTTCGTCGAGGGCACGGGCCATCTCGGTGCGGGTGTCGTCGTAGATCGGAGAGTCGGTCGCCATGATGCTCTCCAGCACTTCGCCCATCCCTCTGCCCACTGCCGCATGCTCCACGAGCAGTAGCAGGAAGCTGCGCAGAGCTTCGTCCGGGGCGTGTAGCGCGAGCAACTGGGCAGGGGTTGCGCAGAGTTCGGCGACCTCCTGGCGGTATACCTCCGCGACGAGCGCTTCGCGTGTTTCGAAATGGCGGTACAGCGTTCCGACAGACACGCCGGCTCGCCGAGCGATCTCCTCCACGTAGGCGTCACCGTCGGCGAGCAGCGCCGCGCGGGCCGCGCCCAGCAAGGCTTCACGATTGCGGCGGGCATCGGCCACCCCAATGGCCCGACGGAATCTCCCAGCAGATGCACTTCGACCTCGCTACCGATGACGCGAGAACTGCGGACCAGCGAGTGCTCGACGCCGGCGGCCGGCGGCTGCAGCCGACGGACGACGCCATCACCGCCCCCCTCAACGCTCTCGGGTATACGCCAGCCCCGCCGGACACCCCTTCTGCCTCCGCGCAGCCTGACCGATCAGGGTCTCACCGGACGCCGTCGGCGTAGAGCCGCGCGCCCAGATCACGACGAATCTCGATTACTCGACCGCCGAGGCATGAGCGGCTACGACCCGCCAGCCACGCGAGTCGTCGTACGCCCAGGCGCGGGTATAGCGCATCCTGGCTGCGAATGGTGATCCATGAACGCTGCCCTCGACGACCCCGAGGAACCAAGTGACCCCGGTCGTCCCGTCCACCAGTACCGTCAGCTGTTCTTCCGCGAGCTTGCTCACGGTCTGAGCCCCGGTGCGGTGCAGTTCGAGGTCATCGGCTTTGGTGAACGTATCGGAGCCGAAAGTGAAGATCAGCCGGTCATCGAGCAACTCGTCCAGCGCCTGGACATCCCCGGCCAGCTGCGCAGCCTGGAGTCGCCGCTCAGCTTCCCGCAAGTCATTCTCCATGGCACTCAGCATGCCAGCTGCCGGCTGAGTGCCGGTCCGGTCCTTGCGTTTCGCTGACAGCTCCTGTCAGGCGCAACGGCCGCCCAACGATGTCGCCGAAGCCGGAACGCCCCTCACCCGCGCCTACGTGCCGGCGTCCAGGCTGAGCATCACACTCGGGTAATACCCGCCATTGCGAGAGTCCCGGCCGGGCGACGTCACGCAGGGGCGCAGAGCGGCGGGTGATCGAGCACGCGGGGCTTGTACTCGACCAGCTGGATGCGGCCGTCGAAGATGCGATGCTCGATCATCTCGCGGGCGACATCCGGATTCACCCGGAGCTGCGGTCACAGCTTCTCCAGTCCCAGAGCGGACAGGGCCGGCATCGGCTGGGTGAACTGATTCTCGCCGAGCTCGTAGTGGGTGTAGTGCAGAGTGATGACGACATTGCGGTACCGGACCGTCATCTCGGCCGCGATCACCCGGTTCTTGCTGCTCTCGATTTCCCGGAACTTGTCGTCATCGGCCCCCGGAACACCGGCGGGCGAGCCTGTCTTACGGCGCAGATCATCCACCGCCTTCTCGACCCCGGACTCGCGGGAATTGGCCTTGTGGAGCCGGGTGGTGACAGTGAGGAATGCAGTGGGCAAGCTGTCGGGGGCGGTGTCCTGATTGGAATACATGCACTGCGCGGAGTTCTCGTATTCCTTGTTGCCGCCGAAGATAGCGGTCGGTTCGGTGGTGAACCGTCCCGGGATCAACGGCGCAATCTCGGCCTCTGCGAACAATCCGCAACCCATCGGGGCCTGGGCCAGGTCCCGGGAGGTGTCCACCACAGGACCGTCATCCGCACACCATGCGCCGATGGCGCGCGGCAGATCGACTCGACGCCACAGACCTGGCGGTATTCGTCGATGAACCCGACGATCAGCCGTGTCGCGGTCGAGTTCCCGCGCGAAAAGCTCGAAGAGCTTCAACATCGGGAGAAACTCAAAGAAGTGTAATAAACCTCTACTGCGGATCACGTAGCCGGTTTTGTCCCGCTAAGCTGCTGACCCGTCCCCCATGGATGCGACCAGCCGGAATTAGAGTCTCGTTGGCCCTGATCAGGGCCAGAAGGGACTATGGGAACCATGGCTGGACGGA
>NZ_JBITCK010000003.1:0-1150369 GCF_044453135.1 Nocardia sp. NPDC051750 | reverse complement strand
CAACCAACTACCGGAGACCTCGCCATATCTCCAACTTCTCAACCCGGACAACGGGTTCCGCCCCTCAACTCACGGGCTTATGAAACGCGGCCTAGGACCCGTATTGCGGTGGAATGTCCCGCCACGGGCAACCGACACAGGGTTCACCACCGAATTCCGTCGATGATCTGTCGTTTCGTCCACGCGGGCGGACGTCCCGCTTTCTTGTGACGGGACAGCAGCAGCTGTAACCGCGCCCATTGCGCATTGGTCAGATTCGCGCGCCCCGCCACCGATACGCTGGCCATGAGGTCTTCGGTTTTAGTTGGTCGTTCAACCGACTTGCCGGAGACCTTGTCCAATTTGCCGACGCGGACAACATCTTTCGCGAAAAGGTCAGGTTGGGTGGCGCCGCTGAGCGGTGCCACCCCACCTGCTTCTTCGACGCAGACTCTAGGCGGTGGCTTTGTCCGTGGCAGCGGTGTCGTCGTCGAAAGCCATCTCCGGGGCCGCGGGGTCGTCGTCGAAAGCCATCTCCGGTGCGGGCCGGCGGAAGCCCTTGGTCAGAACAGCCAGATAGACAACGCCGACCGCCAACCATACGCCGCCGATCTGGAGCGCGACGTCATCGAGCCTCGTGAGCAGGTACACGGAGACGGCGCCGCCGATGACCGGCATCACCAGATAGGCGAAGAGGTTGGGGGTGCGGCCGTGCCTGCGCTGTCGGACCAGGTGGGCGATCACGCAGACGTTCACCACGGCGAAGCCGAGGAAAGCGCCGAAGTTGATGAACGAGGTCGCTGTCGTCAGGTCGAGTTTCATGGCGATGACACCGGCGGCCGCGGTCAACACCAGGTTGCCGACCGGGGTGCCGGTCTTCGCCGACAGCCTGCCGAATACGGCCTTGGGCAGTACGCCGTCACGTCCCATGACGTACATGAGGCGGGCGGCGGACGCCTGCAGGGCGATACAGGAGGCGATGGATCCGGCGATGGTGACGAAGTTGATGATCTCGGCGTACATCTCGCCGCCGACTTGGACCTTCAGGTGGTAGGCGGCCGCGTCGACGTCGGCGAACAACGCGCCCGGATGGACGAGTTGCATCACGAAGGACAGCACGATGAAGATCGCGCCGGCGGCGATGACGCACCCGATGATGCCTCTGCCGATCGTCCTCGCCCCGCCCTTGGCCTCCTCGCCCAGCGTGGAGACGGCATCGAAGCCGAGGAAGGAGTACGCGGCGATGGCGGCGGCCGCAGTGACCGCGCCGATCGAAGTGCCGGAGTTCCACAGAGCGTCCGTGGCGGGGGCGGAGGAGCCGTGCTTTCCGAGGAAGACGACACACAGGGTGGCGAAGAGGACCAGCGACCCCAGAGCGATGAACATCAGGACCTTGTTGACGCGGTCCGCGAGCTTCATGCCGAAGACGTTGATGGCGGTGGTGATGCCCACCGAAACGATCAGCCAGAACCATTTGGGTATGTCAGGGAATTGGGCGTTGAAGTAGATCGCCGTAATCAGCCAGCCGACCATCGGAATGAAGAAGTAATCGAGCAGCATCGCCCAGCCGGACAGGAAACCGATGCGGCTGTCGAGCATCTTGCGGGCGTAGGTGTAGACCGACCCTGCACCGGGCACGACGTGCGCCATCTTCGCGTAACTCAGCCCGGTGAGCAGCATCGCGAGGGTGGCGACGGCGAACGCCGTCGGGGCCACGCCGCCGCTGGTAGCGGCGACCACGCCGAAGATCGTGACAACGATACCGGGGGAGATATAGGCCAGGCCGAACAGGACGACGGAGAAGAGGCTCAGGTCGCCTTTCAGTCTCATGGAGTTCCCAGTTGTCTCGCTGTTCATCGTGCTGGCTCCTCGGTGGTACGGGCGGCGTTCCAGGTGGCGGGGTCGATACGGCCCCCGTACAGCGGGAGTTCGAGGGGCGCGTCACCAGGGCGGAACTGTTCCCAGACGCGGTTGAGGCCCGCGGTGCCGTAGTGGCGGACGTTGCTGACCTCGTCGAGGTCGATCACGTCGGTGAGAGTGGAGTCGCCGGCATCGACGGTTTCCGCGCGCACCGTGCCCTGTGGATCGACGACGAGGCTACGGCCGATCCCGGACGGGGCGGCGGAGTTGACGCTGGCGACGAAGACCTGGTTGGTGATGGCATTCGCGCGGCTCAGGACGACTTCCTGCGCGCGGTCGCTCGTAGGGGTGCGGACCACGTTGACGATCAACTCTGCGCCCATCCAGGCCAGATGGCGGGAGATCTCCGGGAACCAGGTGTCGTAGCAGATGGACAGTCCGATACAGCCGACCCCATCGAGGGTGACGACCTCGAACCGGTTGCCGGATGCGATCGTCTCATAGGGGCGCCACGGGCAGATCTTGCGGTACGCGGCGAGGCGCTCGCCCTTGGGCGAGTAGACGGGTGTCGTGTTGTAGACGCGACCGTCGGCGCCGCGTTCGTAGACACTGCCGGGTACAAGCCAGATGCCCAGGTCGCCCGCGAGGTCGGAGAGGACAGCGTCCCGTTTGCCGTCGAGCGGCTCGGCGGCCGTCTTCGGCGCAGCCGTAACGCCGGGGGCGCTCTCGCCGAGGTGTAGTTCTGGGTAGACGACGAGGGCGCCTGGTGCGCGCAGCTTCACGCGCCGCTCCACGTCGGAGGTGAAGCCTGCGAGGTCGTCGACCGGGCGGCCGGGCGCCTGGGCAAGGATCAGGGGCAGGGGGCGGGCCATGCGAGAAACACCAGCCAATCGAAAGTAGGGCTCTGGCGGGAGCAGTTGATGAAGGTTGATGCGCCGGGGCGTGTGCCGAGCGGCGGGGTCGAACGTGAGAACAAGCGTGGGCCGCGTCACATATAATTGCAAATACTTCATAGGGCTGACTTGCATGCCTTTGAGGCATGCGAGCGGTCATACCTCCCCCGTCTTTCGAGAGGCCATACCATGGAATTACGGGTGCTGCGCTACTTCCTGACCATCGTGGAGACCGGTTCGATCACCAAGGCCGCCGAGGAGGTCCGCGTCGCCCAGCCCTCGCTGTCGCGCCAACTGCGCGGCTTGGAGGCGTCGATGGGCATGACGCTCTTCGACCGCGGTGGCAAACAACTGATCCTGACCGCCGCCGGTCGGCGCTTCCTTCCGTTGGCCCGAGATCTGGTCGTCCGAGCAGACGCCGCCGAGGCCGCCGTCGGAGCACTTGTTTCCGGTCGCGCCATGCGGATCACCGTGGCGGCGCCGCCCACCACCATCACGGATGTGATCGCCCCGTTCCTGGCCACCTGGGGACCGGAGGATCCGCTCGTCACGGTGCAGGCGGAGAGCCCCGCTCGTGCGTACCAGGCCCTGGGCAGGGGCGCCGACGTAGCCATTTCCTCGGCGCCTCCGAGGCGCCGTTTGGCCGGGCTGCATGTCGCGCGTCTACCGCTGTGGGCCTATGTACGGGCCGACCACGCCTGGGCTGACCGGGACAGCGTCACGATCGCGGAACTCGCCGCGGCGCCCCTGATCGTCCTCACCCCGGCGCACGGCACCCGGCGCATCCTGGACCATGCCGTGCAGGACGCGGACGCCTCGTACGACATCGTGCTGGAATGCGACACCCCGCACGTCGCCCAGGCCATGGCGGCGTCGGGCCATGGAATTGCGGTGGTCTCCGACGATCCCCGCTTCGACCTGCACCCGCTGCTGATCCTCGATAGCGCGGGCGAGCCGCTGCAGATCCATCTGCACGCCGCGTGGGACCCCAGCCACTATGCGCTGCGCAGCATCGAGACCTTCGCCACGGGGCTGTCGCGCTTCTGCGTCGAGCAGTACGGGCCCCAGGTCACCGCCCACGGGTGAGCTGGACGTATACCTCGCGGGCAGCAGGTTCAGACCGGACAGGCATTGGACGGCGAGCCCGGCGGGCCCCAGGATGCGCGATACCCGTATCTGCTGGCCCGAGAGGACACGCACCGTGCCAAGACCCTTCTATCCCCGACGGCCGAGCCGTGCCATCGTCATTACCGTCGCACTCGCGGCGCTGTGCACCTTCTCACCACCGACGATCGCATCGCCCACTGAAGTCGTGCCCGTACCAGGCGATCCGCTCACCGGAAGCGGTGCGGTGAACCGGACCGAACTCACCGCCGGCCAACTCACCCAGGGCGCTGCCACGGACACGGTGCCTGACGGCGCCTTCGCGCTGCCCGCCCAGGCAGCACCACCCACCCACAGTTTCGAAGGCACCCTCACCCTCACCAGTCTCTCCACCACCGGCGGTTTCCGTGTACTGAAAGACCCGGCCGGATACGGAGATACGACACCCACCCGGCACCTGCCACCGGTCGACATCGCCCTCGTGCAGAACGGCAGCCACCTCGTCCCGGCAAAGCGCGGGCTGCAGTACACGAGGAGCCAGGCGTGGAACCTGGCGGTGGGCCCCGGCCGCGCGTGGAACGAGGACGGCGACGGCGACCGCACCCGCGCCGCACTGCCGTTCGCTCTCGTCGAGCGCAACGCGAACTGCGTGCACAACGGCGCCCTGACTTTCCTCTTCGACGCCACATCGGTCTCCGAAGTCCGCTACCAGATCACCACGGAGACCTGCGAATACTTCCAGTTCGACATGTGGGGCCAAGTACCGGCCGACTACCGGCCCGGCGCCGTCGACGGCGCCGAAAACCTGCGCAACGCGTACGCCTCCGAGGTCGGGGACCGGCTCCCGACCAAGCCCGTCTCGGCCCTGGCCACCGACTACCCGGACAGTGGGGTGGACGTTACGAAGTTCAGCACCGGGATCACGCCGGCCGCGCTGAGCACCTTCGGCTTCTACTTCGGCGGAGTGCATTATGCGGGCAACTGCCTGACCCGCCAAGGGGAGTACCCGTTCTGCGGCCAGATGCTGTTGCCTTCGTACTCGACCGCGAAATCGGCGTTCGCGGGAACAGCCATGCTACGTCTGGCGAAGCGCTACAGCCCTGCCGTGGCCCAGGAGTCGCTCGCCGACCGAATCCCCGAGACCGCCGGCAACACCGCCTGGAGCGGCGTCACCCTCGACCACACTCTCGACATGGCCACCGGAAACTACGTCTCGCCCGGCTACGAGACCGACGAATCGGGCCCCACCATGGCGGACTTCTTCGCAGCCGAGCCCTACACCGACAAGATGCGACTCGCCCTGTCCTTCCCGCGTAAGGCCAGCCCCGGCAGCCGGTGGGTCTACCACACCTCGGACACTTTCCTCGCCACCCGCGCGATGAACAACTACCTGCAGGACAAGGCCGGTTCGGACGCCGACATCTTCGACATGCTCCGGGACGACGTGCTCGAACCCGTCGGAGTCGGGCCCGACTCGCTCGTCTCCTCCCGCACCGACAACGGCCCCGGCGGAGCACCCTTCGGTGGGTACGGCATGTTCTGGACGCAGGACTCCGTCGCCCGGTTCGCCAAGTTCCTCAACAACGACCACGGCGCCGTCAACGGCACGCAGATACTCGACCCGGGACTACTCACGGCCACCATGCAACGCGACCCGGCCGCCCGGGGCATGACCACCACCGGCGCCAAGCCGATGAAGTACCAGAACGGCTTCTGGGGCCGGGAGTTCACCTCCGCCGACAACCCCGCCTACACCAGCCCCTTCTATGTGCCTTTCATGTCGGGGTACGGCGGCATCACGATCGCGATGATGCCGAACGGCGCCACCTACTACTACTTCAGCGACAACAACGAGTTCAGTTGGAGCGCCGCCGTCGCCGAGGCCGACAAGCTGGCGGCCATGTCCGGCGCGGCAGTTCCTGCGAGGTAGACCGCACCCTACGCACCCTTAGCGGCCTCGGATGCGCTTCCCCTGACAATGACCGTTGGCCGGGGTGTTGTGTCCTACCGAACTCTTCCAGCTTCGATAGGAGACTCCAGCCGGCCGACAAGTCGCTGAGGAACGGGTATTCAGACTCCTTCGCGCGCTCACGCTCCGGCCCGTCGGGTACTACAACCGACAGGCAGGAGCGTGCGTGCCTGGGTACGTCGCCGGCAGGCCCGACCAAGCGATGACGCACCCGACTTAACTGACAGCGTCTTTCTGGCCAGTCCGGCGTGGACCTGATCGTCGGCGCAACGCCGGTGGTGGAGAGCGGGACGTTCTGACACAGATCGCTCGACGGCTATGCCCGCCAGGCATCGGGTATGGAGGGAATCGGCATTGGACGGCATGGTTGCCGGACTCGATGATGAACGCATGAAGCCAGACGGCGGTACGACCCTGGTCATCGGTTCGCTGGAGATCGCGCGCGGCACCTGCGCCGCGCTCAGGGCACACGAGCAACGCGTGATCCACCTGCTCCAGCCCACCGAAACAGATATCCGTGCCGCAATTTCCGCCGGTGTCACCGCAGTGGCCATCGTGGTCCGCGGTGACGTCACCGCCCTGCGTTACGCATTGTTCGTGGAGCATCTCCTGCCGGAGGTACCGCTGATCGTCACGCTGTTCGATCGCACGGTCGCCGGCAACTCGTCCGCGCCGTACCCAATTGCCGCGTCACCTCGCCTGCGGATATCGCCGTGCCGTCGATCATCGGTGCGTGTGTTGGCGACGACGTCCTCGCCGTCGATCTGGACGCGAACGGCCCGTTCGTGCTCACCCGGGCGCCGGGCGGAGTGACCAGGACACCTTGGAGGCCAATACATTCCCGGCTCGGATCGCTCCGGAACGCCCTGGCCAGCCAAGCCAGGCCACACGACACCACCAGCACAATTCTCCTGGCGGGACTGGCTGGGCTGCTGCTGGCACTGGGCACCGACTGGCTCATCGCGATGACCGCTCTACACCACTCACCTGGCCAGGCCCTTTATGCGGCCGCCCGCATCGTGGCGACGGTGGGACCCGCCGATGCCGATGCCGACGCGCCAGCCTGGTACCTCGCGTTCGCCACCGCCACGATGCTGCTGACCATTGGCACCACGGCGTTGTTCACCGCCGGAGTCGTCAACCGGCTCCGCCCGCCTCGCAGTGTCAGCCTCATAGGCCGGCGCACGCTGCCCACCCGGGACCATGTGGTCGTAGTCGGATTGGGACAGGTCGGACTTCGTCTCTGTACGAACCTGCGCAGACTGCGGATCCCCGTCGTCGCGGTCGAACGAAATCCCCGCGCGACGAATCTGCGGCTTGCCCGCGAGGCCAACGTACCGGTTTTGATCGCGCACGCCGACGACCGCAACATTCTGCGCACGCTTTCCCTGCACCGTGCCCGCGCACTCGCCGCTATGGGCGCTGATGAGCTGGATAACGTCGCAGTCGCCATCACTGCCCTCTCGGTCGCCCCCGACCTTCGGATCGTGCTGCGCGCCGGCGAGAACGAGGTCATCGCCGAGACCCGGTCACTGTTCCACATCGGCGAAGTTCGTGACGTGACCGCACTGACGACCGCCGCGGTCACACTCAGTATCACCGGACAGCCCTGGCAAACGGTGTACGCCAGTGATCACGACCTGCTCGCTTACCCTGCGCTCGATTCGGCGTGTGCCGCCCTGGTGCGGTGCGAATGCGACGGGACTCCGGTCTCGAAGTAGTCCGTTCAGCTAGGTGGCAGGACATCGGTTCCATACCGCTGTCCGCAGAAAGTGCGGAGCCGGTCGGCGATGTCAGCGAGTGCCGTCGTGGCATGGTGCGCGGGATCCCAGGCGGCGTAGAGGGTGATCCGCAAGGGTCCATGGGCGCTGGTGATGTGGAGGGGGTGCAAGCCGAATCGGGGGTCGTCCGAGACGATCGCCGTACCGCGGTCCGCCGCGGCCAGTGCCTGCGCGACTTGGGCGTTGCCACATTCGATGATCTCGGGCGCGCCCAGACCGTTGGCCTCCAGCGCCTCGTCCAGGATTTGCCGTGGCCGTAGTGCCGGGTCGAGCACTATAAGCCGCTCCCCGAGCAGGTCCGGGAGGCTGATCGACTCGTGCCGGTGCCATCTGTGGCTGGGCGGCACGTAGGCCCACAGTGGCAGGACGGCCAGCAAACGCTGTCGCCAGGAGGACTCGGGAATACGCGTGACGATGGCGAGATCGGCGCCGCGGCGCAACGCCTCGGCATCAGTGGTCTCGACCACTGTCGGAAGCGGGTCGTGCGGTCCAAGCGTGGCCAGGAAGGGCGCGATCACATCATTGAGCGTCGTGACGGGGGCGGCGATGGTCAGGCGCACGAGGCGGCCGGCGGCGAAGTCCTCCGCGGCGGCCCGAGCGTCGTCGGCGTGGCGCAGCACCCCACGGGCGACCGGAAGGAACTGACGGCCCGCGGCAGTGAGTTCGAGCCGGCCGCCACCACGGGCGAACAGGGCAAGTTTGAGCTCGCGTTCGAGTTGCCGCACCTGCCGCGACAGCGCGGGCTGAGTCACGCGAACGACCTCAGCGGCGGCGCTGACAGAGCCATGTTCAGCGACGGCGACAAAGTACCGGAGGGTGCGTAGCTCCACCCGGGCAGTATGCCTCATCGGCATGCATTTGGAAGAAGATAGGCATTGGACCGCATGGGCCCAGACGCCGACGATAGGCTCATGACGACGATGACCGACCTGCGCCAGGCGCGACACCTGGCAACTGAGATTCCCGGCCCGCGCTCGCGTGCGCTGATGGCTCGCAAGACAGCCACGGTGGCAAGCGGGGTGGGCACGACCATGCCCGTGTTCGCGACGCGTGCCGGAGGCGGGGTGGTCGAGGATGTCGATGGCAACGTGCTGATCGACTTCGGCTCCGGCATTGCGGTGACCACGGTGGGCGCGAGCGCCCCCCGTGTGATCGAGGCGGTCCGTGAGCAGGCCGAGGCGTTCACCCATACCTGTTTCATGGTGACGCCGTACGAGAGCTATGTCGCGGTTGCCGAGCAGCTCGCCCGGCTGACCCCCGGCTCACACGAGAAGCGGTCGGTGCTGGTGAACTCCGGGGCGGAAGCGGTGGAGAACGCGGTCAAGATCGCTCGCGCGTTCACCGGGCGGCAGGCGGTGGTGGCCTTCGACCATGCCTACCACGGCCGGACGAACCTGACGATGGCGTTGACCGCGAAGTCGTTGCCGTACAAGCACGGATTCGGTCCGTTCGCACCGGAGGTCTACCGCGCGCCGTTGTCGTATCCGTTCCGGGACGGGTTGGACGGGGCGGCCGCGGCGCGCCGCGCGATCGAGGTGATCGAGAAGCAGGTCGGCACCCCTGCCGCCGTGGTGATCGAGCCGATCCAGGGTGAGGGCGGATTCATTGTGCCCGCGCACGGGTTTCTGCCCGCGATCGCCGCCTGGTGCCGAGCCAACGGCGTCGTGTTCGTCGCCGACGAGGTGCAGAGCGGATTCGGCCGTACCGGGCAGTGGTTCGCCAGCGAGCACGAAAATGTGGTGCCGGATCTGGTGGTCACCGCGAAGGGGATCGCCGGCGGTCTGCCACTGTCGGCCGTCACGGGCCGCGCCGAGATCATGGATGCGGTGCACGCCGGCGGCTTGGGCGGGACCTATGGCGGAAACCCGATCGCGTGCGCCGCCGCGCTGGCGGTGATCGAGACGATCGAGGCCGACGGGTTGCTCGACCGGGCCCGGCAGATCGAACGGCTGGTGACCGGCCGGCTGATCCGCCTGCAAGAGGCGGACAAGCGGATCGGTGACGTGCGCGGCCGCGGCGCGATGATCGCGCTCGAACTCGTTCACCCCGGCACCGGCGAACCCGACGCCGAACTCGCCCGAGTGGTATCGGCCGGCGCCCGCACGCGGGGCGTGATCGTGCTGACCTGCGGCACCTACGGCAACGTGCTGCGCCTACTGCCCCCGCTGACCATCAGCGATGAGCTGCTGCACGACGGTCTCGACATGCTGGCCGACGCCTTCCGCGCCGGCCTGAACTCATGAGCGCGCCGGCCGTCGGCCCGTTGGACGGGGCGCGCGAGCAGTTGGCCGATGCGGTGAAACTGCTCGGCTACGACCAGGGCACCTACGACTTGCTCGCCACACCCCGACGCGCGATCACCGTCAGCGTGCCGTTGCGCCGCGACGACGGGTCGGTGGAGCTGCTCACGGGACACCGGGTGCAGCACAACTTCTCGCGTGGCCCCGCCAAAGGGGGTGTGCGGTTCAGCCCGGACGTCGATCTGGACGAGGTCCGCGCCCTGGCGATGTGGATGACGTGGAAATGCGCGCTCGTCGACGTGCCCTACGGCGGCGCCAAGGGAGGCGTGCGAATCGATCCGCACCGCTACTCGACGGCGGAGCTGGAGCGGGTGACTCGCCGCTACACCAGTGAGATCAGCCCACTGCTCGGTCCCGACCGCGACATTCCGGCCCCTGATATCGGCACGGACGAGCAGACGATGGCGTGGATGATGGACACTGTCTCGGTTGCGCAGGGGCACACCGTGCTCGGCGCCGTCACCGGCAAGCCGGTCAGCCTCGGCGGTTCGCTCGGCCGTGCCTCGGCGACCTCGCGCGGTGTGGTACACAACATTCTCGCCGCATTGGAGTACCTCGGGATGGAGGCGCAGCAGACGACCGCCGCCGTGCAGGGGTTCGGCAAGGTGGGTCGCGGCACCGCGCGTTTCCTGGCCGAGTCCGGGGTGGGCTTGCTCGCGGCGAGTGACCAGCATGGCGCCGTGTACGCGCCCGGCGGGCTGGATGTTGCCGCATTGGAGTCGCATGTGGACACTTCCGGGACCGTGGTCGGGTTCGCGGGCGCCGAACCCATCGACGGTGCGGCGTTGCTGGAACTGGATGTCGATGTGCTCGTCCCTGCTGCGGTGGAAGGCGTGTTGCGGGCCGACAACGCGCCACGCGTGCGGGCACGGGTGATCGTCGAAGGGGCGAACGGGCCCACCACACCCGACGCAGACCGGGTGCTCACCGACGCCGGCTGTATGGTCGTGCCCGACATCCTCGCCAACGCCGGCGGGGTGATCGTCTCGTACTTCGAGTGGGTGCAGGCCAACCAGGCCTACTGGTGGAGCGAAGCGGAGGTCGAGGCCAGGCTCGCGGAGCGGATGCGGCGTGCCTGGCACGACGTCCGGACTCACGCCGCCGCCCACGGGATCACCCTGCGCACCGCCGCGACCTGCCTGGCCGTCGAAAGGGTGGCCCAGGCTCATCAGACGAGAGGGCTGTATCCATGAGCGAGTTCATTGTCGAAGACCCCGCAACCGGAGTGACCGTGGGCCGTATCCCCGATGGCGGCCCCGCCGAGGCCACTGATATCAACTCGGCGCTGGACCACCTTGCGGACGGATCCGCTATCCGTCAGATCATCCTGTTCGAGGAAGCAGACCAATCGTGACCAGTTCTACCGAGCAACGACTGCTCGGATCAATCCCGACCCGACTTCTGATCAACGGCGCGTGGCAGGACAGCGCGTCCGGTCTGAAATTCGCCGTCGACGACCCCGCCACAGGCGCTGAATTGACGACGGTCGCCGATGCGTCGGCGGTCGACGCCCGCGCGGCAATGGACGCGGCGGCCGGCGCGCAAGCGTCCTGGGCTGCGACCGCGCCTCGCGATCGGTCCGATATTTTGCGTCGTGCGTTCGAACTCGTCCGTGCCAACGCCGATGACTTTGCCCTGTTGATAACCCTGGAAATGGGCAAAACGCTGGCTGAAGCCCGTGCAGAAGTGAATTATGGGGCTGAATTCTTCCGTTGGTTCAGCGAGGAAGCCGTTCGCGCCGAGGGCCGATACACGCCCGCTCCTGACGGCAACGCCCGTCTCCTCGTCACCAAGAAACCTGTCGGGCCATGTTTGTTGATCACTCCGTGGAACTTCCCGCTGGCCATGGCCACCCGCAAGCTCGCACCCGCCATCGCCGCCGGATGCACCTCCATCATCAAGCCGGCACCCCTGACGCCACTGACCACGCTCCTACTTGCCGAGATCATGATCGAGGCGGGCGTCCCGGCAGGGGTGGTCAACGTCATCCCGACATCAACAGCCGCAACCACTGTCGCCCCTGTGATCGCCGACCCGCGTTTGCGGAAGCTCTCGTTCACCGGCTCGACCGCAGTCGGTCAGAAGCTGCTTGCGCAGGCCGCACCCACTGTTCTGCGCACCTCGATGGAGCTCGGCGGAAACGCACCGTTTCTGGTCTTCGAAGACGCCGACCTCGATTCCGCGATCGAAGGTGCTCTCGCAGCGAAACTTCGAAATATCGGTCAAGCGTGCACCGCTGCCAACCGGTTCTACGTTCACGAAGACATCGCCGAGTCTTTCGTTGCGAAACTCGCCGAGCGGTTCACCGCGAAGCGGATTGGTCGGGGCACCGGGGACGGTATCGAAATCGGGCCTCTTATCGACGAAACCAGCCGCTCGAAAGTGCACGGGCTCGTCGAGGAAGCGCTTCGTTCAGGCGCGACCGCGATCGCAGGTGGAGCACCCCTGCCCGGGCCGGGCTGGTTCTACCCGCCGACCGTGCTCACGAACGTACCCGTGGGGGCGCGCATCCTGAACGAAGAAATCTTCGGGCCGGTCGCGCCGATCGCCACGTTCCGCACCGAGGAACAAGCTATCGCTCTGGCTAACGCCACCCCCTATGGACTCGCGGCATACGCCTATACGAACGATCTGTCGCGCATGCTCCGTCTCACAGAGCAATTGGAGACCGGAATGCTGGGAATCAACGCCGGTGTCATCTCCAACCCCGCAGCTCCGTTCGGCGGAGTCAAGCAGTCCGGTCTGGGGCGAGAAGGCGGACGCGAAGGAATCGAGGAATACCTCGAGACCACCTACGTCGGAATAGCAAACCCTCGCTGACACGGTATAAACCCGCTCCGCGTACTCGCGGGGTGTGTGCCAGTCGTGTGCGCAAAGGCCGGGCGCCACCTCGAGCCCGGCCTCCAGCATCATGTCCCAGCCGCAAAAATTGTGAACCGTGCTTCCTCGTGCCCGGCAGTCCATCAGCGCAGCGAAAGGCGCATCGTGACGATTGACGTGACCAACGTCCCGCCCCCCGGCAAAAGGCGGTGGCGGCCGCCACCGGCCAACGCCAGGTCATGGCTGCTCGTACCCGCAAGCAAACCGGAGTTGTTCGCCGAGGCCGCCGCCTCGGAAGCCGACGCAGTAGTGCTCGATCTCGAGGACGCTGTCGTGCCCGCCGCGAAGCCGGCGGCACGCGAAGCGGTCGCGCGCTGGGTGGAAGCCGGCAACCGGACCTGGGTGCGCATCAACGATGTGACCAGCGCCTACTGGGATGAGGACGTGAGACTGCTGGCGTCTCTACCCGGGATCGACGGAGTGGTGCTCGCAAAAACTGAGAACCCGGCGCAGGTCGAAGCGACTGCTGCTCAGTTGGCAGCGGGCACGAAGATCATCGCCTTGCTCGAGTCCGCTCGTGGAATCGAGACCGCCATCGAGATCGCCGACGCCGCGAGCACCTTCCGGCTGGCATTCGGCAGCGGAGACTACCGCCGCGACACCGGCGTCGCCGACCTCGCCATCGCGATGGCATACCCCCGCAGCAGGCTGACCATTGCGAGTCGTATCGCGGGATTACCGGGACCGATCGACGGACCGTCGCTGGACCGTGCCCAGGACGCCCTCGCCGAGGCCGCACAATCGACAGTCCACATGGGCATGACCGGAAAACTCTGCATGCACGTCGACCAGGTAGCTGTCGTCAACCAGAACCTCGCTCCGTCACGCAACGAGATCATCTGGGCGCAAGAAGTATTGGAGCGACTGGGTCCCGATGGTTCCGGAGTCGAAGACGGCAGTGACATGCCCCGACTTGCCCGTGCACGCAAGATCGTCGACCTCAGCCAGACATTTTCACCCTGACCGACCCGTGCACACGTCGAGGTAGTCGAGCTTTGTGCGGCCCACCGAACAACTGGAGCCGATACCCCTTCGCTGTAGCCCCTCGAAACCGACGCCGGCAGAAGTCTGAGCAGTATCTCGAAGTCGAGCAGCAGTTGAGGGCGGGCGTGAGCCAGCCCTCAACTGCTACAGAGCCATAGATTGATGGTGGCGATGTCCAGTGCGGCGAGGTGCCGGACAGCGAATTTGTCGAACCTGGCCGCCACGGCGCGATGTTGTTTGAGCTCACGCCCCGCCCAGGCCCAGGTCTTCGAGAACAGTGATGAGTCCGCGGCGGGCCTCGGGGGCGAGGCCACGCAGCGGCAGGGGCAGGTTCACCTCGGCCGTGCGTTGCAGGTGGGAGGCGGCAGCGGACATCACGCGCAGGCTGCCGTGTCGGCGGAACAGTTCCCACAATGGTTCGAGACGGTCGGACAGGGCCGTGGCGCGTCCGGCATCTCCGTTGCGTGCTGCGCGGGTGAGGGCGAGCGCTGTTTCGGGGAACAGCCCGCCGAGGACCGAGTACCACACATCGCATCCGGCGTTCAGTCCGGTGGCCGCCGCCCAGTCGCCGCTGATCCCGATGGTCACCGCCTCCGGGACCCGTGCCCGTAGTGCCTGGACACGCTGCTCGGCGGCGGCCGGGTCGCCGGGCGGGGGCGGGATCTTGATGGAGGCGACCTGTGGCAGTTGAGCGATGCGGGCGTGGAGTTCGTCGGTGAAGTGGATGTGGGTGGTGCCGGGGTTGTCGTAGACGCACAGCGGCACGGACAGCTCCTGGGAGACGGCCTCGTACAGGTCGAAGACTTCGTCGTCGGTGAGGGGCTGGTAGGTCATCGGTGCCAGCAGCACGGCCGCCGCGCCCGCTGCCTGCGCATCCTCGGCAAGCGCGAGGATCTGGGAGGTACGCAGCGCGCCGATCCCGACCATAACCGGTGTCCCGTCAGCGACGTCTACGGCGATCCGCGCCGCCTGGGCACGCTGGTTGCGGGAGAGGTAGGCGTAGCCGCCGGTGGAGCCGAGTGCTCCGATGGAGTCCACCCCGGCCTGGGCGAGGTAGCCGACGAGCTGGGCGTAGGCGTGTTCGTCGATGCCGGACTCGCTGGTTGGGGTGAGCGGGAAGGCGCTGAGGCCGGTGAACATGGCAGAGGGGTCCCTTTCGCGCAGTGCGGTCGAGACGGCGACCGGACGAACCGGTCCGACTATATGCGGCCCATGTCCACCATCATGGTCCGACGACCTGCCCCGCGCCGAGACCCGAGTCGACCCACCACCAGTCGACCGGTCAAAACGCATGGCCCATTTGGGCTACCGTGACTTTTCTCCCAGATGTTCCCGGCCCCCATACCGCGCGTCCCACGAGGGTGATGGAGCGGTCGATCAGGGTGGGTCTCGGTCGAATGGGCGTGTCAGTACCTCCGTAATTCGCCACCCTGATCAACAGCCTCGAGATCCCGGCCCACGACCTCCCCACCGAGCACTTCTGACACGCCCAGCGTCCGGACACTCCGACCGGGGTGACGCCGAAATTCACGGATAGGCCTCCCCCGGATCGGCCCCGAGTAACGCCAAAATTCACCGATAAGTGATGTCAGAATTCGCACTTACGGCCATCGATGACGGGAACAGGCCCGCAACCACCTGTAGCGAGTCCGCCGAGTTGCGCGATCCTCGCCGCCGGATCCGGTTGCCCGAGCAGGAGAACGAGGCTCTGCGCCGCGCGGCCCGCCTATCTGTCCCAGGCTCAGATACCGGAAAAGGTTCCGCCCGCTCCTGAAAGAGGTTGCTGCCGAAGGGACCTCCTGGCCGGGGCAGGCCGGGTGCTGCACCCCCTGCACGAGCCAGGGCGAGCGGGCCTCTACCGCCGCCCGGAGCCGCCACCAAGCAGCTCGAGTTCGAGCCACAACTCCGCTCGTGTGGTGGGCGAGTCGAGATCCACGCCGAGCAGTTTTCCGATCCGATCCAGCCTCCGGCGCAGTGTATGCCGGTGGACACCCAGTGCTGTCGCCGCGGGATCGATGGCGCCATTGTTGGCCAGCCATACCTGCAAGGTTTCACGCAGCAAGTGTGGATCACGACTCTTGGCATCGATCAGTGCAGCCAGCCGCGACTCCGCGTGCGCTCGAGCCAGCTCGTGATCGAGGCATGCCACCAACCCCATCGCGCCGATTTCCGTAAAGAAGATCGGCTTGCCGCGCGCAGTCGTCGCCCGGACAGCCTGGTGACTCTCGCGTCTCGCGCGCTCGATCTGGTCCCAACCCCCCGACGTAGAGATTCCGACGTGCAGGTCAGGGACTGTACTCAACCGGTGCACCAGCATGTCGAGTGCTTCTGCACCGGCGACGACGCATAGGTCGTCATCGAGCAGCGCGAACGCGGCAGATCCTCGCTGACATCGTTGGAGTGCACGCGCGCCCGCACGGGTGGCTGCAGGCTCCCCCTGTGCACAGATGACGACAACCGGCGGCGTGGGTAGGCCGCCCCACAACTCCGCGGCCAGTTCGGTAACCGGCGCGACTTCACCATCGAGAATCAGCCGCAATACGGCGCCACGAGCTCCCGAAAGCGCCCGCCAGGCCTCGTCGCCGCGGCGCATATGGGAGGTGAGCAGTGCTGCAGCCACCGTGATGACACCGTGGTCGAGCGAACCGACGACCCCCTCGCGGCTCGCGACCAGATGGCCGAGGACATCGCCGTCGGCGGCGGCGAGCGGCCGAGAGATGAAGTCTTCGCCGCCTTCAGCGGCAAAGACGACCTCGCGGGGACGTGCGGTGCGTGCGGCAGCAGTCTGTTCGACGGCGCGACGCGCTCCTGGATGCGACGCGTCGATGATTTGACCCGAGACATCGAGGAGGGCGATTCGTCCTCCAATGAGCTGAGAGGTGCGTCGAATCAGCGCCGCACTGCCCTCACCGACCAACGTCGCGTGGATCAAACGGCGCTGGTCGCGATAACTCTGCTGCAGTCGAGCGTGATCATCGGAGGATAGCGCTTGCGCGACGGCCTTCTCGACATGGATGAAGGGAACGTCGAGCGGTACTTCGAGCAGCGGTAGCTGCTCGTGCTCGGCCGCTCGGACATATGCGTCCGGGATGGTGTCGTGCCCGAGACCAGTGCCGAATCCGACCGCAGCAACACCTTCCTCCACCAGCCGCCTGACGCGTCGTCCGATCTCCCCTGGGTCGTCGGGTAACGACAGGCCTGTCGTGAGCAGCAGTTCACCACCTGCGAGAAACGCGGTCGGATCCTCGAGTTCCGATACATGCGCCCAGCTGAGTTCCCGATCGTCATTGTCCTCGCCGGCACGGAGGATCAACTGAAAGTCTCGGAGGCTGCAAAGCTGTCGAACAGTGATCGGCACCACTCGATTGTGCCATCTTGGCCCATAATGCATCGAAGTTGTCCAGTACGGCCACTGGCACCCTGAATTGCTCACAGGGAAACTCGATGCACCGGTTTCGAAAAGTACCGGTGAACAACTACCCACCCTTTCACCCAACCGTCGCGACGTGGACGAGTCACCCCAACTCACGTCGTTGTCTCGGGCTGCCCCTTGCGCTAACTCTGCCTGTCGCCGCGTGTGAGCACTCATGCGGAATTCGGCTCAGATCAGTTTGCCATGCGCTGCTGCAGCAAAGAATGCGATGAGGAAATATGAAAGCGACCCAACATCCTGCGATTCGTTCCGCCGCTGCTCGTGCCGGCGCGGGCGCTGCCGTAATGGTTGCCGTCGGCCTGTTGTCGACCGGTGCCGCCAATGCCGACACCTTTGTACCTCTGCCCGATGACCAGAAGCTCGGCCCGGGTGTCACCATCACCCGAACCAGTGAGAGCGCTCTGATCTCTCCGTCGCTCGCAGCCAATGGCGCGGGCCGCGTCGTGTGGGTTTCCGGCAATGCGACAGCCGACGTCACCGCCACCCCGGAAGGGGAGGTCGGTCCGCACAACGGGCCGACGGGAGCCGATGGCACCAACAACTCCTCCACCCATGGCGCCTCGCAACTGAACACCGGATACATCGTGGGCTGCCAGGTCGCCATCGGTGATGACGCCATCTCGGCAGGACTGTCGGTGGGTGTCGACATGAGCGGCGGGAACGTCGGCGGTTCTGTCGGGGTGAACTTGGGTCCGGGCGAGGTGAAGTTCGTCCAGATCGATTTCAAAGACATCACCGAACCGGGCAAATACTCGGTGGAGTACCAGGACGCCGAGATCGCGATCCAGGGTTGCGCCGGTTACGCCCAGGCACGCGCCTACACCGTCGTCGAGATCATCGGTGACCACTACTCCAAGACCACCCTGTACGGCCAGCCGTTCAGCATCGGCTGATTACCCGCTTTTGTCGGCAGTTCCCAGTGATGTGAACACAACACCCAAGAGGCAAGACATGATCACAGGTAAGAATCTCGCACGGCTGGCCGGCGCTGGTGCCGCCGCTACCATCGCCGTGGGCCTGCTCTCCACCGGCGCCGCCCACGCTGACACCTTCGTTCCACTGCCGGGCGGCGAAATCGTCAAGACGCTGTCCGACGGCACCGTAGTGACCGTCCGCCTGGCCGGTGAGTCGGCCACTATAAGCTCGTCCATGGGCGCCACCCCGGTGCACCGCAACGCTTGGGTCTCCGGGTCCGCGCAGATCGAACTGTCCGGTGCCGACACAGGAGCCAGCGCCGGCATCTTCCCTGGCTACACCGTCGGATGCCAGGCGAACATCGCCGGCGGCGGCGTCAATGGCGGCGCCGCCGCCAGCGTCGACACCGAGGGCTCTGTCAGCCCGAGCGCAAGTTCCGGAGGGTCCCTCTCCCTCGGCCCGGGCCAGGCGCAGTCGTTCTACGTTCTCGACCTCGAGCGGCCCGACGGCTACGGCAACGAGTCACACAAGACCTACAACTGGCTCTCTCGCAGCACCGGATCGGTGACCTGGTCCGACGAAACCATCGGCCTCAGCGGCTGCGGTGGCTACGCCCAGGCCCGCGCCTTCGTCTCCGTCGAGGTGATCACCGATAGCGTGACCACCTGGATAACCTTGTGGGGCCAGCCCTTCAGCCTCGGCTGATTCGAATTACCGCCGCGCTTCGGCAGCGTAACCGGCCGGCCGATTGGTCGGTCCGGCCGGTTACGACCATGGCTCAGTACAGCTCAGCTTCGCTGGACAGCTGAAGGACCGGTCAGGCACGGTCGTCGGCACCGCAGTGAAGACCAGCCTCGAACAGGGCTGAGACACAGGCCATTCAGGGCGGTCACTCTCCAATCGTCACAGCGTCGATGTCGACATCTCCGGACTCCGGCACGTGGAGCCACGGAGTAGGTCTTGCCTGCTGATCGACGCGTTCAGGGATCGTCGCGGCAATCCCACGACTGCGCAGATGAGCGCGGATCGAACGAGGCGAATTCCCTTTGTCGGCCAGCCCTCGCCGTGGTCGCTTCCAGAATTGGCCTCCACCAGGTTTCGGCATCCAGATCCCGGCCATCACCTGGGTGGACATAGTGCAGTCGTTGAACGTTGCCCGCAGTCAGCACGATTGTCAACGGCCGACCGCGGCCATCACACGCCAGATGGATTTTCGTAGTCGGACCACCACGCGAGCGTGCGATGATGTGATCAACTGGTTCGCTGTGCCTGCACCCGGATCGGTTGTCCCCCTGTCTGAACCACCCGTGTCCGAGCACCCGCAGCGTGCTGATGAACCCTCGCCAACGAGGAATCCACCGACACCTCCCAGTCGAGTTCATCGACCGCTTCCGCGACGACTCGCACATTCGCGACAGCATCGCCAAGGTCCCGTTGCGGAACTACCGCCAGAAACCGGTTGTAGACCGTATTCCACTGCCCGTACCGTTCGGGCAGATCCCGCCATGCCACCCCGGTCTTGGCCTTGTAGAGCATCGCGTTGATCACTCGCCGGTTATCGACCCGCGGACGCCGTTTCCCCCTCGAGACCGGCAACAACGGCTCGATCGTGCGTCACTGATTCTCGGTCAGCTCATGCCTACGCGTCACGACCACACATCATTCACCGCTCGGTCTCCGGCGGGACGTTACAGGTAGCTAACCCTGATCAGGAACCGCGGCGTACAGATCAGTCGACAGTTGAATACGCGAGCTCACCAGCCCGGACCCCAATTGGTATCGCTGCGACGGCCAGACCGCCGAGTACGCCTCCGGCGGGCAGAATCCAGTCGCCCGCCACTTCGAGCTCCATGTGCGGGTGTTCGTAGGCAGGTCTTCCGCATCGGTCGAACGACCGATGTCCGACCTGCTGGGCCGACCCTACTGTTCTCGACACCGTCGCCGACCAAGACGAACGAGGAGTCGCAGTGAACAGCAAGATCGCAGTGGTGACCGGCGCGGCCGGAGGCATCGGTGCCGTGTTCGCCGACCGGCTGGCGGGGCTCGGCGCGACCGTGGTGCGCGTCGACATCGACTACGGCACCGAAACCGACGACCAGCTGCATCTCGACGTGGCGGATCCCGCGTCGTGGGGCCGGCTGCGGGATCTGATACACGAGCGGTTCGGGCCGGTGGACCTGCTGGTGAACAACGCCGGAATCAGCGCTCGGGCGGACCTGCTCACCACCACCGACGAGGACTTCACCCGCGTGCTCGCCGTGAACGCCTTCGGTCCCTGGCGGGGCATCAAAACCTTTGCCGACGACCTCGCGCACACACGCGGCGCGGTGATCAACGTCGGCTCGATCTACGGGGTCACGACCCCACCCATCGGCGCGGAGACCATTCCCTCGTCGGTGGCCTACCAGATGAGCAAGGCCGCGGTGCACCAGCTGACCAAGATCGCTGCGGTGGAACTGGCACCGCGCGGGATCCGCGTGAACGCGGTGCTACCCGGGGTGTTCCGCACTCCCCTACTCGACCAGCTCCCGTCGGCGGCACTGGACGCGCGGGTCTCCGGCGCACCGATGTCGCGACCAGGCGAGATGGACGAGCTGGCGAACGCACTCGCGTTCCTCTCCGGTCCCGAGTCCTCATTCGTCACCGGTGTCCTGCTGCCCGTCGACGGCGGCTACCTGGCCGCTTCCTGAACCCCACCAGCCCCTCCCGAAAAGCGAATCCCATGACGGCACAACACACCAGACCTGCGGCAACCGGCATCCGCCCCGGGCTCAAGCTCCGCGCGGTCATCGCCGGCAGTGTCGGAAACCTGCTCGAGCAGTACGACAACCTCGTCTACGCATACTCGACCGTGTACCTGAGCGCCCATTTCTTCGTGGGCGGCTCCACTTCGACCCTGCTGTCCACATTCGCGGTATTCGCAGTCGGCTTCCTCGCCCGGCCACTCGGAACCGTCGTGTTCGGCCACATCGGCGACAAACTGGGCCGGCGGCCCGCACTTCTCGCCAGCGTTGTCCTCATGGGCACGGCGACTGTCCTCATCGGACTGCTACCGGGCTATCAGACGATCGGCGTCGCCGCGCCCGTGCTGCTGGTGGTGCTGCGACTGCTCCAGGGGTTCGCCGTCGCCGGCGAGTGGGCAGGGTCCGCCGCCATGCTCGTGGAATACGCCGCCCCGCGGTCGCGGGGCCGCTACGGCAGCCTCAACCAGGTCAGCACCGCGGCGGGCTTCCTGGTCGCCACTGCCGTCGTCGCCCTGAACTCATTGTTCTGGAGCGAGGAGGGCATGCTCGACTTCGGCTGGCGGGTGCCGTTCCTGATCGGCGCCGTGACCGCGTTCGTCGCGCTGCTGCTGCGGTTCGGCCTCGAGGACACGCCCGCCTACCAGTCGCAGGAGGCGGCGGGCACCACGAGCGACAGCCCGCTTCGACTGGCTTTCCGCACCCAGAAGATCGCGATGGCACGCGGCTTCTTCTTCACCGTGAGCTGGACGGTGGCCTACTTTTTCTTCCTCACCTACCTGCCGACCCATCTGCGCACGCAGGTCGGCTTGGATTCGAGCACGGTCGAGGCGTCGAACATCGTGGGACTCGTTGTGCTGACGGTCACGATCTTCGGTTTCGGCGTCCTCTCCGACCGGGTCGGGCGAAAACCGCTGCTGCTCATCGGTTCCGGCGGGTTCGTGCTCCTCAGCTTTCCGGTCATGTGGCTGTTCCAGACCGGAAGCGTCGCGGGTGCGTACTTCGGTCAGGTGCTGATCGCGCTCGTCCTCGCTGCTTTCTCCGGTCCCGGCCCCGCCGCGCTCGCCGAACTGTTCCCCACCAACGTCCGGTACTCGGCACTGGGCATCGGCTACAACTTCTCCGTCATGGCCTTCGGCGGCACGGCGGGATTCATCGCTACCGCACTTATCGGCGTCACGGGCAACGCACTGGTTGTCGCCGCACTCCCCACAGCTGCGGCAGTCATCACCTTCGTCACGGTGTGCTCGATGCCGGAAACCTACCGAATCGAACTGAAATGAGACCGACCACCATGAGCAAAGACAGCAATCCACGACTGATCGTCGTGCAGGGGAGCTACCGGCAGATGGGCGAGGACCTCGGCACGCGCACGGCCGATCTCATCGCGCGCAGCCTGGACACCTATGTAGGCCGGTTTCACGACGACGCCGGACTCAGCGACGCGGACATCGACCGCTGGGGCCGGGTGTACCTCGACGTCGCCGCCTCCTACTCCCCCGAGATCGCCGCGATGCTCGACGGCATGGCCGCGGGTTCCGGACACCCCGCGCACCGACTCGCCGCGCTCAACGCACGCACGGAATTGCTGTACGGTGCAGGCTACCGCGACGAAGGGTGCACGTCGCTGTCCGTCCTGCCCCGATACACGGAGAACGGCCACACCCTGCTCGCCCAGAACTGGGATTGGCATCCCGAACAGGCAGAGGTGACGTTCCTGCTGGCCACCCGCGACGAGACCGGTTTCAGCGTGCTTTCGCTGACCGAGGCGGGCATGCTCGCCAAGAGCGGCCTCAACTCCGCAGGGCTCGGCGTGTGCGCCAACCTGCTGGTCTCCGACCTGGACCGCGGCGGTGCCGGCGTGCCCTACCACTACCTGCTGCGCGGGGCGCTGCAGGCGAAGACGATGTCCAGCGCCCACAAGATGCTGCTACCCGTCGAGAGGATCTCCTCCGGCAACGTGCTGCTCGCCGACGCGGGCGGCGAATCCATCGATTTCGAGCTCGCGCCCGGAGTCTTCGGCACCCTGGTTCCCGAAGGCGGTCTGCTGACCCACTCCAACCACTTCCAGGCACCGTTACCCCTGCAGGACCGAAAATCCGTGACAAGCGCACTCACACTGTCCCGTCCGGCCCGGGCCAGACACCTGCTCGAACCCGCGCTCGAGGAACGCCGGGTGCAGGTGGCGGACATCGTGGCGACGTTACGCGACGAGTGGTCCTATCCGGACGGCATCTGTCGCCACGCGGATCCCGAAGTCCCCGCCGCCGAACGCATCAGCACGGTCCATTCCGTGGTCATGGACCTGACCGACCGGGTGCTGTGGATCGCGCCCGGTCCCCCGAGCAGCCACGGATACGCACGCTGGCACCTTGACACCCTCTTCGACAACCCATGCGACGCGCCGCTGGAGTTCCTGCCCGACACGCCGTACACCCCCGAGGAGCTGCCCGTATGAGCCGTGGAACTGTCTGCCTGACCTTCGACTTCGACGCCATCTCACTCTGGATTGCGCGCGGCCAAACCACACCTGGTCCGATCTCCCGAGGAGAGTTCGGCGCATACGCAATCGACCGCATCCTCGCACTGCTGCGCCACACCGAGGTCCCGACCACATTCTTCATCCCAGGGCACACGCTGGAGACCTATCCAGCGCAGTGCGCGGCCATCGCCGAGGCGGGACACGAGATCGCACTGCACGGCTACGCGCACGAGGCGGTGACAACTTTGGACAGAGACGCGGAGATGGCAGTGAACCGGCGCTCGGCCGAGCTGATTGCAAAGCTGACCGGGCTCCCGCCTGCAGGGCACCGCACCCCGAGCTTCGATTTTACCGACAACACGGTCGCGATTCTCACCGAGCTCGGCATCGAATACGACTCGTCGTTGATGGGCACCGACTTCGAGCCCTACCTCGCGCGGTCCGGTGACCGGTGCGAGGTCGACGGCCCGTTCCGCTTCGGCGACACCGCACCGGTGGTTGAACTACCCGTCTCCTGGACGCTGGACGACTACCCGCACCTGGAATTCGTGCGCACCACGCAGTTCGTTTTGCCGGGGCTCCAGGACGCAGCGGCCATGTTCGCCCGATTCCTCGGCGATGTCCGCTACATGGCGAACACCATCGCGGAAGGCGTCACAACCGTGACGCTGCACCCGCAGGTCATCGGCCGAGGTGCGCGAATGGTCGCGCTCGAGCAATTCATCACCGACTGCCATGAGCTCGGCGTCGTCTTCGAGCGGTGCATCGACGTCGCCCGGCGAGTCCGGCCCGCTCTGCTGGGAGGCTGATAGTGGCAGCGAAGCGTTCGATCCTGGTTATCGGAGCGCAGGGAGGCATCGGCCGCGCCGTCACAAGTCGACTGGAGGCGGCCGGCTGCTCGGTCACCGGCGTGGACTTGCCCGAACTCGACCTCGCCCAACGCAACGTGGTCGCGACGCACGTGGCGCGGCTGTGGGCCGAGCGCGGTGGTTTCGACGCGCTCGTTCACGCGGCGGGCGTCTTCCCAGTCGCGCCGGTGGCGGCGAGCGACGAGGATCTGTTCGACCGAGTCATGGCCGTCAACACGCGCTCGGCGCTGAGCGCTGGAGCGCAGTTCGTCGGCAACTGCCTGGCAGCGGGTCGGCCGGGGACATTGGTATTCGTCAGCAGCGGTGCCGCCGTCCGCGCACGGCCGGGCACCGCGGTCTACGCGGCGTCCAAGGCCGCGCTCGACGCATTGGTACGCGGCTTCGCACTCGAGCACGGCCGCGACGGGATCCGGTGCTGCGCCGTGGCTCCCGGGTTCGTGAACGTTGAGTCGGCCATCAATCCCGTGCCGCGGTCGTATGTGGAGGCCGTCCGAAAGGCCAGCGTCCAGGGACGGATCGCCCGTCCTGACGACATCGCCGCCGTGATCGCATGGCTACTCAGCGAGGATGCCTGTTGGGTCAGCGGGTGCACCGTGCCCGTCGATGGCGGCGACGGCATCGGCTCGGTGACCGCCCCGACATGGCTCACCTGAGCATGGGCGGCACCAGCCTCCGGTTGGTGCCGCCCGAGATTCGGTACGCCAAGTGCGGATGCCCGCGCGTGAGGTCGTCGGTGTCGTCGGGGTAGCTGAGCCCGTGTTGACCACGCCTCGCGAACTCATGTGCCCCGGTCACGCCGAACGATGCCATCGACCTCAATCGCTCTTGTACGGCCGCGAAGTCCCACGGCCTGCTGACCCGGCTCCACGCCTGGGCGAGGACATTGACCGCGTCGAAGTGTACCGCCGCAGCCGCGAGTCCTGGATCAGCGCCGAAGGTCGCGCGGAACCGTCGTGCAAACCTGTCGCACACGGGACTGTTCACGTTGCCGATCAACGTGGACCACACCAGGCCCTCGCTGAGTTCACCGAATCGCCTGGTGAAGCCCGGGGCCGCCGGCGACCACGCCGCGTGCACCAGCGTGTCCTCACGCAGCGCCGCGGCGGCAGAGAGGAACGCGCGCAGTGTCGGCTCGGGAAAGATCGACAGTGACACTGCATCCACCTCGGCCTGTTCCAGCCGCCGGACCAGGCCGGTGAAGCTCGCGGTGTGGTCCTGAACCGATTCGAGGAACACGAGGTTCCAACCGGCCTCCTCCGCTCGGCGCTGCACACGTTCGAAGACGCCCGGGTCGAACGTGCTCGCCCGCTGGAGCACGGCCAGCCTCCGGCGCCTCGGCCGGAACGAGCCGCTGGCCTCCAGGTACCGGACCGTCCGCAACAAACCCGGCACGTAGGCGGACTCGGTCGAGCAGACCTGGAACACCGCACCGAGGCCATCAGGGTCCGCGTGCACGTCTTCGGAGAGGGCTGCCCCGGTCATGCTGTGCAGCACAGGCGCTCCAGCGGCTGCCGCGGCCGCGATCGCCGGTCGCGCGAACGGCAGCGGGAAGTTGCCGAGCATGATGCCGTCCACGCCGCGCGCGTTGAGCGCTGTGACCGCGTCCAACAGCCCTTCGGGTGTCGCGGCAACGGTCACCTGCTCGACGCGACGGCCCGCGATTCCGCCGCGCGCGTTGAGCTCCTGCACCGCGAGTTTCGCGCCGCGGCGCATCGCTACGACTTCGGCGCCTGCCGACGGGTACACCGCGCCGAGCAACGCCGGCCGGGGCCGCGGAACACGCGCCGCCACCCGAGATGCCGTCACGGGACCGCGCAACACTGCTAGCAGCGGTCTGGGAAGCACCAGATCAGGGCTCGGCAAAGGCGCCGCGTAGGCGTCCTCCGCGGCGATCAGAGTCGCCACGAGCGCGCGGGAGGCGGCGCCGGTCTTGGTGAACACGTGTTCAAGATGCGTGGCCACCGTGCGCCGCGTGCAGCCGAGAGCGTCGGCGATCTGCTGGTTTCCCAGCCCGCTGGCAACGCATGTAGCGACCTGAAGCTCGCGCACGGTCAGTCCGTAAGGGGCCTCGACGGCGACGACGTCGAGTCGCGCGATCCGCCGCTCCGCGTCCGGCACGTCGACCATCACGCGGCGCACCATGTTCTCGGAGATGTCGAGGTAGCGCACCAACCCGCCACGCAACGCGCGTACCGCACGCTTCGCCACGAGCACCAGATCCGGCCGCGCCTCGAAGAACGCCGCATCGCTGCCGCTCCCACGTCCGAACTCCGGTTGCAGCCACCGCCGAACACCATCGAACCGGATGATGTCGTCCACCGATGCCGCCATCAACACCTCTCTCCCGGTCGCCGTTACCACGTCGACGGATGTATCCCGGCAGGAAAGTTTCCTACTCCTATTGGTGACCAGACTCTATTAATGGATCAACGCGCTCGACCCGACCCACGACGATCACGTTGCGGACCTCGCTCCCCGCGCCGCCTCGAGCACGAGTACGAGTACGGCGAGCGAGAGACGCGTCGGCCGATGTTCGTCAGCAACATCCTCCGCCGACACGACGTGTCAGGGCATGCAATTCCTCACACCCGCAGCCCGGAAGCCGCCCGGCGCCCCCGACGAGAAGTGTTCACCTGTCTTCGAAGACGACTTCTCCGCCGATCACCGTTTTCGTCACGTGCAGTTCTTTGATGCCGGCCGGGTCGATTGCGAGGATGTCGTCGCTCAGCGCCGTGAAGTCCGCCAGCTGACCAGGCCTGATCCGGCCGACCTCGCTCTCCCTTCCCGCCGCAAACGCCGAACCGTACGTGTAGGCGGTGAGGGCGTCCTCCACGCTCACGCGCTCGTGCGGTGCGAACGGTTTCCCGCCGCTGGTCAGCCGGTTGACCAGATCGTGGATCGAGACCAGCGGGTTGGCATCGGACACCGGGGAATCCGTCGAGCCGGGCACGATCATGCCCGCGTCGAGCAGGGAGCGCATGCGATAGGTACCCGCCGCCCGCTGCGGACCGATGGCGTCGAGGATCCCGTCGCCGAAATCGGAGATGAACACACCTTGTGGGACGGGAACAACCCCGAGCCGCGCGCACCGCGCCACCTGTTCGCCGGTGGCGATCGCGAAGTGCTCGATGCGGTGCCGCACCTCCCGTGGCCGACGCCGCTGCGCCTCCTCGATCGCGTCGAGGACGTGGTCGATTGCCCGGTCGCCGATCGCGTGTGTCGCCACGGTCCAGCCCGCCAGGTGGTACGCGATGAGTGCGTCGTGCAGCTCGTCCGGGGACAGCTGCAGTACGCCCAGGTTGTCCGGTTCCCCGCAGTAGCACTGGTGTACCGCGGCCGATCGGCCGATGAGCGATCCGTCGGAGAAGATCTTGACCGGTCCGATACGCAGCCGGTCATCGCCAAGGCCGGTACGGACGCCCCAGTCAAGGGTTCGCCAGCCAGCGGGTCCGCCTGGCACCGCGTGCAGGGCGGTGTGGAACGGCATGACCGTCATCCGCGGCCGGATGGTGTTCGCCGCGACCGCAGTGAGGAGATGGTGCAACGCGACCCCGCCACGCAGACTGCCATCGACGACGACCCCAGGGTCGGTGATGCTGGTGAGTCCGTAGGACAGCGCTTGCGCATTGGCCAGCCCCAGGTTGCGCGCGATCTCCGCGTCGGTCACTCCGGCGGCGGCCTCGCGGATCGGATGCATCGCCGCTTCCTGAAGCAGCCCTTCCGCGCGGCCGTCTTCGCCGCGGAATACTCGCCCGCCGGGAATGTCGGGGAAGGCTATGCGGTCTGGGTAGCCGGCGAGCGCGAACGCCGCGGTGCTGGCGACGACCATGTGTCCGGAGACGTGTTCCACAATGCACGGACGTCCGCCAACTGCCTTGTCGATGGCTTCCGCGGTCGGGTGGACGCCATCGAGGAAGTTCTGATCGTAGCCACTCGCCTTCACCCAGCCGTCCGGGGGAAGCTCCGCGGCCCGTTCGGCCAGAGCATCGTAGAGGCCGTCCAGTGTGCCGATCCGGCTCGGCCGCAAATTCACGTCCGCCAGCCGCTGGCCTGTCAGCCCAAAGTGAAGGTGGGCGTCGTGAAGGCCTGGAACGACCCGCGCGCCGCCGAGATCGTGCCGGTGCGTAGCCGCGAGCTCGCCGACGTCGTCGACCGCCGCGATCCTGCCGTGGTGCACGGCGACGGCCGTGGCTTCGGGGTGGCGGGAATCCCCCGTCCAAAAGCGGCCGTTCTCGAAGATGACGTCGACTCTCATGCAGGTGCCTGCCTTTCTGTCGTCTCGGCGTGGAATGCCGGCCGGGACATCGCCGCCGTGCGGTCCGGTTTCGGCTGGGGCGGTAACGGGGTGAGCCGCGCCAGCCACCACACACCCGCGACGGTGATAGCCGCGATTCCCAAGTAGACGGTCATGACGGCCCAAGCGTTGCCGGTCGCATTGAGCACCCACTGCGCGATCAGGGGTGTCGATCCGCCGAAGATCGTGGCGCAGAACTGGTAAGCGATCGAGACGCCGGTGTAGCGCACATGCACGGGAAAGGCGTTGGCCAGTGCCGTGGCGAGCAGCGCGTAGTAGGCGGAACCGCCCAGCGTGGTGAGCGCCAGCATGATCGCCAGCAACCCGACATTCCCGGCCTGGATCGCGAAGAACAGCGGCGCGGCCAGCACTATGACCCACAGGAGACCGCCGATCATCACCCGGCGGGCTCCAACCCGTTCGGCGATCCTCGCGGCCAACGGTTGCGCGACGAACTGGAGCACGGCGACGCCCAGGAGCACGTTGAGCATGAGGCGCCTGTCGATGTCGAATTTCTCGGTAGTCCACGCCAGCAGGAAGGTGTTGGTGAAGTACGCGATCGAAATACCGAGCACCGCGGCAAAGATGCCGGCGAAGACGACCCTCCTCGAGGAACGGAACACCTCGGCGAGTGGGGCTTTCACGACTTCGTTGTGCGCACGGGCGTTCGTGAACTCTTGGGACTCCTCCACCTTCAAACGGACGATCAGCGCGAATACGACCAGTACCGCGGAAGCTAGGAACGGGATGCGCCAGCCCCAGGCCAGGAACGAGTCATCGTCGAGCAACCCGACCCCGAGGAAGCTGAGCGTCGCGAGGATCGATCCGGCAGGAGAACCCTGCTGGACCCAGGTACCGGCGAGGCCGCGTTTCCCGGCTTCGGCGTTTTCGGTCGCGAGCACCACCGCGCCACCCCACTCGCCGCCCACGGCGAGGCCCTGTACGGCGCGGAGGACGACCAGCAGAATCGGCGCGGCCACGCCGATCTGGGCGTACCCCGGTAGAAGCCCGATACACATCGTCGCCAGCCCCATCATGACCAGCGTCGTGATCAGTGTGGTGCGCCTGCCGAAGCGGTCACCGAAGTGGCTGAAGATCATGCCGCCGACGGGCCGCGCCAGGAAACCCACCCAGAACGTCGCGAACGACGCGAGCAGACCGGCGCCGGGCGCGGCATGCGGGTAGAAAACCTGGCCGAGCACCAATGCCGCGGCGGTACCGAAAATGTAGAAGTCGTACCACTCGATCGCGGTCCCGACGAAAGCGGCTGCGGTGGCTCGGCGGCCCCGGGACACCGATGGCGTGGCGGATCTGGTCATGACGATGACGCTTCCTGGACGACCCGGCCGAGGACCGTTGTCCCATACGCGGAACCACATCGCCGGGGTTGAGCTGTCAGTGTGCCCGCTGCCGTTATGCCGGAACAGTGCCCGATTGACATAGGAGCTATGCTCAAGCAACATAATGGAACTTCGTCAGCTCGAGTACTTCGTCGCCGTTGCAGATCTGGGTTCGGTGAGCGCCGCCTCCGAGCGATTGTTCGTGACCCAACCCGCGATCTCTCGGCAGATCGCCCGGCTCGAACAGGAACTCGGTGTGCACCTCTTCCATCGGACCAGCGGCGGCCTCAAGCTCAACGCGGCCGGGCAACGGTTGTATCCAATGGCGCGGGACATCCAGCACCGGGTCACGCGCAGCGCGCAGGTGATGAAGGCCGCCACCACCGGCCAGCTACCGATGACCGTGACATGCCCGCCCACCGTGGTCGACGCGGTGGCCGCCTTCATCGCCGCCACGGCGACCCCGATCCTCGACATCCGGGCGCAAATGCCCGCCATGATCTACGACGAGCTGGCGCGGCACGCCGCCGACCTCGCGATCGGCACCTCACGCCCACCCCGGCAGTACGCCTCGCTCCAGCTGCTCTCCCCGCCACTGAGCCTCCAGGCCCCACCAGGCAATCGGCTGTGCGACCGGAGCGACCCGCTGGACCTCGCCGACCTGGTCGGCGAGGCTTTGATCATCAGTGCCCCGGGCAGCGCCATCCGCCACGTCGTCGACGAGCACGCCGCAGCGAGAAGCCTGGCACTGACCTACGTCCAGGAAGTTTCTTCCAGCACCGTCGCACAGGCCCTTGCATCCGCCGGGCAAGGAATCGCCATCGTCGGCGAACCTCGGCGGTTCGGCCTGCTGGGACGCCCGCTGACCAGTCTCGGCACCCCCATCACCATCGCCAACTGGGCCGCGTGGGAGCTCGAACACTACGCCGCACCCGAGATCCACGCCGTCGCGACGCGGCTGGCCACCTGGCTGACGGCCACGTATGCGAACCCACTCACCATGAGCCTCTACAACGAGAAACCCTTCGGCTGAGCCTTAACCGGATAGCAGGTCGCGCGGCCGGGAGCCGCCGACAGAGGGCGATAAGTCGAGATTCCGGTAGCACTCCCACGAAAACGGCACCGCAGGTCGGGGGTAATGGCTGAGTTCGGGCTGCGGATCTGGTTGGTGGACGCTTGGCTTGGCTGCCGGGCGTCCCACCGATCCACCGGACAGCAACCCCGCCGACGATGATGAGGGTGGTTGGCTCGAACCGGCCAATAGGTGAGCTGGACATTGAAATCCGCCGGCCCGGCGAACGCCCGGTCCGGCAGAAAACGACGTCTCCAGATAGCCGTTCGCCCGTTCCACCAAACCTTTGGCCTCAGGATCCCGGAGCCGGCACTGCAGCACCTTGATGCCCAGCGACCCGCGGAACGCATTCATCGTCTCGGTCAACTGCGGTTTCCCGCCCCGCCACCGACCGACCGCCGCTTCGTTGTCCCCAACCAGCATCTTCGGGACCCGAGCCCACCCCGAGGTCAACGCCCAGTGCCCCGCCAGCAAATCCAGGCTCTGACGAGTCGGGATCGTCACCGCGGTCAACACCCGCGAGTAACCGGTCACCATCACCAGCACCGGCGGCCGCCCGACCTGCCCGAACCCCAGCAGAAAATCCGCTGGCGGAAACCACAGATCACACTGCACAAGCTCACCGGGCTGACACTCCGTCCGCGATGCCGGATTGCGGTTTCGAGCCATCGTCGCAACACGTGAACGAATTTCATCCTACCGGTTCGGCTTCGAAGACTTCTGCGGCCGTTCGCCAACCAAGGACTCTGCGCGGTCGGGTATTGATTCAATCCTCGGCCTGCCGGAGGTCGTCGGCGCTGTGCAGGGACAGGTCGGTGGTCTTCGGGAAGTACTGGCGTAGGAGTCCGCTCGTGTTCTCGTTCGTGGCGCGCATCCAAGGCGATTCAGGATGAGCGAAATTGGATTCCCTCGGCGAACAGGTCGGCCAGCAGGTCATGGCGGGCCATCTCAGAGCCTTGGTCCCAGGTCAAGGTCAGTCTTGGCTTGTGCGGGGACGGTGGTCAGAACTCCGAGCACGGCGGCTGCGAAGGTCTCTGCGTTGCGGCCATCGGGTAGGTGGACCAGGCGCACGAATCGGTTGCGGCGATCGACCAGCGTGGCGATCGCCGAACCGTTGCGGGCGCCAACGATGAGGTCGCCTTCCCAATCGCCAATGCGCCTGCGTTGGTCGACAACAGCGGGACGCGACTCGATGAGGTTCGACGGGGTGATGAAACGAACCGAGCGGACATCGGCACGAAGACGCCGGCGGCGCAGCGAGCGCCGAGTCCGCAGACGCTTGGTCAAAGCCCTGGACAACCCGGACTTTTCGGCGTTGTAGAGCGCCTGGTAGATCGTTTCATGGCTGACATCCCAGCCCACTTGCGCCAGATATTCACGGCGCAGCCAGACACTGATCTGCTGCGGGCTCCAGTCCAGTTCCAGCTTGGCCTGGACGACCGCCCGCAACCGAGGATCGGTCAGCAGCCGGCCAGCGCGGCGACGGCGAGCACAGTGAGCGGCCCTGGCATGTGCGAGATCGGCGTCGTAGCGGCCGCGGTCGTGACCATAAGGTATTGCGGTGTACTTTGAGGCTCACCCCGAATGGTGGACAGGGGATTATGCGGCTGTAGCTGCCGCGGAGAGTGAATGTTCGTAGGCGAGCGGGCTGATCATCCCGATCGTGGAGTGACGGCGTCGAGTGTTGTACCGGTGCATCCATTTGTCAACCGCGGCAACGAGTTCAGCCTTCATCACGTAGGTATGCCGATAGTAGTGCTCATGTTTGAACGTCGACCACAGCGATTCCGCGCCGGCGTTGTCCCAGCAGATCCCGGTAGCGCCCATCGACCGGTGCAGGCCATGCCGATGACAGGCCGCCGCCATAGCCGAAGCGGTGTATTGACTGCCGCGGTCGGCATGTAGGACGACCCCGCGGCCGCCTCCGCCGCGGGTAGCCATCGCCTTGTCGAGGGTGTCGGTGACCAATTCGGTACGCATATGGTCGGCCACCGACCAGCCCAGCACCCGTTTGCAGTGCTCATCCTTGATCGCGCACAAATACATGTCTGCTTCTCCGCAGGTCGGGTAGGTGATATCGCTCGTCCAGACCGCGTCGAGCCGGCCCTGGTCGAACCGGCGGCCGACCAGATCCGGCGGGAACGACGCACCCGGGTCGACCACGGTCGTGGCGACTTTGAAGGTGCGGGGGCTGATCCCTTCGATCCCGATCGAGGCCATGATCTTGGCGACGGTCTTCTCGGTGACCTTCTCACTGGCCTCGCGCAGATCAGCGGTGATTCGTGGGGCACCGTAGGTGCCGTCGGATTCCCGGTGATGAGCCACGATCTTGATTACCAGGTCCGCCCGGCGCTGCGCCCGAGGCGTCAACGACCTCGAACGGCAGCGTTTCCGGTACTCGTAGTATCCGGACCTCGACACATTCAGTAGCCGCGCCATCCGAGCGACGTCTTCACCGGCACCGCCGGTGAACATATCGGGGGCGGCGCACTCTGCCATCAGCTCGAACCGGGCCGGTTCTGCTGCATCGCGGCAAAGTACGCCGAAGCTTTCTTCAGGAACGCGATATCTTTGTCCTGCACAGCGACCCGGATCGGGGAAGTTTCGGGGTGCCGCGTCCGCGACATCGACACCGAACAATGGGTGTGGACATTGCGGCGGCAGACGACCCCGGGGCCGGGCGGACTGAAGGACAAGGGCACGAAGGGAAAGCGATCGCGCCCTATTCCCTTGATCGAAGAGATCCGTCCGCTCATCCTTCGCCGGATCAACGCAGCCCGTGCCCGCGTGGAGCGCAACCACGACGAGTCTAGCGAGAAGCAGCGGAGGGAAGCGCTGCAGGATGCGCGGTTGTTCGTCGGACCTCGGGGAGGTCGCATCCAGGCGGGCGTACTGCGAGATGCGACCAATTGGGACCAGGTTGTGACGAAGCTCGGATATGAGCATCTGCGGCGTCACGATCTCCGGCATACCGGATTGACATGGTTCGCCGATGCCGGGGTCCCGCTACATCGGCTTCAGCGGATCGCCGGGCACACCGATCCCAGAATCACGCAGCGGTACCTGCACCCCGATATCGCGGCATTGCAGGAAGACGGAAACCAGTTGTCACGGCACCTACGGGGCGGGTCTGGCCCCGGATCGGCCCCAACTCTGCGAGCGGCCCAGTAAGAGAAAATCCCCTCCGACCCAGGTCGGAGGGGATTTTCCTATGTCGGGCTGACAGGATTTGAACCTGCGACCACTTGACCCCCAGTCAAGTGCGCTACCAAACTGCGCCACAGCCCGTCACACCCTCATCGGGTGCTCGATGAGATTACCTCACAGAGGTTCGGGAGAGCTAATCGGCTGGTCAGCGGGGGTGCGGCGAGTCGGGCCGTTGCTGTGGTGCGGGCGGAAACGATAGGGTTGGCAGGGTCGAATCGGGGTGGGGATCGGACTCGACGGAACGGGCACTTCTGATGCAGAGAACAGCACAAGGCCCTCGTATGGTTGTCCGGATCGCGGGAGCGGTCGTGTGGGTCTTTACGCTTGCCGCGGCGTTCGCTGTACCGGCGGCGGCCGCACCCGCTGAACCCGCGCCGGCTGCTCCGCCGGGGCCGCTGGTCAGCCTGAACGATTATTGCGCAGAGCCCGGTGCTGTCGGGCACCTGGACAGCGGCCGAACCGCCTACTGCACGCAGGTGGAGAGTACCGACGCCTTCGTCTGGTCGTATTCGCGGACCCCCAGGGCCCATGACCCCAATTAACGCGCTTACAGCTGCGCGGAGAACGGCTGTCGCTTCCCCGACGGCTCGGAGGTACCGGGCTACCAACGATGCGGGATCATCTGCGGGGAACCACCCACCTCCGGTGATGTGCAGAGTGGGCTGGCCGACTGCTTCAGCTCCGTCGCACCGTTCGAAGAATGCGAACAACGACCGACGGGCTGACCTCTTCGAAAACAATTCGCGGAGTCATGCGACGGCAGCAGATTCGGCCGCTGCGATTTCGCGCTGGTTCGGAACCGGCGATATCCGAAGCCGTCGTCGATTTCGCTTGCGGTAATCCTGCGCTCGTGGGATTGTTTCCCATCTCGAATAAGAGGTTTCGCGTCGAGGAACAAAATCTTCGGTATCGCGGACGATCGTTCAGTACACCCTCCTCTGCCGCAACAGCCATCGTCGGATCAGAGCTCAGGGCGCCGCCACAGCGGCGTGTGCAGCGCGAGGATCGTATCCCCCAGCGTGTGATGCAGTTCGGCGAGATCCGCCCGGTCATCCGGTTCTTCCCCTATGCCGAGACAGGCGACGGCGGCGGCGAGCGCGCGCAGGGTGCTGTCCAGCAGGGCACCGTCGACGTACGCCACCACGGGATTGTCCGACCAGGCCAGCGAAATCCCCCATTCGACGATCAGATTCGTCGTCTCCTCGGGGTCGCAGGTCGACACGCGTTTCCCGGTTCGCGCAGTTTCCCGGCGGAGCAGCCGGCCGGCGATCGCCAGTCCGGCGACCGTCCGGCCGACCAGGTCGGCCGATATCGGCTGGATCGTCGGTAGGTCGTCCGGCTCGGGAACCGCCGGACCATCGACAGGGGCGAACAGCTGGACAACCGTCGTTTTCCGGAGATCGTTCAGGCCCTCGTTCACGCCACATCGTTCCTTCGCCGCTGAGGGATTCGCGTGTCGATATTGCCACTGTCCTGCGGGCCGGCACAGCCGAATCGTAAATATTCTCCGGCCGGTGCATGAACATGCTCAGGAAACCTTCTCGGTCGCCGAGAGAGTATTTCAAGATCTTCCCGGTGGATTCCAGTCGATGACGATGTTCCCGATCGAAGACTATTCCGTGTTTCGTCCCGTCCTCGATGCTGAAAAGGAAATGCCGGTGGTTCCGAGCCGCTATCATCCCCGCGGGTGCTGTGACGCCGGATGCGCGGCATGGTGGCCCGCGTCGGGCCGGGCCGCACCGCACGACTACGGCGGCCGCACAGCATGCGCCGGTACAGCGCATACGTCGTCCTCATCCCTTTCAGGGCTTGGTGTTCACGTAGCCGCCCGCAACGCACAGGCGGACCGTCTCCTCCAGGTCCCCGGCCGCGCGGGCGGATACGTATTGCTCCAGATCCGCGCAAACGTCCGGCGCGATGATGTTCGGGCCCGCCGCGGTGAGATTCACCGGATACGAATGCCCCTGCCCGCGGGCAGCTCCCGCGATAACCGTGACTCTGCCGTCGAGCTTTCCCATCGCTACACCTTTCGCTGTCGGTCGTCGGCGCGCACCGACCGGCCGATCACGAGCTCTTGGGCGCTCGGGCGGCGATGGTCGTGGTCTCCAGGTATTGCTGGAAACCTTCGAGTCCGCACTGCCGGCCGACGCCGCTGTGCTTGAATCCCCCGAACGGTGCGTCGGCGCCGTAGTACATCCCGCCGTTGACCCCGATCGCGCCGGTGCGGATACGCTGCGCCACCGCCATCCCGCGTTCCAGCGAACCCGACAGGACCGCGCCGGCCAGCCCGTAACGGCTGTCGTTGGCGATGCGGACGGCGTCGTCGTCACCGTCGTGCGGCAGCACCACCAGCACCGGGCCGAAGATCTCCGCGCGGGCGATCGCGATCGATTCGTCCGCACAGGCGAAGACGGTGGGCTGGAAGAAATACCCGCCCGACAGATGCGACGGCAGGTCCGTGGCAATTCCGCCACCGGTCACCAGCCGGGCGCCGTCGCGGACACCGCGGGTACAGGAATCGAGCACCCGCCGCTGCTGCGCGGCGCTGACCAGGGGGCCGACCAGCGTGCCCGGCAGCCCCGGATCGCCCACAGGCACCATGTCGTATGCGGCACCCAGTTGCGCGATTACATCCTCGAACTTCTTGCGCGGCAACAGCATTCGGCTCGTAGCGGCGCAGGCCTGACCGGCGTGGACGCAGACGCCGACCGCGGAGTTCACCGCCGCGCCCGGATCGGCGTCGTCGAGCACGATCAACGCCGATTTGCCGCCGAGCTCCAGAAAGCTGCGTTTCATGGTGTCGGCGCCCGCACGCATGATCGCTTTGCCGACCGCGGTGGAGCCGGTGAACGAAACCAGGTCCACCCGGGGATCGGTTGTCAGCAGCCGCGCCACCTCGTTGGACGGCGTGGTCACGATATTGAGCACACCGGCCGGGAAATCGGTGCGCTCGGCGACGAGGCGGCCGAGCCGGGTGGCGTTCCACGGGGTGTTCGGGTCCGGTTTCAGCACAACCGTGTTACCCGCCGCCAGCGCCGGGCCGATCTTGTTCAGCACCACTTCGAGGGGGAAGTTCGACGGGCAGATCGCGGCGACCACGCCGACGGGTACCTGCACCACCCGGCGCGTGTTCCGGGGACCGAACAGCTCGCTGGGTTCGAGTACGCGTTCCCAGCGGAATTCGCCGATCAGCCGGATCGGGTAGCGCAGCGCCGCGGCCAGCGGCCAGTCCAGCTGGGCGTTACTCAGTGTCATGACCGGACAGCCTGTTTCGGCCACCAGCTCCTCGCCCAGGTCGGCCCTCTCCGCGTCGAGGGCCGCCTGCAACTGTTCGAGGCACCGTGTCCTCAGCGCGCGGTTCGTGGACCAATCGGTGTGGTCGAAGGCATGCCGCGCCGCGGCGATCGCGCGCTCCATATCCGGCTCACCGGCCGCGGTGGTCGTGCCGAGCACGGCGCCGGTGGCCGGGGAGATGTTGTCGAACTCGGCACCGCCCTTCGCGGTGCACAGCTCACCACCGATCAGCATTCTGTGCTCGGCGCGGGCGGCGGCACGTCGGCCGATCTCGAGAACAGGGGCCGTCGCCTCGATGTCGCGCACAGGGCCTCCCGGAGCATCGGATTCGTGCGGGCGGTGATCGATGCGGCGATCCCAACCCGACTGAGGTGACTAACTGTAACTCTTACCGTATAGTCCTACAAGTCAGCCGCCCGAGCCATGGAAGGGAGCGGCGATGTCCGGTCTGCTCAACGGCATCAAGGTGGTCGAGCTCGCCTCGTGGACCTATGTTCCGAGCGGCGGTGCGGCGCTGGCCGATTGGGGCGCCGAGGTGATCAAGATCGAAGACACCAAGGGCGGGGACCCCTGCCGCTACCTCACCATCGGCGGGCTCGACCCCGGCGATTCCCGGGTGCGCGCCAATTTCATGATGGAGCTCGGCAACCACGGCAAGCGCAGTATCGGCCTCGATATCAAGAATCCCGAAGGACGGCGCATTCTGGGCGAATTGATCGCCCGGGCGGATGTTTTCCTGACCAACTGGCTCCCCGGGGCCCTCGAGCGGGTCGGCCTGACCGTGGCCCAGCTGCGCGAGTTCAATCCGAACGTGATCATCGCCCGGGGCAGCGGGCACGGCAGCCGCGGCCCGGAGAAGGACCGCGGCGGTTTCGATGCCGCGAGCTACCTGGCGCGCGCCGGGGTCGCCCACGCACTCACTGTGCGGGACGCCGAATTCCCGGTCACGCAGACTCCCGCCTTCGGCGACCTCCAGGGCGGTATCACCCTCGCGGGCGGCGTCGCGGCCGCGCTCTTCCATCGCGAGCGCACCGGGCACGCCCCGATCGTGGACAGTTCACTACTGGCACAGGGCATGTGGGCCGTCGCCCCGGATATCGCGGCCGCCGACTACTACGGCATCGACCGGATTCCGGTGGGGGGCGCCGGCACCGCCCCGAACCCCGCGGTCAACCGCTACCGCACCCGCGACGGACGCTGGGTCCAGCTGGTGCTCCTGCAGGCGGATCGCTTCTGGCGTGGTTTCTGCGAACGCATCGGGCGGCCCGAACTGGGCACCGACGAGCGATTTGTACCGTTGGCGAATCTGGTGGTGAACCAGGAGGCCGCCACGGCCGAACTGCGCCGGACTTTCGCCGAACGCGATCTGGCCGACTGGCAGAAGGCCCTCGCCGACGAACCGGGCGTCTGGGCGACGATCGCCAGCCCGCGGGAGGTCCTCGACGATCCGCAGGCGGAAGCGAACGGCTACCTGCTCACCCTGACCGACGACGCGGGCGAGACCTATCGCACCGTCGGCGCCCCGGTGCAGTTCGACGAAACTCCCCCGCCCCCGACGCGCGCACCGGAATACGGCGAACACACCGAGGCGATCCTGCTGGAGCTGGGGATGGACTGGGACCGGATCATCGCAGCGAAGGAGTCCGGCGCGGTCCTCTAGACCCGCGCCGGACCGCCGCGCTCGACGCGCTGCGGTCCACGGGTGCGCCGACGGTCGCACTCGACATCTCCGCGATTCCGGGACCCCCACCGGTCTTGATCCGGATCTCGCCGAGGGGCGCTGCACCGCAAACGCGCTGTCGACGACCGCGGCGCCGCGTTGCCGGTCCCGGGCCGAGCAGCCTCGCGATCGACGGACCCTCGCCGGGCGCCGAACAAGCCGCCCGGCTGCCTGTAAGCGACGCACAGCGCACTTTCCCGGGGGGGCGACCAGTCCGGCCTGCGCGTAGGTGGGCAGCACACCGATCGCGGTGGTGGCGGCAACCGTCAGCAGCAAGGCGCCCACCAGCACAGCCCGGTTCCCGCGAGCCGAGGGTGCCCGAGTCCGCCGCTGCGCGGGCCTCGGCTCGACTGTGATCCACCGACGGCATCGGTGGACGGTGCGCCGGCTGGAGGCGGGCACGGTCTCATTACACCGCCGCCCCGGGCCGCGTCAGTAGTAGTGGCGTCGGCCGCCGACCGCGCGGCCCATCGACCCCAGTGCCAGCAGCACGAGCCCGATGATCAAGAGGATGACTCCGATGACCCAGAGGACCTGGAGATCGAACAGGAGTCCGAGGACGAGCAAGATGATCCCGAGAATGATCATGAGGGACCTGATTTCGATGTCGGGAATTGCGGGGCGAGCCATGACATCACCGGCGTGAGGGCTACCCACGTCACGCATCACACCCACCGCCACCTGCGACGACTTCGACGTCACAGATCTTCAGTACACGCCCGGCCACCGGCAAAGTCAATCACTGGGCCGCCGCGGACCAAGCCTCGACCAGCTCCGCCGTCGTGGTCACCGTGGTCAGTGGGGCGAGGGCCCAGTCCGTGCCACCGGGTCAGCAGCAGGTCGTCCGGTTCCGGACCGAACTCGGGGAGCAGGGCGGCCCCCGGGCTCCCCGGCGTCACCGCCACACCGCGCCGGCCGAGGGCGAAAGGGCCGCGTTGTGATTGGCACCCCGGCCGTCCGCGCGACGCTGCACCAGGCAGTGCACGACCGTCACCCCGGCCGCCCGGGCGACCGGGAGCAAGGTGGCGATATCGGGCAGCGCCTCCCGCCGGGCCGCGCGGGCCAGAGCGGGTGATCCGGCCTCGGTCCCGACCACCGACCCCTGCAACTCCTGGGTGACGAGCGCGGTACGGGCCGGGGCGACCAGCGCCGGGAGCCCCGGCCGGCTCACGCCGGTGTCTCCGCGGGTACATCGTAGAACCGGGTGGCCCATTGGCGCAGCGACATATACGGTTTCGCGTCCTGCGGCGACAGCGCCGGATGTTCGACATACTTCTGGTAACGCCAGATGCTCAGATCGTCCCAGACCGTGATCAGGAACTGTTTCTCCACCCGTTCGCGAACCGCGGGCGGCGGGACGTCGGAATCGTCGCCGGGCAGTTTGGGCCACCAGATGGAATAGAACAGATCCGAGGTCTCGTCGTCGACCGGGGTGGCGGCGAAGATGAGCCGATGGTTCGCCGACCCTTCGAAGGCGCTGATGGAGCCGCCGAGCCCGAACATATGTGCGTGGATGAGCATCGCCATGGCGTCGGGATCCGCACTGCGCACATCGGGCCAGCCGGTGAGAAACGTCCAGCTGTGTTCCGATTCGTTCCAGTCCAGCATCCGCGGCGTCACGGTGGCCCGGTGGACATAGCGGAAATGCGCGCTGTCCGGCCCGTTCTCCAGGACCACCTGCGGATGCACGGGTTCCCCGTCCGCTTTGCGGGAGAATTCCGGGTAGGGGCGGTAGAAGGAGCCGGGGTCGACGGTCAGCTCCGGGAACAGGCCGAGCACATCGGGCATCGCCCAGTTCGGCGGCGCGCCCTCGGGGTGATGCCACATGAACACACAGCCGTTCTGCTCGTTCACCGGATACACCCGCAGCCGCAGCCCACGGTTGACCCGTTTCTCGCCGGGGATCGCCGTGTTACGTCCGTCCGGACCCCACCGCCAGCCGTGGAACGGGCATTCGACACAGTCCCCGACGACCTTTCCGCCGTGGCCGATATGGGCGCCCAGGTGTTTGCAGTGCCCGGTGAGGACATGGATCTCACCGGATTCGTCGCGGTAGGCCACCAGATCCTCGCCGAAATAGCGCAGCGGACGTGTTTCGCCGAGCGGGAACTCCGCCGACCACCCGATCATGAACCAGCCGGTGACCTTCCAGGTGAAAGGAACCTTCACGCGTACACCTCCGGTCCGTTCCAATCCGTTGCGCGGCTTCCGCCGGGCCGATCTTCTTCGTCCGGGGGGGGTTCACGACCCTTTACCGTTGGTTTTGGGCGGTGCGTAGCTCGGCCGGCCCAGCCCGAGCACATGCTGGGCGATCATGTTGCGGAACACCTCGAGGGTGCCGCCGTAGATACCGCACAGCGGCGCCCACCGGTACAGGTAGCTCGCGCCACCCGCGTCGGCGGCACCCTCGGTATCGGCGGGTAGCGCCGCGGCGGAGCCGAGCACATCCATGAGATCCGGCGAGATATCGCGCATGGTCTGCGCGATCGCCACCCGCCCGAACATATGGGGTGCGCTGAGCGCGGCCTCGAGCCGGGCGATACTGCGGCCGAGGCGGTAGGCCACCGCCGCATCGTCGACCGGGCGCAGCCCGTCCGGGCCGGGCCGGGCGGCGATCGCCGCGATCCGGTCGGTGGTGGACGCCATGGTCGAGCCCTGATGGGTCATGATCGATACGTCCTGCAGGCCGTCCCCGGCCGCGTCCACCACCCCGTGCTCCTCGTTGAGCGGGCCGAGCAGTACGCTCCACCCGCCGTTGACCTCACCCAGCCGGTAGCGGTCCGGGATCCGGACATCGCTGTAGTACACGATGTTGGTGCGGTCGCCGTCGACGGTGCGTAGGCCCTGGATCTCGATCCCCGGGGAGTCCAGCGGCACCAGGAACATGGTGAGGCTCTTGTGCTTCGGTGCCTCCGGGTCGGTGTTGGTGATGAGGAAGACGTAGCTGCAGTTGTGCGCACCGGTGGTGAACATCTTGGATCCGTTGATGATCCAGTGGTCACCGTCGCGGACGGCGCGGGTCCTACAGGTGGCGACATCGGAGCCGCCCTCGGGCTCGGTGTAACCCAGGCACAACCGGATCCGGCCCTCGCGGACGCCGGGCAGCACCTCCTCCTGCAACTCCGGCGAGCCGTGCCGCCGCACCGAGGGGACCACGATTGCGGTGGTTCCCCAGGTCACCCACGGGACCTCCGCCCGGCGCTTCTCCAGATCCCAGAGCCGGCGGCGCAACCGGTTCAGTTCCGGTCCGCCCGCCATCCCGAGTTCGGCGGCCAGCCAACCGGCCGCGCCCATGGCCAGGTGCACACCTTCGTCGAAGTTGTCACCGGTCTCGCGGTCGCGGCGCCGGACGTCGTCGGTGACGTGTTCGTCGAGGAAAGCCCGTGCCTCGGCCTGGAACCGGCTGTCCTCCTCGGACAGCTCCACGCGTGAGAAATCCATATCTGTGTACTCCTCTAGGCCGGGACGGCCGTCGGTGCGGTACTGCGGCGGGCGACGATCTCGGCGATCTCGCGGGCGGCGACGGCCGGATCACCGCCGGCCAGCGACCATCCGCGGGCCCGCACCAAGTAGGCCGAGGCCGCGGATTCCGCCGACACACCCAGCCCGCCTTGTGTCTGAACGGCCATGGTCGCGGCCTTCGGTGCTTCTCCGGTCACGAAGACGAAGGCCGCCGCGGGCAATTCGGGCTGGGCCTGCGGCTCGTACTCCTGGAACCAGGCCGCGCGCCGGGCCAGGTTGCGGCCGCCGTGGACGACGACCGCGATATCGGCGAGCGGATGTGAGATGCCCTGCAGCGATCCGATCGGCACCCCGAGGGTGTGTCGGGTGGTGGCGAATTCCGCGGCGATGCGCAGTGTCTCGTCGAGCAGCCCGATCAGCGCTGCCGCGGTGAGCACCCGCCATTCGTCGAGCGCGCGGCCGTATTCCGCCACCGCGTCGGGCCCGGACGCGAGCGCCGACCGGACGCCGGCCCCGGCCGGATCGACCCACGCCATCGGGAGGCGGCCGATATTCTCCACCCGGGTGGGGCGGCTCTCGAACGCGAGCCGGACGATCTCGTCGCCGTCGCGCAGCACGATCTCGTCGGCGACCGCCCCGGCCGGGATCAGCCGCGGGCCGGGGCGCGGCGCCGGATTCGGGTCCAGTGCGACGATCCGGCGGCCGGCGGCGATATCGCCGGAGTTCTCGCCGGGCAATGCGTCGAGCCGGGCCAGCAGCCGGGCGGCGGTGCTGTGCTCGATCCACGGCACCGGTGCGATCGCGCGGCCGAGTTCTTCGGCGACCAGCGCCAATTCGACCAGGCCCGCGCCGTCACCGCCGGCCGATTCCGGCAGCGCCATCGCGGTCGCACCGGTGGCGCACAGCTGTTCCCACAGGCTCTTGTCGAAACCGGTGGCCTCGGCCGCCCGCACCGTATCGATCGGGCAGCGGGCCTTGAAGAACTTGGCGTATACGGCCTGCAGTTCGGTCTGGTCCTCGGACAGGCTGTAGTCCTGCCTGCGCAATTCATAGCGGTCCATCATGTACTCCTGTGTCCGGACTGTTCAGGCGTCCGTGGGCTTGTCGCCGAAGAAGAATTCCCGCGCGTTGGTGTAGAGGTAGTTGTCCAGGACCTCGGCGGGAAGATCGAGATTCCGGGCCTCCGGTACGACCCGCCGCATGGGCAGCACCGGCCAGTCGGAGCCGAAGATGATCTTCTGCTTGCCCCGGGTGCGCATATAGTGCAGCAGGCTGTCCGGCAACCGCTTCGGGGACCATGCCGAGGTCATCAGGCGCAGGTTCGCGTACTTGATGAGCAGCCGGATGGCCACGTCCCACCACGGGTCGGCGCCGTGGATCATGCACAGTTTCAGCTCGGGGAACCGCACGCAGACCATATCGAGGTAGATGGGGTTCTGGACCTCGCCGGGGATCGGCGGGCCCGGGATACCGGTGTTCATGCACAGCGGCAGGCCCAGTTCCGCGCATTTGTAGTAGAGCGGGTAGTACACGGCGTCGCTGGGCGGGTACCGGCCGTCGCCCCAGAAGCTGGCGCCGATCGCGGTGTAGGCGACGGGCAGATCCCTGGTGAGCGCCGCGAGTTCGCGCAGCGACGGCACCGGACGCAGCGGGTTCACGCCGTTCACGGCCAGGGCGAAACGTTCCGGCCGGGCCTCGGCGAACTTCAGTGCGGTGGCCGACGGTTTCACCATGTTGTACATCAGGATCGCCTTCTCGACGCCCTGCTCGTCCATCTCGTCGATCAGCTCGTCCAGATCCGGCTGGGCGAACATCGATGCCGGACCCTTGAAGTAGTCGTCGCGCACCTTCAGCATCCATTCGGGCTGCTTCTCGGTCTCACCGAAGTGCACGTTGACCAGGCCGTCGATAACTCGGGTCACGGTTCAGGCTCCGATTTCTCGCGGTTCTCCGGCGGCGGCATCCACCCGGACCAGTTCGGCCGCCCACCGGTAGTCGGGCTTCCCGTTACCGAGACGCCGGATCTCGGACACGACGAGGAACTCCTTCGGGACCTTGAAGCCGGCCAGTTGCTCCTTGCAGACGGCGCGCAGCGCCGGGACGAGGGCGCTGCCCGCCTCCGCGCAGAGCAGGGCGACCACTTCGCTGCCCCACCGGGCGCTGGGGCGGCCGACGACCAGCGCGTCCGCGACCCCCGGATGCGCTCGCAGGATCTCCTCCACTTCCTCGACGAACACCTTCTCGCCACCGGTGTTCACGACGAGGGAGTCACGACCCAGCAGGCGGATGGTGCCGTCGGGATCCACGGTCACCCGGTCCCCGGGGACGGCCATCCGCTGACCATTGATCTCCGGGAAGGTACGCAGGGTCGCCTCCCGGTCACCGAAGTAACCCAGCGGGACCCGGCCACCGCGGGCGGCCCAGCCCACCTCGTCCTCGCCGGGACGCAGTAGCCGGGTGCGGTCCGCCGAGATGGCCGTACCACCCGGCATGGGTGCGAAGGTGTCGACGGCGGCGCCACGGGTGCTGCGCCCGTAGCCCATTCCGCCGGTCTCCGAGGAACCGTAGCCCTCGACGATGAACACGTTCGGGAGCAGTTCGAGGATTTCCCGCTTGTACACGGGGTTGGTGGCCGCACCGCCGGTGCCGATCCCGTACAGCGACGACAGGTCGTACGTCCGGCGGCGCAGTTCCGCCACCAGCGGCGCGGCGTAGGCGTCGCCCACAATGGTGATCAGGGCGGCCTTTTCCCGCTCCGCGGTCTCCAGCGCGATCCGCGCGTCGAACTTCTGCCGGTCGTCGTAGAGCACGATCGTCTGGCCGGCCAGCAGACCCGAACAGGCAGTCATGATTCCGGCGGCGTGCGACAGCGGCGACATCGCGTACCAGACCTGGCCGGTCGCGCGGGCGAATGCGTGCAGGACCTCGATCGACTCGTGGTCGGCACCGTTCATCGAGGCGACGTACAGATCGGATTGCCGCCACTGCACGCCTTTCGGGCGTCCGGTGGTGCCGCCGGTGCACAACATCGCCAGATCGTCGGGCGAGGTCTCGATGATCCGATCCGGGTCACCGGCGCGGATCGCCTCCTCGAACGGAACGGCGCCGGGGAGGTCCGCCGTGTCGGTCCCGTCCTCCACGGCGATGAACAGTTCGACGCCATGGGGTGCGGATTCCGCGATCACGGGTCCGAACGAGCGGTGGTAGATCACGGCCCGGGGCCGGAGATAGGCGAGCAGCTCACCTATCTCCCGGGCGGTGTAGCTGGGGTTGACATTGACCGGTACCGTCCTCGCCTCGAGGCAGCCGATCATGACCTCGAGGTACTGATCGTTGCGCATCACCAGCGCGACCCGGTCCTGCCCGCATTCCCAGCGGTCGAGTTCGTCGCGCGGGGTGTGCATACCGAGCCCGCGATCGGCGAGGTTGCCGGCCAGGCGCCGGGCGCGTTCCGCGGATTCGGCGAAGGTGCGCCGGCGGTCACCACAGATGGTCATCAGCCTGTCGGGCACGGCGGAGGCCACCGCATCCAGCACCTGCCCGATCGTCCATTCGGTCACGGCCGGCCTCCCCGACGACTCCGGCGCAGGGCTGTTCGGGGGGATTGGGTGATCGCCACGTAGTCGAGACCGGACATCAGCGTCCTTTCGTTTGCGCTACCGAACACGCTGCCACAACCGGAATAGATATAGTTACTGTATATCTATCGGTATGGGTTCACACAAGGGCGGAAGAGCGGCAACGGACCGGCATTTCCGGCCTCAGGGCACGATCGCGGTGCGTGTCACCGGCACCGGAGCTTCCTGCCGGGCGAAGATGCCGCGCCGCAACGAGATCAGCAGCGCCTCACGGGTCTGCTCGGGACGGATGAGTTCGTCGAATCCCATATGTTCGGCGGAGTGATAGGAGGCCTGTAACTCCATCTCCCGGAGCCGGGCGGCCACATCGTCACCGGCGCCCGAGGCCAGCCCCAGCGCTGCTGCGCTCATCGCACCCATCGTCGCACCCGGGTACGCGTAGGCCGCCGTCTGATTGTCGAATCCGATCAGCGACATCACCATCGAGCCGAAGCCGTAGGCTTTGCGCAGCGTGACGTGCAGTTTGATCGTGGTCGCGGTGGTCTGGGCGACGAACATCTTCGCCCCGCTGCGCAGCACCCCGGCGCGCTCGGATTCACCACCGGGCAGCATCCCGGGATTGTCGGCCAGGAACACCAGCGGCAGGTGGAACGCATCGGCCACCGAGATGAAATGCGCCGCTTTCTCCGCGGCGGCGGAGTCGATGGATCCGGCCAGCACCTCGGGCTGATTGGCGACCACCGCGACCGGATGACCGCCGAGATGTGCCAGCGCGCAGACCATCGCCGTCCCGTATTCCGGCTGCACCTCGAACCAATCGGGGGTGTCGAAGACGACGTCGAGCACATCGCGGATGTCGTAGGTGTTCCGGTTGTCCCGCGAGATCAGGTCGAGCAGTTCGGGTGTCGGCCGCGGTTCGGTCGAATCATCGGAGAGCAGGGCCGGCGGATAACCCCACGCGCTCGACGGGAAATACGAGAGATACCGGCGGATCTCGCCGAGGGCCTCCTCGTCGGTATCGGTGACATTGTGGATCAGGCCGCTGGGCACCGCGACCCCGGGACCACCGAGATCCTCCTTGGTGATCACCTCCCCGGTGGACTCCTGCACCACGGGCGGGCCTGCGGTGAAGATCGCGCCCTGCCGGCTCATGATCGAGAAGTCCGAGACTCCGGCGATGAGCGCGCCGTGTCCGGCGGACGCGCCGAGTACGGCCGTGACCATCGGCACCTTTCCCGAGCAGCGGGCCTGGGCCAGCAGGTCGGTCGGCGTGCGGCCGTAGTGGTCGCCGGTGGGCCGGAACCCCGCGCCCTCCAGCAGCATGATGAGCGGCACTTTGTTCCGTTCGGCCAGTTCGGCCAGCCGGTACCGTTTTGCGTTGCTGCCCGGCGCGATGGTGCCCGCCAGGGTGGTGAAATCCTCGGCGCCCACCATCACCGGCGTCCCGGCGACGAGACCGGAGCCGGTGACGATTCCGTCGGCGGCGACCTCACCACCGACCAGCGTGCCGAACTCCTGGAACGAGCCGGGGTCGAGCAGATGCGCGATCCGGGCCCGGGCGTCGAGTTTGCCCTTCGCGCGGTGTTTCGCCACTCGTTCCGCACCGCCCATGGCCGCGACCCGCTCCCGGCGACGCTCGAGATCCTCGAGCGTTTCCTTCCAGCCCTGCGCATGTGTCATCGATGAATGTCCTTACTCGTTGCCGGCTTCGGCGCAGCGTGTAACGGATCACGGCACGGCGGCTCCGGTCTCGTTGTCCCGACTTCCTGCGTGCTTTATAGTCAAGTTTACTGTCAAGCATTCCGTAATGGGTTCGAAACGATGCGGACGGCGGATTTGTCCCCTTCGCCGCGGCCCGCGCAGCGGTCGCTGAAGTGATCACGCCGCGGGCCTGCGATCACCGGAAAGGTCAACTGTGAACAACCCTGTCCGGGACGGAACGGCTCCGGCCGCGACCACCCTCGATACCCGGGATCCCTACCCGTTCTTCGCCGCCCGGCGCCACGAGAACGGGGTTTACCACGGGACCGTTATGGACTACTCGCGCACGTCGGCGGAGTTCCGCCCCCGGGATTCGTGGTCGGCGATGTCCTACGCGGCCGCCAACGCGGCACTGCGGGACAATCGGACCTTCAGCTCCGATTTCTACGATTCGACCATCGGCGTGTTCATGGGCCCGACCATTCTGGCCATGGTAGGCGGCCGCCACCGAGCGCACCGCAATCTGGTGACCGCGGCCTTCAAACCACAATCCCTGCAGATCTGGGAACCCGATATCGTGCGCCCGATCTGCCACGCCCTGATCGACGAGTTCGCCGGCCGGGGCAGCGCGGACCTGGTCCGCGAGTTCACCTTCGAATTCCCCACCCGGGTGATCGCCCGGCTACTCGGCCTGCCGGAGCAGGATCTCCCGTTCTTCCGCGAACACGCGGTGCAGATCATCAGCTACGCGGGCAATCCGCAGCGCGCGTTCGAGGCCTCGACAGCACTGCGCGACTATTTCCAGGGCCATATCGACCGGCGCCGCAACCATCCCACCGAGGACATCATCGGCGATCTGGTCACCGCGGAGATCGACGGCGAGAAACTGACCGACAAAGCCATCTACTCGTTCCTGCGGTTACTGCTACCGGCCGGGCTGGAGACCACTTACCGGTCCTCGGGCAACCTGCTCTATCTGCTGCTCACCCATCCCGAGCAGTTCCGGGCATTGCAGCAGGACCGCAGGCTCGTCGGTCCCGCGATCGAAGAGGGCCTGCGCTACGAGACGCCGCTGACCCTCGTACAGCGCACGGTCACCGAGGACACCGAGCTCGAGGGCGTGGCCATACCGCGCGGTGCGGTACTCGATATCTGCCTCGGCTCGGCCAACCGCGACGAGCAGCGCTGGGAACGCCCGGAGGAGTTCGATATCTTCCGCACCCGTCTCCCGCACATCAGTTTCACCGCCGGGGCACACACCTGCCTGGGTCTGCATCTGGCCCGGATGGAGACCCGCGTCGCGCTGGAATGCCTGCTGGACCGGGTCACCGATATCACCCTGCAGACCGACGGCGATCCACATATCGCCGGGCAGCCGTTCCGCTCCCCCAACCGGCTGCCCGTGACCTTCGAGGCGATCGCCTGACCGGGCGTGACGAATTCCGGACAGGCCGAGCCGTCGCCGATCGGCACGATGAAAGGGTCCCGATGACCGACGAACCTGTGCTCCTCGTCTCCCACGACGACGCGGTGTGCACGCTGACGATGAACAGGCCCCACCGGAAGAACGCGGTGGACCGGGCCATGTGGGCCGCACTGGGTGCGGCCCTGGCCGATATCGCGCGTGGACAGCGGACCCGCGCGGTGGTACTGACCGGTGCGGGCGGCGCGTTCTGCGCCGGAGCGGATCTGTCCGGCGCGGCAGCAGTCGAGGAGTTCGGCGACCCCGGCGCGGAGATGCGGGGCATCAACGAGATCGTCCGCCGGCTGCACGAACTCCCGGTGCCGACCGTCGCCAAGGTGCGTGGCCCGGCCGTAGGGGCCGGATGGAACCTGGCACTCGGATGCGACCTGGTGGTGGCGGCACCCGAGGCCCGGTTCTGCCAGATCTTCACCCGCCGGGCGCTGTCGCCCGATTGCGGCGGGTCCTGGCTGCTCCCCCGGCTGGTGGGGCTGCAGCAGGCCAAACGCCTGGCACTGCTGGCCGATACGATCAGCGCCCACGAGGCCCGCGACCTCGGCCTGGTGACCTACCTGCGCCCGGAGGACGAACTCGACGGATTCGCCGGGGAACTCGCCGCCCGGCTCGCCGCCGGGCCGCCGACCGCTCTCGCGCTGACCAAAGAATTGCTCAACAACAGCAGCGAACACGATCTCGACAGCGCACTGCGCGCCGAGACGGCCGCACAGGCGGTCAATCTCACCCGTCCGGATGTGCTCGAGGCATTCGCCGCATTCCTGGAGAAACGCGATGCCGTCTTCACCGGAGAACGGGTCACGGACCACACCGGGCAACACAGCGGATTATGATTCGTCCTCGAATCCGATGATCCGAAACATATTCGGACCGCGCTTTCCTGGCGGTACCGGTTGTCCCCGATTACGCACCGAAGTGACGACCGTATCCCTCGTGGTACGATCCACTGTGCCGATTCCAGTAGTCGGCTCTCTTCGGCATTTCCCCGATAGCGAAGACAACGGGACCCCGAGCACCTCATAGGAAGTGAGTTCGTAGATGGCGAAACGCGGAGCACCCGCCAAGCGACAGCGGCGCGAGCGCGGTTCCCTCAATCCGGAGGACATCATCCAGGGCGCTTTCGAACTCGCCGAAGAGGTCTCGATCGACGGTCTGAGCATGCCGGTGCTGGCCCGGCATCTCGATGTCGGTGTCACCAGCATCTACTGGTACTTCCGCAAAAAGGACGATCTGCTCAATGCGATGACCGATCGTGCGCTGAGTCAGTACGCCTTCGCCGCACCGTTCGTCGAGGCCGACGACTGGCGCGAAACATTGCGTAATCACGCGCGCACCATGCGGGAAACATTTCTCGGCAATCCCATTTTGTGCGACCTGATTCTGATTCGCTCGGCACTGAGCCAGGATGCGGCGCGCCAGGGCGCCGATGGAATCGAACGCGCGATCGCCAGCCTCGTCAAAGCGGGTTTGTCCGTCGACGACGCATTCGATACGTATTCCGCGATCAATCTGCACGTCCGCGGATCCGTGGTACTGCAGCGGCTCTACGACAAGAACAAAGAACTCGATGCCGGCGCCACCGCGTATTACGACGATATCGCGATCAATTCCGACACCACCCCGCTGCTCGCCGAGGCCATGCGGCAGGGACGGCGCAGCGGTGCTCCCGACGAGCGCAACTTCGAATACGGCCTGGAGTGCATCCTGGACCACGCGGGCCGGCTGATCGGCGCCGGCGACCAACAATCCCCGGCGCGCACGCCGGCCCGGAAGACCGCCGCGAAGAAGGCACCGGCGAAGAAGACCGCTGCCAAGAAGACCGCAGCGCCGCGGACACGGCGCACCGCTGCCGCGTCCTGAATCCGCCTCCGAAACCACCGTCCACGGTGCACCCGATTCCCGGGTGCACCGTGGACGCGCCGGTGGACCCCACCGATCATGGCTCCGGGACGTGGAAATGTTCGTCCCGGAGCCGGAACGCCTCGCGCGTACCGTGTTCGGCCCGGGTCTTCACGAAGTTGAATTCGCCGTCGGAGAACTGCAGGTTCGTCCCGTAGGCGTGGAAGAGATAGCTCGCCACCTCCTCGCCCTGGTACACCTGGCTCTGTTCCACCAGACGGAACGCTTCCTTCGCGATCACCACACCGTCGGCGGGCATCTTCGCCGCCTTCTCCGCCCAGTAGCGAGCCCGTGCCGTCACCTGTGCGGGATCGCAGATCTCGGTGAACACCCCGAGGTGTTCGAGCTCCCCGGCCGCGACGATATCGCCGGTCAGCAGCATCCGGCGGGCGAGGACCGGACCGAGCCGGTGGAAGAACATGTGCAGACTGCCCAGCGCCGGCCCGAGGAACCGGGTGGCGGGCATCCCGAGCCCGGTATCGCGAGCCACCACGGCCAGATCGGTCATCAGTGCCAACTCGAATCCACCGCCGAGCGCGAATCCGCTGATCTCGCCCACGGTGACCTTCGGATAGCCGAGGAAATCGTGGTAGAAGCCGAAGGATTTACGGTCCACGGTGAGCCGCCGCCGCTGGCTCGGAGGCCGACTCCGTGTGCCGTTCTCGCCGTCACCCTTACCGCCGTACCAGGCGTAGGCGTTGTTCATATCGGCGCCGGTGCTGAACACCCCGCCCGCGCCGCGTAGCAGCACCACGGTGATGTCGTCGTCCTCGGCGGCCTCGTCCAGGAAGCGCGCCATACCGTCGCGCATCGTGGCGTCGTAGGAATTCTTGCGGCCGGGGTCGTTCAGGGTGAGGGTCGCGATCCGGTGGTCGTCGTCGACCTCGTACCGGACGCGCCCGTCGGCGGCGCTCGAGCTGGTCATGGATATACCTCTTTCTGCTGCGCGGCCGGGAGGGACCGCGCGCCACGCCGGCCGTAGCGCGTGCCGGTGAGCCGTTCGGTAGATGCGGCGACCGTGGCGACCTCCGCCCGGCACAGCACGTCCTCGCCCTGCCGGAGCACGGCGGTGGATTCGATTCCCCGCTCCGCCGCCGTGCGCACGATCTCGAAGGACAGTTCGGTGGCCAGCGGGGTGGGGCGCCGGTAGGTCACGGTGAGCGAGCGCGTTTTCCCGGTCACGCCCACCGCACAGCTGTGGTGCTGCACCACGGCATCGAAGAACACGCCGAGAAACCCGCCGTGCACCAGGCCGGGCGGCCCTTCGTACACCAGGGGGAACGTAACCCGGCCGGTCGCCGAGTCCGTGTCGAGGGAGTCGAAACGGTACTCGGGAAAGCACGGGTTATAGGCCCCGATATCGAAGGCGTGGTCCAGATAGATCCGCCGGTTCGCGTCAGCCGCGTGCTCTCCCACACGGGGCGCCGGGTCCGGTGGTGCCGCCTGGGTGAGCTCGCGTACCCATGCGGTGACCTGGTCGAGTATTCCGTCGACGGTGGGGTGCGGGTGCTCGAGCGAGAGCAACAGGCCGGTGAGCCTCCGTAGGGCGGCCGCGGCGGCGACCGTCTGGGGGTGCGGGCGTTCGCCGAAACGGATCTGCATCGGATCTCTTGTCCTTCCCGGGCACGGAACACCTTGGCAGAAGACCAACGGTACTGTCTACTGTATATCTATCGGTAACTGGTGGGGCCGAATGACCCGGAAGGACCCGGTGACAGTGAGCGAAGGGGACGAGACCGCGACGGTGCGGGTCGAACGAGACGGCGTGATCCTGCGCCTCACGCTCGACCGGCCCGCCCGCCGCAACGCCTTGACACCGGCCATGGTCGACACCCTGGTCGGCGCGCTGACCGCCGCGGCGACCGATGACGCGCTGCGGGCGATCCACCTGCGCGGTGCCGGCGAGCACTTCTGCGGTGGGGTCGATTGGGTGGCGGCCAACAATGACGGAACCAAGCCACGTCCCGGCAATGTGCTGCGCCGAGTCCCGCACACCGCTCACCGCGTCGTCGAACTTCTGCATACCGTGCACCTGCCGGTGGTCTGCACGGTGCGCGGCTGGGCCGCCGGCCTGGGCTGCAATCTCGCGCTCGCCGCCGATTTCACCGTGGCCGGACGCGAGGCAGTCTTCTGGGAACCATTCCTGGACAGAGGTTTCAGCCCCGACTCTGGTTCCACCTGGCTACTACCGCGCTTGACCGGGCTGGCCCGCGCCCGCCGCATGCTGCTGCTCGGCGAGAAGATCGACGGCACCCGGGCCGAGCAGTGGGGACTGATCCACGAGTGCTGCCCCGGGGACGCTCTCGACGCGACCGCCGAAGCTCTGCTGGCCCGGCTCGCGTCCGCGCCCACCGTGGCGCTGGGCCTGGCCAAGCAGACGCTGGCCCAGAACCTGGATACGACACTGCCGCAGGCGATGACAAACGAGCTCTACGCCCTCGAACTGGCCTGCCGCACCCGCGATTTCCGGGAGGGCCTGACGGCCTTCCGGGAACGGCGAGTTCCGGAATTCGACGGCCGATGATGCGACGCCGGAAACCGCTGATACGAAGGGAACTTCATGCCGTACAACTCCATCCGGTACGAGGTCGAGGGACACACGGCCACGATCACCCTCGACCGACCGGAGGCGCTCAACGCGCTGAGCCCCGACATGATCACCGAACTGCGCACCGCCTACGCCGAGGCCGAGAACGACGACACGGTGTGGCTGATGATCGTCACCGGTACCGGGCGCGCCTTCTGCACCGGCGCCGATGTGAAGGCGATACCCGGCGACGGCAAGGTCGTGCACGAACGGCCCTACCTGTCCACCTACGAGCAGTGGGAGGCGCCGCAGGAAGGCACCCCGCCGTTCCGCACCATGGCCAAACCGATCCTGACCGCGGTCAACGGGATCTGCTGTGGCGCCGGGCTGGACTGGGTGACCACCTCCGATATCGTCATCGCCTCCGAACAGGCCACATTCTTCGATCCGCACGTCAGCATCGGCCTGGTCGCCGGACGCGAGGTGGTACGGCTGGCCCGGGTGCTGCCGCGCGCGGTCGCCTTGCGGATGGCATTGATGGGAAAACACGAGCGCATGAGCGCGCAGCGGGCCTACGACCTCGGCATGATCAGCGAGGTCGTCGATCACGACCGGCTGCTCGAGCGCGCCCACGAGATCGCCGCCGTTGTGAACTCCAACGCTCCCCTGGCGGTGCGCGGCACCCGGCTGGCCATCCAGAAGGGCCTGGACCTGCCACTGCACGAGGCCGAGATGCTGGCCGAATCGTTCCGCGAACGCGTCACCCGTACCGAGGACGCCCTGGAGGGCCCGAATGCCTTCGCGGAGAAGCGAACTCCGGAATGGCAATGCCGATGAGTACCGACGCCGACCCGACGGAACCGATGAGTACCGACGCCGAGCCGGCAAAGCCGACGAGACCGGGAAACTTCGCCACCGTCCTGCTCGACATCGACCCCCGCGACCGGGTCGCCACCCTCACTCTCAACCGCCCCGAACGACTCAACGCCTTCGACCGCCGAATGTGCGAAGAGGTCGCGCGGGCCTGGCAGCTGCTGCGGACCGACGACCAGGTGCATGCGGTGGTACTGCGGGCCGCGGGCGACCGGGCCTTCAGTGCCGGGCTCGATATCAAGAGCAGCTACGGCCAGCCCGCAAGCATCTGGCATCACGAGGATCCCGGCGAGCTACTGAGCCCCAAATGGCAGAAGATGTGGAAACCGGTGGTGTGCGCGGTACAGGGCATGTGCACCGCGGGGGCGTTCTACTTCGTCAACGAATCCGATGTGGTGCTGTGCGCCGAAGACGCCACCTTCTTCGACTCGCATGTCTCGGCCGGGCTGGTCTCGGCACTCGAGCCGGTCGGGCTGATGCGCCGGATCGGGCTGGGCGAAACGCTGCGTATGGCGCTGCTGGGCAACGACGAACGCGTCGGCGCCGCGACCGCACTGCGCATCGGGCTGGTCACCGAAGTCGTACCCACCGAAGAGCTCTGGGCACGGGCGCACGAGATCGCCGCCGGCATCGCCGCCAAACCGCCCTCGGCCACGCAGGGCACCGTCAAAGCCATCTGGGAGTCGCTGGACAAGCCCTACCGCGCCGCCCTCGACCAGGGCCTGATCTACACCCGGCTCGGCAACCCGCTCGGCACCGCCGAACTCGCCGCGCGCGGCCGGCCCGCCCGCACCGAACCGAGGATCCGCTGATGACCGTCTCCACCCACCCCCTGATCCAGCGCCTCACCGAAGTCTTCGCGTTACGTCCCGACTCGCCCGCGATCGAGTTCGACGGGCGCTGGCACACCTGGGGTGAACTCACGGGACCGGCCGCCCGGATCGCCGCGCTCACCCGGGCACACGCCGTGCACGGGCAGACGCCTGTCGGGATCCTGCTCCGCAACACACCCGCCCACGTCACCGCATTCCTCGGAGTGCTGCGGGCGGGCGGCACCGTGGTCGCGGTGAATCCCGCCCGTGGCGAAGAACGCACCCGGACCGACCTCGCCCGGCTACGGCTACCACTGGTGCTGGGTCTGCCGGGGGACCTCACGGCCTTCGCGCCGGCCGGCACCCGGACAGTTTCGCTGGGCGAATTGTTCACCGGTCCCACTCCGCCACCCGCCGCGGAACCGCTCGTGCCCGGAGTCGCGGTCCGCATGCTCACCAGCGGCACCACCGGCCCGCCGAAGCGGATCGACCTCACCTACGACATGCTGGCACGCAGCGTGATCGGCACGGACTTCCGCCGGGCTCCCGCGCCGGCCGAACCCCGCACCGGGGTCGCGATCGTCAACGCGCCGCTCGTCCATATCGGCGGTGTGTTCCGAGTGCTGCAGTGCGTCGCCGCAGCCCGGCCGTTCGTTCTGCTGCCCCGGTTCGAACTGGACTCCTGGGCGCGCGCGGTGCGCACCCACCGGCCGCGGGCGGTATCGCTGGTGCCGGCGGCGCTGCGTACGGTGCTGCACTCGGAGCTGACCCGCGACGATCTGGCGGGCGTCGCGGTCGTCACGTCGGGTACCGCGCCGCTGTCGGCCGCGGACGCCGACGCCTTCTACGAGAAGTTCGGTATCCCGGTGCTCACCTCCTACGCGGCGACCGAATTCGGTGGTGGTGTGGCCGGCTGGACCCTGGCGGAACATCGCGAGTTCTGGAAGGCCAAGCGCGGCAGTGTCGGTCGCGCGCAGGGCGGGGCGCGGCTGCGGGTGGTCGGCGAGGACGGCAGCCCGGCCCCGGCCGGTGCGGCAGGGCTGCTCGAGGTCGCGCCGGGACAGCTCGGCCCCGGCGCCGACTGGATGCGCACCACCGACCTCGCCCGGCTCGACGAGGACGGTTTCCTCTGGATCCTCGGCCGCGCCGACCAGGCCATCATCCGCGGCGGTTTCAAGGTGATGCCCGACGATGTACGCGACGCGCTGGAGAGTCATCCGGCGGTGCGCGGCGCTGCCGTGGTCGCCCACCCGCACGGGCGGCTCGGCGAAACCCCGGTGGCGATGGTGGAGTTGCGCGCGCACGCGCACACCGACGCGGACGAACTCACCGCCTTCCTGCGGGATCGGCTCGCCGGCTATGAGGTGCCCACCGAGATCGCGGTCGTACCGGATATCCCGCGCACACCCTCCGGCAAAGCCGATCTGAGCGCGGTGCGGCAGTATTTCGCCGAGCCGGAGTCCGAGCACGAGCTGGAGTCCGCGTCCCAGCGCGGGCCGGAGTGCCGGTCCGGGCGGGAGCACGACCGGGCGGCCGAGCCCGAGCACGAGCCGACGGGCAAGCGCGAGCAGGAGACCGAGCCCGCGGCCGAGCAGCAGTACGAGTCCGAGCCGACCGCCGAGCCCGAGCCTACGGCCGGCTCCGGGTCGGTTCTCGGGCACAGGCCGGAGCCGATCATGTCCGATGAGGTCCTCGGACGGGTACTCGATGATCGGGCCCGCAGCCGACCTGATCACCCCCTGTTGATCTGCGATGCCGACACGCTCACCTACAGCGCCGCCGCCGAACGCTCGACCCGTCTGGCCCGGGCCCTGATCGCGCTCGGAGCGGGCAAGGGCACCCACATCGGGCTGCTGTATCCCAATGGCGCGGAGTTCGTCGTCGCGGCGGCGGCCGCCGCGCGGATCGGGGCGGTGGTGGTCCCGTTCTCCACCTTCGCCACCGCGCGGGAACTGCGCGAGCAACTGGTGCATGCCGATGTGCGGATCCTGCTCGCCGCCGGTCGCTACCGCCACCACGATTACCGCGAACGGCTCGCTGGGATCCTCGGCGTCATCCCGGCCCCCGATCCCACGACGCCGCTGCTGAACCCGGATGTCCCGCAGCTGCGTCATATCGTCTTCGACGGCACCGGCCTCGACCCGCTCACCGACACCGTGGGCCCGGAACTGCTCGCCGCACTACAGGACGATGTGTACGGTTCGGACGTCCTGTCGCTGATCTACACCTCCGGGTCCACCGGAGCCCCCAAAGGCGTGCTGCACACCCACGAGGCGCTGCTGGCACATCAATCCGGGCTCAACGAGGTACGGGGGCTCACCGCGGCGGACCGGCTGTTCTGCAACTCGCCGTTCTTCTGGGTGGGCGGATTCGCCTATGCCCTGCTGGCCACCCTGGTCGCCGGGTCGACACTGGTGTGTTCGAATGCCGAGGACGCGGGCGCGACCCTCGACCTGATCGAACGGGTCCGCCCGACCACCACCAACGGATTCGACGCCGGTGTGGCGCATCTGGCCCGCCACCCGAGTTTCGGCGACCGGGACCTGTCCTTCCTGCGGCGCGGCAACCTGTACTCCCTCATGGCGCCCGGCCTGCGCCCGAAGGACCGCGAACTGCGGCACAACATGCTCGGGATGACCGAAGCCGGCAGTGTCGTCCTGCTCAGCGGTGACGAGAGCGATCAACCCGAGCACCGGCGCGGATCGTTCGGGCGCCCGGCCCCCGGTATCGAGATCCGGATCGCCGAAGCCGCGACCGGCGCCGCTGTGCCCGCCGGCGAGACGGGCGAATTGTGGGTGCGCGGGCGGAATCTCATGCTCGGCTACCACAAGCGCTCCCGGGAGCAGAGTTTCGAACCCGACGGCTGGCTGCGCACCGGCGATCTGGCCCGGGTCGACGCCGAGGGATACGTCTATTTCCTGGGCCGGCGTGGCTCGATGATCAAAACCGGTGGCGCCAATGTGGCGCCCGCCGAGGTGGAGAAGGCGATCGCGACCGTCACCGGCGGGGTCGCCGCACATGTCCTGGGATTGCCCGACCCCGAACGCGGGCAGATCGTGGCGGCGGTCCTGGTGGCCGGCGACCGGGCCGTCCCGGCGGCGGCCGCGCTCCGCGACCGGTTGCGCACCGAACTGTCGGCCTACAAGATCCCGCGCCGGTTCGTCACCGTACCCGCCGCCGATATTCCGCTGCGTTCCAGCGGCAAGATCGATATCCACCGTCTCGGAGAGCTGTTCGATGCCTGACGACACCATGGACGCACTGCTCACGGCGAATGCCCGCGCGCATCCGGACCGGCTCGCGGTGATAGACCCCGAATGCCGCCTGACCTACGGCGAACTCGATACCGCGACAGCGGGACTCGCGGCAGGTCTGGTAGCGGCCGGGATCGGCAAGGGGACCCGCGTCGGGTTGCTCGCACCGAACAACACCGGCTGGGTCCGCACGGCGGCCGCACTCACCCGGGTCGGGGCGGTACTGGTCCCGCTCAGCACCCTGCTGACCCCACCGGAACTACTGACACAACTGCGTGTCGCTGCCGTACAGGTGCTGATCGCCGCTGCGGAGTTCCGCGGGCACCGCTACCTCGACGATCTCCGCGAAGCCCTCGGCGACCCACTAGATGCACCCGTACGGATCCCGGACCTCCCGGCGCTGCGCACGGTGTGGACGACCGAGGAGGCCGCCGGACTGCACGGCGACCCGAACGCCGCCGCGGTAGCCACGAACCTGGCCGCCACCGTGACCCCCGCCGATCCGCTGACCATCATGTTCACCTCCGGGAGCCGCGGCACCCCCAAAGGAGTGCTCCATTCGCACGGCAGCGCTCTGGGCGCCGTGCGCGCCGGCCTCGCCGATCGCTGCGTCACCGCCGATACCCGCCTGTATCTGCCGATGCCGTTCTTCTGGGTCGGTGGGCTCGGCGGCGGCGTGCTGTCCGCGCTGCTGGCGGGCGCGACTTTGGTCACCGAGGAGATCCCGCGCCCGCGCGAGACGCTGCGGTTGCTGGAACGCGAGCGGGTCACCCTGTTCCGGGGCTGGCCCGACCAGGCCGTGGCGCTGGCGCGGGAAGCCGCGGCAACCGGAACCGACCTCTCGGCGCTGAAACCCGGCAGCCTCGAGGCGCTGCTGCCACCGGAGCTGCGCGCCCATCCCGGCGCGCGGGCCAACCTCTTCGGGATGACGGAATCCTTCGGCCCGTACTGCGGCTACCCGGCCGATACCGATATGCCGGGATCCGCCTGGGGCAGCTGTGGCCGGCCGTTCCCGGGTACCGAGACCCGGATCGCCGATCCTGCCGACGGCGCCCCGCTGCCGGCCGGGGAGATCGGCGAAATCCTGCTCCGCGGACCGCATATCCTGCGCGGTATGTGCGGGCGTGGCCGCACGGAGCTGTTCACCACCGGCGGTTTCCACCGCACCGGCGATCTGGGGCATCTGGACGCCGCTGGATTCCTCTTCTACCACGGCCGTTCCGACGATATGGTCAAGGTCGGCGGCGCGACGGTGTATCCGAGCGAGGTCGAACGCGCGCTGCGTGGGCTGCCCCGGGTGCGCAACGCCTTCGTCACCGATCTGCCCGGCGGCAACGGGCCCCGCGTCGCGGCGGCCGTGATCTGCACGCCGGATACAACGCCCGGCTCATTGCGTGCCGCGGCCCGCGAGGTACTGAGCGCGTTCAAGATTCCCACGGTCTGGCTCCTGCTCGAATCCGACGATGCGATACCGCGCGGCGGCACCGGCAAGATCGACCTTCCCGCGCTGCGTGCCCTACTCTCCGCGCGCGGCATCACCGCTTCTCCAGCGAGGACGACCTCATGACATCGATCGAAGGGATCGGCGATCTGCCCGACCGGATCGGTTTCCGGAAAACCGCGGACCCGGACGGGGTCGTCCGGGAACTGCCGGTCGCACCGCACGCCGTCAACCTGACCGGCGGCCTGCTCGCCACGCTGGTCGATATCGCGGCGGGCACCGCCGCCCTCGAACAGCGCCCGCCGGGCGGCGGGGTGATGACGGCCGGCGTTCCACCGTGGTCGCCGTCGACATCCGTATGATGCCCGCGGACGAGCCGGCCGCGACCGCCACCGTGAACTTCGCCCACATCGGCCCGGCCGGTGCGGCGGATTCACCGGTCCGAACCTGATGGATCGGGCGCGGCCGCCGTACCTACAGCAAGCCCTCGACGAGAGGATCGGATATGACGAGTGCGGCCGGCGACGCGGTGACCGAGGACGAGTTCCGCGAGATCCTCGCCCAGACCCGGAAGTTCGTGCGGGAGGTGGTGGTGCCCCGGGAACGCGAGATCGCCGAGGCCGATCGCGTGCCCGACCGGATCGCCGACCAGGCCAAGGAGATGGGACTCTTCGGCTATGCCCTGCCACAGGAGTGGGGCGGACTCGGCCTGAACCTGGTCCACGATGTCGAGCTCGCGATGGAGTTCGGTTACACCACACTGTCGCTGCGCTCGATGTTCGGCACCAACAACGGCATCGCGGGGCAGGTCCTGGTCGGCTTCGGTACCGAGGAGCAGAAGGCCCGGTGGCTGGACGGTATCGCGGCGGGCCGGGTCATCGCGTCCTTCGCTCTCACCGAGGAAGGCGCGGGCTCGAACCCGGCCTCGCTGCGCACCACGGCCCGTCGCGTCGAGGGGGCGTGGGAGATCGAGGGCACTAAACGGTTCATCACCAACGCGCCGGTCGCGGATCTCTTCGTGGTGTTCGCGCGGACCCGGCCCGCCGACGCGCAGGGAGCCGGTATCGCCGTCTTCCTGGTCCCCGCCGATACTCCCGGAGTACAGGTCGGGCCGAAGGACCGCAAGATGGGCCAGGAGGGCGCCTGGACCGCCGAGGTCCGGTTCTCCGGCGTGCGGGTCGGTGACGACGCTCTGGTGGGCGAAAGCGAGGACATCGGTTACCGGGCGGCCATGAGTTCGCTCGCGCGCGGGCGGGTCCATATCGCGGCGCTCGCCGTCGGCACCGCCCAGCGCGCGCTGGACGAATCCGTCGCCTACGCCGCGAGCGCCACCCAGGGCGGGACCCCGATCGGGGAGTTCCAGCTGGTCCAAGCCATGCTCGCGGATATGCAGACCGGTGTGATGGCCGGACGGGCGCTGGTCCGTGATGCCGCCCGGTTGTGGGTCTCGGACGAGGACAGGCGTACCGCGCCCTCGGTGGCCAAGCTGTACTGCACCGAGATGGCGGGCACGGTGGCCGATCTGGCGGTGCAGGTGCACGGCGGCACCGGCTATATGCGCGATGTCGCGGTGGAGCGCATCTACCGCGATGTGCGGCTGCTGCGTCTCTACGAGGGCACCAGCGAAATCCAGCGGCTCATCATCGGCGGCGGACTGGTCCGCGCCGCCCGCAGGTCCGGCTGAACGGTGCCGTGCTGAACCTGCCGACCGAGGCCGTACGTCACGGGCTGTGGAGCCCCGGGCCACTGACCGCGCTGCCCTGCCCCCGAGCACGGACATTCCTCTCACCTCGCGCGCGCCGGGCTCCCCGAGGAGATAGGCCCGGTCGCCGCCTTCCTCGCCTCGCGCCGCAACTCCTATATGACCGGAGCCGACGTGAACGTAGACGGCGGGACCGATTTTGTTTGACCCCCGGGCCACACACGAGACGCCGGGAGAGGACTCGTGTCCCGATGGGTCGGCGATCCCGCTACCCGCCGCCGTCACCCGCGAAAGACGCGACGAGCCCGGGCGGATGCGCGTCCTCGGCTTCCACCGTTTCGCCCACGCACTTCGGCAGACCGCCGGCACCCGGCATTGCCCGCCCCGCGGGCAGCCCGACACCCTGGAGCACCGACGCGCGACGGCCCCGGTCCGCGGTGGTTCAGGTGGTGATGATCGTGGCGCCGGCCGAGCCGGATGGCGTCGGCGCAGGCCTCGGTCGCGCTCGCGGCGGTGGCGCAGGCGTTGAAGACATTGGTGAACGGGATACCGGTGAGCCCCATGAGGCTCACGATGGCGTCCGGGTTCGCCACCTCCCACCGCGAACTGGATATCCGCCCAGCACAGTCCGGCGGCGGCGAGCGCGGCGCGGATGGCGTCGGCTCCCATCTGCATCGCCGTCTTTGCCTCGAATCGGCCGAACGGGTGCATACCGACACGATCGCTACCGGAATCGGCACGGTAGAGCACCGCGCGGCACACCGTCACTGCACGATGGATGGTACCTTACGGTAAGGTCAACGGTAATTACCACGAGGTGGTGTCGTGAACTCGAAAATTCCCGCCGGACTCTCCGATCTCCTGCACCGGCCGCTGGTCGGAATCCTCGCGACCGTGGCCCCCGACGGCTCCCCCGACCAGTCACCGATGCGCTTCACCTGGGACGGCGCGCACCTGCGCATGAGCCATACGATCCCGCGCAAGAAATTCACGAGCCTGCAGGCGAATCCGAACTACTCCTTCCTCGTCACCGATCCGGACGCACCGTCGCGATGCCTGGAGACGCGGGGGTGGCTGGTCACCGTGGAAGGCGACCAGGACGGGACGTTCTGGTCCGAGCTGAACGAGCGCTACGGAGATACCGACGCCGGACTGCCCGCCGATATCGATGATCGGGTCGTCCTGATTCTCGACGCGACCAGGTTCGTCGCCAAATAGCCCGCCGAGAGGAAAACCCGGACATGCCCCAGCTTCCCGAGGCTCCGATCTTCGACGCCGACTCGCATATGTACGAAACGGCCGACGCCCTGACCAAATATCTGCCCGAGCAGTACCGGGAGGCCGTCCAGTACGTCGAGGTCGGGCGCCGCACGCGCATCGCCATCAACGGCCACATCACCGACTTCATCCCGAACCCGACCTTCGACCGGGTCGCCGCTCCGGGCGCGCACGAGAAATTCTTCGCGGGCGAGAACACCGAGGGCCTGACTCTGCGGGAGATGCAGGGCAAGGCCATCGAAGCGCCCGCCGCCACGCGCAATCCGGAAGACCGGATCATCGAACTCGACCGCCAGGGCGTCCGCGAAACGCTGAACTATCCGACCCTGGCCAGTCTCGTCGAGCATTCCGCGGCCGACGATCCGCAGCTGACCCTGGCGATCATCCACGCACTCAACCGGTGGATGCTCGAGCACTGGACCTACGCCTACCGGGACCGCATTTTCAGTACCCCGATCATCAACTGCGCGGAGGTCGACGGCGCCCGCCGCGAACTCGACTACATCCTGGAGAACGGCGCCAGGGTGGCGCTCGTCAAACCGGCCCCGGTGAAAGGCGTGCACGGCTGGCGCTCGCCCGCCCTGCCCGAATTCGATCCGTTCTGGCGGGATGTGGAGAACGCCGGCCTGCCGATCGTGCTGCACGCGAGCCGGCCCCCGCTGGACGAGTACGTGAACAAGTGGGAACCGCCGGCCACCGCGAACTTCATGGCCATGAGTTCCTTCCGCTGGCTGGCACTCGGTCACCGGGAGATCTCGGATATGATCGGCAGCCTCATCTGCCACGGCACCCTCACCAGATTCCCGAAACTGCGCATCGCCAGCGTGGAGAACGGCAGTTCGTGGATTCATCCGCTCTTCCGCGATCTGGCGGACCTGACCAAGAAGATGCCGCAGAACTTCCCCGAGGATCCACTCGAGGTGTTCCGGCGCAATATCTGGGTAAGCCCGTTCTGGGAGGGATCGGTCGCCGACGTCGTCGGAACCGTCGGCTGGGACAAGGTGATGTTCGGATCCGACTACCCGCACCCGGAAGGACTGCCCGAACCGAAAGGGTTCTGGAAATACGCCGAGGATATGGACACCCGCCGGACCTGGGATTTCATGGGCGACAACGCCCGCCGGTTCATGGGCCTGCCCACCCGGAATCCCGACCCGGCGGCCCAGAACCCGCCGGCGCCGGCGGCGTCGGCCCCGGCGTGATGCCGGGACCGGGTTTCCGGTTCCTTACGCCACCCCTCTGCGGGTGGTGTTCGCAACAGCGCGGCGACGGTAGTCCGGTGCCGGAATTTGGCCGGCGGGCCCGGATCCGCCGGCCGACGGACGTAGTTCGCTGATCAGTGCGCCTGCGCCGGTACCTTGGTGCCGAGCAGTTCGAGGGCATTGTCGCGCATCACCCGCCGGGTGTCCTGGTAGGAGAACTCCGGGAACTGCGGGATATCCGCGGTGAAGGTGGTGGGATCGGCGAGACCCTCGCCGTGCGGCCAGTCCGAGCCGAACAGCACCCGCTCCACACCGATGGTCTCGGACAGCAGCTTGACATCGTCCTCGTAGTACGGCGCGATCCAGACGTTGTTCTTCAACTGCTCCACCGGATCCTCGGTGAAATGGTAGGGCGCGGTATTGGCCGCCTTCTTCAGGCGCTTGATCAGCCGGTGGACGAAATACGAGCCGTTCTCGATGCTGACCACCTTCAGGTTCGGGTGGCGGGTGAACACCTGGTGCACGATCATCGAGGCCATCGTGTCGTGGATCGCGCGGTCGTCGAGCAGGATCTGATCGAGCGGGTCCTTCTTGCCGAAACCCTCGAATGTCGCCTTGCCGCCCCACAGTGCCGCGATGGCGAGGTACCCGCTGTCGGAGAGGTGGAATCCCACCGGCACCCCGGCTTCGGCCAGCCGGGCCCAGACCGGGTCGTGCAGCGGATCACCCAGGGAACGCGGCCTGATCGCGCCGGGAACGGGCGCCGGGCGCACCAGCACCAGCTTCGCGCCGCGGTCCAGGACGGACTCGACCTCGGCGACGGCTCCGTCCGGATCGGCGAGCGAGATGATCGGCGCCGAGATGAACCGCCCGTCCGGACGATCGAAGCCCCAGTCCTCGTCCAGCCACAGATTGAACGCGTGCACGGAGGCCATCGTGGCGGGAATATCGTGCTTGAGCGCCTCCTCGACACCGCAGGCGAAGGTCGGCAGCATGAAGACCGTCTCCAGGTTCTGCCGGTCCAGGACCTTCACCCGGGCCTCACGATTCTGGTACTCCGGGTGATCGGGCAGCCGGTCCAGTTTCATCAGCGAGCCCGGATCGACACCCTCGGGGATCTCGCCACGGAACAGCAGATCGAGGCAGCCCGGCTCGACGATCGGGTCGAATGTCGGGTTCGGAACGAAGTGGTTGACCTTCTCCCCCATCACGGCCAGCGTCCGCCGCCCGTTGGTGACCATCTGCACGCCGCGGGTCTTGAACTCCTTGGGCAGGTACCGGGTGAAGGCGTCCAGCGGTTCGTAGTAGTGGTTGTCGACGTCGACGGCGCGATAGTCCAGCTTCGTCATTTCGTTGATCCTTTCGCTCTGCGGCCGAGATTCCCGCCTCGGTATCGACCTTCGCGACAACGGAGGGAAGATCGGCAAGGAGCCTCCGGCAAGGCCGGGTGCTGTTATCGATCGCGGCCGGCCGGCGGGGCTGCCCGCGTCCGCGCCTCCGGCCTGCTCCGGTGACACGGTTTCCCGCCCGCCGCAACGACGCTGCTTGTTCCTCCGCGACCTCCGGCAGACTGTCAATCCGATATCGGTACAGCATACTGTATATCTATCAGTATAACCGGCCCGGCGGCTACGCTCCACCACTCGGCTCCCGCCGGACCCCGCGAACCGGAACATCAGCAAACAAGCCACTCGAGGTACGCAGGTGCCGGTGGCAGTCAACCGGATTGTAGGGTGGAAGCCCGAGGCGACCGCGCTGTACCGCAGTGTTCGGGTATCACCTCGGCGACGAGCAGAGCCGGCGGTGGCAACAACCGCTCCGTCGTTGTCGCGGCCGGCCGATCCGTTCGGCCGGACGCACCGGCTCGTGAGAACGGAGAGGACGCGCGCCGCCGATGAGCAAGGTTTCCAGTCGTGACACCAAGCGGCTGCAGACGAAGGAGCGGTTGTTCGACGCGTCCGTAGCGGAGTTCAAGCGCAACGGGATGGCCGCGGCCGATATCAAGGAGATCGTCTCGGCCGCCGGTGTCGCACACGGCACGTTCTTCTTCCACTTCCCCACGAAAGAGCATGTGCTGCTGGAACTCGAGGTCCGCGAGGAAGAACGCATGGCCCAGGAACTGGGTCGCTCCTTCAAAAAAAAGCGCGATCTCCCGGCGACGCTCAACGAGATAATTCGCGTTGTTCAGGCGCTGGAACGGCGACTCGGCGTCAATCTTTTCAAAGACTTTCTCGCCCTGCATTTTTCGACCACGCGCCCGCCCCATGAGGAATGGCAGCACCATCCGTTCATCATCGCGGTGGTCGAGGAGCTGGAACGTGCACGAGAGCGCGGGGAACTGGCGGCGGACACCGACGCATTCCACAGTGGCGTCTTCTTCCTCCTCGGCCTGTACGCCCTGCTCATCACCATTCCGTCCACACCCGCACTCCGCAAACCGGTGCTGCAGAAATATGTCGAAACGTCGCTGCACGGGATGTGCGGTCACGAATCGAGCCGTCCCGCGCCTCGGTGATCCGCACCCGGGAGTGGTCGATCCGTAGCTCCGGGCCGCGAAACCGCTTCCCGGCCGGCACTTCCTTCGCCCCGATTTCCCACTGACGGACCACGGGCGTCCGCCGGGCATCGCCGCCCGTCGATCAGTCATCCGCCGACGCCCGAATCATGGCAGTTTTCTCGCGGAGATGGCAGTGAACATACAGGTAGAAGGTCCGATAAGGTCCATACACTGACTTCAGTCACTGAGTCATCCCATTGACACGAGTCAGTTTCCTGCGTAGAAACATGCCCATGACCCCGCCACGGGAGAAGGCGCAGGGCCGCCGTTCGGAGGAAAAATCATGTGGCAAGACATCGTTCGCCTGATCGTCGCGTGGGGCAGTATGTGCGCCGTGATCGGGTTCTGGTACTGGGTGATGCGCAATATCGGCACTTTCTGAGTGGCAGCGCCGTGGACCACCCGCCCTACGAGGGCAGCCATGACAGGTAGCGACAGCGGTCCCGCGCTCGAGCTCGAGCGGAGTTGCGCACTCACCGCGGTGGCCTTCTCCGGCCGGCGACGGAAAGGCGTGCACCTCATCACCGGTGAGCGCCGCATATTCGGACTGGACTCCGGCCACACGATGGTCCGGGTCCCGTACCCACCGGCGCCCGGATGGTCGCGCAGAACAGTGACATGCGGAATCGCGCTGCAGTGTGCACCGTCGAAAGAACGTGTCGCCCGCTACCGGATACACGAACTGTCACCGCGTGAACTCGGTGGTCTCTCCCTGGTGGAGGGTGGCGTCGCACTGGGCTGGATCGCCGCACGCCTACCGGGCCTGGTGCCGGAATTACGCCGGGTATTACCCGATCTCGAGCTGATCGATCCGGACCTCCCCGCGTCCGACATCATCGACCGTGCCATAGAACTTTCCCGCTCGCACCCTCGGCTCTCCGTCGATCCGCTGCTGGGAGCACCACCGTTGTCCGCACCGGCCCGCGGGAGCATTTCGGTCGCCGTACGCAGGATGTACGGCAGAATGCCGTGGACCACCCCCCGCAAGGACTCCTACCGCGCGATGTCGGTACCGGTGGGCGGCGACGGCGGCGTCCGAAATCCCAATTTGCCGCCACCCAGCAGGCCCGAGAACGACGAGATCGAGATCCGATCCGATCAACGGACCGGTATCCCCTACCCGGAATGGAACTTCTGGACCGGACGGTTCCTGCCCGGCCACGTCGCCGTGCTGGAGCGCAAGCATCCGACCCGGCCGCGCCCACCGGCTCCGGCCGCCCCGGAGGTGCAGCGCTGGTTCGAACAACGCACGCACCGGGCGATGAAAGCCGGGCTCGAAGACGGGACGGACCTCGATATCGACCGCTACGTGGGCCACTTCGTCGACCAGCTCACGGGGGCGACCCCCGAACCGCGGGTCTTCCGGGATCTGCTACCCGATTCCCGCGATGTCGCGACCGCCGTGCTCCTGGACGGTAGTTCCTCCCTCGGCGCCCACAACGGCCGCACCTTCCAGGTGGAATTGGCCTGCGCGGATGCGCTGTCCCGGGCGATGACCCTGTCCAGGGAAAGGCACGGCCTCTTCGTCTTCACGGGCAATACCCGCCATCGAGTGGAAGTCCGCTGCCTGAAGGACTTCGACGACCCGCATTTCGTCGATCCGAGCAGGGTGGGCCTGACTACGGCCGGCTACACCCGCCTCGGTGCGCCCATCCGGCATCTGACCAGCCGCTTGCTGAACCAGCCCGCGGCGCGGCGGCTACTGCTCGTGATCGGCGACGGGTTGATCTCCGACGAAGGCTACGAGGGCCGGTACGCCTGGGCCGATGTCGCGCATGCGGTCGAAGAAGCCGAGGACGCGGGTGTCGCGATCTACTACCTCGGCATCGGGCCTGTCCGGGTCGACCCACTGCCCACCGTCTTCGGGGCCCGGCGCTCACGCCGCTTGCTCCGGGTGGACGAACTCCCCCGGATTCTGGCCCATGTCCACCGCGAACTGGTCGCCGCCTAGGCGGCCGGTCCCTATCCGAAGAGGTGAAATGACCGGCGATCTATATTACCCGACCGGTAACGACAGAGAACTGTTCGAGAAGGCCTTCCAGCGGCAGATTCCGGTGATGCTCACCGGTCCGACCGGGTGCGGGAAGACCCGGTTCGTCGAGCATATGGGCGGGCTGCTGGAGCGCCCGGTGGTCACGATCAGCTGCCACGACGACCTCACCAGCTCCGATCTGGTCGGCCGCTTCCTCGTCTCGGGCGGCGACGTCGTCTGGCACGACGGGCCGCTCACCAGAGCCGTCAAAGACGGCGCGATCTGCTACCTCGACGAAGTGGTCGAGGCCCGTCACGATTCACTGGCCATCCTGCACTCGCTCACCGATCATCGCCGTGCGCTCTATCTGGATCGCGCCGACGAAGTGGTGGCGGCGCCGGAATCGTTCATGCTGGTCTGCTCCTACAACCCCGCCTACCGCAGTTCCCTCAAAGAGCTGAAACCCTCCTTCCGCCAGCGGTTCATGACGCTGAGCATGAGCTACCTCGCGCCCGAACGAGAGGCCGAGGTGGTGGTCGCGGAAACCGGTGTCCCACTGCCGGTGGCACAACGCCTCGTCCGTTGCGCCGCCACCATTCGCGAAGCGGACGCGGTGTTCCACTTCGAACCACCTTCCACCCGGGTCCTGGTCACCGCCGCGCATCTCATCGCCGCCGGCGCAGGCGAACACGAAGCCGCCGAGGCTTGCATCCTGGCGCCGCTGAGCAGCAACGGCGCGATCAACGAGGGCCTGCGCGAGATCGCGGCAGCCGCCCTGGCCCCCGCAACGGCAGCACCGGCGTAGCCGGTCCGGAAGGAGAGCACCAGCCATGAACGAAGAGGATCGCAGGCGCCGGCGAGCGCTCATCGCCGTCCAAATATTCGCCTACGGATTTCTGCTGGCGATGTTCCTCATCCAACTGCACATGTACTCGGTCCGGGACTGGTAGGAGAACACGTGAAACTCCCGACACTCACCCTGCCCTGGCGCGGCGCCACCCCGGCGGCCGGGAAAGGGGACGCCCTCGACGAACACCACGACGAATCCCGCCGCGCCCAGCGCGAAGCCGACTGGTGGCTCACCGCCGGCACCTTGTTGATGGGCACCCTGGTGCTCGGTATCGTCGGCCTGCCGATCTTCCTGCGCGGGGTCTGGCTCCAGCGCCGGGCACAGCGCTCCGGCCTGTCGGTCCGCCCGATCATCGTGACCCTGATCGGCTATCTGGTCATCCTCGACGCCGCGCTCAACAGCCTCGGCTGGGCGCTGGACCTCATCGCCAACCACACCCTGATCAACCGGGTGATCCTCACCGCGTGGGGCAATTTCTTCGACGCGGGCTATTTCTGGCACTACAACGAACTGTGGATCGGCGGCGCCGGCGCACCCGGTGAAAAGGGCTGGGAAGTAGCCCTGATGCTGACCGTGTTCCCGATGCGTATCGCCGCCGCCATCGCGTTCCTGCAGATGAAACGCTGGGGACACCAGTGGATGATCGTCACCTGCTGGTTCGGGCTGGTCATCTGGATCGGCTACACGTTCAACATGACCATGTACGCCGATGTGCGCTACGACGGCGTGGTACTGCCGGTAATCGGCTGGTGGCTCTACGACATCTTCTACATCACGCCGTTCCTGGCGATTCCCTACCTGCACACCGTCAATCGCGAGATCTTCTCCGACTGACCGGGTCCTTCCGGTCAGCGACCCCTCCGCTCGAAAGACGCCGATATGAGCACATCGCCCTCCGCCGCCAGCGATTCCGAGACATCAGAACTCCCGCAGGGGACGACAGCGCCCTATGCGCGGATGCACACATGGCTGCGGCGCGCCATCTTCGTCTGCTTGTTCGCACTTGTCATCGAAGGCGCGTTCACCGTCCCCGCGCTGGCACTGTGGTACGGCTGGCCGACCCTGTCGTTCACCGAGATCTGCAGTGAACTGATGAAGGTCCGGTACTCCGACGACACCCTCGAATGCGAACACCCGTACCCCCTGTCCGGCCCACCGTTCGGAGGTCCGCCCGAGGCCGCCGGACAGAAAACGGCCCGGGACGAGTGGGGCATTCAGCCGAAACCCGAATGGGATCGCATCGGCTTCCGCGAATTGATCCGGATCCACGAAGACCGCCTCGCCCGCGAGGCCGCACAGGAACAGGCGGAAGCACCACCTCGTTAGCGGTCTGCCCGACACACCCGGGGGCCGCGCCGATCGACCTGCCTTCCCGTGAGCGGTCCCGCGCCGCGGGTTCGGTCAGGACAGTGCCGCGGCGAGGCGGCGCCACTGCTCGCGGGGGAATGCCTGCGGGTCGGTGTCCAGTACTTGAACGCACACGTGGTCGGCGCCGGCCTCCTGGTGCTCGGAGATCCGGCGCAGGACGGCGGCCTCGTCGCCCCAGGCGATGATCGCGTCGAAGAGCCGGTCGCTGACGGAATCCACGTCCTCCTGGGTGAACCCGGACCGCAGGATGTTGTTGGCGTAGTTCGGCAGCTGGAGGTAATTGCGCAGCCAGTCCGTCCCGATGGCCCGCGCCTCGTCGGCGTCGGTGGTCAGGATGACGGTCTGCTCGGGCAGCAGCAGCGGCCCGGTGCCGAGGGCGGCGCGGGCGGTGGCGGTGTGCTGGGGTGTGACCAGGTATGGGTGCGCGCCGCCGGCCCGGGTCGCCGACAGCCGCAACATCTTGGGTCCCAGTGCGGCCAGCACCCGTGCGCCGGCGGGAACGGGAGGATCGGCCGCGTCCAGGCTGTCGAGGTAGGACTCCGTGGCGGCCAGCGGTTTACGGTAGCGCCCGGGATCACGGGAATCGATCAGCGGAGCGTGGCTCACGCCGACACCCATCAGGAACCGCTCGCCGTGGGTGCGGGTCAGGGACGCGTACGACGCGGCTACTTCCGCCGGTTCGTGCATCCACAGGTTCAGGATCCCGGTCGCGACCACGATGCGCTCGGTCGCGCGCAGCAGATTGTCCACGGCGTCGAACACCGGACCGCCGACGTCGGGAATCCATACGGCGGTGTAGCCCAGCTCCTCGAGTTCGGCGGCCGCCTCGGCCGCCTCGGCCTGGTCGCCGTAGCGCAGTTGAGAACTCCACACTCCCACACCCGACAGCTGCACAAGACCTCCTACGACCTCGCTCGAGCGCGCCGGTACCGACGCCGCGCGAAGCATGCTACGGCACCGTGCGCGGTGTCACCGGTCGTGGACGCGCCCACTCGGAACGAGCGCTTCCGCGTATTCCCGGACGGGCGCGGAGGATTCGGCCGGGGTCTCGCCGCGCTTCGCGACCGGGCCCGCCGGCTCCGCGCGCCGCGCCCGGCGCAAGCGCCTCGACGGCCACCACGACGCGGCGCCGAACAGTTTCATGGTCGCGGGCACCAGCAGCACGCGCAGGATCGTGGCGTCGATGAAGAGCGCCGCCACCATACCGACCGCGATGTACTGCATCATGACCAGGTCGGACAGCGCGAAGGCACCGCACACCACCAGCAGCACGAGGGCAGCGGCGGTGATGATCCAGCCGGTGCGCACGATACCGGTGCGCACCGCCTCGGTGGTCGGCGCCCCCGCGGCCCGGGCTTCGACGATGCGGGCGAGCAGGAACACCTGGTAGTCGGTGGAGAGGCCGTAGATCACCGAGATGATCAGCACCAGCACCAGGGCCATGATCGGCTGCGGTGTGAAGCCCAGGAGGCCGGCGCCGTGCCCCTGCACGAAGATCCAGGTGAGGATACCGAGCGTGGAGCCCAGGCCGAGCAGGTTCAGGAAGCCGGCCTGCAACGGCAATACCACGGATCCGAAGGCGAACATCATGAGCACGGTGGTGATCAGGAAGACCAGGGCGATCATGAGCGGCATCCGGTCCAGCAGTGCGTCCACACTGTCCCGCTCCACCGCGGACTGCCCGCCGACCAGCACCGTGGTCCCCTTCGGCAGCGGCATGGCGCGCAGGTAGTCGAGGGTCTCACCGGCCTCGTGCGCGTCCTGCACCACGGTCGAGGTGGTGAAAACGCCGAGGTGCGCCGGCGCCTGCAGGGCGGGCGGGAACGGCGCTGTCAGTCCGGGGGCCGCGTTTGCCCGGTCCACCACCTCGTCGATATCCCTGGTGTCGCGGGTGATCACCATGAGGTCGACGGGTTTGATCTGGCGCAGCGGGAAGGTCTCGTCGAAATGCTGCTGGGCGGTGCGGGTCGGATGCTCCGGCGGCAGGAACCGTTCCGAGATACCGCCGAACGCCACGTCGCGCACCGGTGCGATGAGCACCACCAGGACGGCCACCACCGGCACCGCCACCCGCAGAGGTTTACGCATGACCCATCCGGCGATCCGGCCCCAGGGATTGTTCCGCTGGTCGCTGCCGGCGCGGTGGGAATGGAACCGGGTGAAGCCGAACCGGTCGATCCGACGGCCGAGCACGGTCAGTACAGCGGGGAGCACGGTCACCGAGACGGTGGCGGCCAGTGTGACGGTCACCATGGCGCCGAGTGCGAAGGAGCGCAGAAATCCCTGGGGGAACAAAAGAATCGCGCTGGATGCGGCCACCACGATGGTCGCGGAGAACACCACGGTGCGTCCCGCGGTGGCCACCGAGCGGCGCGCCGCGTCCGGTGGGTCGTGCCCGGCGGCCAGTTCCTCGCGGAACCGGCTCACGATGAACAGGCCGTAGTCGATGGCCAGGCCGAGGCCGATCATCGACACCACCGGGGAGACGAAGGAGTTCACCTCCATGACGTGGGTGACCGACCGGACGATCCCCCAGGCTCCGAGCACCGTCAACCCGCCCACGAGCAGCGGTAGCGCGGCCGCGACCACGCCGCCGAACAGGAAGAACAGCAGCACCGCCACCGCCGGGACGGCGACCAGCTCCATCCGCCGCTGGTCGTGCGCCATGGTGTCGTTGAGTGCGAGGGCGACCGGCTGTCCACCGGCGACCTCCATATCGATGCCCGGGAGAGTCAGCTGATCGGCGACTTTCCGGTAGTTGCGCAGGACCGTGGTGTCGTCGCCGCCGCGGATGCCCACCGAAGCGAAGGCGTGGTCGCGCTCTTCGGTGCCGAAGATATCCGGGACGGCCAAACCGGTGTCGGTGGGCCAGTAGGCGCCGTTGATCCCGGCGATCTCGTCCGGGAAGTTCTCCGGCAGGCGGTTCAGGTGACCGACCACGGTCGCGGCGAAATCCGGATCGTCGATGGTCGCGCCCGCGGGGGCGTGGAACAGCAGGATCACATCGGCGACGTGGTTACGCCCGAAGGCCTCGTCCCTCAGCTGAAGGGCGTGCGCGGACTCCGAACCCGGATCGTCCCAGCCGCTGACGCCGAGACGATCGTTCAGTCCGAGTCCGTAACCGCCGAGCGCGAGCAGGCCGGCGACGACCACCCCGATCACGACGACCGGGCGCCGGACGATCAGGTCGATCCAGCCGCGCAAAGCCACCTCCCATTCGGCGAATCCGGTGCCGGCGCAGAGTCCCGGACAGTCGAAACATAGGCGAACCCGGCCGGTTCCACAGCTCGTGCGTCATCTGCTCGACATCCCACAAACGGGCCCGCGATCGGTTGTGAAGTGCCCCTGAAGCCTGCCGGATCACCTGTGACAGCCAGCACGCCGACGCCGGCTTGCGCCGGACTGTTCCGGCGAAGTCGATCGGCACGCCGCTGACCCGGCTGGACGGGCACGCCAAGGTCACCGGTACCGCGCCGTACGCAGTCGAGCACCCTGTGGACCACCCGGTCTACCTGTATCCGGTACAGGCCACCACGGCCCGGGGCCGGGTCCGCGCCATGGACACCGCCGCTGCCACCGCCCTCGGCGGCGTGGTTACGGTGCTGACCGTATTCGACGCTCCCGAACTGACGGACACCTCCGACGGCGAACTGAGCATCCTGCAGGACGACCGCGTGCATTTCCGCGGGCAACTGATCGGGGCGGTACTGGCCGACAGTGCCGAAATCGCGCGACACGCGGCGGGTCTGGTTCGCGTCGACTATGTCGAGGAACCCCATCACACCGAGCTGCGTCCCGACGATCCCGACCTCTACGCGCCCGACCAGGTGAACCCCACCTTCCCCACCGATACCGAGGACGGTGAGGTCGACGCGGCGCTCACCGCGGCGGCCGTATCGATCGACCGGACCTACACGACGCCGACCGAACACAACAATCCGATGGAACCGCACGCGTGTATCGCGGTGTGGGACAGTTTTCCGGGCGTCCGGAGGTAACACTCTACGATTCCACCCAGGGCGTCCACACCGTCCGCACGACGCTCGCGCCACTCTTCGGGCTTGACCCCGCGCAACTGCGTGTGGTGGCGCCGCATGTCGGTGGCGGGTTCGGCGCCAAGGGAGCACCGCACGCGCACAATGTGCTCGCCCTGATGGCGGCGCAGTGCAGCGGCGGACGACCCGTGAAATTCGCGCTCACCCGCCGGCAGATGTTCTCCCTGGTCGGCTACCGGACGCCGACCGTCCAGCGGATCCGGCTGGGTGCCGATTCCGGCGGCAGACTGACCGCGCTGTCCCATGAAGTTGTCGAGACCACCTCCCGGGTCAAGGAATTCGCCGAGCAGACCGCGGTCGCCAGCCGGATGATGTATGCCGCGCCGAATCGCCGGACCTCCCACCGCCTGGCGGCCCTGGACGTACCGGTGCCGTTCTGGATGCGGGCTCCCGGTGAATGCCCCGGCATGTACGCCGCCGAATCGGCCATGGACGAACTCGCCACGGCCTGTGCGATCGACCCGATCGAATTGCGGATCCGCAACGAACCGGAAACCGGTAAGCCCTGGTCCGGACGGCATCTCGTCGAGTGTCTCCGCACGGGCGCCGAGCGTTTCGGCTGGGCCGGACGGAATCCCACCCCGCGCACCCACCGGGACGGTGACTGGCTGATCGGGACGGGAGTCGCGGCGGCCACCTACCCGGCGATGGCGATGCCGGGGAACACCGCGCAGGTCGAATACGGGACCGACGACCGCTATACCGTCGATATCGGGGCGGCCGATATCGGCACGGGCACCTGGACAGCGTTGACCCAGATCGCGGCCGACGCACTCGGTTGCCACCCGGACTCGGTGCGGCTGCGTATCGGCGATACCGATCTGCCGGAAGCGACGGTGGCCGGCGGATCCTCCGGAATCACGTCGTGGGGTTCGGCGATCGTCGCCGCCGCCCGTGCCTTCCGGCAGGAACACGGCGCGGCCCCGGCCACCGGGGCCCGTACCCGCGCACAGGCGCCGGAGAATCCGGACGCCGAGACGTTCGCATTGCACTCCTTCGGCGCCCAGTTCGTCGAAGCCCGAGTGCATGTGGACACGGGGGAGATCCGCGTCCCCCGGATGCTGGGTGTGTTCTCGATCGGGCGCGTCATCAATCCCCGCACCCTCCGCTCGCAGCTGATCGGCGGAATGACGATGGGCGTGTCCGGAGCCCTGCACGAAGAGAGCGTGCGCGATCACCGGTTCGGCCATATCGTCACCCAGGACCTCGCCACCTACCACATCAGCGCACACGCCGACGTGCAGGACATCGACGCCGTCTGGCTGGACGAGGTGGACGAGCACGCCAACCCGATGGGATCGAAAGGCGCGGGCGAGATCGGCATAGTCGGCGCGGCCGCGGCAGTGGCCAACGCGGTCCATCACGCGACAGGTGTGCGCGCGCGCGATCTGCCGATCACCGCCGATACCGTGCTGCGGTGACCCGGTGCGTCAGGACCGTCCCGGGTCGTTCTGCCGCGCGGCCCATTCGCGGCGTTCCCGCTCGCGATATCCGTAGGTCGCCTTGCGCACACTGAGATCGTCCTCGAGTCCGGACCCGACAGCGCCGGCCACCGTGCCCAGCGCGGTCGCCATCACCGCAATGGTCAGGTAGTCGCCGATATGCACCGGGCCGCCGAGCACGGTCGCGAGATACGCGGGCGGGACGATCAGGCCCGCCGCCGCAAGCGTGAGGAGGAACAACGCCCCGAAAAAGACCACCGCGCCGATGGCGACGGTGACCACTGTTCCGGCATTGCGGAGCCGGACGTCGCGGCGGGATACGGCCTCATCCGACGTTGTCCGCTCCCACAACCCGTGGCCCACGATGATCCAGACCGACAGTGCGGCCATCGCCACGACGGCGGCCCCCGCGAGCCGCGCCGGGCCCATCGCCGTCGCCAACTGCCAGATCGTCGAGTACAGGACGCCGAACGCGGTACCGGCCAGCGCACCGGCGAGGGCCGAGGACAATCCGATGAACAACCGCCACGGCCGATTCGCCCGCACCATGCCGGCAAGTAAACCGGAGAACCCGCTGCGCGTCCCGCGGGAGACCAGGACACCACCGTCGTCCTCGTCGACTGTCCGGATACCGCGCAACGGAACTCCCGCTCCCGCATCGGCGGCCGGCCGCTCCGCTGCCGTAGCCGCGCCGCGGTGCAATGCGGCGACGATCCCCGCCGCCGACTCCCGCAATCGATGCCGCAATCGCACACCGCCCAACGCCGGCAGCGAGATCAGCCCGACCCGGTGCCGCGGGTCCACGGACGCCAGCAGGATCCGGCCGTCGGTGCGCATCGGCAGATCGGTCAAGCACAACGCCAGATCCCAGGAGGTGTCCCGGACATGTCGTCCGGCCTTGTCGATCAGAAACTCCAGATCGGGATACATCGCTTCGAACGGATCATCGAAAACCTCTACCCGCCACTGTGTCCGGTCGCCGCGGCGGGCACATACCGCGGGCAGGGTCTCGGCGAGGTCGCGGGCGAGGCGGGCGGGCAGGTCCGGATCCGCCACCACGCCGACGACAACCGTGCCCGATTCGTTCTGCTCTGTCACGACGCCCTCCCGCCTCCTTTCCGGTCAGAGGCCCGAAAACGGCCTCGGAAGAGGCCCTTCCCCGACTCCCGGTCGCTAAACGCCGGTGATTCGATCACCCGTCCCGGTTTCGATCTCAGGCCGGCGGGCAATCCGGTGGGCGTCCACGCCGCCGTCGCGGCGCGGTACCCGCCCGTCGCGGCGGGTCGGAGAAGGTTGCGGCCTTCGGGGACAGCACGCCCCTCGGCCGCGCTGCTCGCATCCGCGCCTCTCCCCGGCGAACCGCTACCTGCAACGCTGAACAACTACGGGCTCGAGTTCACCGTCGAGCCCAGCACGGTCGGGTCGGTCGCCTCCGCGCCGGCACCGGGCTGACTCGGCCCTCATTCCTCGTCCGTCTCGATCGGGCGAAGCGGTGTAGTGGCCGGGCCCTCCAGCACAGCGCCGTCGATAGCGAAACGCGACCCGTGACACGGGCAGTCCCAGCTGGTTTCGGCATCGTTGAACGCAACCAGGCAACCGAGATGGGTGCAGACAGCCGACACGGCGTGCAAGCGACCTGCGCTGTCCCGGTAGACCGCACTGCGCCGGCCCGATCTCCGCATCACGGCGCCACTGCCCGGGGCGAGATCATCGGCGGAATCGACGAAGGAGCCGGGCGCGAGGCGGTCACCGATGAGGTGGCGGCCGACCTCCAGTCCGGATTTCAGCAGGCTCCCGGCCTCGACGACGGGATGTAGCCGGCGCGGATCGTAGATCCGCGCCCAGGGCAACGGATCGCCGGCCAGTTCGGCGGCCAGGAGACGGCCGCCCATGATTCCGTGGGACATACCCCAACCGCCGAATCCGGTCGATACATAGACATGCCGGGCACCCGGATGGAAACGACCGATATACGGCAGATCGTCGGAGGTCGTATTGTCCTGCGCGCCCCAGTGGTAGTCGACCGAGTCCACCGGGAAGTGATCCCGCGCCCAGGCGGCGAGCCGGTCGAACCGGTCCACCGTCGAAACAGTGCCGGGCCGCAGATGTTCGCCGGTGACGATGAGCAGTCTGCGCCCGTCACCGTACGGAGCGGTACGCACAGAACGGGTGTTCTGCTCCGGGGTGATGTACATACCGGCGGGGTCGGCGTCGGGACTCAGCGGGCCCGCGACGGCCAGTTCGCGACGCGGTTGCAGCCGGGTGAACAGCAGTGCCCGGTCGAACACCGGATAGTGCGTGGCGATCACCACGTCGCGAGCGCGGACGGTGTGGCCGTGTTCGGTGGACAACCGGCAGGGGTCACCCTCGTCCAGGCCGAGCACCCGGGTGCGTTCGAAGATCCGGTCGCCACGCCGGATCAGGTCCTCGGCCAGTCCGAGCAGGTATCGCCGCGGATGGAACTGGACCTGGTCGGCCACCCGGATCGCGGCCGCCACCGGGAACGGCAGGCCGGTCTCGGTGACCAGGGAGGCCGGCAGCCCCGCCTTTGCCGCGGCGTCGACTTCGGCGCGGATCCGGCCGGCCTCCTCCTCCGCTGTCACGTAGGTGAACGCCGGAGCCCGCTCCAGCTCGCAGTCGATGCCCAGTTCCGTGGCGGTGTGCACCAGATGCTCCACGGCGTCCTGCTGGGAGCGGGCGTACAGCCGGGCCGTCTCCGCATCGAACGACGACTCGAGCGTGTCGTAGACCAGCGTGTGCTGCGCACTGACCTTCGCGGTGGTGTAGCCGGTGGTGCCGCTGACGATCCGGTCCGCCTCGAGCACGGTCACCGACCGGCCGGTCCGGGCGATCTCCCAGGCACTGCAGATCCCCGCCACTCCGCCGCCGATCACAGCCACATCAACCTCGATATCGTCGTCCAGGCGCGGATACGAGGTCCGCCCGGTCGAATGCATCCAATAGGACTCGGCCACTCCGGTCGGTGAATTCATGGCGCCCGAATACCCCCGGCTACCCGGTCGACACCCGGCCGGGACAACGCTCCGGACCCTGGCATATCCCGCAGGCCCGGGCCTGTGTCGCCGCGTCCGGCCTGGGTACCCGGCCGGACATGAACACACCGAACCCCGACCCGAGGACAGCGGCCGACCTCGAGGACGAACCGGATTTCGCCGAGGAGCACGCGGAGCCCACGCACGCCGACGAGCATCCCGTGGGCGAAGTCATCGAAACCGACGAATCGACGCCGCGCGGCTCGAGCGGTATGGATTGACCGCTTTCAGCGGGCAGGCGCGTCCGTCCGGGGGCCACAGCCTCCTGGAGGGCCGTCTCGATGGTGATCCGGCACTCCGGAACCATCCGGGGAATAATCAATGCCATGGACCCTCAGGAGGAACTGCCCGCAACCGAATACGACCTGGTCGAGAAGGTCGTCGGAGTGGGCGACCCCCTCGAGGTGGGCCGCTTCCACTATCTGTTCGCCACCCGCACCTGGGAATGGTCGCCCGAGGTGGCGCGCATGCACGGCCACCCGGCGAGCGTGCAGCCCACTACCGAGCTGCTCATGTCGCACAAGCATCCCGAGGACCGCGACCGGCTCAAAGCTCTCATCGACTCCGTCGAGGACGGCGGCCCGTTCTCCAGCCGGCACCGCATCATCGATACGGCCGGACACGTCCGCGAGATCCTCGTGGTGTCCGAGCCCATGTACGACGAGCACGGCGAGAAGATCGGTACGGAGGGCTTCTACATCGACCTGTCCGCCACCGCGGCCGAATACCGCCGCGAGGCCCTCGACGACACGCTGCCGCGGCTGCTGGACTCCCGCGTCGTCATCGAACAGGCGAAGGGTGCGCTGATGCTCGCCTACGGCATCAACGCCGATCAAGCGTTCCACGTTCTACGCTGGCGTTCCCAGGAGACCAATATCAAGCTGCGCCTGATCGCCGAGCGGGTGATCGCGGAACTACCGGGGATCGCCGGGAACGAGGTCCGGCTCCGCACCCAGCTCGACCACATCCTGCTGACCGCGCACGAGAGTCTCGCTACCAGCCGGACGGAGGGCGAGCACTCGCCGCGCTGAGCCGTCGCACCCCGTGAACCACGCCGGAGAGTGGTTCGTCAGTCGATATGGGTGGGCGGCGCGAGATCCACCGGCGGGTGCAGGGCCGCGGCCAGTCCCGGATCGGCGGGCGAGGACTCCAGCGCCTGCACGATCGCCGCGGCCTGAACGGGTCCAGACCACCGGCGGCGTCGACCCGGCGTTCCCAGCCGGACCGCACGCTTGCCCCACCACCGTCGCGCAGGCGCGCGCCGATTCCTCCTCGACGACGCCCAGTCCGCCCGGGCTGCTCCGATACAACTCGAGAACCCCGATGGTGCGACGCGCACCCGGCACCGGAAACGCGAAGACGGCCCGCACGCCCAGTGCCAGCGCATCGGCGGTGAAGGCCGGCCAGCGCTGGTCAGCCCCGTGCACCGCGAGATCGCGACAGAGCCGATGCCCCTCGCTGCGGCGCCGTCCACACCGGTCAACCGAACCGCTGCCGCGCATACGGAACCCATCCCGTGGAAAAGCTGATCATCGGAGTCCGCCGCGGGCCACCGCGCGGGCTCACGCGGCACACGTGGCCGGTCCGATGACGCATCGTCCACTGCAGGCTCCCATCGCCTCCTCGAAAGCCCACGCTACTCGCTTGTCCGGCAACGAGAACGAACGCGGCGCCACCCCGCCCCTGGAGTACAGGGTGGCCCGGGCAGGTTTCCCTCGGGCCGCACCGGGCAACCGGCCCCCATGGATGCCGAAAAGCGGAGTACCGCGAACTCACCGAGCGCTTCCGGCGCTGTGCCGGATCCGCATACCCAGGTCACCGCCGGTGACCTACGCCGACTACTCGAGACACAGAACGCACAGGCAACGCTGCTACTCACGGCGGGCCGCGTCGAAATCCACAGCGACCCGGGGGCCGATGCGCCGGGTCTGACCGTTCTCACGCGTGCCGAATTGGCCGAGCGGGTCGGGACCGCACCCGACGAGAACACACTCACCACGCAGGCCGCCGAACTGAACACCGAGATCCGGCTGCTGGGCGCGTAGGAGTTCCCGGCCGCCGACGTCGACCTCCCGGTTTGGCGCCGAGAGCCGACGGTCCCCTCCCGCGAAGAGAACCATTGGCTGAGTTCTCGACATCACCTATGCTGCAGAAGCACGGGCTCACACGTTCACCTTGAGCACCCAGGGTCGGCCCGGCGACGATGCCGCGAGGCATCCCGACCCGATGCGAGTGCAGATGAAATCGAGTGCTGTCCCTTCCGCGACCGTTTCCGTTCCCGCCACCGCACGCGCCAGGACACCGGCTGACCAGCTGATCTTCCGTATCGGCCGACGCGGCGACATTGTCGTGCTGACGGCACGCGGGGAGGCCGACGCGTTCACGCTGCCGCTGTGGCGGCGCACGGTGCGCGCGGCCGCCGATACGGCATCGGGCGCGGGGGGCGCCGTCATCATCGATGCTATCCGGCTCGACTTCCTCTCGCTGCGCACTCTCGCCGCCCTGGCCGAGGATGCGCGTGCCTACCGCCGGGACGGCGTCGAGATCTATCTGGTCACCCGCGGCCTGCACATCGCCCGGATCGCCGCCGCCGATCCCCGGACCGCACACCTGGACGTCCGTTCAACTGTGGTCGGTGCCCTCACCGCGATCCAACTCCACCGCCGAACCGCACCGACGCCCGGCCCGCCGAGCTCGTACCAGCCCCCGCGGATCGTCCCGGAGCCCGCGCGGGACGCTATCCGGGGCCGCACGCATTTCCGGGCCGGTGAAACCGTCCCCGGCCACGGCGGCTTCTCCGGTTCCGCGGCCGCCACGTCGTTACCAGGGCGCCGGTAGCAACCCGCGGCGCCATGGTCACGGTTGCGCCGGGGCGGGCGGGTCGCGCAGCGCGGCGAGCGCCAGCCGCGCGTAGCGGCGCCAGACTTCGGGATCGCGGATGTCGAGATCGATCAGCGCACGCGCCACACCGGAGACCAGGACCTGGATATCCAGACCGGTGGCGTCCGCGCGCAAGCTTCCCTGCGCGCGCCCCAGCGCCAGCATCTGATCCAGTTGCTGTTCGAGTCGTTCGTCTCCGAGCCCCTGCACACCGCTCAGGACTTCGATCATCAACCGGTCCTCGGCCAGGCGAGCGGCAATCCGCTCCAGCAGCGCCTCGAGGGCGTGGTAGGCATCGGTCTGCGCCGCGCGAACCGCCGCGGTGGTGAGCTCCTGGAACCATTCGATATGCGACTGTGCCAGTGCCTGCACCAGGTCGGATTTGGTCGGGTAGCTGCGGTAGACCGTGGCCTTGCCGACTCCGGCCCGGGCCGCAACCTGTGGGATGGTGGCTCCGATACCGTGCTCGGTGAACACCTCGATCGCCGCGGCCAGCACCCGTTCGTGGTTCTGCCGGGCATCGGCCCGCCGGCCCGCCCAGTTCTGCGCGTCGTCCGGCGCCGATGCCGTCCTGCCGCTCATGGTGTCGCCTCCGCGAAATCGGTACCGGCCCTGCCGGATCGAGACCCACGTCTCATTCCGGGGCCGGGGTGAGTTGCTGCACATATTCGTCGTCGAAGTGGCCCCTCGGGTCCGCACGCTTCTACCCTGAAGCATAACCGGACCACGGGGTCCACATAACCGCTCGGAGGCATGCACATGGCGTGGCAGTTGTTCCGGCTCGGCCGCTGGTCGTTCGTGAACCGCAAGGCGGTGGCGGCGATCTGGGTCGTGCTGCTGGCGTTGCTGGCGGTCGGAGCGGCGACGTTATCCGGGAAGACCAGCGATAAATTCGAACTCCCCGGTATCGAGTCCACGCAGGCCTTCGAGCTCATCGAGCAGCGCAGCCCGCAGGCCTCACCGGACGGCGCGACCGCGCGCTTGGTGTTCGAGGCACCCGCGGGCCGCTCGCTGACCGAGCCGTCCTACAACTCGGCGGTCGCCACGGCCCTGCGGGAACTGTCGACCGAGAACGTGCAGTCGGTGACGGATCCCTTCACCGGCGGCACCCTCACCGAAGACGGCCGAGTCGGCTATGCGTCGGTGAGCTACAGCAAAACGGCCAACGAACTCGCCGATGTCGACCGCACGGCGCTCGAGACCGCCGCGCACAACGCGGAGGACGCGGGCCTGAACGTCGCGATCGGCGGTGACGCGCTGACCGAATTCGAGATGCCGCTGGCCGAGGTGGTCGGGGTCGCGGTGGCCCTGGTGGTCCTCGCGATCACCTTCGGATCGCTGGTGGCCGCCGGTATGCCGCTGCTCACCGCACTCATCGGCGTCGGAATCGGCATGCTCGCCATCACCACGCTGACCGGATTCGTCGAACTCGGCTCGACGACTCCTGCCCTGGGCACCATGCTCGGTCTTGCCGTGGGTATCGACTACGCCCTGTTCATCATGTCCCGCTACCAGAGCGAGGTCCGCGCCGGCCGTTCGCTGGAGGAGGCAGCCGGACGGGCGGTCGGCACGGCCGGATCCGCGGTCGTTTTCGCCGGTGCGACCGTGATCATCGCCCTGGTCGGCTTGGCGGTGTGCAATATCGGGTTCCTCACCCAGATGGGTCTCGCCGGCGCCTTCACCGTCGCGATCGCGGTCCTCATCTCGCTCACCCTGCTCCCGGCCATCCTCGGTTTCGCCGGCGACAAGGTCATGAAGGGGAAGCCGCGTTACCTGAAGCAGCAGTCCGGCGGCGCGGAGTTCCGCACCCATGGCCGCCGCTGGGTGGAGGGCATCGCCCGGCGCAAGTGGCTCGCCCTGGCCGGCGGTATCGCCGTCGCCGCCGTGGCCGCGCTGCCGATGGCCTCCATGCAACTCGCGCTGCCCGACGATTCCAGCAAACCCGCCGGCAGCGACGCTCGCAGTGCCTACGAACTGATCTCCGAGAACTTCGGCGCCGGCGCCAACGGCCCGCTCATCGTGGTCGTCGACACCGCGAACGCCACCGACCCCGCGGCGGCAGTGCAGACCGTCACCGAGGACCTGCAGACGCTGGCCGGGCGGGCGGACTCCGATATCGCCGCCGTCGTCCCGGCGGTCACCAGCGATACCCCGCAGGCCCGGCAGATCTTCGCCCAGCAGCTGGAGACGGTCCGGTTCGCCACCGTCACCGTCATCCCGGCCTCCGGCCCCTCCGACCAGGCAACCAAGGACCTCGTCGCCGAGATCCGCACCACCGTCGCCGACCTCCCGGCCGAAACCGGCGCCCGCGCCCTGGTCACCGGTCAAACCGCCGTGGGGGTCGATATCGCCAACAAGCTGACCGAAGTGTTCCCGCTCTACCTCGCCGTGGTGGTGGGGCTGGCGGTCTTCCTGCTGATCGCGGTGTTCCGTTCGGTCTGGGTCCCGATCAAGGCGGCGCTCGGCTTCCTGCTCTCGGTCGGGGTCTCCCTCGGCGCTACCGTGGCGGTCTTCCAGTGGGGCTGGCTGAACCAGCTCATCGGCCTGGACACCACCAGCCCGGTGCTGTTCATCCTGCCGATCCTGCTGACCGGCATCCTGTTCGGTCTCGCCATGGACTACGAGGTCTTCCTCGTCACCCGGATGCGCGAGGCCTACGTCCACGGGACCCCCGCGCGACAAGCCGTCATCGACGGGTTCGCGCACAGTGCCCGCGTGGTGGTGGCCGCCGCGATCATCATGATCGGCGTCTTCGCCGGATTCGCTCTGGTCGACGACGTCATCCTGAAATCCATCGGCTTCGCCCTCGCGGTGGGTGTCCTGGCGGATGCGTTCCTGGTCCGGATGCTCATCGTTCCCGCGTTCATGCTGATCGTGGGCGAGCGGATCTGGTGGATGCCGAAATGGCTGGCTCCGCTGGTGCCCTCCTTCGATATCGAAGGCGAAGGGCTCAGCAAGCGGCTCGACGGCCATCGTGTCGACACCGGCGAGGATCGGGTCCTGGCCGGGAGCTGACCGGCCAGGACCGCCGGCGGAGAGCCGGACCGCGGGCCGGTCCAGCTCTCCGCTGCCGATCGAGCGGCCGGGCCCAGCGTGACGCGGCTACCCGAGGAGCCGGCCACGACAGCGACGGCGGTGCCGGCCGATAGCCGAAGGACCCGCCGCGTAGCGTCGACGCGGGGAGTGTGTTGTCTTTCGGCACGAGTCCTCCCCCGGGACCCGGCCGGTTCCGGTTTGCGAGCGAACGCGAAAGGTCGACACGGTGGCAGAAGACAGTGCGCGGAGCCACGACCGGCACGAATCCGGCGACACGGCGATGATCGGCTTCATGTCCCGGATGCGGGATGACATGACCCGCTTCGTCATGGAGTACCGGTTCGCCGTGCAGGAAATCCTCACGAAGGTCACGATCCTGCGGGAAGAGTTCCTGCACCTGCACCACTACAACCCGATCGAACATGTCACATCCCGGGTGAAATCGCCCACCAGCATCCTGCAGAAGGCGATACGCAAGGACATCCGCCCTGAGCTGCCCGAGCTGCGCGAGCACATCACCGATATCGCCGGCGTGCGGATCACCTGCAGCTTCATCACCGACACCTACCAGGTGCTCGAGGCGCTCACCTCACAGGACGATGTCCGGGTCCTGACCGTCAAGGACTACATCGCCGATCCCAAACCCAACGGCTACAAAAGCCTGCACGCCCTGCTGCAGATCCCGGTGTTCCTGTCGACCGGGCCGGTGGACGTCACCGTCGAACTACAGGTACGCACCGTCGCCATGGATTTCTGGGCCAGTCTCGAACACAAGATCTTCTACAAATACGACGGCGCCCTCCCCCAGCAGCTCGTCGACGACCTGACCGACGCCGCGGCCACCGCCGCCGAACTCGACCGCCGGATGGAACGCCTGCACACCGAGGTCCACGGTGCGGACGGCAGAAACACCGGACCGCAGACCGATATCGACGACGAGGTTCTCCGGTACCTGTGGAAGCACGCCCGATAGCGTCGCCAACCGATCTGCACTGGCCTCCGATGCGGATCCGGCGCTACGACGCCGGGCCGGACGCCACGGCGCCCCGCATCCGGCGGGCCACCCGGTCGCGCTCCTCCGCTATCGTGCGCCGGCGAGCCGACATGGCTTCGGCGAGCGACCCGCCGGCGGCAATCGCCCCGTACACGGCCACCACATCCTCGATACCTTCCCGGGCCCCGACACCCGCCGCGGGCGTGATGGCATGGTCGGCGTCACCGACCAGCACCACCGGCAGGGCGGGCGCGGCCGCCGGCGCGAGCGGAACATTGCGCGCGTTGGAAACATGCACCTGATCGGTCGCGGCCACCAGCGCCGCGGTCAATTCACGGACCTGTCCCGGCGCAGCCGCCACCACTGCTTCGGCCCAGCCGCCGACGGGCAGGATTCCGGTCTCCGCGGCCGGCAACGGCTCCCGGGTGATCCGCAGAAACCACAGCGCCGCGGTGGCCCCGGGTCGCCAGATATGCCCGACGGTGGCCGCCGGGCGGGTGCCGGAAGCGGATGCCGCGTCGAAATGCAGGACGAATGGATCCGTGGGGCACTCCACCGCGCGTTCCGTCATCCCGTAGACCACCACGTCGCCCGCGTATTCCGTGATCCGGTCCGGTTCGATCCCGGCCCGTGCCACCGAATCGATACCGTCCGCGCCGATCACCAATTCGCGGGTGGTCACCACGCTGTCGCCGAAGCGGAGCGTGGTGCCGTCCGTGGGATGTACCAGCACCTCGGAAACCGGTTCGCCATAACGGATCTCGGCTCCCGCCTCGACCGCCCACCGGTTCAGAACCCGCATCAGATCGCTGCGCAGCCAGAACCGGTGCCCCTCGTTCGGGCGCCGCCGGGTGACACCGTCATCCGGGGTGTACCGCAATTCGTCGAGCGCGTAGGACGCACCGTGCAATTCGTGCTCCGGCACCCCGAGGTCGATCAGTCCGCGGTGCCCTCGGCCGTCGAGGATCAGGAAAGCCCCGCCGCCCCCGCCGTCGCGCTGTTCGTACACCGTGACCGGGCGCCCGGCACCGGCCAGCGCCCCGGCCAGGGCGGTTCCGGCGATACCACTTCCGAGGACGGTGACCACAGTGATTCCTTCCGTCGTTGTGTTCGGGCTGTCGCCCGGACCGGCACTCTCGCCGGCGTTTTCAGCGCACCCGCTCGACCGTATACAGGTGATGCGCGCCGTGAAAGCCTTTCAGTTCGACTTCCCGGGCACCGGTGACCGCGATACCCGGCTCATCGGCGACGGCATCCCGCACTTCCGCACTGAGCAGGACCTCCCCGCCGTCCGCCTGGCCGGCCACCCGGGCAGCCATGGCCACATTCCGCCCGAACAGATCGTCACCGCGGCGAACCGACCTGCCCATATGGATCCCGATTCGGACCCGGACACGTTCGCGGCCCAGGGATCCGGCACTGTCGCCGAGTGCGTCCTGCACGTCCAAACCGCAGCGCACCGCCTGCTCGGCCTCGGCGAACGCGATCATGAAGCCATCTCCCTGGCTCTTCACGATATGTCCACCGTGCGCGGTGACGAACTTGCCGACCAGCCGCTCGTGGCGGCCCAGCAGTTTCACCCAGGCGCGGTCACCGAGCCGTTCGTTGAGGGCGGTGGATCCTTCGATATCGGAGAACGCGATCGCGACATGGCCGGCGGACGTGAGCTGGGCCAGATCCGGTCGTTCCACCTGCGCCCACCCGGCCAGATCCTCGATCGAGGTCAGGACTGCCCCACGAAACCCCTTCTTACGCAGCAGGCTTGCGGCGCCCCACACCGTTTTCACGGCCTCGCGTCCACCGTTCATCAGCGACTGCCGGGTATCGACACGGCGCTGTAGTTCCTCGAGATCACGCCGCGCGCGGACCAGCAACAGCCAGAGCACAACCAGTCCGGCGGCTTCCAGCACGGCGATCAGCGTCACCACGATTTCGATCATCACAGGGACCCGCCGAAGGTAGTCGCCGACAACAGCGAGTCCGACTCTAGAGCGTCTCGGAGCCGAGCAGCAGTTGAGGGCGGGAGTGAGCCCGCCCTCAACCATTACCGGACCATGGATCAGGCCGCGTAGAGGTCCAGCTTCGACGGCTGCTCGATGCCCGAGTAGTGGGACGCGTCCCCGGTGATGATGCGGCCGGTCTCCCCGGTGATGCTCACCGGAAGGTCGCCGGCCAGGGTGATGCGGTGCAGTTTCCGCTCCTGAACACCGAAATCGGCTATACCGTAATGCTGGGTCGCACGGTTGTCCCAGATCGCGACGTCGCCGAGACTCCAGTTCCAGCGGAAAGTGTTCTCCAGCTTGGTGATACGGGCCTGAAGGAGCTGGTACAGCGGGGCGAACTCGGCCGACTTCAAGCCGGAGAACTCCTTGACGAAGTGACCGAGCAGCAGGCTCCGCTCCCCGGTTTCCGGGTGCACGCGAACCACCGGATGGAGGGTCTGGTATTCCGTACTGGTGAACTCCTTCTGATGCGCCGCGCGGCGCGCCTGCGCCTTCGCGTCTTCGCCGTAGTTGGAGGTCACGTAATCGTAGAAGTTCGAGTGCGTCGCCCACAGGTTGTCGACCAGCGCCCGGAGCGGTACCGGCAGTTGTTCGTAGGCCGCGACCGTCGATGCCCAGGTCGTGGCACCGCCCCAGGTGGGAAGCGTCACCGCACGCAGGATCGACGCCTTGGGTATGCGGTCGACGAACGAGACATCGGTGTGCCAGCTGTTCGCGGCGCCCTCGATCGTGAGCAGCTGCGTGCCGCGCGAGGTGACCGTCGGGTGCGGCAGGGTCGGCTCCCCCAGGAGTTCGGCGAAGGCGTACTGGCTGTCGTCGTCGAGGTGATCCTGTCCGGTGAAGACCACCACCTTGTTCACCGCGAGAGCGAGGCGGATCGCCTCGACCTGTTCGGCCGGAAGATCGCCACCGAGCTGCACGTTGCCGATACGGGCACCGATGTATTCGCCGAGCTTGTCGACGGTGATCCCGGCAGCCCGGTAGACCTCCTGCGCGGCCTGATCACGATCGGCGTGGTTCTCAATGGGGGTGACGGTCATCGGTAAGTCCTTTTATCGAGTTCAGGTGATTGTTCGTCCCTGCATCCCGGCCGGGAATTCACAGCTGATCATGTAAACACCATCGGTGGCTCCGGCCGAGGTATCCACTCACGCTGAGCGAAATGCCGTTCAGGCCGCCGGATCGGCCGCACGGGCGTTGTGGCAGAGGAGTTTTCCCCGGCTCGGCAAAGATCCGCGTCGAAGGCCGAGTAGCAAACGATTAGATCCATGCTGAATCCAACCGGTTACAGAAACGCCGGATTGACGAATCATCCCAGGAGCGTCGCTGAGCCCGCGACGTTCTCGACCGCAGAAAGCAGCCGATCCCATGTTTCGACATCTACGCTCCCGAAGGCGCGGGATGCTCGTCCTGACGCTCGTCGCCGTCATCGGACTGAGCGCCTGCCGTAGCGCAGTCGATGCACAGCAGGACTCGGCCACGCCGGCGGGTCCGGTCGTGCGCGGCGGCGATCTCCGCGTCGGTGTACTCGGAGATCTGTCTCCGAAGACATTCATTCAGATTGCCAACCACGGGCTCAACGGCCATGTGCTGTCGAACGTTTTCGACACGTTGATCACCGTCGACCCGAAGTCTCCGGATCCCCGTCCCGGTCCGTCGCTCGCCACTTCGTGGACGCTCTCACCCGACGGGAGGACTCTCGACCTGAAGTTGCGCAACGACGTGACGTTCCACAGCGGTCGCCCGTTCACCTCGGCGGATGTGAAGAGCTCGCTCCTCGCCTATCTCGACGGACCCTGGGCCCCGCAGTTCAAGCGGACCGCGGCCGCGATCACGGACTACGATATCGGCGATCCACATCGCGTGGTCCTGTCGTTGAAGCATCCGCTCGGCAATATCTTCGACCTCCTCGACTCGGCCCCGATCCTGGACGCCGAGAGCCTCGACGAGTTGAAGGCCGGCAAGAAGTTCATCGGCACCGGTCCGTTCAGGTTCGATTCGTGGACACCGAACTCGTCGGTGCGGATCGTCCGGAACGACGACTACTGGGGCGGTCCGCCGCCCCTGGATGCCGTCACTTTCGTGATCGCGAGCGACCCGAAGTCGCTGTACACGCGGCTGCGCACCGGCCAGCTCGACGTGGTGGACGGCCTCAGCAACAACGATCAGCAGATCGCCACGCGCCGTTACGGTTTCGTGGATATTCCGCTGACCGGCGCGGAGGCCCAGCAGTACGTCGGCGTCAACGTCGCCAACCCGGTTCTCGCCGATGTCCGGATCCGTCGTGCCATCGCCTTCGCCGTCGACCGCGAGCGGATCATCGACGACGTATTCCGGGGCTCCGGATACCCGATCAATGTGCCGTGGCCCAAGACCTCTCCCGCCTACGACGCGCAGGCGAACACCACCTATACGCGCGACGTCGATCGCGCGAAGAAGATCCTCGCCGAGGTCGGTCCGCTACCGCCGATCGACCTGGACTACGGGACCACGGGCGACACCTCACGCATCGTTGCCGAGATCGTGCAGTCCAACCTCGCGGATATCGGGCTCACCGTGAACCTGGTCCCCAACGACAAGACGGCCCATTCGGCCAAGCTGATCGGCGGCACCTTCAAGGGCCTGTGGATCCTGGAACACGCCTTCGCCCAGTACACACCGTCCACGCTGGCGGTGTCGGCATACCCGTTCAACGCGGCGAAGAACGCATCGAACTTCATCAGTCCGGAATACGCGGATGCGGCCGAGACCGCGTGGAAGACAGCGGATCCGGCGTCTCCGGAGGCCATTGCCGCCTACCGCCGCCTCGACAAGGTCTGGCTCGAGGATCTGTTCCTCATCGAGCTCGGTGTCGTGATCCCGCGTGTCACCAGTGCCCCCGGTGTCCGCGATGTGGGCTGGGACCGCCGCGTCCAGCTGCACTTCGCGAAGACCAGCCTGACCGATCCCGAGGGGAGGTCATAACAATGACCGGTTACCTGCTCCGGCGGATCCCGACGGCAGTCGTCGTCCTGTTCGCCGCATCGCTGCTCATCTTCTCGGTCCTCCGGCTCATCCCCGGCGGACCCGAGGTGGCCCTCGCCGGGCCGGATGCCGGGCCGGAGGCGCTCGCGGCAATCCGCCACGACCTCGGACTGGACCGCGGATTCTTCGTGCAGTACTTCTCGTGGCTCGGTTCGGTGCTGACCTTCGATCTGGGTACCAGCTACCAGGTCGGCGGCAGTATCGGTGATCTCGTCACCTTCGGCCTCCGCAACACGCTCATCCTGACGGCAGCGGGTGTGGCCTTCGCGATCGTCTTCGGTCTGGCGCTGAGCCTGGCGGCCACCATTCGCCCGAACCGAGTGCTCGACGCGGTGCTCACCGGGGTCAACGCCGTCGCGATCGCCTTGCCCACCTTCGTCGTCGGCACCCTGCTCATCGTCGGGTTCGGCATCAGCTGGCGGCTGCTGCCCGCGGGCGGCGCCCCACCGGCCGGCCTCACCGACGATCTGTGGATCTCCGCCCAATACCTGCTGCTGCCCGCGGTCACCCTGGGGCTTCCGGCCGGCGCGATGCTCGCCCGCTTCCTCACCGAGGCCTTGCGCACCGAACTCGAACAGCCATATGTGATCACCGCGATCGCCACCGGTGCGTCGCGCCGGGACGTGGTGCTCAAGCACGCTCTGCGCAACGCACTGCCGTCGACGATCACCGCGTTCGGCCTGATCATCGGCACGCTACTGGGCGGCGCGGTCCTGGTCGAAGCCATCTACGGCTGGCCCGGCCTCGGCCTGCTCACCGAAGAGGGCATCTCCTCGCGGGACTATCCCCTCGTCCAGGTCCTGATCCTGATCTCGGTCGCGGTCTTCGTGCTCATCCAACTCATCGCCGACATCGTGCATGCCTGGCTCGATCCCCGAATCCGATTGGCGGGCAACCGATGACCACCATCACCCAGCCGGTAGACCAGCAGCCGGCAGACGATATCGAACCCGGGCTGCTCCCGGAATCACCGGCCGACCGCGACGAGCGCAACCCCCGCCGGTCCGTGTTCCGCAGCTTGTTCCGCGGGTCCGGCCTCGTCGGTTCGATTCTGGTGCTCGGCGTTGTCCTCGCCGGACTGATCGGACCGCTGCTCGTCTCGTGGGAACCACAGCAGCAGATCGACGGCGCCTACCTGCTGGCACCCAGTGGCGATCACCTGTTCGGCACCGACGACTTGAGCCGTGATGTCCTCGCCCGTGTTCTCTCCGGCATCCAGGTGAACCTGCTGATCATCGCGATCGCCGTACCCATCGGTGCGGCCATCGGCACGCTCGCCGGGCTCCTCTCGGTGTCGATCCCGGGGCTGGACGGCATCACCCAGCGTGTCTTCGATGTGATCCTCGCTTTCCCCGCGATCGTCCTGGGTATCGCCCTCACCGCGATCCTCGGACCCGGCGCGGTCACCGTCGCCGTCGTCATCGCCATCGCCGAAATCCCCACCTTCGGCCGACTCGTCCGCACTTCGGTGCTCCGCGTCCGCGAACAACCGTATGTCGAAGCAGCCCGGGTGAGCGGTGCGGGCACCGGCCGCATCCTCGCCAAGCATGTGCTGCCGAACTCGGTCGAGGCGCTCTTTGTCCAGTTCGCGCTCTCACTGTCCCTCGCGGTTTTCATCGAAGGGGCCATGGGGTACCTGGGGATCGGCGTCGTACCGCCCACGCCATCACTCGGTGGCCTGGTCGCGGCGGGTAACAGCTACCTGGAGAGCAACCCCTGGTTCGCCATCGGGCCACTGATCGTCATCTCGGCCCTCGTCCTGGGCCTCTACCTGATCGCCCAGTCGATCGCCGACGACCGGAGGAACCATCGATGACCGCGCCGAGCATTCACCCGTCCACCGCCGAGCCGGCGGACACCGATGTCCCGGCTCTGGTCATCGACGATCTGCATGTCGGGTTCGACTATCCGCGCCCGGCCGTCGCGGGCATCAGCCTGCGGGTCCGGCGCGGCGAGATCGTCGCCCTGGTCGGTGAATCCGGGTCGGGCAAAACCATCACGGCGCGCGCCGCGATCGGGCTGCTTCCCGCCGGGGCCACCGCGACGGGTTCGGTTCGCGTGGAAGGCGTCGAAGTCCTCGATCGCAGCGAACAGGAACTCACCCGGATCCGCGGCAAGCGGGTCGCGATGATCTTCCAAGAGCCGCAGACTGCACTGAATCCGTCGCAGACGATCGGCTGGCAGTTGCGTCAGGCGCTCACCCGGCATCGCAAGCTGTCGCGTGCCGACGCACGCGGGCGGGCAGTGGAATTGCTGAAGCTCGTCGAGATCCCGGATCCGCAGACTCGCGTCTCGTACTACCCGCACCAGCTGTCCGGTGGTCAGAAGCAGCGCATCGTGATAGCGCTCGCGCTGGCGAGCGATCCGGCGCTGCTTCTCGCCGACGAGCCGACGACCGCGCTCGACGTGTCGGTGCAGCGGGAGATCCTGGAACTCCTCGTCCGGCTGCGCGACCGGACCGGAGCGGGCATCCTGCTGATCACCCACAATCTCGGCGTGGTCGCCGAGATCGCCGACCGGGTCGTCGTCGTACATCTCGGCGAGACGATCGAAGAGGGCGACGTGCACAGCGTTTTCGCTGCTCCGAAGGAGCCGTATACGCGGCAGTTGCTCGCCGCGGTCCCGCGCCTGGACACGACGGTCCGCGGCGGCCACGAGGTCGCCGTCGCGGCGGAGACGGGCCGGCTCGACGGCCAGGTGCCGGCCGTCGAGGTCGACCTCGTCACCGTGCGCCACCCGGGCCGGTTCGGCGCTCCCCCGCATACCGCCCTCTCGGAGGTGTCGCTTCGGGTGGCGCCCGGCGAAGTGCTCGCCGTGGTCGGCGAATCCGGTTCGGGCAAAACGACTCTCGGCCGCGCGATCGGCGGGTTGCTGCCCCTGGCCGCCGGCCGCATTCTCGTCGACGGCAACGACCTGTCGCAGCTGTCCCGAACAGAGCTCAAGCAGGTGCGCCGGCGCATCGCTTTCGTGCCCCAGGACCCGACCGCGTCGCTCGATCCACGCTGCACCGTCGCCGAGTCGATCCGGGAACCCTTGGAGGTCCAGAACATCGGGAATCGGCGGTCCCGCGCGCAGCGTGTCGCCACACTACTGACGGCGGTCCAGTTGCCCACCGCGTTCGCGTCCCGGCTGCCCCACGAACTATCGGGCGGTCAGCGCCAGCGGGTGGCCCTGGCTCGCGCGTTGTCGGCGAACCCGCACTTGCTCATCGCCGACGAGCCGACCAGTGCGCTCGACGTCTCGGTGCAGGCACGCGTGCTCGAACTCTTCGCCGACCTGCAGGCGGAGTTCGGCTTCGCCGGGCTGTTCATCAGTCACGATCTCGCCGTGGTGCGCCGAGTGTCCGACCGCGTCGCCGTGCTGAAATCCGGCCGGCTCGTCGAGACAGGTGACGCAGACACCCTCTTCGCCGGACCCGCCACCGACTACACCCGCGATCTGGTGGCCGCCGTCCCCGTACCCGACCCGGATCGCCGCCGGACGGGAAGGCCTGCGGTACCGGCCTGACACGGGTTCGACCAGCCGCAACCACCCGGCGAATCGGAAAGACGTACCTTCCCGGGCCCGTGGAAACCCGATCACCGTGTGCCGCGACCATGCCGGACGGGAGCGGCGAGAATGCGTCGATACTCGGCTAGGTTGTCTCGGCGATGGGCTTCGGCATCCGGATTCCGGCGCACAGGAGTGCGGCGACCACACACAAACCGGAAGCGACGAAGAAGGCGATATCGTAGGAGCCGTTCGCATCCCGGACATACCCCGCGCCGAACGCGGCCACCGCGGCACCGAGCTGGTGGGCGGCGAACACCCAGCCGAACACCACCGGCGTCGACGCCCCGAACCAGGCCCGGCAGATCGCGATCGTCGGGGGTACCGTCGCCACCCAGTCGAGACCGTAGAACACAATGAACACCCAAGTACTCGGCCCGGCCTGCGGTGACAGCAGGGCCGGTAGTACGAGCAGCGACGCACCTCGGCCGAGGTAGTAGACCACCAGCAGGAGGCGGGCATCCACGCGATCGGTGAGCCAGCCGGAGAAAATCGTGCCGGCCACATCGAAGATGCCGACCGTGGCCAGCAGCGAGGCCGCCAGTGTCGTGGGCATGCCGTGGTCGTGGGCGGCGGGGATGAAGTGGGTCCCGATCAGGCCGTTCGTGGTCATACCGCAGATGGCGAAACTTCCCGCGAGCAACCAGAAGGCCGGCACCCGGGCGCCCCGGAACAGTCCGCTCGCCGCCGCCCCGAAGCTGCCGTTGGGTAGTGGTTCCGCGGGGGCGCCCGGATCGCCGCCGTAGGCCGTGACGCCGATATCACCGGGTCGATCGCGGATGAACAGCAGGACGAAAGGGATCACGGCCAGTGCCGCGGCGGTCACGATGAGGGAGGCCCAGCGCCAGCCGAGGCGATCGGTCGCCTCCGCGACCACGGGCAGGAAGATGAGCTGGCCCGTCGCGCTCGCCGCGGTGAGCACACCCGTGACCAGTCCGCGCCGGGCGACGAACCATCGCGTCGAGACGGTGGCCACGAAACCCATCGAGATCGAGCCGGTGCCGAGCCCCACCAGAACACCCCACAGCAGGACCATCTGCCAGCTCGCCGTCATGAACACACCCACGCCGGTTCCGGTCGCGATCAGCACGAGCGCTCCGGTGAGGATCGGCCGCACGCCGAACCGGTCCATCAACGCCGCCGCGAACGGCGCGGTGACACCGAACAGCACCATGTTCACCGACATCGCGGCGCCGATGGTCGCATGCGACCAGCCGAACTCGCCGTGCAGCGGCGTCATCATGACGCTCGGCACCGCCCGGAAGCCCGCCGCCCCCAGGATCGCCACAAAACTGACCCCGGCCACGATCCAGGCGTAGTGCAGGCCCGCCCGCCGACCACCCCGGCCCGGTGTCGCGCGGACATCGATATCTGTCTTCACGAGAATCCAGCATCCGGTAGCACGCACCGGACTACCAGTGGCAGAATCGACAATATGCATGAAAATCATGCCACCAACGGCGAGCGTCCGCGCCCACATCGTGTCGCGGTCTTGCTGCTGGAGCCGGTGGTCGGTTTCGACGCGACCATCCCCCCGCTGGTGTTCGGACAGGCCACCGACGACCACGGCACACCGCTCTACGAGGTCGTGACCTGCGCCCTCGAACCCGGTCCGGTCCGCGCCACGTCCGGGTACTCCCTCGTCGCCGAGGTGTCGGCCGACGTGCTCGCCTCCGCCGATACCGTGATCGTGCCGGGGACCAAATTACTTTCAGCGCGGCACACCGGTGAACTCACCGCGGAGGTCGCCGCCGCCCTGGCCACGATTCCGGCCGGTGCCCGCACCGTGTCCATCTGCACCGGCGCTTTCGTGCTCGCCGCCGCCGGCCTGTTCGACGGCCACCGTGCGACCACCCACTGGCGATACGCCGACGATTTCCGCCGCCTGTTCCCAGCGGTCGACCTCGACGAGTCCGTGCTCTTCGTCGACGAAGGAAACCTGCTCAGCTCGGCCGGCCTGGCCGCCGGTATCGACCTCTGCCTGCACATCATCCGGCGCGACCACGGGGCCACTGTCGCGAATCGGGTGGCCCGCTACTGTGTCGTGCCCCCGTGGCGCGAAGGCGGACAGGCCCAGTTCATCGAGCACCACGTACCCGACCACGACGAACGGAGTACGGCGGCCACCCGGGCCTGGGCCCTGGCCCACCTGGCCGAACCGCTGAACGTCTCGGTGCTCGCCGCGCGGGCCCGGATGAGCCCGCGCACGTTCAGCCGCCGGTTCCGGGCCGAAACCGGAATATCGCCCGGAGCCTGGATCCGCGACCGCAGAATCGACCGCGCCCGAGAACTGCTGGAATCCGCCGATCTCTCGGTCGACGAGGTGGCGGAGATCTCCGGACTCGGCTCGCCGGACAACCTCCGCCACCATATGCGGCGCGGTCTCGGAATGTCGCCGTCGGCATACCGGAAAACGTTCGCCGGAACATGAGTCGCGACCCCCGAGCCCATCCACCGCTGCCCGAAGGACGCTGCCGCCACCTGCGGGCGGTCGGCTCCCACCACCCCCGAGTCACCGACTCCGCCCACCCTTGTGGACGGACAGAAAGGATCGCGATATGACCGTGCGCCGGCTCAACCACGCCGTTCTCTACATCCGTGACCTCGACCGCGCCGTCGACTTCTACACCGGCACCCTGGGATTCGACATCGCCCATCACATCCCCGGCCAGGCCGCTTTCCTCCGCGCTGCCGGTTCCGAAAACGACCACGACCTCGGACTTTTCGCCCTCGGCAACGACGCGCCGAGCCCACCGCCCGGCGTCGTCGGCCTGTACCACCTCGCCTGGGAGGTCGGTACGCTCACCGAACTCGCGGAGACCGGACGCCGGCTGACGGCACGCAACGCTCTCGTCGGCGCCTCGGACCACCTCATGTCCAAGTCCTTCTACGCGAAAGACCCGGACGGGAACGAGTTCGAGGTGATGTGGCGCGTCCCCCGCGCCGACTGGCCCGACACCGACGATATGCGTCCCCGGCCCTTGGATCTCGAGGCGGCCATCGCCCACTGGGGCGCCGACCTGACGACGGGCGCCGCCGCCGGTTCGGCGACCTGATCCACTTCCCTCGGCGCAGTCAGCCTGTCGCGCTGAGCAGCGCACTGTCCACGGCGGCGTGCGCGAATTCGATTGTCAAGGTCCCGGTGAGTTTGGGGAGCAACAGCCGGATTTGACGTCCTCCCCACCCTGAAGGGTGGAGATTCCTACCAGCCGCCGCGTCACAGCGTGACAACGATCTTGCCGTGGACGTGGCCCCCGGCTTGTACTGTCACGGCCTCGCGGATCTGCTCGATCGGGAAGGTCGCGGCTATCGGCACGGTGAGTGTGCCGGCCAGGATCGCCTCGGTTATTCGCACGGTGGCCTGCGGGTCCGCGTCGAAGCCGCCGGTGGCGTGCACGCCACCGGCCGGGTCGGGGCCGGCGGCGATGGCGGAGATGCGCCCGGGCGGTACGCCGAGTGCCAGCGCGGCCTCGGTCGTTTCGGTACCGAACAGGTCGGTGGCCGCGGTGAGGCCCTCCGGCGCCAGGGCCCGCACCCGGTCCGCCAGTCCGGGGCCGTAGGCGACGGGTTCGGCGCCGAGCTTGCGCAGGAACGAGAATGTACTTTCCGAGGCGGTCCCGATCACCCGGGCACCCGCGAGCCGTGCGAGCTGTACGGCGAACACTCCGACCCCGCCCGCGGCACCGCCGATCAGGACGGTATCGCCGGGCCGCAACTCGATGGCCGCAAGTGCGGCGGAGGCGGTCAGACCGGCCACCGGGATTGCCGCGGCCACCTCGTCGCTGATGCCCTCCGGTGTGTGCCAGACCGATTCGGTCGCCCCGAGCACCACGAAATCGGCGGCGGCTCTGGCCTGTGCGCCGCCGTAGACGCGCTCGCCGACCGCGAACCCGGTAGTACCGGCCCCGATCTCGTCGACGATCCCGGCGAAGTCGTAACCGAAACCGGCGGGCAGGGTGATACCGAACCCGGCCGCCAGTTCGGGTCGCGCGGTGATACCCCAGTCCATGGGGTTCAGGCTCGAGGCCGTGACGCGGACGCGGATCTCGCCCGGTCCGGCATGCGGTTCCGGCACCTCACGCAACTCCAGTACCTCGGGACCGCCGAACGTTTCGTAGACAACAGCGCGGCTCATGAAATTCTCCAACAGTGCGATGGGACTTGGTCCCATCACTGTAGCTCAGTGACGAGACAAAGTCCCGTACTCTGTTCCCATGGCCCGCTGGCAACCCCATGCATCCGAGCGACTCGCTACCGCTGCCCTCGAACTGTTCGAACAGCAGGGCTACGACAACACGACCGTGATCCAGATCGCCGAGCGCGCCGGACTCACGAAGAGCACCTTCTTCCGGCATTTCCCGGACAAGCGGGAGGTGCTGTTCGGTGGCGGAGCAGTGACCGGGCTGATCGCCGAAGGCATCGCAGCGGCGCCGGCCGGGGCCGGTCCACTCGACATGGTCGCGTATGTGCTGGAGGCGACCGGAAGGGAAGTCTTCACCGCCGACCGCCACGATTTCGGCACCCGGAGATCGGCGGTGATCGCCGCCAACCCGGAATTACGCGAACGCGACGCACTGAAGGGACTCCGCCTCACCGCGGCGATGAGCGAGGCGCTCGAGCGCCGCGGCATTCCCGGCCTGACCGCGCGGGTAGCCGCCGAGCTCGGCGTGCTCGCCTGGAAGCTCGCCTACGAGCGCTGGAGCGATGAGGCCAACGGCGACAGCTTCGCCGAACTCGGGCGCCAGGCACTCACCGAGGTACGAGCGGCCACCGCCTTGTGCTGACGACACGCAAGCTCGACCGCATTTCGGGCAGGACGCAGTAGTCGCCGACGCCCACGGCTCCAGCGCAGAGAGCCGGCGTTCAGTGCTGCCCACCCGACACCACCCGCATGGACCTCGCGATCTTCTCACTGGCCATTCTGATCATCGCACTGGCCGCGTACCTGGAAGCACCCACCCGCTGATCCACCGCGCATCGGCCACCGGCAGCAATCTCCTGCAACGTGGTGACCATCCCGGCCGGCTGACGTCGAGGGTGGCAACAACGCTGCCGGCGGCCCGGACGACCGACAAGCAGTTCGAGGCGTCGGGCCCGGCCGCCACCGGCCGAGCGCATCATTCACCCAGCGCGCGCACAGGTGAGGAGTTGCGCGTGTGTGCCGCTGCTTGTTTCAGCCGATCAGTACCGCACGCGCAGCTTCGGCGAGCCGGGCGGGGCGCTCCGACAGTTCCGTCACATCGATATCCTGTTCACCCATCACGCCGGCGCGAAAACGCGCCGCCACACCTTCCGCGATGGCTGCCAGCCGCCACAGCGCGAAGGCCTGGTAGTAGGGCAGATCGTCGAGGGACCGGCCGGTGGCATCGACGTAGCGTGCGAGCACCGTGTCGATATCGAGGTAGCCCGCGGCGGGGTCGGGAGCCCAGCCGAACGGTTCGGCCGAGGTCCAGGCGGCGGTGAGCCAGCCGATATCGGCCAGGACATCGCCGACTGTCCACAACTCCCAGTCCAGCACCGCCCGGACGGTTCCGTCGGTCCCGATCAGCAGATTGCCCGGACGGAAGTCGCCGTGGGCGATCCCGGTCCAGCGCTCACCCGGCATCCGGCGGGTGAGGAGGTCGTGGACCTCCCAGAGGGGTCCGGGCCCGACACCTCCGGCGGTGAGCTGCCGATGCCAGCGGCGCAGCTGGCGTTCCAGATAGCTACCGGGCCGGCGCAGCTCGGCCAGCGGCCCGATGGTGGTATCGACGGCGTGGACGGCCGCGAGGGTATCGACGATATGGCGGGAGGCGTCGGCGCGGCTCTCCCGGGGGATGGCGGCGGCCGATGCGGCATCGTCGGGGACGGTACCGTCCACGTACTCCATAACGTAGAAATCGGCGCCGGTCACGGCGTGATCGGTGCAGCAGGCCAGGACCGGGGGAACGGGAACCGGAGTGCCGGCGAGCAGGTCGAGGATCCGGAACTCGCGTACGACATCATGGGCGGAGGCGAGGACATGTCCGGTGGGCGGGCGGCGCAGGACCCAGCGGGCACCGGATTCGTCGTGGACGCGGTAGGTGAGGTTGGACCGGCCGCCGGTGATCAGATCGAACCGCAGGGGTGGCGCGGCCGTGGGGACGTGTTCGGCGAACCAGGCGGTGACCCGCTCGATGTCGATACCGGCGGCGACGCTCGGGGCTGCCGGTAGGTCGCTGTCGTCATGGGTCATCGAATTGCCGCTCCTCGGGTTCTGCCACCGGCGCCGTACTGCGTGGCGGCCCGTGCCCGACCAGTCTGCGTCATATGAGACGTTTTTCGCTAGTGCTCCATATTTAGTGGCTCGCGAGCAGCAGGGTCATGGCATCACGATCTGCCTTGCCAGTAACCTCACAACTCCTCGAGTCACGGCCGGGGGCCGCTCCGGTCGGTTTCATCCACTATCCAGGCCGCAATTCGGGTGCGGGACGTGAATCCCAATTTGGTGAGGATATGTTCGACATGACCTTGGGCGGTACGCGGTGAGATGAACAGCTCGGCGGCGATCTGCTTGTTGCTCAGGCCTCGGGCAACAAGGTGGGCGACCTGCCGTTCACGCCTGGTCAACGTCGTGGTCGAACCTTTTTCCGCTGCCGCATCGGCCGGCGCTTCACTCAGTGCGTACGCTCTCGCAGCGGCAGTATCCATTGCCTGACCTCGCTGGAATGCCCTCATGAATTTCGTTGTGCCCAAAGCAGTTCGCGCCGATTTCTCACATTCCGCATGGAAGCGTGAGAAATTGGCGAAGACACTGGTAAGGCTGCTTCGCACCGGCCAGATTTCGCGGGCGGCACCCATGAGGACCGCCGCTCGCTCGGTATCGTGGCAATCGTTGGCGATCCATGCCATCGCCTCCAGTCCGAATGCCACCGCGATCGGACTGTCCAGAGGCTGGTCGATGCGCAAGCTTCGGTGGATGAGCTCTTGCGCACGGCTCACCTCACCGCGCCGCCATTCGGCCACGCCCATGCTCCGCAATGCCACCGAACGGTAGAACAGTTCACCGCACTCTTCGGTGATGGCGATCAGATTTCTTTGATGCTCGATCGCTTTCGTTGTGTCGCCGCGCAGTTCATAGGTCCAGCCGAGCGCGTTCAAGGCGTGGATATGGAGGTGCCCTGTCCTGTCCGCGCTGTACACGTCGATGGCACGTTCCAAGTAGGTGGCAGCACGCTCCGGTTCGCTGTGGGCGACTGCCAGGGCGCCCGAAGCATGGTCCATCTGCGCCCGCAACATCGGTGTGGGAGAGTGTTCGGTCAGCTCCCGCCCCTCGCGCAGCAGCATGTCCGCAGACTGGAAGGCGCCTTGCATCGCCGCCAGCTGGCTGCCGACACGGAGCGCCTTCACACGGTCGGGTATCGATCGCGCGCCGGGATGTGCGAGCACGCGTTCTATCCAAGTCCGTCCCTCGCCGTACAGGCCACGAAAAACCCAGAACTCCCACAACGCCGAGGCGGTCTGCAAACCCGCTTCGCCCGCCTCCTCGGTATCCTCGGACAGGCAGTATTCGAGCGCCTCCCGCAGGTTGGGTTGCTCACGTCCGAGCCGGTCGACCCACTCCGGCTGCTCACGACTGATCCAGCCGGCTTCCGCCGTCAGCGCCAACTGCCGATACCAATCGCGATGCCGGCGCCGCAAGTCAGGATATTCACCGGATTCCTGCAGCTTCGACCGGCCGTAAGCCCGCAGGACCTCCAGCATCCGGAACCGTACGACCGAACCCGCTTCTTCCCGGACCACTATCGACTTGTCCACCAGCGAAGACAGCGCATCGAGAAAGCGGTGTGGCGCCAGATCACCGGTGCACACTTGTTCTGCGGCCTCCAGTTCGCAGCCACCCGCGAACACCGACAGCTGGGCCCACAGGCGCTGTTCGGTGACAGAACACAAGTCGTAACTCCAGTCGACGGACAGCTCCAGTGATCGTTGCCGGGCCGGCGCGGTCCGGACGGCGCTGGTCAGCAGCGCGTACCGATCCCGCAGCCGGTCCAGGATCTGCTGCGGCGACATCGTGCGCAGTCGAGCCGCGGCCAGCTCGATCGCCAACGGCAACCCGTCCAACCCGGCGCAGATCTTGGTCACCGCCTCCTTGTTGTTCTCGTCGAGCTCGAATCCTGGTACCGCTGCCGCGGCACGCTCGGCGAACAAGGTCACCGCGTCGAAGCGGGGCAGCCCCTGCAGGGACGGGTCACGATCGGGATCCGGAACTCCCAATGGTGATACCCGCAGGACCGCTTCCCCGGCAGTGTTCAGCGGCTCCCGGCTCGTGACGATCAACCGCACCCCCGGACAGGACCGCAGGAGCGTTTCGTTCAGCTCCGCGACACCGTCGATGACCTGGTCGCAGTTGTCCAGGACGAGCAGCGTCTCGCGCGAACTCAGGTAGTCGACCAGAATCTCCAGGAGGGGCCTCGCCGAGTCGTCCCGTAGACCGATGGTCGCCGCCACCGTACCGACCAGCAGCGATGAGTCGGTCACATCGGCCAGTTCGACCAGCCACACCTCTTTCGCGAAATCGCGCCGAGCTTGCGCCGCGGCCCGCAACGCCACACGTGTCTTACCGACACCCCCGGTCCCGGTCAGCGTCACCGAACGAGATCCGGACAGATGACTCTTCACTTCCGCCAACTCGGCGCGGCGGTCGACGAGACCGGTCAGCTCCAGCGGCAGATTGCCACCTCCCTTCCGGCCGACCGCCGCCGGCCGGCGCCTGCCGCGCACCGGGTTACTGCGGACCTCGGGTTCGGGAGGCGGATCTGTCGACAGCGCGATCTCGTTCGTCGAGAACCCGCGGCGACGCTGCACCTCCCGAATGGACTCACCCAGGGCTGCCGCCGAAGGACGCGCGCGGCGATCCCGGCTCATCGCCGCCTCCACCAGATCCGATACATCGTCGGCGATACCGCTGTCCCGCAGGTCGGGCACAGGTTGGGTGGTGATCCGCAGGAACTGCGTCACCACATTCTCGTCGCGCCGACGTTCGAAGGCGGCATGTCCGGTGAGCGCGGAGAACAGCGTCGCCCCGAGCCCGTAGACATCGGCCTCGGGCGTGGCCGCCGCACCCTCCAGCACCTCCGGCGCGGTATACGCGGGCGAACCGGTCAACGTTCCCTCGGTCGTCCGGAATCCGCCGCCGATATGCGCGATGCCGAAATCGGTCAATGCCGGTTCGTTGTACTCGGTGAGAAGGATATTTCCCGGCTTCACATCTCGATGCACGATGCCGAGGCGATGCACGGTCTCGAGGGCACCGGCGATTTTCATTCCGATCCACAGAACATTTTCCGGAGACAGCGGCCCACGGCGCCGGATCCAGGCTTCGAGGGAATCCAACGGGTGATACGGCATCGCGAGATAGGGACGCCCGTCGGCGACCGAGCCCACCTCGAGTACGATGACAATGTTCGGATGCCCGGTCACCCGGCCCATCGCCCGCTGCTCCCGAAGAAACCGGGCCCGATTGTCCTCATCCAGATCCGCGGTCAGCACCTTCACAGCCACAGTCCGGTCCAGCGCTACCTGCCTACAACGGTAGACGACCCCGAATCCACCCCGGCCGATTTCCACCGCATCCGCGAATCCGACCGCAGCCAATTCCGTGAGGAGCGTCGTCGTCTCACGCTGGGTCCGCAGCCCATCATCACCGGCCATCGCCGAATCCGGCCGGACAAATCTCTTCGCGCGCGATAGGGGTCATGCGTTTGCCTTTCGGTAGCTTCACTATATCGCCGGACGACGAGGAGGTGTCTCGGCAGAACTGTCTCGTCCGCGACGGCGGGTGGTGAAGAAAAGCGCGGCGTCGCGGATCGCCTCCTCGATCGGTCGCGGCCGCCAGCCGAGTTCCCGTTCGGCTTTCCGATGATCGAGCGGGGTCATGATATGCATCAGACGCATCGTCACCCGGGTGATCCGACTGTCCCGGCCGCGGACGCGCGCGACCAACTCGCCCAGGATTCCGGCCACCGGCAGCACCGCACGCGGTATTCCGTACTTCGGCGGAGCCGCCCCGGTCACCGATGCGGCGATCTCGAGCAGGTCGCGGGTACTGCGGAAACCCGCGGAAACGATATAGCGCTCCCCGACTCGCCCACGCTCCCCCGCCAGCACCAAAGCCTCCGCCGCATCACGGATTCCGACGACCTCCGCGCCGACACCCCGCACATAACACGGCAGTTTCCCGCGCGCGGCCATCGCGATGAAGGCGCCGTGTGGTGTGGGCAGATAGTCACCGTCGCCGTACGTGTTCGCGACACACATGGCAACCACGGGCAACCCGCGCTCGCGTGCGTATCGCAGGACGAGTTCCTCCGCCTGGACTCGGGACTGCACGTAGGCGCCGCCGGCGCGGGCCCAGTTGTGCGGCCCGGTCGTTTCGTCGAGCACGTCGGCACCGATGGGCAGCGTCGCTACGGAACTGGTGAACACGAAGCGCCGCAGGCCGGCCTCGACCGCCACCTCCAGCACCGTGTTCAGACTCGTCACATTGGTGTGGAACAGCGGTGCCGGGTCGCGTAACCACGGCCGGGCGTCGACGACGCAGTAGTACACGATGTCGCAGCCTTGCATGGCTGCCCGCAGCGACTGCGCGTCCTCGATACTCCCGGTGACGATCTCCACGTCCAGGTCCTGCAGGGCGCGCAGCGAGCTGGACTCGCGGACCATTACCCGGACCTGCGCCCCTCTGTCCACCAAACGGCGGGTCACATGCGAACCGAGGAACCCACTCGCGCCGATCACCAGTTTGCGGGCCACCGGATCCCGGTCGCCATCGGCTGCCGTCACCGGATCGCCGATCGGAGCCTGCCCACCGTCCCCGACGGGCAATGCCGCTGCCGCGTGACGAAACCGGTCATCGTCGACCACCTCAGTTCGTTTTCCTACGCTCGGCGGACCAGCACTGATCGCCGCCCCGGCCAAGAACAGTAGGCAAACCATGGACACCTGTCCACGCCCTTGTCCAACCCCCACTTGCTGTAGCTGAGGAAATCGCCGAGGTCATCGCCTTCACGCCGGTCCGGCCCCGGCACCTCGCCCTCAACGAGATCCTGCTGCGCGCCGCCGGCCGGCTCGGCCGACACCGGAACCCAGCGACCCGGACCTGTGCGTTCGGCGTCCTCCGCACCGAGATCATGGTGCAGGGCAGGGACACCACGCCGTGCGACGGCCGAGAACTCGCGGAAATCACGCGAGGTGCTTGTGCGCCCTGCCACGGTCCGGGAGGGTGGAAAGCCGACGTCTGCGCCCCAGCTTCCCCGAACGATCGAAAAGCGACGCGATGGCCCTCAGGCGAGGGAACCGGATCCAGGCCCCGTCCGAGAAACCGAGGAGCACACCCGTGGATACTTTCACTCTCAACAACGGCGTCACGATGCCCGCCCTGGGATTCGGCGTCTACCAGACCCCACCGGACGAGACAATCGCCGCGGTGAGCGCGGCATTGGCGACCGGCTACCGCCATATCGATACCGCGGCGGCATACGGCAACGAACGCGAGGTCGGCGAGGCGATCCGCCACTCCGGGATCGCCCGGGACGAGGTCTTCGTCGAAACCAAGATCTGGATCAGCGATTACGGCTACGACGAGACCCTGCACGGCTTCGACAAATCCGCGGGGAAACTCCGGATCGACCGGATCGACCTGCTGATCCTGCACCAGGCACTACCGGGCGAGTTCGACCGGACCGTGCAGGCGTACAAGGCGCTGGAAAAGCTGTACACCGACGGCCGGGTGCGCGCGATCGGCGTCTCCAACTTCATGCCCGAGCACCTCACCCGGCTGCTCGCCGAGACCGAGATCGTGCCCGCGGTGAATCAGATCGAGGTGCACCCCTACTTCCGGCAGTCCGAACTGCTCGCGGTCGACACCGAGCACGGCATCCTCAATCAGGCCTGGTCACCGATCGGCGGTATCACCTTCTACCGGGACGGGACGCACGGATCCACGCTGGCGGACCCGGTGATCGGCGAGATCGCCACAGCGCACGGTAAGTCACCCGCTCAGGTGATGCTGCGGTGGCATCTGCAGCAAGGACGTCAGGCGATCCCGAAATCGGTGCGGCCCGCCCGGATCGCGGAGAATTTCGATATTTTCGACTTCGAACTCACCGCCGGGCAGCTCGACGCTATCGACGGCCTCGACACGGGAGTCCGGGGTGGCCCCGAGCCTGCCGCCATCACCCTCGAGCAATTCGGCATCGAGATTCCCGAAGCGTGAGTTCGCCCGGGAAGTGGAACCGCTGCGGTCGGTCCGGCTCGAACCGCTCGAACTGAGTTCGGCCGGCCGTCCCTGGGCAAACGATAGTTTGCCGACCGGACACGTTGTCAGAAATACGTCCCGCTGAACGGGTGATCCTCCACCGCGAACAGCACGTCGGCCGCGGCCGCGGCGCCGGGCCGGTGCTCGGTGACGCGGCCCGCCAATGTCAGGTGGCGCCACGGGGTTCCGCCCAGATAGGCGGCCGCGAGTGTGGCGATATCGGTGGTGAGGTCGGCGGGGTCGTCCACCACCGACGCTCCGTCCTGGGTGATCCGGTAGGTCGCGGTGTTGGCCGGGAGGATCGGATCGGTGATTCCGAGGACCACCGGTGGGCCGGGGTTGTAGGCGCGCCGGTTCAATGCGGCCGGTGCGTCGATCAACCGCAACCAGGTCTCGTCCCGGATCTCGGTGACCGCCACCGCCCGCTCGTCGGTGAGCAGATGCCGCAGCGGCGCATCGGGGGCGGCCGCCGGAATCACCACGGAATCGACGATATCCGCGGCGAGCACATGCCGGAGCAGCCCGGCGTAGGCCGCATCGGTGGTGGCGATCAGATCGTCCACCACCATCGTGCGCTGCGGGCTGCGCGACCACTCGGCGGATTCGACCCCGCGGTATCGGACGAAACCATCCTCCGAGGCGGGGTCACCGTGCACGGCCACATGCCCCTGGCCGCGCATCAGTTGCTGTAGCCGCCACCATTGCGCCGGCCGGTCGATCGCTCCGACCCAGGAGACCCCGGCGGTGGCGTAGATCTTGGCGGGGACCTCCCAGGCGTCGGCGGGCGCGAGTAGCCGCACCGGCCCGGCCGCCGGCACGGTATCGCGGAAACGGGCACGACGCCGATCTATCTCGAGGCGCGCCGCCGACCCGGCGATGCCGTACCCGAACCGCTCGTAGATCCCGCCCTGGGTGGCTCGCAGCGAGGCGACGATCTCGCCCCGCTCCGCGATATCGGCCAGCTGGCGGCGCAGCAGGGCCGTCACGACTCCCTGGCGGGTATGGGTGGGCAGCACCCCGACATGGGTGACCGCCGCATGCGGTAGCCGTTCCCCGCCCGGCACCACCAGCCAGCTCGTATAGGAATTGGCCGTCCCGATCAGTTCGCCATCGGACCGGGCGCCCAGGGTCCGGCCCGGCTCGTTCAACCCGTCCGCGGCCTCGGCATCGAGCTGCGGTACCCCGATCATCGCGGTGCGGAATACCTGCTGCGCGGTGCGCAGGTCCGCGGCGTCGGTCAGTATTTCGATATCGGCGGGCATGGTCAACGCTCCGGTTTCGGGTCGGTCGTATATCTGCGATCAGTTCACCAGGCGGTCGAGCGATGCCGGGGCCCGCCCCGCCGGGCGACGGGCCGGCCCACGCATCTGCTCCTGCGGCATATGGGGCGTGGTCACCGAAACATCGATGGCTCGCCACTGTTGCTCGAGCCGCCTCGGACCGGAACGGCGACGCAACGGATGCCCGGTTCGTTGTCGTCCAGAACCAGGGCCACCCCGGTCGTGACGCCGCAGACCCGGCGGCGCATGGGCCTGCGAGGCATGACCCCGACCTCCGGTGGCTGCACGTCGTGTGTCGATGCGCAACCACCGGATTTACACCGCGACCTGCTCGTTCGTGGATGCGGGCAGCGGTGGCAGCTCCAGATTGTCCCGGAAGGTCTCGCCGACATAATAGGTGCCGATGATATCCCGGCGGCGCAACTCCGGTAGGAGACCGTTGGTGACGAAATCACGGGTGCGCGGGTCGTCCAGGCCGCCCAGGGAGATGATGTCCAGAACGCCCGCACGGTAGCGTTCCTCGATGGCGTCGGCCAGTTGTTCCGGAGTGCCCGCCGCCGACCAGTGGCCGGCCGCGTTCCCGCCCATCGCGATCGCCAACGGTGTCGCGGGGGTCCGGCAGGACTATCTCGATGCCGCCCGTTCGCTGGGCGCCGGTCGCGGGCAGGTGGTCATCCGGGTAGTGCTCCCCGCGACCCTGCCCGAGGTGATCGGCGGTATCCGCATCGCCACCGCGTTCGCCTGGACCACCGTAGTCGCCGCCGACGGCATACCCGGGATCGGCGGGCTGGCCTATATCTCCGGAACACAGCTGGACACACCGCTGACCATCGCCTGCATCATCGTGATCGGCTGCGCGGCACTGGTTCTCGATTCGGTCATCAAATTCGCCGGTGACGCGGCGGTTCCCTGGAAGGGCAAGGTATGACACGCACACTGCGTACTGTTCTGGCGTTGGTCCTGGCTCTCGCCGCCGCCGGATGCGTGGAGTCCGGTCGCGGCGATACCGGCGCGCAGAGCGGCGCGGCCTGCCCGTTCGAACCGGATACCGGGATCACCGCCACGGCGCGCCTTGCTTATCAGGCGATCCCCAACGCGGACCTGTACGTCAAAGACCGGGGTCTGCTCGAGGCGTGCCTGCCGAACGCGACGATCACCTGGACTCAGTTCGCCTCCGGCGCCGATGTGGTGCAGGCGTTCGGCGCGGGCAGTATCGATATCGGCACTCTCGGATCCAGTCCGGCCACGAAGGCGGTCTCGGCGCCGCTGAATCTGCCTCGCCCGGATACAGCAGCTCGAGGAGAGTGCGCCGTGACCAACGCCGTCGGCCCCCGCGCCGTTTTCGGAGTGATCGTGCCGAGCACGAATACCGTTGTCGAACACGACTATTGGCGAGCGAACCTGCCCGGCATCAGTTACCGCGCCGGCAGCATGTACATCCCGGAACCGGTCATGGGCAACGATGCCGATTTCCGCGCCCTGCTCGGCCAGATCCGCGCCTCCATCGATACCGCGGTGCGCGATGTACTCAGCGCCGAACCCGACCGGATGGTCATGGGGATGTCCGCGGAAACCTTCTGGGGTGGCGTGGCCGGTAACGAATCCTTCGAGCGGCGGCTGCGCGAACGCACCGGGTTGCCGGTCACCACCGGCGCTTCGGCCTGCCGTGCGGCCATGCACGAGCTCGGCTGCCGCCGTATCGCGGTCTTCTCGCCTTATCAGCCGGTCGCCGACAAGGAAGTCGGCCGGTTCTTCACCGAAGCCGGTTTCGAGGTCACCGCCATCACGGGATTGCGGTGTCCGACCGCCCAGCAGATTCGCCCGGGAAACCCCCGAACGGATCCGGCAGGTCGTCACCGAGATCGACAGCGCCGACGCCGAGGCCATCGTCCAGGTGGGCACCAATCTGTCCTTCGTCGCACAAGCCGACAACCTGGAGGCCGAGCTCGGCAAACCGGTCGTCGCGATAAATACCGCCACTCTGTGGCATGCACTCCGCGAACACGGCTTCGACGACCGGGTCGCCACCGGGGCCGGGACTCTCCTACGGGAACACTGAACTCAGCGGACCACGAGCCGGCCCCCGCTATACCCGCGTCACCCGCGCGCGTCGGCGAAATCGTTCTCACCGGGAGCCGCCGTCACCGCATCGGCCTCACTCACCAGCCACTGCCCGCAGACACAGCGCCAGTAACGTACCGCGCCGTGTTCGGACAGCAGGGTCGGTGCGGGCCAGGCGCATGCGGAGCAGGTGACTGTCATATCCCGAGTCTGATGTAATGGTTCTATGCATTTCAACCCTTACGGGGGTCTGGCTGCCGAACTCGCGGTCCGGCTCGTCAACGCGGACCCCGATCAGGACCTCGCCGCGCTGCTGATCGACGCCGGATACAAGCCGGTCGGCGTCGTCGACCCCCGGCAGGCCGCCGAGCTGCGGCGGTGGACCGGCCGCCTCACCGAGGTCTTCCGCACACCCGGCGTGGACCTGCTCAACGCCCTCCTTGCCGAGACCACGAGTCGCCCGCACATATCGACACACGACGGGCGGGCCCCACATCTGCACTACGCCGCGGTGGAGGCCCCGATCGATGAACGGGTCAAGGCCTACACCGCCGCCGGGCTCGCGGAGCTGTTCTGTACCGCCCCCGACCGGATCGGGCTGTGCGCACGGCCCGGCTGCGCCCTGGTGTTCGTCGACACCTCACGCAACGGGCGCCGGCGCTTCTGTTCCGATCGGTGCGCCAACCGGGTCAACGTCGCCAGGCACCGGGCACGATCCACTCGCCCACAGATGGCATCGCCGGCGCGAGCATGACCGCCGAGACGCGCCGCCGGGCGAATTCTGTCCGCCACATCGTCGACCCGGCGCACCGCCGGGCGAACTGCAGAGCTCGAACGACGACGCCTCGGGCTGTTCGACGAGTAGGACTCGTTCGTCCCACACCCCTACGAGTAGGACTCGTTCGTCCCACACCCCTCGGACAGGCCGGCGGCGCGAATCGCCGGCCGCGAGGAGCGACGGCCGGGCGGCGTTTCAGCGCGCGAGGTGACGGCTGATGACCAGGCGCTGGATCTGGTTGGTGCCCTCGAAGATCTGGGTGATCTTGGCTTCCCGCATATACCGCTCGACCCGGAAGTCCCGGGTGTAGCCGTACCCGCCCAGGACCTGGACGGCATCGGTGGTGACCTTCATCGCCGCGTCGGTGGCGACGAGTTTGGCCACCGAGGCATTCCGCGAGTACGGCAGCCCCGCGTCCCGGCGCCGCGCCGCGTCGAGGTAGGTCGCGCGGGCAGAGTCCACCGCCGCCGCCATATCGGCGAGCAGGAACCCGAGGCCCTGGTGATCGATGATCTTACGGCCGAACGCTGTTCGCTCTCCGGCGTAGGCGACGGCTTCGTCGAGCGCCGCCTGCGCGAGCCCGACCGCGACCGCGGCGATCCCGAGACGGCCGGAATCCAGTGCGCTGAAGGCGATCTGCAGCCCTTGCCCCTCGGCGCCGATACGGCGTTCGGCGGGAATATGGGCATTGTCGTAGTGCGCGGAGGTGGTCGGCACCGCGTGCAGACCCATCTTCTCCTCCGGTTTGCCGAAACTCAGCCCGTCGGTGTCCGCGGGTACCAGGAAGCAGGAGATCCCACCGGAACCCTCACCGGTGCGGGCGAAGAGGTTGTAGAAGTCGGCGATACCGCCGTGGGTGATCCAGGCCTTGGCGCCGTTGATCCGGTACCCGCCGGCCTCGGCGGTGGCTTTGCACGCGAGCGCGGCGGCATCGGAGCCGGCCTGCGGTTCCGACAGGCTGTACGCGCCGATCGTGGTGCCGCTCAGCATCTCCGGCAGCCACCGCTGTTTCTGCTCGTCGGTACCGAAGGCCAGCAGCGGATGACACGCCAGACTGTGCACACTCACCGCGACCGCCACCGCGGCCCAGCGTGCGGCGATCTCCTCGAGTACCTGCAGATACACCTCGTAGGGCTGTCCCCCGCCGCCCCACTCCACCGGGTACGGCAGGCTGAGTAGTCCGGCCTCCCCCAGCAGGGCGAACACGCCCTCCGGGTAGGTCTCCGCCTTTTCGTGCTCGTCCACGATGGGCGCCAGCACCTTGTCGGCGATATCGCGGGTGAGCTGGATGAGATCCCGTGCCTCGCCGGCGGGCAGGAGTCGATCGACAGCCACAGGATTCTCCTCCTGAACGGGTGACAGTACTGGACTGACGCCTACAGTACTGTCGCTGTACCAGTACTGCAAGGACGTCTGCAGTACTGTTTGCGGCCATGGAGCAACGTTCGGCCTTTGCGACGGCCCGCCGCACGAAACTGTTCGACGAGCTGGTCGAGCTGTTCCTGACCGAGGGCTTCGCACACCTGACCCTCGACGCCGTCGCGGCGCGTCTCAAATGCTCGAAGTCCACCCTCTACACCCTCGCCGACAGCAAGGAACAGCTGGTCACCGCCGCGACCGTGCATTTCTTCAAACAGGCGACCGAAGCGGTCGAGGCGAGCGTCGCCGCGACCACGGAACCGCGGGACCGCATCGCCGCCTACCTCACCGCGGTCGGCGAGGCACTGTCGGCGGCCTCGGCCCGGTTCATGGCCGACCTGGACGCCTTCGCCCCCGCGCGCGCGGTCTACGACCGCAACACCCGCATCGCGGCTCGGCGCGTCCAGGAACTGATCGACCACGGCGTGTCCACCGGCGAATTCCGTCGTGTGCATGCGGCATTCGCCGCCGACCTCGCCGCCACCATGATGGTGCGCATCCAGCAGGGCGGCCTGCGCGCGAGCACCGGCCTCGACGACGCCGCGGCCTACCGCGAACTCGCCGCGGTCCTCACCCACGGCATCAGCGCCTGACCGCCCCACCGGCGGACCTGCCTCGATGAGTCCGGACGCAAATATCGGTGGCGGCCCCCGGCGCCGCCCGGTTACGGTATCTCCGGTCGCAACGAGGTGACTGAAGGAGGGAAACCGTTGTCCACCAAGCTGAATCAACTCATCGCCATCGAAAAGGGTGCGAAGTCGCAGGCGAACGCGGATGTCACGGCCGCGTACCAGCGGGTGGGTAAAGTCGATCTGCTGGCGGGTATTTCGCGCACGTACCGGCCGCTCGACGATATGGGTGAAGAGCTGCCGCCGGAATCGAAGCGGGTCCAGGTGCGGGCGCGCGAGGTGATCGCGGATGTGCAGCGCACCCTGACGCGGCTGTTCGACGTGACCGCGACCAAGGATTCCACCAACTGTGCAGCGAAGGCCGATCTCACCGTCGACGGCGTCACCATTGCGCGGGACCTGCCGGTCACCTATCTGCTCTTCCTGGAGAAGCAGCTGACCGAACTGAAGAGGTTCGTCGCCAAGCTGCCGACCCTGGATCCGGCCGAGTCGTGGTCGTTCGACGAGGTCAGCGACTGCTACGCCACCCAGCCGTCACAGACCGTGCGCACCAAGAAGGTGCCGCGCAACCACGTGCTGGCCCCGGCCACCGATAAGCATCCCGCGCAGGTGGAGGTGTACCACGAGGACGTGGTGGTGGGCCGGTGGAACACCACGAAGTTCTCCGGCGCCCTGCCCGCGAAGGAAGTCGGCGATATCGAGGAACGGCTCGGCAAGCTGCTCGACGCGGTACGCTTCGCCCGGGAAACGGCGAATTCGACGCCCGTCACGGATGTCGAGCCGGGCCAGGCCATTCTCGGCTACCTGTTCGGTTAGCCGGGAACACAGACTCCCCCTCCCGGGGGATGGAGCACAAGCTGAACCTGAAATTGAAACTGAACAGGCAGTCGCTGCCAGAGTCTGCCGTCAAATTCAGATTCTTGCTCCAAGCTCAACAACTCCATCGATCGCACGACATCTGGGTGTGCGCGACGCATCCCTGTTATCCGGGTTCGATTCCCGGCGGCGGCTCTCCCTGCCGCTGTGGCGTAAAGGCAACGCGCGGGGTTACTCACCATGACGCACACCCGCGTACTCGGCGATCACAGGTGGGGCAACGGTAGCTCATCTGGTAGAGCATCGGACTCTTAATCCGACGGTAGTGGGTTCGAATCCCACTCGTTAACCAGGAGGGGCCGGGAAGGGTATTCCCGGCCCCTCCGCCTGTGTCGCCACCCGGACTCGGCTCCTGTGCCGAGACGCGAAGCACCCGTCGGAGGTCCGCCGCTGCGAGGCGCTCAGATGACCTTGGCGGTGATCAGCAGCTGCCAGATCTCGCCCTGGTCGACGACCTCGACTCCGAGTTTCTCCGCCTTAACCAGTTTGCTCTCGCCGACTCCCGCACCGGTGATGAGCAGATCGGTGTTCGCCGAGACCGAGGACGCTGCCGTCGCACCCGCCTTCTCACACAGGCGCTGGAACGTCGGGCGGGCGACCTTCTCGCCGGAGCGCGGATCGCTGAGCGCACCGGTGATCACCACCGTTTTGCCCGCCAGCGGGGCGCCGGCCGCGACGACCGGGGGAAGGTCCTCTTCACGGACGTCCAGGCAGACGCCCGCGGCGCGCAGCCGCTCCAGTTCCGGACGCAGGCGAGTGAGGTGCTCGACGAGCGAGGCGGCCACCTTCGGCCCGATATCCTCCACCGCCACCAGTCGTTCCACACCCGCGTCGGCGACCTCCTCCAGGGAGCCGAAGCCTGCCCGGGCAAGGCGCGCGGCGGTGCCGTCGGAGGCCATCGGAATCGCCAGACCGATCAGCGCGCGGCGCAGGCCCACCTGGCGACTGGCATCGATCGACTCGATCATGCGCGCGGCGGACACCTCGGCGATCCGGTCGAACTCGAGCAGTCGCTCCTTGGTCAGCGTGTAGAAATCCGATGGGCGCTCCAGGATGCCCGCCTCGGCCAGGCGTTCGATCCACACCTGCCCGATGGCGTCGATATCGGCTGCCGCCCGCGACGCCCAATGGATCAGCCGCCGCACCGTCTGCGCCGGACACGCGACGTTGGTACAGAACAGCTCCCGGCTGTTGCCCTGTTCGGTGACCGGCTGCGCGCACGAGGGGCAGGCGGTGGGCGGCACGATCTCGCGCTCCTCGCCGGTGCGCCGGGAGGCGTCGAGCACGCCGGCCACGAACGGGATCACGTCGCCGGCGCGGCGCACCAGCACCGTGTCACCGACCTTGATATCGCGCGCGCGGATCACCTGCTGGTTGGCCAGCGTCGCTTTCGTGACCGTGGTGCCGCCCACGAACACCGGCTGCAGCCAGGCGACAGGGACGATCTTGCCCGTTTTCCCGACATCCCAGACCACCTCGTTCAGCACGGTGGTCTTCTCCTCGGCGGCGAATTTGAACGCCAGCGCACCACGTGGGCTGTTCGACCGGGTCCCGGCCGCCGCGTAGGCGGCACGATCGGCCAGCCGCAGCACCGCACCGTCGATATCGTAATCCAGGTCGTTGCGGCCTTTCTCGATCGCGGTGATCGCCGCCTGCGCCTGCTCGGCGTCGGTACACAGCCGCATCTGCGCCCCCGCGACCCCCAGCGCGCGCAGCCCCTCTTCCAGGTCGATCGCGGCGCCCCCGGCCGACGTGTCCAGGTCGAAGCCGAAGAACTGCAGGCGCCGCTCGGACACCGTAGCCGGATCCTTCGCCCGCAGTGTGCCGGCCGCGGCATTGCGCGGATTGATCAGCGGCTTGTCCGGGTGTGCGGTGTTGTAGGCGGCGAAGGTGGACCGCAGCATCACCGCCTCACCCCGTACCTCCACACGTCCCGGCACATCGATCCGCTCGGGCACCCCGTCGACCAACGCGCGGACCAGCATGGTCACATCGTCACCGGTGGTGCCGTCGCCGCGGGTCACCGCCCGCACCAGGCGCCCATCCTCCAAGACCAGGGACAGGGACAGTCCGTCGAGCTTGGGCATCACCACCACCGGCTGGCCGGGGAAGCGGTCGAAGAAGGCCGCGACCTGCTCGGGCGTGGTCGCCTTCTCGAGCGACAGCATCGGACGCGCGTGCCGGATCGGGGCGTGCAGCACCGCGGGCGCACCGACCTGCTCCAGCGGATTCGGGTCGGGCGCCAGGTCCGGGTGCGCCTCGATCAGACCGCGGAGCTCGTCCTCGATCGCGTCGAACTCGGCGTCCGCGACCAACGGCGAACCCTGGTAATAGGCATCCCGCAGCACCACCATGCGGTCCGCGAGCTCTTGGATACATTCCCCGATTTCCACAGGACCAGACGCTACCGAAACCCACCGACACACCGCGTCGGCGAGGCCGGGCGGGACGACGCGGGCCCGGAAGACGCACACCGGTTCGGCCGGTGACACAACGCCCGAGGTCGCGTGCCACTTCCGCGAAGTGCGACGTCGGGCACGGTGCCGAAGCCTGACCGACCAGGTCACCATCGATATGTGCGCCGTTCCGGAGACCACAGTCCGGCCGGCGGCACTCACCGATGCGCCCGGTACGGGGGCGGTGGGCGCCGCCGTACGAAGCCGAGGCTTCAGAATGATCGGTGATGAAACTGCCCGAGCTTCCCGATCTACCCGTCCGCGGCATTCTCGATCGACTGGTCGGGGTATCGGCCGAGAACGGCACCACTGTGCTGGTCGCGCCGCCCGGGACCGGGAAAACGACCCTGGTGCCGCTGGCGCTGGCGGCGAGTGTTCCGGGGCGGGTGCTCGTGGCCGAGCCGCGGCGGGTCGCGGCGCGCGCGGCGGCCGGGCGGATGGCTGCCCTGCTGGGCGAATCGGTGGGCGGGACTGTCGGCTACTCGGTCCGCGGGGATCGGCGAGTGGGCCGGGATACCCGGATCGAGGTGGTCACGTCGGGGTTGCTGGTGCGCCGGTTACAGGGCGATCCGGAGTTGGCGGGGGTCGATGTGGTGCTGCTCGACGAGTGCCACGAACGGCACCTCGACGCGGATCTGCTGTTGGCGCTGCTCCTCGATGCCCGGGCCGGATTGCGACCCGACCTGCGCGTGCTCGCCACCTCCGCGACCGTTGCGGCCGAACGCCTTTCGACGATTCTGGGCGGGGATCGCATTGCGCCGGTGGTGCAGGTCCAAGATCGGACGCATCCGGTGGACACGACCTATGTTCCCCCGCTGCCACGGGAGCGGATCGAAGCACACGTCGCGCGCGCCACCCGGGCCGCGCTCGCCGGAACCGGCGGTGACGTGCTGGTCTTCCTCCCGGGAGTAGCCGAAATCCGGCGGACAGCAGCACTTCTGGCCGACGTAGACGGCGCGGATATCGTCCCGCTGCACGGCCGGCTCGCCGCGGCCGAGCAGGACACGGCGTTGCGGCCGGGTGCGCGGCGGCGAGTGGTGTTGTCCACGGCGGTGGCGGAGTCCAGTCTGACGGTGCCGGGTGTCCGGGCGGTGGTGGATTCGGGTCTTGCCCGGGTCCCCCGGATCGACCGAGCGCGCGGGCTGTCCGGACTGGCGACAGTCCGGGTCTCGGCGGCCGTGGCCGGCCAGCGGGCCGGGCGTGCCGGGCGTGAGGCGCCGGGGCAGGTGTGGCGCTGCTGGCCCGAATACGAGCACGGCACGCTGCCCGCTTATCCGGAGCCCGAGATCCGGACGGCGGACCTGACCCGGCTGGCGCTGGAGCTGGCCTGCTGGGGCACGGCCGACGGACACGGTCTCAGCTGGTGGGACGCCCCACCGCCCGGTGGGCTGGCGGCCGGCCGGGAGGTGCTGCGGGTGCTGGGGGCCGTCAACAGCGATGGTGTAGTCACCGACCGCGGGCGGCGCATGGCCCGGATCGGTCTGCATCCCCGGCTTGCGCGCGCACTGCTCGACGGGGCGCCCGTGGTCGGTGCGCGGGCGGCCGCCGAAGTCGTCACCGTGCTCGACGACGACACCCACACGTCCGGTGCCGATCTCACGGCCGGTCTGCGTGTGCTGCGGCGCGAGCGGCCGGCGCGCTGGCGGCGGGAGGTCGACCGGCTGGCCCGATCGGTCGAGGGCCCGGACGGGGTCGACGATCCGGCTTTCGTTGTCGCGCTGGCTCATCCGGAACGGCTGGCGCGGCGGCGCGGGCCGGGTTCGTCGAGCTACCTCATGGCCGGTGGCACCGCGGTCACGTTGCCGCCGGGCTCCGGGACCGGCGACCCGGAGTGGTTGGCGGTCGGTGTCGCGACACGCGATCCGGGTCGTTCCGAGGGGTACATACGGTTGGCCGCGGCCGCCGACGAACAGCTCGCGCGCCGTGCCGCCGCGAACCTGCTGACCACCGTCGACCAAATAGAGTGGGCCGACGGTGATGTGGTCGCCCGGCGGGTCGAACGCCTGGGTGCGATCATGTTGTCGGAGAAGCCGATTCGCAATCCCGATCGGGAATTGCTGGGCGCAGCGTTGCATCGCGGATTGATCTCGACCGGTCTCGGCCTGCTGTCCTGGAATTCCGATGCGACCGCCTTACGTCAGCGGCTCGATTTCCTGCACCGCACTCTCGGCGCACCCTGGCCGCCGGTCGACGACGAATCACTGCTCGCCGCCGCCGACACCTGGCTCGGCCCCGAACTCGCCGCCGCCCGGCGCCGCGCCGACCTCGAACGCATCGACGCCGGACAGGCACTGCGCCGCCTACTGCCCTGGCCGGACGCCGCCCGGATGGACGAACTGGCGCCGGAACGCATCGAAGTCCCCTCCGGTAGCCGCCCCCGCCTCGACTACTCGGCCGACCCGCCGGTGCTCGCGGTCAAAGTGCAGGAGGTCTTCGGTTGGACAGCTACACCACGCCTGGCCCACGACCGGGTCCCGATCGTCCTGCACCTGCTCTCACCCGCCCAGCGCCCGGTCGCGGTCACCGCGGATCTGGCATCCTTCTGGCACACCGGCTGGCCCCAGGTCCGCGCCGACCTCCGCGGCCGTTACCCCAAACATGCCTGGCCGGAGGACCCCGCCACGGTGCCCGCCCACCGGGGCACCGCCCGTAACGCGGGCCGCGACCAGCCGAAACCGCCACGCTGACGTCCGGATTTCGCCTGCTGCGATAGCCCTCGCCCTACGGGTGAGCCGTTCGACGGACCACCGGCTCAGATGTTCCAGCGGTAGCGACTGGTGGGTACCAGGTCCAGACCGGTGTCCGCGCCGAATCGGGAGACGCTGGACATCAATTCGGTAACTCGGCGGTGGAGTTCCTTCTCGTCACCGCGGCTGCCGTAGAACACATGCGGGTCGGTCATCGCTCCCATCGGGAAGTGTTCCTCGACGATGGCCGCTGTTTCCGGTGTCCGCGGGGTCAGCGTTTCCTCGACGATGTTCTGGACGTAGCCGACGGTGTTCTGGGTGCGGATGGCGATCGGGGTGTGGTGAATCTGCCAGTACTCCAGGTATTCGTCCCGGGTCAAGGATTCGGGCCTGCGGAGTAGGGCGACGTTGACCAGGGCATCGCAGCGACTGCCGTCCGGCACCGGCACCGGGTCGAGCCGTACCCGCTCACCGACGCGATAGGCGTGGAGTGCGGGTTCGTCCGCGGCGTGGGCAACAGTGCTGATCGCCGCGGCCGGATCGCCGTCGGTCCATACCGAGACGAGGGCGGTGATCGGTTCGGCGGGCCCGAACCGCATCGTAGCGGGCGCCACGTCGGCGTCGTCGAGGTTCACCTGGACTGCTGTCGCTCCCCCCGCGGCCAGCGACTCCCGGAACGCAGGAGCACACAGCCAGGCACCGAGACCGGCGCCGTGCAGGGCGAGGATCAGCTTCGTCATGGCGGAAAACTAACACACGTTCTACTTCCCCCGGTGAACGATCGAGCCCGGATCGGCACTCACCGGCGCAGCCGATCCGGGCGCCGGGAGCGGCGCGAGCCTCGCCGAATCGATCCCCGCCGGGATTCCGGGAGTAGACTCGGCCCCCTGAATTCGTGAAATGACCGGTCGTACTTCGCACGCTGGAGTCGCACTGTCAGCCTGTTCCGCGCATCCGACCTACGGAGAGCTCATGAGTTCACACAGCAGTTTCGATGATATCCAGGCCCGCGTTGCGGGAATCGCCCCGGTTCTCCGAGATCCGCTGGACTCACCGTACGACATATCCAACGAATTGTTCATCGCCCTGCGCCACGTGCCCCACGACGTCGGCGGACAGCCCGATATCCCGGTCCCGTACGAGGAAAAGGCCGAGGAGCCCTGGGAGATGAACACCTATATCACCTGCGAATGCCTCGGCTGGCGCGGCGTCTGGAACTCCGAGGAACGGCGCCGGGCAGAAAACGATCTGGGGGCGACACTCTATTTCGGACTCCCGTACTACGCACGCTGGGTAACGGTGGCGGCGAAGTACCTCGTCGGCAAGGGTTTCATCACGCCCGACGAATTGTCGGCCAAACTCGACGACGTACGGACCCGATTGGAGGCCGGCGAGCGATGAGGAAATTCTCGATCGGTGACCGTGTCACGGTCCGGAACGCGACCACGATGTTCCATACTCGAACCCAGGCTTACACCCGAGGACGAACGGGCGTCGTCGTCGAGTACCGCCCCGAATGGGTTATCCCGGAGGACGAGGCATGGGGACGCGACGACGGCCGCCGCGAACCCTTCTATGTCGTGCGATTCCGGCAGAAAGACCTCTGGCAGGCATACACCGGCTTCGATGCCGACACCCTGGAAACCGAGGTTTCCGAGCACTGGCTCGAACCAGAAAGGTAGGAACCGAGTGAGCGGTACCCACGACCACGGGGCGCACACACCGATCGAGACAACCGGGGAAATAAGCGAATTCGAGGTAATGGAGAGGGCTATCCGGGAACTCGCCATCGAGAAGGGTCTCTTCTCGCAGGAAGATCACCGGCGTTTCTCCGAATGGGCCGAATCTGTCGGACCGTCGGGTGGCTCGACATTGGTCGCCAAGGCGTGGACCGATCCGGATTTCAAGGCACGACTTCTGGCCGACGGCACCGAGACGTGCAAGGAAGTCGGCATCGACTGGCGTGACCCGACCGGGTCGGGAACCCCGAGCGATTACACCTATTTCTACGTATTGGAGAACACCCCGGAATTGCACAACGTCATCGTGTGCACCCTGTGTTCGTGTTACCCGCGCCCGGTGCTGGGCATGTCCCCGGACTGGTATCGCACCCCGAATTACCGGCGGCGGCTGGTGCGCCGTCCCCGCGAGGTACTGGCCGAATTCGGGCTCCACCTTCCACCCGAAGTCGAAGTCCGAGTGCATGATTCGAACCAGAAGTCGCGTTTCATGGTGATGCCGATGCGCCCGGCGGGCACCGAGGGCTGGACCGAGGAACATCTGGCGGCCATCGTCACCAGGGACACCATGATCGGTGTGGCCCTGCCACAGGTCGACTGGACCGCCCGCACCCCGCCGGATCGGGCGGAAATCGACGAAAGGGCCCGGCGATGACGAGCGAACCCTACGAGGTCATCCTGCGTGCCCTGGATTCGCGGCCGGGCCGGGCGAGTACGCTGCCCGAGCTCGACGGCAAGCCGGATCCATGGGAATCGAGTATGCAGGCGACCTGCGAATGCCTGTCCTGGCGCGGCGCATTCGACAATCTCGCCCGCCGGCACGCAGAAGACGATCTCGGCGAGACCATCTACCACGACTTCCCGGTGCGGACACGTTCACTCGTCGTCACGGCGCACACGATGCTGGAGCGGCAACTGATCACCCCGGAGGAGCTGAGCGCACGGATGGATACCGTTCGCGCTCGATTCCAGCGGCAGTAGCTTGCGGTCACCGGCGGCCGCCCTCGAACCCGGGATCCGCTTCGGCAGTTGCCGGCGGCGCGCCGGACAGCCAGTTTGCCGGTGCCGCGGCTGCCGGCATCATGGGTGATCGGCGCTTCTCACCCGGGTATCGGCGTCGCCTCGGCGACATTCACCCGGCCACCGTCGACATCCAGGACGGTCCCGTGGACGAAGGCCGCCTCATCGGACGCGAGATATACCGCGGCGGCGGCGATCGCGTCGGGGTGCCCTGGCGCCCCCGCGGGGGTATTGCGCATGAGGTGTTCGCCGGGGAAATCGGCGGCGGGGTCCAGTGCGGGATCCCGAATCACGCCCGGAGAGAGGGCGTTGACACGAATTCCGCGGGTACCGAACTCCGCGGACCACGCTCGGGTCAGCGATTCCACTGCCGCTTTCGACGAGGCGTAGAGGCCGCCCACCCCGACCGACACCCGGGCCACCCAGGACCCCAGATTGATCACCACCCCGCCACCGGCCTCGATCATCGCCGGCGCGACCGCTTGGACCAGGAAGAACGCCGCTTTCACATTGACCCCGTACACGCGGTCGAAATCCTCGTCGCGGGCCGAGACCGTGCTGACCGGCGGATAGATTCCGGCGTTGTTCACGAGGATATCGATGCGGCCACCGAGCACCCGCCGCGACTGCTCGGCGAGCCGGTGGCTGCGTTCGGCCGATCCGTCCAGATCGGCCGAGACGAAGTCCGCGCGCCCGCCGGCTTCGCGGATCGTGGTCACCACCTCGTCGCCGCGCCCGCGGTCGCGACCGGATACGACGACATGGGCACCTTCGGCAGCGAAGGCGAGGGCGATGGCGCGTCCGATATTGCTGGTGGAACCGGTTACCAGGGCGGTCCGTCCCTGAAGTCGTGTGTTCATACCGGCGAAGGTAATCTTCGATTTTTGGACCGGCAAGTCCAGAAATATGGCCCACTTCGCCACGAAAAGAGCCGCTCACGGACCCGTGAGAACGGGGCGAAAGTATGCTTTCCGGCATGGCCTTTACCACCAAGGGGCGTGCGACCCGCGACCGGATCGTGGAGGGCGCCGCGACCTATCTGCGCGGCGCCGACCCCGGCACCGTCACCCTCGACGATGTCCGGGCGATCACCGGGACCAGCAAGGGGCAGATCTTCCACTACTTCCCCGGCGGTAAGGAGGAACTACTCCTCGCGGTGGCCCGCCTGGAGGCCGATCGGGTGCTCCTGGACCAGCAACCACATCTGGGCGACCTCACCACCTGGGCGGCCTGGGACCGCTGGCGCGATGCCCTGATCGCCCGGTACCGGGCGCAGGGACGACTGTGCCCGTTGGGTGTTCTGATGGATCAGGTCCGGAACACACCGGGCGCTTCCGATGTGGTCACGGTATTGCTCGCCCAATGGGAGAGCGATATCGAGCGAGGTCTCCGGATCATGCAGGACACCGGCGATATCCGGCCCGAACTCTCGGCGCCGCGCACCGCCGCCGCGTTCATCGCCGGTATCCAGGGTGGCGTCCAGATTCTACGCTCCACCGGCTCCACCGACCACCTCGAAGCGATTCTCGACCTGTTGATCGACCATCTGCGTACCACCTGAATACAGCTGTCCCCGTGAGCGTATCGCCGGCTCCGCGTGATCAGGTTCGGCTCGCCCCCCGATCGTCCCGGCCGGCCAGAGTCGACTGACCGAAAAAGAACCCGAGGATCAGCAGGATCAAGTTCATCACGAGGTCCGGGACCTTCGTCTGCGTGAACATCGCGACCACCATCACGACACTGAATCCGACCAGCAGGAACGCGCCGATCAGTACGGCGATCGGTTCCCGCTGGAACAGCGACCACCGCGCCCCCGCGCGGCGCCCCTTCAGATCCTGGACCATATTCTGCAATTCGATCTCCAGCGCCGTCTCTCGTGCGTCCTCGATCACCGAGGACCTGGCCACCACTTCCTGTGCTCGCTGAATCTGATCCGCGACCATCTGCCGGGCCACCGGATCATGGATCGCGGACTCGGCCACATACTGGATCTGGTCGAGTTCGTTCCGCGCCGTGGCATTCCGCAGCCCGGTTTGTAGTTCCTTGCGAATATCGGTGAGCCGGCTAAGCATGTACGCCTCGCCGACCACGTCGGTCACCCCGCGGCTGTCGGTGATATCGAACGGTTGCCGATTCTCCCGAGGGATGTCCTCCATCATGTTCTCGACCCGGGACAACCACGCCGCGAAGTCGTCCGGTGCGCTGCCCTCGAAGGAGCCGGGGATGCCGAGTTCCTTCTTGATGTTGTTGCGGATGGTTTCGCGGTTCTCCGGCGAAACGTCTCGATCTTCCCGCGGCTCCCTGCGAACCAACGTAATTTTCCTCCCACACAGACCCATGCTTGCCGGACCAGGGTACGGGCTGCACTCCGGCACCGGAACGGGATCCTCCCTCCCGCAACAAATCCCGGGCACCGCGAGCCGGAACCGCCTATCGCTCACCGCCCGTTCCGGCGACCGGCCGGCCGGCGCAACCCAGTGCCGGCCGAGCCCCTGACCACACCCAGCGGCACCCCGTCGTCGTGTCATCAGAGGCAGCGGATCTCCGAGCGAGGTCGCGACCAGGGGTTTCGGATGCCGGCGGTACCGACACGCCGACACGGTCTTGACCTGGAGCTCACTCCAACTTCTAGCCTGTCACCATGCGATTCGCGTTCAAGACTTCCCCCCAGGACACCACCTGGGCCGATATGCTCGCCGTCTGGCGAGCCGCCGACGATATCGAGATCTTCGAATCCGGATGGACCTTCGACCACTTCTATCCGATCTTCTCCGACTCCACCGGGCCGTGCCTGGACGGCTGGACCACCCTGACCGCACTGGCCCAGGCCACCCGACGCCTACGGCTCGGCACCATGGTGACCGGTGTGCACTACCGCCACCCCGCCGTCCTGGCCAATATGGCCGCCGCCCTCGACATCATCTCCGGCGGCCGCCTCGAACTCGGCATCGGCGCCGGCTGGAACGAGGAAGAATCCGGCGCCTACGGCATCGAACTCGGCAGCATCACCGATCGCCTCGACCGATTCGAAGAAGCCTGCCAAGTACTCATCGGGCTGCTGAGCCAGGAGACCACCGATTTCGACGGCAAGTTCTATCAACTGACCGGCGCCCGCAACGAACCCAAAGGCCCGCAACGCCCACACCCCCCGATCTGCATCGGCGGCAACGGCGAGAAACGCACCCTCCGCATCACCGCCCGCTACGCCCAGCACTGGAACTTCGTCGCCGGAACCCCCGAAGACTTCGCCCGCAAACGCGACATCCTCGCCGGCCACTGCGCCGATATCGGCCGCGACCCGAAGGAGATCATGCTCTCGGCGCAGAAACGGCTCGACCCCCAACTAGGCTACGCAGAGCTCATCGACTGGGCGGCCACCCTGGGCGCCGAAGGCCTGGAACTCGCGATCGTCTACCTACCGCCACCCCACGACCCGGCCGTACTCGAGCCACTCGCCGAGGCCATCCGCGATTCCGGACTCACATCCTGAGTTCCGGCTTCCACCCGACAGCAGCCGCTCCGCCATAGACCCGAACTGCACCGGCGGACCGCACGGCCACCACTCGCCCCCGCTCCGCCAGACCAGGGCCGGCGCCGACCTTCCGTGCGATCACCCGCGACTCACAGCAGCGGCCTGCACCAATGCCGAATGCGTGGCGCCGGCCGCCTTCGATCAGTCCAGCAGTTCGTCGGCTCGGTTGATTTCCAGTGCAACGACGCAGCCATTTCTGCAGGCGATCGGGACAACAGCGACGGCGACTGGGGTAGGTGTTGGGGCACACGCGGCCCCGGATTCCTTGCGCGCCGACTTGCCACAGTGCGCGAGAATCAGCGGACGATACTGGAGGCGAATACTTTTCGAGAGTTCATGCAGATCTCTGCAGAACTTTCACGATTCACCTGTCCGGAGATCGCACTCGGCGCGCGTAGGGTCGGGCCATGGCGACGGTTGCTCAACATATGATCTCCGCGTTGCAGGTCAGCGGTGTCAGCCGGGTGTACGGGTTGCCCGGGGACAGCCTGAACGGATTCACCGACGCGATACGGCGAGCGGACGGTATCAGCTGGGAGCATGTGCGGCACGAGGAGGCCGCCGCGTTCGCCGCGACCGCGGAGGCCGCGCTGACGGGGCGGCTCGCCGTCTGCGCCGGCAGTTGCGGGCCCGGCAACCTTCATCTCGTCAACGGGCTCTACGACGCGCAGCGGACCCGGGTTCCGGTACTGGCCGTCGCCGCGCATATCCCGGTCGGCGAGATCGGCTCCGGGTACTTCCAGGAGACCCACCCCGAGGAGTTGTTCCGCGAGTGCAGTGTGTACTGCGAGCTCATCAGTAGCCCGCAGTCGGCCCCGCGCGTCGTGGAGATGGCGATGCGAGCGGCGGTGGAAGAACGCGGTGTCGCCGTGGTGGTGATCCCGGGTGAGGTGTTCCAGAGCCGCGTGGCCGGCGAGCGGTGGAGCAGCCGGCCGGTGCTGCCGTCCCGGTCGGTACTGCGGCCGGACGACGCCACGCTGCGCCGTGCGGCGGACATCCTGAATGCCGGGTCGAAGGTGACGATTCTCGGCGGCGCCGGGACCGCCGGCGCCCACGCCGAGGTCATGACCCTCGCCGAGATGCTGCAGTCGCCTATCGTGCACGCGTTTCGCGGCAAGGAACACTTGGAATACGACAACCCCTACGACGTGGGGATGACGGGACTGCTCGGCTACGCCTCGGGATACAAGGCGATCAAAGAAGCCGACGTGCTGCTGATGCTGGGCACCGATTTCCCGTATACGCAGTTCTATCCCGAGGACGCCGCGATCATTCAGGTCGATATCCGCGGCAGCCATCTAGGCCGGCGCACACCGATCGATGTCGGCATGGTCGGCAGCGTGCGGGACACAATCGACGCGCTCCTGCCGCTGCTGTCGCGGAAGTCCGACCGCACGCATCTGGACAGATCGCTGCGACACTACCGGCGCACCCGCACATCGCTGGACGCGCTGGCGGTGAACGATCGGGATCGCACGCCCATCCGGCCGGAATACGTGGCCGGCCTGGTGAATCGACTGGCCGCCGACGATGCGGTGTTCACCTTCGACGTCGGCACGCCGACGACCTGGGCGGCGCGTTATCTCACCATGAACGGCCGGCGACGTCTGACCGGATCGTTCACCCACGGCACGATGGCCTGCGCCCTGCCGCATGCGATCGGCGCGCAGACGGCCCACCCGGGACGCCAGGTGATCGCCCTCGCCGGTGACGGCGGGCTGTCGATGCTGTTCGGCGAGCTGATCACATTGCTGCAGAACGATTTGCCGGTCAAGGTGATCGTCTTCGACAACTCGTCGCTGAACTTCGTGGAGCTGGAGATGAAGGCGGCCGGCGTGGTGAACTTCGGCACCGAGCTGAAGAACCCCGATTTCGGTGCCGCCGCCCGGGCGATGGGGATCTGGGGGCGCCGGGTGGAACAGCCCGGTGACCTGGAGCCGGCCCTCGAGGAAGCCTTCGCGCACGAGGGTCCCGCACTCGTCGATGTCGTGGTGGCGCGGCAGGAACTGACGATTCCGCCGGCGGTGTCGGCGGAACAGGCCAAGGGCTTCACCCTCTACGCCATCCGGACCATCCTCGCCGGCCGCGGCGACGAACTGCTCGACCTGGTCACCACCAATGTCTCGCGGCGCATCCTGGACTGATCCCGCACGCGGCCGGTGGAGTCGTCCGGTTCCAAGCCGGCGGCCGGCAAATATAGTCACACCTCCGCAGTCCCCGGCACCGGGCAAGCCGCCCTCGACGGCCTCCTCCGGACCGTGCTACACACCCTGGAAGCCCAGGACACCGAGTAAGGCGATCGGCCGTTGGTAACCCACTGAGACAACCCACCGGGGCCGCGCTCCGCGCGCGCCGGGCCGATCGACCGGCCGAAGGCATCGGGATAATTGCGCTGGGGTTGCCGGTGCGCGCAGACTCGGTACCTGGCAACGCTGGCAACGATCCGGAGCGGCTCGCACCGGGAAATCAGGGGTGACGATGTATCGCACGCTCACGCTCGCCGCAGCCGTATTGCTCGCCGTGGTGAGTTGCGGTGACGACACCGGCACCCGCGCCGGCGACCCACTGCCGCCGCCGACCCCGGGCCCACCGCCGGAATTCTGGTCCACACCCGCGGACAGCCCGCAACAGCATGCGGCCGTCGCCCAGGCCACCCGCGAGCTCGACGTGTGCGCGCTACTCCCCCGCGATACCCTCGCGGACCTCGGACTCGGCGATATCCGGAGCGTAACGATCGGCCTGGACTCGTGCCGGGCCGCCCTCGGCACCCCACCCGCGGGCGAGTCCACGCTGACCTGGCATACGACTCTGCTGCCGCCGCTCACCTCCAGCCGCGGTATCAGCAAACAGCTGGGGGATGTGAGTGTCCTGCTGGTGCCCGGCCGCGACGGCGATCCGCGCGCCTGCGGCGCCACCGCCCGCTTCCCGGCCGGCGCCGCCTTCTACCTCGGCCTGTCGGTTCCGGACCGCGACTCCTGCGCGGTTGCCGATGGTTTGCTATCCGGGATGATCGAACGCTGGCGGGAGTCGCCGGGCCAGGGCACCTCCCCCGATACCGTCGGTACGGTACTGCTCGGCGCCGACCCGTGCGCGGTCCGCGCGACCCTGCCCGGCACCGCGGATACCGACCAGCTCCGGCTCACCGAATGCCTGTTCCGGTACCGGGACGAAACCGTCACGGTGAGCTACGCGTACCGCGTACCCGAGCAGATGCGGGCCCGCAGCACCGAGGAGAAGTTCGACGGCCGCACCGTGTTCCGCTCGACATCGCTGTACGACAGCAGTATCCCGATCTACCACGCCCCGGTCGGGCCCGAACTACCCTTGGCGAGCACTGATTCCGTCCCCCGCATTCCGGTCGCGGAGGTCACCTCGGCCACCGACGATGTCGCCCGGCAGGTCATGTCACAAGTCCTGCCCCTCTTCCCGCAGTAGGAGTGCCGGTGAACGACCACGAATCAGACCTCGACATCACCCGTGGCCCTCCCGGGAGGGGGATGCACGGCGCGCCAGTGGTCGGCGATGTCGATCCGCCGCGCGATCCACACCCGATCGTGTGCCTGGACGTGATCGAGGAACCGCTCCAGTGCGGCAGTACGGGCGGGGCGGCCCGCGAGGCGGCAGTGCAGGCCCACCGACAGCATCTTCGGCCGGCCGTCCGCACCCTCCCGGTACAGCACATCGAACGCGTCGCGCAGATGGGCGAAGAACTGGTCACCGCTGGGAAATCCGGCCGGCGAAGCGAACCGCATATCGTTGGTGTCGAGGGTGTACGGGACGACCAGGTGATCGACCATCGTTCCGCCCACCGGAACCGAGACCCAGTACGGCAGATCGTCGGCGTAGGAATCGGAGTCGTAGCCGAAACCGCCGTGTTCGACCACGAGTGCGCGAGTGTTGGGCGAATCCCGGCCGGTGTACCAGCCGCGCGGCGCCGCGCCGGTGAGTTCACGCAGGATCTGCACCGCCTCGGCCATATGCGCCCGCTCTATTTCGAGTGAGGTGTCCTGGTAGGACAACCAGCGCAAACCGTGGCAGGCGATTTCGTGATCGGCGGCGAGGAATGCGGCCGTCGCTTCGGGATTGCGTTGCAATGCCCGGGCGACCGCAAAGATCGTCAAGGGCAGGCCGCGCCGTTCGAACACGCGCAGGATCCGCCACAATCCGGCGCGAGAACCGTACTCGTACAGCGATTCCATGCTCATATGCCGGTCCGGGAAGGCCGTGGCGGGCGTCATCTCCGACAGGAATGTCTCCGAGCCCGGATCGCCGTCGAGCACACTGCTTTCCGCCCCCTCCTCGTAGTTCAGGACGAACTGCACCGCGATCCGGGCGCCGCCGGGCCAGTGCGGGTCCGGCGGCTCTGGGCCGTAGCCGACCATGTCCCGCGGATAATTCACCGCCTACCCCGTTCCACAACGAGCCGGTCACGACTCTCCGGTGTCAGGGCACCGAAGACGCGCAGCCGCGCCATGCCTCCGTCGGGATAGATATCGAGGCGCACATCGGTGACCGGCGCCGGATCGTGCACCAGGAACCGGTGCCGGGTGTCGGGGCGGACGACCGTGCGTGGCAGCAGGTCCCGCCAGGCGCCGGTGCCGTCACGACCGCGGAGCCGCGCGGCGCCGGGCGCGTTGCCGACGAAGCAGGAGGTGTCGACTTCGATCATGCGGACCTGTCCCGCACCGGCCAGCCGCACCTCGACCCAGTCGTTTCCGTCGTCGCGGCGGCGCGCGGTCTCCCAGCCCTCCCCCATCACCCGGGCCGGTCCGGGGTACAGCAGCTGCTGCGGGGCACCGTAGAACATATTCGAGCAACCGGTCACCAGCGCACCGTTTTCCAGTGCGGCCAGATCGATACCGGCCGCGTCGAGGAACTGCGGGTCGGGCCGTCCTTCGCCGTGCACGCGCAGACGCGCCACCCCGCCGTCGGGGTACATGGTCAGCTTCAGATGCGTCCAGCGGCGCTCGGAATCGACCGTGAAGGGCGTCCGGGTGTCGCCGGCGATCGGGCTGCGCGGTACGAGCGTATGCCACTCGGCGCCGGCCGCGAGTACGGCGGGATCGGAGTAACCCTCGATCGAGGCGGCCGCGACCGAGACCTCCGGCGGGAAGTTCCCGGTGAACCACGCGGTGTCCACCACGACACCGCGCACGATGCCCGGCACGCCGAGCCGGATCACGGCCTCGTCCACGCCGGGTGTCCGGCGCCTGCGCGTCTCCCAGCCGTCGTAGACCTGCCCTTTGTGCCCGAAGGTGGCCGGACGGTAGGTCGACGCCCCGGGGCTGATCAGATTCTCCTTCTCCGCGAAGGTTTCATCGGTGGCCCAGATGACTGCGCCGCCGAGGGTGCGGACGGCGAGGTCGGGCAGGGCGGTGAAGCCGGCCGCATCCGTCCGGCCGGCGACAGCGAGGCCGGCCGGGTCGAGGTCGGGGGCGGAACCAGAAGTCGGCATGGGGAATTCACTCCTCGGTGTCGATGTCATAGGTCCGGTCGGCGAGGGCCTTCAGAACCGCTGTCGAACAGCCGGGTGCATGGCGCCGCACCTCGGCCTCGGTGAAGGCGCCGCAGCCCGATCCGCGCAGGACGCAGGCCGCCAAAGCCTCGGCGGTCGCCGGTTCGTCGAGCACACCACCGGTGCGCCGATCCAGGTAGGACTGGATTCGCGGAGCCGCCACCGCGAGGGCCGCGCGGTAGAAATGGAAGGTCGCCGCCCAGCGGGTGACCAGATGTCCGGGATGCAGATCCCAGCCCTGGTAGAGGCCCCGTTCCAGCGAACGGCCGACCAGCCGGAAATGGTGGTCGAGCGCCGCCCGCACGTCGGCGGCGGACGCCTCGGGCACGATCTGGGTGGAGCCGTCGCTCACCGGGATCCCGGTCTGCGCGGCGGCGACGAGCAGCACCGCCTTGGCATGGTCGGCGACGGGATGTGCCAGTGATTGGTGCGGCGCCGCGATACCGCAGGCGGCACTGTAATCGTAGGTGCCGTAATGCAATCCGGCGCAGCGCCCGTCCGCCGCGGCGATGGCCCGGGCCACGGTCACGGTCCCGTCGGCACCGATGATCGCCTGCGGGCTCTCGATCTGGAGTTCGAACCGCAGCGAGCGCTGCGCCAGCCCGTGCCCGCGTTCGAATTCCTCGCACAGCGCCACCACGGCCGGAACCTGCTCCGCGGCCCGGAGCTTCGGCACCGTGAACACGAAACCGGGCGGCACCCCACCCGCGGCATCGAGCACCAGTTCCAGAGTTCGCACGGCCCGCCGCCGCTCGCCGGCGGCCAGGCCTTTCAACCGGATGCCGCAGACGACCGGCCCGGACGGCCCCCGCGCGCGGAGGGTCTGCCCGGCGGAACGCGCATGACGGTCTTCGACGGCGTCGCTCCGCCATCCGTAGCCGTCCTCGAAATCGATGCGCAGATCCATGATCGGCCGGTGGGCCAGCGTGCGCTCCACCAGGTCGACGGTCGTGTCGTCGCACCACTCCCCGAGGCTGTCGCGGTGCGCGGCCAGGATCGACAGCGCCGTCTCACCCCAGGCCCGGGTGGTGCCGCTGGTGGCCGTGGCCGCACTGACGTAGACGGTGTGCACCGGCTGGGTATCGGTGCGGTGATCCGGATACCGGTGCGCGAGCATCGCGTCGACCGGTGCCAGCAGGGCGTCGATCCGGTGGATCGCGCGCTCACCGGTCGCCCCGGCGGGCCGGGCGGTGGATCCCGGATACGTGGCCGGGGTGGAAGGCGGTGCCGTCACGGCCGATCAACTCCCTCGATAGGTGGAATACGCGAACGGCGACAGCAATATCGGGATATGTGTGTGTCCCTGGACCGTTTCGAAGGTGATCACCACTTCGGGAAAGAAGCAGTCCCGGCCGACACCACGGAAATAGGCACCGGTCTCGAAAACCAGCCGGTACACACCCGGCACCAGCGGCGCTACCGGTGACGGCCGCGCACGACCGTCACCATCGGTGGTAGCGGTGGCCAGCACCGCACCGCGGGCGTCGGTCAACCGGACGGAAACCTTCCGGGCGGGCAGACCCGCCACGGTATCGAGAACATGGGTGCTGACGGTGAGGCTCCCTGACTCGCTCATGCCGGTCCCCGCGTCCAGGCAGGGCCGGCGGCGGGCGCATCGGCTCGCTGTACCGTGGCCTGGATCAGCCCGTACGGGCGATCGGCGGCGATGAACACCTCGTTGTGATTGGCGATCCCGAACCGGTCCAGGTCGTAGTCGAAATGATGTTTGTTCGGCGCCGCCAGCCGCACCTCCGCGATCAGCGGATACGCCGCCAGCACCGCCTTGCCCATCTCGAACAGCGTCTGTTGCAGCGCCTTCGAATGCACCTGCGCGAACCGGTCGACGAACAGCCGTTTCACGCCGGCGTAGGTGGCGTCCCACTCGACCTCGGTGGTCGTGTACCGCCATTCGGCGATCAGCGTGGTCGCCAGAACCCGATCATGGGCCGGGGCCAGCGTGGTGAACTCGTCCTCCAGGAAGCCGGCGAATTCCGAGCCCGTCGACTTCAGCAGCGTCAGATCCTTCAGCCCCGCCACCACCCACGCCCGCTGCTGCGCACCCCTGCCTTCGACCGTGACAGCGGCGGTCCGCACCTCCTGCCCCTGCCGGACCCAGGTGTGGTCGTGCGCGCGGCCCTCGACCTCGGCGCGCTGCCAGCCGTACTCCTCGATATCGATACGTGCGCAGCGCACCGGGTCGACGGTGTCGGCGAAATGGCGCGCAAGATCCAATCCGTAGGTCTCGATCGCGGCCGGGCCGCGCTGTTTGGCGAAGGCGTACGCGGTGTTCTTCTGGCTGTCGGTCGGCAGCACCGCGGACTGATCGCCCACCAGATGCGCGGCCGCGAAATCACCGCGCAAGGACGTCGATACGGTCACATCGCGGATCTCGTGCCGGGGCGTATCCCGGTAGATCCGGACGACCCGGTTCTCCGATTTCCCGTATTGATGCGGGCCGAGCTCGATGGCTCCGGACAGTGCGGTCATGATCGGTCGACTCCTCGAGGGTCGGGCGCGGGCGCACCGGCGAGCAGCAGCCGCAATCGGTTTCGGTTGATCGCGCCGAGTTCCCGGCGCGCGATGGCGCGTTCGGCGGCGGTGTCGTTATCGATACGGGTGGTCAGGATCGCGAGCAGCTCCGCCGCGGACCGCCCGGCCGCGTCGACCAGATACACCTGGCCGTGACGCTGTTCGTAGCGCCGATTCAGCCGGCGCAGTTCGGCGCGGGTGGCGCTGTCGGCGTCCGCCATCCCGGACTGTTCCCGTCGCGACATCGCACCGCCGGTCCGGTCCCCGATCCGGGGGTGGCCGGCCAGAGCGGTGGCGAATTCGGTGTCGGACAGCCTCTCCAGTTCCCGGTGAGCCAGCTCGAGCAGCGCGGCCGGTGCCGGATACGGGCGGCCCGCCACCAGTGCGCGGGCCCACACCGGGGATGCGCAGATCGCCAGCGTGGTGGCCAGCGCCGTGTCCGCGTCAAGATCGTTGAACGCGCGCAGGGCCGCCGCGGTCATGACGGGTTCAGTGCCGACAGGGCACGGATCAGCTCTTGTTCATCGATCCGGGTGCTGCGCCCGTCCCGGAGCACCACCTCGCCGTCGACAACGACGGTATCGACAATCCGGCTGGTGCCGGTGGTGAGCAGGGCGGCGCCCGGGTCGCGGACCGGCAGGGTCGCGAAATCGCGATCGAAACGGATCAGCGTCAGATCCGCGCGATCTCCCACCGCGATCCCGCCCGCGCTCGGCGCCAGGCCGAGCGCCGAGTTCGCCCCACCCGCCGCCATATCGAGCATGGCACCGAACCCCAGCAGGTCCGCCCGCCGCCGCACCGCACGCTGCACGTAGGCGCCGGCACGCAGCGTTTCCAGCATGTCCTGGGTGTCGTTGCTGGCGGCGCCGTCCACGCCGAGCCCGACCGCGAGCCCGGAAGCGAGCCAATCGGGCACTGGAGCCACCCCGCTGCCGAGGCGCATATTGCTCACCGGGTTGTAGGAGACCGCGACACCGCGCTCCGCGAGGGTCTGCCTGCCCGCGTCGTCGAGTTCGACACAGTGCACCGCGAGCAGGCGATCCCACAGGAAATCGTGGGAGTCGAGATAGTCGACCGCGCCCATCCCCGCGTGCTCGCGGCACATCAGGTCGTCGGTCCGGGTTTCCAGCAGATGGATGGACACGGTCAGGTCCCGCTGCCGGGCGAATTCCCCGATGGCCGCCATCCCCGCCGGTGTCACCGACCGCGGGTTCGGCACCGCCAAGCCGATCGAGATCCGCGACCCCGCAGTGTCTTTCACCATATGCTCGATATGCTCCAGCACTTCCCCGAGCGGCTGGAGGAGCCGGGGTTCGAAACCCCAGCGGCGGGTGGGGTCGGGCCGGTCCGCGATCCCCCGGCCGAGCACGGCCCGGATCCCGGTATCGCGCAGTCCGCGCAGCACCGCATCGTGCACCTCGGTGGACGGATGCGGCCACATATGCTCGACCAGCGCGGTCGTCCCGCTACGCAGTGCCTCGAGCGCGGCGGCGACGGTCGCGGTGTAGGCCCGCTCCGGGGTGATGGCCACCGATTCGGCACCGACGGCCAGCAGCCATTCCAGCAACGGAGCGCCTTCGGCGATACCGCGCATCAGTGACTGTTGCAGGTGGGTGTGGGTGTTGACGAAACCGGGGATCAGATACGCCCCGGTGCCGTCGATCTGCTCCGCGACCGACCGGCCGGCGCCACCCGGTTCGATCGCGGTGATCGCACCTTCGTCGATCAGCACGTCACGGTTCGGTAGCCAGCTGCCACCGGAATACACGGTGACGCCGTTGACGGCCTCGATCATTCGGACACTCCTGGAGGTCAGCAGGCGGGATGGTAGGGCAGGCACACATACACCGTGCGCGGTTCGACTCCCCGCAGCAGCGCACGCAGCACGCGCCTCATGACCGTTCTCCGGCCGCGGTATCGAAGTTGGCATTCACCCGCTGGTACAGGTAGTCCTCGGCGCTGATCGGCGGATACTTGCCCGCCGGACCGGCGATGACCACCTCGCGATTGGCCTGCGCGAAGAACGCCAGACTGTACCGGGCGCCGCGGAAATCATCCGGTCCGGGATTCTTCACCCGATGAAAGTTCGACGGCAACCGGTCGTCGCTCCATCGCATGAGCATGTCCCCGATATTGCAGGTGATCACCTCGTCGGCCGGCTCGATCGGTGTCCAGCGCTGGCTGTCCATCTCCCGGCCCGGGCATACCTGCAGCCCACCCTGACCGGCCCGCTGGAACAGCAGGGTCAGGCAGTCGAAATCGGTATGCGCACCGGCTCGCCAGGTTTCCGCACCTCCCTGCGGATCTTCCGGCATGGCGAAGTAGTGCAGCATTCGCAGGGTGCTCTGATAGCTCACCGTCGACGGGTCATGGGCCCGGGTGAAGAAATCGCGTTCGAATCCCAGTTTCGCCGCGAAACAGGACAGCAGCCGCATGGCCAGCTCCCAGCACGCCGCCTCGAATTCCAGTGCGGTATCCCGGAATCCGGGCAGTTCCGCCGCACTCGGCCACAGGTCGTCCATGTGCGGGCGGGTCACCTGGAACGATTCCTTCTGGTCCGGGGTTCCGATCGACGGCCGCACCTGGGTCAGCGATTCCCAACCGGAGTTGAATCCCTTCTTCAACGGATATTTCGCCTTGATGTCGGCGGGCAGCGCGAAGAAGGCTTCGGCGGCGGTGAACGCGGCCCGCACCCGTGCCAGGTCGATCCCGTGGTCGACCACCTGAAAGAATCCGATATCGATTGCCGCCGACCACAATTGCTCGGTGATCTCGTCCCGGCGGGTCTCGAAATCCGCGAGGCTGATGCGCCGGATCTCCCGATCGGCAGTTTCGGTGCCGAGCGCTCCCATCCGGGTTTCGCGCTGTAGTTCGGTCAGGGAGTGGGTCATCGAATCTCCTTCAGGGTTGGCACAGAATCGGGCAGGTTCACGGGATGCCGATGGCGGGATCGGTGAAACGACCCGTGAACAGCTGCTCCCCGGTGAGTCCGGTCGGCAGCTTCGCGCCGCCCGCCGCGAGGACTGGTGCCAGATCGTCGATGGTGCGCTGGGTGCGAGCCGGGTCGTAGGTACCGAACGAGCCGTCTGCCTCGTTGGCGAGCAGGCCGTTGTCGGACAGCAGCGCCGCACTGGCGGCCGCCTCACCCTCGGTATAGGGCGTATAGGCGACATCCCCGGCGATGACATCGACGATGGTGGCGTTGGCCGCCTCCGGGGCCTCGTGATAGTCGACGCCCGACTGCTGGATGATCGGCACGAGTTTGCTCAGGCACGGCGCCATCGCCTCCAGCTTGTCGGTGCGTACCACCACGTTGGAGGCGTAGATCTCGAAGCCGACATCCTTGACCAGCTGGTAGGCGACCGGCTTGTTCCAGGCCGGGGTGTCCTGCTCGTAGGAGTACGGCTCGGAATTCGCGAATCCCTGCTGTGCGATGGTCGGATCGCCGACGAAGCGCGCCGGCGCACCGTCGTAGGTGGTGTCGAGCTGGGACCGGTCGATCAATCCGCGGCTCACCAGCCACTGGGGAAAGATCTGCTCTTTGGACACCACCACCGTCGCATCCGATGTGCCGATATCGGCGATGGTGCGCCACTCCGGATGGCTGGCGGGGTCCCACATGAGAATGGCCGGACTGTATTTCAGTAACGGAGTCACCCCGGTGACCGGCTGACTACCCGCGGCGGCGATCAGCTGATCACCGTGCATGATGCCCAGATGGATCGCGTCGTCCACGTACAGCTGCGAGGACACCGATTGGAATCCGATGGCCGGACCACCCGCCCGCAGCGTCAGGTCGACACCGGTGTCCTTACCACCGGCGACCAGCGGTCCGGTGACCGATCGCGCGTCGGTATCGATGGTGTAGCCGGGCCCGAGCATCTGGAACAGCGCGCCCATATCGGACTGGGGCTGCCATTGCAGCTGGACCACGACATTGTCCGGGCAGACCCCGGCCAGTCGTTGTGGTTCGGCGGCGGGGTCCAGCGCGGCGGCGGCCGACCCGGAATCACCACCGGTACAGGCGGTCAACGAGACAGCGGCGAGTACCAGAGCCGAGACAGCCGCCCGGACTCGGTGCGTATATGAGATCGTCACAGGTCTCCTCGAAGCGGGAGGCGGCGGATGCCGCCGGGAGATCGGCCGCCGCGGGGTACCGCGGGCGGTGCAGCCGGCGCTGTGGTCACCGACGAACGCCGACAACTATTCATCCGCCATGATTACATGCAATATCTTCTGCGTTGCGATCAGGTTAATCCCCTCGATCTTGCCCAGAAAATCGTTGATTGCCTCGCTATATGTCAACTTTTTGACATCGTCGTAACGCGGGGCAACTGTGTTGTCATACATGCAATTGAGAATCTCCCTCGGTATAGAACAGTTTTTTGCATGCAATGATGAGCCGGAGGCGGGCCATGGGACTTGCGAACACCATGCGCGACAGCGACGCACGGACACTGACCAAGGGCACCGCCGTGTCCTTCGACCGCGTGATCAAGCGCTTCGGAACCGGCACCACCGCACTCGACGGGATCGACCTGCGCGTCCGGCACGGTGATTTCGTCGCTGTCGTCGGGCCGTCGGGATGCGGCAAGTCGACACTGCTGCGGATGGCGGCCGGGCTCGACCGCCCCTCGGCCGGCTCGGTGGCCGTCGCCACCGAGTCCATCGGCTTCATCTTCCAGGAGCCGACCCTGCTCCCCTGGCGCTCGGTACGCCGCAATGTCGAACTGTCGGCGGAACTGGCCCACCTCGACAAGGCGGCTCGCCGCTCCCGCGCTGCCGCCGCCATCCGGGCCGTCGGGCTCGACGATTTTGCCGAGCAACTGCCCCGCACGCTCTCCGGTGGCATGAAGATGCGGGCCTCACTCGCCCGTGCTCTCACCCTGGCACCCGAGGTGATGCTGCTCGACGAACCGTTCGGTGCGCTGGACGAGATGACCCGGCTGGACATGCAGGTCGAACTCCAGCGGCTTTACACCGACAAGCAGTTCACCGCCATGTTCATCACCCACTCGGTATCCGAGGCGGTGTTCCTCGCCAACCGGGTGGTGGTGCTGACCCCGCGGCCGGGCCGGATCGCCGACATGGTCGATATCGACTTCCCCTACCCACGCGGACCCGAGCTCCGCTACGACCCCCGCTTCACCGACTACGTCTCCCAGCTGTCCGCTTCCCTGCACGGAGGTACCCGATGACCGTCGCCACGGTGACCGACTATCCCGCCCGCACCGCGACCACCGCCGGCACCCCCGCGGGAACCGGCCGCGCGCTGCGCCTGATCCGTACAGCGCTGCGCGCCGGTGGGATTCCGCTCGCTTCGTTCGCCGCCGCAATCGCCGCATGGTATGCGGTGACCTATCTGGTGCTCGCCCCCGAACGCCGATTCCTCCTGCCCGCACCCCATCGGGTACTCACCGCGTCGCTGTTCGACCGGTCGCATCTGCTGCCCATGCTCGAAGCGCTCGCCGTCACGGCACAGATCGCCGCCATCGGATTCGTGGTGGCCGCGGTACTCGGAGTCGCCGTCGGCACACTGATGAGCCGCGCCCGGTGGCTGGAGCGGGCCATCTACCCGTACGCGGTGGTCATCCAGGTGATTCCGATTCTGGCGATCGTTCCGCTGATCGGATTGTGGTTCGGCTACGGCACGGCCGCCCGCACCCTGGTCTGCGTCATCATCGCCGCCTTCCCGATCATCACCAACACCCTCTTCGGATTGCAGTCGGTGGACCGCGGCCAGCACGAACTGTTCACTCTCGCCCGCGCCTCCCGATGGGATCGGCTGATCAAACTCGAACTCCCCGCCGCACTGCCCGCCATCCTCACCGGAATCCGCACGGCGGCCGGGCTCGTCGTCGTCGGTGCGATCATCGGCGATATGTTCTTCGCCAAGGGCGAGCCGGGCATCGGCACCCTGCTCGATGTCTACCGCAGCCGCCTGCAATCGGAGGATCTGTTCGCCGCGATCGTGCTCGCCTCACTGTTCGGTGTCGCGGTGTTCATGCTGTTCGGCGCCGTGTCCAAGGCATTGATCGGCGGCTGGCACACCTCCGCGGAGCGGAAATAGTCTCACCTCCACGAAACAGGGACGAACCCGGCGACCGCCCATCCATCTCCCCGGCCTCGCGCGCGCTAGCGTGTGGTGTGGCCGAGACCAGCGAAGAAAGACAGATGACCACCACCGAGCGCGCGTTGCTCACCGAATCGGTCCATGCCACCCTGCGCGAGCAGATCTTCGCCGGCGAACTTCCGCCCGGCACACCGTTGAGCGTGCCCGCGCTCGCCGCGAAGCTCAACGTGAGCCGGACACCGGTCCGCGAGGCGGTGCAGCGCCTCATCAACGAGGGGATCGCGGTCTACACCCGCAATGCGGGCGCCAAGGTCGATACCGTCGACGACGAGACGATCCGGGCGGTTTTCGAGGTGCGCGAGGTGCTCGACGGCCTCGCCGCCTATCAGGCCACCCTGCGCGCGACCAGGCAGCATCTCACGGACCTGTCCGCGATGGTCGGTGACCAGCGGGCGCTGCTCACCGAGCAGCCGGATCAGCGCCGCGATGCCCGCCTCGATCTGGAATTCCATACCGCGATCCGGGAGATCGCCGGCAACAAACCGCTCAGCGAGGCGCTGACCCGGCTGGACGGCCAGGCCCACCTGTACCGCTCGGATATGTGGACATACGACGACAACCGGCGCATCGCCGTCGACGAGCACCAACGCATTCTCGCGGCGATCCGGTCCGGTGACGCCGCCGGCGCGCGGACCGCGGCCTGCGCGCATGTGGCGGGTCTGCTGGTGCGCACCCGCCGCCGCTGAGGGTGATTACGTCAGTAGCGCTCGTTCAGGTACCCGAGCAACTCGTCGTGTAGCAGGCCGTTCGACGCGGCCGCGCTACCGCTGAGCAGCCCCGGGCTGCCGTCGAGACCGGTGAAGGTGCCACCGGCCTCGGTGACGATCACGGCGTTCGCGGCCATTTCCATCGGGGAGAGCTCCGGGTCGGCGCAGATGTCGGCCACACCTTCGGCGACCATCATGTAGGGCCAGAAGTCGCCGTAGGCGCGGGTGCGCCATACCGTGCGGGCGAGATCCAGGAAGCCGGTCAACCGCCCCTGTTCTTCCCAGCCCGTAAGGGAGGAGTACACGAGCGAAGCGTCCGGCAGCTTCGAGACCCGGGACACCCGCAGCCGGGAGGCCGAGGACAGATTGCGGCCGGTGAAGGCGCCGTGGTCCTTTGCGGCCCACCAGCGGCGACCGAGTGCGGGAGCGGAGACCATGCCGACCACAGGCCGGAAACCTCCCTCCGACGCCTCCAGGAGAGAGATCTGAGTGGCCCACACCGGCACCCCGCGCGAAAAATTCTCGAGGCCGTCGATCGCGTCGACCACCCAGCAGCGAGACCCGGTGCCCTCCAGCCCCTCCCCCTCGCCGAGCACCGCGTCGCGGGGGCGGGAACGCTGGAGCTGGCCCCGGATCAGCTTTTCCACCTCCGTCTCGGCTTCGCTCACCAGATCCATATCCGGCTTCGTCTCGACGTCGAGGTCGAGACCTCTGAAGCGGTCCGTGCTCGCCGCGGCGGCGGTGTCCATGAGGACATGGGCGAAGCGGAGGTCGTCGAGGTGGTCCTGCATTGCCATGACGCTATCCGCACCAAACGGACAGTGCCAGCGGGCCTCCCGCTCCAGCCGAGTGCATTGACAGTCCAATCGGACTGTGAAACCGTTCTCGACACCATCGCTGCCGAGATTGGAACGCCGAGATGACTTTCATCGGGAACACGGTCGACTACGAGGTGCGCAACCATCGCGCCTACCTGACCTTGAACCGTCCGGAGCGACTCAACGCGATCACCGGCGAGATGGCCCGCGAAATCGGTGAGGCTGTCGCCGCGGCCAATGCCGACGATTCGGTACGTGTCATCGTGATCCAGGGGGCGGGTCGGGCATTCTGCGCGGGCTACGACCTCAAGCTCTATGCCGAAGGCGGGGAGGAACATCAGGGCGCGGTCTGGGATCCGATCAAGGACTTCCGGATGATGAAGACCAATACGGATCACTTCTTCTCGCTCTGGCGCTCGGCGAAGCCGACCGTCGCGAAGGTGCACGGTTACGCGGTGGCCGGCGGCAGCGATATCGCACTGTCCTGCGACCTGGTCGTCATGGCCGAGGACGCCCGGATCGGCTACATGCCGGCCCGGGTGTGGGGCTGCCCCACGACCGCGATGTGGGTCTATCGCCTGGGCGCCGAACGCGCCAAACGCATGCTGCTCACCGGCGACACCATCGACGGGGTCCGGGCCCGCGAGTGGGGGCTGGTCATCGACGCGGTGCCCGCGTCCGAACTCGACACCGCGGTCGAAGAACTCGTCGACCGAATGGCCGGAGTCCCCACCAACCAGCTGGTCATGCAGAAGATGATGATCAACCAGGCATACGACAACATGGGCCTGCAAACCACGCAGAATCTCGCCGTTCTCTTCGACGGCATCACCCGCCACTCCCCCGAGGGCCGCTGGTTCGTCGATTTCGCCCAGCAACACGGATTCGACGCCGCGGTCCAGTGGCGCGACACCGGTCGTTTCATCCCCGACGGCGGCGGCGATATCCCGGCCGACGACGAAATCGCCCGGATGAAACGCGAACTCGAGGAGAAGGCGGCCACCACGGCGGAGCGCGGCCGATGACCGAGCTCACCGAATCCGTATGGCCGGTCGACACAAGCCGGTCCGTTCTCGAGATCACCGTGGGCGGGCTGCTGCAGCAGGCGGCCGCCGCGGTACCGGATCGGCTCGCGCTCGTCTCGGTCGCTCCGCGACGCAGCGCCCGCACCTGGACCTACGCCGAGCTGTGCGACGACGCCGAACGCGCCGCGGCCTGGTTGCTCGACCGTTTCCGGCCGGGCGAACATATCGCGGTCTGGGCACCGAATGTCCCCGAATGGCTTGTGCTGCAGTACGGCGCCGCACTCGGCGGTCTGGTGCTCGTCACGGCCAACCCCGCCCTGCGCGGCCCCGAACTCGAATACACACTCGACCGCTCCCGTGCCGCGGGCGTCTTCTACACCGGCAGCTTCCGCGGCACCGATATGGCCGCACAGGTCCACGCTGTTCTGCCCGCGATACCGGCGGTGCGCGTGGCGGTGACGTTCGACGGTTGGCTCGACGAGGTGCGCGGCACCGAAAAGCGCGCGCAGTTACCGGTTGTCGACCCAGGCTCGGCCACTCAGATCCAGTTCACCTCCGGCACCACCGGCCGCGCGAAGCCGGCGGTACTGGCGCACCGGTCGATGGTGACCAATGCGGCCTTCGTCCGCGATCGCTGCGGCGCGGCCCCGGGAGCGACCTTCGCCACCGCCCTACCGCTCTTCCACACCGCGGGTTGCGGTCTGGCGGCGCTGGGTTCGGTGTATCAGCGAGCCACCCTCGTCCTCGCCGAAGTCTTCGATCCGGCGACGATGCTGACGGCGATCCAGGATCACCGCGCCGAGATCTACGGTGGCGTGCCCGCCATGCTGCATGCCCTGCTCGCGTATCCCGGGCTGGCCGAGTTCGATCTCGGTGCGCTGCGGGTCGTGATGTCCGGCGGTGACGCCGTCCCGCCGGCATTGATCGACGGCTGGGCACAGGCCTGCGGCGTCCCGATGAGCGCGGTGTACGGCCAGACCGAACTCGGGCCGGTTATCTGCCAGACGAGTCCGGCCGACAGCCGCGACGACAACCTGTACACCGCGGGCCGTCCCCTTCCCGGTGTCGAGGTATCGATCCGCGATCCCGCCACCGGCGCGGTGCAGCCCGTCGGGGTCGAGGGCGAGGTCTGTGCCCGCGGATACCAGCAGATGATCGAATACCTCGATATGCCCGCCGAAACCGCGCAGACGATCGATGCCGAGGGCCGGCTGCACACCGGCGACCTCGCAACAATGGACGCCCGCGGGTACGTCCGCGTCACCGGCCGCCTCAAGGACATGATCATCCGCGGCGGGGAGAACATCTATCCCCGCGAGATCGAAGAAGTCCTGGCCGCCCATCCCGCGCTCCTCGAGGCGGCCGTCCTCGGCCTCCCCGATGAGACCTGGGGTGAAAGCGTGGCCGCGGTGGTCCGGCCGGACCCGGCACAACCGGCCCCCACCCCGGCGGACCTGCACGACTACCTGCGAGAACGTCTCGCCCCGCACAAAACCCCGAAATCCTGGTACGTCGCCGAGAGCTTTCCCGTGAACGCCATGGGCAAACTCCAGAAGTTCCGGCTTCGGGAACAGATCGCCGACGGCCGGCTCGGCGCACTGTGAACGGCGGGCCGGGGCGCGCGCACCACGAGCAGGTTTCCGTGCGACCGGCGCCACGCACCGCCGGCCCGACCCGTAGAGAACAGCACGCGAAAACCCATGCCGCACTGCTCGATGCGACGATCCGATGCCTGGTCGATTACGGCTACGCGGGCACGACCACACAGCGGATCCAGGAGGAAGCCGGCGTCTCACGGGGTGCACTCCTGCATCATTTCGCGTCGAAATCGGAGTTGCTGGTCGCCGCGATCCACCATATCGCCGACCGGCGCCTGGCCGATTTCGGCGAACACGTCGCCGGTCTGGGCGACGGCCCCGAGACCCTCCCGCAGATGGTGCACGCGGTCCGGTCGGCGATGACCGGGCCACCGTTTCAGGCGGCAATGGAACTGTGGGCCGCGTCCCGCACTGACCCACAGTTACGCGAAGCACTCCTGCCCGCCGAGAAACGGCTGGGGTCCGCGCTGCGGAACCATTTCGAGCGGCATGCCGGTATCGCCGATCCCGAAGCGGCCCGGACGGCCTTCGAATCGCTCATGGCACTCGTGCGCGGACTCGAACTCACCCGGCTCCTGCGCGCCGATTCGCCCCTGGCCGACCGCGTCGTCGACGACTGGCTCGACCACATTGCCCGGCTGCGCGGGGCCTGACGGCTACCCCGACAGCGGCGGCGACGGCGGGAAGACAACCGGCAGCGCGGTCAAGGCCCGATGGAAAGCACCTGTCCGCCAGGTGAGTTCATCGGCGGGCACCCCGAGCCGGATCTCGGGCAGGCCGTCGAGCAGTTGGTCGATGGCGTCCTGAGCGATCAGGTAGGCCAGCGAACTGGCCGGGCACACATGCGGTCCACCACCGAAAGCCAGATGCGCCCGGTTACCCGCGTGCCGGTTCGACCCGATCACCGGATCGGTATTGCAGGCCGCCATGCTGATGATCACCGGTTGATGGGCCGGCAACCACACATCGTCGATGAGAATCGGTTGCTTCGGGAAGGTGAAACAGAAATTCGCCATCGGCGGATCGTTGAACAGCACCTCGTCCAGTGCGTCCCGGGTGGACAGGCTGCCGTCGAGCGCGCTGTCGCCGAACTGTTCGTCGGTGAGCATCAACCGCAGCGCGTTCACGATCAGATTCTGCAGTGGTTCGATACCCGCCCCGTACATCGTGCCCACCTGGTTCGCGATCTCGGGTTCGGTCAATGCGCTCGGGTGCTGCATCATCCGGGTCGTCACATCGTCACCGGGTTGAGCGCGTTTGAGCTCGATCAGCTCCGCCAGCGATTTCATCAGCAACGCGGCGCCGTCCTCGGCGCCGACACCCTCGAACATCGCGGCCATCCCGGTCGCGGCCCGCTGCGCGATCTCGGTGGGACACCCCAGCATCGCGTTCAGCACCGCGAAGGTGAGCGGGAACGCGTACTGCTTGATCAGGTCCGCCGACCCGTCACCGCAGAAAGAGTTGATCAGCGGAACGGCAACCCGCTCCACGGTCTCGTGCAGGCCGAACGGGTCGATTTCGGCGAGCCCCGCCACGATCGCCTGCCGGTAGCGGGCATGCGTGCTGCCGTCGTTGCGCCGGGCATTCGGTCGCCACTGCATGAGCGGCAGCACCGGACAATCCGCGGGGATATCGCGCTGCCATGCCCGTGGGTCGGCCGGGAAATGGTCCGGGTCGTTGTAGATGCGCAGGGCCGTGTAATAGCCGATGACCAGCGTCGCGGGCACCCCCGGTGCCACCTCGACGGGTACCAGAGACCCGTACTGTGCCCGCATCGCGCGATAGGTCCGGTGCGGATCGACCGCGAATTCGGGCACATACAACGGAATCCGCGGGCCTTCGGTATCGACCGGTGAACTGTGCCGGGCCCGGGGCGATAGATGATCGGAGAGCGTCACCGGACGCATCCTAGGCACAATGCCCGCAAGATTTCTCGCGTTACGGCCAACGGACACTCGGCGAGCTGTCGCCCAGCGTGATCATTACCCGCGTATCGGACTTCAGTACTTCAATGCCCCCGCGTCGACCGGGATCTGGGCCCCGGAGAGGGGTCCCGAACCGGGGCCGGCCAGCCACGCCACCACCTCGGCGACATCCTCGACCGGCATGAAGCCGCTCTGGCCGTCGGAGGCCTGCCGCAACGCCACCGGCGGGAAACTGTGCAGGAAAGCGGGGTGTTTGCCGAACATTTCCATCATGGCGTCCGGCTGGATCATCACGGTGTCCACGGAGTACGGGTGGATCGAATTCACCCGGATACCGAACTCGCCGGCCTCCAGCGCCAGCGTATTCGTCAACGCCACCAGCCCGTGCTTGGACGCCGCGTAGTGCCCGTTACCCGGCGTCGCCTTCAGCCCGGCCGACGAGCTCACGATCACGATCGATCCGCCGTTGCCCGCCTCGATCATCGCCGGCAACGCGGCCCGGATCGTCCGCCATGTCCCGCTGAGATTGACGTCGACGACGGTGTCCCACTGCTCTTCGCTCATCTCCCACAACCGGGCCCAGCTCAGCACTCCGGCATTGGCGATGAGCACGTCGAGGCGGCCGAACTGTGCGACACCTTCGGCCACCACCTGCTCCAGTGCGAGCAGATCCCTGATGTCGACCTGACGGGTGAGGACCTTGCGGCCCGCGGACTCGACCAGCCGTGCGGTCTCCGCGAGATCCTCCGGGGTGGCGGCGGGATAGGTCACGGTCTCGGATATCGGCGCGCACGCATCGATCGCGATGATGTCGGCGCCCTGCGCGGCCAGCCGTGCCGCATGCGCGCGGCCCTGACCGCGGGCCGCGCCCGTAACCAGAGCCACCTGTCCCAGCAGCGGCTCGGTCGGATTACTCATCGTGACACCTTCGATCGTCGGGCGTATCGCCGCCGGCCATACGCGGTACCCGTATCGCCGAGGAGTTCCAGCGGATTCCGTCCCACTTCTCGGCAGCTCACATGAAGCTAGACGGGTGTCCATTCAGCAGTCAAGGCCACTGACGGCCGGCGAACTGCCGCCGGACGGTTCACTCCACGAGCCCGGTGGGTAGGACGAGGATTCATCGCGAACGCCCGTCGGCTGTGGGGATCGCGCGCTCGACCGCCAGGCGCACAAGTTCGTCGGCCTGCTTCTCGGTGAACACCCCGGGGAGGGTGAGACGTTCGAGAATGAGCCAGTTCAGCGCGAGGAACAGCAGAACGACGGTGTTCTCGTCGCCCGGCATCTCGTTGTCCAGATGGTTGCGGATATTGAAGTCCAGATCGGCTCGGATCCGCTCGGTGAGCAGAGCCTGCAGTTCGGGCCGCCGGGTGGCTTCCAGCCGGAGTTCGAGGAGCGCCAGATAGCCGGTACGGAACCGGGTGACGCGTCCGACGACTTCGGTCATGAGTTCGGTAACGGTCTCGCGGGACCGTGGTCCCTGCAGTTTCGCCATGACCGACTCGTCGGGGACCAGCCGCTCGTAGTACCGGTGACCCGCTTGCACCAGCAGGTCGTCGCGGTTGGCGAAGTAGTTGGAGGCGGTCCCCGCCGGCACTCCGGCCTCCTTGTCCACTGCGCGGAAGGTCAGCCCGCGGGCCCCGTCCCGGGCCAGGACCTCGATCGATGCGTCCAGCAATGCCTGACGGCGTTGCGGATTCGTGCGAACCACTTGACACCACTCCATCTGTAGTACTACGGTTCAAACCACTGCACACAGAGTACTACAGATGAGACGGTATGGAAAACCCGCCTCCTCACTCCTGCCGGATCCGGCGGTAGCCACCGAACGAAAGGCCTTACAGATATGCGAAAACTGCACGGCACCTTCCCCGTTCCGAACAATCCCCAGCCTTTCCCGGCTCCCCCGGCGCCCCCGCGCACGGCCACGGTCGCCAAGAAAGGGTTCCCCCGCCACGGCCGGCGCGGGAACCGATAGCACCACACCGGAGAGGAGACGACATGCGTGATGTGAAAATCTGGAGTGAAGAATTCGGCGCCGCGACGGACCCGCCGATCCTGTTGATCATGGGATCGATGTCGCAGGGCATCCTGTGGCCGGACGAGTTCGTCGACTACCTGGTCGCCGGAGGCCGGCGCGTCATCCGGTACGACCACCGCGACACCGGGATGTCGGACACGATCGACTTCGCGGCGAAGCCGTACACCTGGGACGACATCACAAACGATGTGTACCGGGTACTGGACACCCACGGCGTGGAAAGCGCACATCTGGTAGGCCATTCGGCGGGCGGCCTGCTCGCCCAGCTGATCGCGGTGGAGCACCCGGAACGGGTGCGCTCGCTCACGGTGATCGGGTCCTCACCACTCGGCGGTGGCGAAGGCCGAGTCCTCATGCGAGCCCTGCTGGGCGAACCCCAGTCCCCGGGTAGCCTGCCCGAGCCGGCGCCGGAGTTCGTGTCCTTCTACCGGACGCTCATGGCAGCCCCGCCGCCGGCGGACCGGCGCGCCCGAATCGACGGCATGGTCGCCGAACAGCGTGTACTCCACGGCACCGGCCTGCCGTTCGACGAGAACGCGGCGCGAGACCTGCAGGAACGGATCTACGATCGAGCGCACGATCTGTCAGCGGCAGCCAACCACCGCCTGGCGGCGGCCGCACGGCCCGACTTCGAACCGGCGGGCGTACTCCATCGGGTGCAGGCGCCCACGCTGGTCGTCGAGGGCAGCCACGAGCCGGTCAAACCGGGCCACGGTGCGATGATCGCCGAGCAGATCCCGGGGGCGCGGCTGACGATCGTGGCCGGCATGGGCCATACGCTGCCGGCGGAAGTGCACGAGGAACTGGCGGCTGCAGTCCTCGCGCATACGGCCGAGTGACCTACCCACCCCCGCTCGGCGCAACCCCCACTCCCCGACCGTGGGCGTTGTGGTCGACACGGGAAGGTGCCGCTGATTCCAGCGGCACCTGCGGCTGCGGCTGTCAGTAGTCGAGAGCGTGTTCGGGCTGACAGACGTGGATGGGTGACGGCAGATACCGGACGACGGCATCCAGGAGCGGGGCGATATGACTCCAGGGCGTCGTATCGCACAGCACAGGGGCAATGTCGCCGATATGGGTGAGGTGGCGGACGCGGCGATGCAACCGATCGGGCGGGATCTTCCGCACGCCGAGGGTGTCGCCGGAATCGCCGGCGCCCTGTTCCACGACCGTGTCCACGAGATCGCGGTACCACGTCTCGGCAACCTGCCACTGACTCCCGTAGAAATCGGCGGCCATCGGTTCGAGCGCCCACATCGGGATCAGGTCGACGACACCCACGAACTCGGTGCCGAGGCCGTACGGTAGCTGCAGTGCCAGGGGCACCGCGCCATGGGTACCGGCGATCTTACGGAGGCAGCGGCCGATATCGGCGGCGGCATGTTCGAGGCCGGTCACCAGGCACAACCGTGCGACCTGATGATCGTCGGCGACCCGCAGGATCGTCTCGAGCCGTGGGGCGCTCGTCGCGGCAGCGTTCATCACCGTGATCACACCGTCGGCTACCCGGATCGACCGTTCCAGGGTCGCAATGGGTGCGTGGCTCGACAGCTCGGTGAAACGAATCGTGTGCTCGCGGCAGTCCGTCGTCCACTGGACTGTGGCCGCACCTGTTCCGGTCTCGCCGGATCCGCCCAGCAGGCGGTCGACGACCCGTGCCGTCTCCTCGGGGTCGCCGATGACCGTGACATTGCGGATCGTCCGCGGTTCGATGACTTCGGTGCCCATCGTGTTGTGGTACTCCAGATCGACTCGAGGATGCCGTCGCATCCCTGATCCGGCCTCACCGTACCTCCGCCCACGCGCCGGCGGAGCGGATTTCCGACCCAAAGTAGAACGTGTTCCTATACGGTCGGGGTGTGCAGAAAGAACAACGCCCCGCCGTGGCCGACTGGTTCACCGCGGACGACGGCACGGTGCGCCTGAAGGGAAGCCGCTGCACGACCTGCGGCACGCCGTATTTCCCGCGGAACACCCTGGCCTGCCGGAATCCGCAGTGCGCAGGGCCCAAGGACGGCTCCGAGCTCGCCGAATACCTGTTTTCCACCCAGGGCCGGATCTGGTCGTATGCCGACGCCCGGTACAAACCGCCGCCGCCCTACGTCTCGCCCGAACCGTTCGAGCCGTATGTCGTCGCGGCGGTGGAACTCGAGGTCGAGCAGATGGTGATCCTCGGGCAGGTGGTGCGTGGCCTCACGGTGGACGACCTGGCCGTCGGCATGCCGGTCGAACTGACTCTCGGCGTGCTGTACGAAGACGAGGAAGCAGAGCACATGGTGTGGATGTGGAGGCCGGTCGGTGACCGAAACGAATAGCCGCGATATCGCCGTCCTCGGTGCGGGCATGCACCGGTGGGGCAAATGGGGACGCAATTTCGTCGAATACGGTCTGGTCGCCGCGCGGGCGGCGCTGGCCGATGCCGGGGTGGACCACCGCGATGTCGGCTATATCGCCGGCGCGGACACGATCCGCAACGGATATCCCGGTTTCGTGTCGGGCGCGACATTCGCCCAGGCACTGGGTTGGTCGGGTGCCCGGATCTCGAGCAGCTACGCCGCCTGTGCCTCCGGCGCCCAGGCCATCGCCAATGCGCGCGCCCAGATCCTGGCCGGGTTGTGCGATGTGGCGCTGGTGGTCGGCGCGGACGCCACCCCGAAGGGCTTCTTCCAGCCGGTCGGCGGGGAACGCCGCGACGATCCGGACTGGTTGCGATTCCACCTGCTCGGCGCCACGAACCCCATCTATTTCGCGCTGTATGCCCGCAGGCGCATGGCGCTGCACGGTGCCACCCTCGACGATTTCGCCGCGGTCAAGGTGAAGAATGCCCGGCACGGCCTCAACAACCCGTACGCGCGTTACCGCAAGGAGGTTTCGGCCGAGGAGATCGCGGCCTCGGCGGTGGTCTCGGACCCGCTGCGGCTGCTGGATATCTGCGCCACCAGCGACGGCGGTGCCGCACTGGTGCTGACGTCGATGGAATACGCGAGCCGGCACGGTATCACCGATCCGGTCCGTATCCGGGCACTGTCGACGGTGACGCCGACATTCCCGAAAACCGTGCTCGATCTGCCGGATTTCGCGACGGATTCCGCCGTGGCCGTCGCGCCTCCGCCACGCGAGTTCCGGGCCGCCGTCGCGCACGCCGCATACGAAGAGGCCGGGCTCGGGCCCGGCGACCTGTCCTTCGCGGAAGTCTACGACCTGTCCACCGCACTGGAGCTGGACTGGTACGAGGACATCGGGCTCTGCGAAACCGGCGGCGCGGAAGAACTGCTGCGCAGTGGCGCCACGACATTGGGCGGACGTGTCCCGGTGAATCCCAGTGGTGGCTTGGCCTGTTTCGGTGAGGCGATCCCCGCGCAGGCGATCGCCCAGGTCTGCGAACTCACGTGGCAGTTGCGCGGCCGGGCCGAGGGTCGTCAAGTGGAAGACGCCCGCGCGGGGATTGCCGTGAACCAAGGACTCTTCGGCCACGGCTCGGCAATTATCGCCACCCGCTGAACCCGGATTGCCGGAGCAGGTCTCGATCAATTCGTCCCGGTACCGGTCAGCTCGGACACGGTCGCGTCGGCGTCACCCTTACTCGGAGTGACGCCGACCCACCCCGGCGCCGCGCCTTCGCGCGGCGTTCAGGCCGGTTCCGCAGCGCGGGAAATCGACTGGCTCACGAGGTAACCCTCCAGTCCTTCCTTGCCGAGCTCGCGACCGTAGCCGCTGGCCTTGACGCCGCCGTAGGGCGCCAGCGGATCCATGATGTAGCCCTCGTTGATGCCGAACGAGCCCGTTCGCACGCGTGCCGCCACCGCCAGCCCACGGTCGGGATCAGAGGTGAACACCGCGCCCGCGAGTCCGTACTCGGAGTCGTTGGCCACCGCGACGGCTTCGTCTTCGTCGCGGTAGGTGAGCACCGTGAGCACCGGGCCGAATATTTCCTCGCGGGCGATTCGCATGCTGTTGTCCACTTCGGTGAACAAGGTCGGCCGGATGTACCAGCCGCGATCTATGCCGGGCGGCAGATCGGGTCCGCCGACAACGAGTTTCGCGCCTTGGCGCAGGCCGTCCTCGATGTAGTCACGTACCTTCACCTGCTGTCGTTGCGCGACGAGCGGGCCGATCCGGGTGGCCGGGTCGGCGGGATCACCGACGGTGAGGTCACCGAGGGCGGCGGCCAAGCCGTCGATGTAGTGCTGGGCACGCCCTTCCGGCACGAGTACGCGAGTCAGCGCATTACACACTTGGCCGCTGTTCGCCAGACTGGCTTGGCAGATACCGGCGGCGACCCGGGCAGGGTCGGCGTCGTCGAGGATCACCGCCGCCGATTTCCCACCGAGTTCCAGGCTCGCCGGTGTGAGCCGCTCTGCGCAGGCTCGGGCAACGGCCCGCCCGCTCGCGGTGGATCCGGTGAACGAGACCTTGTCCACGCCGGGGTGGGCGACCAGGTGGGCGCCGACGGCCCCGTCACCCGGTATGACGTTCAGGACACCGGCGGGCAGTCCCGCTTCAGCGGCCAGCTCTGCGAAAAGTAATGCATCCAAGGGCGTTTCGGGCGCGGGTTTGAGCACGACCGTGCAGCCGGCGAGCAGGGCCGGGATGGTTTTGACGATAGTGAGGAACTGCGGCATGTTCCAGGGCACGATGGCCGCGATCACTCCGGCGGGCAGTTTGGCGACCGTGATCTCCTGGCCGTAGAACCCCTGCCTGTGCTCTGTCCATTCGTAGTCGGCCGCCAACCGGCGCAGTGCCGACAACGCGAAGGTGGCGACGCCGACCTGCGCTTGCCGGGCGAAGCTGATCGGGGCACCGACCTCGGCGCTGATCAACTCCGCCATCTCCGCCCGCCGCTGTTTGTACAGTGCCGCGAATCGCTCGATGACGGCGAGCCGTTCCGCCGGCGGCATCCACGGCCACGGACCGGTGTCGAACGCGGCCCGGGCGGCGCGCACCGCGCGGTCGACGTCGTTCCGGTCGGCCCGCGGTGCGGTACCGATCGGTGCTTCGGTATGCGGTGAGATCAACGGCACCTGGCCGCCACCGGGCGCCGTCCATTCGCCGTCGATGAACAATTCACTTCTCTGGTACATGGGACTCCTCTGGTCAGGTATTGCGGCCGCCGTTGACACCGATCACCTGGCCGGTGACGTAGCCGGCCTCCTCGGAGACGAGGAACGCGCAGGCCGCGGCGATATCCTCGGGCTTGCCGGCGCGGCGCACCGGGGTGCGTTCGGCGTGGTGATCGACCGAGCCGCCCAGCAGTCCCTGTGATTCCGAATTCCGCAGCATCGGCGTATCGACGAATCCCGGCGGGATGGTGTTCACGGTGATGCCGCTGCGGCCGAGTTCCAGCGCCAGCGATTTGGTGAGTCCGATCACGCCGGATTTCGCGGCCACGTAGTGGGTCATGTATTGCTGACCGGAGTGCGCACTGGAGGAGGAGATGTTGACGATCCTCCCCCAGCCGGCCTCGATCATGTCCGGCACGATCGCCTGGCAGCAGTAGAAGACGCTGTTCAGGTTGACCGCCAGGATCCTTTCCCACAGGTCGTCCTCGATCCGCAGAAAGTTGTCGAATCCGGTCATGCCCGCATTGTTGACCAGGACCGACACCGGACCGAACTGCTCTCGCACGGTGTCGATCGCCGCGTTGACCAGCTTGCGATCGGAGACGTCGGTCCCCCCGACGGCCATTGCCTCGTGACCGGCGCTGCGGATCTCCTGGGTTACCCGGTCGGCGGCCTCGGTGTCGAGATCGAGGATCGCCGTACGGTGGCCGTCGGCGGCCAGTCGGTGGGCGATGGCCCGGCCGATACCCGAGCCACCACCTGTCACGATCGCCGTTTTCATGCCACCGCCTCCTCGCCCGCCAGGGAGGTCCGGTGCATCAGCCGCGCCGACGACTCACTGTAGGGCAGCGCTCGATGCAACATTCCAGTGTTGTCCCAGATGACCAGATCGCCCCGCCGCCACGTATGCCGCAGGACGTAGCGCGGCCGGGTCGACCACTCCAGCAGCCTGTCCAGCAATTCCCGGCCGGCAGTTTCCGACCAGCCGACGATCTCGCCGGCGGTGGCACCCACCAGCATCGATCGGCGGCCGCTGGGCCGGGTCCAGACCAGCGGGTGTTCGCGGGCCGGCGTGCGGTCCCAGATCGCGCGTTCGGCCGCAGACGGATTCGGCACCGCCAGCAACTGTGACGCCGCGAAGCTGTGCACCACGCGGAGATCCCGCACGCGCTCCTTCTCCGCATCCGGTAGTTCCTCGTACGCGGCATAGGTGTTCGCGAACTCGGTATCGCCCCCGCCGTCGTCGGACACCTGCCGCGCGGTCAGCAAGGTCGCCTTGTTCGGTACCTCGTCGGTGGTTCCGTCGATATGCCAGAAGAATGTCGCCTCCCGGTAGGCGGCCAGTTTGCTCTTCGACGGATCGCGGGTCACCCGCTGGATCTCCGGGTATTCCGATTCCCCGCCCAGCGGCAGGGCCACGACATGTCCGAGCAGCTTGCTGAATTCGACCAGATCTCTGTCGTCGACATGGGCCTCCCGGAACACCACCACGCCGCGCCGATCGAGGGCGTGCAGGCAGGCCTGCGCGATCGAACTGTCGACCAATTCGCTGCCGGAAATGCCGGTGAACTCCACACCGGTCGTTTCCCCGATATCGGTCATGGTGTAAGCCATCGGTTCACACCGCCGGTTCGGCCGTGGTGTCGAAGAACGCGGCACCGGAGTCGGGGATCCGTGGCTGGCGGAAGATATTGACCGGGTACGACACCATGATCAGCGAGTACAGCAACTGCAGCAGTCGGGTTTCCGCGTCCGGGAGATCATCGAAGTCGAAGCCGTTGAGGTAGTCGATCGCCTCCTCCGCGCGTGGGGCGATCGCGTCGTAGAACTGTTCGAGTTCTTCGATGTTCTTCGACACTCGCATGTCGTAACGCTCTTGTCTTGTGGGCCGGGCCCATTCGGCGACGTGCGGTTCGAGATCCCGGAAGGCGCCGGGCAGAGTGGTGGTGCTCATTGTTCGTCTCCTGGTCAGTCGTGCGCGGCGGTGTGGGCGGCGACGGCGTCGCGAATGACCTTGTGGAAGTTGCGGATCAGCAACTCCTGGTCGGACAGGTGGAACTGCTGGGTCGCCCGCGTCGACAGCGACTGGTGCGTGGCTTCGACGGTGTTGGAGTCCTGCATCGCGAATTCGATCGTGCTGGCCGCCACCAGTTCCTGTGCCAGCCGTTCGGCGGCGTCGGCCGGCTTGGGGAAGTAGATATCGAGTTCGTAGCTGTGCGAATCGACGGCTTCGGGCCAGTACTGGTAGGTGATATAGAAATTGCGCGCCCAGATCTGCACCGAGAAGTTCGGGAACAGCCAGTAGGAGTCGTTACCCCACGACCGGATCTTCCCCGGGTTCAGGGCCTCCTGCGGCGCACCGACGTCCTGGACGTCATCGGGACCGAACAGGCCGGCGCGGAACAGCTTGTAGATCCATTTCTGGTCGCGCTGTGCGGGACCGAGGCTCCCCGGCGCGCGTGGCGGCAACGGCGGAGGTCCGGGGACGGAGGTCAGCATATGTGTCGACCAGACGTCGTAGTGGTACGAGTCGATGGGCGGCACCATTTTCTCCGCCTTGGACACATCCGGATCGATGAATCGGCCGTGCACATACGGCGGGTGGTACCACTCCAGGACCGCGTCGATCGACAACTTCCAGTTGCCCTTGATGCGTGTCTTGTATCCGTAGTGTTCGGTCATCTTGTCGAACGGATATGCGTCGAGTACACCGAACCGGTCGCCGAGGAATGCCCGTAAGGGCTCCGCGTGCTCGGCGAAGTTCACGAAGATGAACCCGGCCCACACATCGCAGTGCAGCTCCGGCATCTTCAGCGCGGACGGGTCCAAGTCGAAGAACTGCTCGGCGTTGGTGATGTGATCGACCTTGCCGTCGAGCCCGTACCGCCAGCCGTGGTATTTGCAGGTGAAGGTGCGGCAGGTGCCCGCGGACTCCGCGGCGGGATGTTCCTGCCAGACCACCTTGTTGCCGCGGTGCGCGCACACATTGTGCAGGGCCTTGACACTCCCGTCGGCCTGGCGCACCACCACAATGGATCCGAGACCGGACAGCTCTCGGGTGAAGTACCGGCCGGTGGCCGGGATCTGTTCGATCCGCCCGACCTTCAGCCACGACCGTTTGAAGATCGCGTCGCGCTCGGCGCGGAAGAACTCCTCGGAAATGGAGTCTTCGTAACTCACCGGCGCGGTGCCCAGCTCCGGATACCCCGGGGTGAACTTGCCTCGGCCGGTGGCAAGTTTGTCTTGTATTGCCATGATTGTTCCTCCTGTGTTGGGGGGTCAGATGACGCCGCTGTCGCGCAACTCCGCGATCTCCGCGGTGTCGCGGTGGAGCAGTCCGGCGAGAACATCGTCGGTGTGTTCCCCGAGTTCTGCGCCCAGCCAACGGATTTCGCCCGGGGTCCCGGACAGGTTCGGGATGACTCCGGGGATGGTCAAGGGACCGATCCGGGAGTCGACGGTGACCAGCGTTCCGCGCTCCCGGTACTGCGGGTCCGCGAAGATGTCGGCGATGGAATTCACCGGGCCCGCAGGCACTTCGGCGCGGTGGCAGCGGTCGAGCGCTTCGCCCCGGGTGAGATCGCCGGCCCATTCGGCGACCAGCCGGTTGACTTCGTCGCGGGCCGCCAGCCGGGCGGCTTTGGGGCCGAAGCGCTCCGGGGTCGCCAGTTCGGGCCGGGACATGGCCGTGGCCAGCCGGGCGAACATCTCGTCGTTGCTGCAGGCGATGGCGATCCACAGCCCATCGGCGGTGCGGTAGTGGCTGTGCGGCACCACATTGACCGTGTCGGCGCCCATCCGTTCGCGCACGAATCCTGTTCGCTGGTAGGCCGGAGCGATCTCGTCCAGCGCACGGAAAATCGATTCGTACAGTGCCAGGTCGACGCATTGACCGCGGCCGGTCGCCTCGCGGGCGCGCAGCGCGAGCAGCACACCCACTACGCCGTAGAGGCCGGTCATATAGTCGGCCAGCGACGTCGACCCCGGGGTGACCGGCGGACCGTCCGGCTCGCCGGCCAGGTAGGCGATACCGGAGAAGCCGTGCGCGACGCGCGCGAATCCGGGACGGTCGCGATACGGTCCCTCCTGCCCATATGCCGAAACACGCAGCAGGATCGCGCGGGGGTTCAGCGCCTGGATCTCGGCGAAGCCGAACCCCCACCGTTCCATGACGCCCGGCCGGAAGTTCTCGATCACAACATCGGCGACCTGGATGAGCTCGCCCAGCAATTCGCGCCCCCGCGGGTCCGCGAGATTCAATGTCACCGACCGCTTGTTGCGGGCCTCACTGAGCCAGACGAGCGTGTCACCGCATTCGGTATCGCTGCCGAACCGGCGCAGGTTGTCGCCCGATCCCGGACGTTCGACCTTGATGATCTCGGCACCGAATTCACCGAGAACGGTCGCGCAGAACGGGCCGGCCAGATAGGTGCCCAGGTCGAGGACCCGGACACCTTCCAATGCATGCATGACGTACCTCCGGCGTCGGCGAGTGCTACTGGGTCTGTGACCAGGGCTTGTCGTCCCAGGCCCGGTCCAGCGGTTCCATCCCGCCACCGAAGGGGAAGAATTCACGCTGGGCGTAGGTTTCCCAGCCGATCCCCTGACCCATCTGGTCGAGGAACGCCCGCTTGAGCTCGTGGGTGAACAGTTGCCGGGTGTAGCGCAGCACCATCGGTGGTCGTTTGGCGAGGTCGTGCGCCAGTTCCCAGGCCCGGTCCAGCAGCTGGTCCTTGGGAAGCACCTCGGCTACCGCTCCCCATTCCTTCGCTTCGGCCGCCCCGAGTTTCTTGCCCGTCAGCAGCAGATAGCGCCCCCGGTTGTGGCCCACGAGGAAGTTCCAGATCACGTGCTGGCCGTCACCGGGCACTTGCCCGCGCGGGAAATGGGCGGCGTCGGAGAACCACGCGTCGTCGGAGGCCAGGACGATATCGGCCATCAACGGCACCTCGGAGTGGATATTGCACGGACCGTTCACCGCGCTGATGATCGGCACGTCGACGTTGAGCACGTTGAACATGAGATTGCGGTTGTACCAAGCTTTTTCGTCGAGCTTCCATTGCCCGCGAGCGCCCGGCATGGCCTGATAGATCGGTTCGGGCAGGCTACCGTCGGGCAGCAGGCCCCAATTCGCGTTGTAGTTCGCCCCGGTGCCCGTATGGATCAGCACTTTGATCTCGCGATCGCCGGCCACATCGGCGAAGGCGTCGGCCATCTCGTCGTGCGACTTCCAGTCCCATACCAGCGAATCACCGTCGGTGTGGCACTGCATGAACAGGATGCCGTCGTCGCTCAGCTCGAAGCGGTAATTGGCATACCGGTCCTTGTATTCGCTGTACCTCGTGCGCTTGACCATGCCGTTCCTCTCCTACTGCCCCGCCAGTCGCGCGACGACCGGGGCGAAACTCTCGATTTCGGATTGCTGAATGCTGAGGTAGTTCACGCCGAGCGTGTCCCGGCGCTCGACGAGCCGATCGCTGATCTCCGCGGCGGTCCCGATGAGGACATTCGGATGGTCGATCAACGTCTCGGCGGGTGCCCCGACGATGGCGGCGATCCGGTCGACAGCTCCTGCGCGGTCGGCGGTGACCGCCGTGAAGAACGGCGAGCTCTCGATATCGAGTTCGCCGAAGCGTTCACCGGCCGCCGCACGAACGTGGGCGGTCCGGCGCACGGCTTCCTGATGCGGCGTCCGGCCCCTGTCGTCGACCGGATCGAACGGCACAGTGCTGATACTCGCGATATCGGCTTCGCGCCCGGCCAGTCCCAGCACACGCTGACGACTGCCACCGATCATCAGGGGCGGGTGCGGCTTCTGCACGGGCTCGGGCGAGCCCGCGTAACCCTGTGCGGTGACGAATTCACCGTCGATCTCGAGCGGATCGCCGGCCGCGTGCGCCTTGTACAGCGCTATCACTTCTTCCAGCTTGTCCACCCGGCTCGCGGCTTCCGCGAAGCGCACGCCCATGGCCCGGTATTCCGGTGCGCTCCACCCCGCCCCGAGCCCGAACTCGAGCCGCCCGTCGGAGAGCAGATCGAGTGTGGCGGCCTCTTTCACCAGCACAGCGGGTACGTGATAGTCGACGCAGAAGACGCGGCAGCCGACCCGGAGCGTGGTGGTCACCGCCGCGGCGGTGGCCATCGCGGTGAGTGGCGCGAAATGCTGCGGTGGCCACCGGGCCTGCTTACTGGCCGATCCTTTGCCGAGATAGTGGTCGGCGAGGAAAAGCGTGGAATAGCCCAGATCCTCAACTTTGCGGGCCAGGTCGACCCATTGCCCGGCCGAGGCGGCGCGGGTCGCCTGCACGGCGAACCGGAACGGCTTTGTCATGGTGATGCCTCGTTGCGATCATCGAGCGATTCGGGTGGGTCAGCGGGCGACGTAGCCGCCGTCGACCGGAAGGGCAGTACCGGTGATGAACGATGATTCGTCACTGGCCAGGAACAACGCCGCGGCGGCGAGTTCCTCCGATCGACCCCACCGCTTCATCGGCTGCGGGGGTACCAGGTCGGCAGGTGGCGGGCCTCCGGCACCCCGGTGGGCCAACCCGGTCCAGGTCATACCGGGGCAGATCGCGTTGATCCGCACGCCCTGCGTTGCGAAGTCCAAGGCGGCGGATTTCGTCATCTGGACCACGCCGCCCTTGGCCGCGGCATACACCGCCTGCCCTTTCTGGCCGACCAGCCCCGCCGTCGACGCGGTATTGATCACCGAGCCGCCACCGGTGGCCAGCATCGCCGGGATCCCGTACTTCATCCCGAGATACACGCTCTTGAGATTGACCGCGACGAGCCGGTCGTAGATATCGTCGTCGAATTCGGTGAGGGGACCGCGCGGCCCGCCGTAGCCCGCGTTGTTGAACAGCACATCCAACCGGCCGAATTCGCCGACCGCGGTGGCGATCATCTGCTGCACGGCCTCGGGATCTGCCACGTCTGCGTGCACCGCGATCGCGCCGGCACCCAGCGCCGCGGCGCTCTGGTTCTCCTTGCCGCTGATATCGGCGCAGACCACCCGCGCCCCCTCCCTGACGAACAGTGCGGCGGTCGCGTGACCGATACCGGAGGCCGCGCCGGTGACCACGGCTACCTTTCCGGCCAAACGCCCTGCGCCGGAGCTATTTTCACTCACAACCGTGCCCCTGCCCGATTTCCGCCGGCCATATCGGCACGGCTGAGCACCGTCGCCGCATGACGCATATGCGCCGCGTCGACGAGCTGTCCCTCCTGTCCGATCGCGCCCGTACCGCCCGCTTCGGAGTCTCGGTACGCCCGCACCGTGGCGCCGGCCTCGGCGACCTCCGCCGCGGTGGGGGTGAAGACCTCGTGCGCGATCGGGACCTGACTCGGATGGATGGCCCACTTGCCGTCGAATCCCAAGGCGCCGGCATAGGTCGCGCTACGCCGATATCCGTCGGGATCCTGATACGCGGTGTAGGGGGAGTCGATGGCATCGACCCCTGCCGTTCTGGCGGCCGTCAGCACCTGCATCCGGGCGAAGTGCCAGAAATCGCCGGGGTAACCGGCCCGCGGCTGGAAGTTGCCGTCCACCCTCGCCTGCAATGACGCCGACAGATCGCCGGCGCCGAAGATGACCGCTTCGACCCGGGGGCTGGCCGACGCGATCCGGGTCGCGTTGGCCAGGCCCTCGGCCTCTTCGATGAGGACTTCCAAGCCGATCGGGCGAGTGAGTCCGAGTTTGGTTTCCAGCTGGGTGAGCAGGACATCGACCCACCAGATGTCGCGGGCCGTACGCGCTTTGGGCACGATGATGATATCGAGCGCGTCCCTGGCCCCGGTCACCACCGAGATGATGTCGTCGTGGCACCACTCGGTATCCAGCCCGTTCACGCGCACCGCACGCGTGGTGCGGCCCCAGTCGAGCCCGGTCAGCGCGTCCACGACGATCCCGCGCGACATTTCCTTCACAGACGGCGCACAAGCATCTTCGAGATCGAGGAAGACCAGGTCGGCTCCCGCCGCTGCGGCTGTCTCGCACATGGACTCGCTGCTGGCCGGCGTCGCCAGCTCGGATCGGCGAGCACGCGGTGTTCGCATGGGTTCTCCTTCACACCATGACCGGTCGGCCGGGCATACACGCCGAGGCCGGAACGGAGTCATATTTGGGCGATTGTTCAGTCAGGGGCACGACAGCCCCGCTTCCGGTGGCCCGGCGCTCACCTTCGGCGGCGACATCCAGCCCAACCGGCATCGCCTCAGAATCGGTTTCGAGCAGGTGATATGGCATCTACACTCACAGATGTGCCTCATTGCGCGCGAACGGGCTGCGTTCGGCACGCTCGATAGGTCAGCGACCATCGATTGCCCGGCAGGCCCCTCACAGGACCTGATTTCTTAGTCACTTGTTTAGCATGCGCCGTTCGATGCGGTCAACGAATCCGTCTTCAACTGAGCCATATTCCCAGCTAGAATCGATCAATCGGCGCCGCTGCGGGCGACAACAGCAGCGCCAGACCGCACGCTTTCATGTTTAGTCATTTGTTCAACTATGAATCATGACCTGTCGGCACCCCCACACACAGCCCGACGAGAAGCAGCAGTACAGGGTGCGGTTTCAGCGAATTCACCGGTACACAGGCACCCGATCTACGCAAACGGCCTCTCATACATTGCCTATCGCCTAACGTGTTAGGTTTTGGGCAAATGCATGACCCATCGACCCGACCATCAGGAATGAGGACAGGAGTGGCGAGCGCTCGCAAACTCGGTGCCCAGAACTCGAAGACCCGGGACGCCCTCATCAAGGCGACAACACAGGTCATGATCGACGAAGGCTACGCAGCAGTCACCACCCGCAGGGTCGCCGCGGAGGCCGGCGTCAATCCGGCACTGGTCTACTACTACTTCGCCACGATGGACGAACTGTTCCTGGAGGTTTTCCGGCGCGGCGCCGAAGCGAACCTCGAACGGCAGCGGCAGTCACTGTCGGCGGAACGCCCCCTGCACGCACTGTGGGAGGTGAGCACCGGGCCGTTCGGCGCGAAGCTGCTGATGGAGTTCATGGCGCTGGCCAATCACCGGAAGGACATCCGCGTCGAGATCGCCCGGTACATCGAGCGCTTCCGCGAGATCCAGCAGGCCGCCTTCACCTTCCTGCTCCGCGCACAAGGGGTGAACGTCGACGATATGCCACCGGTCCTGCTGTCCATCATGCTCGGCAGCTTCGCCTCCATCCTGGTGAACGAGCAAACCCTCGGTATCGAACTGGGCCATGCCGAGCTGACCGCGTTCGTGGAGCGTTTGATAGCCGGCCTCGAACCGCCCACACCCAACTCCGAACGCACCTGACACGTCGCCACTCCATCCAGGGGTGCCCGGGCAACGGCGCTGCAGCCGTGGGGCCCACCACTACCGTTCTCTCGCATCACCCGGCCGGATCGGACGGCCGATCGCCTGGGCCGCGCGTTCGACCGGCCCGGCTGGGCAGCGCTGCCCCGGCCTTGTTCCCGGTGCCGGTCGGCCGTCACCACGCGAAAACTCTCCTGACGCGTCAGCGAAACCAGCGGCGCACCCGATTTCGGGCCATCCCCCGCCCGCACCGTCGTGTCGTCGCCCAGCCCGCGTGCTACCCGGCCGGTTTCTGCGCGGCGGCGTGCCGCGCGGCGATGTATCCGTAGACGAGCCCCTGCCCGATGGTCGCTCCCGCGCCGGGGTAGGTCGCGCCGAAGGCATTCGCGGCGGTATTGCCGATGGCGTACAGACCGTCGATCACGCCGCCGTCCTCGCGCAGCACCCGGGCGTCGCGGTCGGCCACCAGACCACCGCAGGTACCGAGGTCGCTGAGGATCATCTGCACCGCGTAGTAGGGCGCCTTGTCCAGCGGTGCGAGATTCGGGTTCGGTGTCACCGTGGGGTCGCCGTAGTAGCGGTCGTAGGCACTCTCGCCGCGACCGAAGTCCGGATCGGTACCGGTTCCGGCGTAGCGGTTGATGGTGTGGAAGGTCTCGGTGAACGCGTCTACGGGCACGCCGATCGCCCGCGCCAGCGCCGCGGGATCGTCGGCGCGATGGGCGATTCCGGCGTCGAACCAGGCGCGCGGCAACGGCTGCCGCGGGTAGATCCCCCCGGCCATGATGTAGTTGTTGCGGTAGCGCTGGTCGAATACCAGCCACATCTGCTCGGCCGGGTCGCCGCGGCGCTCGCGGTCCAGCAGTGTCTGCCCGAACGACATGTAATCAGTGGCCTCGTTGATGAACCGCCGACCTGTCTGATCGACCACGAACGAACCGGGCAGTGACCGTTCGGCGAGCATGACCAGGGGCGCGCCGCCGGGCAGCGGTGCGAAGGCGGGGAACCACCAGGCCTGATCCATCAGCGCGATCCCGGCCTCGACTTCCTGGGCAGCGGCGATGGCGTCACCGGTGTTGCCTTCGGCGCCGAGGCTCGCGCCCGTGGCCAGCCGCGGCGACTGGAACTTGTGCCGGGCCGCCATATCGTGGTCGAACCCGCCGGCGGCGAGCACTACACCCCGCCGCGCCAGCACGGTGACCTCCTTGCCCGCTTGCCGCAGGACCGCCCCGGTGACCCGGTCGCCGTCCTGGATCAGGCGCACCAGGCTCGTCTCGGTCCACACCGGGATCCCGGCGCGCAGCACGCCGGCGAACAGACCGGCCGCCAGCGCCTGCCCGCCGGCCAGGTATTCGCGCCCGATCAGCATGCCGCCGATACCCAGCGCCGCCCGCCGCAGGATGCGCGAGAGCGCCTTCGCCGGTTTGCGCGCGAGCAGGTTCATCCACTTGTAGTCGGCGCCGGTCACCGGCATCGGAACCGGTGCCTCCATCACCCCGGGCCGCAGCCGCGGCCGTTCCGCACCCAGCACGGAGGCATCGAACGGGCGGCATTCGCAGGTGCGTCCTTCGGCCCGGCCGCCGGGCGCCTCCGGGTGATAATCGGAATAGCCCTGCGCCCAGAAGAAACGCATCGGGGTGGTTCGCTCCAGCATCGAGACGGCACTCGCGCCGGCATCGAGAAATGCCTGCCCCCGTTCGGCAGGTGCCGAATCCCCCACCACCGCACGGACATAGGTCGCTGCCTCGGACATCGCGGCCGCCCCGCGCTCGGGCAGGATCGAGCTGCCCGGAATCCAGAAGGCGCCGCCGGAACGCGCGGTCGAGCCACCGACATAGGCGGTCTTCTCCACGAGGAGGCTGGACAGTCCCCGTTCGTGCGCGGCGAGCGCCGCAGCCATACCGGTACCCGCCCCCACCACCAGGAGATCGACGGTCGTCTCGCAGGCAGTCGCGAGCGGGGGCATAGGCTTCTTCGCCATGGTTCGGGACTCCACTCTCAGAGATCGGGCCGGGAAATCTCAACCTAAATTCGGCGAACAAGGAGCCGGCCGCGCGTTTCCATTGAGCGGGAGAGTTCGGCTCGATTCCGCTCGACGGCCAGCAGCTGCCCCACGGGTTGAATCGGCAGTGCCCACGATTCGCTCGAGGTGGCCGGAACCGTGCAGCTCACCAGGGTGGGACAGCTACTCGGCGCGACCGGCTCCCGGCCACCGGGATGGCGGATCACCGCCTGCCGAACCGGCACCTACGTTCGATTCCATGGCCGAACCCACCCTGTACCTCATCGACCGCGTCGTGCTCAGGCCGGGCGCCGCACCGGCGTTCATCGACGCCTACCGCACCGGCTACGTGCCGAGCGCCCGGGCCCGCGGCCTCACGCTGGAGCGGATCCTGGTGAGCCCGCCGGTCTGGATCGACGGTGAGACGAACACCGTCACCGCCACCTGGACCGTGTCGGGCACGACGGCCTGGTGGGCCGCCGCCGTCCGCGGCAGACACGATCCGGCGCCCGCGCAGTGGTGGGAATCGGTGGCCTCGCTGATCGTGGAGCGCTCCCGATCCATGGCGAGCCGCGCCGAGGACGTGGCAGGGCTCTGCGATGTATAACGTGACCCGCCTGGTGCATCTGACCGACCCGGACGACGAGACGACCGCGGCGACACTCGTGCGGCGCCTCACCGCGGCAGCCGAATCGGCCGGCGCCCGGCATCCGCTGGTCGCGCGCACCCTGCCCGGGGCGCGCAACGGCGGCGATGTGCTGGCGCATCTGCAGTTTCGTTCCGAAGCGGACTGGACGCGGCATCGCGCCACGCTCGACGCGGCGACCACCGGGCCCGCGATCCGCCATATCGATGGGGTGGAGTACCTCGGCGGGACACAGGCGGATGGGCGCGCCGGACGCCGGCGGGATTCGCACCCACCCCGGGTGTACCGGACGCTGCTGCTGCGCGTGGATGCCGCGGCCGGCCCGGCCGAGATCCGCCGCTTCGAACACGCCACACTGCAGATGCCGCGGCATATCCCGGCCATCCTCGCCTGGCAGCTGAGCCCGGTACGGCAGGCTGTCGGCACCTCCCGGTGGACGCATGTCTGGGAGCAGGAGTTCGCCGATGTGGACGCCCTGCTCGGGCCCTATATGAATCATCCGGTCCACTGGGGACACGTGGACCGCTGGTTCGATCCGGAATGTCCCGAGCGCATAGTGAAAGACCGGGTCTGCCACAGCTTCTGCGTGATCCCGGCACCGGTCATCGACACGGTGCCGGAGATCGTGCAGACCGGCCGTCAGAGCTGAATCGGACCCCGGGCACGGTGACCGGCGCCTCCCGGCTCGCAGGTCGCCCCGGTCATGACACCTCCAGCACATCACGCATCAGCTTCCAGACCAGCTCGCGTGCCGGACCCGTCAGCGACAGGCTCGGAAAGGTCAGGAACCCGTGGAAGAGCCCGTCGAAGCGGTGCGCGGTGACCGGGACGCCCGCTTCGGTCAGCCGGCGGGCGTAGTCGTCTCCGGCCGAGCACGGCGGGTCGAGTTCGGCGGTCACCACCACCGCGGGCGGGAGCCCGGCCAGTGATTCGGCCTTGCTGGGCACCAGATACGGGCTGTCGGTGCCGTGCGGGGCGTACTGCTGCCAGTACCAGCGCATGGCGTCGGTGGTGTTGTAGTAACCCTGGCCGTACCGCCGGTAGGACTCGGTGGTGAAGTCGTCGTCGATGACCGGGTAGAGCAGAATCTGGGCGGCGATACGCGGACCGCCGCGGTCGCGGGCGGCCAGGCTCACCGTGGCCGCGAGGTTACCGCCGGCGCTGTCACCGGCCACCGCGATCCGGTCCGGATCGCCACCGAATTCGCCCACGTGCCCGGCGGCCCACACGACGGCCGCGTACATATCCTCCATCGCCGCGGGCCCGGGTGACTCGGGAGCGCGCCGATAATCGACCGAGACCACCACGACACCGACCGCGGCGGCCATGGACCGGCAGAATTCGTCGTGACTGTCCAGATCGCAGAACACGAATCCGCCACCGTGCGCGAACACCACCACCGGCAGGGCCGTGGGCCGCTCCCCTTCGGGCACGTACACGCGTACGGCCAGGTCACCGCCGGGGCCCTCGATCACGAGGTCCTCGGCACGGTGCATCCGAGGCTGCCGGGTGAGCGGCGCCCGCCGGGACGCGATGAGCTCGCGCAGTTCGGCGGGCTCGTGCCGGGTCACGTCGGGAAACGACTCCAGCGCCGAGAGCATCGCCTCGACTTCCGGATGCAGGTCGGACCGTCGTTGTCCGCCCATTTCGACCACGTCCTTCTCGTTGTTCGTACAAGTTCAGCCGGCCGTGGGTGCCGGGGCGAGTTCGAAGCCCTTGTACCCGGCGGCGGCGACCTCGGCGCAGAGGGTGTTGTAGTTGCCGAATCCGCCGATATAGGGCATGAACACTCGCGGCTTTCCGGGGATGTTCGCGCCCAGGTACCAGGAATTCGCGGAGGGGAACAGGGTGCCCGCCGCCTTGGCGTTACATTCGGCCACCCAGTCGTCGACGGCTTCCTCGGTCGGCTCGACGGTGGTGAACCCGTGCTCGTCGAGGTGGTCCAGGCAGCCGGCGATCCAGTCCACGTGCTGCTCGGCCATCAGCACCATATTGGCCAGCACGCTGGGGCTCCCCGGTCCGGACAGGATGAACATATTCGGGAAGCCGGCCACCGCGAGCCCGAGGTAGGTGCGCGGGCCCGCCGCCCACTCCGCGCGTAGTTCCCGGCCGTCGCGGCCGCGGATATCGATCCGGGACAGCGATCCGGTCATCGCGTCGAAACCGGTGGCGAAGATCAGCACGTCGAGGTCGTAGGCGGCCGCTGTGGTCCGGACACCGGTGCCGGTGATCTCGTCGATCGGCGTGCGCCGCAAATTCACCAAGGTCACGTTGTCGCGGTTGTAGGTCTGGAAGTAGCCGTCGTCGGTGACGATGCGTTTGGTGCCGATCGGATGATCGTCGGGAATCAGCTGATCGGCGAGCTCGGGGTCGTGCACCATCTCGCGGATCTTGGCCTCGACGTATTCGCGCGCGGTGTCGTTGGCGGCCAGGTTCGCTGTCTGGTCCGGGAAGGCCTTGGCGAACAGGTAGCCGCCGCGCTGCCACCACTGGTCGTAGATCCGGGTCCGCTCGGCGGCGTCGATGTCGAGGGCGCCCTTGGGATGCGGAGTGTAGGGGGTGCCGCCGCCGCTGAGCCGGGACAGCCGCCGCCGCTCGGCATAGTCCGCCTTCACCTCGGCCACGAATTCCGGGTCGAGGGGCCGGTTACCTGCCGGGATCGAATAGTTCGGTGTCCGCTGGAAGACGTACAGATGCTCGGCCTGCTCGGCGATCACCGGGACGGCCTGGATGCCGGAGGACCCGGTGCCGACGACACCGACCCGCTTGCCGGTGAGATCGACGGGCTCGTGCGGCCATTCACCGGTGTGGTAGATCTCGCCACCGAATGTGTCGCGGCCCGGGATATCCGGCATGTTGGTCGCCGACAGCACGCCGGTGGCCAGGAGGCAGAAGCGCGCGGTGACAGTCCGGCCGGTGTCGGTGGCGACGGTCCATCGCTGCGCGTGCTCGTCGTAGACCGCCGCCGTCACCCGCGTCCGGAAGTCGTAGGCCGAGCGCAGATCGTGCCGGTCGGCGACGTGATCGAGGTAGCGCAGGATCTCCTCCTGCGTCGCGAACCGCTCCGACCAGGTCCATTCCTGCTGCAACTCCTCGTCGAAAGAGTAGGAGTAGTCGATGCTCTCGACATCGCAGCGGGCCCCCGGGTACCGGTTGTGGTACCAGGTACCACCCACCCCTCCGGCCGTTTCGAAACCGTGCACCCGCATTCCGCGCCCGCGCAGTGTGTACACCGCGTACAGGCCGGAGATCCCCGCCCCGACCACGACGGCGTCGAAATCGCTGTCCTGAGTTGTCACAACATTCACTTCCCTCGATGATGCGGTCGCCGGCCGGAGCCACACCGTAAGGCGCGCAAACTCCGCCGCAACGACGCCTTCCCACCCAGCGGTCCTCCCGCCCGGAGGAGCCGCGGGGCTGCGACCGCGGAGTACGGCGCACTGGTTCCAGCTTGTCGAGCACAGCACCCCGGGTGATGTGGGACTCCTGCTGCCGGCCCTGGCCGATGACGGAAACGCTCCCGAAAACGGTCGTACCAGCAGCCGGCCGTCAGGCATAGGCGGCCGGTGTGGCGGTGCCTTCCTCGCCTTTCGTGATGTCGGCGGCCTTCGACGCCTGCTGTGGCGGCCGGCCGATGAACAGGCACAGGGCGGCCACGATCAGGGAGCACAGGAGGAACCACCCCAGCGCCAGGTTGTACGACGACAGCGCGGGCGCCGTAGTCTCCGGAACGGTGTGCATCGAGAGCATGACCGAGACAATGGCGACGCCTACGGCCGAAAAGGCCTGCCGGGCAGTCGCCAAGACGCCCGTCGTCACACTCGTGACGCCCTCGGGGACGGATTCGATGACGACTTTCGGGTAGCCCGCAAAAACGAACGCGGTGGCGACCGCGGCAACAGCGAAGACCCCCATCATCGCGGGCAGCGATCCGTGGCCCAGCAAGATCATGAGGTTGGTGGCGGCGAACAGCGCGGCCCCGAGGAGAAAGGCAGTCCGGCCTCCCCACCGGCCCGCGACCGCCCCCGCGATCGGAGAGGCAGCGAAACCGGTGAGCGCGGCGATCCCCGCCACCAGGCCCGTGGCCGTGGCAGACATCCCGAGCCCTACCGGCAACGACGCCGGAGATTGCAGGATCATCGGGGTGACAACGTTCAGGGCCCCGATGGGGCCCAGCGCGAGCACCGACAGCGCGATCAGGTTGAGCAGCATCCGCTTGCTCGCCAGCACGCGCAGGTCGACCAGCGGTTCGCGACAACGCATTTCCCAGCCGGTCCACACCGCGAGAATGCTCAGGCCGACGCCGAGGAAACCGAGCACGCCGGCACTGGTCCACCCCCACGCCGGACCCTGTGTGATGCCGAAGAGGAGCGCGGTCAGGCCGGGGGTCAGCAGGAGCGCGCCGACATAATCGAAACGGGGAAGCCCCGGCGGCGGCGGAGAGCCGGGAAGCCCGACAGCGACGACAAGGGAGGCCACGACAGCAAGGACGGCGGCGAGGACGAAGATCATGTGCCAGTCGGCGATATCGAGCAGCAGACCGGCGATCAGCGAACCACCCGATCCGGCCAGCAACGCGGCGCCCCCGATGAATCCCACAGCGACCGGGACCTTCCGCTCCGGTAGCGCCTCGCGAGCAAGGCCGTAGCAGAGCGGCAGAATCGCACCCGCGGCCCCCTGCACCCCCCGGCCGGCGATGATCGCGGCCATCGAGTCACCGAATATGCTGATCAGCGAGCCGAGCACCGAGATCATCATGACGACGATGAGGATCTTCTTGCGGCCGTACATATCACCGAGACGGCCACCGACCAGCGCCGTCGTCGCCGCCACCAGCATGAATGCCGTGACCGCCCATCCGGTCGTGGATGCGGGCGACCCGAAGATCTCACCGAACCTGGGCAATGCGATGAAAATCGTGCCGGCTTCGAAGGCACTGACCGATTCGGCGAGAACCAGCGCGGTGATGATCACCGCGGGCGATCGGAAAACCGGTGTACCGGCGGCGGTCCGGGGTGCGGGTTCGGCCATCGATTGTCCTCCTGAGCTGAGGTGGATCCAGGGCCGGGCCGCCGCGGCTCCCGACCCGCACACATGCGTCGAACACGAGAGACGCAGCGGCTCTCGCCCGATCGGATGACGGCAACCGAACCCAGCGGGCCTACGGCCCCGCGGAATACGGCACCAGCGCTCGCACCGGCACCACGTGGCGGACCGGGGAAGATCCACCGTGACGGCGGTCATAAGCAGCTGGCACTACGGACCATAAAGTGTGGTTGGTAAGGCCGCCCGCAGCGTTTCCGGTCAGCGAGACCGGGCAGGACAACGCAGGCTGTGGCTCGGGGCGGCCACTGAGGATAGCCGTCACCGCGCCGGATCGGACTCGTCATCGACCGGCTCGTCGTCATCCCCCGGCCAAGCCAGTGCGACTGTCAGGAAAACCAGCGCGAGCGCGAGAACAAAGAGTGCGATGTTCCAGATCATCAGGGCCTGCTGTCGCGGTCGAAACCCGGCCACCGATAGCCGAGCGGATACACCCGCATCGGTGTGATGAGCGCGGCGAGATCTGTGATCAGGCAACGGATCGTCTCGGCGTGCTCGTATCCAGGAACGACAACCGCATCGGCGGCGTATTCACAGAGGTGCTGCGCGACAATCATTCCTGAGATCACCGGTCCCGTGTCGGTGATGACGGTGAATACCACCCGATAGCCGTGACGGTGGGCGAGAGTGTGCAGGTCCGTACCGTGGCCGGGGATATCCCTCCGGATGAACCCGATCGCTGTTTTCACACCGGTAGCGTCGCGCCGAACGGGGCGCCGCCGCCAACAACCAGGCGCTGTACAACGGTGAGCTGTACGAGTTCAGCCCAAGAACGCGACCGCGCGGCGCAAGGCGGCGATCCCAGCAGCTTGCACCGGATGCTCGGAGAGAATGCCGGCCACATGCTCAGGGGTGAACGGTTGCCATTCGAGGATGCGACCTTCGTCGTTGCTGTTCAGCACTGCACCGAAGAGGGAATCGAAGACCGGCCCCTCGATCACGACGGCGGTCAGTAGATCGGTCGCGAAGCTCAATGGATCGACACCGAGGCCGAGGCAGTATGCCGTAACGGCACTGTCCGTGCGAGCCTGATCGAGGCGCGCGGCAAATTCCCAGGCTCCATAATCGATGGGCGCGATATCGCTGCCGTGCTCTTCGCTCGCACCACTCAATTCTTCGGCGAACTCGCGAGTCATATTGCGCCACAGCGAGAAATCGTTTCGAATGTTCCATTCGGCGTAGCCGGACGGCTGGAAGATCCCCACCGGTACGACTTGGTACACCCCACCGGCGTGGCCGACCTTGCGCGGATCACGCCAGTGCAGCAGGAACGACTTCGCGCCGGTACCCGGATCACGGCGGATGGTGACCGTGCTGATGGCCACATTGACAGGCCGCTGCGCAGGATCGCAGGGGTTCTCAACCGCTGCTCGAACTCCGGAGAGGTCTTCGTGACCTTGATGGACCAGGGCGAACTCATGCGCTGCGGCCTCCCCGACGTTGATGCTGTCGAAGTAGGACCCGAGACCGAATCGCATCGACGGTGTCTCGCCGGTGAGGTCGGCATGCAGGAGCCGGAACGTCGGCCGATCCTCGAACACCGTGGGTGCGACGAGTTCGCCGATGGCCTGGGCGTAGCTGGTGTACTGCTCACCGTTCTCACGGACCGGCAGAACGACACCCGCCGCCGCCGGAGTGCCCGCCACCGATGAGGTATCCAGAGACAGCGTCACCTCTCCCAAGGGGATGGGTGCGTCGGGAATCCACTGTGAGTTCGCCAGCAGTGGAGAGTCGGCCACACGGGGTAGTGCGGCGTACCCCTGCGCTGCGGCATTGTCGAGTGTTGGCCGGTGCTCACGCACGTAGGTCCGTGTATCTATCCACGCGCGCTCGCTCGCGGTCAACGTGCGTGTGGTCCGGCTCATCGCATACTCCCGGGCGTCGGTCTCAGCTGATCAGACTGTGCCGATGTTCCCATGCCAATGCCAGGCAAGCTGCGCCCGGCGCGGCGAGTGGCGCGGTCCCTAGCAGCCGGTCGACCGCTGATGCCGTGAACGGGATGCCTTCAGCAGCGGGGTGTTTCCGGGCTCGGCGCGATGCTGGTTGAGCCACTGACGCTGAACGCGCCACCGCCCCCGGCTCGCCGCCACGGCTGCGGTTGTTTCCTGCGGCGCGTGTCCACCACGCCTGCGACCGGCGAGACCGAGTTCTTCAGCGGGTATGCCCAATACGCGCATGAATCCATGCCGCTGATCCAAAGTCACATTCCGAACCCCGGTCTCCACCTGGCTGAGGAACTGCTGAGTGATGCCCAAGTCCCGGGCGACTGCTGCTTGTTTCAGCCCTCGCGCCAGCCGATACTCCCGGACCAACAGCCCTACATGCCGGTCCGTCCCTCGCCGGTCGCTGCGCCCCAACCACGCGACCTCACTCGTCCCGTCCACAGTCGAATCCTCCCCGAAAGCCTGGCCATCTGTGACGATATCCACCAACAGCAACACCTCGGGTATGTGGGCGGCCCCACCACCTCCCGGTAGCGTTTGAGTCGGGAGCCGCTTTCGGTGAATCCCCCGTTCATGCGAACCGCCGGATGCCCGGCCCACCAGGTTCGGCCCGAGGCGAGGCGCACGATTACACAGGAGAACCGCGGCTACTGTCCGGTGGAGGCGCGCTCGATGAGGGCGGGGCGGTAGCAGATGTGTTCGGGTTCCCCTCCCCCGCTGTTCGCGGCGGCGACCAGTAGGTCGATGGCGGAGGAGCCGATCTCCGCGCGGGGCTGGCGGATCGAGGTGAGCGGGACGACGGCGGACTGGGCGAAGTCGATATCGTCGTAGCCGACCAGTGCGACCTCGTCCGGGACCGCGATACCCCGCAGGGTGAGGGCCTGCAGGACACCGATCGCGAGTAGGTCGTTGACGCAGAACACGGCGTCCGGCCGTTCGCCGGCAGGAAGGCCGGCGAGCCGTTCGCCGGCTTCCCGGCCGGCCAGGACGGTGGGTGCGGGGGTGTCGATCAGTGTCAGGTCGACACCGGAATGGTCGGCGGCGGCGCGGCGGGCGCCGAGACGCCGGTCCGCGACCTGGGGCAGCGTGGCGGGACCGCCGACCACGGCGATGCGGCGGCGGCCGAGGGCGCACAGATGGCGTACCGCCAGGTCGCCGCCGGCGATATCGTCGACTGCCACCGAGGAGAACGGCGTGCCGTGGCCGTCACGGTCCACCAGCACCACCGGCATACCGCGCTGGTGCAGCGCGACCAGACGTGCGTGGTCGTGCCCGGCCGGGGTGATCATGAGTCCGGAAACGCGCTGTTCGTCGAAGGTATCGAGGTAGCGGCGCTCGCGGCGGGGGTCGTCGTCGCTGGAGCCCAGCAGCACCACGAGATCGTGGTCGGCGGCGCGTGACTGGGTGGCGCGGGCGACGTCGGAGAAGAACGGGTTGCCGATATCGAGCACCACCAGGCCGACGCAGCGGGAGCGACCGGCTTTGAGCTGGCGGGCCGCGTCGTTGCGGACGAAGCCGAGCCGGTCGATAGCGGCGTGCACGCGTTCGACGGTTGCGGGCGCCACCTTCTCGGGTGCGTTGAGCACATTGGAGACGGTGCCGACCGACACCTGGGCCGCCGCGGCGACCTCCCGCATGCTCACCACAGGTACCCGCACCTCCTCCGTGCCGGTGCCGGCACCTCGCCCGAATCGCTCACCCCTGATCTTGGCCAGGGACGGGGCGCGGGGCAAGTCTGGTCAGCTGGGTGACGTGGCGGGGCTCCAGTTCCTCCAGGCAGGTCACACCGAGCAGGCGCATGGTGCGTTCGATCTGCCCGGTCAGTATTTCCACCGCGCGAGCTACACCGGCCTCGCCGCCGGCCATCAGGCCGTAGAGATAGGCGCGGCCGATGAGGGTGAACCTGGCGCCGAGCGCGATCGCGGCGACGATATCAGCGCCGGACATGATGCCGGTGTCGAGGACGACCTCGGTGTCCTTGCCCAGCTCGGTCGCCACCTCGGGCAGCAGATGGAACGGTACCGGCGCCCGGTCCAGTTGTCGCCCACCGTGGTTCGACAGCACGATGCCGTCGACCCCCAGGTCCACCACGGCGCGCGCGTCGGCCAGGGATTGGATGCCTTTCACCACAACTTTGCCCGGCCACTGCTCGCGGATCCAGGCCAGATCGTCGAAGTTCACCGTCGGGTCGAACATGGAGTCGAGGAGTTCGGCGACGGTGCCGGACCAGCGATCGAGCGAGGCGAAGGCCAGCGGCTCGGTGGTGAGGAAATCGATCCACCAGCGTGGGCGGGGCAGCGCGTCGAGCACGGTGGCCGGGGTGAGCGCGGGCGGGATGGACATACCATTGCGGGTGTCGCGCAGGCGGGCGCCGGCCACCGGGACATCCACGGTCACCACCAGGGTGTCGAAGCCCGCGGCGGCGGCACGTTCGACCAGGGCCATCGAGCGGTCCCGGTCCTTCCACATGTAGAGCTGGAACCAATTGCGGCCGTGCGGGTTCGCCGCAGCGACATCCTCGATCGAGGCGGTGCCCATGGTGGACAGCGAGAACGGGATACCGGTGCGACCCGCGACCCGTGCGCCCGCGTACTCACCCTCGGTCTGCATCATCCGGGTGAAACCGGTGGGGGCGATCCCGAACGGCAGGGAAACCGGGCCGCCGAGCACGTCCCAGCCGGTGGTGACCTTGGAGACGTCGCGCAGGATCGCCGGGTGGAATTCGATATCGAGGAACGCTTGCCGGGCACGATCCAAGGAGATCTCGCCCTCCGCGGCGCCGTCGGTGTAGTCGAAGGCGGCACGCGGGGTGCGGCGCTTGGCGATACGGCGCAGGTCCTCGATGGTGAGTGCCGCGTCGAGCCGCCGCCGAACACCGATGTGCGGCTTCTTGAACTGCATCAGCGGCGCGAGATCGCGGGGCTTGGGGAGCTGTCGTTTCATCAGCTTGCCTTCCTGACGGGTTCGGTGCGCGGCGCGTAACGCTGCGGTGGGTACGCGGCGGCCACCTCGGCACGCAGTGCGTCCACATCGCCGTGCAGCAGGCCGTGTGTGCGGGCCTGCACCAGTATGTTCCCGAGCGAGGTGGCTTCGACGGGGCCGGCCGATACCGGGACACCGGCGTGCTCGGCCAGCAGCCTGCACAGCAATCGGTTGCGGGCACCGCCGCCGACCAGGTGGATCGTGCGCACCGGGATGCCGGTCAGCTCCGCGGCCGTCCGCACGCCGGCGGCGAAGGCTGCGGCGAGGCTTTCGACGATGGCACGCACCATCGGAACCGGACCGTCCGGCACCGGGAGTTCCCGGGCGGTGTACCAGTCGGCGATCCGGCCGGGCATATCGCCGGGGGTGAGGAATACCGGATCGTCCACATCGAAGACGGCCGCCGGGGCGGGTGCGGCGGCGGCCGCGGCGAGCAGCCGGGCGAGGTCCACCGTGCGGTCGGTGCGCTGCCAGTGCCGCACCGATTCGCTGAGCAGCCACAGACCCATGACGTTGTGCAAGTAGCGGTTGCGCCCGTCGAGCCCGGCCTCATTGGTGAAGTTGGCCGCCTGCCCGGCTTCCGAGATCAACGGTGCGGGCAGTTCGACGCCGACCAGTCCCCAGGTGCCGCAGGAGATGTAGGCGGCCGCCTCCGGCACCATCGGCACCGCGGCCACCGCAGATGCGGTGTCGTGCGAGGCGACGGTGCTCAGCGTGAAGGCGCGGTCCAGCCCGAAAGCCGCGGCGACACCGGGCAATATCGGGCCGAGTGTCGTGCCGGGTTCGACCACGTCCGGGAAAAGGTCCGGCAGCCCCAACCGGGTCCGCACCTCGTCGTCCCAGCGGCCGTCCAGCCCGAGCAGTCCGGTGGTGGATGCGTTGGTGCTTTCGGTGACCCGGGCCCCGGTCAGCCAGTAGCCCAGCAGATCCGGGATCAGCAGCGCCTCGTCCGCGACTTCCAGCGCACCCGACAGTTGCTCGGCGGCGAGCTGATAGATCGTGGTGAAGGGCAGGAACTGCAGCCCGTTGCGGCGGTAGAGCTCCTCCTGGTCCACCACCGCGTGCACCGCGGCCACACCGGCGGCCGAGCGGGGGTCGCGGTAGTGGTAGGGCAGACCTAGCGCCGCGCCGTGCCGGAGCAGACCGTAATCGACTGCCCACGAGTCGATTCCGGCGCCCAGCAGGTTCGGTTCCAGCCTGGCGGCCTCGGCCAGTCCGTGTCCGATATGCCGGTAAAGACCGGGCAGATCCCAGTGCAGCACCTCTCGATCGCCGTGCCACAGCGGCAGCGGGTCGTTGGCGAACCGGGCAACCTGCCGCATATCGATGCGGCCGGGTCCGACCCGGGCCACCATGACCCGCCCGCTCGTGGCGCCGAGATCGACAGCGGCGATCGCGCCGGTGCCGGTCATCGCAGGAACGCCGCGGCGACCCCGGCGTCGACCGGCACGTGCAGGCCGGTGGTGTGCGAGAAGTCCGCACTGCACAGCGCGAACGCGGCATTGGCGATGTGCTCGGGCAGCACCTCGCGTTTGAGCAGGGTGCGCTGCGCGTAGAAAGCGCCCAGATCGGACTCCTCGACACCGTAGACGGCGGCGCGCTGCGCGCCCCAGCCGCCGGCGAAGATTCCGGAGCCCCGGACCACGCCGTCGGGGTTGATGCCGTTCACTTTGACGCCGTGCTCGCCGAGTTCGGCGGCCAGCAGCCGCACCTGATGCGCCTGATCGGCCTTGGCGGCGGAGTAGGCGATATTGTTCGGTCCGGCGAACACCGAGTTCTTCGACGAGATGTAGAGGATATCGCCGCCCATGCGCTGGTCGATCAGTGCGCGGGCCGCGGCCTTGGAGACCAGGAACGAGCCCTTGGCCATGACGTCGTGCTGCAGGTCCCAGTCGGCTTCGGTGGTCTCGAGCAGCGACTTCGACAGTGAGAGACCGGCATTGTTGACCACCAGGTCCAACCCGCCGAACGCGAGCACCGCCGCGTCCACCGCCGCCTGCACCTGGCTCTCATCGGTCACGTCGGCGCCGAAGCCGATCGCCACATCGGCCGAGCCGATCTCGGCCGCGACCTCGGCGGCTTTGTCGCCGTCCCGGTCCGCGACCACCACGCAGGCGCCCTCGGCGGCGAGTCGCTGCGCGATGGCTTTGCCGATGCCGGAGGCCGCGCCGGTGACCAGCGCGATCCGAGTGGCCAGCGGCTTGGGCTTCGGGCGGCGCGCCAGTTTGGCCTCCTCCAGCGCCCAGTACTCGATCCGGAACTTCTCCAACTCGTCGATCGGCTGATACCGGGACACCGACTCCGCGCCCCGCATGACATTGATTGCGTTCAGGTAGAACTCACCGGCCACCCGCGCGGTCTGTTTGTCCGCGCCGTAGCTGAACATCCCGACGCCCGGGATCAGCACGATCGCCGGGTCGGCGCCGCGCATGGCCGGCGAATCGTCGGTGGCGTGCCGCTCGTAGTAGGTGCGGTATTCCGCCCGGTAGGCCTCGTGCAGCTCGGTGAGCCGTTCCTTGCACTGTTCGAGCGAGGCGTCGGCGGGCAGGTCGAGTACCAGCGGCGCGACCTTGGTGCGCAGGAAGTGGTCCGGGCAGCTGGTGCCCAGGGCGGCCAGTCGCGGATGTTCGGCGCGGGACAGGAATTCCAGCACCGTCGCGGTATCGGTGAAATGCCCGACCTGGCGGCGGTCGGTGGCGGCCAGCCCGCGCAGGAACGGCGCCAGCGCGGCCGCCTTGGCCCGGCGTTCCGGCTCCGGCAGCGCCTCGTATCCGGACAGCACCGGTCCGAACGGCTCCGCCTTCCCGTTCACCGCCAGGAACCTTTCGATGGTTTCGATGATCTCCCGGGAGTGCGCCTCGGCCTCGTCGGAGGTATCCCCCCAGGCGGTGATGCCGTGCCCACCGAGGATGGTGCCGATAGCCTGCGGATTGCGCCGGCGGATCTCGGCGATATCCAGGCCGAGCTGGAATCCGGGACGCCGCCACGGCACCCACACCACCCGGTCGCCGAAGATCTTCTCGGTCAGCTCCGGGCCATCGGCGGCGGTGGCCAGTGCGATCCCGGAATCCGGGTGCAGATGGTCCACATGCGCCGCCTCCACCAGACCGTGCATGGCGGTGTCGATGGAGGGCGCGGCACCACCGCGACCGTGCAACGTGTAGTCGAACGCGGCGACCATCTCGTCCTCGCGCTCCACCCCCGGGTAGACACCGGTCAAGGCACGCAACCGGTCCAGCCGCAAGACTGCGAGTCCGGTCTCGGTCAGGGTGCCGAGATCGCCGCCGGAGCCCTTGACCCACATCAGCTCGACGGGCTCACCCGTCACCGGATCGATGTCGGTGCCCTTGGCGGAGGTGTTACCGCCCGCGTAATTGGTGTTCTTCGGATCGGCGCCGAGCCGGTTGGACCGGGCGATGAGTTCCGCGACCGTGGGGTGGGTCATGACGAATATTTCCTCTTTCTGGTGTCGGTGTGGTCAGGCGCCCCAGGAGGCGGCGGGTCCGGTGCGTTCGGCGGCGAGCCGTTGCTGCTGTCCGGAGCGGGCGTAGGCGGCCATCGGATCCGCCGGCAACCCACGTTCGGCGCGCCGGGCAGCCAGCAACGGCCGGACATCGGTGTAGAAGGCGTCCATGAACACGGCATTGGCGCCGAGTACATCGCCGGACTCCTGGGCGGCGGTGAGTGCGTCGAGATCGACCAGCGCGGCCCGTGCGGTCATCTCCTCGACATTGAGCACCGAGCGGAGCTGGCCGGGGATCTTGTCCTCGATGTTGTGGCACTGGTCGAGCATCAGCGCCACACCGTTCGCCGGGTCCAGACCACCGCCGCGTAATACCTCGAACAGGATGCGGAACAGCTGGAACGGATCGGCTGCACCGACGATCAGGTCGTCGTCGGCGTAGAAGCGGGAGTTGAAATCGAACGACCCCAGCTTCCGCAGCCGCAGCAATTGCGCCACGATGAACTCGATATTGGTGCCGGGCGCGTGATGACCGGTATCCAGGCACACCACCGCCCGCTCCCCCAGCGCATTCACCTGGGCATAGGCGGTACCCCAGTCCGGCACATCGGTCATGTACATGGCCGGCTCGAAGAACTTGTACTCCAGCACCAACCGCTGGTTCTCACCGACATGCTGGTAGATGGTCGCCAGCGATTCGGCGAGCCGGTCCTGCCGGCCCCGGATATCGCCCTGCCCCGGGTAGTTGGTGCCGTCGGCGAGCCAGATCTTCAGGTCCCGGGAACCGGTCTGCCCCATGATCTCCAGACAGGCCAGATGATGGTCGATCGCCTTCTGCCGAATCCGTTTGTCGGTGTGGGTCAGGCTGCCGAACTTGTAGTCGTCGTCTTGGAAGGTGTTGGAGTTGATGGTGCCCAGCCGGACGCCGAGCTCCGCGGCATAGCGGCCGAGTTCGTCGTAGTCGTCGACCGTGTCCCACGGGATGTGCAAGGCGACGGCCGGCGCGAGGCCGGTGAGCCGGTGCACGGTGGCCGCGTCGGCGATCTTCTCCCGGACCGTACGGGCCGTGCCCGGCGTGCCGAACACCTTGAACCGGGTCCCGGAATTACCGAATGCCCAGGACGGCAATTCGATCGCCAGCGACTGCAGGGCGGTGTCGATGGACACAGACAATGCTCCTTTCGTATCGGATGGGCTCGGCATATCAGTGCCCTCCCACCTGCGCGCCTTCGAGACCGCGACCGGTCCCGGCTTCGGGGAGCACACCGGCGGCAGATTCGGTGACCGGGCTGCCGTAGCGTTCGACCTCGATCTCGCGCAAGGTCTTGCCCTGTGTCCGCGGGGCGAATATCGCGCCGATCGCCAGCGCGACGGTGAGCAGGCCGATCAGCAGCAAACCGACGACGGTGAGCCCGGTGGCGGCCAGCATGGTCGGGAAGAAGTAGCTCAGCAGGCCGGTCGCCGAGCGCACCACGAAGAACATGAAGCCCTGCGCGCTGGCCCGGTACGGCGTGGCGAACAGTTCGCTGGTCCACAGGCTGTAGAAAGCCTGCGCGCCGATACCGCTGGAGACGCCCCAGAGCACCGCGAAGATCAGCAGCGTCGGCATTCCGGCGTCGGTGAAGAACACCAGCACACACCAGGCCAGGATGCCGAGCGCGGCGCCGGTCACGTAGAGCGTGCGCTGCGAGATCCGATCGGCGTAGGCCATGAAACCGAAGTAGGTTGCCAGCACGGTGGCGCCCCAGACCAGGACCTGCAGCAGGTTCTGCTGAACCGCACTGTGCACGCCCGCGCTGTCGTAGACCCGGGGCATGAAAATGCCCGCCTGGCCGGCGACAGTGTTCCAGAAGCCGTAGATACCGATCAGCACCAGCAGGGCGGTGATATTGATCCGCCGGGAGAACAGCCCGCGCATACCCTGACCACCGGTCGTGGCCTGCGTCGCCGACCCGGTGCCGGACCTGGTCTCGTCCTTCCAGATCTGTGATTCGGCCAGGCCCTGCCGGATCCACCAGACCACCGCCGCGACCACGAAAAGATGCAGGAAGATCAACCGGGAGCCGAGCAGTTCCAGCGGCGCCAGCGCGGCCGCCAGGGCGAAACCGATCAGCGGGCCGACCGACCAGGCCAGCTGCGCGGTACCGACGTGGCGGGCGCGGCCGTCGGTGGGAGCCTGTTCGGCGATATAGGTCCAGGACGCGGGCACACCCGCCCCGACCGCGATACCGGTGATCACGAACGCGGCCAGCAGCATGCCGAAGTTCATCGCGAATGTCGCGAGCAGCACGCCCGCCATGTACACCAGCAGGTCGTAGGTGTAGATCGCCTTGCGCCCGAAGCGGTCACACAGGGGCCCGCCGATTCCTGCGCCGATCGCCGCGCCGAAGGCGTTGGCGCTGAGCGCGGCGAGCAGGCCGACGGCGAAGTTGCTGATGCCGAACGCGTCCTGCCAGAAGGTCAGGCTGGTGGCGATGGCGATGATGGAGCCGGCCTCGATGTAATTGGACATCGCGACGGAGATGGTCGCTTTCCACCCGGTGGTGGATCGTGCGCCTACCTTCATGGTCTTCCTAGGGTCTAGCAGGGTTCTCGGAGCGGAGTCGGGCGAGCCGTGGGCTCACTCGAGGTGGAAGTACTCGGTGAGGCGGTGCATCGTCTCGTCCGGCCGCGCACCCTGCTCCTCCCGGGAGATCGCGGGCTCCTGGAAATACTGGGCCATGGTCGCCTGCCAGCGCGCATTGACCTCGGTGGCCGCCATCGCGGCCTGGGCCTGCGCGAAGTCCGGGGTTTCGAGGTAGCCGACCACCAGACCGTCTTCGGGTCGCAGGAACAGCGAGTAGTTCGTCCAACCGGCCGCGCGCAGCGCGTCCAGCATGTCCGGCCACACCGTGGTGTGGGCGGCGAGGTAGTCGTCCATCCGCTCCGGGCGCAGGGTCAGCAGGAAACAGACTCGTTCGAGTGTGTCGGGCATCCAAGTTCCGCCTCGTCATTGAAACGTTTCAATCTGTGAGTGCAGTCACCGTACGCCCTCAGGAGTGATCCGGTCAACAGGCTGCCGGATCAACGAACATGCGGGGGCCGTCGCACGTATTCAGTCGGGTGCGCCGGTGTTCTCCGCCCCCATCCCGGAAAAGCCGATGCAATAGCCACCGTCGACCGGCAGGACGTGGCCGGTGATGTACGACGCCTCGTCACTCGCCAGGAAGAGCGCGGCGGCCGCGATCTCGCGGGCGGTACCCCAGCGGTCCAGCGGGATTCCGGGTAACCGGAAACCGCCCGGCGGTGGCTCGGGATGCTCTTCGGACATCGCCACGAGTCCGGTCCAGATCGTGCCGGGAGCCACCGCATTCACGCGGATATTGTGGTCGGCATAGTCGAGCGCGGCGGTTTTGGTCAGCTGGTTCACTCCGGCTTTGGCCGCGCCGTAGATACTGTGGTGTTTCCAGCCGACGATGCTGGTCGCCGAGGTGGTGTTCACGATCGCGCCGCCCCCGGTTTTCATCATCGAGATCACCGCATACTTCATCCCGAAGAACATCCCGCGCAGGTTCACCGAATGGATTCGGTCCCAGTTCTCGGCGGTCTGTTCGTGCAACGGGGCCATGCCGCCACCGAAGCCGGCGTTGTTGATCAGAATGTCGACCCGGCCGAACCGATCCTCGGCGGCGCCGATCATTGCGCGCACGTCGGCCTCTTCGGCGACATCGGTCTGTACCGCGAGCGCCGCATCGCCGATCGCCGCCGCGACATCCCGCTGTTTTCCGCTGATATCCGCGCAGACGACCTCGGCGCCCTCGGCGGCGAACAGTTCCGCCGTAGCCTTCCCCATGCCCGAACCCGCACCAGTGATCACCGCCACCTTGCCCTGTAGACGCATCTTTTCTACTCCCGAATATGTTGCCGGCGGCCGGAATACCGGATCGTCGCCCCCGAGGACCTGTCGAGTTCGTACCGCCTCATCCGCTCGGAGCGTGTCGCCGCGCCCCCGAACTCCGGGAGAAGCGCGCGCCGGTTACGTCGGCCGCGTATCCGTCGTCGGACGAATCAATATGTCCGAGACGTTGGCCCGGCGCGGCAAGGTGAGAACGAACATGATGGCATCAGCGACATCGGACGCGGCGATCGCGTCCTCATGAGTCACATGCCGGTGCACCGTCTCCCGCAGAACGGGGTCGGAAACGCTGTCGGCAATATCAGTGGCCGTCGCGCCCGGCGCGAGAACGCATACGCGGATACCACTTTTTCCCAATTCCTGGCGGATGCCCTCGGTAAAACCGGTGACACCGAATTTGCTCGTGGCATAGGAACCGAACGGGCCGGACCCGCGCCGCCCCGCGGTCGAGGAAATATTGATGATGTCGCCACCACCGGCGGCCTCGAGGTGCGGCACGGCCGCCTTGCAGGTGTAGATCGTGCCCATGAGGTTGATGTCGATCACCCGGCGCCACTGCTCGATCGACAGATTCCGGATTCCGCCCGCCTCGTTCACGCCGGCGGAATTGATCACGATATCGAGACGCCCGAATGTTGCCACAGCCTCGCCGATCGCCCGGCAGGCGTCGGCTTCGACGGAGACGTCACCGGCCACCGCAAGCGCGGTGCCGCCGGCCGCCTCGATCCTGCCGACCAGTTCCTCGAGTTTCTCCTTGCGGCGACCGGTAGCGACAACTTTCGCTCCCGCCGCCGCCAGCGCCAGCGCCGCCGCCGCACCGATACCCGTCCCCGCACCGGTGACGAGCGCGACCGCACCGTCCGGACCTGCCATGTCGATCCTCCGCTATTCCGCTGCCCGAGCCGCTACCCGCCACGATCGCCGTGCAGGCACTCACTTGATCGACTCGTGCCCGACGACGGTCGAACGATGCATCCTGCGCGGTTTCGACCGGTCGAAAGCGCAAGCGCGATGCAGCAAACCGGTGTTGTCCCAGATCACCATGTCGCCCACCGACCACGTATGGCGCAGGACCCGGTCCGGCGCGGTGGCCCGCTCCTGCAGGTCGTGCAGCAGCGCTCTGCCTTCGTCGATGTCCATGCCGACGATATGCGAGGCCATCGCCCCGAATACCAGTGAGCGGCGCCCTGATTCGTGCTTCCACACCAGTGGGTGCTCGCGGACACCCCGCCGGGCCCACACCGCCAGCTGCTCCGGTGTCGGGTCCGGGTAGGTCAGGCGTTGAATGGTCTCGAACGAGTGGATCACCCGGAGGTCCTCGTACTGTTCCTTCTGCTCCGCCGACAGGTTGTCGTAGGCGGCGTAGGTGCTGGCGAACTCCGTTTCGCCACCCTCCTCGCTGACCACATGGGCGCTCAGGATCGACGCCTTCGCCGGCACTTCGTCCATGAAACCGTCGAGGTGCCAGTAGTCGTTGCTCGCGAAGTACTCGGCATTCGGATTGTCCGGATCGAAACTGATCTCCATGACATTCGGGTTGGGATAGAGCGGAAACTGAGCCAGCTCACCCAGTTTCCCGCTGAACGCCGCCTGCGTGTCGTCGTCCGCGCACAGCTCACGAAACAGTACGACGCCGTATTCCTCGAGCAACTCCAGCGTCGCGCCGGGCAGGTCGTCGTCATTCAGCAGACGGTCGACATCGACGTCGAGAACCTCTACTCCGACAGCCTCACTCAATTTTTCGGTGACAATCGAGGACATTTCCGCTCCTAAATGCGCTGATCCGGCTGCCCGTGCCAGGTGGGCTCCGCACCGGTGAGAACGACAGTGCGACATGGGCGCTGCAAGTCGCGAACGTTCCGGCAACGTGACGCAGGCCACTGGTAATGGAGGTAAGTCTAATATCGCGCCGACCAACATTGCAAGAATTGCAATCCTTGTAATGATTGCCTATTCTAGATAGTCACTTCACAGTCACCCTTCGAGGGCGAGGCCCTCCAGTTGCCCGGCGCTACGCCATGCCTCGAACAGGTCGGAGAGCTCGTAGAAGCCGCCCCAGTAGGGATCACCGAGGAAGCCCCGGCCGTTCGGCTCACCCTCGCTGTTGTAGTAGCCGGGCGTGCATTCGGTGACGAAGGTGGTGTTGTCGACCGAATTCGCGCGGATGGTCCCGACCCAGCCGGCCTCGGCGTCCTCGGTGGGCTCGACGGTCGCGACCCCCCGCGATTGGGCCGTTTTCACGATGTAGGCAATGTGGTCGGCCTGCTGCTCGAACATCAGCGTCGTCGCGGCGGTCACGCCACCTTGGATGAAACCGGTGAAGTAGAGGTTGGGGAACCCGTTGGCCATTACGCCGTGCAGGGTGCGGAACCCCTTGTCCCAGTGGTCGTAGAGCGAGCGACCCGCGCGGCCCGCGAAAGGCTTGATGTCGTACTGGCGGTCGAGAGCGGTGGTGATCTCGAAGCCGCTGGCGAAGATGATGCAGTCGACCTCGTATTCGACGCCTCCGGCAACGACGCCCTTTTCGGTGATGCGCTCGACGCCCTTCGACTCCGACACATCGACGAGGGTGACGTTCGGGCGGTTGAAGGTCGGCAGGTACTCGTCGCTGAAGCACGGCCGCTTGCACATATTGCGGTAGTACGGCTTCAGGATCTCGGCGGTCCGCGGGTCCTCGACGATTTCGTCGACCCGGTCGCGCAGCCGTTGCATGGCGCGGTAGTCCTCGATCTCCTTGAGTTCCAGGAACTTCTCGGGGTCGGCCAGTGCGGCCCAGCCACTTCCATCGCCGGAATTGAGTTGGGCGGCCAGGTTACGGGCGACCTCGGTCCAGCCGTCACAGATCAGGTCCGGCTCGCCGGGTGAGTAGAACGCGAAAGCCGCGTTGTGGAAGTTGCGCTGCCGGGCCGCCCGCCAGCCCGGCTCCAGCGACGCGGCCCACTCGGGATCGGTGAATTCGTCGCCGCGCTCGAAGGTGTAGGACGGGGTGCGCTGAAACACGGTCAGGTGTTCGGCACCGCGGGCCAGGTGCGGGATCACCTGGACGCCGGTCGAGCCCGTGCCGATGATGGCGATCCGCTTATCGGCGATCTTGTCCAACCCACCACGGGAGTTACCGCCAGTGTACTCGTAGTCCCAGCGTGCGGTGTGGAACGTGTGCCCCGTGAAGTCCGTGATGCCCGGGATACCGGGTAGTTTCGGCCGGTTGTACGGACCCTGGCACATGATGATGTGGCGGGCACGGATATCGTCGCCGCGGTTGGTACGGATATGCCAGCGGCTGATCTGTTCGTCCCATTCCAGCGATTCGACCAGCGTGTGGAACAGGGCATTGTCGTAGAAGCCGAACTTCCTGCCGATTCGCTGGGCGTGTTCGTAGCATTCGTCGCCGTGGGAGAATTTTTCCTTCGGCAGGTAGCCGGTTTCCTCCAGTAGCGGCAGATAGCAGTAAGCGTCCGAGTCGATCTGGATGCCGGGATAGCGGTTCCAGTACCACACCCCGCCGAAATCACCGCCCAGCTCGAGGATCCGGAAATCGGAAACGCCTTGCTCCCACAGCCGATGCGCGGTGATCAGGCCGGCGAAACCGCCACCGAGGATCACCACTTCCATCTTGTCGGTGATCGGTGCTCGCGGCACCACCGGCAGGTGCGGGTCGGCCTCGTAGAAGTCCGCGAATTCATCCTGCGCTTCCAGATACTGCTTCTGCCCCTCCGGGCGCAGCCGTTTGTCACGCTCGGCCAGGTACTTCTGTCTCAAGGCGGCCCGGTCGACCTCGGGAGTCTGCGTCGGTGCGCAATAGTCCATAGGAATTCCTTGCTCTGTGCCGCTGACCGGTAGCCGCTGCGCGGCCTCCGGCTCAGAGTTTTCGCGCGGCGGTTTCTGCTTCCCAGATGGCGTTGAAGATGCGCCGGGGCGCTTGCGCGTCCCCGACGACGTGGATATCCAGTTCGGTGCCCGCGAGCTCGCGAGCCAGGCTGTCGTCGGCGATATTGCCCAGAATGAACACCACGCCGTCGATGTCGGACAGGCGCGAGACGTCGCCGGTGTAGACGTCGGTCAGGGCAACGGTGTCTTCGTCGATTGCGGTGACTTCGACATTCGGGGTGAACGTGACGCCGGCCCGGCGCAGTTGCCCGAAGGCGAACGGAAGGTCGTGACCATCCGCGAACGAATGGCCGAGCTGGGGATATTGCGAGACGATATGCACCGGACGGCGGTGCTGGGTCAGGTATTCGGCGGTGATGAAGGCTTGCCGGTCTCCGGTGTCGTCCACGATGAGGAACCGGTGGGGCAGGTCCCGGCGTCCGCTGAGGATCTGGTCCGGGGTGTAGATGTTCCATTGGCCGGCTCCCGGCACCGCTGCCGCGCCGGGAGCCCACCGGGTGGGATGCCGGGCAGTCCAGCCGTGCCGTATCGGCGTCGAGCCGGTCGCTATCACGGCGGCCTCGTACCGGCCGGCAAGGTCGTCCGCGGTAGCCCGGTGCGACAGCCGGATCTCGACCTTCGCCTCGTCCAGCCTGCCGGACAGCCAGTCGGTGACGCCGGACCACTCGCGGTAGGAGGCGGCTCTGGTGATGAGATTGACCTGGCCGCCCAGCGTATCGCTCTGTTCGAAGAGGGTGACCTGATGACCGAGGTCGGCTGCGGTCAGCGCGGCACGCAGCCCGGCCGGCCCGCCGCCGATAACTGCCACCTGCCGACGCCGTCGTCGCCGGCTGTCATCGCGCCGGAACTCTTGTTCCCGCCCTACCGCCGGATTGTGAATACACGAGACGGGGCCGCGGGCGAACGAGGCGACACACCAGTTCGCGCCGATACACGGCCGGATCTCATCCGGTCGTCCGCGCTGAGCCTTGGTGGGCCACAGCGGGTCCGCGATGAGTTGCCGGGTCATCCCGACGAACTGCGCCTTCTTCGACAGCAGGATGTCCTCGGCCATTTCCGGTGTGGTGATCCGCCCCACCGCCACGACCGGCAGCGAGACCGCCTCGGTGATATTGGCGGTATCGGCCACCTCGTAGCCCGCCTGCCGTGCGGTGGATGTGCCGTAGATGTTCATGCGGTCGAGGTAGGTCCCCTGGGTGGTGGAGATATAGTCCAGGGCGCTCCAGCGTTCGACCTCGGCCGCGATACGCACCCAGTCCGCGTTGCCGAGCCCGTTTTCCACCGCACCGTCGCTGCTGTTGAGCCGTATCCCGAGGATCCTGTCGTACGGCACCACCTGCCGTACGTCCTCGACAATGCGGCGCACGATGCGCATCCGGTTCTCGAACGAACCGCCGTACTCATCGCTACGGTGGTTGGTCGCCGGGGAGAGGAATTGCCCGAGCAGATAGCCGTGTGCCAGGCCGTGCACCTCGATACCGTCGACACCGCCCTCGATCGCATGCCTGGCCGACAGCACGTAGTGCGCCACCAGGACATCGATCTCCGCGTGGGTCATCTCGTGCGGGATCTCGCGATACACGGTGTCGGGCAGCGGGCTGGGCGCCCAGGTGGGCAGCCGCGAGATAATACCGTCGGTCTGCCGCCCGCGATGCCACAGCTGGGCCATGAGCAAGGCGCCGTGCGGGTGAACGGCGGCAGCCACTTTGCGGTAACTGTCCACCACCGCAGGGTCGAAGGCATTGATCACCCCGCGCCGGGGCCGGCTCGACGGATGCACCGCCATGGCTTCCATCGTGATGACACCCACCCCGCCGCGAGCGCGCTCGGCGTAGTACTCGGCGCTGGCATCGGCGAAGGTCCCGTCGGTGGAGAACTCCGTGGCGTGTGCCGTCATCCAGATTCGATTGCGCGCCGTGCGCGGCCCCAGGGCGATCGGGGAGAACAAGGTGGAGTAATTGCTATCGGACATGCGTGCCCTCACCGTCGGTGTTCGGTTGCGGACTAGCACTGGGCCAGCAGCCGGCCGAAACCTTCCATCTGATCGTTGATTCCGTTGCTGCGCAAGGCATGCCAATAGGTGGCGGTGTTCACCGCGATCACCGGTATCCCCAGCCACTCCTCGGCTTCGGCGGCAACCCGCCCGACCGCCATATTCGCGCCGAACTGGACGATCGCGCGTGGCCGCGTCTGCGCTATCGCCGTCAGCTCCCGCTGCAGCGTGCTCCGCGACGTGTGCGCGATCTGCACGGCCGTCGGGCAGCACAGATGCACCGCGGTATGCAGCTGGTAGCCGCAGCTTTCCACGAATGTCCGCAGATGCGGCTCCGATCCGGGCTGGTACGGCGTGAGCACACCGATGGGCCCCTCGTCGATTCCGACAGCCCGCAGGGCGGCGGGGATCGCGTCTCCGGCGTGCACGAACTGGAGGTCCGCGCCGAACTTGGCGCGTAGCCGTTCCCGGATCGCCGCACCGGCTTTCGGGTCGCCGTATACCGCTTCGATCGACACACCGAGCACCACGCAGGCCGGCTCGCAGGTCAGCACCCGCTCCACCGCGTCGTCGACACCGCGGTCGATATCGCGCACGAGCCCGTCGAAGTCGTCGTCGTCGCTGACCGCCCAGTCCCGGATGTGGATGCGCGCCACGTGATTGGTCACCCCGCGAGGGCGCATATCGTCGTATTCGGGCTGTACAACGGTGTTCACCGAGGGAGTGACGACCCCGATTTTCAGCCGCCAACCCAATGCGTCGGTCATCCAGAACTCCTTCTTCCCCGGCCCCCGACTGTGCTCCACGCCACAGAGTCACCAATCTTGTATACATCTCCTGGCGAAGCTCTGGCAATACCTTGCTACTTCGACGCCCTGCACGTAGATTGCATGCAACCAGGGGCGGGCATTCCAGGAAGGGGTGGCGACACTGGTGGCGACTTCGGCCGAGCGGGTCAGTGATGTCCTGCGCGAACTCATCCTCAACGACACGTTCGCGCCCGGGGCCCGGCTGGCCGAGATGGAACTCGCCGATCAGCTCGGGGTGAGCCGGACGCCGATCCGGGAGGCGTTACGTCAACTGGCAGCGGAGGGTTGGGTGGAGCTCCCGCCCAACCGCGGCGCGCGGGTGGCCACCTGGTCGGTCGCGGAGTTGGAGAGTGTGTTCGATGTGCGTTGCACACTCGAACCGCGGCTCACCGCGATGGCCACGGAAAAAGCCGGAGCAGCCGATCTCGCCGAGCTCGACGACCTGGCGATTCGGATGGTCGCTGTCGGCTCACCCGGCCCGGACCAGGATCTGGACGCCCTGATACCGCTGAACACCGCGTTCCACCAGAAGTTGGTGGAATTGGCCGACGCCCCCGCCTTCGCGGCGGCGCTGGCCGGAGCGGTGCGCACCCCCTTGGTCACGCGGAACTTCCATGCCTACGACGACGCCTCGATGCGACGCAGCCTGGCCCATCATGTCGAGATCGTCGCGGCCATGCGTGCCGGCGACCCACAGTGGGCCACCGCGGTCATGACCGCCCACCTGCACAACGCCCGGGCCGTCGCACTGCGGACGGCGTGAGCACCCGGCGGTTCTGCCGGCTGCCGATGATGTGAACGGAAAAGATATGCACGAGAATGACATCGAATGGGCACTGTGGGCCGGAACGGTCGGTTACGGCAGTTCGATCGAGGGTCGCCTGGCCGCTGCCGTCGAAGGCGGCTTCCGCCGAATATCGCTGTCCCCGATCGACGTAGCTTCGGCAGGTTGCACTGCTACGGAATTGGGCCGCACGGTGCGTGCCGCCGGGGTGGATATCGAGTTGGAAGGGTTCATGTCCTGGTATCCGGGTGAGCCGCCCGCGGGTATGCCGCTTGCCGCGTTCGGTTCCGACGAGGTGCTGGACATGGCGGAGGCGCTGCAAGCGACCGCACTGACGGTGCTGGCCCGGCCGACCTGCGACCTCCCGGTAGCCGATCTCGCCGGTTGTTTCGCGGCGGTGTGTGACCGCGCGGCCGGCATCGGCGCCAGAGTCCAGCTGGAGTTCATGCCGGTCATGGCGATCAGCGATCTGCCGAGTGCCCTGACAATCGTCGAGACGGCGGCGCGCGCGAACGGCGGATTGCTATTCGACACCTGGCACTTCTTCCGCGGAAATCCCGATTTCGCGGCGCTCGAGGCGCTCTCGGGGGAACGGGTCTTTTCGGTGCAGGTCTCGGACGGCGGTGCCACGCTCGAGGGCAGTGTGCTCGAGGACACCTTCCACCGGCGGCTGCCCGGCGAAGGCTGTTTCGACCTCGTCCGTGTCCTCCAGGTGCTGGACCGCATCGGCGCATTACGATGCGTGGGACCCGAGGTGATATCACCGGCGACCGCGGCGATGTCGCCGGTGGCGGCGGCCGGGGTGGGCAGGGAGCGAACCTGGGAGCTGATCAGCCGGGCGCGCTCATAACCGCGCTGCGCAACCCGATCCGTATGGCATAACCGAGCTGTTCAGCAGAGCTTGCTGGAGTACTACGGACCATCAAGTGCGCGGCTCGAGTCCGGTTGTCCGTTTTCGTTCAGCGAGACGGCGCAGGACAAGGCGGCCTGTCCCGGCAGACCATGGTCCGGCCACTGCGGCTCGCCCTGCGGTCACTGGTGAACAGCTCCGCGGGTGATGCGGTGCGCACGGTCCGGCCGTACCCGATCGGACCGATCACCCGATCGGAAGGAGAGCGCGATGAGGCTCGCCGGCAAAGTCGCGATCGTGACCGGAGGCGCCGGTGGTATCGGGCGCGGAATCGTCCGCGCCTTCACCAAGGAAGGCGCCGCGGTCCTTGTCGTCGATATCGACGAAAAGTCAGGGAAGGCACTGGAAGACGAATTGGCCGGGGCCGGCAGATTCCTGCACGCGGACATCTCGCAGGAAGTGAGCGCGACGACGATCGTGACGGCGGCGATCGAGGCGTTCGGCAGGCTCGATGTGCTGGTCAACAACGCACACGCCTCCCGCCAGGCGCCATTGCTCGAGACCACCCAGGACATGCTCGAGCTCTCCTTCGGGACCGGGTTCTATCCGACCTTGTGGCTGATGAAGGCCGCGCACGCACAGCTTGCCGCCAACCAGGGCACGGTGATCAACTTCGCCTCGGGGGCCGGTATCGAGGGGCAGAAGAACCAGACCTCCTATGCCGCCGCCAAGGAAGCGATCCGCGCGATCAGCCGGGTCGCCGCCAACGAATGGGCGGTCGACAACATCAACGTCAACCTCATCTCACCGCTGGCACTGACCGAAGGTGTCGAGTCCTATATCGCCGCGAACCCGGGCATCGAAGACGTGCTGCTGGCCAAGACCCCGCTGCACCGATTCGGCGACCCCGAAGCCGATATCGGCCGCGTCGCGGTATTCCTCGCCAGTGCGGACGCCGACTACATCACCGGCCAGACCATCATGGTCGACGGCGGCAGCATCAAGCTCCGGTAGGCCCGCGACGCAGGGCTCCGCAGACGGTCCCGAGTCGGGAGCTGCGTCCGGCGGCACCGGGTGCTACGCGGACCGAGTCAGCTACGCCGCGGGTCCGGTAGGAACCGCGCGCGGCCGCAGGCGTGGAATTCACGTTCCAGCGCTTGCTCGTCGGTTTCGGTGAACAGTACGTACTTCGTCGCTCGTCGGCCGACCCGGTGGAACACCGGCTCGTCGCCACGCCACAACTGCGCCTGCAATTCCCGTTTGAGTACCTTGTTCGATCCGGTGACCGGCAAGCTCTCCGACACCCGCACGAACCGGGGCGCCGACTTGGTACCGAGATCGTCCTGACCGTCGAGGAACACCGCGAACTCGTCCGGGTCGAACGCCGCGATATCGGCGACCTCGATCGCGGCCATCACCTGGTCACCCGAACGAGGGTCGGGCACCGCGTACACACCCGCCGCGATGATCGCCGGATGCCGCCGCAGGATCCGCTCGATCACCAGCGCCGACATGTTCTCCCCGGCCACGCGGATCCAGTCGCCCTTACGGCCGGCGAAGTAGATGTATCCGGCCTCGTCGACATAGCCGAGATCACCGGTCCAATACCAGCCGTGCCGGATCCGCTCCGCCACCGCGGCCTCGTTTTTGTAGTACCCCTCGAAACGCTTCGCGCCACCCTTGTCGACCATTTCCCCGATCGCCTCGTCCGGGTTCAGTACCCGGCCGTACGAGTCGAGCTTCGCTCGCGCACATTCGGTGCGGGTGTCCGGATCGACGACGGCGATATCGCCGTGCGCGGGCCGGCCCATGGCTCCCTCGGGTGCGTCCGGGTCGAATTTCACCGATCCGGCGCCCTCCGAGGATCCGTAGCCTTCGAACAATTCCGCCCCGAACCGGCGCGCGAATTCGGCTCGGTCCTCCGGCGACGCCTCCGTGCCGAACCCGCGGACGAGGGTGTTGTCGATATCGCCGGGATTTTCCGGGGTCGCCATCAGGTAGCTCAGGGCGGTGCCGACGTAGGTGAAGAACGTGGCACCGAAAAACCGTACATCGGGCAGAAACCCGGAGGCGGAGAATTTCCGGGTGAGGCAGACCGTCGCACCGTTGGCCAGCGCCGGCGCCCACAGCGCCATCAGGGCGTTTCCATGGAACAACGGCATACAGCAGTAGTCGATATCGTCGCGGACGTGCCCGTATTTCTCCGTGTTCGCGTGCGCGAGCCTGGCCAGCCGGCCCTGGCTGCAACGCACCGCCTTCGAGGTACCGGTGGTTCCGGAGGTGAACAACAGCAGAAACAGCGTCGATTCGTCCACGCTCGGGGCCGCGGCCGGCTCGTCGGCCCGGTACTCCCGTACCCGGTCGAGATAGGACGGTGCGTCGACGAGAAGGAAACGATCGGCGCCGAGCCCCAGGTCGAGGTCACGTAACTGTGCCATTCCGGTGGTATCGGTCACGATCAACTGGCAATCGACGTACCGGATCTCGGCCTCGAGCTCGGCACCGCGCCGGGTCGGGTTGATACCGATGATCACCGCGCCGCTCAACGCGGCGCCACCGAGCCAGAACAGATATTCCGGGGTGTTCGGGAGCAGCACCCCGATATGGAACGGACCGTCGACCCGCAGCGCGGCGGCGAGTGCACCGCGGGCGGCGCTTTCCCGCACCGTCTCGTCCCAGGTCCAGTCCCGCTCCCGGGTCCGCACTCCGAGGTGCGAATCGCCGAGACGATCGAGCAGCATCCCCGCAATGGTCGCGCGCTCCATACCAACTCCTGCCCGCCTGTCGGCTGCCATATGACCCCGGCACCGCGTCCTATGCCGATCCGACGCTATCCAGACCGTCGCCGGCCCGCCGATCCGGTCTCAGCCAGTGGAAAGACCCCACGCCTGCGATCGGTCCGTGCGGGTCGCCGGAAACCACAGCACTCTCCACCCTGTTCGCTCCCGAGGTGCCACCCGAACCGAACGGAACCACCACGGCGGACGGGCTGGGAACAGGTGTCACCCCCTGATCGGGCTCATCGAGACCACCCACCTCGGTCGAAGTCTCGATGATCGAGAATCGGCGCTTCACGACGTCGCCGGGCGACTTAACTTCTACTCGTGACCCGCTCCCAGACCTTCCCGCACCTGCTCGCTCCGGGGACCATCGGCCCGATGTCACTGGTCAACCGCGTAGTCATGCCCGCGATGGATATGAATCTCTGCGACGACGGCGAGATCGAGCAGGCCGATATCGACCATTTCGCCGCCCGCGCGGCCGGCGGGACCGGGTTGATCATCACCGGCGCCTGCGCCGTCGCCTACCCCATCGGATGCGCGAGCACCAAGGAACCCGGGCTCTCCGAGGACCGGTTCGTTCCCGGGCTGAAGGCTCTGGCCGACGCCGTCCACGCCGCCGGCAGCAAGCTGTGCGTACAGATGACACATCACGGCAAGATCGCCCGGATCGACACCGTCCGGGATCGCCCGCTGCTGGTTCCGTCGGCGCCGAGCGGGCCGGCCGACCTGTCCGCGCTGGCCGACAACACACCCGAGGAGCTGCGGAAGCTGGGAGCCGTCACGGCCGGCAAACGGGCCACCTATCACGAGGCGACGCGGGACGATATCGATTGGCTCGTGCGCTGCTTCGCCGACGCTGCCGGGCGGGTGCGCGACGCCGGCGGGGACGCGGTCGAGATTCATATCGCGCACGGCTACGTGCTCGGTGCCTTCCTCAGCCGGGCGGACAACCGGCGCGCCGACGACTACGGTGGATCCCTCGAGAACCGAGCGCGACTGGCGGTGGAGGTGATCCGCGCGGTCGACGCGGCGGTCGGTGATTCGCTGGCTATCCTGGTGCGCGTCGCCGGACGTGAGTTCGGCGAGGAGGGCGCGCTGACCACCGCGGAGGCCGTGCGGGCCGCGGCACTGTTCGAGGCGGCCGGTGCCGACGCCATCCACGTCACCGGGTGGGGCCGCAATCCGTTCTCGAATTTCACCGACGGTCCGCTGCCCGACGAGGTCGGCGCCTACACGGATCTGGCGGCCGCGGTGAAGCAGGCCGTGTCCGTGCCGGTGATCGCCGTCGGCCGGATGCTGCCGGACGTCGGCGAGAAGGCGATCGCTACAGGCGGCGCCGATTTCGTGGCGATGGGGCGGCAACTGCTCGCCGATGCGGACCTGGTGAACAAGCTCCGAGCGGGAACGCCGGAACAGGTCCGTCCCTGCATCAATTGCTATGTGTGCGTGCAGGAGAACTTCTGGGACGACACTCCTCTCTGCGCGGTGAACCCCGCCCTGGGTAACGAAACGCTGCTTCCGCTGGTACCCACCACCGCGCGCAAGCACATTGTCGTCGTCGGCGCAGGCCCCGGCGGACTCGAGGCCGCCCGGGTGGCCGCCGAGCGTGGACACCGGGTCACGGTGCTGGACAAGTCCGATCGGCTCGGCGGCACGCTCTGGTTCTCCAGCCTCACCACGCCGGACAACCAGAGCTTGCTGGACTGGCTGACGGTGCAGGTCGAACTGCTGGGCGTCGATATCCGGTTGAAGACCGAGGCCACCGTGCCCGCGATCAGGGCACTGGCCCCCGACGTGGTGGTCGTCGCCACGGGCGCGGTCCGTGGGCGACCGGCGGTTCCCGGTAGCGATCTGCCGCACGTGCACACCGGTGATACCTTGCGCGCCTTGCTGACCGGATCCGGAGAGGTTTCGCGGGTCTCACCGCTGCTGCGGACCGCCGCCGCGCTGGGCAAGCTCTGCGGCATCACCAAGAGCCCGGCCGCGATCCGCGCCGTCACCCGCATGTTCCTGCCGACGGGCAAGAACGTCGTCGTCATCGGTGGCTCGCTGGTCGGACTGGAACTGTCGGAGTTCCTGGCTCGGCGCGGACGCACCGTGACGTTGCTCGCGGAGGGCCGGCAACTCGGCGTGCCGATGGCGCTACCGCGGCGGTGGACTGCCGTCCGGCACGCGGGCGAGGCCGGCGTGACGATCCATCGAGCGGCCACGGTGCAGCGCATCACCGAGAAGACGGTCGAATTCCGCGTCGGCGACACTCCGTTGTCCGCGGCCGCGGATATGGTCGTCGTCGCTTCCGAGGTTTCGGCGCAGGCCCCGCTCGCCGATGCGCTGGCCGGCGTCGTGCCCGAGGTACATGTGGTGGGGGACGCCGTAGCGGTCGATTACATACAGGGCGCGATCCATACCGCGTGGAAGGTGGCGACGGAGTTGTGAATTGGCGCCGCAGCCGCTCCGCATTGTCTCGAATCAGCAGCACGCCGTCTCAATCTTGTGACGTATCACTACAACCGGCATCCGGTCACGTAATCTGAGCCCCTGGCCCCGGTACAACAGGGGACATTCCGGGGTCGAAAACCCGCATCTCCTCGGGTGCCAGATGGATCGACATCGCACCCAGGGGCGTGTGCCATGAGATGTTTGCGTGCAAGCGCTCTCGCTGTGTTCACCATCGTGCTGTCTCTCACCGGGCACGCCGCGGCCCAGCCGCCCGCACCTCCCGTCCTCCCGATCCCCGCGCTACCGGTATTTCCACCGCCCGCGGACGCGACCGGCGCAGTCCTGCCCGGTATCCAGCAGTGGATCGACCAGGTGATTCCGCCACCGCCGATCGGGCAGGCGCCCCAGCCGGTGCCGAGGGAGGAGACGAACGACCCGGCCCCGGGGCCGACGGCGCTGTATCAGGCCGTGCTGCCCGCGCCGGTCGGCGACCCGATATTCGATCTGTGGCCGCCGAATCTCGCCGGCTTCGCCCCGGGTGCGGTGATCGAGGTCCGCGATATCACCGCCTCGGCCGCGCCGCTGATCGTGGTGCCGATCCGGCAGGCGCTGCTGTTCAAATACCGGACCACCGATGCGCACGGCCGCCCGTCCTTCGCCACGGCCTCGCTGGTGATCCCGGCGACCGCCTCGCCGGTACCCGGAGCGCGCCCGGTGGTGGTCAACAACCTCCCCATCGACGCCCTCGGTCGCCGATGCACGCCGGGGTACACACTGACACACGGCTTCTCCTCCGACAGCGCACTCACCGACTTCCTACCGCCCACCACCCACCTGGCCGCGCTGCGCGGCTACGCCGTACTCGTTCCGGATCACGAGGGCCCGCTGATGGCCTACGCCGAGCCCTACGTCGCGGGGCACGCGGTACTGGACGCGGTGCGTGCGGTCCGCAACTGGCGGCCGGACGAGTTCGGCGCCAGCAGGTTCGCGATGACCGGCTATTCCGGCGGCGCGATCGCCACACACGGCGCGGTGAAACTGGTCGATGGGTACGCGCCCGAACTCGCACCGGCACTGGTGGGCGCGGCACTCGGCGGGGTACCCGCCGACTACGAGATCCTGGCCCGCAGTATGAACGGCAATCTGGCCTCGGGCGTGTTCATGGCGGCCGTCTTCGGGATCGGGCGCGAGCGACCGGAGATCCTGGCCCGGATGAACCACCTCGCCCAGTGGGTGACCACCTCGCCGATGAAAGACCAGTGCGTGAGCGTTTTCGCGCTGCCCGGCGTGCTGCTGCTCCCGATCGATATCGCCGCGAATATCGCCGACCCCCTGCACTCGGCGCTGGCACACGATATCTACGAGGTGACCCGGATGGCCGGGCTCGCGTCGGCGGCACCGCTCTACATCTACAACGGTGACCAGGAGTTCTGGATCCCGGCCGAGGGCGCGCGCAACCTCTACCGCGAACAGTGCGCACTCGGCGTCACCGCGATCTACCGCGGTGTGCTCGGCGAACACATCATCGCGGCGGGCCTCGGCTATCCCGAAGCGATGATCTGGTTGGACGAGCGCCTGCGCGGAATCCCGGCGACCAGCGAATGTTGACAGCGCGCTGATTGCCCGGAGCCGGTGGGCATGCCAGGCTGTTGACGTGCTGCTCGCCGAGGTCGCCGCCGCGTCCGCCGATATCGCGTCGGCGTCGGCCCGGCGGGCCAAGTCCACCCGTCTCGCCGCGCTGCTGAGCCGCGTCGCGGCAGACGGCGACGCCCGGCTGATCGCGGTGACCGCGTCCTGGCTGTCCGGTGATCTGCCGCAACGTCAGATCGGCGTGGGCTGGGCGGCGCTGCGGGCTCTTCCGCCGCCCGCGGCGACCCCGACGCTCACGATCGCCGAGGTCGACACGCGGTTCACCCGGATCGGCGAGGTCGCCGGGACGGGAGCCCGCGCCCTACGCGCCGAACTGGTCCTCGATCTGTTCGGCAGGGCGTCCGATATCGAGCAGACGTTTCTGCGCCGGCTGCTCAGCGGTGAATTGCGCCAGGGCGCGCTGGCGGGGGTGATGTCCGACGCGGTCGCCGAGGCCGCCGGTATCCCCGCCGCCGAGGTGCGCCGGGCGGCGATGCTGGCCGGCGCCCTGCCGACTGTCGCGGCCACCGCGCTCACCGCGGGCCGGGCGGCGCTGGCGGAGTTCCGGCTACGCCCGGGGCACCCGGTCGGTCCGATGCTCGCGCAGACCGCCACCGGAGTCGCCGAGGCACTCCAGCGGCTCGGCGGCACCGCTGTTCTCGAAGCCAAGCTGGACGGCGCGCGGGTGCAGATCCACCGTGCCGGGCCCGCGGTCTCGATCTACACCCGCAGTCTCGACGAGGTCACCGGCCGGCTCCCCGAGGTCGTAGCGGCCACCCTCGCCCTACCGGCGACCGATCTGATCGCCGATGCCGAAGCGATCGCATTACGACCCGACGGACGACCGCATCGCTTCCAGGTCACGGCCGCCCGGTTCGGCCGCAAACATCCGGACGATCTGGATCCGCTGTCGGTGTTCTTCTTCGACCTGCTTCGTCTCGACGGCCGCGATCTCCTCGACCTGCCCGCCCGCGACCGGCTCGCCGCCCTCGACGCCCTCGTCCCGGGCGACCAGCGGGTCGACCGCCTGGTGACCGACGACACCGCGGCGGCCCAGCAGTTCCTGGACCGCACGCTGGCCGCCGGCCACGAAGGGGTGATGGCGAAATCGCCGTCGGCACCCTACGAAGCCGGGCGCCGCGGTGCCGGCTGGCTCAAGGTCAAACCCGTGCACACCCTGGACCTCGTCGTACTCGCCGTCGAATGGGGTTCCGGCCGGCGCACCGGCACCCTGTCCAACATCCATCTGGGCGCGCTCGATCCCGCCACCGGCGGGTTCGTGATGCTCGGTAAGACGTTCAAAGGGATGACCGACGCCATGCTGGAGTGGCAGACCAGGCGATTCACCGAACTCGCCGACGGCCCGACCGATGGGTACGTGGTGCGGCTGCGGCCGGAGCAGGTCGTCGAGATAGCGTTCGACGGGGTGCAGGGTTCGACCCGCTATCCCGGCGGTCTGGCGCTCCGATTCGCCCGCGTGGTGCGCTATCGCGACGACAAGTCCCCCGCAGAGGCCGATACGGTCGACACCGTGCGCGGGCTGTACGAACGGGGCGGCTGACAGGCCCGCGGGCTCGCCCCGTTGCCCGCGGAAGGCAGCCGAGTAGTCAGCCCGCCGCCTACCGCGTATTCGGGGTTGCCCCCGTGTAGTGGGCAGGCCCCGGAGTGCAGGGGCTCGGCAGCGCCGACATGGTTGCCAGGTCGCAGATGCCGCCGGTCAACATCTGAAACGGGGTGACACCGAGAAGAACGATGACTCCGATGATGTCGCCGTTCCCGGCGAGCACGCCGGCCGATCGCGCCGCCGCCGAGCCGGAGTCCGCCGCCGAGGAGCCGGTTCCGGATTCGGTCTCGGCGACCGGCGCGGGGGACGAACCGGGGCCGGCCGACGCTCCCGCCGCGGTGCCGATAAGACTCGCTGAAGCGATGGAAGCTACGGCAAGACGAATAGTGATGGGCGTCATCGGGTTTCCTTGCTGTGGACGATTGGTGGCTGACAGGCCGAAGGTGACGAGAATGAGAGGGTTCCAGCGCCCCCGATGGATCAGCGCGGTGGCACACTCATATCGCGGTTCATGGTCGGGATCTCGATACTGATCGGCATGCGCAATTCGGACAGGTAGATCAGGGCCGCCTTGCGGAGGAACTCGTCGAGGAGCCAGTAGGGATCCGCAGCCGGCGGGACGGCGGTGAGTATTCCCTCGCGCACGGCGATGAAGGGGCCCCAGCTGAACCGGAGCAACGGATCCCAGACCGGTTCCCGCGGAATGTGCAGACCGTCGGCGATCCGGTCGCCGAGCAGGAAACGGGTGAATGCGCCGAGGACGGGCTTGGTGAGGACTGTGAGGTCGATATTGGCGCCCAGGCTCAGAAGCCGGTCGGCCAGTTTCACCCCTTCGGGCGTCGGCGCGAGGATGGGATCGAGCACCTGCGCCGCTTGGGAGTTGGCCTCGGGCCACGATTTCGGGATGTATTCGTCGCGGACGCCGAGCATATGTCCGGCGACCTGCCACGAGTGCAGGAACGCCTCCGATTCGTGCACCGGAATCGGCACTTTCCAGGAGGTCAGATGCTTCATCACGGTCGTGGGGAGGCTGTGCCAGGTCACCATGATGTCGTTCTGACTGATCGGGATGTCCTCCTCGGCGGAGTGCACCCAGTGGGGTGACTGCGGCAGCAGGTGCCGCACTGCCGCATGGACCAGCCGGGTCTTGACGCAGGTGACGACCATTTCCCCGTCCGGGGCGTAGGCGTTCGCGCTGCCGATGTCATAGCCGAGTTTGGCGGTTTTGGAGATGCGGTCCTCGAGGTCGTGACCACCTTTGGAGTAGTAGACCGACCGCGCTTCTTTGGGAATAACGGTGCTCATCATTCCGCTGGCGAATCCGTACAGGACGCCGAGGTACAGTCCGCGCTTCTTGTTGAACTCGATGGCTGTGCCCAGCTTGGCCTGATCGGTCCACTGCGGCAGTTGACGGGCGTACTCCATGAAGTCCCGCAGCTCCGGCGGTAACCCGCCGGGCAACGGCTGACCGTTCCTCGTCCAGGTGCGCAACAAGTCGTTGACCCTGGGGACTTCGCCCCGATCGATCAGTCCGGCAACCAGTTCGTCGGCCTCGGGGTCCCACACCGTCATCGGGTCGGCGCCGGGACCTGAGCCCGCCACCGATCCCTCCGGCGACCACGTCCACGGCTGCGCCCGCCCCGTAGACGTCGCCGCCACCATCGCGAACGCCCCGGCAGCCCCCGCCACCCCACCGGCCTTCAATGCGTTGCGCCTGCTGAGTCCATCCATGCCGCCACTCCTCATTGAGCTCGATCACCGCCGAAATATGGTGAATCCCGGCCCGCCACACAAGCGGAATATTCAATAACTTACCAGCTGTACCAGACAGCTGTCCAGGATGGAGTGGCCTGGGGGATGGACAGACGAGAACGTCGCGAAGTGTCCGCGGACAGCGCAGTTATCGAACGAAGCGCTAGGCGCCGCAGGTGTGACCGAATCGATCGACCGACATGACGGGTAGAGCGGGACCGCCGGAGGGATAATTCTCAAGAATGAATGGTCACATGAACGGCTCATATGCACGGTGGCCCGTAAGCCATCGAGCCACGGTCCGGCAGAGGACTGCCGCGCCGCCCCTCGGACGGATGCTCGCTTCGCTTCCCTGCCCGGAGAAGGCGACGATCGGTTCGCCTGCGAGCTCGCATCGGCATCGATGAGGCGGGCCGTACAGTGCTCTGCGAGCCGTGAAGGCGGGGCCCGGCGGCGCCGGAAGTTCCTAGTCGCTGCCCGGAGGGACGGCGGGAGCGAAGACGCAGTACATCCGCAACTGCGTATCGGCAATGATGGTGTGACGTTCGTGCTTGTCGAGGAGTGTCAGGGACAGCGGGTCGTCGGTGGCGAGGTCGATCCACGGCGAGAACAACGCGAGCGCGGCCGGTTGCGGTTGCCGCCGCTCGCGCAGGTGGACGATATGCCACGGCGAGGTCGGCCCACCCGGTGGTTCGATGGTGTAGACGTCGTCCCCATCGACCACGCGGCGAGAGACATCGTACGAATCGTGGATGCGGCGAGGCGGACGAGCACGCTCCGGCGATTGGTGCTGCGGTAGCCGCTCGCGCATGACCGCGGGATCGGCGTAGAACTTCTTGTTCTGCTGCCACCACATCCGGGCGATCATGGCCCGCGCACGCCATGACGTCATACCGCCGCCCTCCTGTCCAGCTCCGGCGTGGTCCCGACCGGCCGAGCGGCGTACTCACACCCCTGCCTGACCATCGACCCCGTTCCGCACCCGGACAGTCGACTCACCACGCGCACCGAGCGGATCATCCGGCAAGAGTGATGACCAATCCCACCGCCACGACCGCGACCACGGCGATCAGCACGAGGGTCAGGACAATGGCCAGGATCCCGGTCGGCGGAAACCGTGTGCTGGTTCGCGGCTCGGGCGCGGACAAACCGCTGGTCTGCGGGGTTTCCGGCGGCGTCGCGCCCGGGGGCACACCGCCGCCACGGTCCAGATCGGGATCCCGGCTCGGGTCGGGGTCCATCGCACGATTGTCAGGCATCGGGTCCACCCCTTTGTCGGTCGCAGGGCATTCGTACGGCCCGGGTACCCGGCTCCGCACCACCGAATCAACGCGCCGTGAGATCGGTCGTCGCGCGTGCCGAGGCGAACCGGACACTTCATCGGCACGTCACGCAACCTCACCAGCGCGTGATCCACAGACCCAGGCCAGATGGCCCGGCCGCCGAAGGGCGCCGGCGCGGCGGCGGGCCGGGCAGGAAATGAGCGGACGGAGGTCGAAAGCCGAGTCCTGCAACCATTCCCGTACAGCACGGGCCCCTCGACAACTGCGCCTGCGTCGAGTAGACCAAGAGAATGCGCGATCCGAGTAACGATGTCTGGGAAGTGCTGTCCACCGCACGGTCGATTCGCCGCTTCACCGACGAGCCGGTCGACGACGCCACACTGGAGCGTTGCCTGCAGGCCGCGACCTGGGCGCCGAACGGGGCCAACGCGCAACTGTGGCGTTTCATCGTCCTGGACGCGCCCGAACAGCGCGCCGCGGTGGCACAGGCCGCCCGGATCGCCTTGCAGTCGATCGAATCGATCTACGGGATGAGCAGACCCCCCGAAGACGACCGGAGCCGCGCCGCCCGGAACAACCGCGCCACCTACGAGCTGCACGATCGGGCCGGCGACTACACATCGGTCCTTTTCACCGCGTTCAAAAACGATTTCTCCTCGGAGTTCCTGCAGGGCGGCTCGATCTATCCCGCGCTGCAGAACTTCTACCTCGCGGCGCGGGCGCAGGGGCTGGGCGCCTGTTTGACCAGCTGGGCTTCCTACGACGGCGGGCAGATTCTGCGCGAGTCGATCGGCATCCCCGACGAATGGTTCCTGGCCGGGCATATCGTCGTCGGCTGGCCGCGCGGGCAGCACGGACCGGTGCGCCGGCGGCCACTCGAGGAGGTGGTGTTCCGCAACCGCTGGGATCCCGAGCACGCCGATATCACTTTCGGGCGGGGCGCCAGGCCCAGGGGTTAGCTCTCATCGCCGCACGCCGGCCTGTCGCCGACGCATGTGGATGCCGAAGCGGTCGTGGTACGAGGCCGCGGCCTTCTTCCGCGGCGCAACGCTTGGTGGGCCTGATCGTCCACCGGGGCAGAGCGAAAGCGTGAACGGGTGCTGCGCTCTCGTGATCCGGTCGCACGGATCCGGGCGGCGCGAGGCGATCTGCCGTAGCGTTTCACCATGCAGTCCGATACACCGCCCGAGCGGCCCCCGGGGACACGGTTGACATCGTTCGTCAACGACGGACTCACCTTCGATGTGCTCGACGAGGGACCGCTCGACGGCACCCCGATCGTGCTGTTGCACGGGTTCCCGCAGACGGCCGCGCAATGGTCGCGCCTCACGCCGTTCCTGCACGAACGCGGCTACCGCACGATCGCCCCGGACCAGCGCGGATACTCGCCCGGCGCCCGCCCCCGCGGGCGTTACGCGTATCGGATCAGCGCGCTGGCCGGTGATACGGCGGCGCTGATCACCACCCTCGGCAACCAACCCGTGCATCTCGTCGGGCACGACTGGGGATCGACCGTCGCATGGGCTACCGCGGCGCGGCATCCGGACCTGGTCCGTACGCTGACCTCGGTCTCGGTACCGCATCCCATGGCTTTCGCACGGTCGCTCGTGCGCAGTAGTCAGGCGTTGCGCACCTGCTATATGGCGTTGTTCCAGGTGCCCTGGATCCCGGAGGTCGTACTGTCCGCCGCGTTCCGCGCGGCCGGCTCGGCCGGCGATACCGGGCTGCGACGGCGCGCGGCGGCCCTGTCGGGGTTCGACGACGAACAGTTCGGCCGGGTGCGCCGCGATATCGTCGACGGCGGCGCCCTGCACTACGCCCTGAACTGGTACCGCGCCATGCCGATCGTCGACCGGCGGCGGGCGGGGCAGAAAGTCAGCGCACCTACCACCCACGTATCGAGCACCAGAGACGTGTTCATCGCGCGTAAGGGCGCCCAACTGACAGCCGAATACGTCACCGGGCCGTTCGGCCACGAAATCCTGGACGCCACCCACTGGGTTCCGGAGGAACGCCCGGCCGAATTGGCCGCAATCATCCACGCGCGGGCAGGGACCGCCGGCTGAGGAAGATGCGCGGGCACGTGCCGGTCACCGGGCGAGCGCCGCCGTGTACAACCCCCCGGCGCGCCGCATCGAATATCCGGCTGCCGAGGTGGCCGGTGAGCGAGTCCGGCCGGGAGAGAGGTGATCAGTTGCCGTGGTCCTCATGGTGGATCCGGAACTCGGGTGAAGTCCCGCTGATGGGGGCACGGTCGCGGCCCGATTCCACCGCGTCGCCGAAGTACCGGATCCGGTAGCTGCCGGGTGGTGCGTCGGCGGGACTGTGCCAGACGATGGTGACGCGCGAGCTGGAGGCCGGCCCGGGCGCCCAGCTGAAGGTGGTCTCCCAGTCGCCGTCGTCGGCGATCGTGCGCCAGCGCGCACCGTCGTGCCGCTGAACCATGAGATACGTGCTGCCGCGATGGAGGTCGTGGTTGGGGTGCGCGCCGGCGAATTCGACGCTTACCTGCTCCCCGGCGCGATAGGCCGGCGACGGCTCGGTGAGTACATCGCCGAACTGCCGACCCACCGGCGGAAAGTCCGGGGGCGTAGTGATTTTCGAGGATTTCCACAGCTCCGACAGATCGGGCGCCGCAGGTCCGGACGGTACGGTGCCGCCGTCCCGCAGCGCGGTCGCGAGCTGCGCCGCGACCTGCTGCAGGGCCGGCAGCTGCCATCGGCCGAACAGGGTGCTCGCCCCCTCGTAGTGCTGTACGTCGTACTCCTCGGGAGTCGTGACGTAATGGAAATAGGCGTTGCTGTATCCGGCGATCAGTACGTCGGCCGGTTCGGCGCCCACCACGGCCGCTACCGTGCGCCGCAACCGCAGGCCGGCGGTGATCGTCACCTCGCCCGGAATTCCGAGCAGATACAGCTCCCCGATCTGGATGAGTTGCACCGGGACGATCTCCTGCACATACGGCCGGAACCGGTTGAGCAGTCCGCCCGGAGCGACGATGGCCTTGGGCGCCTGCGTATCCCGCAACGTGGGCGCGAACCGGTACGCCAGCCGGGACAGGAAATCCCAGCCCGGATTACGGCCTTCGTGAAAGGTCTTCCAGTGGGTGGGTCCGTCGTATCCCGCGCCCGCGAAGGCGGCCGCTCCCCCGGCAGGCCGGCCGGTGCGGTGCTCGCGTCCGTCTCCGGTGTACTCCGCCGACACGGTCACCGCGGACAGATCGACATACACGAAGCGGTAATCGATGGTGCCCGCCATTCGCGGCATGTACTCGGCGGCGAGTTTCGCCGCGGCCTCGTATTGCCCCAGGCCGAGAATCCGGGTGTTCTCGAACTCGTCGCCGGTCGGGCCGTGACCGGGGCTGCCGTCCAGGTTGGGCGACATATCCCCGGCATTGGTCTGCGCAAAGGCCGCGACGAAATCGGGATCCGGATCCGCCAGATAGTTGACGCCTTCGACCAGATGCTCCCAGTGATAGGCCGCGTATCCCTTGTTGTCGCCGCTGATCAGCGTGTTCCGGTTGGTCATCGAGGTGCCGTGCGTGGCGAACCAGTTGACCGCACCGACCGGTTCACCCTCGCGATCGATGCGCAGCAGGGTCGTCTGCGGGTCGATGGCGTCGGGAAAGAATTCCTTGTCCTCCTGCGGGTTGCGGTCGAAAGCCGCCCGCGAGCGATTGACGCTGGCGTCGCGCAGCTCGCCGTGCGCCAGGCGCAGGGTGGCCGGCGCGAGATCCTCGTGCGCTCCCTCGACCGCCTCGACGATGCCGTCGACGATCGCCGCGAAGGTTGCGGGGCGGAACCCGGTCGAGCCGTTGTACAGCCGGTGATGCGAATAGCCGCCTGGCCCGCAGTGGGTGTGGGTCGCGGTGAGCATCACGTTGGACTCGGTATAGGTGTCACCGAAGCGCTGAGCCAGGCGGCGCAGCACCTCCTGGGTGATGCTGGAGAAGATCAGCGGCAGGTCGGTCACGATCAGCAACACCCGCCGATCGACGAGCGGATCCACGAAGACAAAAGCCCGGGCGCGCAAACGGAGGTGGATTCCGGTGGTCTTCTGATCGGCCTTGCCGTAGCCGAGCATGCCGACCTCGGCCGGTTCTCCGGTGATGTCGGCAATGGCGCGCCCGACCATGTGGCGGTCGGACGAATAGTTCTTTTCCGGCATCGGCCTTCTTCTCTGTCCTGTGGGAATCGGTCCGCGCCGGCGGTCCGGATTCGGTGCCCTGACAAACTAGCAAGGCGAAAGCCCGGGTTGCATTGCGTGGCCAACGGTTTCGGGTCTCTACTCGGCGTCCCCGTAGCACTCCACCACCGCCGTGGTGAAGGGAAACCGCACCGGTGTCGGCCCGAAAACGAGTCGACCAGCGGTATCGGCCGCGGTGGCGATCATTTCGGCGACCCGCGCCGCCTCCTCCGACGGGCAGTGCACGATCACCTCGTCGTGCTGGAAGAACACCAGCTCAGCGCGGAAACCGGCACGGAACAGTGCCTGACGCAGTCCCGCCAGGACCAGCAGGGCCCAGTCGGCGGCGCTGCCCTGCACCACGAAGTTACGGGTGAAGCGGCCGCGGGCACGCGCCGCCGACGTGGTGCCGTACTCGCTGCGATTCGCCCGGGACAGATCTTCCTCGTCCGACGAGGCGACCGAGACCGGCGGGCAGGTCCGGCCGAGCCAGGTGCGGACCAGACGGCCCTCCTCACCGGCACGCGCGGCGTCGTCGACATAGGCCACGGCGGCGGGGTAACGCCGGCGCAGACCTGCCAGATGGGTCAGGGCATCGCCGGAGGTCTGGCCGTAAATGGCGCCCAGGAGGGCGAGTTTGGCTTGCCCGCGGTCACCGGCGAAGCCACGGGCCGCCAGATCCGCGTACAGATCCGCACCCCGGCCGGCCACCTCCATCAACCCCGGATCGCGCGAGACGGCGGCCAGGATCCGCGGCTCCATCTGGTCGGCGTCGGCGACCACCAGGGTCCAGCCCGGATCGGCACGGATCGCCCGGCGGATCACTTTCGGGATCTGCAGAGCGCCGCCACCGTTGGTGGTCCAGCGGCCGGACACCGTGCCGCCGGGCAGGTATTCGGGGCGGAAGCGGCCGCCGTGTACCCACTGGTCGAGCCAGGACCTACCGTGTGCGGTGTGCAGGCGGTACAGCGACTTGTAGGCCAGTAGTGGCGCTACCGCGGGGTGATCGATCTGCTGGAGTTCCCATTTCCGTGTGGAGGACAATTCGATCCCCGCGCGGGCGAAGGCCTTGACGATATCGCCGGACAAGTCCGGACGGACCCGCACCCCGTCGCCGAAAGCTCGCGACACGTCATCGGCCAGTTCCACCATCCGGCGCGGTGGCGACCCGCCCGGAAAGTGCTCACCCAGCAGCGTGTCCAGCAACTCGCGGTGGACGTCCGCGCGCCACGGTATCCCGGACCGCGACATCTCCGCGGCAACCAGCATGCCCGCCGATTCGGCGGCGAGCAGCAGCCGCATCCGCTCCGGATACTCGGTGGCCGCCGTCCGGGCGACCTGACCCGCGTAGACCTCCAGCAACGCCGTGAATTCGTCGGTGCCCGGTGGCAGTGGGACCGGGCCGGACTCGAACAACGACGGCTGGACCTCGGCAGCCCGCGCGGGCGCGTCCGGCGGCACAGGCAAATTCCGCAGGCGAGCCCACGCGGCCGCCAGCGAACGGGGCTGCCCCGACTGTCCCTCCTCGTACCCGATCAGCAGGGCCTCCGCGGCCTCCACGTCGTAGCAGCGCTCGACCCGCACGCCCGCCGCCAGCAGGGATCGGTAGATTCCGGCGGTGGACCGCCACACCCACCGCTCGACCTCGGGGCGTGACCGCACCGCCTCGGCGAGCGAGCGCTCGGAGACCACCGCTCCGGCGGGCCGGCCGTCCGGACCGAGTGGACACAGGTACGCACCCCCGTCGCCCGAGTCCGCCACCGCCCATCTCACATTCCCGAGTCTGGCACCACCCTCCGACAGGACCGCCACGACACGAGCCGGACGGCCTGCCCGCCTTCGACCGTTGACAAAGTATACGCATATGGGTACTTATGGATAGGCGGTGCATATCGCACGGCCCGTTTCGAAGAGGTCTAGAGGTGATCCATGGATGTGGCCTCGTCGTTCATCGACGGTTGTTCCGTAGTATCCGCCGACACGTACGACATCGTCGACCCGTCCACGTCGCAGCCTCTCGGGGCCGCCTCCCGGGGCGGAGCCGACGAAGTGGATCGAGCGGTTCGTGCCGCCCGGAAGGCGCTGGCGACGTGGCGCAGAACCCCGCCTGCGGAGCGGGCCACCGTTCTCGGTCGCATCGCGGAAGCGATCGACGCCCAGCACGAACAATTGGCCCGCTACGAGTGCCAGGACACCGGAAAACCGCTCAGCCAAGCCCGCGCGGATATCACCGTATCGGCCCGGTATTTTCGCTTCTACGCCCATGCGATCGACACCTACTATGGGCACAGCATCCCGCTGGCCGACGATCTGCACGTCTACACCCGCCGCGAGCCACTGGGCGTTGTCGGGCACATCTTGGCCTGGAATTATCCGATGCAGTTGCTGTCGCGCGCAGTCGCCCCGGCGATCGCCACGGGAAATGTCGTAGTCGCCAAACCCGCCGACGAAACCCCGCGCACCGCGGTCGCCCTGGCCGAATTGGCCTTCGATTGCGGGCTACCCGCCGGGGTACTGAACATTGTGACGGGTATCGGCGCCGAGGCCGGTGCCGCACTCGCGGCGCATCCGGGGGTCGACTCGATCGGTTTCGTCGGTTCGACACGCGTCGGCTCCGAAATCGCCCACGCGGCAGCGGATCGGGTGGTGCCGGCAGTGCTGGAGCTGGGCGGAAAGTCACCCCAGATCGTGTTCGGCGATGCCGATCTGGATACCGCCGCGGACACCGTCGCCAAGGCGATCCTGCAGAACGCCGGACAAACCTGCTCAGCGGGGTCCCGGCTGCTCGTCGAGGCATCGGTGCACGACGCCGTCGTAGCAAAGGTCTTACACCGTTTCTCCGGTGTACGTCTCGGGCGCGGCCTCGACGACCCCGATCTCGGACCGTTGATCTCACGCACACAGCAGACCCGGGTCACCTCCATGCTGAGCGAGGTCACGCAGGGTGAGATCCTCTGCGGCGGTGGTCCGCCCAACGTTCCCGGCCTGTCGGACGGGGCCTTCTTCGCGCCCACGCTCATCGACGGCGTGGACCCCACGGCGCCGATCGCCCAGGACGAGATATTCGGGCCGGTCCTGACCGTCAATACGTTCACCGAGGAGCAGGAGGCGCTGGCGCTGGCTAACGGCACCGACTACGCCCTGCTGGCCGCAGTGTGGACGCGAGACCTTTCGCGAGCGCACCGCCTGGCCGCCGATATCGTCGCGGGCCAGGTCTACGTCAACACCTACGGCGCGGGCGGCGGAGTCGAATTACCGTTCGGCGGCTTCCGGAAGTCCGGATACGGACGGGAAAAGGGCCTCGATGCCCTCGATGCGATGACGGCCACCAAGACCGTGGTGATCAAGCTGTGACACCTGCCGGACAGCGGCAGGTGTCCCGACACCCGAACAGTTTTGCGAGAGAGGGTTTCATGGACCAGGAGACCTACGACAAAGGCCGGCGGATCCGCACTCAGGTGCTCGGTGAATCCTACGTCCGCAATACCGCGGGCGACGACTTCAGCGGCCCCCTACAGGATCTCGTGACCGAGTACTGCTGGGGCGCGGTGTGGGGTCGCGACGGTTTGCCGCTGAAGACCCGGTCGATGCTGAACCTGGCGATGATCGCGCTGCTCAACCGGCCGCACGAGCTTCGTACCCACGTCAGAGGAGCGCTCAACAACGGTGTGAGCCGCGACGAGATCCGGGAGATATTCATGCAGGTCGCGATCTACGCCGGGGTACCGGCGGCGGTGGACAGTTTCCGCGTGGCCCGCGAAGCGTTCGCCGACCTCGACGAGAGCAGGTGACCACCGTGTGTATCGGGTTCATCGGCCTGGGCAACATGGGTTTTCCGATGGCCACGCGGCTGCTGCAGGCCGGTCACCGGGTCGTGGTGTTCGACGTCAGCGCCGAGACGACCCGGCGCGCGGTCGCGCTCGGCGCCGAGGCCGCCCTCTCCCCTCGGAATGTCGCCGACCGCGCCGAGACGGTCCTCGCCAGCCTGCCCTCGGAGCAGGCAGCTCTGGATGTAGCCACCATGAGCGACGGTGTCATCGAAGGCGAGCGGGTGCGGCGCTTCCTCGACATGTCCACCATCGGCGCCCGCACCGCACAGCAGATTTCGACGCTCTTGGCCGAGCGCGGCATCGCGGCGCTGGACTGCCCGGTCAGCGGCGGCGTAGCCGGAGCCCGCGCGGGTTCACTGGCGATCATGGTGTCCGGGCCCCCTGGCGAATTCGCCGTCGCCGAACCGGTTCTCGACCTCCTGGGCCGGACGATCTTCGTCGGTGCCCAGCCGGGTGCCGCACAGACGATGAAGCTGGTGAACAACCTGATGGCTGCCACGACGCTGGCCGCGACCGCGGAAGTGATGGTGACGGGCGTCAAGGCCGGACTGGATCCGGCGGTGATGATCGAGGTGCTCAACGCCGGGTCCGGCGCCACCCACGCCAGCCGTGACAAGTTCCCCCGTGCGGTATTGCCCCGCACCTTCGATTTCGGGTTCGCCACGGGTTTGATGGTCAAGGATGTGCGACTCTACCTCCAGGAGGCCCTGGCGCTGGGAACTCCCGCCGAGTTGGCGAGCGCCGTCGCCGGGTTGTGGGAGAAGACTCTGGACGATCAAGGCGCAGAGTCGGATTTCACCACGATCGTGAAAACGATCGAAGCGTCCACCGACGTCATCGTCGACGGCCGCACCGACCGGTAGCGTCCTGCCCACCACATTCACCGGCGGTGTCGGAGGTCTTCAACGGACGGGCCCGAAGTCCCGGCAGCTGCGGTCACACCATTGAAAGTGGTTCGTGCCGAACGACTCTGTCAGTGACACGTCCGCACCCACCGCGCCGGTGGCGTGCAGCGCGTGACATTTGAAGACCCACGCCGCCCGGCTCAGCCGATGGGCGGTCGATCCCATGCGGCCCTCCAGTGCGGCCGGTCGGCCGCGCCCCCAGACCGTTACCTCGGTGACGCCGCGATCGAGGACCCCCAGTACTTCATCGCGCACCCGGGCGTTCCCTGCGAGCAACGCCGAGGAAACCGCCAGCGCCTGCGGCTGTGACCCCCGAACGCGGGGGCCGAGTGCAGACGACAGGTCCCGGGCGTCGGCACCCAGGATTCGCACCGATCGCGAATCGGTCATGCTGTCGGCGAGCACGGTGATATCCCAGCCGGCCATCGACCGGTCGAACAGCCAGCCCCCCGCTCCGCGCACCGCGTCGCTCGCATTGGCCGCGAGCACCACCATCCGCATACGGGACCCACGACGCCACACGCGGGCACGGCCGATCGCTACAGCCTCCTTGCCGCCGTCGTAGATCATGGGCACGAAACGGTTTGCGCCAGTCATGTTTCTCTCTCGTCGTCGACCGCACGGGCCGCCGGGCTGGAACTACAGCGTCAACGGCTTTCAGGGTATCCATAAATACCCTTCGGCGTATACTTAATCCGATTTCTCCCACCCCTCGCGACACAACTCCCGGTCGCACCGAACAGTCCGGACGACCGGGCCCGACACCATCGCACCAACGCGATAAATATCCTGGGTGGTATATTTATCGGATGTCGACGACCAGACGGGGGCGACCTACTCATGCCGAGGCCAAGATGCTGGACCGAACGGTCCGAGAGGCCGCTGTCGCGATATTTCTCGAGTTCGGGTACGCCGGAGCGACCATGGAGGCGATCGCCAAGGCCGCGGGTATCACCAAGCGCTCGTTGTACGCACGCTATCCCGACAAGCGTGCGGTCTTCGCCGAGGTGATCCCCTGGGCCCTCTCACGATACGAGGCATCGGACCACGAAGCCGTAGTAGGCGATGAAGACATCGAGACCGCACTGCTCGAGATCGGCCGCGTCGCGTTGCAGCGCGCGGTGAACCCGGAGAACGTGCGCCTGACCCGCATCGCGATGAGCGAATCGGCGCGGTTCCCCGAATTCGCCGTCACCGCGGACTCCATGATGTGGTCCGGCCGGCAGCGAGCCGTGGTGGAGGTGCTGCGTCGTGGCGCGGCGGCGGGCGAAGTGGAGCTCGACGATATCGAATTGGCGGCCGAGCACTTCCTGGCGATGGTGGAACTGGTTCCCGGCAGACTGGCAGATTTCGGTTTCTACCGGTCCGAGCAGCAGGAGAAACGACACCTCGAACATGCCGTGCGCCTCTTCCTCCGAGGCGCACGGCCCCGCTGACCGAGGTCGACGATCAGCAGGCGGGACCCCGAAGCGGCCCGCGAAGCGGCCGAACTCCTCGAGCGGCTCGCTGTTCTACTGCTCCCCGACAAGCTTGTCCATGCGCCGATCACCGAGCCCTGAACCGTCACTACGCATGGGTCGCCGGATCCAGGGCAGTAGCACGAGTATGCGCCTTATCGATCGGACAGCAGGAACTCGGTCACCCTATCGCTGACAGCCGGGAATTCGTCGAAGAAGCCGTGCCGCCCACCCGGGAAGATCTCCACGACGGCACGCGGTACGGCATCGCCGAGAAGACTCGCGTTGTGCGCGGGCACCATGCGGTCGTCGCTGCCGTGTAACACCAAGGTGGGTGCGTGAATATCGCCGAGCACCTCGGACGCGTCGTGCCCGTTGCTGGCGCGCAGATGCCGCCGCGCAGCGGTCGCGGTCATTCGCGAATCGCCGAGAAGGGTCGAGCGGCGTGACGGCGCGGCAGTCCATGCGGGTGTGTACATCAACTCCAGCAGAGCGGTCCGTCTGGTGTGCGGGTCCGGGTCGGCGAGCAGCCGCCGGACCTCGGCCCCCCGCTCGCGGGCGGCGGCTCCGCCCGGCGAGGTGCAGGCCAGCACCAGGCGGTGGACACGCTCGGGGTACAGGGCCGCGAACCACTGCGCGACCCGGCCGCCCATGGAGGTGGCATAGACACGAGCGGATGGACAGTGCAGGGCGTCGAGGACAGCGAGGGCGTCAGCAGCGAAGAGCCGGGTGGTCCACTCCGGGCCGTCCGTGTCGCCGGCCACGGTGTCGCCGGTTCCACGGTAGTCGAAGGAGATGGTGCGGAAATGCCGGGCGAAGCCGGGCCGAAGGCCGTCCCACCATCGATGGGAATTCGCCTGGCCCGGGAGGAGCAGCAACGGCGGAGCAGTCGCCGGGCCGCTCACTTGGCAGGCGACAGTCGTGCCGTCGGCGAGCCGCACCGCCGGACCGGACGTGACACCGTCGGCGGGCTCACTCATATCGTGGTGAGCGGGCCGGTGGCGGGTCTGCCGGCCGTACCGGTCGGGCACCACAGCGGCGGTGGGCCCGTTTCGGTGTCGGGCAGGGGCACGCCGAGGAGAGCAGCCGGCCCCTCGGCCGGGCCGCGAACGAGAACCTCGGACCGTTCGGCGATATCGTTCACGCGACACCTTCCTTCCCACCGGCGAATTCGGCCGTGATGCTTTCATTGTGCTCACCCAGCCGCGGCACCGACCCCATCCACGCCTCCCGGCCGGCCACTGTCACCGGCGGCAGCAGCGCCCGGACCGCTCCCCCCGTGTGTCGATCTCGCGCCACCGGTCGCGGGCGGCCAACTGGGGGTGCGCCGCGAATTCGGCGGGGGTGCGCAGCCGGGCGCAGGCGATCCCGGCACCGTCGAGAATGTCCACGGTTTCGTCTGCGGTGTATGCGGCGAACACGTTCTCGAGGACGACTGTGATCTCGTCGTCGTGGGCGACGCGGTCGGTGTTGTGCGTGAAGCGCGGATCATCGGCCAGTTCCGGCCGCGTACGACACCGCACAGCCGGGACCACTCCCGGTCGTTCTGCACACTCAGGAAAACCGAGGATTTGTCACCGCAGCGATAGCGACCGTAGGGCGCGATCGAGGCATAGCGGGCTCTGGTGCGGCGTGGCGGTTGCTGCCCGTAGACGGAGAAGTACGTCGGCTGCATCATCCACTCGCCGACCGGCGCCGGGCCGTTCCACCTTGATGACGCGGGCTCCGAGATCGGCGAGCCCGCGGGTGGCGAACGGTGCCGCGACAGCCTGTTCGAGCGCGACAACCGTGATGCCCTCGAGTGGATATACGCCCAACCCTTCCCTACCGGCCCGGGGCGGTGCGCCGGTCATCCGCGCTCCTTGCCGCGCCTGATCAGCTGGCGGGTGATGACGTTCTTCTGGATCTCGTTGGTGCCCTCACCGACGATCATCAGCGGGGCGTCGCGGAAATATCGTTCGACATCGAATTCGGTGGAATAGCCGTAACCGCCGTGGATCCGGACCGCGTCGAGCGCGATCTGCATCGCGGTCTCGGAGGCGAACAGCTTCGCCATCCCGGCTTCCATATCGGCGCGCTGCCCGGATTCGTAGCGCCGGGCCGCATACATCACCAGCTGCCGGGCCGCGGTCAGTTTGGTCGCCATCTCCGCAAGGTAGTTGCTGATGGACTGATGCTCCCAAATAGGACGGCCGAAGCTCTCGCGCTCCTGCGCGTAGCGCAGCGAATCCTCCAGCGCGGCACGGCCGACGCCCAGTGCGCGCGAGGCCACCTGAATACGGCCCATTTCCAATCCGCGCATCATCTGCGCGAATCCGTGTCCTTCCTCGGCGCCGAGCAGCGCGCTCGCCGGGGCCCGGAAGTCGGCGAAATTCAGTTCGCAACTCTCCACACCCTTGTAGCCGAGCTTCGGCAGATCCCGCGACACCCCGAAGCCGGGCCCGTGCTCCACCAGCAGAATGCTCACGCCACGATGCGCGGGTACCGCGTCGCGATCGGTCTTGCACAGCAACGCGACCAGTTGGGAGCGACGGGCATTGGTGATCCAGGTCTTGGCGCCGTTGATCACGTAGTCGTCGCCGTCGCGTTTCGCCCACGTACGTATCGCCTGCAGGTCCGAACCGCCACCGGGCTCGGTCAGCGCCATGGTGGCGCGGATTTCACCGGTCGCCATCCGCGGCAGGTAGTGGTCCTTCTGTTCCTGAGTTCCGAACGCCAGCAACAGTTTCGCGACAACCGTGTGTCCCCCCATCGCCCCGGCCAGACTCATCCAGCCACGCGCGAGTTCCTCGGTGACGGCGGCGTAACAGGGCGCCGACACACTGGCCTCACCCCACGGTTCGGGTATCGCCAGCCCGAAGATCCCCATCCGCTTCATCTGCTCGATGAGTTGTTCCGGGTAGGTGTTGCTGTGCTCGAGTTCGCGGACGACGGGGGCGACTTCGCGATCGACGAATTCCGCTACCAGCGCCACGATGGCCGCTTCGTCCTCGTCCAATTCATACATTCCGGACAATCCTTTCGCAGAGGTGGTCACCGGGCGACCGCGCGGAGACGGGCGCGACGGGCCGCCCGGTCCGGGCCGGGGGCGACCACTCTGCGACGCGGCGTTGCGATGTGTGTGGACATCCAGTGCTCCTTCGAGCCAGCCGGGGCGCGTGACCACGACATCCATCATTACTCCTGATCCACGGTATTGTGAAATGCCGATTTGTGATGTCCGAATTCTTCGGGCGCATAGGAGCGCGAGATGGACCTCAAACAGCTCACCGCGCTGGTGACGGTCGCGGAAGCAGGGAGCGTCACCAAGGCCGCCCAGCTGCTGCACCTGGTGCAGCCCGCGGTGACACGGCAGATCAAGACCCTCGAACAAGAACTCGGGGTCCCGCTGTTCGAACGCACCCGGCACGGCATGCGCCTCACGACCGCCGGCACCGTCCTCGTCGAACGCGCACGCCGGGCCATCACCGAACTCGACAGGGCGCGGGCCGAGATACGCCCCGCCCCGGGACCCGTCACCGGAATCGCCACCCTGGGCTTACTGGAGAGCACACTCGAGGTGATCGCCGCTCCCCTGGTCGACCATATGCGGCGCCGGCAACCCGGAATCCGGCTACGCCTGCTCACCGCCTACTCGGGACATCTGCAGCACTGGCTCGACCAGGGCGATGTGGACCTCTCCCTGCTCTACAACTTGCGCAGCACCCCGTCGTTGCACGTCCGGCCGCTGCTCCGGGAGCAACTGTGGGCGGTCGCACCACCACACGCGGAACTCACCATGAGCAGACCCCTTCCCCTTGCAGACCTGGTCGCCCGGCCCATGGTCATGCCGGCGGCCGGACACGGACTCCGCACCCTGATCGATCAGGTGTACGCCCGGGCCGGGGGAACACCGGAGATCGCGATCGAAACCAACTCCATGCACGTCCAGAAACAACTCGTCCTGGCCGGCTCCGGATGGACAATTCTGCCCGCCGCCGGCGTGGCCTCGGACGTGGCAGCGGGTTCGTTGAGCGCCGCCCCGCTCCAGGATCCCGAGGCGACCCGAGACCTCGTCCTCGGTCTCCCCCGCACCGGTCGCCCGGCCCCGGCCGCGGAGGTCGTCGCACGCGAAATCGTCGCGGTGGTGCGCACTCTCGTCGAGTCCGGCGCCTGGCCGTCGGCCGAATGGCTCGACGGCACCGGGCACCCCCGTTAGGTTGCTCGATGTCGCCCGTCGCGGCGGATGCTGCCCGGGGCGCCGGGTGGTGACGGCGTCAATCGCGGGCCACCGGCGGGCCACCGGCGGGCTGCCCAGCATCATTCGAGCAGAGGTGGCAGATATTTTCGATATCGATATCGATATTGGTCTTCGGTACGATGATCCGAGGGGATCCGCCCAGCGCGACCGCACGAAACCCGACACCGATACCGGGGTCGCTATAGTCGGCCGTTGCGGGTGGGCCCGCCGCACCGCACGGTCACGTCCGGCCCGACACGATCGCCGTGGCAATGTCCGCGATCATCCCGCGAGAGAGGACACCGATGCCGAAAGTCACCGGCCGGAAACCGGCCATCTCCAACGCCAGCCGCGGCCGCGGCGCCGCGGAACCGGAGAAGCGACGTGGCACCGGACGCACCCAGCGAGGCCGTGAGACGCGACGCCGGCTCCTCGAGGCCGCCGTGGAGGTTTTCGAACGCGACGGTTTCGTCCATGCCCGGATCACCGATATCTGCACTGCCGCCGGCATCTCGCACGGCTCGTTCTACACCTACTTCGTCACCAAGGAAGAAATCTTCACCGAGGTGGCCGATTCGGTCGAACTCGAGCTGCTCACCACCGAACCCACGCCCGAGGACACCGATCCGGTGCAGCGCATCCGCTTGGCCAATGAGCACTATCTGCAGGTCTACGGCGCCAACGCCAAGATCATGAGCGTTATCCATCAGGTCTCCACCATCGATCCCGAGGTCCGCGATATCCGGCTGCAGCGGCAGAACGCCTTCGCGCAGGCCATCGAACGACGGATCCGCCTGCTCCAGGAATCGGGCGACGCCGACCCCGGGCTGGAACCCGCCTACGCGGCCCATGCGCTCGGTGGCATGGTCGCCCATTTCACCGACCGCCTGTTCAACACCGAGAACGACTTCGATCCGGACACCGCCACCGAACAACTCACGCGTATCTGGGTGAACGCGCTCGGTATGCGCTACACCCCGAAGCCGGAATAGACCAGCCGCTGAACAGTGTTCGGGCACACCGATTCCGCCTGCCTCACTGCGGGGCGAGCCTCACGAGGGAAGATGCGTCCGGGCCTGGTGGATGTTGTCATCGACCTTCGCCCGAGGCCGGTGGCGGTTTTCGGTAGGCCGGGCCGGGCTCAGCGCAGATCCGCGATGGCCAGATGTTTGACTTCCTGGAACGCGCGGATCCCGTCGGTGCCCCGCTCCCGGCCCAGACCGCTGCGTTTGTACCCACCGCTCGGTGCGTACGCGCTGTACATCCCGGTATTGACAGTGACCGCACCGGTTCGCAGCCGGCGAGCCACCGCCGTGGCCGCTGCGACATCAGCGCCGTACACCTGGCCCGAGAGTCCATACTCGCTGTCGTTGGCGATCCGCACCGCGTCCTCGATATCCCGGTAACCGATCACCCCGAGAACGGGGCCGAAGATCTCCTCCCGCGCCGCCGGATTCCCGTTGTCCGGCAGGTCGAGAACGGTCGGCTGGAAGTAGTAGCCCCGGTCCAGTCCTTCGGGCCGCTCACCCCCGAATGCCACTCGGGCACCGGCGTTCTGCGCGAGCGCCACATACCGCTCGCACCGTTCCCGCTGGGCCGCACTGATCAGCGGGCCCATCAGGGCAGTGCGCTCGCTCGGCGGACCCACCGTGATGCCCGCGTACGCCTGGGCGACTGCCGCGACGACTTCGTCCTTGCGTTCCTGCGGCACCAGCATGCGGGTGGCCGCGGCACACGCTTGACCCGCCGTGGCCGCCACCACGGCGGCGGCACCTCGGGCGGCACGCTCCACCGCGTCGGGCAGATAGACCTGAGCCGATTTACCGCCGAGCTCCAAGGCGACCCGCTTCACCGTCGGTGCGGCCTGGGCCAGGATCATCCGCCCGACCGAGGTCGACCCGGTGAACGACACCATATCCACGTCCGGATGCGTGGTGAGCAGCGCCGCACCGGCTGCTCCCGGCTCCACTACCACGCTCAGCACCCCGGGCGGTATGTCGGCGACCTCTGCCGCGGCACCGAACATCAGGGACGAGATCGGTGTCAGCGGGCTCGGCCGCACGACGACCGACGCTCCCGCCATCAACGCCGGGATCAGTTTCTGCAAGCCCATGATCAGCGCCGCGTTGCAGGGCGTGATCGCGGCGACCACCCCCACCGGCTCGTACCGGCGGATACTCAACGTCGTTCCGCCCCGGACCAGCTCGGCGACCGGCACCGGGCCGGCTTCCTCGTGCGTCATCGACAGGTAGAGCTCGATCGTCTCCCGCGCCATCGTCAGAGAGGTCCGGAACTGGGTCCCCTCCGCGAAGAACACCGGCTGACCCGATTCGGCGACGATCACATCGATGAGCGCCGTATGGACGGCCTCGAGGTGGTCGAGGAATGCGTGCAACGTCCGCGCCCGCGCCCGCGCGGGCAGGTCCGCCCACACGCCGCTGTCGAAGCTGCGGCGCCCCTCCTCGATCGCCTGCCCGAAATCGCCCACCGGTGCGGCGGCGACCTCCGCTACAGCCGATTCGTCGGCCGGGTTCTCGACGGTGAACACGTCACCGCCGTCCAGCCATTTCCCGGCCACATAGGAGCACCAGTGCGGAATGCTCGTCATGGATCGGTCCCTTCGTAGAACTGGTCGTGCGACACCGGCCGAGTCACGAAGGATTTCGCTGGGACATGAATTCCGAGACGGCCGACGGCCGCGCGCCCGACAGGGTCGAGGTCCGCGCATCTCGGACCGGAGAAGCAAGACGGCGGTTCCGGAACTCGCAGCCCGTACGGAAGGTGCGTGACAGAGGATGAGCGTGCAATGACCGGTGCTTGTACCTCAACACCGGTCATCCGAACGATAGCGTCTTGTGACCTGGCACACAAGAGTTTCCGCTCGGAAACGCGGAGCGGCGGGCGCTCATGTGAAAACCCGCCGCCCCGATCAGCACTCTGGTTACCCGAGGCTGAAAGGCAGACCCCAGAGCGTCACATCCTGTTTGACCTGCCGGGTTTCGACTTCGATGCGGACAAACGAGCGCGCCTGTGCGTAGCCCGCGCAGCCGTTCAACCCGATGGTGGCGTTGCGCCAGGTGACGCTGCCCTGCGGCCCGGTGAACATATTGAACGGTTTGTGGACACTGTCACCGAAGGCATCAGCACTCTCGGTGTCCAGCAGATACACGGCCTGGGCCTGGCCCGGCCCCAGGCTCAGCGCACCACCCACGGAGGTGCTGCCCTGCAGGCTGTCGCTCGCGTAGGGCTGCGTGACTCCCGCGCCGCCGGTGACATTGCCGCCACTGATATTGACCTGGCAACCCACGACATAGCCCGGGCGGAGTTTGCTGCGGGCGCCGGCCGCATTGGCCCCGGCCAGATCCGCCCGCGCGGTGCCCGACACCCAGACGTTGCGATGGAGCGGCGTGGCACCCATCGAGGGATTGATCAGGGCCGATTCGGCGGTCAGCGACAGCGTGACAGTTGTCCCGTCGGCCAGTGTCTCGCTGAGGGTGCCGCCGGGCAGTGGCACGAAGGTATCGGCACGGGCCGCGCCGGCCGACAGGAAGCCGAGCGCCACGGCGGAGGCGGCAGCGAATATCGCAGTACGTGCGATCGCGGTGAAATGGAGCATCGTCATCGGTGCTTTCATGAGAGTTCAGGACCGGGTGTGCCGGCGGATCGAGACGGAAGACAGGATTGCCCGTCAGCCGATACTGAAGGGAGCCCCGTAGAGGACGGTCTTGGAGTAGTTGTTGCCGATGATTTCGACAACGGCATACGAACGCGCCTGGGCGTAGCCCCCGCAGCCCTGAAGGTCGATTCCGAAATCGCGGTAGCCGACCGCATACCTGCCCGGTTCGAGAATGTCCTTGAACCCGACCTGAACCAGCTTCACCTCGCCGGGACCGAGCTGGACCCCCACCGAACCGCTGACCCCCGCGCTCGTGGTGCCGACATTGGCCGACATCCCGGCCGAAATCGCCTTGTCACCGACACTGACCTGACACCCGATGATGTAGCCCGCATTGACCTGCGACGCACCGTGGGTGGAGGAGTTGTTGGTGCCGTTCCCGTTGCCGGGACGCGAATACGGGCCCGGCCGTTCGACTTCGGGCGTAGCGGTGACCTCGGCCACGATGGTGCCGGATACCCACGCCACACGGCCGGCCCCGTTGGCTGCCATCGACGGCGATACGGTGGCATGCTCGCCGGTCCGGGTGAGTGTTACCCCCGGCGCCGTTTCCCGGCCGTCGGGTAGCGCCACGAAGGCATCCGCCTGCGCGGCGCCCGCCGACCATAGTCCTACGGCCATGATCGCGGCACAGCCGAGGCCGGTCAGATTTCTGAGCGAGTGGGATTTCACCGGCGCGGAACCGGCAGCAGAAGGAACCAGGTTTGTCATTGAACCTCATCTCGGGTCGAACTGGGGTGGGCACGGACATTGCCCTCTGGCGGAATCCCGCCGATATGTCGAAGTCAGGGTCGAAACCTCGTCCCGGGGTGCGCGGCGTGGGGCCGGAGGTGGCGGCGGAGCCCGCGCCCACGAGCAGGTAGGCGGTGGTTGCCATCAGAGGGTTCGACCGTCATTGGTCCTCCCGGAGTCGTGCTGAGCTTCCGATATCGGCTCGGCCGCCCGGCCGCCGCAGCCGGGAGACATTGCGCGATATCGATCATCCAATCAGCAACATCGATATCGACGTCGACATTGCTGCCGAGCCACAGATTACTGGTAGCTCGTCGTCGATGTGGCGAAATCCTGGTATCCGCCGTCGCAGACCACGACTCGTTCAGCACGAGTAGGCGGCCGACCGGCAGCCGCCGGCGGTGCTCAGCCGCCTCGCGCTTCCACCATGGCCTTGCGATTCACCTTCGTCGCGGCACTGCGGGGGATCGCATCGACGACCTCGACTGTCTTGGGCACCTTGTACGCGGCCAGACGCCCTTTGGCGTAGGCGATGATGTCGTCGGAGGTGGGCGGGTCGGTGTGGTCGGCGGGTTCCAGGACGGCGTGCACCCGGCGCCCCCACTCCGGGTCGCGCAGGCCGATCACCACCACGTCGGCGACTTTCGGATGGTCGATGAGCGCGGCCTCCACCTCGGCCGGGAACACATTCGCGCCCCCGGAGATGATCAGATCCACCGCCCGGTCCTTCAGATACAGGTATCCCTCGTCGTCGAGGTAGCCCATATCGCCGGCGCTGCTGAAGCCGTCGGCGGTCGTGGCGGCGCGCGGCGCGTCACCGAGGTAGGTGTACGAACCCCCCACGGACGACCTCAGATACACGGTGCCGATCTCCCCCACGGGAAGTTCCTCACCCTCCTCGCCCAGGATGCGCAGTTCGGTGTCCCGAAATCCGCGGCCGACACTTCCCTCGTGGGTCAGCCACTCGTCACCGCGCAAGGCGGTGAGCCCGAAACCCTCGGTCATGCCGTACGCCATGAAAATTCGCTCCGGGCCGATCAGCTCGGCCCAGCGGCGTACCAGCGACGGCGGCATGGGCGCCGCGCCCTGGAGGAACCATTGCAGACTGGACAGGTCACGCCGGTCTATCCCGGGAACATCGGCGATGCGCTTCAGCATGGTCGGCGTCGCGGTGAACGTCGACACCCGATGCTGTTCGATGACGTCCACCACGCGCGCCGCCCCGAATTTCTCCAGGACAACGAGCCGGTCACCGGCCAGCAGGTTCAGCAGCGTCGAGAAACCATTCGTGTGATAGAGCGGCGCGAGCACCATGATCGTCTCGGGCCGCGGGATCGGCTGCCAGATTTCGGCGAACGGGGCCGCCCGCCACTCCTGGTAGATCCCCGGCTCCCCGGGCAGGATCACCTTCGGCGTACCGGTGGATCCGCTGCTGCAGATGCCGAAGCGTTGCGGGGCGACCGCATCCGGAAGATCGGGCACGGCGGACTCGGCGGTCGCCCGGATCCACGAGATATCCGATTCGTCGAGGTACACCTTCGCGTCGACGACTTCTCGCAACCAGGACAACTCCCAGTCCGGCAGATCCCAGCGGACCGGCACGGGGACGGCCCCGAGCTTCCACGCACCGAGCGCCCCGAGCATGAATTCCGGAGTGTTGCGCAATCCCAGGCCGAGCCGGTCCCCGACCGCCAGACCCCGCGCCGACAGAGCTGCTGCGACCTGCCCCGAGCGATCGTCCAGTTCCCGCCACGTGAACGCGGACTCCGTGCCATCGACCAGGACGAACCGCACTGCCGGATCGTTCGAATGATTCCGGGCCAGCTCGGCCAGCCGTCTCCCGTAACTCATCACTGGGCTGTTCATGGGACCGCCTTCCACCAAGTTGCCCGGGAAACCGGCCCCGAGCGACGGTTTCCGCTACTCACCGGCCGGGCGTGGCAACACATCGACATCAATGTCGATGTCAACGTCAGTATGCAGTGTTGACCGGCTCCATCCCAGTGGAATGCCTACCTCTCACCATCGACCACGCGCACACCGCTACGCCCGGGAACGGGTGCAACAAGTTGCCGACCAGCCACTGCGCGAGTGTGATCACGCCGGATTACCTCGACTACCTACTCCCGCTGATGGACGCCGGTTCCATGGCCGGTTTCGACAGAAGTTCTACGGGCTGGAGGCGACGGCGTTGCTCAGCTTCGATTCGTGCGGTCACTGCCCGTCCTGCCGGGCCGGACATCCCACGGAGTGCGAGGCGTCCGAAGCACACAATCTTCTCGGCCGCACGACCCCGAGGCCGTACAGGTCGTACAGTTCGGACTATCCCCATCCCGAGGGCATATTCGACCCGGTGACCTGGGTCGACGAGCTCGACGAGCTGGAGCTCGAGGACCGCAAGAAGATCATGGGAGCGACTCTCGCCCAACTCGTCGGTGTCGACCCACTGGCGAAGGCCGTCTGAGCCCGCCCGCGGCACCGAGTGCCGGCAAGGGTGCCGATTGCCTACCCGCAGTGAGGGCCCGGAGGATGACTCCGGGCCCTCGCCCAGGTGTAACGGTCAGGCGCCGCCGACGGTGGGCGGGATCAGCACGGTGTCGATGAGATAGACGGTGGCGTTGGCGGTTTGGACGCCGCCGCAGATGACCGAGGCGTCGTTGACCGTGATCTGGTCACCGGCGCGTGTGACGGTGAGGTCGGATCCTTCTGCGGTGCGCAGGGTTCCGGCCACCGCGTCCGGCGCCTGGCGGCCCGGGACGGCGTGGTAGGTCAAGATGGTGGTCAGCAGCGCCGAGTCGGTTTTCAGCGTTTCCAGGGTCGCGGGGTCGAGTGCGGCGAACGCGGAATCCACCGGCGCGAAGACGGTGAATTCACCGCTGTCGAGGGTATCGACCAGGTTCACCTCAGGGTTGAGCTGACCGGAAACCGCCGCGGTGAGGGTGGTCAGTAGCGGGTTGTTCGACGCGGCCACTGTCACCGGCTCCCGGGCCATCGAGTCGATGGATCCCGGCCCGTCCGGTACCTGCTGGGCGTAGTCGGCACACCCGGGTCCTACCGGTCCGGCCATGACGGCTTCCTCCTCCGGTGCCACCGGCACTGTGGTGTCCGATGCGGACGGTTCGGAGTTTGCGGTTTCCTCGGCGCATGCCGAGCCGGCGATCGCGATCGCCGACAGTGCGGCGATCAATGCCGCGGAGCTCTTGCGGATTCTCATATCGTGCCCCTTCTCGAAGGGCGGGGCGCCTTGCTGCCGATGGCTCAGATCGGGTCGTGCAATGGCGCTGGTCGAGCCTGCGGCTCCGGTGGGTCGTGCACCCCGCGGTTATTTCTATTGATGCATCGAGTTTGCATCATTCGAGGCGTACTGTGAAGGGGGTCATAGACGGAAATTTTCAGTTCGGCCGCCGGCCCTTTCCTCTCGGGGCGCGGCTTCGACACGATGGAGGAGACCGTCATGTTTCATATCACTACCGCACGCTCGCTGGGTTTGCTGGTGAGCGTGAGCGCGGCGACGATGTGGGCTTTCGTCGGGGGGCCGACAGCAGCGGCCGCGCCCCCCGCTTCCTGCCCGGCCCCGGGTGCCGCGGCCGTTCGAGCCGGAGACGCCGGCGCCGCCTGCTCCGCGACGAGCACTGCGGGTGGCGCCGCCGCGGCGTACGGGATCGACGGCACCGCCGGCGCGGAGGCGGCGGCCACGAGTTTGTCGCTGGCCATCGCACAGAACGGCGGCACCGCGACCTCGACGTCACAGTTCCTCTCCGGGCCCGCGGCGATCGCGGTCGGGCCTGGCGCCCGGGCGACCACGACCGGGGTGCGGCCCGGGCTGTCCATCGGCATCGCCGGGCCCGGCGCGTCGGTGACCGTCACCGGGACGTCGGCGCCGACCTGCACGGGCGGTCCCGGATTCGCCGGGGATTTCCAGACCTTGCAGGGGTGTGTGTCCATGCGCTGAGCGGGGCCGCGCCCGCACGGGCGCAGCCGGTCGTCTTCGGCGGGCAAGGCACTTTCCCGGCCTCGCCTCGCTTCCTGTTCGGTGGACCGCGAAAGAGGTGCGCAGGTGCCCGCACGTGAGGGTGATGTCCCGGGCGAGGATTCGGTGGCAGGATTCACCGTCAGCGCCGTGGCGCGGACCCTGGGGATCCCGGTCGCGACCTTGCGCAGCTGGAATCAGCGCTACGATCTGGGCCCTTCGGGTCACAACCCGGGCCGGCACCGGTACTACACCTCCAGTGACGTAGCGATGCTGGGCCGTATGGTCGACCTGGTCGGCGCCGGGGTCAGTCCGGTCAATGCGGCGAAGGCGGTGCGCGGGGCCGCGGTGGCCGCCTCGGACCCCGTTCTCGGCGACGTGGAGCCGGTACTGGCGGCCGCCGACCTCCTCGACGCCGCCGAATTGCTGGCGCTGTTCACCACTCATTTCGCACACTTCGGGGTGGTGCGAACCTGGAACCGGTTGTGCCGGCCCGCATTCGCCGACATCGTCGACCGCCAGGCCCACGAAACAGAGTTGGTCGACGTGGAGCACGTGATGTCCTGGGCGATCACCGCCGGCCTGCATCGCACCGCGCCGCCGCTGCGCGCCGCGGCCGGGCTCGTGCCGATATTGCTGGCCTGCACCGCGGGCGAGGACCATGTGCTGCCACTGGAGATGCTACGCGCGGCACTGGCCGAGGCCGGTATTCCCGCGGTACTGCTCGGCGCCGCGGTGCCCGCCGACGCATTGGCTGCCGCCATCGCCCGGCAACCGCGCCGCCCGGTGGTGGTGCTGTGGTCGCAGACCCGGCACACCGCCTCCCCCGTGCCGATCCCGGCCGGCAGCCGGCTGCCGGCGAAAGTGTTGCTGGCCGGTCCCGGTTGGATCCGCCCCGCAGCCGAGGTCTACCCCGGAGCGCAGCGGATCGACTCGCTCGAAGACGCCCTGGGCGACCTCGTCCGCGCTGCACATTCACTCTGAGCAATGCATCGCTTATGCATCGCTTTTGGAGTACGGTGGGGAGCAACACTCGTCACCGATCGGAGCCGAGGAGCGCTCATGGACGCAGACATCGCGGAGCTCACCCGATCACGCCCCGGGCCGCCACGAACTACCCGGGCCGAGCAGGTGGTGCCGGAGTGGCATGACCGGCTCCGGGCGCGAGTGCTTGCCGAGCTCGACGAGTTCCTGAAAGGCCAGCACCTCGACGTGGCCGGAATCGCCGTGGATCAGGTCCTGTGGCAGTACACCGGTCGCGGAAAATGCGTGCGGCCGGCCTTCATGTATTCGGGATGGTTGTGTGGCGCCGAGGACGACGCCGCGGCGCTGCGGGCCAGCGCGGCGACCGAATTACTGCATGCGTTCGCGCTGCTGCAGGACGATGTGATGGACGAAGCCGCCGTGCGCCGCGGCGAACCCGCGGCGCATGTGCGGCTGGCCGATCAGCATCGCGGCCGCGGGGCCCCGGGGTGCGCGCGACGTTTCGGGGAGTCGGCGGCCACCTTGCTCGGTGATCTGTGCCTGGTCTGGTCGGAGCAGATGCTGCGCGACAGCGGTGTGCCCGCGCCGGCGCTGTCCCGGGTGTGGCCGCACTACGACAGGATGCGCATCGAGCTGGCACTGGGCCAATTCGCCGATCTGGGCAACGATATCCGGACGCTGCCGTCGCTGGAATCAGTGCTGGCGATCGCCCGGGCCAAATCCGGTGACTACACGGTGAAATGGCCCCTGATCATGGGTGCGTCCATGGCGGGCTGCGGCGAACAGGTCTGTGCAGGGCTGGCCGAATACGGGCGCCTGATCGGGGAGGCATTCCAGCTGCGCGACGATGTACTCGGTGTCTACGGTCTGCCCGAGGTCACCGGCAAGCCCGGCGACACCGATATCGCCGCACACAAGGCGACCACCCTGCTCGTGGCCGCAGTGGAGATGGCCGGCCCGCGGCTGCGCGGCGAACTGCGTTCTCTCCTGGAAGCGCCGGCGCTGGATGAGTCGGCAGTCCGGCGAGTCCGTTCGCTGATCACCGCCACCGGCGCACCCGCACGGATCGAGTCGATGATCAGCGAACGTGTCACCGCCGCGCGTCGGGTCATCACCGATGCGCCGCTACCCGCGCAGCAGCGCACAGTGCTGGACGGCCTGGCCACCCGATGCACGACTCGCCGATTCTGAGGACAAGGAGCAGACGATGCGTCAGGTAACCGGTCGCGCCGGGCATATCGTGGTGATCGGCGCGGGATTGGCCGGGCTCTCGGCCGCGATCCACTTGGCGGGGCGCGGCCGAGCGGTCACCGTTCTGGAACGCGACACCGTACCCGGGGGTCGCGCCGGCCGCGCCGATATCGGCGGCTGCCGGCTCGATCTGGGGCCGACAGTGCTGACGATGCCGGATCTGGTCGACGAAGTGTTCGCCGCCGTCGGCGAGAACACCGACGATCACCTGCGGCTGGTCCCGGTCGACCCGTCGTACCGAGCCCGCTTCGCCGACGGCCGCGAACTGGACGTGCACACCGGCGCCGACCGGATGAGCAGCGCGATAGCCGATTTCGCCGGGCCGCGGGAGGCAGCGGGCTACCGGAAACTACGGCGATGGCTGACCCGCCTCTACGACACCGAGTTCGAACGGTTCATCGCCACCAACATCGATTCCCCGGCCTCGCTGCTGACCCCGGATACGGCACGGCTGATCATGGCGGGCGGGCTACGACGCTGGGACCGCGCGGTCGCCGACCACCTGCACGACCCGGATGTCCGCAGACTGTTCACCTTCCAATCCCTCTACGCCGGGGTCGCACCCGCGCGGGCACTGGCCGCCTACGCCGTGATCGCCTACATGGACACCATCCGAGGTGTGTTCTTCCCCCTCGGCGGTATGCGGGCGCTGCCCGACGCCCTCGCCACTGTCGCCACCCGGGCCGGGGTGGACATCCGATACGGGACCACCGTGGCCTCGGCACAACGATCGGGCTCCCGAGTCCGAGCCGTCACCACCGCCGACGGCCGGCGCATCGACTGCGACGCACTGGTTTCGACCGCCGAACTGCACCACACCTACGAACTGCTCACTCACCGGTCACGGCGCCCGCAACGACCGATCCCCGCACCGTCGGCAGTCGTCGTGCATGTCAGCTGCGACCCCGCCCCGCGGCTCGCGCACCACTCGCTGCTGTTCGGCCGCGCCTGGAACGAGACCTTCGACGACCTCCTCACCGACGGCCGGCCCATGCGCGACCCGTCGCTGCTGCTCACCCGCCCCACCGCAACCGACTCCACCCTCGCCCCGCCCGGCCGTGACCTGATCTCGGTGCTGGCCCCCGCCCCGAACCTGGCCAGGGCGCCGATCGACTGGGACCGATACGGGCCCGACTACACCGAGGAAATACTCGCCACGGTCAACCGTCGCCTACCCACCCCGCTGACCGGCGTAGAGGTGCTGCACGTGCGCACCCCGGCGGACTGGGCCCGCCAAGGCATGCTCGCCGGCAGCCCATTCGCCTTGGCGCACACCCTGTCCCAAACCGGACCGCTGCGACCGGCCAACATGATCCGCGGCCTGGACAACGTCGTCCTCGCCGGCAGCTCCACCGTTCCCGGAGTGGGCATACCACCCGTGCTCGTATCCGGACGCCTCGCTGCCGATCGCATCACCGGCACTGTTACCGCCCGGACAGCCCTCGCCGCCGAGCCACTCCTCACCCATACATACCGGAGCCCGACACCATGACCCGCCGCGAACTCGACGCCGCGAAAATCTTCGACCCGGCACTGCGACAGTCCTACACCGCATGCCGCACCCTCAACGCCCGCCACGGCCGGACGTTCTTCCTCGCCACCCGGCTGCTCGCACCCGACCAGCGCCCCGCCGTCCACGCCCTCTACGGCTTCGCCCGCCGCGCGGACGATATCCTCGACACCCTCGCCCCCGCGATCAGCGTCGCCGACCGCGCCGCACACCTGGACACCCTGCAACAGCAGTTCCGCACCCGCGACGTCGCCGCCGACCCGGTTCTGGCCGCCGTCGCGCACACCGCCGGTATCCACGGAATTCCCGCCGAGTTGTTCGACGCGTTCTTCACTTCCATGCGCATGGACCTGACCGTCACCGACTATCCGAACCGGGCCGCGCTCGACCGCTACGTCCACGGGTCCGCCGAGGTCATCGGCCTGCAAGTCCTGCCCGTACTCGGCACCGTGGTGCCGCGGGAGGAAGCCGCGCCCTACGCTGCCGCGCTCGGCTACGCCTTCCAGCTCACCAACTTCCTGCGTGATATCGACGAAGATCTCGCCCGCGGCCGGATCTACCTGCCGGCCGACGAGCTCGCCGCCCACGGTGTGGACCGGGAACTGCTGCAGTGGTGCCGGGCCCATCGCCGCACCGATACCCGTGTCCGCCGCGCCCTGGCCCACCAGCACGCCCTCGTCCGGGACCACTACGCCTACGCCGAGCGCGGGATCGCGACGCTGCACCCGCGATCACGTGCGTGCGTCACGACCGCGCTGATCCTGTACTCGGAAATTCTCGACCGCATCGAAGACAGCGACTTCGCCGTCTTCACCCACCGCGCCCAGGTTTCCCTGACCCGCCGCCTCACTGTCGGGACCGGCGGGCTGGTCAGCTCCTGGCGGGCACGCCGGAACCCCGCCCCTGGCCTGCCGTCCGTTCGGCCCCACCCGTCCCCGACCGCCCGGACCGGTAACCAGAAGGCGTGACGCCGGCCGTGCCGGGAACCCCTCCCGCCGCAGCAACGGGTGCCCACCCTCGCGCACCGACCACCCGCACAGATTTCGTGACTCCGGCTGTCTCACACCCCGAAGTGTGCCGTCGGCAGGCCCGCAACGGTCGTCGAAGCGACCAGGGTGGCACCGTCGAACGGCCCCGGTTCGGTCAGCCCGTGGGTCGCGGTGGTGACCAGAATCCGGTGTGGTGCGCGGGCACTGAACGCGATGCTCGTCGGCTGCGCTGCCGGTACGGGCACCACGTCGATCAGCTCGCCGTCGGGGCTGTACCGGTGCAGCCGGTGGCCACCCCACAGCGCCGACCAGACATTTCCGTCCGCGTCGACGGTCATGCCGTCGGGACTCGCGTCGTCGACCGTGGTGAAGACCTCCGCGGGCCCATCGATTCCGCCATCCTTCCCCACCCGGTACCGCAGGATCACCCCGCGCGCACTGTCGGCGAGGTACATGGTGGCGCCGTCGGGGCTGAACGCCGGTCCGTTGGGGATCGTGAGCCCGTCGAGAACCACCTGGACGCAGCCGTCGGGGTCGACCCGCACCAGCCGCCCGGCGCCGGGGGTGCCGTCGTAGGGCATGGCGCCGGCCCAGAACCGCCCGTGGGGGTCGGCGACACCGTCGTTCATTCGCATCGGCACCGGGGGGTCGCCGAAAGGCCGTGCCAGCCATTCGATTTCAACGGCGGCGGCCGAGTCTGCATCGTCCGGAATGCCGAGCAGCGCGATCCCGGTGCCGGCCGCCGCGATCCAGCCGCCGCCGGCACGTGGCGCGACGGCACCGAGCGGGACGTCGAGCCTCAATCGCTCACTCGCCGAATCAGCCTCGGTCCCGAGGGACGGATTGCCGCCGGTTCCGATGGAGGGCCTGCCGTCGGTCTCCAGCAGGACTCCCGCGAGCAGGTCGACGAACACGAATCCGTCGTCCGTCGCCCGCGCGCCCTCGCCGAGTTCGTGCCGCACCGCGCCGAGCGCGGTCCACTCGCCCACTTTGTTCATCGCAGTGCCGCCCCGGAGGTCGCCGCGATCAGGGACAGCTCGTCGCGGTTCGGCAACCCTTCCCAGTCCCCTCGGCTCGACACCGCGAACGCGCCGAGGGTGTTTCCGCGCGCGAGCCGCTCGGCGATATCGCCGCCGTCGAGCAGCGCGGAGAGGTATCCCGCGGTGAAGGCGTCGCCGGCGCCGATCGAGTCGACGACACTCACCCGGTGCCCCGGAGCGGTGGTGATGCCTGCACCGGTGTGCGCCGCCGCGCCGTCGGCGCCGAGCTTGACCACCACCTCCGATACCCCGCAGTCGATGAGCTCGGCGGGATCACGTGCGACGAGACCGAGTTCGTCCTCGGAGGCGACGACGATGTCCGCGGCGCGGGCCAGCGGCCGGAGTGCGGACGCGGCGATCTCCGAATCCCACAGCCGAGAACGGAAATTCACGTCGAAGGAGACCAGCGCGCCGCCGTCGCGGGCGATGCGCACGGCCTCGGTGACGGCCTCGGCGGCACTGACGGACAGGGCCGGTGTCACCCCGGTGACATGCAGGATCCGAGGTATTTCCGTCAGTGCCGCAACGGAATCCACCGGACCGACCCGGGCGCCCGCGGAGTCGCGGCGGTGGTATTCGACGCGGGTCACGTCCGGCAGCCGCTGCTCGAACAGCACCAGGCCGGTGGCGCGTTCGGTGTCACGGGAGACGGTGTCGACAAGGACGTTCTCCGCGCGCAGGGTGCGCAGCACCAGTTCACCGGACTCGTCGGCGCCCAGCCTGCCACCCCAGCGCACCCGGTGCCCGAGGCGAGAAAGGCCGATCGCCACGTTGGACTCCGCACCCGCGACAGCCAGCGTGGCGTCACCACCGAACCGGATCCGATCCGCGACACGCACCGCGACCATCGTTTCGCCGACGGTGACGACGTCGAGCGGGCCTGACCCGCTCATGCTGTGTCTATCGGGCACGAGCGGGGGCCCTGCGTGGTGACGCTTCGCTACCGCCTCCGGGCCTGACCCGCTCATGCCCGGTCCCGCACGGCCTCTAGGAAGGATCGCGCCCGCAAGCGCAGCGCGTCCAGGTCGCCGCCGTTGGGGGCGTCGCCGCTCAGCGGACTCGCGACGCCGACCGCGATCGCACCGTTGGCCAGGTACGCGGGCACGGTGTCCGCGCCGACACCGCCGACCGGGATCAGCGGGATATCGGGGAACGGTGCGCGCAGATCCTTGAAGTAACCGGGTCCCATCGTGGACGCGGGGAAGATCTTCACCGCGTCCGCACCGAGCCCGGCCGCGGTGACGATCTCGGTGGGGGTGAGGGCACCGCAGAGCACCGGGAGGCCGGCATCGATCGCCGCGGGCACCGAAGGTGCCAGGCCCGGGGTGACGACGTAGGTAGCGCCGGCGTCCCGTACCCGGATCACGTCGTCGGGTGTCAGGATGGTGCCCGCGCCGAGCTGGATCCGTCCGTCCAGCCTGGTCGCGATCGCCTCGATCACCCGCAGCGCGTCGGCGGAGGTGAGCGAAACCTCGAACAGCCGGACACCCTCGTCGGCGAGAGCCAGTGCGGTGTCGATCGACGCGGCGGCGTCGGTGCCACGAATAATGCTGAGGAGCCGGTGTTCACGCAGGTCGTCGAGCAGGGTCATCAGATGCCTCGATTTCGTCGGTTCTCATATCGTCGGCTGTCACCAGGGGTCACCATTCGGCGAACGACCCGTCGGGGTGATGCCAGATCGGCCCGTGCCAGCTGGTGGCGACCGCGTCGGCCGCGCGGACCGCGGCCTCGTCGATCGTGACCCCGAGCCCCGGAGCGTCCCACCGCTCGATATGCCCGTCGGCGAACCGGAACGGGGAGCGGTCGAGGACATAGTCGAGCAGCTCGGCACTGCCCTCGTTGTAGTGGATGCCGATGGACTGTTCCTGCAGCAGGAAGTTCGGGGTCGCGAGCGCGACCTGCAGACTGGCCGCCAGCGCCAGCGGGCCGAGCGGGCAGTGCGGGGCGAGCAGCGCGCCGAACGTTTCGGCCAGGGTGGCGATGCGCCGGACCTCGGAGATACCGCCGGCATGCGAGAGGTCCGGTTGCACGATCGCGACGCCCGACTCGAGCACGGGCAGGAATTCGGTGCGCGAGTAGAGGCGTTCGCCGGTCGCGATCGGCACGGTGGTCGACTCCACCACATCCCGCAACCGGTGGCTCAGTTCCGGCAGGACCGGTTCCTCGACGAACAGCGGCCGCATGGGTGCGAGCATCGACACGAGCCGGCGCGCGTCCGCAACGCCCACGCGGCCGTGGAAGTCGACCGCGATATCGTTCCGGTCGCCGATCGCGTCCCGGACCTTGCCGACGCGCGCGACGACGCCGTCCAGTTCGGCGGACGTCGCCAACCGGCCGAACCGTCCGCACGCGTTCATCTTCAGCGCCGTCAGACCGGCCTCGATCTGGGCATGGGCGGCGTCGGCGACTTCGTTCGGTTCGTCGCCGCCGACCCACCCGTACACGCGGACCCGGTCGCGCACCGCGCCACCGAGTAACTGGTGCACCGGCACGCCCAGCGATTTGCCGAGGATGTCCCACAGCGCTTGGTCGATGCCGGCGACAGCGCTCGAAAGCACCGGGCCGCCCCGGTAGAAGCCGCCCTTGGTCAGGACTTGCCAGTGCGCCTCGACAGTGCGCGGATCCTTCCCGATGAGCAGTTCGGCGAGTTCGTGGACCGCGGCGCGGACCGTATCGGACCGGCCCTCGACCACCGGCTCGCCCCAGCCCACGATGCCGGCATCGGTGTCGATACGGCAGAACAGCCAGCGTGGGGCGACTGCGAAGGTATCGATAGCGGTGATCTTCACCCGGATTCCTTACTGTCGAGAAGATTGAGCACGCGCGAGAGGTCGTCCGCGGACTTGTCGAGCAGGGCCCGGGTCGACGCCACCGCGGCCGTGGGGTCGCCCGCCCGGATAGCATCGACGACCGCACGGTGACTCGGCACCGGGTCGTCGGTGGTGTGGTTGTGCACGAGGGAATCCCGGACCATCAGCGCCGGTTCGACGAGCACGTTCATACTGGCCAGCATCTCGTTGTGGGCGGCCCGCAGCAGCAGCCCGTGCCAGGCCAGGTCCGCGGCCGCGGCCTGCTGCGCGGTGCCCGTCGCGGCGGCGGAGGCCATGTCGGCGAGGGCCCGCTCGAAGTCTGCGAGGTCCTCGTCGGTGCGGCGCAGCGCGGCCAGCCCCGCGGCGGAGGGTTCGATGATCGCCCGCACCTCGGCGAGTTCGTCGAGCATCGCGGACGCGTCGCCGGCGGAGTGCCGCCAGCGGATCACATCACTGTCGAGTACGTTCCACTCGGCTCGTTCCCGGACGAAGGTCCCGCGGCGCTGCCGGGAATCGACCAGGCCCTTGGCCGCGAGCACCTTGATCGCCTCGCGCAGCGCGGTCAGCGACAGGTCCATCCGCGCGCCGAGCTCCCGCAGATCGAGGACCTCACCGGGCGCCATGGTGCCGTCCACGATCCGGGAACCGAGCAGTTCCACCGTCGTACCGTGGACGCCGCGTCCCGCATAGCCTGTCATCTGTTGCCTCGACTCCGCTTTCCGTGAATATGTGTCACACCGCGTCGGTTGCGGTCAGGACGAATTCTTGGTGATGCTCCAGCCGCCGTCGACGGTCAGGGTGGCGCCGGTGACGAAGGACGCGGACGCACCGAGCAGGAACTCGATGGGACCGGCCACCTCATCGGGATCACCGAGCCGTCCGATAACCGTCTCGGCAGCACTCGCGGCGCGACTCTCGTCCGGGATCCCCTCCCACTGTGCCGTCAGGATCGGGCCGGGCAGCACACAGTTCACCCGCACCTCACCGCCGTACTCGGTGGCCACCTGCCGGGTCAGGCCGGTCAGTCCGGCTTTCGTCGCCGCATAGGCGGGCACCCCGGGGAGGCCGAAGCAGGCGTGGACGGACGAGACGATGACGATCGCGCCGCGCCGGTCCCGGCGCAGGTCGGGCAGGCACGCCCGGATCCCGTGGAAGGTGCCGGTGAGGTTGACGTCCAGCTGTCGCTGCCACGACGCGAGCGCCATCTCGTGCAACGGGGCGTGGTCGGTGGCCAGCGCGTTACAGACGAGCGCGTCGAGGGGACCGAAGGTCGCGTGGGTGCGTTCGATCGCTGTGGCCCAGTCGGATTCGGAGGTCACATCGCCGCGGCAGGCCAGTACCCGGCCGCCCGCGGATTCGATCGACGCGGCCGTCTCGGCGACTGTCTCGTCACGGTCGAACAGCACCACCGACCAGCCGGAGGCCGCCATGCGGCGTGCGGTCGCGGCACCGATCCCCCGGGCCGCACCGGTGATCAGCACCGTACCGGTGCCGGGTTCTGCGATCACAGCTCCTCCTCCTGGTCGGGTGCCGTGCCGATCTCGTGTTCGACTCCGGCACCTTTCTCGCGCAGCGTGACCGGAGTTCCGATCAGTTCGCTGTCCAGCGAGATCGCCGCACCGGCACGCACCTCGCCGACGGTAACGCCGTCGGCCAGGAGGTCGCCGCTGACGTACGCGGCGAACCGGGCGCCGTTCTCCCAGTGGCCGACCGGGGTGACGGTGCGGACCTCACCCGCACCGGCGGCGGTCGCGCATCGGTACCCGAGTGCGGTGTGTTCACCCGGCCCCAGCGTCGCCGACGGGCCGAGGAGTTCGATCTCTACGATCCGGGCCCGCGGAAGGAGGCCGCCGAGATGTTCGATCGGTTCGCTCAGCGGGTGTTCCATCCACACCTCCACGCGTGACCCGCCGTCCGGGTAGTCACCGCGCGGATCGACCGTGAAGGTCTGGGTGGTGGTGATGCCGTGCGCCGCGTGCGCCAGCCAGCCGCTCGCGCCGGGGAAGCCGATTTTGCCGACGACATCCTGGTGCGGCACCAGAACTCGATCGGGGCCGAGGACCTCGTGCCGGGGCGCTCCGGTGCCGATTGCGAGCGGCACCGCCCGGTGGTCGCCGTCGGTGACCCCGACGTACACACCACCGCTGCCGGGTTCGCCCGCGGCGCGCTGGGTGACGTTCCACAGCGCCCACCGCACCGGCCGCGCGGATGTGTTGCGGGCCTCGAGGCGCACGTCGTACCAGCTCTGCCCGTCCCGCAGCGTGACTGCCCGGGTCAAGGTCAGGCCGGTGCGCGGGTCGTGGCCGCTGGTCATGGTCAGGGTCACGGCCCCCGGGGTGCGCTCCACTCGCCGTTCGTACGGGCCGGAGTCCAGCACCGGATCCGGCGGGCCTGCCCACTCGGCCGGGCCGGACCACCCTTGCGGCGCGGGCCAGGTCTTGTCGCCGCCGTAGTTGTTCCAGACGCTCATCGGCCCCGATACCGGCGCGGGTACGTGCGGCGCCACCGGGTACAGGTTTTCGTTCAGCAGTTCGGTGTTGCGCCACAGGGTTTCCCGGCCGCGCAATTGCACCGAGAGCAACCGGCCGCCCAGCGCGGGGACGAACCCGAGCCGCAACACCGCATTGTCGAGCCAGACAACATCCGGACGACGGCCGGAACCCTCATCGATCTCGACGAGGGTTCCGGTGGTGGCCGGCCGTAGCGTCACGGTAGTGAATCCGAGACGAAGACGACCTTGCCGCGACTGCCACCCGCGGCGAGCGCGAAGGCCCGATCGGCCTCGTCGAGGGTGAACCGGTCGCTGACCACTGCCTCGGGACGCAACCCCCACGCGACCAGGTTCGCCGCCAGATCCGACATCGCCTGCAGGGACGTCACCCACGACGCGTGCAGCGTCAACTGCTTGTGCAGCAGGGTGTCCGAAACCTCGGTGTCGAAACGGCCGCCCTCGCCGATGAACGACACGTGCCCCCACTCGGCCGCGTGCTCGACCGCGGTGGACCGGCCGGGCGCCGACCCGGACGCATCGATGGTGAAGGCGAAACCCGCGCCGCCGGTGAGCCGGTCGAGTTCGGCGTCCGCCTCGTCCGGCGCGACGGTGGCATCGAAGATACCGAGCGAATCGGCCCACTCCCGACGGACGCCGGACAGTTCGACACCGACGACGCGGCGGGCACCCATGCCCCGGCCGATCATGCCGGCCGCGAGGCCGACGGGTCCGAGACCGACGACGAGCAGGTCACCTTCCCCGCTGACACCGATGCGGCGCAGGCCCTCGTAGGCCGTGCCGAATCCGCAGGCGATGAGCGCACCGTCGACATAGGACAGTTCCGCGGGCAGCGGCACACAGGTGCGCTCCTCCGCCAGCACGTACCGGGCGTTGCCGCCGTCGCGCTGCCAGCCGTACGACTCCCGGGACGGTGCGGTGCAGCTGATGTAGAAGCCGCGGCGGCAGTTGTCGCAGAGTCCGCAGCCGGCGATGTGGTAGACGATGACCCGGTCGCCGGTGCCGAAGCGGGCGCAGCCGGGTCCGGTGGCGACCACGCGACCGGACGGTTCGTGGCCGGAGACGACGCCGCGGTAGGCGGGGCCGTCGATACCGCGGTGCGTCTTGTACTCGCGATAGATGTAGCTGATATCGGTACCGCAGATTCCCGCGGCGCCGACCTCGACGAGCAGCTGCCCCGGGCCGGGCGTCGGCACGGGAACCTGACGCATCTCGGTGGTGGAGTTGCCGGGAAGGTAGATACCGGGCATCGTCTCGGGAACGGTCCGCGTCCCGGACTCGGTGGTGGTCACGATTCCTCCTGTGAGCGGCCGGGTCGGGGCAGGGATATGGGCGCCGGTCATGCGGTGCGGACGGCCGCTGCTCCGCGGCGCACGACGAGCGAGTTGATCAGGACGGCGCCGACGATGATCACGCCGCGAATAACGTCCTGCAGGAAGGAGTTCACTCCGAGCAGGACCAGTCCGTTGCCGATCACGGTGATGAAGACGACGCCGAGCAGGGTGCCCAGCATCGTGCCGCGCCCGCCGGCGAGGGCGGCGCCACCGATGACGACGGCGGCGATGATGTCGAACTCCAGTCCGGCGCCCGCGCTGCCGGATCCCGCGCCGAGCCGGGAGGCGAGGAGTACACCGGTGATCGCGGAGAGCAGGCCGGTGGTGGCGAACAGCAGGATGCGCACCTTGGTGAGGTTGATCCCGGCCAGCTGGGCGGCCGCCGCGTTACCGCCGATCGCGTACACCGAACGACCGTACGCGGTGAACTTGGCGATGTAGACGAACACGGCGAACAGGATCAGCATCACCACCGCGGACGTCGGGATACCCACGATGGATCCGCCCAGCAGGTCGAACAGGCCGCTCTCGGGGAGCACCACGGGCAGGGCGTCGGTGAGATAGAGACCGAGACCGCCGAGGACACTCCACAGTCCGAGGGTCGCGATGAAGGACGGCACATTGAAGCTGGCGCGCAGCCAGCCGGCCAGCGCACCCCACGCCGCACCGAGCACAAGGGTCAGCAGCACCGCACCGAACACCCCGAGCCCCCACTGGGCGCTCCCCATCGCGACCAGCACCGAGGCGAACGCGACGGCCGGGCCGATGCTGATGTCGATATCGCCGGCGATGATCACCAGCGTCACACCCCACGCGGCGATACCGATCGTCGCGGCATCGCGCAGGATGCCCAGCTGGTTCGAGCCGTCCATGAAACCGGACGCCGTCAGACCGAGCACCACATAGAGTGCCGCGATCGCCACCACGAGGCCGATTTCGTTGAGCTGATGGCTGCGCGAGCCCAGCCACCCGCGCGCTGTGCGGGAATCACCCGGCTGGAGACTGTTCTTGGTGATGACCACAGGGTCCTCTTCTCGTCTGTGCTTCGTGGTGGTCAGGCCGCCATCGCGGCGGCGAGGACGGAATCGACAGTGATACCGGAGCCGGTCAGCTCCTCGGCGATCGCGCCGCCGCGCAGCGCGAGCACCCGGTCACAGACCAGGGGCAGCTCCTCGAGTTCGCCCGAGACGAACACGACGGCGGCTCCCCCGTCGGCGAGTTCCCTGACGAGGCGGTAGATCTGAGCCTTGGCGGCGACATCGACACCGCGGGTGGGTTCGTCCAGCAGCAGGATCCGGCTGCCCGCGTGCAGCCAGCGACCGATGACCGCCTTCTGCTGATTGCCACCGCTGAGATTGACGATCGGCGTCTCCCCGCGGGCGGTCGCGATGGACAGCCGCGAGATCAGACCGGATGCAACTTCACGGAAGCGCCGGTACACGATGGTCGGCCCGGAGCTGACGGCCCGATAGTCCGAGATGAGCATGTTCTCGTCGACACCGAGCAGCGGCACGATGCCCGCGCCCTTGCGATCCTCGGGCGTCATCCCGACTCCCAGCGCCTTCATCCGCGCGGCGCTGACATTGCGGACGCCGGTCCCGGCCACCGCGACGGAGCCGGACGAGATCGGCTGGAATCCCGCGAGGGCACGGAGCAGTTCGCTGCGGCCGGAGCCCATCAGGCCGGCGATCCCGAGTACTTCACCGGGATACACGTCGAACGACACGTCGCGAATCTTCGGTGGCAGCACCAGGTTCCGCACGGAGAGCAGCGGCGTCCCGGAACGGTCCACGGCGCGCTCGGCGCGGTCCTCCACAGCCGGTGCGGCAGCGCCGACCATCAGTGCCACGACATGGGCGGTGCTGACGTCCTCCAGCGGCACGGTGTCGACGACGCGGCCGTCGCGCATGACGGTCGCGGTCGAGGCGACCTGCCGGATCTCGTCGAGGCGGTGGCTGACATACACCACGGCGACCCCGGCCGCCGCGATCCGGTTGACGGTCTTCAGGACCGCCTGCACCTCGGCGGCGGCCAGTGCGCTGGTCGGCTCGTCGAGGATGAGCAACCGGGGTCGCCGCCGGACCGCGCGGCAGATCTCGACGAGCTGCTGTTCGGCGAGCGGCAGCGATTCGACCCGGCTGAGCGGATCGATATCGAGGGCGAGTTCCGCGAAGACGGCGGCGGTTTCGCGGCGCATGGTGTCGTAGTCGACACGACCGGCGCTGCGGGGCCAGACACCGAGGAACATATTCTCCGCGACGGTCAGTTCCGGGACCAGGCTCAGTTCCTGGTAGACGGTCTCGATACCGAGCGAGGTCGACCGCCGGACGCCACCGTGGCCGAGTAGTTCACCGCCGACGCGGATGCTCCCCCGGTCCGGGGTTTCGACACCCGCGAGCAGCCGGATCATCGTCGATTTGCCCGCACCGTTGCGGCCGAGCAGCGCCCGCACTTCACCGGCACGGATGGTCACGGAGGCATCGGTCAGCGCGTGCACCCCGGCGTAGTGCTTGGTCAATCCCTCGATCTCGACGACAACGGCGCCGTCGCCGGGATCGTCCGTGCGGTGATCCATGGTGTCCTTCCGGGGCAGGTGCGGGTCGCGAGCGGGTGCGGCGGTCACGGGATTCCGTCCGGATGCGTCTCGATCCAGTCCGCACCGGCACGCGCTCCGACGTACTCGTCGATCGGGGCCGGGATCACGAACTCGGCGGGTGGGTTGCCGGCGAGGATGTCGACGGCCGCGCGGCCCGCCAGGTCGCCGACCTTGATGCCGGAGATATCGGTGACGCCCTTGAGGATGGTGCCGTCCCGCAACATCCCGGCTGCTTGCGTCGACATATCACCGCCGAATACCACCACGTCACCGGCCTTACCCCGGGCCTGGACAGCACGTGCCGCGCCGATCATCTGCGAGCCGGCCTCGCCGTAGAAGGCGTCGATATCGGGATGGGCCGTGAGTACCTGTTCGGAGCGCTGGACCGCCTCGTCGAGGGTCAGCCCCTGCTGGTTGGCCACGAGGGTGGCGCCGGGAACCGCCGCGGTGAGCGCTTGTTCGAAGCCGATCCGGCGCTGGACGCACACCTCGAACTGTTCGCAGTTGATCACGGCCACTTTCGGTGCGGTGATGCCCTGTTCCCGGAAGTACGCCGCCATCTGGCGTCCCGAAGCGGCGCCGAACTCTTCGGGGTCGCCGAGTACGTAGGCAGAGACCAGCTCCCGGGCGGCGGCGTCCTCGACGCAGGTGTTGTAGCAGATGATCGGAACATCGTTGTCGTGTGCGAGCCGCAGTGCGGGAACGGAGGCGGTAGCGGAGGACGGCGAGATGATCAGCGCGTCCGCCTTCACCGAAACGACCGTATCCACGAACGTACTTTCCTTCGACGCGTCCGACTGGATATTGGACGCGAGCAGCTGCGGCGCGTCGGGCTGTTCGGAGAATGTCTCGTTCAGGCCCCTCGCGACGCCCGCGTAGTACCCCTCGGCGTTCAGGTAGACGACCCCGACGCGGCCGTTCTCACCGACCTTGCCGGCGCAGCCCGCGACGGCCGCGGCCATCAGCACCGCGCCGAGGACGGCGCCCCACTTCCTTTTTCCCTGCATGTGACCTCGATGTCTCGCCTGGGCAACTTCGCTTCGATCAGAGTCGCCCACCGCACGCGGCAGTGTCAATACTAAATTAGTATTTATTCTCGGAGGCAGCGGCCCCGCCCGAGCCCCGAGCAGCCGCATGCCTTGCCCTTCGAAGGACCCGCCGGTTCACCGTGACCCCTCGCCACCTGCGCCGGGTTCGACCCCGACCTCGCACGATCGACCGGTCCGCTAGAGGCCACCGCGCCCACGCTGCGCCTCGCTCGCCCAGCGGACTTTCGACTCCCCGGACCACCCGATCAGCTCGAACGGCAGCGGGGCGCTGCCCGACGTGGCCCGGCCGTTGATGCCGCCGACAGTGGGCTATCCGGCCCGTTTCGCACCCGCCGCCTGGCCGATGCACCGGCACCTCCCGGCTCAACTTGCCCGCGCGCCGGCATTGCGCACTTCAGCATTGCGGGACTGCCCCGAGTCCGGTTGAGTCAGAACAACTAGCGACCCTTGGCCGGCCGGTTGGTCGCTGCCCGGCGTTCGGCCTCCTTGGCCTGGGCCCGTTCGTCCTCGGCGCGCACGGCGGCATAGCTTTCGCGTTCACGGGTCAGCCACTCCGGCGGATCCGCGACGAAGGCGGCGATCTCGTCGGCGGTGAGCGAGTCGGACACGCCGGCTCGGGTCAGGCCACTGTTGGAGATACCGAGCTTGCGGGCCACGACGTCACGCGGGAACGGTCCGGTGCGGCGCAGCTCGGTGAGCCACTGCGGCGGGTTCGTGCGGAGCTCGTCCAGCTCGGCCCGGGAAATGGAGGCGTTCCGGAACTCTTCGGGAGCCGCCGGCAGATAGATGCCGAGTTTGTTGGCCGCGGTCAGCGGCTTCATCATCTGCGGTTTCCTGTCCGGGCTCACCGGAACAGCGTATCGGGCCGCCGAGCCGGTCCGGACGCCGCGGTGCCATACGCTTGCCGATATGAGCCGGTTCTCCTCGATCGATGTGCAGCGCCTGCGCTGGTTCACCGCAGTCGCGGAGGAGCTGCACTTCGCACGCGCCGCGAAGGCCTTGCACATCTCCCGCCAGAAGCTCAGCCATACGGTCATCGACCTGGAGACCGAGCTCGGCACGAAGCTGTTCGTGCCGGGAGCACAGCCGACCCAGCTGACCGATGCCGGACGGGAGTTGCTGCGGGAGGCGCGTGACATCATTGCGCGGACCGAGGATCCGGCAGGCACCGCAGCGGTCGCCCCCGCCACGCTGCGGGTCGGGTTCGTGCCCGGCGTCACCGTCACCAAGTGGGAGCGGATCTGGGGTGAGCGGTTCCCGGATACCCCGCTCGAGCTGGCCCCTGTTGCCCAGGCCGATCAGGAGACCGCACTGCGCGAGGGCCGGATCGACATGTGCTTCGTCCGCTTGCCGATCGACCGCGGCGGTCTGAACGCAATCCCGCTCTACCGTGAGCTACCCGTCGTTGTGGTACCCAAGGACCACGAGATCGCCCTGTTCGACGAGGTCGGCATGGCCGATCTCGCAGACGAGCGCCTGCAGGACACCGCCGATATCGATACCGTCAAAGACGCCATCGAACTCGTCGCCGCCGGAGTCGGCGTCGCCATCGTGCCCCATTCGATCGCCCGCCTGCACCACCGGCGCGACCTCGTCTACCGCACGGTGACCGACACCGACGACACCGAAATCGCGCTGGCCTGGCCGCCGGACCGGACCACCGACTCGGTAGAGGAGTTCATCGGCGTAGTGCGCGGCCGCTCGCAGAACAGCTCCCGCTCCCCTGCCGGAAAGAGCACCGAACCAGAACCGCGGAAGCCGAACCCCTCCGGGAAGCGACCGCGTCCCGTGAGGAAGCCGGCCCCCGCGAGGAAGAAGCCGGCCCGGGGCCGCAAACGCTAGTTCCCGTCCGGATGGGTTGCGCTGGCGGGCGAGTGATGCGTGTCGACGAGTTCGAGCCGTTGAACCCGCAATCCCGGCCCGGCCGGCAGCGGTCCGGTCGGTCCATCGAATTTGAACGATCACTCCATAACTTGGCACCGCTCCGACGCCGGCGTCAGTGGCCGTCCCCGGTGCCCAGCCAGGCGAGGGCGGCGACGGTGAGGGCTTTGACGCCGGTGTCGAGCGTGGGTTGCATCACGGGTGCGAAGTACGGGCTGTGATTGACCGGAATATCCTGGGAGACAGTACCTTTCCGTACGGCCGCGGCATAGGCTGTCGGGTCCGCTCCCCCGATGCCCCAGTAGGTGAACGGGGCGCCGAAGGCGGCCGGTATCTCGCTCATATCCTCGCTGGCGGTTTGCAGATCTGTCAATTGCCTTCTTCGGTGTCGCGGCGGCGGGTACGGTCGCGCCGCCGGCGTCGTGGTGGGCGGCTACCACGGAAGGCGGCGGCCAGGCGGGTGTGTGGTTGCCACTCCAGTCCGTTGGGCAGTCCCCAGCCGAAGCGGACGGCGGCCAGCCGCAGCAGCAGGGAGCAGAAGATACCGAGGACGATACCCAGGGCAGGGGCGCCCAGGTAGGTACACACCACCATGGTGCCCGCGACGATCGCGGCGACCGTCGCATACAGGCCGTTGCCTCCGAACACCGCAGGAACCCGCCGCAGCAGTACGTCGCGGGTGGCGCCGCCACCGACGGCCGTGGTGATCCCGAGCAGAACAGCGGGGAGCCAGCCCAGCCCGGCGGCCAGTGTCTTCTGCGCGCCGGTGACCGCCCAGAAGCCGATCACCGCGGCATCGAGGGCGGTGAACAGCCGGTCCCAGGAGTGTTCGCTGAGATGGATGACGAAGGCGATCAGAGTGCCGGCCACAGCGGTGGGCAGGTAGGCATAGTCGGTGAGGGCGACCGGGGGACCCTTCTGGAGCAGGGTGTCGCGGATGATGCCACCGCCGAGGCCGGAAACGATGCCGACCACCAGGAAGCCGAACAGGTCCAGGCCCTCGGTCCGGGATACGGCGCCGCCGAGCATCGCACAGGCGAAGACACCGGCAAGGTCGAGATAGCGCGTGACCTGGTCGATGGTATCGATCGGTGCGGCCACAGCAGCAAATTAACACGCGGGACCACGAGTTCGCGGAGAGTGACTCTCGTGTCTCGACAGCCGGTCCGAGATCCGGCAACCGGTGCGCATCACGGCGGCATACCCAGGCCGGGACCCGGGCGGGGTCGAGGCCGGGCACGTCCCACTGTTCTGATCACCGGCCACGCCACCAGACCATCGCCCCTCAGTGTGATCGCTTCGGCGACGCGGATGCCGCCGCCGACTGGACCGATCCCAGATACTGCTCGACAGCGTCCACGAGTTCTCGGTGGGCGGTGCGGACGCCGATTCCCTCTCTTCCAGGTTGAGGAATTTCGGTATGCCGATGATGAGCAGCAGGAGCGCGCCCGGGGTGAGCTGCTGGCCGAGGAACCTGTGTCCGTCGAAACCCGATGCCAGGGCGTCGAGTTGAAGCTTTCGCACCCGCTCGGTCGCCTCGGCGATCTCGGCTCGGACCGATTCGCAATGGTTGCCCAATGCCATGAACTCGGTGGTCAACGCACTGGTTGCTTCGTTCCGGCTGTACTCCCAGAGGAGAAATATGAGCGAGGACAAGGCCCTGGAAGCGCTGCAGCGCGATGTCCGATACCTGATGGACCGGACCGCGATCCTCGATTGCGTAGCGGGTCATGCGCGCGGCTGCGATCGCCACGACCCCGATCTCGTCACCGCCGCCTATCACCACGACGGGATCGACGAACACGGTGCCGCAATCAACCCCGGCACCGGCTACGCCGAATGGGCCAACCGAACCCACGCGGCCACCTCCCGCGTCCACACTCACCACATCACCACGCACACCTGCGAGATCGACGGGGATACCGCGCACGCCGAAAGCTACGTCATCGTTGTACTACTCGGACTCGACGGCCGCAGCGCCCAGCTGATCACCGGCCGGTACTTCGACCGCCTCGAACGCCGGGACAGCGAGTGGCGCATCGCGGTACGGCGTTCGACGGTCGAAACGATGTTCGGCGCGGACGCCTCGGTGCTGCAATCGAGCTTCGTCAAGAAAGCGGGATACCTCGTCGGCACCCGCGACGAATCCGACTTGTCCTACCAGCGCCCGCTGTCCATGGAAACCCCGGCACCGGCCCGCTGGTAACTCCGGGCACTGTCCACTCAGCCGGCGATGGGCCGGTTCCGCCGGACCGGTAGTGAGTAGATTGGGGCGGTGCCTACCGACCTGATTGTCTATATGTTGCGTTTGTCGGACCTACGGGCAACCGACGGGGCGATTTCCGATCCGTCGCTGGAAACCGAAGGTTTCATGCAGTGTGCACCGGACGAGACGGCAATGCTGCACACGGCGAACACGTGCTATCGGGACGAAAGCGAACCTATGGCGGCGCTGCTGCTCGATCCGGCAAAGATCAGCGCACCGGTCCGATTCGAGAGTGCGAGTTCCGCGGCACCGGGCGCCGAGAATACGCTGATCCCGCGCGTATTCGGGCCTATCGAACGCTCCGCGATCGCCGAAATCCGCTATGCGCGCAGGGATGTCACCGGCACGTTTATCAGCCTCGACCACCGCTCGCCGCTGGCCGAATCGCTGGACCTGCTGCCGCATCCCGAAGGCGGATGGTTCCGCGAAACCTGGCGCAGTGCACATACCTTCACCCCGGCGGGCTACTCCGGCACCCGAGCTGCCGGTACGGCGATCTACTTCATGCTCGGCCCCGGCGAGCGGTCGGTGTGGCATCGGGTGCGTTCCGACGAGCTGTGGCTGTGGCATGCCGGTCGGCCCCTCGGCTTGACTCTCGGCGGAGACGGGCCGCAACCGGACGCCGCCGAGCGTCATGTTCTCGGCGGTGACGTGCTCGCCGGTGAGCGGCCGCAGGTGCTGGTCCCGGCCGGCTCGTGGCAGAGCGCCGAACCACTGGCCGGGGAGGCGGACGACGTCCTGGTCAGCTGCGTCGTCTCGCCGGGCTTCGATTTCGCCGATTTCGATCCGGACGGTGCGTGGTGATGCCTGCCGTGGATGGTTGATCCGACGCGCGGCAGCTACATACAAGCAACAAGCGACCGTGCTGGTTTCGCTAAAGATGTTGGACTGGAACACTTTCCGGTATGGTCACCTGACGTGCCTACACAACGAATGCCAGGCCGTCCCGCAGCAGGCAGAAAGGGACACACCGCGTCACCGCCCGCGAAGGTCACCCGTTGAGCAATACAGATCCGGGTGTGCAGGGCGAATCCCCGTTCGCGTACGGGTCCCCGGTATCCGCCGACCCTCGTGTCCGGCTGGATGCCCCCTCGTTCGCGGCCGATCCGCACCGCGTCTACGAAGACATGCGACGTCACGGCCCGTTGGTACAGGTCGAGCTCGCTCCGGGTGTGCCGGCTACGCTCGTGATCGGCTACCAGGTGGCCGTCCAGATCCTCAACGACGAGGACCATTTCCCCGCCGATTCGCGCCGCTGGGAGAAGAACGCCGCCCCGGGCTGTCCGATGGTGCCGATGCTGGGCTATCGCCCGAACGCGCTGCGAACCGCGGGTGCCGAACACGACCGGTACCGGCGCACCATCATCGCCGCGCTGGAAACCGTCGACCTGCACAAGGTGCACGACGCGGTCGCGCGGGCGGCCGAGGCACTGATCAATACCTTCTGCGACCGGGGTACCGCCGACCTGCAGATCGACTACGCGTATCCGCTGACCTTCCGGGTCCTCAGTGAACTGATGGGTTTTCCCGAAGACGCCGCGGCCGCGGCTTACGAGGGGATGGCCGCGATGCTGGAGGGCGTAGGTGCCGAGGAGGGGCAGCAGCGTTTCGTCGAGGCCCTGATCGGAGTTGTCCAGCAGAAGCAGGCCGAGCCGGGGGACGATCTGACCTCGGCGCTGCTGCGGCATCCGGACGGGCTCGATCTCATGGAGATGGTGAATCAGGCGGCGCTGCTGTTCTCGATGGGCACGGAGCCGACCTGCAATCTCATCCTCAACGCATTGCTGCTGTTGATGACCGACGAGCAGTACGGCGGTGGCGTCCTCAGCGGCGCCGTGGCTACCCGCGACGCGATCGATGCCGTGCTGTTCGAAGACCCGCCGCTGGCGAACTGGTGCGTGAGCTACCCCAGACAGCCACAACTCGTCGGCGATACGTGGCTGCCCGCTGATCAACCGGTGGTCATCAGCTTGGCCGCGTGCAACAACGATCCCGTCGTGCGCGGTGACCGCGGAGGCAACCGGTCACATCTGGCGTGGGGGGCCGGACCGCATGCCTGCCCGGCTCAGTCCCTCGCCCTGACGATCGCCTCCCAGGGCATCGACCTGCTGCTCGATGCCCTGCCGGATATCCGTTCGCAAGTACCTGTGCAGGACCTGGATTGGCGGCCCGGTCAGTTCCACCGTGCGTTGGTGGCGCTACCGGTGCAGTTTCCACCGTGCCCGCCGATGCGTCTCGCATGAGGGAGGGCAAGAACTTCTGCGGCGTCACCGTCTACCACGTCCCACCACCACATCACGCCCATCTCTTCCCTCGACCAGATAACTGCCGGCTCGGCACATAGTCGAACCGAACCGCTGTCGGGCGTCCCACGGCGACTCATTGAAAGGCAGGTCCCACGATGACAACGACCCCGGAGCACTCCGCACTCTCGGCCGGGCAGGAGGCTCGCGAGATCGACGCAGTCGTCGTCGGAGCCGGGTTCGCCGGCCTCCACATGCTGCACAAGCTGCGCGAACTCGGACTCTCGGTGCAGGTGTACGAGGCGGGCGACGGACTCGGCGGCACGTGGTACTGGAACCGCTATCCGGGCGCCCGCGTCGACGTGAAGAGCATGTACTACAACTACTCGTTCGACCCGGACCTCGAGCAGGAGTGGGAGTGGACGGAGAAGTTGCCGCCGCAACCGGAGTTGCTCCGCTACATCAACCATGTCGCGGATCGTTTCGACCTGCGTAAGGATGTGCAGTTACGGACCCGGGTCACCGCTGCCGTCTACGACGAGTCCGCCGCGCGATGGCGGATCACGACCGATCAGGGCGAGGTCGTGTCGGCGCGGTTCGCGATCATGGCGACAGGCTGCCTGTCGGTGCCGAAGATGGTGGAGGTGCCGGGTATCGAGAAGTTCCGGGGCCGCAGCTTCCATACCGGTAACTGGCCCGAGCAGGAGGTGGACTTCACCGGCCGGCGGGTCGCGGTGATCGGCACGGGTTCCTCGGGGGTGCAGGTTATTCCGCTCGTCGCCGAAGTGGCCGATGAGCTCACCGTGTTCCAGCGGACCGCGAACTATGTTCTTCCCGCCGGCAATCACGCGATAGATCCCGAATTCCAGCGCGATATCAAGTCGCGCTATCGCGAGGTGCGCAAGGCCAACCGGGAATCGTCGTTCGGCATCGCGCGGCCCGAGGCCACCAAGGGGGCGCTCGAGGTGAGCGAAGAGGAGCGAAATGCCTTCTACCGCAGCGTATGGGAGGACAAGAACAGCGAACTGGTCAGCATGCTGACCGGATTCACGGACACACTCGCCGACGAAGCCGCCAACGAAACCGCCGCCCAGTTCATTCGCGACCGCATCGCCGAGATCGTGACGGATCCGGTTGTCACCGAGCTACTTCAGCCCACCGGTTTGTTCGGCGTCAAGCGCCCGGTCCTGGGTACGAACTATTACGAAACCTTCAATCGTCCCAATGTCCGGCTCGTGGACGTACGAGCTACTCCGCTCACCGAGGTCACCGAGTCCGGGCTCGAGACGACGCAGGAGAGTTTCGAGTTCGACGACATCATCTACGCCACGGGATACGACGCGATGACAGGTGCGCTGGACGCGATCGACATTCGCGGCCGGGATGGTGCGGCGCTGCGGGAGAAGTGGGCCGCTGGGCCCGTAGCCTATCTCGGTCTCGCCGTGGCAGGCTTTCCGAACCTGTTCACGATCACGGGCCCGGGCAGCCCCTCGGTCCTGTCGAACATGCTGGTATCCATCGAACAGCACGTCGACTGGGTGGCGGACGCGATCGACACGATGCGGTCCAAGGGCGTCACGACCATGGAGGCCGAGGCCGACGCGGAGCAGGAATGGACCCGGCACGTCGACGAAGTCGGCGATCTGACGCTGTACCCGAAGGTCGACTCCTGGTACGTGGGGTCGAACGTGCCCGGCAAGCCGAGGGTGATGTACGCCTACATCGGCGGCGTCGGAGCATACCGCGAAAAATGCGACCAGGTCGCCGCCGACGACTACGACGGTTTCACTCTGACGCAGTAACCGAGGCACTGCCGCCCAGCGCAATCGGTTCGCAACGCATAGCCTGCAGAACATGCACCGTGGCAACTGGTTCCGTGTCCTGCTGTGCCTGACTGTGCTCAGCAGCACCAGCGGATGTATCGGCGCGGTGGACCGGGCGGATTTCGAGGACCGGATCCGCACCCGCGGCGGCGGGTTGGTGAGCGCACTGCCGCAGGCCGCGATCGCCGCGCTGGCCCAGCGCATCGGTGCGGAAGACCCGGATGTGAACGTTGTGCTCCTGACGGCACCGAACTCCACCCAGTTCCGGCTTGTGGTGAACAATCAGCCTGCCCAGTTGACCGACTTCCTCGCCGGCAGCGATTTCACCGCCCGCGAACCCACTGTCCGCCTGCGCGTCCGGCCGCCCGGTCAACCCCGCGTGCTGGACGACTACTCCTTCACGCTCGGTGAACTGAGTGCCCCACGCCCGGTGCGGGTTTCCTCATTCGACGACCTGGACGGCGAGAACTTCACGATCAGCGAGGTGCCAGGCCTCTCGCGTATCGAAGACATAGTCGATACCGCCCGCACGCGCAGCGAAATCACCGACGGTCAGGTCACCGCCATCGTGGTGAGCCGCTTCGGCCGCGATATCCGGATCGTCGCCAACGTGGTTTCCGCCCGCTCGGAGGTGGTCGCCGAGTTCGACCGCACCGGCGTCTTCCTCCGAGCCCAGCAGGTATAGCCGATGTCCCGAGTAGTGACAAGCCTCTGGACCGGCCTCGTCGCCGGTGCCTTCAGCATTATCGTGCCCGTCGCCATCTGGCCAGGTGAAGCGAAACTCACCGCGCCCCTGTTCTGTTCCTCCCCGGCCACCGAGCCCATGGTCGTGTCCGACACCTTCCACGATTCCGAAGGTACCTCCACCAACTACACCCTCTACTGTGTAGGAGACCACGGCGTTCTCACCAACGAAGGCTTCGCCCTCCCCATGTTGGTGATGCTCGCCGCGCACGTCGTCATCGCGACGACCCTGATACTGGTGGCCACATTGCTCACAACCAGGACAGGGCCTGTGCGCGATCCATCTGTTCCGGGTCCCCTTCCATCAGCGCCGAATCCGCGCGTCAGTACTGAGGACTACTTCGAATACTGACCCTCCGGCCGCCGGCCGGCGCTACCCGCAGACGATTCGGCACGACCCTGTGCATCCGGGCCCGGGGCATGGCTCGTGACGTTCGTGGTCGACAGGGATGAACAGGGCCCGTCTCGGGCGACACCGGATGTCAGCGTTGTGACGGTCCGTCGCGGAGCCGGTCGCGTTCGGCGGCGAGGGCGGCGTTGGCGTCGCGGAGCGTGGTGTTGGCGTCTTCGAGTTCGAGGATGCGCCCGATCGCGGTGAGGTGGATACCCTGCCCGGCCAGATCGGTGATGCGCTGCAGGCGTGCCAGATCGTCGTGGCTGTAGCGGCGGGTTCCGCCCGCACTTCGAGCCGGGATGACCAACCCGTGTTGTTCGTAGAGCCGCAGCGTCTGAACTCCGACGCCGGCAAGTTCGGCGGCCACCGATATCGCGTACACGCCCTGCCCGGCGCCGGGCAGGTTACGGCTGTACTCACCCGTCACCCTCTTCACCATCCTCTCGACATTATCTGCAAATACTACTTGCACTCTCCTCAGCCGAGTGCTAAATATTATTTCTGTCAGTAGACATAGATTATCTGGTTCCTCTTCGAGAGTTAAGGAGTGACTGGAGGTGGCGACCATGTTGATGCGCACCGATCCCTTCCGTGATCTGGATCGTCTGACCCAGCAGGTCTTCGGCACGCCCGCGCGGCCGGCGGCGATGCCGATGGACGCCTGGCGCGAGGGCGACGACTTCTTCGTCGAGCTGGATCTGCCCGGCATCGACCCGGACTCCCTGGACCTGGATGTCGAACGCAATGTGGTGACCGTGCGGGCCGCCCGGCCGGAATTGGATTCGAGCCGGTCGATGCTTGCCGCCGAGCGCACCCGCGGGGTGTTCAGCCGTCAGCTGTTCCTGGGGGAGAACCTCGATACCGACGCGATCCGCGCCGACTACCGCGACGGGGTGCTGCGGTTGGTGATCCCGGTATCGGAGAAGGCCAAGCCCCGCAAGATCGAGGTCGCGCGCCACGACCACGAGCGTCAGGCCATCAGCGCCTGACCCCCCGGGTCGGCACCACAGCGGGAGCCCGGCCGTGAACGCAATGACCCGTACCGGCGAAAACCGGCTGGAAAATGTGGATCCCCGGCTGATCGCACTGGATCCCGAGTTCGAGGAGCTGTTCGCCGAGGTCGACGAGGCGCTGCAAGCGACCCGAGTCCGATGGTTGCCACGGCTGCGCACGACCGGTGCTCCGCCGGCGCGAACCACCGGCTCCAGCCGCGGATCTTTACGGCCACAGAGGTCGCGGCCGGACCGGTTCCGGGCCCGCGAACGCGGACCGCCCGACCTTCGGTTCTCACATTCCATCCAGCGACGGGTGGGCCCGGTCAGCACAGCACTTCCGGGCCCACCCGGGCTTCCGCAGACCATAGTCCGAGAGGAACTACGGCATGACGACGCCAGCGACGGACACCGGCCTCGATCGCCTCGGACCGCCCGGCCCCCGATCCGCAGCAGCCCAGCGCTCTACGCCCCACCCGGCCGCAAGCGGCGCAGCCGCCGCCGGCGCCGATGGCGCCGACGCCCACGCCGACGTGCACTGGCCAGACCCCAGCCCACTGCACAACTGGTGGACCGAGATCATGGACGGCGCCCTCCTACCCCGATCCCATCGCGCCGCCTGAATCCGGCGAGACCTGCGGCTGCCGGCACTCGTGCCCGCGTGCCGTGCCTTTTCATGCGATACGCACCGCCGTACTTCCGACGCAGCGACCGGCTCGAATCGGTGGAATACTTCCGGGTCGTTGGCCGGGCACGATCAGCTCCGGACTACTCGCCAATTCGTGGATGATGTCGAAGGCGTGGTAGGTCCCGGGGAGATCCGTGTGGACTGCGAACGGCGCGTCACCGCAGACGTTTCCGTAGAAATGTGATGCGTCGGCGGGGAGCACGACGGTACCGGGTGCAGTCGCCACGCTGACCACCTGTGTACCCGCGGTATGGCCGCCACGAGATGCACCCCCGACCCCGGGTACCAACTCGCGCGAACCGTCGACGTAATGCATCCGGCCGGAGAGTCCGAGCCCCACGAGCCGGGGTCTCGGCCACGTCGGGCACCACATCGCGAGCCTCACGTTTCCACCGCCAGCCGCAGCAGACGCTCCACCGCTTCGGGGGCCGGCTCATCCAGCAGCGCCGCGATTTCCGCGCCCCGATTCGCGAGATCGGCGATGAACCGGTTGATGCAGTCGATCAGCCGCTGCTTGTAGGCCACGAAAGCCTCGACGTCACCGTCGGAGAAATCGATCACCCGGCGCAACGACGCCATAAAAGCCTGAGCGTTATCGGCCAACCCGGAAAACCGTTCCACCAGCCCGAGGAGCAGCAGATGCAGTTCCGCCGGATCGATATCGGCGACCTCGGCCCGAGCGAGCGCCACCAACGCCCGCAATTGGTTCGCGATGTCCTCGAGCGCCACCGACTGGAGTGCACCCCGGCGTCCCAGCGCCTCGTCATAGACGGCGAGCGCTTCCTCGGCAGCCTGCCCGGCGGCAGTCAATTGATACAGGTATCGAGCCCGATGGAAATCGGCCCCGTCGTCACCCGGCCGGTATCCGGATCCGACCGCAGGTTGCCCCACCCCAGGAACGTTTCATCTCCTACGCCACCACCCGCGACCTGTACGGGTGGGCCGGCTGGGACCACCGTGAGCAAGCCTTCGCCCTCGCCACCCACCTCACCAACACCGCACCGCCGACAGAGGAGATCACCCCGCTCCTGGCCGCACTCCTCGAACTACAACCTTGGCTCGACCAGTGGCACACCGAGGTCGACCCGGCCTACGGCCTCTCTCCGCCGCCTTCCTCGCCTCCCACCGCCGCACCATCCAAGGTGAACACGGCCTCACTGACGACGATCTACGAGCCTGGCGCCCACCGGCCGCCTCGCGCGGCGGCCGCGGCGGGCGTCGAAAGGTCGATACCTCCTCCACGAGCTGAACACGCGCTCAGAACCGCGAAGGGCTCGTACTCAGCAATGCAGTACGAGCCCTTCCCCAGGTTCGGAATCTGATGTCAAAAGACTCCACCGTGCACCGCGCGAGTGAACGCATCCCACGCATACGGTGAAAACGCCAGCACGGGCCCACTGGGATCCTTGGAATCACGGACACCGACCATGCGCTGCACCAAGTGCGCGACCTCAACGCACTCTTGGCTCCCTGAGCTATGGCTGCTCTTGAACCACTGTGCCCCTGATAGATCGACCGTCACCGAACCCACTCCTCTGCAATCTCCTGGATGAGGTCATGACTACCGGCCTCGTCCAGCGCGACACGCCGGATGTCAGCATACGCGTCACGGTATTGGTCGTACTCGGCCTGCTTGTCCAGATACAGGGCGCCTGTGAATCCCTGGACGTAGACAACCGGTGGATCCGTGAGCTTCGCCGTCGGATGGCGGGGAAACTCCAGAATCACGAAATGACCGGTCACGACACCCTTGTGCCGGCGTGCGGCCAACGGGACCACCCGAACCGCCACGTTCGGCATCTGGTCTGCATCCAAGAGATGCGCCAACTGGGCGGCCATGATGTCCGGCGACCCGACGCTGCGCCGGAGGACGGACTCGTCCACCATCACGTTCAGCTCCAGCGGATGCTTCCTGCTGTGCAACCCGTCGAGCCGGCGCGTATGCAGCTCCAGGCGTAGTTCCACCTCACTGGTTGCCATCCCGGGGAACTCAGCCCAGATTACTTCCCGCCGATAGTCGACGGTTTGGAGCAGTCCAGGCAACAACATCGTGTGGTAAGAGCTGAAACTCCGCGCCGCATCCTCCAGGCCCATATAGAGGTCGAAGTGTTTGGGAATGGCATCGCCGAAGGCGTGCCACCAGCCCTTGGCCTGGGATTCCTCCGTCAGTCCCAGGAGAACCGCCGCGTCCTCGTCGTTCAATCGGTACATCTCAGCCAAGTGGGTGATGAACAACGGGTTGATCCGCGTCGGCTGCCCGGTCTCCATCCGCCAGAAGGTCTGTTTCGATACGCCGATTGCCCGGCGCGCGGCTTCTGCAGAGATCCCGGCTTCCTCACGCTTCTCTCGCAACAAGCGGGCAAGGATGCGTCGCGGAAGCGTCGAGTTGGGGACGGTCGAACTCTCGGTCATTGGCTGCTCCGGGTGGATTGAGTGACGAGATGGTTCGTACTGGAACCGATTCTGCCTTCGTTCAGGAACTTTCACCTTCTTTTCGAGAATTCTCGTTCAGGAACGTTCCCCGACGGACTGTTCCGATGGTCGACTAGCTCTACACCGAGCAAAACACCAGCGTTGCTATCGAATTGACGCCAACGCTGTGCGCTCTATCCAGCTCGGCTGCCCGCCTCTGCTCCCGTCCGAAAGCACCGAGGTACCACGACATGAGTCCCGAGCTTCCGCCTCTGCCCACCCGTCAACCGTCCAACCCCGCCATGACCGCTGCCCTGCGCCTCTGGCACACACGCGAATGCTGGGTCACCGACGACCCAGCGATCCTGCACCGCCTCGCCGATGGACTGCGCGCTCTTCCCGACGAACACCCCACCGACGACTGCCGTTCCCGAGAACCCATCCGCGGCCACGCCCACGCCCACCAGCTCATGGCCGCCCACGCCGGCCACCACTGCCCCCGCTACGCCACCGCCGCCCAATACACGACCGGAATCCGCTCATGACCGACCCGAAACCACCCGTCCCGTTCGGCGACACCCCACCCACCCGCTGCGTCTTCTACCGCCGCGTCTGCGATCTCCCCGCCCGCCTTGACCCACTCGAACTCGGCCGTATAACCGTCCGCGCCGACCATATCGCCGCCCTCGTCATGCCGTCGTCCCTCGCCCACGCCGTCCACACCGACCTCCGGCACTGTCACCGCCACGGCGCCGTCTCCGCCCTCGGCCCGGTCCTCGCTCACCCCCGCTCCGGCCGCTGGACCTTCCTCATCCGCCCCGACCTCCCCGACGACACCGCCCTGTTCACCGAACTCTTCCGCCTCCACATCTCCCTCACCCACCCCGGCACCACCCTCGCCCTCCCCTCTCCCACCGACCGCGGCGCACACTTCCGCCGCTGGATCCATCTCCCCCACAACCCCTTCCGCCTCTCCGGCCACACCGTCCTCGACTCCCTCCGCGCCTGCACCGCCCGCACCGGCTGGCTGCGCACCCCCACCCCCCGGACCCCGCCCATGACCTCACCCCGCCCCCACGAACCCGACCTCCACCTCAGCATCCACCTCCACGATCTCCGCCTCGACTACGCCGCCTGCCACACCGCCGCCCACCACTTCCTGCACGAATGGTGCACCCGTCACCACCCCGACGCCGCCACCATCCTCCCCGGCCACCCCACCGACCTCCCCCGCCTACCCAACGAACGCCTCTACCTCCACCGTTGATCGATGTACAAGGCCATACAGGTCGATCTCGGTCGGTGCTCTCTCCGCGGCCGATATCTCAAATTCTGTAGAACAGGCCTGGTTGGACCGAATGAATTCGGTTGTGCCGGTGGGTTGTCCGAGCAATGCCGATGCCCGCCGCACCCGTCCACCCGGTTTCCGCCCGGCGCCGATGCCGAGGTCGGTACCCCGGAGAGATCACGTCTGAAGCGACGACCATATGATGCCACCCGACGCCCGAGTGATCGGCGCGTCCGACGGAGAGGGGCAACCGTGGAAGACTCGGCAATCCGACAGGCGGCGATGGAACCGGTCGATTTCGCAACCGCCTACGGCCTCGGCAATCCCGAGCGAATCGATATCCAGGAACAGTGGCAGCGCAGGCCCTCTGGTGTAGAGACGGTTCCGATCGGAGTCACCCACGCCGGAAATCCGGCCGAGTTGACCATACGGGCGGTCGCCAAAATAAACCACGGTTGGGGATTCGGGCACGGATTCGTCACCGGCGCGCCAGATACGGGCAGAGCCGAGTTGATCAGGGCCATCGTGCTCGGCCTGGCAATCCGGAACTCGCCGGCGGCGGTCAACTTCTTCTTCGTCGACTTCCATGGCCGTGGGACATTCGACGGGTTGGTCGACCTGCCGCATACTGCCGGCCATGTTTCCGGTGTCGCACAGAATCTCGCTCTGGTCGACCGCATCCTGGCTCTGCTGTTCAAGGAGTGCGATCGCCGGCTGGAACTGCTGCGGATGGGAAATTTCGGCGATCTCGAACATTACGAACGAGCACGAGTCATGGGCATGGGGCTGGACCCGTTACCCACCCTGGTTGTAGTAATCGACGGAATCGCCGAACTCATCGCCCAGCAGCCGGAGTTCCGCATGCTGTTGGCAACCCACGGTCGAATGGGCAGGTCCATCGGAACGCACCTGGTACTGGCAGCGCAACAGCCGCCCGAAACATTGGCAGCCGAACTCCCCTCATATCTGGCCTACCACCTCACCCTGGAAACTCGCTCCACCGATGAACCGCAACCCGTGCCCACCGATACCCGCATACACCCGAACACCCCTCGCCAGTGCTTTCTCCACACCGGGTCCGAATCGGTGCGATTCGAACCGGTGCGAATGTCCCCGGTCCGCCCACTCGGCGGAAACACCGAAATCTCCCTGATCGAAGTGCTCGTAGCCCAGATGCATTGGGACGGGTGGCCGGCATTTCCGCTTCACATCTGATCGCCACCGTCAGCTCCGGCATCAACCCCCGACCAGCTCACACGCTGGTCGAGCGCGTCCGGCGGAACACCACGACCGCGACCTTGCACCTGGAAGACCTCAACTCCGGCCTACCCTGGATACCAGCACAAGGTCCGAAGCCGTCAACGTCACAATCCCAATAGTGCCACCGTCCTCGGCGACGAATTCGATGTCGTACGAAACCTCTGGCGGTGCGATCCCGTATACGGCGACCACGGCACCGATCGAGCCTGCCGGAATCTCGGATCGGCCTACATCAGGCCAGAACCCTGTTTCTCGAGGACACCGTGTTCAGCAGCTTCACTACCGTGCCTTCATTGTGCACCGCTCCTCCACTTCCACCTCGGCAACGCCGGTATCCTGTGCAGCAGCGGCGCTTCCGCGCTGGGCGCACGATGCGCTGACGCAACCATCACAAGGCATTGACGCCGGCAAGACTGTCACCATCGGGCGGGGGCCGCGATGCCGAGCAGGCCGAGACCATGGGCGAATGTGCGGGCAGCGAGTTGGCACACCGCGAGACGGTCGCTTCGAACCGGTTCGGAGGCATTCACGACCGGGCAGGTGTCGTAGAACGAGCTGAACGCGCGGGCCAGGTCGTATAGGTATCCCGCGAGCCGGTGCGATTCCAGGGTGGCGGCCACGTCGGCGACAACGGTGCCGTAGTCGTCGAGGGTCAGGACAAGTGCGCGCTCGGCCGGTTCGATCGCTGCTGTGGTATCGACCGTCACCCGCCGGGATTCGCCGGCTTTGCGCAGAATCGAGCAGATCCGGGCGTGCGCGTATTGAAGGTAGACGCCGGTGTTGCCACCGAAAGCGGCCATACGTTGCGGGTCGAACGTGTAGTCCTTGACCCGAGAGGTGGACAGGTCCGCGTACTTGACCGCACCGATTCCGGCTTGTTCGGCTGTCGCATCGAGTTGGTCGCCGGGCAGATCGGGATCCTTGTCGGCCACGACCGCGCGGGCGGCGGCTACGGCATCGTGGAGAAGTTCAGCCGAACTAGATCGACAGCGCCGCCCTGGCCATACGATTCGACTTTCTTCATATAGTGCCGCCACCTCCAGGAATCCGGAGCGACCAGCCTTGTATGCATATGACAATCGTCGTCGTCGAAGGATTCGTTGGCTACCCAGTCGTACTCGGTGGGTCCGTGTATTCGCGGCCGCGTATTCATTGCGTTGCGCCGCCTCCGGCAGCCAGCGCACTACTACTGGGAGAATGGCCCCACTCCAGGGGGATTCACGCCGCGGACGGCTGGTGCATCAGCTTCGGCCCGACCTCACAGCCGAGGAATGGCTGATTGCCCTCACGACAGCACGCGCCGCACTCCCCGATCTCGAACTGCCCACCGTTGATAGGCGGGCTGTGGACGGACTGGAGTTCTCCGATGTGCTCCCACCTGGTCTCGCCGGAGCGACCGCCTCCGCTCGACTCGCCGATCTCGACGGCGCACGCCGAGTACTCAGTGAGAATGTGCGGTTCCTCCGCATCGCTTGAGCGTTCACACACGGAGGCGGCTCGCTTCTGCCCCCATCCATTCCGAGAAGCCGTCCGCGTGACCGCCTGACTGGGCGCTCCGGCCAGTCCCGGGCGTCTATCTCACGATCCGCCTAGCTGAACCGGCCAACAAGCAGGAAGTTTTATCGACACTGCGGTTTGAAACCAACTTTCAGCCACACGGACGATGGAAGCCTGGAGCTGTCCCCAGTCGTCCGTGGGCGTAGTGATGGTGTCCGGAGTGGGAACCGACCCGAAACTCCACGCTCATACATCGCGCGGACCTGCGTCTGCCGTAGATCCGAGGGGCTCCGGACACCTTCGGCCCACTGTCGCGGAGAGTGACGTCAAGCGGAGTGAAGCGTTATCACCGTGATTTCACTGGGCGCGAAGATACGGAACGGAGGGCCCCAGAAACCCGTGCCCCTGCTGGTGTACAGCTGTGTCCGCGCACCGTGCCGACTCAACCCGTGCACGGTGGGTTGATCGAGGCGGACCAGGAAGTTGAACGGCCAGATCTGCCCACCGTGCGTATGGCCGGCGATCTGGAGGTCGACACCGGCAGCCGCGGACTCGGCAACCTGCTTCGGTTGATGCGCGAGCATGAGGACCGGTAGCCCGGGATCGACTCCTGCCAGGGCATCGTCGAAGTTCGCGCCGTGACCGCTGAGTTTCGCCGACTTCGCAGTAGCGTCATCGACGCCCGCAAGGACGAGGCGGTCGCCGCCGCGCTCGACGACAATATGCTCGTTGTGCAAGGTTTTCCAGCCGATCGAGTCCATGTAGTCGAGCCAGCCTTGCGCCTCGCCGAGGTACTCGTGATTGCCGGTGACGTAGATCCTCGCGAGCCCGGCCTCCATGGTGGCGAGCGGGGCCGCCTGCCCGCGTCGTTGCTCCACAGGACCGTCGGCGATATCACCGACATGGGCCACGATATCGGGACGCAGTTCGTTCACAGCCGCAGCGACCCCGAGCGACCACTTCGTCCGGTTGATCGGACCGAAATGGGTATCGGTGACGGCGACGACTCGTATGCCGTCCAACCCCTGACCGAGTCGTGGCAGGGTGACGTCCACATGGTTGATCCGAGGAATTCGCATCGCCTCCCGATTACCCCAGATCAGGAGAACTGCGGTGACGAGAACGACCGCGGCGGCCACCGCGCGTGAGCGAACCGGGTCCTCCACACCCACGAAGGCGAGTACGAGCCGCGCGATCGTGCCGATCACCGACCACGAGAAGAGCACCCAGACGATTCCCAGGATCGAGTCGCCGAGCACACCTGCCCAGTCGAGATGGCGGTGGCCGTGGCTCAATACCAGCGCCACAGGTAATACCACGAGAGTGACCGCGAAGACCCCTGTTCCCAGTGCGACCGCGGGTGCCGGCCACTGAGTTCCGGACATCACCAACGTCCACCACGGGACGGCAAAGAGGACCAGTAGCACGGACACGACCGTCGTAGTGATCGCAAGTGCCCGCAGAGGTCTGGGTCGAGTACGCGAATCCGATCGGATTGCCGTATCCGGCAACGGTGTGCTCACCACCTCGATCATAATTCAGTTCCCGAGGCGCTCCGACGAGGTCAGCCCAGTCGCTCGGCAAGGCGGGTCAGCAATGGCCGCTGGCCGGTGGTCAGCTTGTCGTGCGCGGTGGTCAGATCGAACCATTCGACCCGATCGACCTCGGGGAAAGCGCGGTATTCGCCCGACCGCGGCGGCCATTCCATCTCGAAGGTCCCCGGCACGACCCGAGCCGGATCGAGCTCGCCCTCGACGGCCCACACCGTGACCTGCTTCTTGCTCCCGCCGCTGCCGTACCGCACGTCACCCAGCGCGATCCACTCCCCGTCGGGTACCGGTATTCCCAACTCTTCGTCGAATTCGCGGCCCGCCGCGGCGCGGGCCTCCTCGGTCGCCGGCTCGTACTCACCCTTGGGGATCGACCACGCCCCCGAATCCTTACGCGCCCACAGCGGCCCGCCCATATGCCCCAACAGCACGTGTACCTCCGGCTCACGACGAAACAGCAGAACTCCGGCGCTGTACTTCATGGCATGCAGTCTGCCGGAATGTATCCCGGATCAGCGCGAGGCCTCGGGCCGTTTCAGCGCGTCGAGCAGTTTTGCGCGGTCCTCGGGCGAACCGGTCCATTTCTCGTCGTCCTCGACGATATCGGCCAGGGCGCGGAACACCACGTCGAGCAACCCCGGGAACCGGGCCTGCAGATCCGCGTAGCGCAGGCGCATCACCCTGGTGCGTCCGGTGACCGCCGTCCGGGTGATGCCCGCTTCGCGCAGGACCCGGTAGTGATGCGAGAGCGTGGACTTGTGCAATTCGATGTGCTGGCTGAGTTCGCCGCAGTTCTCGCCCTCGTCGGCGGCCAGGCAGGCCACCAGCTGGAGCCGGATCGGGTCGGACAGCGCGTGCATGACCGCCGCCAGTTCGAGGTCGGCGGTATCCGGGTGCGGCAACTCGGCGGGCACGAACGCGCCTCCCTCCAGCTCTTGACAGTTTGATAATCATACAACAATTATTGTTTGATACTCTTCAAACAATCAGGAGGCAGCATGTCCGGCGAACCAGGCACACCCGTCGCGGTCCTGGGGCTGGGACTCATGGGTTCGGCGATCGCGAATACCTTCCTGAACGCGGGCCATCCGACGATCGTGTGGAACCGCACCGGCGCGAAGGCCGATGCGCTGGTCGAACTCGGCGCCACCAGGGCATCTTCGGCGGCCGCGGCAATCGCGGCCGCTCCCCTCGTCGTCGTCTCGCTGCTCGACGACGAGGCGGTAGGCGCGGCCTTGCGCGACGCGGGCGCGCAACTGCACGGACGGGTGCTGGTGAACCTCACCTCCTCGACTCCCGAGCAGTCGAGAAGGCGCGCCGAGTGGGCCGGCCGCCACGGTGCCGAGTACGTGGACGGCGCCGTCATGGCGGTCCCGCAGGGCATCGGCACACCGGACGCACTGCTGCTGTACTCGGGTTCCGAAAACGGCTACCGCGCAGCGGAACCGGCGCTGAGAACGCTCGCCGAACAGGGCACCTACCTGGGCACGGACCATGGGCGCGCGGCCGCCTTCGACGCCTCACTGGTGTCGGTATTCTGGCTCTCCTACGTCGGGGTGGCCCTGGGCATCGCACTCGCCGAGGCCGAAGGGATCAAAGGCAGCGAACTCGTCCCGTTCACACCCGCCGTGGTCTCACTGCTACCCGATATGGCGGCGCAAACCGCCGCACAGGTCGAAGCCGGGCACTATCCCGGCGACGACACATCCATTTCCTCGGCCTACACCGCGTTCACCACACTCCGCGAAGTGATCGCGCGCCACGGCATCGATACCGGCGTACTCGACGCCACGGGCCAGATCTTCCGGCGCGCGCTGACAGCGGGCCACGGAGCCGAGGGGCTCGCCCGTCTCGTCCCGGTACTCGCTCATGGCCCCCTGTCGTAGTCAGCCCACCTGGCGACGCCGGTGCCCCCGCCGGCGGCAGGTCGGGCGACTCACGATCCGAGTCCGGAAATCGATTGGGTTTCCAAATACTCCGCCAGCCCTTCGCGGCCGAATTCCCGCCCGATTCCACTGGCCTTCACCCCGCCGAAGGGTGCGTGCGGATCCATGCTGTAGGCCTGATTGATACCGAAGGTGCCGGCCCGGATCCGGCCGGCGACCGCGAGCCCGCGGTCGATATCCGGCGTCCACACCGAGCCCGACAGCCCGTAGGGTGTGTCGTCGGCGAGTCGCACCGCGTCATCGATATCGGCGTACTCCAGCACCGTCAGTACCGGGCCGAATATTTCCTCCTGGGCGATGCCCATGGAGGAGTCGACCTCGGAGAACAGAGTCGGCCGCACATACCAGCCCCTGTCCATGCCTTCCGGTGTGCCTGCTCCGCCGGTGACGACACGTGCCCCCGCGCCGATCCCTTGTTCGATGTATCCGCGCACCCGCTCGCGCTGCCGGGCGGAGACCATCGGGCCGATACGTGTGGCTTCGTCGAGCGGGTCTCCCACCGCCAGCCCGTCGACCATCGCCGCCAACGCGTCCACGAATTCCGGCGCGCGGTGGCGCGGTACCAGGACCCGGGTCTGGGCCACGCAGGCCTGGCCGCTGTTCATCAGTCCGGCCACCTGCACACCGGCGGCGACGGCGGCCGGGTCGGCGTCGTCGAGGACGACGGCCGCCGATTTTCCGCCGAGTTCCAGGCCGACGCGTTTGAGCGCGGCGCCGCACACGGCGGCGACTTTCCGGCCGGCGGCGGTGGATCCGGTGAAGGAGACCTTGTCGATGCCGGGGTGGGCGACGAGGTACTCGCCGACCGCACGGTCGCCCGGCAGGATCGATACAACGCCGGGTGGTACCTCGCTCTGCTCGAGTAGTTCGGCCATGAGGTACGCGTCCAGCGGCGTCTCGGGTGACGGTTTGAGCACGACGGTGCAGCCCGCGAGCAGGGCGGGGATCAGTTTCGCGACGACCATGAGCATCGGCATGTTCCAGGGCGTCACCGCCCCCACGACGCCGACGGGGTTATTGCGCACCAGGATGCCGGTGCCGTAAAAGCCCGGCCGGGTCTCCCGCCACGGGTAGGTGTCCGCGAGGTCGGCCAGAGCGCGCATCATCACGCCGGGTAGCCGGGCGTGCGCCGAACGGGAGAAGGTGATCGGCGCACCCATTTCCGCGGTCACCACTTGGGCTACTTCCTCCACCCGTTCCTCGTACCGGTCGGCGAGACCACGGACGATCCGGATTCGCTCAGCGGGTGGAAGCCGCGGCCACGGCCCGGCGTCGAATGCCAGCCGCGCCGCCGTGACCGCATCATCGATATCCGCGGCCGCCGGCGCGGCGACGCGCGCGACGGGCTCCTCGGTGTGCGGCGATATCACCTCGATCGCCTGGTCGGTACTCGGCGGACACCACCGGCCACCGACGAACAGCTCCTTGTATGCGCGCATCGTTTTCGTCCGATCAGAGGGTGTGGACACTCAACTCACGAAGCAGGCGGACGGTGGGCGGCGGATCCGATTGGACCGCTATCGGTTTCGACATTTCACCGGACCGGGCGCGTGCGCCCATCCGGGCCCGGACGGCTTCGAGATCGTCGGCTTCGATCTCGTAGAGCGCGATGAAGCTGCCGTCGCCGGCGACCGGTTCGAGCCGGCGGGCGGAGACGATGCCGTCGATATCGAGCATCTCACCGATATGGGTTTCGGTGTACCACCGGTGGTATTCGGCTACTTCCTCCGGTGAGCTCGGACGGGACTCGACGTAGAGAATTCCTTTGGGCACCTGTGACCTCCTGGATGTGGGGAATCGGATCGGATCGGCGTGACTACGCGACCGGTTCGTTCTTGTGCACGATCCCGTCCTTCATCACGAATCGCACCTGCTCGAGGACGGTGATATCGCGGGACGGGTCGCCGGGGACGGCGATGATATCGGCGAGCAGCCCCGGGGCGAGCCGGCCGCGGTCGTCGGCGTCGATGAGCTCGGCGCTGGTGACCGTGGCCGCGCGAAGCGCCTGCATCGGTGTCATACCGCGGTCGACCAGCGCCCACAGCTCCTTGGCGTTCTGGCCGTGCGGTACGGCCGGGGCGTCGGTGCCGCAGGCGATCCGGACGCCGGCTTCGATGGCCTTTCCCAGCATGCGGCGGGCCTTGGGGAACACTTCAGCAGCTTTTCGCTGCAGGGCCGGTGGGGCTTTCGAGGTGTCGAGACCTTCGGACAGGTAGCTGGTCGGGACGAGGAAGGTGCCGTGATCGACCATCATCTGCACCGTATCGTCACTGGCGAGCGACCCGTGCTCGATGCAGTCCACACCCGCGCGGACGCAGGCCCGGATGCCGGCGTCGCCGTGGGCGTGGGCGGCGACTTTGATACCGGCGCGGTGTGCTTCGTCGACAATGGCGGCGAGTTCCGCGTCGGAGTACTGCTGGGTTCCGGGAGCGGTGCTGTGCGACATCACCCCGCCGGATGCGGAAATCTTGATGACGCCGGCCCCGTATTTGATCTGGTAGCGCGTCGCCGCTTGCACTGCCGGTACACCGTCGGCCATGCCCTCCTGTATCGACATCGGCATGATGTGCGGAGCCAGCTTCTGGAACATGGTCGGATCGAGATGCCCACCGGTGGGGGTGATGGCGTGCCCGGCGGAAACGATGCGCGGACCGGGGAACCAGCCCTGCTCGATCGCTCGGCCGAGGTCCACGTCGAGCAGGTAGCCACCGGTTTTTACCATGAGTCCGAGATTGCGGACCGTGGTGAATCCCGCCATCAGCGTCTCCCGCGCGTTGACGGTCCCGCGCAACGTCCGGTAGACCGGATCGTCCTGAACCCCGTGCATCGGATTCGGCAGACCCGTCGGGTTGTCCGGGCCACCGATGAGCAGGTTCAATTCCATATCCATCAGCCCGGGCAGCAGTGTGCTGTCGCCGAGGTCCACGACGGTCGCCTCGGCGGGCGTCTCGGGCGGGTTCACCGATTCGATGAGCCCGTCGCGCACCACGATCACCGCCGGGGAGCGGACGATTCCTGCCTCGATATCGACCCAGCGCGCCGCACGCAGGACCGTTGTCCCGGCCCTCACGGCGCCGGCTCGATGACGCAGTCCATCGACGCCTCGCTCGCGTCGGGTATCCAGGGCTGGCGCCACACCTCGACCGGGAACGACACCATGATCATCGAATACAGCATGTGCAGCAGGTTCAGCGCGTCCTCGGGCATATCGTCGAGCCCGATATGGTCGAGGTAGGTCATCGCGGCTTCGGCGCGCGGGGTGACGGCGTCGTAGAACCGCTGCATATCGTCCATACTGCTGGCCATACGCGTGCTGTAGCGTTCGCCTTCGGTAGCCAGGCACCACTGGGCAGCGAAGGGTTCCAGGTCGGCGAATTGTTCGGGCAGCAGAGTCATCGGTTCGTCTCCTCCGCACGTTCTTTCCGGTAGTTCTCGACCCACTGTCCGGCGGTTCTGTGCAGATGCCGGAGCAGTATCTCCTGGTCGCACAGCGGGAACCGGGTCACCGCGCGTGATTCGAGCATCATCTGCGTGGCTTCCAGGGTGCTCGCGTCCTGCAGGCCGTATTCCTTGAAGGTCACCGCCGTCATTTCGTGGGCGACCCGATCGCGTGGCGTCCGGGCCGGCATGAAATACAGGTTTCCTTCGAAGATGTGGGTGTTGTAGGACGTCGGCCAGTAGTGGTAGGTGAGATACCAGCCGCTCGACCAGATGAGGATCACGAAGTTCGGGAACAACTGGAACGAATCCAGGCCCCAGGGCTCGCATTTCCCGGGGTTGACTCCGGCGGGGAGTTCACCGAGATCCGGGACATCCCACGGCCCGAACAGCCCACCGCGGGTGATGTCCTCCATCGGTTTGCGCATGGAGGGGTCGAGTTCCCAGGTCACCACCCCGGAGGTGCTGACCATCCGGTGCGGGCCCTGCAGTTGATAGTGCGGTGCTTCGAAACCCGCGGCCTGCGCGGCCGCGGAGAAGTTGTCCGGTGACTGATTCCCGTGCAGCACGGCCGCGTGGTAGAACTCCGCGAACGCGTCCATGTACAGCTTCCAGTTCGCTCCCACTTCGGAACGGTAGGAATAGCGTTCGGTGAGCTGGTCGAACGGGTAGCCCTCGAGGTCGGTGACCATCGGACCGAGGAATTCGCGCAGCGACTGTTCGGGGTCGGGCGCCAGGTTCACGAAGATGAACCCCGCCCACACCTCACAGTGCACGGGGGCGAGCCCGTAGTCCTTCTTGTCCAGGTCGAAGAATTCGCCCTCCTGCTGGACGAAGTTCAGTTCCCCGTCGAGCCCGTACCGCCACCCGTGGTACTTGCAGGTGAACTGGCGGCACGTCCCCGATACCTCTTCACGAGGAATCTCGTTCCACACCAGTTTGTTTCCGCGATGCCGGCAGATATTGAAGAAGGCCCGCACCTGCTTCTCTTTATCGCGTACGACGATCACCGAGGTCCACGCGGCGTGGATCTCCTTGGTGAAATAGCTGCCGACCCGCGGGACCTGTTCCACCCGGCCGACGTTGAGCCAGGCCTTCTTGAAGATCGCCTCGCGTTCCACTTCGTAGATCTCCGGCGAGATCGAATCCTCGTAGGAAACGGGCGCGGTACCCAGTTCCGGATAGTGTTCGGTCCAGCTGCCTTCGGGGGGTTTGGGCCATCGAGGCATGGTGGTGCTCCTTGCGGTGTGATTCGGTTCGACAGGACCCGGCGGCTACTGGATCGGTTCGTCGCCCAGCACGGTGGTGCGCAGCATTTCGCGGGGTGAGTTCTCGGGATACGGTGCGGCTCGATGGACGACGCCGCGGTTGTCCCAGATCACCGTGTCGCCGATCGTCCATTCGTGCCGGTAGACGTGTGCCGGTGCGGTGCAACGAGCGAGCAGGTCGTCGAGCAACGCGCGCCCCTCGTCCCGGTCCATCCCCACCACGTGATCCGTCGAGGTGCCCAGCACCAGTGAGCGGCGGCCCGACTTGTGTGTCCAGACCAGTGGATGTTCCCTGGTCGGCCAGCGACGCCAGAACTCCAGCTGTTGCGGTGTCGGATCGGCGGTGACCGGCCGCTGCGATGCCTCGAGCGTATGCAGCACACGAAGCGACGCCAAATACTTCTTCTCGTCGTCGCCGAGCCGGTCGTAGGCGCGATAGGTACTGGCGAATTCGGTCTCCCCGCCACGCACGGCAACGGCTTTCGCGGACAGAACTGTCGCCATCTGCGGGTAGGTGTCGTCTTTCGGGGTGCATCCGTCGATATGCCAGTCGAAGGTGCCACGCAGGTAGCTCGCCGACGAGTTCTTTGCGGTGTCCAGGCTCACCCGGTAGATCCCGGAGACCGGGTGGTGGCCGGCCGAGGTGTCGATATCACCGAGTTTGCGGCAGAACTCCACCTGCGCTTCCGGTTCCAGATGCAGGCCCCGGAAGACCAGAACCCCGTTCGCTTCCAGGGCCTCCAGGATCGCGCCGGGCACAGTCTCGTCGGAGACCAGCCGGTCCACGTCGAGACCGACGATCTCCGCGCCGATCTCGTGGTTCAGCTTTTCGACAGTCAGGGTGGGCATCACTGTGTCCTTCGTTCGGGCATCGCAGGGCAGGTCGGGCGGCTCACGGCCACGGCTCGCCGATCCGTTCGATTTCGGCATCGGCGCTGTCGACCGGTCTGGGCTGGAGGAAGATCTCGACCGCCATGGCGACCATGGACAGCGAGTAGACGAGTTGCAGTAGGTGCATGACCTCGTCGGGCAGATCGTCGAGGGGGAATTTGTCGCAGTAGACGATGGCCTCTTCCAGGCGGGGGAAGAAGGCGGTGTAGAACTCCGACAGCTCCTCCATCGAACTGTTCATCCGGCGTTCCCAGCGTTCGGATTCCGTGGCCAGGCACCAAATAGGGGCGAACCGCTCGAATTCGGCGAACGCGGGTGGTAGCAGGTTCTCGCTCATCATGCTCCTACCCGCGCGCCGCGGTACCCGTCGACCCAGTCGGCGACCACCTTGTGGAAATGGCGGACCAGGATCTCCTGATCGTTGACGGGATAGTCGGTGATCCGCGCGGTGCGGTAGGCGGATTCGAGTGCGGTCTGGGTGCCGGTGAGCATTCCGGCGTCCTGCAGCGCGAACTCCTTGAACACCACCGAGGAGACCTCGTGCTCTACTCGCTCACGCACCGTGCGCGCGGGTTGGTAGCACAGGACGGCCTCGAACAGGTGACTGTTGTAGGAGGTGGGCCAGTAGCGGTAGATCAGATACCAGCCACGGTAGAACAGCAGTTCCAGGTTGGGGAAGATCTGGAAATTGTCGATACCCCACGGTTCGACCCGACCCGGGTTGATACCCGGGGGCAGCTCACCGATATCGGGGGATTCCCACGGGCCGACCAGCCCGCTGCGCGTGGCGCGCTCGATGGGATACATGTATTCCGGGTCCAGCGTCCAGCGCCGCGCGCCGCCGGTGCTCACTACCCGATGCGGCCCGTCGGTCTGGAAATGGGCGCATTCGAAACTCGGGTCGGGATTGCGTACCTTGCCCGGAACCTGCTGGGAATGCAGGCCGGGGACGTGGTAGTACTCCTGGAACGCGTCGGCGAACAGTTTCCAGTTGCTCTGATTCTCGGCCCGGAATTCATACCATTCGGTCATCCGGTCGAAGGGGTAATCCTCGAGTGCGGTGACCATCGGCCCCAGGAACTCCCGCAGTGTCTGCGGTGGTTCGGGGGCCAGGTTCACGAAGATGAAGCCCGCCCATACCTCGCAGTGCACGGGCGCGAGCCCGAATTCCGCCTTGTCGAGGTCGAAGAACTCACCCTCCTGCTGGACGAAGGTCAGCTTCCCGTCGAGCCCGTACCGCCATCCGTGGTATTTGCAGGTGAACTGCCGGCACGTCCCGGATACCTCCGCGCGCGGTACTTCGTTCCAGACCAGCTTGTTCCCCCGGTGCCGGCACATGTTGTAGAACGCGCGCACCTGCTTCTCGTGGTCGCGCACCACGACCACCGAGGTGCGGGCGATATGGATCTCCTTGGTGAAATAGCTGCCGACCCGTGGCACCTGCTCCACCCGGCCGATGTTCAGCCAGGCTCTTTTGAAGATCGCCTCTCGTTCGAGATCGTAGAACTCCGGCGAGATCGAATCCTCGAACGACACCGGTCCGGTACCGAGTTCCGGATAGTGCTGGGTCCAGGTTCCTTCCGCCGGTTTCGGCCATCGCGCCATGGTCATTCCTCCGATTCGGGTACTTCGGGTGCCGCCGCGGGGCCGGCATCGGGGTCGGGTTGCAGGTCCACGCTGTTGAATACGAGGGCCAGGCACAGGTAGGAGCCGACGACGAACAGCAGCTCGAGCAACTGGTGCGTGTCGAGATGGCCGGTGAGCGCGGCCCAGGTGGTATCGGATACCCGGTACCTGTCGAGGAGTTCGTCGGTCGCCGCCAGCACCAGCCGATCCGGCTCGGGCCAGGCGGCGGTCTCCCCGCAGGCGATGTCCTCGATGGTCCGGTCACCGATCCCGAGATCCCGCGCCATCCGGGTGTGCTGACGCCACTCGTAGGCCGAGCGTGTCCGCCACGCGACCCGCAACACCACCAGTTCGCGCAGTCGCGGATCGAGCGCCGCCCGTTCCAGGAGCAGCCCGTTGTATTTCAGCCAGGCACCGCCCAATTCGGGATGATGTCCGAGGATCCCGAGAATATTCGGCATCGGTGGTGCGTCCGGCGCGCCGGACAGGTATCGGTCGGCCCGGGCCACGCGCCCACGCAACATCGCCCGCGCCTCTTCGGTCCACTCCCCTACCGGAAGTGGTTCGAGCCGGGGAACCGTCGAGGTCATATCACTGCCCCGCCGTTCACTCCGAGCACCTGGCCGGTGATGAAGCGAGCCTCCGCTGAACACAGGAATACGCAGGCCGCGGCGATATCCTCACCGCTGCCCAGGTAGCCGACCGGGATCGCCCGCGCCATCGTCTCGTTGTCGGGCAGATGCCCGGCCGCCTGGGACACCCGCGACATCGGAGTGTCGATACCGGACGGTGGGATGGTGTTCACCGTGATGCCGGACTGCGCGTACTCCCGGGCCAGCGCTTTCGTCATCGCGATCACCGCACCCTTGGAAGCGGTGTAGTGCACCATCTTCGGCGAGCCGCGCTGGGCGCTGGAGGACGAGATCGTGATGATGCGCCCCCAGCCTGCCGCGATCATATCCGGGATCACCGCCTGGATGCAGTGGAAGGTGCCGTTGAGGTTGACGTCCAGGATTCGCTGCCAGGAGCCGGACGAGATCTCGGTGAACGGCTCGAACGCGAAAACGCCCGCGCTGGTGACGAGTACCTGGACCGGCCCCCACGCTGCCCGCACTTTGCCCACTGCCTCGTCGACCAGCGCGCGATCGGTGACATCGACTTCGAAAGCCAGCGCCGTGCCGCCGATCGCCCGCAGCTCTTCCGCGGCACGTTCGGCGGCTGCGCCGTCCACGTCGAAGACCGCGACCCGGTCTCCCCGCACGGCAAAGCGGCGGCAGATCGACAGCCCCATTCCCGAGGCGCCGCCGGTCACAATCGCCACCCGCCCCTCGAAGCCACCGTCGTCAGGTGGGCCCTGCTCCGGCAGAGCGGGATTCAGGGGTTCGTTCATCGCCGAAGCTCCTCTACTCATAAACCACACACACCGATTCACCGGTCGGGCGGGCCTGACAGGTCAGCACCCAGCCCGCCGCGACCTCGGCGGCCGTAAGGACCTCGTTGCGTGGCATCTCGATGCCGCCGCCTGCCTCGACCCGGGCCGTGCAGGCGCCGCAGTATCCGGACTCGCAGGTCGAAGGCGGATTCATCCCGAGAAATCGCGCTGTTTCCAAGATGGTCATACCGTCGCGGTGGTCGGCGCCGGCGGTACGCCGTCCGGAGCGAATCGTGACGCGGACCGGTTCGGCCGCCGCGGATCCCGGGGAGCGACCAGCGGCAACGCGCCCTGCACCGGCTCGTTGTCCCGCCTCGATGCGTTCCACGGTTCTCCCCTTCCGGAGCCGCCGCAGCGGTTTTGCACACTCGACCCGGTATTGTTAAGCAGGTGATTAATTACTCGGGTGATTAAAGTTATACGGCCGTCGTTCGGTGCGCGTCAAGGGCCGGAAAGAACTCCGCGCGAATCACGTTCACACCCGCGCCCCACCAGCACGGCCCCAGCTCGGGTGCCCGCACCACTCGGACGAGGAGGTTCCTATGATCAGGAGGCGGCCGTACCAGCCCGGGCCCGCGGCAGTGCACGGCAGGCGTGCCGACTTCCAGCGCCGGCAGACGGAGGCACCATGAACAAGAAGGAACCGAGCGACCACAGCGGCCGGACGGACCGCACCGCAGACTCGGCGAGCCTGTCGACCCGCAGCGCGCTCCTCGACGCCGCCGAACAGGTCATGCTCGAGGAGGGTTACGCCGCGGTGAGTTCCCGGCGGCTCGCGGCCCGGGCCGGGGTGAACTCCGCGCTCGTCCACTACTACTTCGGCACGATGGACAACCTGTTCGTCGCCCTCTTCCGCAGGGGCTCCGAACGCAGCTACCAGCGCCTGCTCGCGGCCGCCGAATCCCCTCAGCCGCTCTGGGCACTCTGGGCCGCGATCCACGACCAGTCCCGGACCTCGCTGACCATGGAGTTCGTCTCGCTGGCCACCCACCGCCCGTCGATCCGGACCGAGATCACGCAGTCGTCCAAACGGTTCCGCGAACTCCAGCTCGAGATCGTCACCCGCGCCCTGCGCAACCACGGGAACACCTCGTGGACACCGATAACCCTGGTGATGCTCATGTCCAGCGTCTCCCGGTTCCTGCGCATCGAGGAATCGTTCGATATCGACAGCGGGCACGCCGAGATCACCACCCTGATCGAGGACTTCCTTCGCGAAGTGGAAGGCCCCGAACGTACCGACTGACCTATCCCGGCGGGCGACATCCGTCGAGTCCGGCCCGTTGCGCGGTGCTGCTCAAATCCGCGAACGCCCTGGTTCCGGGCCGGCGAGCCGGGCCGGATCAGCGGTCACGACCCCGCGGAGACCGGGGCGGCCAGGCCGTGTTCGTCGATCATCCGCTCCAGTGCGGCGAGTGTGTCGTCCAGCCCCGGGCCGCGGCGGCGGCCCGGGGTGAATGTCGCGGGCAGTTTGCGCATCCCTTGGATCACCCCGATGGTGTCGTAGTGCACGGTCCCCTCGGCTTCGCAGTGGAAATCCGGAATCCGGTCGAGGACGGCGACCAGCATCCGCTTGAAAACCGTCCGCGCGAGATTGGATCCGATACAGCGATGGATGCCGAGTCCGAAGCTGGTGTGCCGATTACCTTTACGGTCCAGCACCACGGTATCGGGGTCGGGGAACACCGCGGGGTCACGGTTCGCCATCGCCCAGGACAACCACAACCGCTCACCCTCCGCGAATTGCCGGCCGGCAATATCGCAGTCCGCGGAGATAGTGCGGCCGTCGCCGGGCGCGGGGGTGAAATAGCGCAGGAACTCCTCGGTCGCGGAATTCAGCAGGAGATCGCGTTCGCGGCCAAGGGTTTCCCGCTCAGCGGGATGTTCGGACAGCCATTCCAGTGAATGCGCGGTCAGCGCGGTGGTCGTATCGAACCCACCGCCGATGAGCAGCCCCAGCATGCCGAGCAGATCGATATCCTCGGGCTTTTCGCCGTCGATCTCCAACCGGGCCAGCCCGTCGATCAGGCCGGGCCGCGGGTTCTCGCGGATCTCGTGCAGGTTCGCCAGCAGGTCCAGGCCCATCGCCATGTTGAGTTCCTGCACCCGCTCCCGGTCCGGTGAATCCGGTGGGGTGTACACCACCGCGTGTGAGGGTTCGTTGTAGACGACCCACTTCGCCAGCGGTATGCCGAGCATCCCGAGGGTAACGACGGCGGGGACGATATTGGCGAGATCGTCGACGAAGTCGATCCGTCCGGATTCGATCTTCTCGTCGAGGCACGCGCGCACCAGCTCATCGATGAAAGGCTCCCACCGGCGTACGGCGCTCGGTGACAGATACGGGTTGAGCACCGCACGGAACAGCCGGTGCTCGGGGTCGTCCATTTCCAGGATGCCGTTGCGCATGGGCATCGGGGTCTCGGCGAACGGAATGGTGATGCCGAGGTAACCGCGGCGCTCGTTCTTGTAGTCGCGATCGTTGGATACATGCGGGCACCGCGCGAGCTCGAATACTTCGCGGTGGCCGGCGGCGACCCAATGGCCGCCGTAGGTATCGGTCCAGGCCACCGGGCATTTTTCGTGCATTTCCCGGGTGATCGCGGCGAATCGGTCCCGATATTCCGGGGTGTGGCGGTCGAAGTGATAGATCGTGCGGGCCCGGCTCGGGTCCGGCGGCGGGTGTCCTGTGTCCACTGCTGTTTCCTTTCGAAGGGAGAGTCCGTACACCTCGGCGGGCGTCGTCATTTCCCCTGGGGTTTCGGCGCGCTGAGTTCGCGTAGCGCCGCCGAGAACAACTCGTCCATCTGCGCACTCAGGCCGGAGAGGGTCGTGGCGTTCGCATACCCGGCCGGACCGAAGACGCGTCCGAGCGTGTCGGTGGTGGTCGACGCCCCGATGGACAGGCAGAGGCAGGCGATGCCGTCGGCGCGGAGTTCGTCGACTGCCTTGCGGGTGTCGGCTTCCGCATAGCGGCTTTCGTAGCCGTGGTCGTAGGGCAGGGCGTCGGAGAGAACGAGGAGCAGGCGATACGGTGTGCCTGCCTCGGTGTCGAGGATCCGGCCGGCGCCGCGGATACCGGCACCGAGCCTCGTATAGCCGGAGGGCTGGAGCTCGTTGAGTCGCGCCCGCTCGACGGCGCCGAACCGCTGGTCGAAGGTTTTGATCGCCGGAAGGTGGACAGCGTGCCGACTGTCGGAGCGGAATGCGTAGACCGCGACCCGGTCGCCCAGTTCGTCGAGCGTGGCGGCGAGGATGGCGGCGGCCCGGCGGTGGTGCTCATGGACGGCGCGGCCGTCCGAATCGGTGTCGGTGGCGGAGCCGGAGGCGTCGAGCAAGATGAGAACACCGAGATTCCGCGCACGTGTGCGGGTTTCGGCGTACACGTTCTCCGCCGGCGAGTAGCCCGACCGTACATCGACGACCAGGTCCAGCAGGGCATCGATATCCAGTTCGTCGCCGTCGGGACGCCGTCGTAAGACCCTGGGACCGAGGCCGACACGCGCCAGGCGGCGCCGGAGGACCTCGTCGTGCGGGATATCAGCCGCGGCGGTATCGGCGGCGATTCTGAGCGGGTAGTCCAGAACCCGGCACCACTCGGGCCGGTACCGGTTGTCGTGGACGTCCCATTCCGGGTACCACGCTCCGCCTACCCCCGTGACGGCACCGGGTTTTCCGTCGACTACGACATTGATCGCGGTGGGCAGCGGCCGGGCATCGCCACCGGCCATCCGGCCCCGCCGAACGGCACGAACCCGCATCTGGGCACCGGCATCGCTCTCTCCGGGGGCGCGCGAGGTGCCGAGCAGTTTCCGCAGTAGATCGGCGAGCTTTTCCGAGTTGACCAGCGGATTCTCGAAGAGTTTCAGGATACGGCTGGTGCCGGTCCCCTCCGCTTCGTCGTCTTCATCGTCGTCGTCCCGCTCGGGCTCGAGCTGCTCGAGGAGATCGAATTCGAGCCGCAGGTCCTTGTCGGTCGCCCGGGAACTCGGTCCGCGGCCGGACTTCAGTAATCGGGCGGGCTCGATGACCCCGAACCACTCCGGCGGATCGGCGATCACCGCCTTACCTCTCGCGAGGGCGAGCGATTCGTCGACGGTGGCGGTCTGCGCTTCCCCGTACGGACCGAGTGCGGCGGCGCTCGGCACGCACCGGGCGAGCTCGGTCAGCCCTCGCCTGCCCTCGAGCGCCAGATAACGGCGCGCGATGCGCGGACGTCCCCGCAGCCCCTTGATCACACCCTGGTCCAGGCTTCCCGCCCGGAGCAGAGCACATTGCACCAGCACTTCACTGCGCTGCCGGGTGCGGGAACAGCCCGCAGAGACGAAGACGGCGTTGCCGTCGGTGTGCGCGGCCTGGCCGACCGGCGCTGCCGCGACTGCGACGGACCGGCCGGCCAGGAATGTCGCGAGGAGCCGGAACCGTTCCGGGCCTTCGGTTTCCGATGTGGTCATGGCGACGGCAGGACAGCGTCCGCGAGTTCACCGAGCGCGCGCACGATATCCGGATCATCGGACAGGGCCTGGACAACCGCGGACCGTACGGCGGCGCGCAGGTTCAGCCCACCTGCCACCAGGGACCCGGCCAGGATCAGCATCCTGGTCGAGGACGCTTCGCGCAGCGGTGACCCGTCGAGGTTCCGGATGGCGTTACCCAGCGCGACCAGAGCATTCGCGATCTCCGGAGCGACCCCGGCCTCACGCGCCACCACCTCGCGCTCGATCTCGGGTGGCGGAAAGCCGAGTTCGATCGCGACGAATCGCTGCCGGGTGGACTCCTTGATGTTCTTCAGAACACTCTGGTATCCGGGGTTGTAGGAGATCACCAGCTGGAAGCCCGGCGCCGCCGGAACCGTGGTGCCGAGCCGGTCGACAGGAAGCTCGCGGCGATGGTCGGCGAGTGGGTGGATCACCACAGTGGTGTCCTGACGCGCCTCCACTATCTCGTCCAGATAGCAGATGCCGCCCTCGCGAACCGCGCGCGTCAAGGGGCCGTCGACCCACACCGTTTCACCGCCTTTGAGCAGGAACCGGCCCACCAGATCCGCGGAGGTCATATCTTCGTGGCCGGCGATGGTGATCAGCGGGCGGCCCAGTTCATGCGCCATGGCCTCCACGAAGCGGGTTTTCCCGCATCCCGTGGGACCCTTCAACAGAACCGGCACCCCGCGGCACGACGCCGCACGGAATACTTCGGCCTCGTCTCCGACCGCCCGGTAGAACGGTGCCTGCACGTCGGGGCGGCTCACGGCCGTGGCTGTGGTCGGCATATCAGTCCTCCGGCTGGAACGGGACGATCTTCGGAACCTCGACTCCGTCCGGAAGGACGAGCTCACCGTCTTTGTTGATGTAGCCGGAGTCGTTGCGTGGCATCGGCAGATCGGGATGGGGGCAGGGCTTGTCCGTTCCGTCCCCGCAAATGCCGCCGGTGAAGTACGAACGCTCCTGGATATCTTCGGGCCAGGGATCCGCGTGCTGGCCGACCCATTGCGCGGGAAGGTTGTAGAAGACGAAGAAGATCGCGCTCACCGCGGCGAAGATCGCCAGGAAACGCGTGAGCTGCTGCCGGACGACGCCGCCGCGGACCTGGTCGAGCCCACGCTCCACAATCGTGCGCCCGCGATCATCGGTGAAGAAACGCAGACAGGCCAGACCCGCTTGGACCGCGCCCCACATCAGGCCCTCGTAGATCGGCCACTGGTAGTAGTGACCCGCGTTGAACGACACCGACTGGATCGCGCCCGGGAAGGTGTAGAGCCCGAGCGGCAGCAGCATGCAGCCTTCCATGATGAAGTCCAGGACGAAGGTGAACGCGAACGTGACGCCGATCAACTGGAGATTGCTGATCCCGGGCCAGCGCGACTTGACCTTCCGCATGAACCAGCACACGCCGATCGTGATGAGCAGGACACCCCACGCGTAACCCGGGACGTTCATCAGTAGTGGTTCGGCGACCTGGGCACCCGGTTCTTCCTGCGATACCCACCCCGGAACGTAGGGCGCCCAGGAACCCCTGTTGAACATCCAGGTGTTGTAGGTGCACCACGTGTTCAGGTAGTTCAGGAACGGGTCCTGGAAGAACATCAGGCCCATCGACGCCAGCAGGATGCCGTCCAGGGTGATCCGGCGCTCACGCCACCAGGGCCTGATGATCCACCAATAAATGGCGAGGGGAAAGCCGATCAGGACGCCGGCGGTCCAGATGCTCAGGATCGTCTTCATGAGCATCGGCGGATCGTTCGGGCCGGTGGGTACCCGCTCGAAGTAGGGGCCGGTGATCCATCTGATCCACACATATACCTGGAGTGCCAGGATCAGCCCGCCGAGGACGGCCCAGATATAGATGCCTTTGCTCGTCGGCCGATTCTCGGTGCCGAGGGCCGCGGAGCCGAGCTTTTCGGTGACCTCGGCGGTTTTCTTGTTCGACAGTTCGCTCATGCAACTGCCCCTTCTGGATTGCGTTCTGCAGCGCTAGCGGGTCCGATCGCCGACAGCGGGACTCGGCATGCGCTCGATATCACCGGCGCCGCAACGGAAATCCGCTTTCACGGCGAAGTCCGCCTCCTTCCGGCATCCGGCCCTTCGTTAAGATACCCGTGGGTATCTGTCATCACAATGGGTTTCCGAGATCCATGCTAGGATCGCTTCCGTGGTGGAGCGTTGGACGAAAGAGCGGCGATTGGAGCGCACCCGTACGCTCCTGCTGGATGCCGCCGAGGAAGTATTCGCCGAAAAGGGTTTCGCGGCCGCCACCCTCGACGACATCGCACACGCGGCCGGTTACACGAAGGGCGCCATCTACAAACATTTCTCCGTGAAGGAGGAGCTGTTCCTGGCGGTGAGCGACCGATACTGGCGCCGCTACTTCGACAACTTCGCCGAAGTACTCTCGAACGTCACGGCAGTGGGGCCGCACGAACTCGACCGAGTTGCCGAACGCTGGCGCAAGCTCAGCAACGACCGCGGCGCCGAACACGCCGCGCTCGGACACGAGTTCACCCTCTACCTCCTACGCAATCCGGAGGCCCGGGCACGGGTAGCGGCCAAACGGCTGGAAGTGGCCGAAGAACTCGCCGGATTCGTCGCCGAGAACCTCGAGCGCGTGGGCGGCAGCCTGACGATCACGCCGCGGGCCTTCGCCCAGGTACTCATCGCCACCAGCGACTCCGTGATACTCGGCAGCCAACTCGACGATATCGACCTCTACCGGCCGATCCTCGAAATGTATCTGTCCGTCGTCAAACTCCCCTGACGATCCCTTGTCGCCGGTTCGCCCGTTCCCGCGCAGTGCCGACGGCTACACGCATCCCCGCGATCCGGCGTGAAAGAAGGCACCATGCGCGCTCCCGTCCTCATCACCGGCGCATTCGGCCAGGTCGGCAAACGCGTCGCCGAACTCCTGTTGTCCAGGGGCCATACGGTGGTGGCAACCGATCTGCGCACCGACGCCGCACTGTCGGCCGCGGAGAGACTGGCCGGGGCCACCGCGCCGGGCACGCTGCGCACCGCCTTCGCCGATCTGCTCGACTCCGGCGCTGTCGACGCCCTGGTCGATGAACACCACCCCGGCACGATCATCCACCTGGCCGCCATGTTTTCCCCGCAGTCCTACCGCAACCCACAGTTGGCCCGGCGGATCAACGTCGGCGGTACCGAGAACCTGGTGCGCGCAGGACAGAAGCTGCCGGCCGCGCCGCTGCTGCTGTTCGCCTCCAGCGCAGCGGTATACGGTTCCCGCAATCCGCATCGTCATCCCGACCGCATCACCGCGGACACCCCGGTAGCCCCGATCGACCAGTACGGCGAAGACAAGGTACTGGCCGAGGGCGTCATCGCCGGCAGCGGTCTCCCCCACGCCTTCCTCCGGCTCGGTGGCATCCTGTCCCCCGACACCACCGCCGGCATCAACACCGACCATCTGGTGCTGATCCGTGCGACCCCCGGCGACAACCGGCTACACGGCGTCGACGCCCGCGACGTCGCGCTGGCATTCGCCAACGCCGTCGACCGCCGCGACAGCATCAACGGCAAAGTGCTGCTCATCGCCGGCAACAACAGCTACGCCCACACCCACCGCGATGTCGAGGACGCCATGTTCGAAGCCATGGGCATCGGTCGGCTCGGACCTTCCGCGAGCCTGCCCGGCGACCCCGCCGACGACCGCGGCTGGGCATTCACCGGATGGTTCGACACCACGGAATCACAAGCCCTGCTGGACTTCCAGCATCACGAGTGGCCGGAAACGGTCGCCTGGATCGCCGACGCTCAGCCCCGCATTCTGCGCGCGGCTCTCCGTATCGCCGGCCCCCTCCTGCGACCGGCGATACGTGCAGCGCTGACCCTGCAGCGACGTCTCGAACACCGCGGTCCCTACGCCGACCCGTGGACCCTGATCGCCTCGCGATACGGCCCCCATGTCCTCGCCCAGAGCAATGGCAAAACCGCCCCCTGAGCGCCGGCCGTACCCGGACCGGGTCCGCCGAAGCAGCAGAGGATGCGCCGGCCGAGCGTACGAACGCTCCGCTCCGCGGACTTCGTCACGCACCGGGACCCACGGCCGACCGGGAACCTCCGGATTGCCGGTGGGCCTGCAGGCTGGTCACACCGCGAAGGACCGGCCCGACGGCACGGAAGGGTTCGTCGGCCGACGGCGCAGCGGGTGGTCCGGTGGTTTCGTTGAGGGCATGGGCTTTGAACAACAGCGCGGTGCGACTCGGGCGAAAAATCCCGGGTTCGGCGTGCAGGGGTAGATCGACCCACACAGCCTCGCCCCATAGCGTTGTTTCCTGTCCACGGTGCGAGTAGTCCGTTACCCAGCGCCGCATCCGGTCGTCGAAATCCTGCGGGTTACCGATGACCGCCACAGCGTGTGGATCCGGCCCCTCGGCCGACGCGGGCACGGTGTCCCATGGCACGACGAGCGCACCCAGAACACGGGCCGGAAGCGGGTCGGCCACTTCCCCGGCGAGGATCGTGACATCCCAGCCGGACATCGCGCGGTCGAACAGCCACCCACCGGCGAGGCGGACCGCCTCGCGCACGGTCGGGGATACGACCACGAGACGGTACCGCAAAACATGATCCTGCGCGCGGGTGATGGCATGCGGCGCCGGCATCACCGACCGCTGATCGCAAGAAAAGAGCTCCCCGGACACAGCGCGCATCGAACTCCTGTTTCATTCGTCGTCGAACATGACGGCCCCGGGTGCGCAACCGAACCGCCGTGTTCGCACGGGCCTGTCGCACGAGCGCAGACCGAGGTAAATCCGACCGTACAGTAACCTGGATACTGTTGCATGACCCCAGTCGTGTTCGATCGTGCTCATCCGCTCAGGGCACGACGATGACTGCTGTGTACATATCGAGCACCGGCCGGTAGAGATCGGTGTCGTTCAGTTCGGCGGCCAGCATGATGCTGTCGCTGGTGGCGATCAGCAATTGCGCGAAGGTCGAAGCCGGCATTGCGAGCGTGGCACCGAGCTTGCCGAGGCTTGCGACGATGAAGGCCGTGAGCTCGTCGTGGACCTGCTGTTGCTGCGGCGCCACACGTGCGCGGGCTTCGGGGTTGCGAAACAGGTAGAGCGTGAATTCGTAACCCAGCGCGGCCTGCTGGGTACCGCCGCTTTCAGCGAGCCGGCGCCATCGCCCGGCGATCTCGGCGAGTTCGGCCTCACCGATTTCGCCCACCGAGGCCAGCAGCTCCGTGAAGGCATCGAAGAATCGCCGCCAGTACCGTTGATGAACGGCCAGGAACAGGTCTTCCTTCGCACTGAAATGCACATAGATCGCACCCCTGGTGTATCCGGCGGCTGCCGCGATGTCATCGAGGCTCGCCGCGCCGAAACCCTTGGCGGCGAATACCTCCTGTGCCGCATCTACGAGCAGGTTGCGGGTGTGCTCGGTGCGTCGTTCCCGGGTCCAGCGCTCCACCATCGCCCCATCCTGTCAAAGCAAAAATTGCATACGGCTGACAATGTCACATACGAGAACGTATGTTAATGACGTGTCCGTATCTCATATGCGGACCGGCACCTACGGCGGCCGCCCCCCGGCCGCGTCGCCGTAGGTGCTACCAGCCCGTCCTGGCGTGAATCGATGCTCTTGGGGGTGTACCTCCCGGGGAGGAGCGACGGCTATGACCGTCTCCGCTACCAGCGAAGTCTTCTTCGATCCCTACGACACGGGTCTCATTGCCGATCCGTACCCGATGTTCGCCCGGCTCCGCGAAGAAAAACCGCTGTACTACAACGAACAGCACGAGTTCTACGCGCTGAGCCGGTACGCCGACGTCAACAGCTGCCTCGCCGATACCGCCACCTACAGCTCCGGCCGCGGCAATGTCCTGGAACTGATCAAGGCCGGTATCGAGATCCCACCGGGCCTGCTGGTGATGGAGGATCCACCTCGCCACGACATCCATCGCCGGCTCGTGGCGCGAATGTTCACACCTCGCAAGATCAGCCAGTTGGCACCGATGGTGCGCGAATTCTGCGCCCGCAGCCTCGATCCCTTGGTCGGCGGCGGCGGTTTCGATTTCATCGCCGACCTGGGTGCCCCCATGCCGATGCGGGTGATCTGCATGCTCCTGGGCATTCCCGAAGAAATCCAGGAAGCGGTCCGGGATCACTCCAATGCCCAAGTGTCCACCGAAGACGGCCGCCCCATGACGGCGGCCTCGGACGGGCTGGATGACGGCCGGATCTTCGCCGAGTACATCGACTGGCGGGAGAAACATCCCTCCGACGACATCGTGACCGAACTGCTCAACATCGAGTTCGAGGACGAAACGGGAACCTTACGGCGTCTCTCCCGGGACGAACTGCTGATGTATGTGAACGTGGTGGCCGGCGCCGGCAACGAAACCACGACACGGCTGATCGGCTGGGCAGGCAAGGTTCTCGCCGAGCATCCCGGACAACGCCGTGAACTCGCCGAAGACCCCGAGCTGATCCCCCGGGCAATCGAGGAATTGCTCCGCCTGGAACCACCGGCACCGCATGCCGCGCGCTATGTCACCCGCGCCGTCGAGCACTACGGTCACGAAGTACCCGCGGGCAGCGTCATGATGCTCCTCATCGGCGCAGCCAACCACGACCACCGGCGATTCCCGCCCGACGCCGATCTTTTCGATATCCATCGCCCGCCGCAGCCCCACCTCGGGTTCGGGATCGGCGCACATTTCTGCCTCGGTGCCGCCTTGGCCCGGCTGGAAGGTCGTATCGCCCTCGAAGAGGTGTTGCGACGCTTCCCGGAATGGGACGTCGACCTCACCGCGGCACGGATGTCGACCACCTCGACGGTCCGCGGCTGGGACACCATGCCCGCAATCCTGTCCTGACCCGAACCGGGCACCGCCGGCGGACACCCCAGTCCGGAATGATCGATAGAAGGTTGCGATATGCAGGATCTCAGGGGCCGAGGGTACATCGTCACCGGCGCAGCCAGCGGTATCGGGCTGGGCACCTGCCGGAAACTGGTCTCGGCCGGCGCCGCCGTGGCCATGCTGGACCGCGATATCGGAAAACTGGAAACCGAGGCCGCCGGCCTCGCCACCCGGGGTTCGGCCTTTGCCCTCGGCTGCGATGTCGCCGACGAGGATTCGGTCGCCGCCGCCGTGGCGGACGCGGCCGCGCGGCTACCGTCGGTCGCCGGTGTGTGCACCAGTGCGGGCGTTTTCGAAGCACCCGACCTGCTCGATCTGGAAGATCTCGATATGGCGGTTTTCGACCGTGTTCTCGATATCAACCTGCGCGGCACCGTGCTGGTCTTACGTGCGGTGCTACCCCTGCTCGGTGCGGGCGGGGCGATCGTGACCGTTGCCTCGACCGCTGGGTTGCGCGGGCACGGCTACGGGATGGCCTACACCGCCAGTAAAGGCGGCGTCGTCGCGCTCACCCGGCGTACCGCGCTCCGCTACGGCCCGAAAGGGATTCGCGTGAACTGCGTATGCCCCGGTGCCACCGCCGGTGAGGGTCTCGGTTCGGTGTTCGACGACGAACAGGCCGCGGCGCAGACCTCGGCGGATCTGCCGCTGCGGCGGGTGGGCCGGGCCGACGAGGTCGGCGCCACCATCGCCGTCCTCCTGTCCGATGACACCAGCTACGTCACCGGACAGGTCCTTGCCGTCGACGGCGGCATGGTGATCCGCTGACCATCGGCCCACCTCCACCGCCGGGGCGGCCGGGCGTGCAGGACAGCACGCCGGAAAACAGTGGGTGAGTGCGGCGGCTCGGTGGGTCAGATGAGCGTTCCGACATCCTGCACGACGAGGTTGTCCAGGGCGCGTTCGGCGACCGCCGCAATCGTCATCGACGGATTGCAGGCCGCGGTATTACCCGGCATCAACGCCCCGTCGAGAACATAGAGTCCCCGCTGGCCGTGCACACGGCCGTCCAGGTCACACACCGTCCCCATACTCGCGCCGCCCAGCGGATGCCAGGTCGAGGGAAACAGTGTGTTGGTGTCCAGCAGCGCACCGCCGGGACCGGCGATTCTGTGCACGGCGGGCCCGATGTACCCGTTCTGGATGAAACCGTCGCCTTCGCGCGGCCACTGCAGCACCGCGTCGTCGCGCGCCGCGTCGTAGCGGAACGTTCCGCGGCCGTCGCTGACGCCGTAGCCGACCATCATCGTGCTGCGCGGATCCATGGCGAGCGGCGGAATCGAGGCCTGGATGACGGTATGCGCGGTATGCGGGTCGTCCCAGTTCAGGCTGCCGTAGACCACCGGACCGCCCTGTGGTGCACCGAATCCGGCGGACGGGTCGGTCCACACGTAGATGCGGTCGGCGTTGGTTCCCCAGCCCGCGCCGAGGCCGTCCGGCAGATCGGGGATCAGGCCCTTCGCACCCGCGCGCACGAGCAACCGAGTGGTGTTGAGGCTGCCCGCCGCCAAGATCAGTGCGCCGGTGGTGAGCACCTTGTGTTCTACCACCGCACCGGTGGTGTCGAGTCGCTGCACCCGGACGGTCCAGCGGCCGTCGGGTGCCCGCTCGATATCGGTCACCTCGTGCAGCGTTTCCACGCGCACGAGCCCGGTGGCTTCGGCTGCAGCGATATAAGTGACATCCACGGAGTGCTTACCGCCGTTGTTGACCCCCATGGCACCGTCACCGTTGGTGTAGGAGGGTTTCATCTCGCCGCGCAACTCGGCGAGCGCGAAATCCCAGTCGATGGGCATCGGAATCTTCGACAGCGGCATCCCGGCGCGGCGCACGCGATCGGCGAACACGCGTGCCGCACGGTAATTCTCGGTGGCGACCAACTCATCGGGCGCTTCGGCCAGCCGCAGCATCTTCGCCACCCGCGGATAGTGGACCCGGTTCATCAGCTGCCAATCCAGCTCTTGCGGGAAATGCGTATTGAATACCGCTTCGGAAGGTTGCAGCGACATCCCCTGGTAGACCAGCGAGCCCCCGCCCACACCCGCCGCGCACAGGGCGGTCATATTCTCCCCCGGCACCGCCTCCACCAGCCCGGTGTACGGTTCGAACACCAACGGCCGGCCGAACAGGTTCGGGCTGGACCGGCACCACAGCAATCGTTTGTCCGGCGCGGTCGCCCGGGGAAATGTTTCGGCGCCCGGCCCGGTGGGCCAGCGCAATCCCCGTTCCAGCACCGTCACCGGCACTCCCGCTTGCGCCAGACGCAGTGCGCTGACACCGCCACCGAACCCGGAGCCGATCACCACCACCCGATGCTCTTCACGAGTGAGTGGCACGGTACCGGCCTGGGCTGCGGCCGGCGCCGGCGACCCGATTGCGCGCGACCCGATGAGGCCGGCGCCCGCGGCAGTCACGCCGGCCAGCAGTGATCGGCGCGTGATTTCCTTCATCAATCAATCCTTCGGTGCGATTGCGTTCTCGGAGAAAGGTCTGTCCGATCCGGCGAAACGGGCACGGCGGCAGCGCACACCACCGGATGGTGATGCGCGTGGATACGACGAATCCACGGCGGCCGCGGAACCGGAATCCGCACAGCACGACGTCTCGTGCAGGCGGCAGGTGCGCTGGGCCTCAGTCGATGGTGCAGCCGGTAACCGGCTTGCCGGCCAGGCGATCCAGCAGATACGTGATGGCATTGTCGGGGCCGAAACCGTCGATCATCTCCGGACCGAAATGGTTCGGGATGGTGGTTCCGGGCAGCAGCGGCGGCAGCTCGTTGGTACGGAATTCGACCGTCGCGCCCTTGCCGCACCACTCGTCGGCGAGCTGACGGGCCTGGTTGTAGGGCACGGTGTCATCGTTGCGGCCGCTGGTGATCAGTACCGGCGAGGCCGGTGTCAGGGTGCCCACCCGCAGCTCGGCCAGGGCGGGGGCGGCCTCCGGTATCGCCGCCAGGTGGGCACCGAGTGGCTGCCCGTCATGGGTCAGCGAAGTGGTCTTCAGGAAGGGATAGCGGGTGATGACATCACCGATACAGGCATCGCTCAACGCCGCCAGGGTGTCGCGGCCGTATTGGCTGGTCACCCGGTCGACCGCAGCCCCCAGGTCGGGGTAGCGTGCCACCAATCCGTTGATGGCGAAGCCGATGGCCCCACCGATGAGGGCCCCGTCGATACGCTCGAGGATCGCCGCCAGATCCGCCACCGGGCCACCGGCCCAGGTCCCTTTCAGGTTCAATTCGGGCGCGTAGCCGGGCTGCATCTCCGCCGCCGCCGCGACGGCCCCGCCGCCCTGGGAGTAACCCCAGAACACCAGCGGGGTTTCCGGTCCGGCACCGGCCAGGTTGTGGGCTGCCCGCGCCCCGTCGAGGACGGCATGGGCCTCCTCGATCCGGTTCGCGTAGGTATGGATTCCGGGGGTGCCCAATCCGATGTAGTCGGTCACCAGTACGCGGGCACCGAGGCGGCTCCATACCGCCGACGACGGTAACTCCTGATTCGCCGAGAACGACGGGGACGGATCGGCGGTGATCGTGACCCCCGTCGAGAAGGCCTTCGACATAGCGCAGCGGTCGCCCTGGCCCGAGGTACCCGGCCCGATCACCACGGTCGGCCGCGGACCGGCCCCGAGCCACGGGCCTGCCGCCTCGATATAGGTTCCGGTCACAGCAACCGGCGATCCGTCCTGTAGCCGGCTGGTGTACATGATGTGTTCGGCCTTGCCCGGCCACCCCTGTTCGGAGGGCAAGGTGGCCAGCAGCGACATCGGCTGGGTCCGGATCACCGTGCCGGGTTCGGCCGGGATCTGCTCGGGCGGAACGTAGAACGCGTCCGGGGCGGCCGCCGCTTCGGGTTGCCCTGCCACCACCGCCACCGCGGCGGCGCAGGTCATCGCCACCGCGACCGCAGTCATCCGGACTCCCCGGCGCAGCGATCTCCGCCGGGAGCCCTGCCCATGCTGCTGATCCATCGATACCTCTCCAATGAAGCTTCGACTCGGGAGCCGATGCCAGTGTGTCCCGAGTGACACGGCGGGTGGCCGGATGAGCCCCGTCACAGCCGCGCGTACCGGACAGTAACATAGTTACCCGAGGTGTCCAGAGCATCACTCGACGCGTACACCGCACCGCCCCTGCCCGCGACTCCTCGCGATCGCTACCGTGGACCTGTGAGTCCAGCACCGAAACCGGCGCCCGCCGATCAGATCATCGACGTCGTCCTCGACCTGCTGGAAACCGAAGGATACGAGGCGGTACAACTGCGCGAAGTCGCACGCCGCGCGCACGTCTCGCTCGCGACCGTGTACAAACATTTCGCCGATCGCGACACCCTGATCGTGGCCGCGGTGGAGCATTGGATGGCCACTCACAGCTTCACGTCCATGCAGCCACCGCAGCCGGGCGAAACCCTGCACGCCGGTCTGATGCGCGTCCTCGGATACGTATTCCAGCCCTGGGAACGCAACCCGCGAATGCTGGAGGCCTACCACCGCGCCCGTACCGGCCCCTCCGGGCACCGGCTCGACGCCCAGGGCATCGCGGCGATGGAACCGATACTCACCGCGCTCTTCCAAGGGGCGGACCCCGCCTATATCGAAGACATCTCGCTGGTCGTGAACAACCTCACCTACGCCCTGATCGGGCGGTTCGCCGACCACACCCTCGACATCACCGAAATCCTGCCCATTCTCGACCGGGCGGTCTTCCGCCTGACCAACGACAACCACGCCGAGGCGGCCGCCGCCGTAGCCGATAGGGCGACTCGCCGCTGGATGCCGGACCCGGAGATGATCGCCGCACTGACGTCGCCGTTCCAGGCGCCCGACCGGCCGGGGAGCTGAACCGGGCCGGGCGCACCGTTCGCCCGCCCGAACCGACCGTTCGCCGCAGAATCCGTCGCATTCATCGACAGCGGCTCCCGTACAGAACTTTTCGCCCGCTGCACTCGCCTACCTTTGCGAGCAATGTCGTACCCGCCATGGATTCGTCGGCACAGCCCCACCACCGGGCATCGTCGACCACCCGGCCCGACGGATCAGTCCCACCCCACTGCCTCCTGCGCCGGCACCCTCCCGTGACCATTGCCCGGACCTCGGGCCGGACTCACCGAAGATAGGCGCAATGCATATTCGTGACACGTTGTGCGCAACCACGACGGCCCTGGCCATCACGGCAACGATGATGACCGGTGCTACCACTGCCACAGCGCAGCCCGGTGATCGATCCTGCGATCGAGAACAATTCGTCGCGGCGTGGACCGCCAGCCCCACCGATTCCCTGACCCCGGTGGACGCGTCCGGCGGGCCGGTACCGCCCGCTGTCGACGACCAGACATTCCGCATGGTCATCACCCCGCACCACGGCGGAACACAGCTGCGGCTCCATCTCACCAACCGGTTCGGCCAGGGGCCGGTGACTTTCGCCGAGGTCACCGTCGGCGAACAGACCGCCGCAGCGGGTGCGACCGATATCCGGCCGGTCGGCTTCGGCGGCAAACGATCGGTCACCGTGCCCGCGGGCGCCGATATCGTCAGCGATCCGCTGCCGTTCCCGATCGAGTCCGCACAGCCCCTGGTCGTCGGTATCCATGTTGCCGGCCGGGCGGGACCACCCACCAAACACTGGAACGCCAACGCGACCTCGTACTACTCGCCTCCGGGCAGCGGCAATCTCACCCACCGGACCGAGCCGGATCCGTTCGCCTTCCGGACCGGTTCCTGGTTCTACGTCCACGCCCTCGACGTACTGGCCCCGGCCGGCACCCATTCCGTGGTGGCGTTCGGCGACTCCATCACCGACGGTTTCGTCGGAACCACCCCGGCGGGAATCCCGGCCGACCGCGCAGTCGCCGACACCGATACGCGCTATCCCGACTTCCTACAGCGCCGGCTCGACCGCGCGGGGATCCCGGTCGCCGTCGTCAACGCCGGAATCGGCAGCAACCGGGTGGTCACGGGCGGCGAGCCGTTCCTCTTCGGCCCCAGCGCGGTCAGCCGATTCGAACGTGATGCCTTGAATCACGCGGGGGTGAGCGGTGTGCTGGTCCAAGAGGGAATCAACGACCTCGGACTACCGCCGCCCGCGACCGCCGCCCAGGTGATCGCCGGCTACGAGCAGCTGATCGCCGCGGCACGCCGCGCCGGAAAAAAGATCTGGCTCGGCACCCTGCTCCCCGCGTCCGACGCACTCGTCGACGGTGTACTACTCGCGCCTGACAGCGAGAAACACCGGCAGGACATCAACACCTGGATCCGCACCCAGAAAATCGCCGACGGCATCGTGGATTTCGATGCCGCCCTGCGTGATTCACACAACCCCGCCACCCTCCGGGCCGAGTACTCCAGCCCCGACCGCCTCCATCCCAACCCGCACGGGTACCAGGCCATGGCCGACGCTGTCGATCTCGCCATGATTGCCCAGCACCACACCTGCTGAGCTGCGGGAAAGCCCGGCAGCCGGAGCAGTGGCGCCGAGTTGCTGCAGGTTCGGCTCCAGTAGCAACCGGCAGACCGCTGCCCCGAGCAGGTGCGGGCCGCGAAGGATTCCGCGCGAACCCCCGACAGAACGTGAGGAATCGATGCCCGAATCCAAGCCCGTCGCCGCTGTCACAGGAGCCAGTCGCGGCGCCGGCGCCGGAATCGCTCGTGCCCTCGGCAGCCACGGCCGCACCGTGTACGTCACCGGCCGAGCCGATAACGCGCATACGTCCGGGCCTGCCGAGACAGCGGAGCAGGTGACCGAGGCCGGTGGCCATGGCATACCGGTCCGCGTCGACCACGGCGAGGACGAACAGGTCGAGGTGTTGTTCACTCGGATCGGACAGGAGCAGGGCCGGATCGACATCCTGGTCAACAATGCCGCGATCATCCGCAACGAGATGATGGGGCGCACCAAGTTCTGGGAAGAGCCCATCGACATCATCGGCACCCTCGATGTCGGTGTGCGCAGCAGCTATGTCGCGACCGTTTACGCCGCACCGCTGATGCCCCCCGATGACCGAACCGAACCGCGGTGGTACCGGCGGAACGTCCGGCCTGGGCCGCCCTGTATGCGCGCACCCCGCGACCCGTCACCGGATCGGCGTCCCGGACGTCGATGTGCGGCGGCTCCACGCTCAATCCACGTTGCCGGTAACGGCTTTGGCGCCGGCCTGGAAGTCGGCAAAGGTCGTACCGGTCTGATCAAGATCATGGCGTCGTTTTTCATGGCAGCGCCTTGTCGCCACGCCCCCACCGAGTCCTATACGGTTGTAGAGAATATCGGAGGCGAAGAAGCACCGAGGGAAAAAGGCAGACACCAGCTCCCCGGACCAGGGCCAGGGGGCCGCCCACGAACCCGGCGGGTTTCGTACCCCGCACGCCCCGACGAAAATGCCCCCGACCCACGAAGATCAGGGGCATTTCGCCGATATCGGCTGGTCGCCCTGGGCACTGCACACGCAGAACGCCGATCACACCTGCAAACGCGGAAACTCGTCCAGGCGGGTGACCAGGCCCCGGTCCCCGTCGACACGTACGCGGTCGCCGGTCCGGAGCACTCGGGTGGCCACCAGGGTGTTGACGACGCACGGTAGACCGTACTCGCGCGCCACCACCGCGCCGTGGGATACCGAGCTGCCGATATCGGTGACAAGCGCGGCGATGACCGTGAAGTACGGGGTCCACCCCACGTCGGTGACCGGGGCGACCAGAATCTCACCGCGCTGCACGTCACGTGCCTCGACAATCGACTTCGCGACACGCACCACGCCTTCCACGGTTCCCCGGCCGGCGGGCCGTCCGGGGATCCGGTCGTCGGTGATTCCGTGCTGTATCCGGGCAATGAGGGGTGCCGGCCGGCCCACCGACACGTCGTCGAACTCGAGCGAATCCTGGAACGCCAGCGCTTCTCGGCGTTTCCGGGCGCACTGCACGAGACCGGCGATGTCTTCCGCACCGACGACGCGGTGCAATTCCCCGCGGTCGAAGAAGAAGACGAGATCGGCGTCGGGCAGCCGTCCCGACCCGGCCAGCACGTCGCCCAGGTGCCGGTAGCCGAGCTTGAGCGCATGCGCCATCAGAGCCATCTTCGATTTCGTCTCCTCGCGCCCCCGCGCGCCGCCCTGTGCCAGCCGGGCGAGAAACCCGACGGCCGCAGACCTGGGCGCCTCGACGTGTGCATGCACCGGCCCACGGTCGGCCGGATCGACCGCTGAGCGCAGCATGACCTGCATCATCGTTCCCAGGCCTCCGGGGTCCTCGGCCCAGGAGGGGTCGCGCATACACAGCTCGCGGTATCCACGGTGACCGTGCCGACTCAGGAAACGCCGCAACGCCCCACCACCGGCGTTGTCAGCGGCCCGCAGCTCGCTGACCGCCTGGTCCGGCTCCCGCCCCAGGAACTCCTCGGTGGCCGCCTCGTCGCCGGCGATGGTGCGCACGACCGACTGAAGCTCCTCCAGCATGAGCGCGCTCTCGACCTCGGCGGCGCCGGCCATGAGCCTGGCCGCATCGGCTCGGCCGTCTTCCTCGCTGCGTCCGCCCCTGACCGCCTGACGTACGAGAACGCTCTCCAAGATATTGGCGGCAACCGCGGCGCGTGACGACGACCGCACATGGGTCAGCGTGATGTCGCAGTACTGTTCGACGCCGGATTCCAACTGGCGCAGGATAAGCCGTGGATCGTCACCGGCCGGGATCCGGAATTCGGCGATTCGATCGCCCAAGCGGCGGATCGCGGGGCCGGCGGACAGCGCATGCGTGGTGAGCCGGACAGTGTTGACGAGCCTACGGGCGAACGGCTTCGGTGGTTGCGCCTGCAGCTCGTCGACCACTCGACCGCAGATCGACATCGAGAACTGCTCCAGCGAATTGCCCAGCAGGCCCGAGCTCAGCGCCGTACCTTCGGTCAGGTTCAGGAACATGTGGCCGTAGAAGTATCCGACCTGTAGCCACGGCTTCTCGTAAGCGGCCTGGGCCCGCGCCACCACCTGCGTCATCTGCATCGCGTAGTCGATGGCATAGCCGGATACCGATGCGGTCAGCGGGCAGAAGGCCCCCGGCATCATCTCGCCGATATTGCAGCGCGTGTACACGTGGTCGGCGCCCGCGAGTGGCGAATCCATCTCGTTGAGATCGCCGGGCAGGGTGGTGATCGGCCGGGCCTGCAGCCACCACAGTTTCCCGGATCGGTCGATCGCCCATTCGAGATCCATCGGCCTGCCCCAGTGCCGGGCGGCACGCAGGGCATCGGACCGGATATCCGCGATATCGTCCGGTGCCAACACCGGCACCTCGCCGACCTCGTGTACGGCGGCGTTACCGTCGGAATCCAGGACGAGATGGTCGGGGGAAGCCGTACCGTCGACGAGCGCTTCACCGAGACCGGCGATGGCGTCGATCACCATGAGGTCGCGGCGGCCGGTTGCCGGGTCCGCGGTGAACACGACGCCGGCGGCGCGCGCGTCGACCATCTGCTGAACCACTACATGCATGGTGGCGCTGTGTTGCCCGCTGTAGGACGAGGCCCGCCGGGAATGGACGGAGGCGGCGCAGGTGCGCACGGCCGCGGCGAAGGCCTCGACGGAGTCGACGCCCAGCACCGTGTCGTATTGCCCGGCGAAGGACTGGTCGTCGCCGTCTTCTCCCACTGCCGAGGAACGGACGGCGACGGGGGTCGCCCCGGCGGCGGTCATCTGGGAAAACCTTTCCGCCGCATCATCGATAGTGCCCGGTCCGGAAGCATCGGCGATGACGAATCCCGTCGGCACGGCAAGTCCGAGACGGCGCAATTGCGCGAGGCCGGCCGCTTTGCCGCCGTAGCGGGCGTCGCTGATGTCGTCGAATTCGACCGTTGTCAGTGACATGCGGATCCTCCCAGCGCGTCGACGATCTCGGCGAGCGCGTCGACGGCGATGGGACCCGGCTGATACAGGCAGATCCGGTCCGATACGCCGTCCACACGGTCCCGGATATGCGCGGCCACCTCGGCCGGGGTGCCGCAGGCGGCGATGGTGTGCAGTATGTCGTCGTCGATCAGGGTCGCCATCTCCCGCCAGCGGCCCTGCTTGGACATCGCGTTGAGTTCCGGCTGCAGGTCACCCCAGCCGTGGGCGTCGAGCACCGGCCGGTAGGCCGGGGTGGAACCGTAGAACGCCAGCAGCATCCGGGTCGAGGCATGGTCGTCGTCTCGTCCGCCGGCCACCGACACGATGATCTCCGGCACCACTTCGAAATCGTCCTCGCCGCGTCCGGCCGCTGCGAGCCCCGCGCGGACGGCCGGCATCGTCGTGCCGTGCAGGAACCGCTTCGTCCCGAACGGCATCACCAGCAAGCCGTCGGCCACCTCCGCGGTGGCTCTGGTCAGCCGGGGTCCCAGTGCGCCGAGATAGATCGGCGGCGGACCGAACGGGTTCGGCCCGGGTACGAAGGTCGGTGTCATCAGGGTGTGCCGGTAGTACTCGCCGCGGAAGTCCAGCCGCGCGCCGTCGTTCCATGCCGCGAAGATCGCTCGCAGCGCCCCCACCATTTCCTTCATCCGTGCGACGGGATGGTCGAATTCGGCCCCGTAACGCTTCTCTATCTGCGCGCGCACCTGCGTGCCCAGCCCCAGGATGAAGCGCCCCTCGGTGAGCAGTTGCAGATCGTTGGCCTGGTGGGCGAGCTGGATCGGATTACGGGGAAGTGCGATCGCGACGTTGGACATCACGTCGAGGCCCTTGACCGCCGATGCCAGCACCAGCGGCGTGAAAACGTCGAACGGGCCTTCGAAGGTGAAAACGCCGGAGGCGCCGGCTTCCTGGAGCACTGTCGCGCGTTCGACCGCGTCGGTGGGGCCGTACAGCGCTGTCATGATCTTCATACGTCGTGCCTATCCCGCTACGTCGGTCCAGTCGGAGAACCCCGACGGATAGTGCGGCCCGAGCACGCCGTGCTCGAACAACCCCGCGCCCTCGCGGACCTGCCCGTCGGCTTCGGTGCACACGGCCGCGCCGACGTGGTCGATGAGACTGAACGGCGCTCGGGCCATCACCGCGGGGTCTGTCAGGTCGAAGCTGACGCGTTCGGCGAACGGCCCGTCCTTCCAGGTGCCGTGTGCCCAAGAGGAGTCACCGCCGTAACCCGACCCGAACGCGATGGGCGCGAAGAGCTTCGATTCGATATCGAGTTCGATCCGGTCACCGGCGCGGTTCATGAACGAGACATGGGCGCCGTGCGGGATGCGCGTACCGGGTGTGTAGTGGATGGTGGCGCGTACTCCGTCGAGTTGTTCGACGCGGCCGTCGCGCCAGCGGCGGGTGCAGTCGTAGAGGCTGCGGTGGCCGTCGGGGTCTTCTTGCAGGATCAGGAACAGCTGGAAATCGTCGAAGGCCAGTGGCAGGTAGAGCCACCACATTCCGCGGAATGCGGCATCCGGCCGGCCGGCCGGTTCCGGCTCACCGACCGGCCGGATACCCCAGGATCGGTCGCGGCTCGCGACGCTGGTGTCGTGATCGACTGTCAACCGGTCGCCGTCGACATCGATCCAGCCCTGCCATGTGCCGACCTGGGCGAACCGGCATGCTTGCAGTGTCACTCGTCGCTCGGTCAGCATGTCGTGCGGCCGTTCGAGGGCGGCGGGGAACAACCCACGCCAGGTCAGATCCGCGGAGATGCCCTCGGTCTCGGCCAAGGTGAGGTGCAGCTCCTGCAACGGTTCGACGACGTCGAGACGGTAGCCGTTGACGTTCTGGTGGAGACGGTCGTCATCGATGGCGTCGCTCAGGTGCACCGCGGTCTGGGTGTCCCCGCGGCGGACGACGAAGTAGGCGTCCTTCACGCCGAGGCGCGGGTAGTAGCCGATTCCGGTCAGTGCCATGAAGCGACCGTCCCGATCGAGCACGTTGAAGTACGAACGATCGTAGAAGTTCCGGTCGGAGGTGGCGGGCCAGGTGAGGGGCGCGGGCGTCTGATGAATCGGATACTCGTCGAGTGGGCTCAGGTTCACACGCTCTCCCTCAAATATGATGCACACCGTATTGGAATTAGGGTGGGATCATGACAGCAGAAGGCCGCACAGAAGGCAAGGGGTCTGCGCCATCCACGCCGGGGCGGCCGCGCGACGGCAGGATCGACGCCGCGATCATTGCGGCAACCCGGGAATTGATACTGCAGACGGGCTACCCCGCGCTGTCGTTGTCGGCGATCGCCGCGCGCGCCGGAACGACGACGGCCGCCATCTACCGGCGCTGGTCCGGCAAGGCACAGCTCGTCCACGAGGCCGTGTTGTCCGCCGAAACGATTCCCACCCGGGACGGTTCCGGCGATATCCGCGCGGACATCCGGGCATTGGTCGAGACGGTCCGTGCGATATTCGACAGACCGGAGGTGCGGGTGGCACTACCGGGACTGATCGCCGACACCGTCGCCGCCCCCGAAGTGCACAGCATGATGATCGACCGGTTGACCGGTAACCTGGCCGCTTTCGAATCCCGCTACGGCCGGCAGCGCCGCGACGACGACCAGTTGCCCATGCTCGCCGAGGTCGTGGCGGGCACCGCGATCTTCCGCATCCTCATCCGTCGTGACGCCGCCCTCGACGACACCTGGGTGAACGAGATGACCGAGATGATCACCGACCGCTGGCCCCCGGGGCAGGCATCCGGCGGGACGTCCTAGCGCATCGCACTGCCGGTCGGCGCCGACGACGTGCTGCCGCCGGCGCCGCTCATCCGCGCCGACGTCCGGCACCGACCCGGCGACCTACCGCCCGTCGTCACGCCGGGCGTCGTTCAGCTATCGATAACCGGTTTGACCGCGATCGGCGCCTCCCCGATCCCTTCATCGAGCCACTCGCCGGTAATAAGGTGATCGGCCCTGTCATGTTCTTTCGCCTGTTGCTGCCCCGCTCCGGCCCCCGCGCCGCCACCGCCGCCCATCGGGGCACCACCCATCGGGCTCCCCTGCCACGGCCCCGCCGTCACTGTGGAGGTGCTCATCCCGTGGGCGGTGCCCGTCAGCGATGCCCGGGGAAAGAGTCGCGCCGCCTTCTCCGCGCCCGGCAGCTGCGGCGTTTTCATCCCGGAGCCGGGGCCGCCACCGGACGCACTTCCGCCGGCGCCTGAGCCGCCCCCCAGCGCCTTCTCCACGTTCTGCAGTGCCGACTGATACCGATTTGCCGCATCCTGGAGTCCCGGCGGTATCCCAGGCGGGCGGTTCGCGGCGAGCTGCTGCAGCGCCTGCTGCGCCTGCTGTGCCGCGGACGACAGCTGCGGCAGAGCTGAGCCGGCCGGCGGCTGTGCCTGCTGCGCGGCCTGCGCCGCCACTGGCTGTTGCTGTTGCTGTTGCCGCACCGTCTGCCGCTCCGTTACCGGTGGACCCTTCCGGGTCCGCGGACTCCGCTGGACCCGCTCCGCCGATTGCCGCCGACCCGGCACCAGGGCCTCTCGCGCCTGCACCACATCTCGTCCCTCGATGCGCTGTTGCGCGGCCGGCTGCGCTGTCGTGAGCGCCGGATCCGACAAGCCGGCCGTAGACAACTGAGGAGCCTGCGCACCGGCCGGAATGCTCGGCATCGCCCCGGTGGAACCAGCGGGAACATCGCCGGCACGGCCGCTGGAAACCCCGCCGCTACTCCTTCTCGCACCGGTGCCGCTGGGCGAGGTGGTACTGCCGGTCGGGCTCGGCAGGACGGGAATGGCCGCGGCCGCAGAGTGGATACCCGGCTCGTACCAGTTCTGATATACCGTCCTGGCCAGCGATTCAGTCGGCTTCCGGTGGTCGCTCGAGGTATTCCCCCACGACTCGGGGGGCATGTTGGACGCGGTGGTGAACGTCCAGAAAACAGTCTCCTGCAAGTTGTTGCCGAGCATATCCATGGCATGCAGCAGGCCCTGCCCTTGCCCCAGATAGGACCGGACGGCCAGGGCTGCCCCCTTGGCACCCTCCCCCACCCATCGGTCGGAGTTCTCCACCAGGCCCAGCATGTTCTGCTCGAAGCCGGTGAACCCGGTCTGCAGTTGCAGACCCATCCGGATCCAGCCGGATCCCTTCGATGTCAGGGATTCCGTATACCCGGACAATGCCTCACCGAGAAGCCACAGATCGTTGAAGCCCATTCCTTCAGTGGGTGGAACACCGATATTCAGCGTTTGCCGTTCGGCGCCCGGTGGTAACTTGCCAAGATTCTCCGGCGGCCGGTACTCGCCGTCCGGATCCACGCATTGCAGCGGAACGTTGCAGTCGGGACGCCAGCGGCCGGGCTCGGTCTCGATCATCCCGATATGTTCGATCGGAAGATGCGAGGTGCTGCTGCCGGTCAGGTTCCGGAAGTCGTCCTCGGCATCCGACTCCGTGCCCTTGTATTTCTTTCCGGCCAGGATGAAAGCGACGCCGAGGTCGGTCACGACACTCTTGTGCGCCTTCAGGACCTCCCGCATGTCAGCGGCGAGCTCACTGAATTTGCCCGCCAGCCGCACAGCGCCGGGCAGGTGCCCCAATCCTTGGACGTTCTCCACCTCGGAGATGCCGGATTCGACGAATTCGCAGACGTTCACCAGGTCCGCACAGAATTCGGCCGCGTCGCGGCCGACGGTCGTATCGAAGGTGAAGCCGCCATCGGCCGCTTTATCGCGAAGTGCTTCCCACTGGTTCTCTCCGGACATCGCCGGCTCCTTTTCGATCCCACGCATCGATCACCGTTCCGGTAATACGATGCTCGTTCGGTCAACCGATGTTCACTCGATATCGTTCGTCCTTGATCGACTCGATAACCTCCGCGATCTTCGAATTCACCGCCTCCACTGTGCGCTGCCGATCGGCAGCCCGGGCGACGGGCGGGCTCTGATCATCGATGACGTATCTTCCGTCGTCCTCGAGGTCATGCCAGCCGATGCGGTAGCGAGCGATCCCACGGGGGCCGAACACCGAGTACCCCTGCTCGATATCGACGGTCCCGCTACGCTCCACCGGCGCCGAAAGAAATGCGGCAGCCCGCTTCTCGGCCGAATCGGTGAACCAATCCCGGGTCCGGGAACCGCCGTGGTGGCACTCGAATTCGTTGTCCACCCGGTGATCGGGCAGGACGATATCGGCCAGCGTTCCGGCCGCGCATTCGGGCATCGCCGCCACCAGGGTGTCGGCGAGGCGGAGCGCATCGCATTCGGTAACGGTGAATCCACCGCTGTGCCAGCACGTTTCTCCGGGCAGCTGACGGGTCACATACCCGCGATCGCCTCGGCGGACCCCGGACAACCGCACCAGCTGCGCGGGATCCTGCGGATCCCGGCCGCCCGCGCCGTCGACGACGATCCGGACATCGGGTTGAGCCATCGCCTCGAGCACGGGACCGAACGAGGTGTCCAGGCGCTGTTCCAGTTCCCCGCGCGTGCGCGCTCGATCGGCACGGAAGCTCGCGGGATCCTGGGTACGGGCGGTGTAGTAGAACGGGAAGGGAAGCCCACCCCGATCCAGCCCGGACCACAGCACATAGTATTCGAGGTCGGTGAATTCCCAGTTACGGTCCGCAGGACCGGATTCCGGTGCTACTACGGTCATGGCCGGCCCTGTTCCGGCAGCGCGATGAGCTCATCCTCCGATGCATGCCGAAATCGACCGCCAACGAAAAGATCACCGCCCCCGTCCGCATTCGCATCGACGCCGGCAGTCCACACCGGTCTGCCCGTCATTCGCCGTCCCGGATACGGCGCATTTCCTCGATCTGACGCGCCAGCTCCGCCCGGTACCGTTCGGCATTGCCGCCGTCGAGCTGACCAGCGAACGCGTCCTTCGCGGCTGCCACCAGGACATCGGTGACATTCGGATACGCGCGGGCAATCGCCCACAATGCCTCGTCGGTCTCCATATCCAAGCCGGTCTCCGACCTTAGCCCGCCCCCCGCGCACACCGAGGCGAGTTCAGCATCGAAATTCTGGACCAGTTCTGCACGGGTCGGGTGATCGAGCCGCATTTTTCCTCCTCGAAACTGTTACTTCCTGCGCTGAATTCCGCTCACGGATTCAGCCGAACAATGTTTTACGACGGTCACCGTCGGCGAGGACCGCACTGATATAGGCACCCAGGTCCAGCTCCCGCGGTAGCACCCGATAGGTGAGGTCTGCCAGTACCGTCTCCGCGACGGCGACAACGAATCGGCTCATCCGCGGCCCGGCCGGGCCCCACCATGCGGTTACCGCACCGCTGCACTCGAGGTGGTGCTCCCCGACCCGCAGCGCGAGCTCCCCACCGGCGGCGCGGTAGAACACCACCGCGATCTTGCCGAGGTCGCCGTAGACACCGCACTGCTCTCCTACCGCACCATGCGCCACATGTAGTGCCCCGGTGTGCGGATCGAATACCGCCGGCACGCCGGCACCGGCGAAAGGCCGAACCAGAATGACCGGTACCTCGCCGGCCGGCAGATCCGGCCGCTGGGTGCCGCGGACGCCGGTATCTGGCCCGGCTGCGGAACGATCACGGTGCGGAGTCCGCCCGGTTCCCGGGAACGCCGGGTCCAGCGGCGGCCCGGCCGGCGAGTATCCCGGCCCCGCGACCGGCAGTCCGGGTTTCGCACCGGGAGCGTCCGGAGGTCCGCTCATCCCCGGGATCTTCGGGCCGACGGCGGATGCGGTGTGCACAGGAGTGTCGGTGTGCGGGTCCCCGAAGTCTGGCCGAGTGTGTGAAACCGGGCGGGAATATCCCGGACCGTACCGACCGGGTGCTCCTGACCGGCCGGGGTCATCGGACGGAACCGAGGGATCCGGGATACCGGATGGCAGCGGCTCGCCCGGCCGAACTGTCTGCGGCGCGTCCGGAAGCCACATCTGATTCGGCGGTTCCGGCTGCGTGTATCGGCTTGGTGGCGGCGCCGAGCCCTGAGGTTGCGACCGATCCGGGGAACGGTCGCGGCGTGGAGGAGCGGATTCATCGGGGGCGCCCGGTTGTTCCGGGTTCGCGGGATAGGGCAATCCCGGCGTACCCAGCCGATTCTGCCACCCGCGCACATCCGGGTTCTCCGGATGCGGAAGCGCCCCGGAAGAACCCGGCACGGGTGTTTCACGGTGTCCGTCCGCTGGTACCAGCAAGTCGAACATCCGTTTACGTTCCGCAAGGTCCAACCGATCCGGCGAGTCGGTGGACTCCGGCCGTTCGAGACGGGCCAGCGTTTCCGCATCCGGCCATTCGACCGGTGCGATATGAACCGGGCCGGGCCACTCCTTTTCCTCCGGCCATATTCGTGGTTCCGGCACCCGGGATCGCAGCGATGATCCCCGCGGCCGCCGGCGGGGCGCCGGCTCGCCCGGCCGGGTCCGGCCCGGATCGTCGCCGTCCCGCCGGCCGGCCTGGTCCGAACCGATGTCCGGCCGGTCCTGCGACCGCACTCGCTGCCTCGACATCAGCAGTTCGTAGACCATCCGCATCGGACCGGCAGCGTGGTCCGCACCCCGGAGCACCACTTCGACAAGCGCGTTCCGCATACCTTCCGCGGGGGTCACGCCGTGCTCACCGGTGCGGTATCCGGGGAATGTCAGCCGCAGCCAATCCTCGTAATCGATCTCCCACCAGCCCGGATGGGTGTCGTAGTACACCTGCAATGCCGCATTGAGTTCGGCTTCGGCCGCTCGGTAATCCTGATACTCGACAGCTTGGCCGACCCCGCGGATCACCGCCGCATATATCGGCCGCTCCAGTACCTCTCCGGGATATTGCGCGTCGTCGATCTTCTCCTGCAGGTAGTTCAGCAGTTCACCCGGATCGACGGGAGTGCCGTCCGGTCGTTCCGCCCGGAAATGCAGGGCATTGAACATCAGCTCGGAGCCGCTGTTGCCGGTACCGGAGTCCGGAATCCACGCACTGAAGCCGTCTTCGGTGTGGTCGTCGAATCGGCCCGGCCCCGCAAGCGCGATCTTGCCCACCCCCATGGCCGAAAGCAGCTCGGACACATCCGCCATCGCCCGCGCGAATTCCTGCACTCGTTCCGGGTTCAGATCGCCGCGGTCGAGCCCGGACACCCTCAACTCGTCGTTTCCGGTGTGCCGGCGCAGCATCTCTTGCAGGGTCACCCGGACCGCGCGCGGCTCCGCCCCGAAAAACGGATCGTCGCGGCCCGCACCGGCCAGGATCTCGTCGATCATCTCCCGGAACTCGTTCCGGCTCACCTGCGGTTCGGCATCGTTGCCTTCCATGGTGGGGTGTGGAAGATCGCGGAATGCGCGGGCGCCGAACTGTGCCCAGTCGGCCAGCCGTCCGAGCGGCCCACGCCGCTGGGCCCTTTCCACCGCACCGATCAGACTGTCGAATGCTTTCTCATGCAACCCGCCGGCCGGGAAGGGGCTCGCCACTACCTCGACGAAAATGTCCGCCAGCGCATCCGCCGGATCGACCACCGGCTCGGTGAACTCCTCGGAGGGAGTGATGTCGACGTATCCGGTGAAATCCCCGGCCTGATCGAGAGAATCCGGGACAATATCCCAGTACATACCGTCCGCCAAGGGCTCCCCGGCCCACAATAGCTCCAACAGCACCTTGTGGGCGTAGCCGATACCGGCGAAGTCGAGTACTCGCGCGTATTCCCGCAGGCCCACCGAGTACACCGGCCGGTACTCCAGCCCCCAATGTTGGGCACCGCCCTTTTTCGGCCCTGCCTTCGCCAGCACCTCGGCCCGGAACCGCCTGGCATCGGCGGCCAACTCGGCATTGAAGGTGATGGAGGTGGCATGCACCGCACCGGTGATCGGATTCACCTGCGTGTCGGTATGCGCCAATACGCCTTTCGGAAGTTCGCCGAAGGCAATGTATTCGAAACCCGGTGGCCGGAACCGCCCGAGCATGTCTTCGGCAAATCGCGCGATATCGCGAGCCACCTCGAGATCCACCGAGTTGTCGAACCCGTACACCGGCATCGACAGCCGGGCGCTGAGTTCGTTTCGCACTGCATTGACACTCGTCAGCCGCGACCAATCATCGGCGGGAGCGCCCAGTAGCCCGGCGACCGATGTCTTATTCGCTTCGGTCGGTGGCTGTTTCACCTCGAAGCCGTGGCGCTCGGCGAGCACCCGCAGGGCATGGAGCCGCCCACTGGACAGCGGTGCGCCGAATCGGACCCGGTCAGTGAACCGGCCGAGCTGATCGCGCACCGGCCCGGGCCGGCCGGCTTGATGCTCGGCGGCGCGGACCACCACATCGTGCAGTAACCGCAGCGCCGGGGGAACCTTTTTCCGGCCCAGCACCTCTACTGCCGCGAACGCCGCGGGCAGTGCCTTTTCCGGCAGCAGCTTCCACCCGGCCCTCCCACCGAGCTCATAACTGTCATCGGTCAATTGCTCGCGGGCCCATTGCACGAACCCTTCCCGGGTCGGCTTGCGCAGATGCAGCCGTTCGCCCCGCTCATACAGCGTGAGCAACGCCTGCTCGGCCACGCGCGGCGCATCCCAGTTCCCCTTGGCCATCAGCGCCTTTGCGAATTCCTCCACCATCGTGGTGTATACCGGCCGGAGCGCGGCATTCGGGTAAGCGACCCCCATGTCGACCGCGAACCGAGCAGATTCGGCCAGCGTTCGGGCCGCGCTGTCGAGCATTCGGCGGTTGATCGCGATCATTGCCGCAGCAGGAATTCCGGTCGATTTGGCGATCGGAGCGCTCGTATAAGCGTCCTTCCTCGCGCTGGCCGGCGAGATATCGATCTTGCTGATATCGGCCATAGGGTAACGCTCGGACATATCGGTCAGCGCCCGCGCTGTTTCCCGGGCGGATTCGAAGTTCGCTACGGAACCGCGGAATCGGATTACTGAAAGATTATTCCCCGGAATACGCTGTAGTCTCTGCCACAAATAGGCGCCGAGGTTCTCCAGTTTCGTATGGAACGACCATACGTCCTCGTCCGGTACACCCAGCCATTCGACGTCCGAATGCTCGCTGCCCGGTTCCCACTGTTGTCGCGGATCCCGGGTGGCGTCCTGATTCGGCCAAGCACTCCACCGCGATTTCGGCACGGCGGCGGGATCCGCGCTTTCCCGCCGGTCGCCGACACCCTCGTCCGCCGGTCCATCCGGATCACGCCGCCCGGCCATGTCGTCCTCGCCCGGTCCGATATTCTCCGCGTTCTTGATATGCGCGATCGCACCGTTGTACGGCACCGGCTGAGCGTCCCCGTACGGCTGCTCGTACCGCAACCAGTCCGCGGCCCTGCCCAGCAAGCTCGCCGCAGTACCCCGCACTGCCCGTCGCACCAGCAGATTGTGGGCCAGCTGCGTCTCGGCGCCGATCTCCACCGGTTCCGCCCGGCCGGCGTTCAGCAGCTCGGTCAGTTTCACCACCGCGTACGAATCGGCCATTGTTTCGCCCGGCAGTAGCACACCCGCCCGGGAGATACCGTGCCCCGCGAACCTGTTCGCCAGCCAGGCCAGGTAAGTGCCGATCTCCTCCGACGGCTCCGACTCCCGTTCGGGCAGTAGCCGTTTCCACCACTGACCCCACTCCGCCTTCCCGTCGGCAGGCAGCGCACTCCACCACCGCCGTTCCGCACGCAGTTCGCCCAGAAAATGCCGCAGCATCATCGGGCCCAGCAGCTTCCGCGCCGAATGGTTCCCCATCGCGTCCAGCACATGACCGTATTCGTGCAGAGCCACTGCCTGTATCGGCCGGTCGAGGAAGATCTCCGGGAAATACCCGTCCTCGACCTCCTGGGCGATGTACTGCTGTAACCGCTGCGCATCCGCCGCAAACCGGGTATTGAAGGTGATCGATTCGATGTACATCCGGCCGGTTTTCGGATCGATCGCGGTCTTGGTCTGCGCTATCCGGTCCGGCGCCAATTCGGCGAACCCGATCCCGCGCACATCTACATTCCGGGACTCACCGAAGCTGCTCTCCAGTACCCGCGCGTACTCACGGAGCACCACCACATCGAGTGTCTCCGTCGGCGCGTCCGAATCGAGCAGGTCGGCGTTCACTCCGGATGACTGCCCCGGGAACCCGAACAGCTCGACAGCGCGGCCGGGCAGCACCCGCCCCAGCATCGCCTGAAGTTCGGGCCAGATCTTTTCCAGTGGCACGTCCGACCACTTGTCCTCGGTCCTGACACCCAGCGGATCGGCTTCCGAATGCCCCTCACCACGGGCAGCGTCGTCGTCACCTACTGCGGTGACGCTGTCGGAGATGTTGCGCCCCTGCGGGGTATACCCCAGCCACTCGGCGAGCTTCTCGTCCAGCACGTTCAGCGCCGCATTCACTCGCTCCGGCTCCGAGCCCGATTCGACCTCTGCATATCGCACGCCCTCCCCGGCGCTCAACTCCAGCACAACCCGGCCGGGCTCCCCGCGGACGGGTTCGACGGCCAGCGCCACCCGGACCAGCCCGTCCGCGGACTCGACCGTCTCGGCGCGGATCGCGAACCCGTCACCGAATCCGTCCAGCAACCCCGCCCGCTCCGCAGTCCCGGAACCCGTCTCGGCCAGCAAGACGGACCCGCCCCCCTCGAGCACTCTGCCGAGAGTGGGCGTGCCGATTTCCGGATGCCACAGCGCCCCCCGCGCGCTACTCCGGAAGCGCGCCTGCGCCAGATCGACACCATGGCGCCGGAGCTGGTCCAGCACCTGTGCGGTATACAGCGGGTCGAAACCGGCGTCGCGAAACCTTCCCGCCCCGTCCGGCCACAAGAAGGTCACCCTGCCCGCGTTCACCTCCCACATACCGAAACCCGCCACCGCGTCGACCGGATCCGTGGACTGTGCGTACTCGGCGACCAGCTCACCGTGGCCGAAGGCTGCCTCGACCGTCCGGAATCGACCCACCGCGTTCATCACGAACGCATCCGCCTTCGATCCGGTGTAAAGCTCACCGGCCGCGTCCCGGAGCAATCCTTCTGCGTCCAGCACGAGTTCGGTGGACTTCCCGCGTGGCCGGGTATCGGCCGGCAGTTCGGGCTCCCTCGTCGCGTAGTGGGCACGACTGCGCGAATACTGGCCTCGCCCCGGATCACCGGTGCCGCCGATGTCCGCCCGGCGGGAAGCATTCGTTACTGCTTTCGCGGTCGAACCCGGCTCGCCCGGTCGGCGAACCTCCCCACCGGTCGCGGGGGCTTCATCCGGTGTGCCCGATTTCGCACCGATACCTTCGACAAGAAGCGGAGCGATTCGTGCCGGGCCCGCCGGCGCGGGAACACCGAACCTGTCGAACACCGCCCGATACAACTCCCCGGCCGAACCGTCGGGCGACCGCAACACCGCGTCGTCCACGAGTCGCAGGCCCGACATCTGCATCCCGCGCACTTGCTCGTACAGCGAATGGTGCTGGGGTGAAAGGACAGCCAGAATCGCCCCCGCGATATCGGTCTCGGTAACACCCGGCGGCCGCAACCACACGAATCGGGCGGCGATCCGCGCGGCCGTCCCCGAAAGTCCCGCCAGCAGCGGAATCCCCTGCTCGACCCCGACCTCGCGGAACCATTCACCGTCCTTCGCGAGGGTCACTCGTGACACACCGGGACCCCACGGCAGCGGCACCGCGAACTCGCCCGGATCGAGACGCAACGCGGTTTCGGCGTCGACCGGAGCCACCTCGCGGTACACCAGCACACCGGATACCACCGCAGTCCCCGCCTCATCCCGCATCCGGCGGCCGTTGCTGTCGTACTCGTACAGCGGAACAGCGAAGCGGAATGTCTCGTCCGCCGCCGCGAGCTCGGACTCCAGCGCGTCCGTATCGACCCGCCCGCGGGCATCACGCGGCAGCACCCGCCCGGCCTCGAGCCGGGACTTGCGCAGCGCGATCAGCTCACCCGGAATCGCCGCCAATTCCCGCGGTGACAACGGCATGCCCAGCAATGCCCAATCCTGGACGGTGAGCCCCCGCCGAACCTGTTCCCGCGGGTCCCGCTCCCTTTCTTCCGCAGTGCTCAGGGTGCGCTCGTCCGCGACCTCACGATCTTCATCGTATCGCACGGTGTTCCGCACATCACGAAGATCTCTTTTTCCGATCGCCGCCTGTGGGTCGTCGCTGGTGATCCACGTACGCACCTGCGCCAAAGCGTCGGCATCGAGCCCCAACCGCTGGGCCTTCTCGCGCCAATTCTCTTCGTTCAGCAACGCGGCCACACCGTCATCCAGCGTGGTCGTCGCGGGATTCTCGGCAAGCTCACCGCTCCGCAGCATGGCGTTGTACACCGCAGCCATCAATTCACGCGGGTTCCCGTCGTGCCGCAGCTCGTCCAGCAATACCGAACGCGGCACCATCCCGCCGGCCTCCGTATTCTCCGGCGCGAAGAAGGCGCTATCGATCTCGGCTCGCGTCGCGCCGGGATGCAGCGCGGTGAGAACCTCGTGCAGCCGATCGAGCATCGCGACCGCGGCCCTGCTGGTCTCCGGCCGGTGATACAACTCCCGCGCCAGCTCGACCTCGTCCCGCAGGCGCAGCAAACGCCAACCCGGGTCCCCGGGTGTCAGAGGCGCCGGTTCGATCGCATCGTCCGGCGTGCTTTCCCTGGGTATCGGGGCGTCCGCCCCGGCCTCCCCACGGCCCGAAGGTGGGTCGTCGATACCTTTCGTTCCGGTGAGGCCGTCGCTCGACGGGCCATCCGGGGCCGGTGGCTCCGCCCGATGACTCGATTCGAGCAGCCGGTAGATCGCTGCCAGCGGTGCCGGTGCCCCGGTCTCGCCGCGCAGCGTTACCGCGAGGAGAACAGCTCCCATGGCGTTCTCCGGCGATATCTGCTGGTCGGCGGGATCGTGTCCGGGGAGGATCTGCCGCCACCAGTCCGCGTATTCGATATCCCATAGTTCGGGATGAGTGTTGTAGTGGTCCTGCGCTATGGCCGCGAGGTCGCTGCGAACAGCCGCAGGGTCCCGGTATCCGACAGCGCGGCCGACGCCGTGGACCACTGCGCCGTAGACCGGCCGTTCCTGGACCATTTCCGGATACCGGCCGTCGGAAACCCTGTCCTGCACAAAACGGAGAAACGCATCGGATCCGTTATCGATATCGGCAGCCGGCGGCCTACGGAAGAATTCCATGGCGAAGACCAGTCGGTGGCGCGGTTCACCGGTATGGGGGTCCGAATAGCGAATCGATGCCGCGAAACCGTCCCGGGTGTTTTCCCGGAACCCGTCGGAGTACTGCTCCAGAAGACCGACCTCGTCCACGTCTGTACCGGGGAGCCGGCGGAACGTATCGGCCAGCGCCCGCGCGAATTCCTGGACGCGTGCGGGATCCAGATCATCGGATGCCAGCCCGACCACCCGCGGCTCGGTATCGGTGTGCTCGCGCAGTACCTCCTGCAGGATCTCCTGCACCCGATGCGGCTCCTGTCCGAAAAACGGGTCAGCGTCCGCCACGTCCGGTTCCGTCGCATCGACCAGCATCGCGGTGTCACCCTCGACCGCCCGCACCGCGGATTCGAGCTCTGTCAATGCCGCGAGCAGGGCGGAATCGGCTATCCCGGCGGTGGCATCGGCCGGACCGTCGAACTCACCGGTTCGAAATGCCGCGTCCGCGAGCCGCCCGAGCGGCCCGAGCGCCCGGGCCCGTTCCGCTGCCCCGAGCAAGGTGTCGAATGCCGTCCAGTGCGTACCGCTGATACCGCGGCTGCCCAGCACCGATTCGACGAACCCGTCCACCGCGGCCTCGGCCAGGTCCACCGGGGGACGGTCCGGATCCGCACTCTCGTCGACCCGGACGTATCCGGTGAAGCTCCCGGCCCGTTCGGGACTGTCCGGGTAGACATCCCAGTGCCCGCTACCCGAATCACCGGGGCCGGGTTCGACCCACAGCCATTTCGCCAGCTCCTCGTCGCCGCGTCCCCCGCCCGCGGCACGGAGCACCCGGGCGTACTCGCGCAACCCCACCGAATACACCGGCCGGTGTTCCAGCGCCCAATGGTCAGTACCTCCCTGCTTCGGGCCTGCCTTCGCCAGCACCGCGAACCGCAGCGTGCGCGCATCGCGGGCATACTCGGCGCTCAGCGTGATCGTCACTCCGCGCACCGCACCGGTCAACGGATCCCGCCGGAACGTGGTGCGAGCAATCGCACCGTCGGGCACCTCCCCGATGACGATGCCGTCGATCGCCACCCAGGACGGCCAATACCTGTCGAAACCATCGGCCAGCGGACGTACGAACTCCCGCGCCACCTCCACATCCACCGCATCATCGGCGAAACCCTCCACCGGGGCCGACAGATGGGCGCTGAGATCCGCCCCGACCGCCGATGCGGTGGTCCGGAAGGACCACACATCATCGGCGGGAACCCCCAGCAACTCGCTCACCGATGCCGCGGTCGCCTCATCCGGTACCTCATCGGCTACCAGTCCGGTGCCGGCGTTCCCCAGCACCCGCAGCGCCGGCACCGTCCCGGTGCGCAGTGGCGCGCCGAACTGTATCCGGTCGGTGATCCGGCGGAGGTGATCCCGCACGGAACCGGGTGGGTCGTCCTGCCGTTCGGCTGTCCGGAACGCCAGGTCGTTGAGGAACTTCACCAGCGGTGGAACATTCGCCGCGCCCAGCACAGCCACCGCCTGCACGGCCTGCCGCAGCGCTCCCGCCGGATAGAACGCACCGTCCACGTAGCCGTCGATGCTCCCGTGTTCCGGTGCGTGGCTGAGTTGGTCGAGCTGGGTGCGGGTGAATTCCCGGAAGCCCGCCTCGGTCGGCGAGGCAGCCACCATCTCGTACCACTGCCGTACCGCTGGTTCGGCGACCTCCCGCGCGACATCATTACCTCTGGCCAGCACTGCCTCCGCGAGCTGGCTCCACAGCAGCGCCTGTATCGGCCGGCGGGCCATACTCGGATTGTTATTCCCGGTCAGCGTCGCGAACTGGGCCGATTCGGTGGTTCGCCGGGCGGATCCGGCCACCAGCTCCGGGCTGAAGTCGATCGACTCGATAACCCGAACACCGATCTTCGGGTCCCGCGGAGCCCTTGTCACGGCATCCGTGCCGCGGCCCACCGGTGCGATCCGGAAGTGGCCGATTTCGTACTCCGGGTGATCCTCGACAAAGCGAATGAACCCCCGCGCGAGTTCCTTTGTTTTCTCGAGATTCGCGATGAGCGGCCCGGGTTCCCGCTCACCCGTGACCCGGAATTCCTTATTTCTCAGTTCGGTGTGGAAGCCGTAGACCTGCGTCCGTTTGCCGAGATCCCGCAGTCTGCGCTGGAGTAGTTCGCCGACTTCTTCCACGGTCGGCACGTCGAACGATTCGTCGTCCGCCGGCACACCGAGCCATTCCGCGTCCGAATACTCGGTACCCGGTTCCCAATCCAACCGCGGGTCTCGAACGGCATCCGGGTTCGGCCAATCACTCCACGGCGCAGGCAGCTTGTCTCGATGGGACAACCACAACACGGTGTAGAGCGTCTGCGCGAACTCACTGACATGATCACCGTGCACTGCGACCTCGGTCAGCACACTCCCCATGACACTGTCCGGGAGCACCCCCTGGGGGCCCTGGCGATTCCCGGGCAAGACCCTGGCAAGCCAGTCCTCGTAATCCGGGTCACCCCGCCGCGGATCGGTCTCCTCGTAGAGGTGCCGAAGTTCCGCATTGATCGCAATTTCGGCCGCCCGCTGATGCGGGTAATCAATGGCCTCGCCGAACGCATGCACCACCGCCGCATACACCGGATCCTCGAAGACGATATCGGAATACCGGCCCATGCCGACCTGCTCGGCGATGTACTCCAGGAAACTGTGCGGGTTGTCCCCGGATCCGGCCACCACCCGGCCGAATCGTTGCGGATCGAAGAGCAGACCGCGCCGGACCTCCCCCGTGCCCGGATCCGTCTCGTTGACCACGATCGCGAACCGGCCGTCGGGCAGCGCGGCAGACGCCCAGCCGGCGAACTGGAGATTCACCGCGGGAGACAATCCGAACATCTCGGTCAACGCCCGCGCCAGTTCCCGGACCATACCCGGATTCAGCTCGTCGCCGACCCCAGGAGGGTCGATCCCGACTATCTCGAACCGCGGATTGCCGGTGAGCTCCCGCAGCTCGGCCTGTAGCCGTTCGGCAATCGCTCGTGGTCCTCGATCGGGGTAGACGTCCGCTTCCGGGGCCCCACCGTAGGGCACGGAGTCCGCCGCAATTCCCGCGCCGCTATCGCCCGAGCCGGGAAGCCGGTGCTCGGTATCGGTATCGGTATCCGGAACCGGCCACGGTCCGCCCAGATACTCGGGATTCACCTCGACGGTTTCCCGGGGCCGGCCCGGTTCCGGAGGCGAGCCGAGCAGCCGGTGGATCACCTGATCGTCATCCGGTCCGAGCAGCAGTTCGTAGGCCAGCCGGACCGGCTCACCGACCCGGCCCGGCCCATCGAGCATCATCTCGGTGAAGGCGTCGGTCAGTGCCCGGAACCCGTCGAACAGGGTGGTGGGTGTGAAGGCATAACCAGTGAAATTGCCTGCGAGCCAGCCGAGCACACCGATCCCGCTCTGCTCACCCGAGAGTTCGGGCCGGGTCCGGTAGAACAGACTCAGCAACGGTTCGACCTTATCGGCGGCGGCCGGGTTCACACCGTGCACCATGGCCTGGCCGATCGCCTGCACACCTGTTGCGTACGGGCTGATGCGATGCGCACTGCGCGGACCGAACCCGGCATACTGCCCGGCCACTGCCTCCCAGTACCCGGCAGCGTCCCGGGCGAATTCGGCGCTGAAGATCACATCCACGAACCGCCGGCCGGTCTCCGGGGCGATGCCGGGACGCGCGATCGACAGCATGCCGTCGGGAACCGGTCCGTATCCGATCCGCCGAATGTCCGGACTGATGCCGAGTTCCCCGAGCCGCGCGAGCGTATCGGTGAGTCCGCGCGCGTTTTCGGACACTACCGCCGGGTCCAGGCCCTCGAAACCGAAGACCTCCACCTTTTCCATCCGCTGAAGTTGTGCACCCGCCGCTTCCGGGCTCAGCCCGGACCATCGTGCATAAGTATCCGCACGCGGAACAGCCGGTTCCGCAGACGGCGGCCCGGCCTCCCCGGGCAGCCGGGAAGAGTCGGGATCGGGTGACCGCACCGGGCCTCGAACACTACGGTCGACATCTGCGGCTGCGTTCCCGTCCGCAGCGGAATCCAGTGCCGCCAGCAGCTGGACCAGATCATCGACTCTGTCCGGGTGCGCTGTCGCCGGCCCGGCACCGTGCTCGACCGAGTCCTCGTGTTCGTCGGTCCAGGTCTCGCCGGCCGGCCTGGCACCGGGAAGGTTGTCGCGGATCCACTGCTGGTATGCGGAATCGGTTGCCGGGCCCGAAAGATCGCGTAAGTAGTGGTAGAGCACCTGGTTCCGTACCGCATAGTTGTGTACGTCATCGGCGGCGATCTCGAATTCGTGCACGTCGGCCACATTCGAGAGTGCGTAGGCAGCTATCGAATAGGCGGGGCGCAGGAACGGACCCTGCGGCCGGTGGCCGCTGACTTCGATGCCGCGAGCCTCCAGCGCGGAAGCATTGGAACCGGTAAGCATGGCGGGGTTGAACCAGACCTCGGCCCGGACCCGATCCCGGGTGGCCGGCTCGGTCCTGTTGAGAGTCGCGCTGTACGCAGTCCGCCAGTATTCGGGATCGATGCCCTCGGGGGCAGCCTCGGTGAATCCGATCAAACCCAGAGCGGAGTCGGGGTTGTGGCGATCGTGATCGGCTACCGCCCGGATATATTCGTGCACCACCCGTACGCCCTCCGGCGGGACCAGTTCGAACCCCACAATCTCGACATCACGGGGATCATCCGGTCTCTCCCGCAGGAACTCTTCCAGCATCCGGCCGACCCGCACCGGGTCCTTCTCCCCCGCCCACACGTCGTCGGTCGGCGCCCCCCAGAGCTCGGTATCGAAGGGGTCGTCCGGTGTCCCGCCCGGGGTCCCGTCCACTGCCATCGAGACGGCGGGTCCGGCAATCCCGCTGTCCCCGCCCCTGCGCAGGCCGGCGAGGGGGTCCAGGCCGTCGATGACCTCCTCGCCGGTCCTCGCGCGGTAGACCCGGCCGAGCTCCAGAAGTTCGACCAGCCGTTCGCTCGGCACCCGGTCGTTTCGGTACCACTGCGCCAATTCGTTCAGCAGATCGTGGACAATGCCGACCGCTTCCCGGTCGATGATGTTCTCGCGACCACGCGACCACACCTCGACGTCGGCTTCGGCTCCGGCTTCGACCGGATCGATCCGACCGTCCTTGAAGCTGTAGCCGCTCAGATGCCGTTTCAACCAGGCCCAGTAATCCAAGCTCGTCGGCTCCCCCAGACGATTGGTCATGTAGTGACCCAGCAGCACATCACCGACCAGCATCCGGAACAGGCCGTTCCCGGCGACCTCGAGGGCGTGCCCCCATTCGTGCCCGCCGGACCACCACACCGGGCGGAGGCCGGCCTGCGGCCGGAAATTCCCCGATTCGACGGCGCGGTCGAAAATTCTTCGGAAGAATTCCGCATTCTCGGTGTAGGCAGGGTTGAGTGCGATTTTATCCACGAAGACCGGGCGACTGTAATCGGGCTCGGTCGGATCACCCCTGACGACAAAAGGCGTAACGCCATAGAATGTCCGCGCCAGGACACCGGGGAAGCGGGCGGCCAGCGGAAATCCGATACCCACTGCACGAACATCCATCAGTTTGTCTTTATCGAATCCATTCACGAAGAAGCGTGCCCATTCACGGGCGATCTCCGGATCGATACGCGTCCCGAAACCATAGACAATAATGGCACTTCCCTCGAGCTTGTGCACCCTACCCGATACATCCGTGATTTCCGAATGAGATGTTCTGGTGGAAACATCGTAAATACCGGGCCCGAAGTTCACGACCTCTTTTCGCGTGATCTCCTGTAGCTTTCTTGTCAGTATGCTCGCGACGTCGTGCTGAGATTTTCCGGTGAATTCGTCCTGGATGGGGGCACCGGAGTCGTCCAGGGCGCCGAGCATCTCCGCAGCGCTGGGTTCGGGCAACGGCAGGGGCACCGCATGGTCCGGGTCGAGCAGCCGCGGCTGCACACCGTCCTGTGCGACCAGAAGCTCGGCCAGTTTCCGGCTCACCGCCACGTGTTCCGGGTCGAAGTGTGTGTCGGCGTTCCGGTATTCGACCCAGTTCGAGACGAATCCGTCGATCAGCGCCTTATCGGGAAGGACATCATTCCACTCGTCCGGAAAACTGGTGTGCGGCAGCACCTCCGTCAACCAGGTCCGATAGCCCGGCCCGCTGAGCCGCCACCGCTCACCGACGGTGTTCGGCAGGCGCCGGTTGTCCCGGTAATGGTGGGTCAGTTCGGCGTGGACGAGATCGCGCGCCAGATAGCCGCCGTGATGATCCAATGCGTGGGCGAACGTCTGAGCAACGAGTGCGTCGGCGGGCCGATCGGCAAAAGTTACCGGAAGAACACCGTCGGCGATATCCTGCTGGATCCCGGCCAGAAAGTAATCCTCGGTACCTGTATCGAAATACGGCCTGGTGAACTGGTCGACTCCGAAAATGATGGCGTCGGTGAATCGGTGGCCGGTATCCGTTTCCGCTACCCGCACTTCGTACCGGTCCGGTATCCGGCCGAAGCCGATACACCGCACATCCAGCTGCGGATTCAGCGCGAACAGTCGCGCCACGGCATGGGCCATATCCCGTATCGCCGGCGGGTCGTCATCGGGTAATTTGTCGAACCCGAACACTTCGATGGGATGAACCCGATCGGCCAGCAGTTCCTGCAATTCCACGCCGACCTCGGCCGGCGGCCGGCCCGAAAATTCGACCGGTTGTCCCGGTATATGCCCGTCACTTTCGCCCGCCGGTGGCACAGTGGTCGGTTCGAATCCGTCCTGAACCGGCGGTACCCGGTCGTCGGGCAGGTCCGGGTCCGGCAGGCCGAGCCGCGGAACGAGAGGCTGCTCGGGATCGGCCGCCTCACTCGCGGTGTTCTCCGGCTCGTCAGCCACCGGACTCGTACCGTGCAGGTAATCCCATGCCGCGCCGAAGAATTCGGCGTACGTGCGGTCCGGCGATACTTCGAGCCCGGGCAGTTCGCGCCGCAGCGCCGCCACCCCGGCATCGTGGCCGGCCCGCAAGACCTCGGGCGAGCCGTCCCCGGCCGCCACCTGGCGCTCGAAAGCCGCGCCGTAGATGGGCTCCCACGCAGCCTCGGGAATCTCGGCAGCCGAGAGCGCGCTATCGCTCAGCGCCCGCAACTGCCGGAGCGCCACGACCTCCATCGCCTGTGCCCGCGCCTGATACTCGATCATCCGATCGATATAGTCCGCGCGGGAAGCCGCCAGCCCGAACAGCGTTGCTTCTCCGGCCGCCTGCTGTGCCGCGATGTCGGCGTGCACCGCGGTATGCACCATCGCCGCCATCTGGGCACCGTCGGACCCGCCCGGATCGAGCACCAGCAGCCGCTGCTCCGGGTAGTACCGGTCGACGGCATACGACCGGTACTCGATCCGGATATCGTGCTCCCGCAACACCGCATCGGCCCACGCACCGACATCGGCCCGGGCCAGGAGCCGGCGGATCCGGCCGGTTTCGCTGTCCGCAGCCCGCTGCGCCACGTCCGCGACAGGAAGATCTCGCAACGGCTCCTCCGGCAGTGACGGAGACGGCTCGTCGACCTCCGTCACCCTGACCTGCCCGTCCAGCCCAACCCTGACGTCACGGTATTCGCGAGCGATATCGGCTCGGTGCACGATATCGCCGGACAGCTGCGCCGCTACCGCCACCGCCCGATCGTGATCACCTGTGCGCGCGACGATCACCAGCCGATCCGGTTCCCCCGGCAGGTAAGCGACGTTATCGGTGAGCACTCGGGCACCTGGGAGATCCCGCACCGCCGCTGCCAGCACATCCCGCGCCACCAGGGTGTGCACAGCGTGCTGCTCGGTACGGAATCGAGCCGCCTGTCGCAACGAGTCGTTCTGCAGATCGGCCAGCCGGTGCAACTCGTGCCGGCGCCGCCGCAATTCCGCTCGGTCTTCCGCTGATTCGGTGGTGGCCAGCTCCCGCTCCACCCGCTGCAGTGGGGTCTCGGTCCCGCCGGACGCAGCCGGGTCGGCGGGCAGCGGATCAACAGCGAGCAGGGAAGACAATTGTGCCACCGCGGCCCCGGCAGCCTCCCACCGCAGATCGGCATCCTTCCAGTCCACCAGGCCACGCCGCAGTTCCGCGTCGAATTCCGGACCGGTGGATCGATACCGCTCGCCGGCGGGAACAGGGTTGCCCCTGCCGCTGTGGGCTTCATCCCACACTCGTCCGTACCTTCTGGCGTGATGTTCCCGGTACATCGCGTGTACTGCCGCGACACCGCGCTCATGAGACCGTACTGCCGCGTCATCGGACGAGGCGGCATCAGGTGTGCCGGCATCGCCGGCCTGTTCGGTTACCGCTGCGTAGTAAACATTTTCGCCGGCGAAGGGCGGTATCGGATAACCCAGCTCGCGCCATTCGGCCGCCAGCCGGACCGTCAATATTTCGGCGTCGGTCTCCTCACCGACCCGGGCCGCAATGTAGTCCGCTCGGCCCATTCCGGCCGGATCGGCGACCTCACCATCGATGTCGTACAGCGCGTGCACCGCTTCGTGTGCCAGTGTCAGCCCCTGCGTGAGCAGATCCGCCTCTGCCGTATGCACACGTGCGGTCAGCGACCGCGTCACGTACTGGCCCAGAACCCTGTCGTGGTTGCCCACTTCGAACGTTCCGTACGGCACGAAGTCGGTACGGATCCGCCGGTCACCGAGTATCGCCAGAATTTCCCGGCCGGTCGGAGTGAGGGCCAGCAAGCTCCGGATCTGTTGCTCCGGGTCGTCCAGGGCAACCGCCACCAGGTCGCTCCGGGCGTCTCCGGAACCGGTGGGCGGGAGCAGTATCCGGTCGTCCTGCAAAGCAGTCGGAAGTTCCGGAGCAAAGCGGGGCGCCGAAGCGTCCGGGGTGTCCGAAGCGTCCGGGGTATCCGGGATGTCCGGAATGGCCGGGGTGAGACTACGGCCCCCATCCACCACTGCCGGAATATCGGGTCCGACAATGACGCCGCCTACCTCGCCGCGGGGGATCGCGGCAAATGGGTCCAGGCCGTTGATGATCTCGCCGGTGGCCTCGAGGCGGTAGGTCCCGCGCAGGGCCAGAAGTTCGGTGAGCCGGGCGCTCGGTACCCCGTTGGTGTGCTGCGCCCGCGCCAGCTCTCTCAGCAGGTCGTAGACAACCGCGATCACCTCGTCGTCACCGACGTTCTCGCGGCCACGCCACAACACCTCGGGGACAGCGTCGGGGCCGACTTCGCGCGGATCGATCTGCCAACGGTCCGGCAGGTCCGTGATGCTGTGACCACTCAGGTTCGAACTCAGCCAGATGACGTAGTCAGAGATCGTCTGATTCCCGGAATGCTGGTGCATGAAGAGACCGAGCAGCACGTCACCGATCTTCGTCCGGAACTCGCCGGCCCCCGCGGCGTCGAGGACGTGCCCCCACTCGTGTCCGCCTAACCACCACACCGGTCGTGCACCGGCATCCCGCCCGAGCTGCCGCACTTCCACGGCATTGTCGACACCCCTGCGCAAGAACTCTGCCTTCTCGGCCACCTCGGAGTTGAACTGGATACGCTCCACGGAGACCGGGCGGTCCCCATCGAGCTCGGCGGATTCGCCTTCGGTCACCGGCGGCGAACCCGGATATGTCCGGGCCAAAACGTAATGGTTGAGGTTCGGCTCGGGCTCGATCGGTCCGATACCCACCGCGGGAACGTGAACAAAGTCATCGGTTTCGAAGCGGTCCACCATGAAACGCGCAATCTCACCGGCAACCTCTGGATCGATACTTTCATCGAACCCATAGACGACTACCGGTTTCTTGGTAATTTCCTCGAGCTTATCCGTCAGAATTTCAGATATTTCAGGCGAGGATTTCTCGAAGAAACCATCCGTTATCGGCGCACCGGATTCGTCCACCGCGCCGAGTATCTGCGCGGGGGTCGGTTCGGGCAACGGCAACGGCTCCGCATGTTCCGTGTCGAGCGGACGCGGCTCCACTCCGTCCTGGACGGCCAGCAGGCCGGCCAGTGTCCGGTTCGCCGCGTCCTGCGCTGTTGTCTGAGCGAAGCCGCCGAAATTCGCGGCGACCCAGTTCGCCGTGAATCCGTCTATCAGTGCCTTCCCTGGAACGATATCGTGCCAGCTGTCCACAAAACTCGACTGCGGTAGTACCTCCTTCAGCCAGCGGCGATAGTTCGGGCCGTCGAGGCTCCACCGTTCGCGGCTCAGGTACTTACGGGGCCGGTTGTCGCGGAAGCAATGGGTCAGTTCGGCATGCACCATTTCACGAGCCAGATATCCGCCCGCGTGATCCAATGCGTGTGCAAATGCCCGGGCCGCGAGCGCGGGACCGGGCTGCGCGGCAGATATTTCCGGAAGGATCCCGTTGTCGATATCCTGCCGGATCATTTCGTGAAAGTAGTTGCCGGTGGCTGTATCCCCGCCGGGTCTGATGAACTGGCCGATTCCGAAGACGATCGCTTCGGTGTAGCGATGCCCGGTATCGGTTTCCGCCACCCGCACGTCGTACCGGTTCCGCGTCGGGCCGAAACCGATCTGCCGCACATCCAGTTGCGGGTTCAGCTCGAGCATCCGCAGCATGTCGCGGGCCATGTCTTGTACATCCGGCGCGGTATCGAGGGGCAGTGTGTCGAACCCGAACACCTCGACGGGATGTTCCCGGCCGGCCAGTAGATCCCGCAGTAGTCGCCCGACCTCGGCCGGAGACTTGCCCGAGAAATCTTCCCGCTGTTTCGGCACGTCATCCCGGGCAGTGTCCGGAATGTGCCTGGCACGCTCATCCGCCGGGTTCGCCGGTGTGGCCGGTTCGTCGCCCGGTCTCCCGGCATTCGAGTCATCCGATACCACCTCGGGCCCGGCGACCGGTTCCGTGCCGGCCGCGACCGGATTCTCCGGACGCAGGAAGCGCACGACAGCAGAAGGGCGTTCCGCGAGCTGTCCGGCGTTCTCCGCCGAACCGATCTCGATCCGGGTGAACCCGTGTTCGGCCGCGAGCTCGGCGACACCGGCATCGACCAGCCCGTCCCCGGTGACCATCGGGCTCGGCATACCGTCTCCGCCGTCGCCCGGCACACCATCGGCCACGATCCAGTCGACCCGGAATTCGGTGGCCAGATGACTGAGATTGCGCAAGATATCACTGAACATATCCGCGCCGCGCGGAGTGTTTTCCCCGGAACGGATCTCGGCCCGCACCACTCCGGCCGAATCGACCGTTGCCCAGACTCCGAATCCGTCCCCCGCCCCGTACTGATTGAGGTAACTGTCCTCGATCGAGCCGACAACCCCGATCCGATCCAGTTCCACAGCACTGTCGGCCTGTCCGAGGGCGTGGGCGCGGATCTGCCGCAGCCGCGCCATACCCTGGTCGTACCAGTCGAGCTTGTCGTACTGTTCGAATACCGGGTGGGTCGTCGCGAATCGTTCGATGAAGTCGTCGACCGCAGCCGCCGACAACACCTGGTTGTCCTGGTATTCGACGGCACCGTCGCCGGTGTGGCGCAGCAGATAGCCGGAGAACGGGCCTATCTCGGAAGGCACCACGCCGCCGTCCTCGAATGCGCGGTAGTGGCCGACAGCGAGAACAGTCTTCTGTTTTCCAGGTCTTACATAGATTTCCGCCCCGGACCGTCCTCGGTTACCCGTGACCGTATCCAGCAGCCCCAGCAGTAATCCCTGGTCGGTATCGGCATACCGCGCCAGCAGCCCGGGAACGTCAGCGGAAGCACGATCGGCCGGCGTTCCCAGCGGGATACGCTGGTAGAACATCTGCAGTTCGCACGCTGCCCGCGGCACCGGCGCACCGATTGCCCGGCCGACAACCGAGGTCAGCAGGGCGGCCACGGCGCGGTCGCGGTCGGCGAAGAAGATCTTGACGAGGATTTCGCCGTTCGCGTACTCGACCTGCTCGACCACTCTGGTTTCCGAATTTTCCAGCACCCGCGACGGACGCACGTCGCCGCGGTCCGATATCGCCGGGCCGGCCAGGCGGGTATCGGCGACGATCCGATCCATCGAGCGCACACCACGTGCCTGCTCCCATGCGGTGCTGTAGTACTCGGCGTAAGTCCGGCCGGAGGGCAATCGGTGGTTCGCCAGTTCAGGGCGTATCGCCTGTAAGCCGGCGATATTGGCCAGGGCGTCCAGATCGGCAGGCGAGCGGCCGGGATCGTTCGCCGCGAGCCGCGCACGTTCGGTATCGAATGCGGTGGTGTAGGCCCTTTCCAGGGCGGTTTCCGGGATATCGGAACCGGCAGTGCGCAACTCCCTGATCGCGATGATTTCCAGGGCGTGCGCACGGGCTTCTTCGGCGAGCATACTGCGGACGTAATCCCACCGTGGGACCTGCATCCGAAACCTGGTCCCCATCGGGGTTTCCCGGCTGCCGGCGGCTTCGATATGGATTGCGGCATGCACCATGGCGGCAAGCTGCTGACCGTCGGACAAACCCGGATCCAGGACCAGGGTCTTGCGCACCGGATCGTACTGATTGTCCGCGCCCGTCGCGTATTCGATCCGCACCTCCCAGTCCCGCAGAATGGTGTCGGCCCAGGGACCGACCTGGGTCTTGCTCGTATCGGCGAGCTCACGGCGGATATGTACCAGCCGCTCGGTTGCTGCCCGGTCGGCCGCGGACGCGGGTTCGGCGAGCACCGCGGCGGAACGCGATCGGTGCGGGTCAGGGTGCTCGACGAGTTCCACCTGGAAGGACCCGTCCGGGTAGTGCCAGGCGCGCCGATACTCCGTTTGGATATCACCGCGCTCCAGAATCGCGGCCGTCTCCGGATCCCGGCCGGCCGCGGCCAGCGCCGCGCTGTGCCCATCCGATAAGGCCACCACCACGATACGGTCCGGCGTACCCGGCAGATACGCGACCTGATCGGTGAGCAGCCGCGCACCGGATCCGGCCGCGGCCTCGTCCCGGATTGCCGCGGTGAGCACATCCCGTCCCAGCAGCACCTCGAGGCGGAGCCCAGCATGCGCAACGAGGGACTCCAGCCACGCCGACCGGGCGATCAGATCGTCGAGCACTCGCAGGTCGTGCCGGCGCCGCCGGGATTCGACCGGATCATCCGACGTCCCGGGTGGCCGCCGTAATTCGGTCTCGACAGCCTTGTGCCACTCCGTCGAACTCAGCTCGGTGCCGAAACCGAGCTCGGCAGCCAGTTCCCGGATCCGGTCCGCGGACTCGCTCCTTCGCAGATCGAGATCGTGACGTTCCAGCACACCCCGGCGCAGTTCGGCGGCTACCGCGGGATCAGCAGGCCGGTACCAGTAGTCTCCGGCGGAGCCCGCGTCACCGGCCACGGCATCACCGGGCGCCGGATTCTCCTGATCCCAGAATTCTCCGTAGTACTGGTTGTACCCCATCCCCCGCTGGATCACCTCGAGTCCGACCAGGTCACGCAGGGCGGCGACACCCTGTTCATGCATCTGCTCGGCGACCACCTCCGATTCGGTCAGCCGAGCGTTACGCAGGTACTGCCCGGTCGCCGAGACGTACGCCTTCTCCAGAGAAGTTTCCGGTACCCGATACCCCAGCGCCCGAAATTCCTGCCCGGCCCGGATGGCCAGCGCTTCCGCATGCGCTTCCTCGTCGACCATGACGGCCACGAATTCTTCGCGGGACATCGTCCGCCGCCGCTCGATCGCGAGACCGCTGATGCCGTTCACGTGGTACTGCGCATGCACCGATTCGTGCACCGCGGTGATGGCCTGCGCGACCAGTCCTCTGCCGTCGGTAAATGCCTTCACCGACAACAAGTGCCATTCGAAACTCCCCTCGACACCCAGCTTTCCAGGAGGCGCGTCCTTGTCACGGAGTGGGAAATGGGTCCGGATCATCGGGTTCGCGTCGAGAAATTCCAGGGCCTTCCGCCCGGTTGCGATCTGTGTGAGGAGATCCCGGACCTGGCCGGCCGGATCGATGCCTTCGACACGTTCCGATCGGCTCTCGTCGCCCGCATCCCGGTCCGCTGACCTCTCGCGCTCGCGCCGCGGATTGCCGCCGTCGACGGTTTTCCCGACCGGTGGCCGGGCCCGGACGAAGGTCCCGTCGGACACCCGGTAATGCGACGAGCGGTAACGCAGCTGATCGATGAACCCACCGAACCGGCCGCGTAGTGTTTCCCGATCGGCGGACCGGACCAGCAGGTCGTACAGGATCCAGACGGGGGCGCTGACATTCTCACGGCCCTCCGCGGTCACCTGGGCGTAGGCTTCGGCCAGCGCTTCGCCGGGAAGCAGCCACCCCGTTCCGGGGTCGAAACTGTATCCGCTGAGGTTCTTTCGCAACCAGGCGTTGTACCCCTCGACCGTATCGGGCCCCAGCCGCTCGGCCATATAGTGCTGCAGCAGCGCGTTGCCGGCCAGTCTCCGGGCGGCGGTCGTCCCGGCGCGGTCCAGTAGATGCCCGAAGTCATGCGAAATGACGGTGTACAGCGGACGCGCGCGAGCACTGTCCGCGAAGTGGTGCAGTGCGGCGTTGGCGTCCACCAGACGCCGGATCTTCCCGGGATCCGCGGCGAGCAGCTGGTTGAGTACCAGATGCCGGGTCAACCACACCGTACCGTCTGCCGCAGTGACTTGACGATACTGCACTTCGGCCAGAACCCGTTCGGATGTCTCGTGGTCGATCGGCCCGATCTCGATCGAATCCAACGGGGTGTGTGGCGCCTCGTCGAACCTGTCCACCACGGCGCGGGCGTATTCGCGCGCGATTTCGGTATTCACCGCATCCGGATCGAAACCGACTACCGGAATATCCGATCCGGTGGTGTCGAACAACTTCCTGCGGAGCTCTACGGCGACCCGAGCCGGATCCCACCGAGTCCAGTCGTCAGTGTCCGGTACCCCGAGCAATTCCGCACTACGCCCTGCCTCCGGCAGCGGCCGTGCATCAGCCGGGCCCACGGTGTGCGGTGCAATATCTGGCTGCACCACTCCCCGATCGGCCGGGGTGCCGGTCTGGATTTCCCGGACCTCCCACTCGGGATCGGCCAAGGCCGCCGCCATGAGGTCGCGGCGAGATTCATCATCCGCAGCAGGGTCGGCCTTCGGCCCAGCCGAGTCACTTCCGACCTCCGAGCCACCGGCCGGCAAGCGGGCCTTTTCCGATCCCATCCTCGGGCCGGACTTCCCCAGAAACTCCAGCATGGGTTGGACGAGCGCCCATTCGGCGGCGTTGAGGGCCCCGAGACCCTTGACTCGTCCGGCTTTGTGTGCCGCCACCAGCGCCTTCGGCATATCCAGAGCGCCGAGCGGAAACTCCCGGCCCGGATCCTCGCCGGAATGGAAGGTGTCGCCGGGTAGTCGCATACGCAGCCAGTGCTCGAAACCGCGGAGGAGCAGACTGCGCTGGTCCGGTGTGGTCGGACCGGTGGCGCGGAAGAAGGCCTCGCCCAACAGTATTGAAGCCCGCCGTCGTACCCAGGGATCATTTGCTGCCCGCTGGATCATGTCCTCGCTCGCAGAACCACCCGCCGGCTCCCCTCCATCCGGCGGCAACGGCCCGTCCTGCGTCTTACGGCCCGACGGCTGTGGCCGATCTCCTCGGGGCTCGGCCATTGCGGCAACGCCACCACCGGATTCGGCGCTCTTCTCCGCGCCCGCGATCCCCATCGGGTCTGCACCGTCGACTTGCCGGTCCGGGAAGAGGATGTTGCGCCGGATGCTCCCATCGGTGAGCTGGACCCGGTAACCGGAAGCACCGAACCGCTGCCGATCGCCGAACCGGCGCACCCTCCCCAGCAACGACTCGTCCGCCGCCCGGACCGCCAGATCGTAGATGATCCGCACGGCATCGTTGGCGTTCTCATACCCCTGCGAGCGGACATCGGCGAACGCCGCGGCGATGGCTTCGGTGGGATTCAAGCGCCCATCGGCGTGGAAGCTGTAACCGCTCAGCTGATCGTTCAGCCAACTCTCGTATTCCCCCACCCTCGCCGGGCCCAGGCGGTTCGCCATGTAGTGGCGCAGCAGCGCATTGCCGACCGATCTGCGTGCCACCCCGTGCCCGGCGAAATCGACCGCATGCCCGAACTCGTGCAGCACCACCGCACGCACCGGGCGCGCCCGGCCGCTGTCCGGGTGCAGGCCGGACTCGGCGGAATTCATCGCACTTCGCCAGAAGTACTCCGCATTCTCGGCATACGCCCGATTCAGTACCAGACTTTCGGTATGCGTGATCCGGCGCGGCGGCTTCCGGCCCTCTTCTCCTTCGTATCGCCCGGGCGGCGAATCACCGTATCCCGGCCGGGTCGCCCCGAAAAATCTATGTTCCGAACGCCTTTGACCGGTCGCGACGAGATCGGCGAAGGCCGTCTCCAGCACCGGGATATGCGGGAGGTCGCGATATACCTCTTCCAGGGAGCGCGCGGCCTCCCGCAACACGTCGATATCGAGGTCGTCGTCGTATCCGGTGACCCGAATATCACGACCGGTGATATCAGCGAGCACTTCCGCCAGGCGACTCGCAATCTTCGCCGCGGTAGGCTGCGCGGCCCACTCGTCGTCGAACACCGTTTGCGGCATCAATGCCGCATTACCGGGTTCGGGCAATCGCACCGGATCGACCCCGGCCGGAATAGTTGTACGCGGTTCGATTCCGTCCTGCGCGTCCTGTAGCTCTGCCAGCCTGATCAGCGATGCGTCCGCGGCACGGCCGCGCAGGGTCGTTTCCAGCAGTGCCGACGCCAGCGCCTTCGCTGGATCGAGATGACCGCCGACCTGGTCGGTGAAAGCGTAGGGCATGAGCTGCCGGAACCAGCGCCGGAACTCCGGACCGTGCTGCGGCCGGTGTCCGCTGCCGGCAAAGGACTGCCGCAGAACCTCGTCCACTGCCGGGTGCGCCATCCGGCCGACCGAAACATCCCGCGCATGACCGAATGCGAGTACTGCCACCGCGAATGCCGGGCGGTCCAGGACGGCTTCCGGAAGGCGGCCCAGCGTCACATCCCGCTGCACATTCGCCAGGAAATAGTCGCCGTATTCATCGTCCGGGGCCGCAGGATCAGATTTGAAAAAATAATGGGTGTCGAACGCGATACCCGGAACATACGTCTGTTCCTGATTGTCGGCGAACTCATTTCCGGCCGGCAAAGGCGGATTATCGGAAGGAGTCACCGAGAAAGGCATCTCGTCCCATAGCGGGAAAACTTCGATATCCAGGGAATCCAGCGGGTACCTTCCGAACATTACGACCATGGCGCGGGCATATTCAGCGAGCACCTCCGACGTGAGCTTCGGATCATCGAACTGCACACGGAGGTCTTCGTTGCCGGTCAATTCCCGCAATCGGTGCTGCAACTCAGCACCGATCGCACGGTTGGCATCCCACGTGGAATCTGCCGAATCGATCAGATCCGACCACTTATCGGTGATCGAGCCACCATAGCGGGCGCGCAATGACCGGCCGGCAACCGTATCGCCGGCCACGGCCGCTTCGGCCGCTGCCGGCGAAGAGCGGCGGTCATCGAGGTCCACCTCCTTCGGCGCGGAGGTCTGCGATGCCCGGGGCGCCGGACGCACCCGCTGCTCGGGTAGTGGTTCCAGCTCGACGAAGGGGTTCCATTCGGCATCCCACGGACGCTTACCCTTGCCCCGCCGCCCGGACTCCGCCCATTGTGCGTCGGCTTGCTCTTTGAGTTCATTCGCCGCGTGCTGGACCTCGGTGATCAGGTCGTCGTACCGCCGCAAGCCGGCGATCCCGTCTCCGTTGAACGCATCGTGTTGCAGCGAACGAAGATAGGCCGCACGCTGCGCCGCGAGCTGCCCTTCGATATCCAGCCGGACTGCCGCGCGCCGGGCCGCGAAACGCTCCCGGGATTCGCCGGGCAGCTTGCCTGTCCGGTAGGCGTCGTCAGCGACTATCGCTCGTTCGTCGGTATTTCGATAGTGCTCCGTCAGCGGCCGGACCCGTGGATCCAGCCAGCTCGGGCGGACCGGCCGGCCGGCGCCGTCCAGCAGTACCGCCGATACCGAGTCGGCCTCGCGCGGCAGATCGGGCGGGAACCGGCGCCGGACTCCAGCTGACGGATCGGAGACCTGGACGAAGTATTCGCCGGTTTCCTTGTTCATCCGCACGGTCATCGTGTAGGCATGGCCGCCCACCGCCGGCCCCTCCGCGGGGGCGGCGTACCGGTCCACGATGAGGGCCCGCGGCCCCCGGCCCTGCGCTACCTGCCGTGGATCCAGCCCGGCCGCCATCCGCAGCAGCTCATCGGCGATCGGCTGATGGCGGGATTGTGTCCCGTCCGCCGGCGGGAATTCGAACAGTGGGCTGCGGACCGCCTCCTCGATCTCGGCGAGCTTCATCCCCCCGGGACCGATCGGCCCGGCCGGCACCCGGAGGACTCGGCTACCCGTTTCCCGGGCGAGTTCGGTCAGCGCCAGCTGCACGCAGTCGCTACGGCGGCCGCCGGTTCGGGGCGCCACCGTGGTTCCCGATTCCCCCTCCGGTGCGCCGTGCTCAGCCGCGGTGAACCGCTCTGAGCCGGCGCCGTTCGGTGGCACCGGACGTCGGATCACGTCCCGAGGATCGGGTCCGTTCGCGCCCGCGCCGGCCGGCGCAACCATCGCCGCATCGGGTGCGGGGCCACCGGATTCCCCGTCCTGACCTCCATGCCGGGCGGCCACCGGTTCCGCGACGACGGATCCGGATAGATCGGCCGCCGCCCCGCTATCAGCCGCAACCCCGGACTCGGTGCCAGGAGACGGTGCCGGTCCTGCGGACCGCGCCTCGGACACATCATTTCCGAATCCTCCAGCCGGGCCGGGCCGCCGGGGCGAACTCCCGTCCACAACACCCGGGCGGGCCGGAGCGGAACCCCTATCCTGTTGCCCCGCAGCAGGGCCCGTGACACGGGCGCCCACCGTCCCGGACCTGTTCGCCGGCGATGCGGCCGGCGACCCGCCGCCGGGTTGGTCGGCGACCACCGCACCGGCCGGCGCGCCACCGGCGACCGGTCCCGGTACGGTCACCGACGCACCCGCCGCCCCCGCAGTGGCTATCTCGTCGCCGAGGTCGGCGAGCACCGCAGCACCTGCACCGGATTCCGGATCGACAAACCCGGCGGCTACGTCCGGCGCAGCGGAAGTACGTGCGGAAGTTCCTGCACCGGCTGTCGGATCATTCGGCTCTCCGGCCGATGATTCTTCCTGGGTCCCGGTGGCGGCACCGGATTCGCCCGGCGCCGATTCGCCTACCCGGGTATCAGCTCCCGGCTCCGCGGATTCCGGCTTCGGGTCGCGGGTGGCTGTCGCGGAATTCCCGGACGCCTCATCCGAATCGCGGTCGGCCATCGACGCGGAATTTTCGCCCTCGCGAACATCGGACGAGGCGCCGACCCCGGCAGACCTCGGTTCAGTCGCGGCACCGGCTGCGGTGGCCGCCGGGTCGGCGGCACCATTCACGCTCTCGACACCGCGCGTAGCACCGGCAGCCGACCCGGCCTCGACTCCCGCCACACCAGCCGTCCCGACGGCAGCGCCTCCCACCGGCGAGCCCGCACCACCGGCCGGACCGGCGGCGGCTTCCGCCGACACCCTCGCGTCACCGGCCGGCCCGGCAATAACATCGTCGACCTGCAGGCCCGCCACACCGCCGCCGTCCACAGCTCCGGCAACTGCCACCGATCCGGCGGCCCCGGAATCACCCTCCGAACCACCGTCGCTGAACCCGATGCCCGGGCGATCATCTGTTCCCCCGAACGCGGCGGCGGACAGCCGATCACCGAAGCTGAAGTTGCCCCATCTCTGCTTATGGCTCTCGCTGTTACGACCCCAGCGCGGCAGCTCGGCCGCCGTTTTGTTGCCCCCGGTCAACGCGCCACTCACCGCACCGCCGCTGATCATGAGCGGACTGAACTGCGGTGCGAGGGTGTCCATGGACAGAGTGCCCGCCCGGATTTCCTCCCAGCTCTTGCCGTCGTGCAGGTCGATCCCGACCTGGGTACCGATCGCCGCCCCCAGCCCCGCGACACCTCCGATCGCACCCGCAACGGTACCGGTGAGCGTCCCGTTCACCAGCCTCATGGGCACGCTGTCACCGAGTCGCCGGCTCAGGTTCTGGTGGACGATCCCGGCCGCCGGCCCGGCCGCCAGGCCACCGGCCGCCGAACTGACTGCGGTGATTCCGAGCTGGGTGGTGTTGATACCGTGCCGGCGGCGATCGCCCTGCCAGGCTTGCACAGCCAAGTCCTGGCCGACCCCGATAGTGGTATCGATAGCGGCGTGCCGCACGACGAAAGTCGGCAGCTTCCGGACACCGAAGTTCAGCAGCTGCTGCTTGGCCATCCCGCCGACGGCCCGGCCGATGGCCAGCAGCGCCCGCTGCAACAACCCTCTCACCACCACCCGGGTCACCGCGATGGCCACCCCTTGCGCCACGGGGGCGGTCGGCGGAAAAATCCATGCCAGCGCGATTTCCAGGGCCAGCAACACCAGCGACGACCAGAACATCAGCTTGGCATATTCGATTTCGGTGCCGGTGTCCCAGGTCGCATCCGCTGTCATGTTCAGAAAGCGGACCAGTGCTTTCAGCGATGAATCGTCTTCCGCGGGGGTTGTCGGGACGAGGAAACTGTCGAACGTCTTCTGCAGACCCTCCCGGATCTCCCCCTGCGGGGCGGCGGCGAGGGCGGCTTCTTTGGCGGCGACGAGCTCGTTGTCGAGGATCTCGTCCAAGCGGCTCGCGGCGGCGCGCCAGTCCTGGGACAGCGCCCACATCTGGTCCGGGTCACCGTCCGGCCATTCCATCCCGACAAGCCATTTGAGCCATTCCAGCTCGGAGGGCAGCTCCCAGACCATCCCCGGCTAACCGACCTTCACCAACTGGAGTCGGCGATCGAGCCGCGCGGGGTCCGGCCGCTCTCTTCCGCAGCTGCCTCCGGCGCTGCGAGGCTGCCATCGGAAAAACGGCGCCGCTGGCGAGCTTTCGGTGAATCGACCGGAGCTTCGATGGACTCGGAAATACGCAACCCGGATGCGTCTATCGACAACTCGCCGAGCATATCGATCAGCTTGGGCATCCGGGCCTGCTGCTCCTGGATCGGTGTCATCAGCTCCGCGGTCTTCCGGGCCACGTCCGCCGACGCTTTCTGGGCCGCTTCGACCACGGCCCTGGCTATTTCGAAATAGCTCAGTTTTCCTATATCGTCGGCAAATTTTACGTCGATTACCTTGTTGTCGGCATTGACCGTAACGGTGACCTTTTTACCGCGCGCCTGGGCGGCGGCGGTCAGTTCCGCCCGCTCCTGCTGAATCCGCGAAATGTTACGCACCTGCGCCTGTGCCCCTTCGAGCAGCTCGGCAAACTCGGACTTCGCTTGTTCGTTCGGCATGGACTATTTCCCGTTCACACGGCCGAACCCGGCGCGATTGTCGTCTTCCATGGCACGAACCACATCGGCAATGTTTCGCATGCTGACGGAAAGGCCGTGTATCGATTCGGCGGAGGACCCGATGCTTCCGGTCAATCCTGCCGAGTTCTCCCGGTAACCATCCTGACCACCCACTCCGTCATAGAAAGTAGCGCCGAGCTGGTCGTTTCCCCATACCGCGCCACGGCTTTCCATCGCGCTCGCCAGCGTGTTCAACACATCACCGATCAAATCACCGACAGCGTCGACAGCGCCTGCCGCGGACCGAAACTTCTGTTCGTCGAACTCGAGGGTCTTGTCGTCCACAATATCCACTCCTCAGGCGCATGCGAAGTCCGGAGAACAGCGTTCATCGATCGAGCTGATCATTGCCGAAACACCTTGTGGCTCAACAATACTCAGTCGCCTCGAATCCAATGTCCCCAGCTACGGGAATTCCGTTCGGATGCCACCGATTCAGCGCCCATATCCCTCCGATTCGGGCGGGCAGCACCCACCCGAGTCACCGATCCCGATTACAGCAGAGCACGATTGCGCACCCGGCAGCGTTCCTCGAAGTCGACCACATAGCGCGACGGCGCTTCCGACGAGGACGACCATTCCATCACCCCGTCATCCGCGATATAGAAAATGGCTCGGCCGACCGCCACCTCACCCTGCGGCACCGGGACATACACCATCCAGCCCATATTCATCCGGTCGGCACGCAACCCATCCACCGGGTAATCGGACAGTTCCATCCCACTTCCGGTCAGCTCCCGGGCCACCCGGGCGATTGCTTCTCCCTCCGGCAGCGGCTCCGCCGCCGCGATTCCACCCATGTGCAGCTGGTAGTAGGCGTCAGCGATATCGGACTCGCCCGCCTCGGGGAAAACAGCGGCCAGCGCCGACCGGGTGACCGCGGCGGACTCGGCGGCAGCAACCAGGCCCGACACCGCACCGCCGGGTTCATCGACATTCGCGGCACCGGTCAAGTCCCCGATGATCCGGGCGACGGTTCCCGAATCCCACACCCCTGGAACAGCTTCAGCGACCTCGCCGACCTCCGGCGATTCACCGCGATTCCAGCAGGAGCCGTCCCACCAGTAGCAGAAGGTGAGCATTCCGTGTGCCGCACGGTTGTTCAGCACCGGATCGGCCACCCACTCCGGCGCGCCCCGGTAGAGATCCGGCAGCGGCGCGCCCTGGTTGTAGGCCCGGTCGAGCACCTGCGCATTCCACACGCCACCGGACAGAACTGCCCGGCCGCCGGGTAACGCATACAGTGAACTGCCGCTGCGCCCGGTGCCCTCGAACCAGCGCAACGCGGGCAGCAACCGCGGACCCCACTCCGATCCGGCGGCAACGAATGCCGCGGCCAGTACCGCCCACCGCGCTGCCAGTACGGGCAACGGTGGCAGCCCGACGCCGGCCGAGTCATCGTGCGCCCCGGCCGGCCGGCCGGTGTGCGCCTGCGCGGCTGCCCGTAGCGGGGAGCGCACCTGCCGGTCACGGTGGTTCAGGTATGCGGCGAGCCACACCGGAAGTTCTTTCCGCGGAAAGATCTCCAGATCGGCTCGGTACGCTTCGGGCGGAAAGAGCTGTTCCGCGGGGAACGGTTCATCGCCGTAGTCGTAGTCGGCCTCGATCTGCCCGTCACCGGTCACCGAGAGCAGCAGCCGCCACCACGGCCCATCGGCGTACTCGGCGGATAGCCGCCGATGTTCCCGGACCGAGTCCAGTACCGACGACGGTGGCAGCACCGGAACCGCACGTTCGCCGTCGGAGTAGTAGGCGACTGCAGTCTCCGCGGCGACAGTCGAAGCGAAGATCGCATCCACCCGGATCCAGCCTTCCGGGACGAGGGCGGCCAGTGCCCGGGCCGCCTGCCGGATGAGTTCGCGGGTGCGCTCGACAGAACCGCGGGACAGCACTGGTGCAGATTCGGCGGGATGCGCACCGAGAGTGAATTCTATGTCCGGCGGACCGGGTTCACCAGCCGTTGCCCCGGGCTCCGGGGTCAGAGGCGTCCCGGTACCGGGCGCGGCGCTTTCCGCTGAGGTCATATCACGCAGTGCCTTTTGTCGTTACCACCGTGCGCCGGGCCGAGGTCGGTTCACATGCAGTGCGCATTACGCCCGTCACGTCGAAGTGCACCAAGGGTATTAGGCGCGCAACAACAAAGGAATGGACCGACAGAACACAATTCGGCCTACCAGTAGTGCACAGCGCACAACGGCCAGGACGGCACGGGGCGATCCACGAAGAAGTCACCCGCACCACTCTCCCGAGCACTTCGCGCCGAACTCGCGGAACCGGCGTCGCGATGACCACGATCATTCCGGCCGCGACCCGCAATCCGACCGCCGGTCTACGGTTGCGCCGGCACCCCCCTGGATCCCGAAACCGTCGCCGCGGCGATCGTCGACAGTGCCGGACACGGGCACGGCGAAGTGACAGTGTCGCGAACACCTGCGTCTCGGCTTGTCCGACCGCGACGAATCCGATACCGGAGCCCCCTCCGCGCAGACCCCCGCCTGACCGAAACCACGACGCGCCGGGCGACAAGCGGGGCTACGGCCCATTCGACCGGACCGGGAGACGAAGGCAGTGGACGCGGGGGCGGACAGCGCGCCGGAAACCCGGTTCACAACGATCGAGGAATAGACGCCCAGGTTCTGATGGTTGACACGCCAAGATCTAACGTCGTCAACGTGAGGAAGCCGCGACCTTGTCCGTGCCACTGAGTATTCTCGATCTGGTCTCCATCCCCCAAGGCTCAACGGCCCGCGACGGCATTGCCGCCTCGATGGACGCCGCCCGGGAAGCGGACCGGCTCGGATACCACCGGCTATGGTTCGCCGAGCATCACAACACTGCCAACCTTGCCGCCAGCGCCACATCGCTGCTGATCGCTCAGGCCGCCTCGGTGACCGAACGGATCCGTCTGGGATCCGGCGGTGTGATGCTCCCCAACCACGCGCCACTCATGGTTGCCGAGCAGTACGGGACCCTCGCCGCCATGTACGGCGACCGGATCGATCTCGGCCTGGGCCGTGCCCCGGGCACGGATATGATGACCGCCCGTGCCCTGAGCCGGTCATCCAGCGAACCGCAGGCTTTTGCGGAGCACATCTTCGATCTACAGGGCTGGTTCAGCGCAGAGGGAACGGCCCAGAGTGCCCCGATCGTTTCGGCTGTCTCCGCGGGAACCGAGGTCCCCATCTGGGTCCTGGGTTCCACGGTCAATGGTGCCTCTATCGCCGGCCAGCTCGGTCTACCGTTCGCCCTCGCCTCGCATTTTGCGCCCGATCAACTGGACGAGGCCGTCAAGGTCTACCGGGACACTTTTTCCGATTCCGCGCCCACTGCGCAGATCGCGCAGCCGTACCTGATGGCGGGCATCAACGTCATGGTGGCACCGACCGACGAGGAGGCCGAGCGGGAGTTCACCACGCTGGAGCAGATGTTCCTCGATATCCGGAGCGGCCGGCGGCGGAAGCTTCAGCCGCCGGTCGACCCTGACCAGCTTGCTGCCCGGGGCGGTCGCGATCACGCGATGTTGCGTATCAAGGCAGTCGGCGCGCCGCAGACGGTCGTCCGGGAGCTGGCGGAATTCGTAGAGCACACCGGTGCCGACGAGCTCATCACCGTCACCTACGCCTACGACCCCGCAGTGCGGCAGCGCTCCCTGAACCTGCTTGCCGACAGCTGGTTCTGAGCCGCCAGGTCACGTCTCGCATGCGCGGACCCGCACCTGTACCGGGTCATATTCGACGCCGATTTCGACCTTGCCGCCCCTGCCGCCGCCGACGCCACCCAGCACCACCGGATCGTAACGCCGATGCTGCGTAAGAGAGAGAAAATCGGCCGGCTCGGCGGCACCGTCTAGGACCGTATCCTGCGCACCCCCGTCCGCCGGATCGGCACACCCGCGGATATCGTGGCCGCCTGCGCGTTCCTGGTCTCCGAGGAAGCCGGCTACATCACCGGCCGGCTACTCGGAGTCAACGGGGGCCGGAACACCTGATGCGATGCCGGTCATGCACCGACGGCGGAGCCGAGTCGGTGCGGCTTCGCCACCGATGCACGGTGGTGGAGACTCTGGTCGAGACCTGAGGAACCGAGCCTGGAATCGCCACCCACCGTGTGTTCCCTGCTCAGATCTGGTTCGCGCCTCCGTCGACGTAGAAGTTCGCGCCGACGACGTAGCTGCTCTGTTCCGAGGCCAGAAAGACCACGACTGCGGCGGCCTCCTCAGGCTGACCCATGCGGCCCCTGGCCACGGTTGCGGCGACATTCTCCTTGACGGCCCGAGCGATCTCCTCATCGCCGAAAGCGGCGGTACCCCCGGGAGTCTCGATCCATGCCGGCGAGACCACGTTGACCCGGATGCCACGGCCCTTGAGCTCGTTGGACCACGTCCGCGCGAAGGACCGGACGGCCGCCTTGGACGCCGCGTACGCGCCGAAAGCCTCCACACCACGGTCGCCGGCAGTCGAACCGACCAGGACGATCGAGGCCCCGTCGTTGAGCAGCGGCAGCGCTTTCTGCACTGTGAACAGCGTGCCTCGGACGTTGACCGCGAAGGTATGGTCGAAGTGCTCCTCGGTGGTCTGCTCCAGCGTCACGAACGCACCGACCGCCGCGTTCGCCACCAGCACGTCCAAACCCTTGCCTCGCCCCCGGACCGCCTCGTAGAGCCGGTCCAGGTCCTCCGGCTTCGAGATGTCGCCGACGACCGCGGTGGCCCGGTCTGCTCCGATAGTTTTGACGGCGGCCTCCAGTTCGGCCCGGCGCCGGCCGGTGACGAACACGTACGCGCCCTCGTCTGCCAGCCGGACAGCGGTGGCCAGACCGATCCCGCTGCTTCCTCCGGTGACTACCGACGTCTTGCCTTCCAGCTGTCCCATGTGTGTCTCCATCTCTCTCGATACTCCGGTCGACCGCGAGTACCGCCCCTATCGTGGTGGCGCTACTTGTCGAGGAAGTCGTTCAGCACGGTGTTGACCTCGTCGGCGTGGGTCCAGAGCAGACCGTGTGGGGCACCCTCGATCTCGACATAGTCGGCCTCGGGGAAGGCCGCGTGGAAGCGCCGCCCGGTGGCGTCGATGGGCAGGATGTTGTCCTTGGTGCCGTGCAGGATCAGCGATGGCTTACCACTGGCACGCACCGCCTCGATATCACTGCGGAAATCCTCGATCCAGGACGGAACGACCGCATACGCGGCGACCGGGGCGCTGCCGATCGCGACGTTCCAGCTCCCGGTGACCGCTTCCTGACCGATCCGGGAACCGAGGTTCTCGTCCAGGTTGTAGAAGTCCGCGAAGAACTGCGTGAACCAGGCGTACCGGTCACCTTTCGCGGCCGCGGCGATGCCGTCGAACACCTCATGCGGAACCCCCTCGGGGTTGTCGTCGCGGGCGACGAGAAACGGTTCGAGCGAGGCGAGAAACGCGAGCTTCGCTACTCGCTCATGCCCGTAACGTGCCACATAGCGGGCCAGCTCCCCCGTACCCATCGAGAAGCCGACAAGCACCACATCACGCAGATCCAGGATCTGCAAGACCGTGTTCAAATCCGCGGCGAACGTATCGTAGTCGTAACCGGAGCCGACCTTCGACGACCGCCCGAATCCGCGACGGTCGTAGGTGATGACCCGGTACCCGGAGGCCAGCAGCTCACGCGTCTGCCGCTCCCAGCTGTGCCCGTTCAGCGGGTAGCCGTGAATGAGGACGACCGGTCGACCCACCCCCTGGTCCTCGTAATACAGCTCGACCGGCGTGCTGTTCTCATGCCCAACGGTGATATACCCCATGATTTTCCTTTCGATGCCGACCAGCGCAACGCGGGCCGTTTGCTGTACTTGGACGTAGTGATCCGATTCGGTACGTACGCCCTGATCACCGGGGCTACCGACCAGCACCATCAGTGGCGGGTGTAGCCAGCAATTGCAGCTCCCAGGCGAGCGCTACCCCGCTACCGCCACCGTGCTCGGCCATGACCTCCCCGGCCCCGCCGGTCGTCGACTCGCGAGCCCAGTCGCGCTGCCATTCACCGGCCACGGCCATCCAAGTGATAGGCACGACGCCGGCCTGGACCATGCGGCGCACCGCCATATCGTGTGCCTCCGCGGTGACTCCGCCGCAGGCGTCGGTGACGACGAAGACGTCGTACCCCTCGTCCAGCGCCTGGATGGCGGGCATGGCGACGCAGATCTCGGTCCACAACCCGGCAATGATCAGCTTCTTGCGCCCCGTCTTCTCCACGACATCGACGACGCGACGGTCTTGCCAGGTGTTGATGAACGTGCGGTTGATCGGCTTCTGGTCCGGGGAGAGGTCCTGGATGCCCTTGATGAGGTTGCCGCCACGTTCTTCGATCACCGTGGTCAGCACCGTGGGGACGTCGAACACCTTGGCCAGCTTGGCCAGACCGACGACATTGTTGACGATCATGGTCGGTTCATGGCTGTGGAGATTGGCGAACTGGTAGGGCTGGTGGTCGATGAGCACGAGAACGCTCTCCTCGGGGGTGAGCAGTGCTTCGAGTCCGACCTTGGCAGTGCGCGTCACGCTATTTCCTTTTGTGTGATGGGTTGAACGCTCGATGGTGGAAGTCAGATCATGCGAACAGAGACCTGCTCCGACCAGATTCGATGAGGCAGGCCGGAACGTCTCCGCAGCCCGAAAACGACCGTACGGCCGCCACCGAGTAGGCGTCCAAGACTTGTTCGGACGCCGATCGTTAGGAATTGCCTATCGATATCAGCCCCCGCCTGCTCCGCTACTTCATGGCCGTAGCCGAGGAACTCCACTTCGGTCGCGCGGCCACGCGTCTCTACATCGCCCAGCCGTCCCTGTGGGTAGCAGTCGGCGATCTCGAGGCGTGCTTCGAATCGGTCGACCACACCCGTCGGTAACCCCGGAGGCCGCACGCCGGTCAGCCGTCGAAACCGGCTTTCCGAACCGGGCGGCGCCGCGAACCGCTGAGCACACGGCCTCGAAGCCTAGGGCGAAAGCCGTACAGGAATGAATCGTTGCCTCCACCTGCCATCAGCTGGGGCGTCATCGACAGCGCAAGCCGGTGATCCCAGACCTGCGCAAACAACGCTGCCATTGACCCACAAACCTAATGGTGATAGATATTTGGAGACTCGAATGCCCGGACCCCCGACACCACCCACCGAAACCGGCGGGTTCCGAGGCCTGTGGTCTGCCCCGGGCCACAGCCGATGAAAGGAATCGTCATGCCCAACGCCGTCATCGTGGATGCCATACGCCTCGCCTCCGGCAAGGGGAAGATGGGCGGTGCGCTGTCCGGGACCCATCCGGTGGAATTGCTCGCGCATGTATTGCGAGCCCTCGTCGACCGGATCCCGCACAGGTCGACGATGTCATCGGCGGCTGCGTACAGCAGGTCGGCGAACAGGCACTCAATATCTCGCGGACGGCACTGCTCTCCGCCGGATTCCCCGATTCGGTACCGGCCACGACCATCGATCGGCAATGCGGTTCGAGCCAGCAGGCCGCGCACTTCGCCGCACAGGGTGTGCTCGCCGGCGCCTACGATATCGTCATCGCCTGCGGTGTCGAATCGATGAGCCGGATTCCGATGGGCACCGCGACCATCGGACAGGACGCATCCGGCCCCGGCATCGCCGTCCGGTACCCGGCAGGTCTGGTCCACCAGGGCATATCCGCCGAGCTCATCGCCGCGAAATGGAAACTCGACCGCGACGCCCTCGACCGGTATTCGGCGCAGTCGCACGAGCGGGCCGCCGATGCCATCGCGAAGGGGTACTTCGACCGCGAGATCGTACCGATCGACCGGATCGGCGCCGACGGCACGGCCGTCCCGCACACCGTCGACGAGACCGTCCGTGCCGCGACCACCGTCGAGGGGCTGGCGGGCCTGAAATCCTCGTTCCGCACGGAGGAGTTCGCGACGCGGTTCCCGGAGGCGCAGTGGCGGATCACACCCGGGAACTCCTCACCACTGACCGACGGCGCCTCCGCGGTACTGATCATGAGCGAAGAGGCGGCCGGCCGGCTCGGGCTCACCCCGCGGGCACGGTTCCATTCGTTCGCGGTCGCCGGTGACGACCCGGTGTTCATGCTCACCGCCCCGATCCCCGCCACCCGCAAGGTGCTCGCCAAGGCCGGGCTCGGTATCGACGATATCGACGCCTACGAGGTCAACGAGGCGTTCGCACCGGTACCGCTGGCCTGGGCCCACGAGTTCGGTGCCGACCCCGCGAAACTCAACCCCGCCGGCGGCGCGATCGCCCTCGGCCACGCGCTCGGGTCGTCGGGTACGCGACTGCTCACCACCCTGGTCAATCATCTGGAACGCACCGGCGGCCGCTACGGCCTGCAAACGATGTGCGAGGGCGCCGGTATGGCCAACGCCACCGTGATCGAACGACTCTGAACCACAACGAACCCGGATAGGAAAGAACCATGCGTATCGAAGACGCTGTCGCCGTTGTCACCGGCGGCGCCTCGGGGCTCGGTCTGGCGACAACGAAAGCGCTGCTCGCCGAGGGCGCCCGCATCGTCGTCATCGACCTGCCCTCCTCCCCCGGCGCGAATGTCGCCGCGGAACTCGGGGACCGGGTCCGGTTCGCCCCCGCCGACGTCACCGACGAGGCAGCGATCGCCGCGGCACTGGATACCGCGGAAACCCTGGGGCCGTTGCGGATCGCGGTGAACTGCGCCGGTATCGGCAACGCCGTCAAGACCGTGAGCAAAAAGGGCGCGTTCCCGCTGGCAGATTTCACCAAGGTCGTCACTGTGAACCTGGTGGGCACATTCAATGTCTTGCGGCTGGCCGCCGAACGTATCGCGAAGAACGACCCGGTCGAGGACGAGCGGGGTGTCATCGTCAACACTGCGTCGGTGGCCGCGTTCGAGGGGCAGATCGGTCAGGCCGCCTACTCCGCATCCAAGGGCGGCGTCGTCGGAATGACCCTGCCGATCGCCCGCGATCTCGCCTCACTCTTGATCCGGGTGAACACCATCGCCCCCGGGCTTTTCCGGACGCCGCTGCTCGGCACACTGCCCGAGGAGGCCCAGCAGTCTCTCGGGGCACAGGTCCCGCATCCGTCCCGGCTGGGTGAACCCGCCGAGTACGGTGCGCTCGTCGCCCATATCGTCACGAACCCGATGATCAACGGCGAGACCATCCGCCTCGATGGGGCGATCCGGATGACACCGCGCTGATGCCGAGTGCGGACGGGGTCGTCGAGCTGGGCCCGCGAGTCAGATACCCGCGCGTGCCGCGGCTCCGGGCGTGACAATCCCCGGTAGCAGGAATTTCGTCAGCATCCGCCGATGGTCGGGATCGGAGTCGGAACCGAAGTCCATCCGGCCCACCAGGATCAGTTCCACCAGGGCGATCCACTGGCAGATCTCGGTATCGGTCCGGTCCTCACGGACCTCGCCGCGGGCGCGTGCCTCTTGCAGAACCGGCGCCCACATTTCTTCGGTGAGCCGGGCGGCGAGCCCGGAACTGCCGACCAGCGCCGTGGCCATATCCATATGCTCGGGGCTCACGATCAGCCTGACCACCGGATCCTTGCGGCCGATGTTCACCAGGTAGATCAGCCCGTCGACAACCTGTTCGGCGAAGGTTTCGCGTTTACGCAGGAAGGTCCGGGCACGGGTGAACATGGCCCGGGCCCGGACCTCGATCAACGCCGTGATCAGGCTGTCACGGTCGCCGAAGTAGCGGTAGACGGTGGGCCGGGAAACGTTGGCTTCCTTGGCGATATCGTCCATGGTCGTCTTGGCGACACCGTAGCGTTCGAACACCGCTTCGGCGGCGGTGAGGATCTGACGGCGTGCCTCGTCGGGGTCCTCGCTGAGGACGCTCCCGGTGCGCCGTCGAGCCATCTCCGCATACCTCCTTCTCACCCACCCGGCCAGACACCGAGCCCGGTGAATCGTAGCAATCAGGTCGTCGGCGCAGCTGCACCGAACAGGTCGGGCAGGCCCGCGGAGACGCGATCGGGAAACCGGGGGTCGCGTTTGGCCAGGAAGGACTCGACACCCTCCCGGACATCGTCGGAGGTTCCCCGCAGGTAGATACCGAGCGAATCGGCACGGTGGGCGGCCTCGGGGCTTTCCGCGCCGAGCATCCGCCACATCAGGCTGCGAGTGAGCGCCACGGACACGGGGGCTGTTCCGCCGACGAGCTCGCGGGCGAGTTCGAGCGCGCGATCCAGCACCTGATCGGGCGGCACGGTTTCGCGCACCAGACCGCGTTCCCGGGCTTCGTCCGCGCCGACCATACGTCCGCCGAGGGCCCACTCCAGCGCGGTGGAGATGCCGACGATCCGTGGCAGGAACCAGGAGGAGCATGCCTCCGGCACGAGGCCGCGCCGGGTGAAGACGAAGCCGAATTTCGCTGTGTCCGAGGCGATCCGGATATCGGCCGGCAGTGTCATGGTGACGCCGACACCGGCAGCCGGGCCGTTGATCGCGGCGACGATCGGTTTGGTGGAGCGGTAGAAGCGCAGGGCCACGCGCCCACCCTGATCCGCCGGCGCCTCGCCGGTGACAGGGTCGCCGCCGAGGACGAAGGTGTCGCCACCTGCGGACAGATCCGCACCGGCGCAGAACGCCCGGCCCGACCCGGTGAGTATCACGGCCCGCACGGAGTCGTCGGTGTCGATCTCGTCCATGGCGGCGAGCAGTCGTTCGCACATTTCGTCGGTGAAGGCGTTGAGCCGTTCGGGCCGGTGCAAGCGCAGGATAGCGATCTGCCCGTCGCGTTCGAGTAGTACCGGGTTTTCGGTCATCCGACTCAACGCACCTTCTCGAATCGGTCCGCCACATCGCGGTATTCCTCGCGCACAGCGGTTTTGGACAGTTTGCCGTTGGGCAGCCGGGGCAGCGGTTCGGACCGGATCACGACATAGCGGGGCACCTTGTAGTCGGCCATCAATCGCTCGCAGTGCGCCACTACCGCGGCCGCGTCGACGTCACCGCCAGCGGTGACGATGGCAGCCGGTGTTTCCCCGAACCGCTCGTCGGGAGCGGCGATGACCGCGACCTCCACGACGCCGTCGAGTTCGCCGATCGTCCGTTCGATCTCGACCGGGGAGATGTTGATGCCGCCGGTGATGATCAGATCTTTCATCCGGTCCACGAACTTGATCCGGCCGCCCTCGTCGCGGGTACCCAGATCGCCGCTGTGCAGCCAACCGTCGCGCAGTGCCTGCGCGGTGGACTGCGGATCGTTCCAGTAGCCGGGGGTGACGCCTGGTCCGCGGAGCACGATCTCGCCCTCCTCCCCGGGAGCCGCCTCGGTGCCGTCCTGGCGGATCACCTTCAGTTCGCTGAAGATCGAACCCGTGCCGCAGCTGTCGGGGTGCGTGAACGCCTCGGCGCGTTTCGTGGCGGTCGCGACGCCGCCCGCTTCGGTCATCCCGTAGATCTGGCGCAATTCCACACCCTTGTCCGCCCATGCCTTCAGGAGTGCGGGCGCGACGGCCGCGCCGCCGACAATGGCGGTGCGCAGCGACGAGACATCGGTATCGGCGAAGGCGGGAGTCCGGGCGATCGCCTCGAAGACCAACGGCACACCGAACAGCGTGTTCACCCTGTGCTCGCCGATCAGCGCGACCGCACGCTCGGGTCGCAGCTCCTTCTCGACCACCAGCGTGTTGCCCAGGACGACAGCCATGATCAGTCCCCACACCACGCCGGGGGTGAACACCAGCGGAAGCAACAGCAGCGCGGTGGAGCCCGGGCGCAGCCCCTCCTCCGTGAGAGTGGCCTCGAAAACGATATCGAGCAGCGTCCGGTTGGTGCAGACAACGCCCTTCGACAGACCGGTCGAACCGCTGGTGAACAGGAGCGCGACCGGATCGTCGCGGTCGACGTCGATACGGAAGTCGTCTCGGCTCCCGGCCCGCAGGCCGGTGAACTCGTCGAAGAACTTCGCGGCGAAATCGCGGCCCAGTTCCCGGGTCTGTGCGATGGTCTCGGCGAATTCGGCCGGGGCGATGGCCAGCACCGCGCCCGAATCGTCGAGTACCTTGCGTAATTCGGCCGGTTTGAGCCGGGGGTTCAGCGGAACCAGCACCGCGCCCGCCTTGAGCACCCCGAGCGCCAGTACCGGCCAGATCAGCGAGTTCGGTCCGAGCACCCCGACGCGTTCACCGGGAGTGATCCCGGCGTCGGCCAGGTGCCGCGCCACCCGGCTCGACCAGTCCTGCAGTTCCCGGTAGGTCAGCGCCTCGTCGTCGACGATCAGTGCCCGCTGATCTCCTTTGGTGTCGGCCCACCAGTTCAGGGCCGACCCGATTGTCGCAGCCATCGTTGTCCTTACTCTGTGTACGGCGTCGGAAGCCGGTGGCTCAGGAGGCGTCGGTGAAGGCGCGGTCCTCGTCGAACCACATGGCAACCCGCGACAACGTGCCGCCGTCGGTGGCGGGCAGGGTGACTCCGGAGATGTAGGCGGAATCGTCGGAGACCAGGAACAGCGCGGCGCGGGCGTTGTCCAGCAGCGACGGCGGCCGGTTCAGCTTCAGCGGGATCGGGGAGACGGCCGGTTCCCACGGACCCGCGACCTCTTCATAGGACTTGCCGACTACGGGGGTGCCGGCCGGGGCCAGGAAGTTCGGTGACATCCCGTGGGTCGGGGCGATGGCATTGACCCGGATACCGCGCTTGCCGAGATCCAGGCTCAGGCCGCGGACCAGGCCGTTCACTCCGGCTTTGGTGGCCGAGTACATGGCGATGCTGTGGTAGGCGGCGATGGACGCGGCCGAGGAGGTCGCGAGGATGACTCCGCCGCCGTTGGCCTCGAGCGCCGGTACCGCGGCCTGCGCGGAGTACACGACACCGCTGAGGTTGACACCGAGGACTTGGTGCCAGTCGTCTTCGGTGAGATCTTCGAACGCGACCTGCTCGCCGCCGGCAACCGACGGGACACCGCCGCGGGAGACGATGCCCGCGTTGGCGAACATGATGTCGAGTTTGCCGAATTCGGCGACGGTCCGGGTCACCGCCTCGGCGATCTCGGCTTTCTTGCTGACATCGGCGACCAGGGCGATCGCTTCGCCACCCTGCTCCCGCACCAGTTCGACGGTGCCCTTGGCGCGTTCCGCGTCGATATCGACCACACCGATCCGCGCACCCTCGGCGGCGAACAGCTGGGCTGATTGCCGGCCGAGGCCGGAGCCGCCACCGGTGATGATCGCGACTTTGTCCTGGAGTTTCATCTGCGAGCTCCTTTGCCCGTGTTGCGACGACCGGGCCGCCGGCGTCGGTGATTCTGGATGATTCGGGTCGAATGCACCGGTTCGAGTCACGGTGCGAAGTCGGGGGCTTCCGGAGGAGACCGGTCGCCATGTGATCCACGCTACAGCGGCAGCTGTGATACGTCAATCAAGATTTGTTTTTTGATAAACGCCACGTTCCAGGTCTACGATCATCGCCCTGTCCATCGAGGTTTCCGCTTTTCGGCGAACGCGCGCGGTCCCTCCTTCGCATCCGCACCGGACATCACCGCCTTCGTGGCCGCACGGTTCACCTCCCACTCCGCCGGCGACCACCCGGTGTCCGACGCGGCGCTCTCGTGCAGCACCGTCTTGCTCTGCTGCACCGACACCGGGGCATTCGCGGCGATCACACCGGCCAATTCCAGCGCGACCGGCAGTGCAGTACCGGTGGGAGCGATCTTGTTGACCAGACCCAGTTCGTAGGCCCGGGCCGCCGAGATCGGTTCACCGGTGAACGCGATCTCGGCGGCCACCTTGGCGGGCACCTGGCGGTGGATCCGCAGCAGCCCACCGGCGGCGGCGAGCAGGCCGCGCCGCACTTCGGGCAGCCCGAGCGAGGCATTCTCGTCGATGACCGCGAGATCCGCGGCGAGCACGATTTCGGTGCCGCCGCCCAGCGCGAACCCGTTGACGGCGGCGATCACGGGCTTGGGAATCCAGTGCCGCACGATTCCGGCGAAATCCCACTCCCGGTGATCGGGATCGTAGATGCTGCGACCGGCGGCGATCTCCTTCAGATCCGCGCCCGCGCAAAAGCCCCGGCCGGCACCGGTGATCACCACGACGCGAACTTCCGGGTCGGCCGCGGAGCGCTCCAGCGCTGCCCCCGCCGCCGCCGACAGCGCCGAGTTCACGGCGTTCAGGGCGTCGGGCCGGTTCAGCGTGATCACAGCTATGTGATCGCGCACTTCGTACAGCGCAGCGGATTCGGATGGGGACACAGTGACTCCTCGGGAAACGGACAGGGCAGGGTCAGAGATCGAGCACCAGACGCGGTGTACAACTCCGGGAAACGCAGACCATCATGGCGTCGTTCGCCGCCTGCTCATCCTCGGTGAGGACCGAATCCCGGTGTTCCGGACGGCCGGCCAGCACGGCGACCTCACAGGTTCCGCAGGTGCCTTCGCGGCAGGAGAAATCGACGTCTGCGCCGCTGCGCTGCAGGGCGTCCAGTACCGACTCCGATTCGCCGACCGTCACCACCGCGCCGCTGCGTGCGAGTTCGACCTCGAATGCGCCGGTGGTTGCCGGTGCGACTCCTTTGGGAGCGAACCGTTCGACATGCAGGGCGAGCTGGTCACGTTCACGGCAGGCGGTTTCGATCGCGCGCAGCAGTGGTTCGGGACCACAGCAGTACACCGCGGTACCCGGGGTAGCGTCGTCCAGCGCGGTCGCCAGGTCGATCAGGCCGTATTCATCCTGTGGGTGCAGGCGGACCTGCTCGGGATACGCCGACGCCAAGTCTTCGGCGAAGACCATACTCCCCCGCGATCTTCCCCCGTACACCAGTTGCCACTGTTCTCCTCGCTGGGCGAGAGTCCGCAGCATCGGGAGCAGCGGCGTGATGCCGATACCACCGGCGACGAACAGATACGAAGAAGCGGGCGCCAGCGCGAAATTATTGCGGGGACCGCCGACCTCGATCAGATCGCCGGCCTCCAGTTTGTCGTGGACATACACCGAACCCCCGCGGCCGTTCGATTCCCGCAGCACCGCGACACGCAGTGCGGACCGGTCCGCGGGATCACCGCACAGCGAATACTGCCGGGTGACGTCGCCGAGCTCGAGGTCGATATGTGCGCCGGGCTCCCACTCCGGCACCACCCCGCCGTCCGGATCGGTGAGCGTCACCGTGACGACACCGTCCGCGGCGGAGTCCTTACCGGCCACCCGCATCGTCCGAGTATCGGCCATCACCTCACCATCCCTTGCTGTCACTACTCATTAAATCTTATGCTTTTAGATAAATGACAATCAAGGGCCACGTGAGGCAATCACCCGAGAATCCCACCCGGCTGGTAAAACTAATGTGATTAGCTAACGACGAGAGGATTCGGTGGATGGATACCGTAGTGCCGCCGAGCGGATCGGTGCTCGATCTCTTCCGCCTCACCGGCCGCGTGGCCGTGGTGACCGGGGCGGGCAGCGGATTGGGGGCAGGGTTAGCCCGGGCCCTGGCGGAGGCGGGCGCCGATATCGTGGTCGCGGGGCGGCGGCGGGACAAGCTCGAGCAGGTCGCCGCGAGCGTGACCGCGCTGGGGCGCCGGTGCTCGGTGGTGCCGACGGATGTCACCGACCCCGCCCAGTGCGAAACACTCGCCCGTACGGCCATCACGGAATTCGGCCGGCTCGATGTGCTGGTCAACAATGCCGGCATCACCCATACGGCACCGGCCACCCGGGAAGATCCCGGCGACTACCGGAACGTGCTCGAGGTCAATCTCTTCGGCGCGTACTGGACGGCGCAGGCCTGCGCACGGGTGATGCGTCCCGGCTCGAGCATCGTCAATGTGGCGAGCATGCTCGGACTGATCAAATCGGTACTGCCCCAGGCCGCCTACGCGTCGAGCAAGGCGGGGCTCATCGGGTTGACCCGCGACCTCTCCCATCAGTGGGCGGGGCGAAAAGGTATCCGCGTCAATGCCATAGCGCCCGGCTTCGTCGACACCGACATGATCGGCGAGATGTCCCAGGACATCCTGGACGAATTCCTGCGGGACTGTTCCCTCGGCCGCACCGCCACCCAGCGCGAGATCGACGCGGCCGTGGTGTTCCTGGCCGGCCCCGCCTCGGGTTACATCACCGGATCCACACTCGCCGTCGACGGCGGCACATCCGGCCACTGAACGTAGAGGAGATCACCGATCATGACCTCGACCAGTACCGTTACCCGGCTGCCCGGCGCGGGAGTCACACTCGTCGCCGACCGCTTCAACCCCGCGGACGGCACCGACCGCGGCACCGTGTTACTGCTGCACGGCGGCGGCCAGACCCGGCATTCCTGGCGGCGCACCAGCCTGCACCTCGCCACGAACGGATGGTGTGCGTTGGCGGTGGACGCTCGCGGCCATGGTGACAGCGACTGGGCCGCGGACGGCGACTATTCGCCGGCCGCCCATGCCCGCGACCTGGTCGCTGTGACCGCCGAACTCGACCGGCCGCCGGTCGTGGTCGGCGCCTCGATGGGCGGAATGGCCGGACTGCTGGCACTGGGTACCCACCCGGACCTGGCTCGGGCGCTCGTGCTGGTCGACATCACGCCCGTGGCCGAAGCGGACGGTGTGGACCGGGTCGCCGCCTTCATGCGCGACGGCCTGTCCGGTTTCGATTCCCTGGACGCGGCCGCCGCGGCGGTCGCCGCCTACAACCCGCACCGGCCACGCCCGCCCCGGCCCGACGGGCTCCGCAAGAATCTGCGACTCCGCGACGGCCGATGGTACTGGCACTGGGACCCGCGGATGATCAACCATCGCGAGAACGGCCCCGACCATGCCTCCTTCCGCGAGCAACGGGCACGTGCGGCGGCGCAGCGGATCGCCGTCCCCACACTGCTGATCCAGGGGCGGCAATCGGATGTCGTGGGGCCCGAGGGCGTCCGCGATCTACTGGAATTGATTCCGCAGGCCCGCCATATCGCCGTCGACGGTGCGGGACATATGGTCAGCGGCGACGACAACGATGTGCTGACCGAGGGCTTGCTCGCCTTCCTGGACGAGTCGGTGCCACATCCGCGGTCCTGACCGGCGGCGCGATACGATCAACCTCACGTCGCTAGGTAAAACGCCTGGTGTCACCCGAGTGGAAAGCCGCATATGCCTCGTCCGTCGCAGCCTCTGATCAGCCGCTCTTCCGTGGTGGCGGCCTCCATCGAGATCATCGACACCGAGGGCCTGGACGCGTTCAGCCTTCCCCGGCTGGCCAAACACCTGGGCGTGCGCGCACCCTCGCTGTACCACCATTTCGCGGACAAGTCGGAGATCCTGGCTGCCGTTGCGCGCCAGATAGCCGGGGCGGGCAGTATTCCGCGCCGCAAACCCGGTCCGGACTGGCCGGAGTTCTTCGTCGCCCTGGCGCTGAACCTGCGCCGCTCGATCCTGCGGCACCGCAATGCCGCACCGATCCTGCTCCAGTATCTGCCCCGGGACCTGCTCATCAGCACATACGAGGAAACGGCCCGGTTCCTGGCGGATTCGGGGGTGCCGGCGCACCTGCACGTCCAGATTCTGGACGGGATGGAACGAATCACCGTCGGTGCCGCGCTCACCGAGGCGATGCGCGGGCCCAGTTCCCGGACGACCATCTTCCCGAATGTCGATCCGGAGTCCCAGCCGGTACTGGCCACCGCCCTGATGGAGAACCGGATGACCTCCAAGCAGTTGTTCGAGGAAATGGTGCGGAGTTTCCTGCACGGTGTGGTGCGCGACGCCGAGATCGCCGTGCCCGAAACCGTGGCCTCCCGCTGAGCGATAAACGAATCCGGCCGGTACGAGGGGGCATCCTCGTACCGGCCGATCCGGCGCAGTGCCGGTTCCTGCGCAGGTGTTGCCTCGCTAGATCGCGGGGGCGGGCATATGAACCGTCTTCGTCTCGAAGAACTCCGCGAGCCCCTCGACCCCGCCTTCCCGGCCCACTCCGGATTGTTTGTATCCGCCGAACGGCAGCGTGAAATCGATGACCGACCCGTTCACGCTCACGGTCCCGGTCCGGATCCGCTGGGCCAGCGCATAACCGCGTTCCAGATCCTCGGTGTACACCGCACCGGACAGGCCGTAGATCGAATCGTTGGCGATGGCTACCGCCTCGTCCTCGTCCTCGTAGGTGATGAGCGAGATGACCGGGCCGAACACCTCTTCCTGGGCGATGCGCATATCGTTGCGCACCCCGTCGATCAGTGTGGGGGCGACGAAATAGCCCTGATCGAGGCCCTCCGGCCGGCCGCCGCCGACGAGAACGATGGCACCGTCGTGCACCGCGGCGTCGATATATGCCTGGACGCGTTCCTGATGGCGCGCTCCGGCGAGCGGGCCGAGGAAGTTCTCCGGCGCCCACGGATTCCCCATGGGCAGCGCCGAATACGCCGCCGACAGTGCCGCGGCGACCTCGTCGTGGCGCTTGCGCGACACCAGCACCCGGGTCAGCGCGATACACGCCTGCCCTGATTGCATGCACCCGCCCATCGGCAGCGATTGCAGGACGTGGTCCAGATCCGCGTCGTCGAGAATGATCGCCGCGGATTTACCACCCAGTTCCAGGGAGACGCGGGCGATCCGCTCACCGGCGAGCGCCGCGATCCGCCGCCCGGCCATGGTGGAGCCGGTGAAGGTGATGTGGTCGACGCCAGGGTTGGTGACCAGTGTTTCCGACACCTCCCGGTCGGCGATGAGCACGCTCACCACGCCTTCCGGGATCCGGCCCTCGGCAACGAGTTCGGCGATCACATCGGCGAAGACTGCAGGCGACAGCGGTGCATCGGGCGCACCTTTGAGTACCACCGAGCATCCCGCGGCAAGCGCGGGCGCGACCTTGAACGCGATCGTGCCGATGGGACCGTTCCACGGAATGATCGCCGCGACGACACCCGTGGGTTCGGACAGGATCCGGGAGATCCCACCGTCGGCGCGGGTCCGGTCCTCGCGGACCGCGAAGTTCCGAGCTTCCTCGGCGACCGCGCGGAACAGTCCCGCGGTCATCTGCTGAGTGCCGGCACTGACGGTGACCGGTATACCCACCTCGAGGACGCCGATGGTGGTGAGTTCGTCCTGCCGCTGCTCGAGCCGGGTCGCGATCTCGTCGATCACCTCGGCCCGTTCGGCCATGGATTTCCCGGCCCACGCTCCGGAGTCGAACGATTCCCGGGCGGCGTCCACAGCGCGCCGGACGTCTTCCGCGGTGGCGCTGCGGATACGGGCCGCGATCTGTTCACTCCACGGATCGACCAGTTCGATCCATTCGTCGCCGGTGGAGTCGGTCCAGCGGCCCCCGATGAAGACCTGCTCACGATCGGCGACCGCAGGGGCGGCCAGGGTGGTGTCGGTGGTGGTCATGGCGTGATGCCCTTTCTCAGCGATTGTTGTAGCCGGCGTCGACGGGCAGGGTGACGCCGGTGATGTAGCGGGCCTCGTCGGATGCGAGGAAGACCAGGGCGTTGCTGATATCGACCGCCTCGATCAACTCGACCGGCATCGGGTCCTTGTACGCATCGTCGTTGGCGACCTCGGGGTGCGCATTGACGAAAGCGCCGTACTCGGCATTGGCAACCATCGGGGTGTTCACCCCGGTGGGGTGGATGGTGTTGACCCGGATGAAGTGCTTGGCGAGCTGTTTGGAGTACAGCCGCATGAGGCCGACGACTCCGTGCTTGGCGGCGGAATATCCGGCCTGCCCGGGAAAGGTGCTCAGGCCGATACTGCGCAGGCCCGCGGCGGAACTAGTGATCGCGATGGACCCGCCTTCGCCGCGCTCGATCATGCCGGGCACGGTCACCTCCAGCGTGTGCCACACACCGGTGAGCATGGTGTCGACGGTGTCGTGCCAGGCCTGGGGCTCACTCCCCTTGTCCAGCACCGGCATGATGCCGGCATTGGCGACGACGGTGTCGATGTGGCCGAACTCCGCGATACCGGCGTCGTAGGCGCGCTGGATATCCGCACGCTCGCGCACGTCACCGAGGGTCGTCACGATCCGCCCGCCCGCCTTCTCGACCAGGCGCACGGTTTCGGCGAGATCCTCCTCGGTGGCCATCGGGTAGAACACCGACGGGATCTGGGCACAGATATCCATGCCGATGATCGCGGCGCCTTCCTCGGCCAGCCGGACGGCGTGCGATCGCCCCTGGCCGCGCGCCACACCGGTGATGAACGCGACCTTGCCGTCGAGACGCTTCATGGATTTTGCTCTCTCACTGCGGTTTCGGAAGATGAACGACGCCGGGGCGAAATTTCCGGATCTGCGGTCGCTTACCGCCACCCCGGATGAGACCTATTGCCGAATGGCTGTGAGTGGCGTCACAACAAAGTACTGCGGCCCGAGCAGTTCGTCAACATAGAACAAAAGTCGTTCTTTATCTCATGTTGCACCGATGCCGAACAGCGTATGGATTTCCTCCTGCTCGAAGGACAGCAGGCGCAGCACCCGAACGGTGCGCTCGTCGACGGGGTCCACCCGGATCAGCGCCACTTGCGCGCCGGCGTCCCGCATCTCCCCCAGGGCGCGCGTCAGCAATGCCGAACCGAGTCCGCGGCCGCGGACTCGGGGAGCGACGACGGCGGCGCGGATCCAGGCCCCGCGGAATTCGCCGTAGGGCACCGTGCGCGCCTCGAAGCGGACCAGCCCTGCCGGACCCTCCGGATCACTCACCGCGATCACCCGAGTGGACCCGGGCGCCGAGGTCGCGCCGCACGGTCGCGAGAGCACGGCCTCCTCGAACTCGAAGGCCGACGCCGAGTCATCGGCAGATTCCGAGGCCGGTACGACAATTCCGGCGTCGACCTCCTTCAGCGGAAGCGACCAAGGCCCCGACAGATGCCGCACCAAGGTCCACTGCCGGTCGACCGCGGCGATGCCGAATCGGGCGGCGAGCCGTTCGGCCGCCGGGTGGGTGCCGTACGCCCAGGCCCGCAACGTCCGCGCACCGGTCCCGCACCATCCTTCCGGCGCGGTCACGTCCAGGCCCAGTTCCTCGACGAGGAGGGTGGCGACTCCGCGCGAGCGATAATCCGGATGCACCACGAATCGCACGACACCCTCCCCCGCCGGATCCACGCGCAGGTTCAGGTAGGCCACGGTCACCCACGGCGCGTCCGCATGCACACTCAGATCGCGACGGGCCCGGATGGGAAGGTGAGTGATACGCACACCACCCCGCGAACGTTCGGCGGGCACGCTCGCATCGATAGTGGAGAAACCGGCTTCGGCGTCGTATTCGGCCGCGGTGCCGATCAGGGCGGTCACCTGGGCGAGTTCCTCGGCATCCAGTTCGGGACGCCATCGGTAAGAGATCATCCGTACTCCTCGACGAGCGGAATCTGGGACTAAATCTAACGGTAGTCGGTTTCCGGGGCAATGCCCGGAGCTTTACAGCTAAAACTAACTCGTTTAGATTTAAGCAAGGATCGGCAGCAGTCACGCCGCCGAGTACAGATTGGAGGTAACCCGATGACCGAGGTCGGAGCACCCCGCGAGGAACGTATTCGCCGCACCCTCGACCACCTGCGCAACGACACCACCGACGAGTTCGCCCACACCACCTGGTTCGAACCGGAGGAGTTCACCGATACCGCGGTGGCCAAGCGCGAACGCGATCTCGTCTTCGGCCGGGTGCCCAGCATCGTCGCGCACGGTTCCGAGATCCCCCGCGCCGGCGATTTCTTCACCCTGCAGTTGCCCCGGAACAACGTGATCGTGGTCCGCCAGCGTGACGGCAGTGTCAAAACCCTGGTCAACCTGTGCCGCCATCGCGGCGCGATGGTCGAGAAGGAGGAGAAGGGCCGCTGCCGGCTGTTCTCCTGCCCCTATCATCGCTGGTCCTACGACACCGACGGCAGTCTGCGCACCATCACTCGCGACAACACCTTCGGCGAGGCCGAACGCGCGGAGATGGGCCTGATCTCATTGCCCACCGAGGAGCGGCACGGCTTCATCTGGGTGATCGACGACGCCGATGCCGAGATCGACGTCGCGAGCTGGCTCGGCCCCGAGATGGACGCGGTCCTGGCGTCCTACAACCTCGAATCGCTGGTCACAGTACGCAGTGAAGGTTTCGACGAACCGGTGAACTGGAAGATCATGCAGGACGCCTTCCTCGACGGCTACCACATCCAGTACGCGCACCCGAACACCGCCGCCAAGCACATTCACACCAATGTGCTGTCCTTCGACGATTTCGGCCGGCACTGCCGCTTCATCGCCCCGCGTAAATCGATCGACCGCTGGATCGAAGAAGATCCCGGCGACCGCAGTCTCGCCAACCACGTCACCGAGACCCATTTCTTGCTGCCCAACAGCACCCTGCTGCGTCAGCCGGACCACTTCCAGCTGCTCACCTTCCGGCCCCATCCCACCGATCCCCAGCGCAGCCGCATGGAGATGCGGCTGATCGTGCCCAAGGTGGAGGACACCGAGATGACCGAGGAGCGCTGGACCCGGCTGTGGGACAAGAACTGGGAGATCCTGCTGGCCGTCCTGCATGCCGAGGACTTTCCGCTGCTGCGTGATTCCCAGGTGAGCATGGCCAGCGCCAACGCCGGACGAATGATTCTGGGCCGCAACGAGGTGGCCAACCAGGTGTTCCGCCGCGGCGTCCAGGAACTGCTCGCTCAGCACTGAGCCGGAGGCTCGCCCGGTACCGAGCCCGAGGCGCTCGGCGGCACCGAGCCGGGCGCACGATACGAAGGAGAATCCGACAGTGGAGAGCGATCTCTTCGACAACGACCACGAACTCTTCCGCGCCTCGGTGCGCGGATTCGTCGACAAACATGTCACCCCCAATCTCGAGAAATGGGATGCCCAGCGGCTGATCGACCGCGAGATCTGGCTCGCCGCCGGCCGCCAGGGCATGCTCGGACTCCCCGTTCCGGAGGAGTTCGGCGGTCCCGCGGAAACCGACTACCGATACCGGGTGGTCATCCAGGAGGAGATCGCCCGGGTAGGCGCCTCGGCGCTCCAATCCGGCTTCTCCACCAACGACGACATCGTCCTCAACTATCTGCTCCGGCACGCCGACGACGCGCAGCGCCGCCGCTGGCTGTCCGGGTTCGTCACCGGGGAGACGATCGGCGCGATCGCCATGAGCGAGCCCGGCGCCGGCAGCGATCTACGCGCCATCACCACCACCGCCGTCCGCGACGGCGAGGACTGGATCATCAACGGCGCCAAAACCTTCATCACCAGCGGAATCCTCGCCGACCTGGTGATCGTGTTCGCCAAAACCGACCCCGATGCCGGCTCCAAGGGCTTCAGCCTGCTCGTCGTCGACGACGGCACCCCCGGCTTCTCCCGCGGCCGCAAACTCGACAAGGTCGGGTTGCACGCCCAGGACACCGCCGAACTGTTCTTCGACAATGTCCGGGTGCCCGCCGCCAACCTGCTCGGCGACCGCGGCGCCGGCTTCGCCTACCTGATGCAGTCGCTGCCCCTGGAACGCCTCGGCATCGGTATCGCCGCCCAGGTTTCGGCCGAGGCAGTCTTCCGCTGGACCATGGACTACGTCCGCGAGCGCTCCGCGTTCGGCAAACGTATCGGCGAATTCCAGGGCATGGGTTTCACCCTGGCGGAGCTGCGCTCGGCGATCGAGGTCTCCCGGGCCTACATCGACCGCTGCGTCCGTGCCCACAACGCGGGCACGCTCACGGCGGTGGATGCGGCCAAGGCCAAGCTGTGGGCCACCGAACTCCAGGGCCGGGTCATCGACGCCGGCGTCCAGTTCCACGGCGGCTACGGCTACATGATGGAGTACCCGGTGGCCCGGGCCTATCTGGATCACCGCATCCAGCGGATCTACGGTGGCACCAACGAGATCATGAAGGAAATCATCCACCGGGATCTCATGAAATCCTGATGTCACCGGTCTCACAACCGTCCGGACGGCCCAGTGTCTCAAGGTGTGCACGGTGAGCCGGTTCGAACGATTACTGCACAACAGAATCTCGGCGCACACGCTGGATACCAGCCGTGCCGGATTCATCCATCACAGCGCCGAGGTCGCGGGGATACTGACCGCGACGGACTGACCGGGCAGGCGCGGTATGGTCGGCGGCCGCACCGCACGCCTGGTCAGTCGATCAGCTCATGAGCAATGTGCCGAGCAAACCACCGAGGAGGATGATTCCGGTACTCAGCAGCTGCACCGGAATGCGTACCTGGGCGTGGCATTTGATATCGGTGCAGCTCACTCCGATGCCGATCGGAACCCTGGCCCATGTCACCAGCCAGGCGAGCAGGAGGGGCGGGGATTCGCAGCCCGGCCCTGGGCTGCAACTGGGAACCCCCAGCGGAAAGAGCAGCGAATAGAAGAGGACGGCAGGCATGGTGACCCACAGCAGGACCAATGCGAGGGCGCCGACGAAAGTCACGGGGGCGTCGGAAGGTGCTGGTGCGGGCATGGATCCAGATCGGCGCCTCGGCGGCAGCGCCGAATCCGTAGCAATACTCGGCCGCGTGAGTGATATTTCCGCAGTTCAACTGTGAACAGCGTGCGACAACCGATACGCCGTCGACAGGATTCGCAAACGCCTTCCCACGGTCCGGGCTACGCGGACACTACTCCCCTATTCGGGTATTGCTACGCATGCGGTGCGCGGGGCGGTGCGCGAGCGTAGAGACATGTTCACCTTTTCTGTTCCCAGAAGTACCGCACTGTTCGTCGGCTTGGCCGTGGCCGCCGCCGCGGTGACAGGATGCGCGGATTCCGATATCACCGGAACAGCTGTCCCGGAAACCACTACCGAGTCGCTCGAGACCACGACATCTACCGAGTCCCCGGAACCGTCCGGCGATCCTGTCGGCACGGCGACCTTGGAGGTGCGGGGCGGCACCGTTCCGGTGACGATCCGCTATTCGATCAACGGCGCCGCCGAACAGGTCGAAACAGTCGACACCCTGCCGTGGACGAAGGAGTATCCGGTTTACGAACAGGTCACCTCCTATGTCAGCGTCAAGGGCACATCGATTTGCGCCATCGTCATGGATGACCACCGATTGGTGGATATCGGGACCGATGACAACGCGACCTGCAGCTTCGCCTACTGGGGCTGACGTATCCAATGTTCCGCACCTGAACTCCGCGGTCAGCAGCTGTATGCGAAGCTGGAGGCGGACGCGAAGGTCATCCGCAGGACCGAGGACACCAGCTGATCGGGACGGGTCACCAGAGCGCGGGTCCGGCGAACCTGTTCGACGGGATATCGCCGATAACCGGGGTGTTCAGGAGTATCCGGGGACAGCCACGCTGAGCGGTTCTATTCGGGCGTACCGCTCGTGTGATGATCGTCGGCGTGGATTGCGGCGATGTCCTCTCCGCGCTCGTCTCCTGGGCCGAGGTCTGCGAGAAACGGTCGTGAGCACGACAACGGCGGGCCCACGCGCGGCGGTCGTGCGGTTTCGACTCGACAGTGCCGATCATTCCACTGAGGCGGTCGGTGTCGTCATGTCAGTGGTTGCAGTTCGGGTAGTTCGGCGGCGAGTTCTGGCAGTGCGGGTGCGGCCCGGTTGTGTCGCAGGTCGGTGAGTGCGGCGATGAGAACAGTTGTCAGGACTGTCTGCATGCGGTGTGGCGCGATATCACCTGTGCCGACGAGGTTGCCGAAGGGTGGTGCCACGAAATAGAACGGTGGATCGCCGAAAGCATTGTGACCGGCCCCGGCGATCGCCACTTCCCATGATGGTGGTGCTTGCTCGTGCCGGAGTGCCAGCCACTCCGCTCGGGCATCGGGCATTCCTGCGGCATCACACGGGTTTCCGGCGGCGCAACTGGCGTCGGAGGCGATGAGCAGTCCCGGTTTTCGATTGTCGCGGCGGGCGGGATCGGGTTGGGGCCCGTCCATGTTGATCGAGCCGGGGCATCGTTCGTCGTGATCGCAGGCCAGGGTGGCCGCGGTACCGCCGAGTGAGTGTCCGCCGTAGACCACGGTGCGGTGATCGACCTGTCCGGCGAGCGCCGGAATTCGACCGCCGATCAGCGCGTCCACCATGGCCACGAGGTCGGTGGCCTGGGTATCGGCAGAGCGGTCGATCGCAGCGATCTGCGGCTGTGGTGGGGACGGTGTGGTGTACTCCTTTCCGGCGACCACCCGGGACGGCGTTGTGGTGGGTACGGAGAGCGCAACGATGTAGCCGTGGCTGGCCAGTTCTTCGCCCACACTCGTATACATCCATGGTGCGGTGGCGAAGCCAGGGGCGAGCGCGACGAGTGGCCACCGTCCCGCGGCGAGCTCGGCATCACTTCGTGCCCACGCCTGCACGTGACCGATGTCCTGCAGCATCCAGCCGAGGCCGGCGGTCGGTGGTAGAGCTCCTTCGCGCCATCCGAGTGGCGCATATTCGGCGCGGGCCGATGATCCGGTTTCCGTGCTGCTCGCCGGATACCAGATCCATGCGGCGCGATCCGGTTCGGGATCGGTCGGCGAACCGGCCGGCACGGTGGTGATCAGCCGTCCGACCGCCTGCTCGCCGGTGGGTTCGGGCAATACGAGGGTTCGATAGCGGAGCACGCCGACGGTGGTGAGGTAGCCGGCAGCGAGTACGGCGACCACCAGGGCGGCGACGCCCAGCCTGCGCGGCCATCTGCGCACCCGCCGGCTCACGATCTGTTCCCGGCAGCAAGAGCCTCCAGCACGCTATCAGCCTCGGATGTGCTGATCAGCAGTTCGTGGTAGCCGAGTTCGCCCGCGAAATCCTCGGTCACTACGACGCGGACCGCGGGAACCCAGCGGCGGACGCTGAGGAAACGGGAGGTGCCCGTGCCCAGACCCCACCGCCCGATCTTCACAACACCGGTAACGACAACACCCGACCGACCTCCGGGTGCCGCCGTGAAACGAGTGGGCCGATCGACCCGCTCGGCCGCATCGACAGCGGTGAGCGGTATGACGAACCGGCGCCTTCCGCCTGCGAACACCCGCTCCCACCAGGTGAGGTCGACGTGAACGTGCGCGTCGTGGAGGGTCAATTGTGCCATGGCGATTCTCCGGCTTAGATTGGTATCAGTCCTTACATTAATATCAAAAGTGATACCAAGGAGCAATGGGTGGCCCAGCAGCAAAAGCCCACACTCGCGGCGGTGATGCATCAACCCGTCCGGTGGCGTATCGCACAGGCTCTGATCGGCCGGGAGCTGACCACCCGGCAACTGGCCGAACAGCTGCCCGATATCACGCACGCCACCCTCTACCGGCATGTCAACGTCCTGATCGAGGCGGGGATCGTGCGGGTCGTCGCCGAGCGGAAAGTGCGCGGCACCACCGAGCGGACCCTGCGACTCGGCCCTGAGCACAGCGATTCGGAGCGTGCGGATGCCGACCAGGTGCGGGCGTTCTTCACGGTGTTCGTCGCGGGGATCTCCGGCGATATGGACCGCTATCTCGGACGGGAGGATATCGACCCCGAACGAGACGGCCTCGCATTGCGGCAGAGCGCGATCTGGGTCGCCGACGACGAGATGGCCGAGTTCGCCGCTGGTTTCGCGCGTTTCCTGGAACCCTACCTGCACCCCCGAGACGGCCGCACACGCCGGATCATGTCGACCATTCTCGTGCCGGACCGCTGACCATACCGGGGCAGCGACACGCCTGCGCCGAGGTGGGAGCGTCCGGAGTGGCGGAGTACCCGAATCCACTGCCACCGACAATGAGACAGAGCCGAGCAATCAACAGACCCTGTCCCCGGCGATGCAAGCGGCTGCCGAGAACGGTTCGGCCGACCCGTACTGGATTGTCAGCCGCGAACCTGGAGCGTCAGAAGACGCCGGCCGACTACTTCGCAGCAGCCTCCTGCATCGGCGCCGTATCCGAAGCCGAGAGCTGGAGGACCCCGGCCCTGATCAGCGCGTCGATGTCGGCGCTGTCCATGCCGAGCTCAGCGCAGATCTCCCGGATATGTTCCCCGGCAAGCGGCGCCTGACGGGTCGGAGGGTCGGCGATACCGGTGAACACAGCCGCGCGGGCGACGGCGGGCAGGCTCATGGGTAAGTGGTCGTGTTCGACCCCGGTGTAGGTCGCACGGGGGGGTCAGGTGCGGGTCGGTGAGGAGTTGCGGGAGTCGCAGCATGGCCCCGACGGGAACGCCCGCCGCCTGTAGTTCGGCGGCGGCTTCCTGGGGGTCGCGGTCGCGGGCCGCGACCTCATCACCCCGGCTGCCTACTTCCCCAGTTGTGCAAGACTTGCCGCCACTCTGTCAATTGTCCCGCTGGTTACGGTATTGTCCCGGCCGCTGAGATACCGAGCAGTACTCCAATACGGCTCAATCGGTCGCCGGGTTCGGTGAGGGGGTTGTTCAGCGGCGATGCATTCGACGCACCTCCCACCAGGACTCTTCCGCGCCGCCCACTCAGCCCCCGGACAGATCCGCGGAGAGATCCCGGGCCTGCACACCTTCCGGCAACCGCACCTCTTCGATCTGCTCCGGCCGATCGTCGTATTCGAGCCGTAGGGCACGGCAGATCGTCGCGTGCATGTCGTACAGCGTGGTGATGTAGGTGAGTTCGAGAATCTCCTTATCGCTCAACGCATCCCGCAGTACCTCGAACACCTCGTCGGGTACCCGGCCGCCGTCGTAGACGAGCGCGTCGGTGTAGGCCAGCACAGCTCGTTCCAGCGGGGTGAAGATATCGCTGACCTGCCAATGCGGGATGGCCGTGATCTTTTCCTCGGGGACCCCGAGCGACCGCATCTGCTTGCAATGCTGCGAGAAAACGAACTGACTGCCGCGGGTGAAGCCGGCGCGACTCTGACCGAGTTCGCGCAGGGTCGGGTCCAGCGTAGCGTTGCGGTAGACGGCGAAACCTCGGACAGCGTGGCGGAATACGTCGGGCGACTGGGCGAATACCGTCCACCAGTCGCCGGGGGTGGCATGGACGGTGCCGTGATCGACGGCCGGGTCCTTGTCCGGCCCGAAGAGCCGGTCGTAGTAGAACAGGATCCGCTCGTCGGTGACTTCGGCACGGGGTACTTCACGCAATCTGGGCACGGTGGTGCTCCTTTCGGTTCAGTGGGATGTGGGGACGCGGCGGTCGGCGGCGGTCTTCGGTTCGTGCGAGATATCGCCTTCGGTGAAGGTGCGCGTCCAGCAGGCGAATTCCAGCAGTACGCCGTCGGGGTCCTGGAAATAGAAGGAGCGCACGAAGGTGCCCGGGTGCACCTCCCGGGAGACTCCGGCGCGACTGTCGTCGTGATTGAGTACGCGGCTGACCTGGATCCCCGCGGCCCGCACCTGCTCGTAGTACTCGTCGAACTTCTCCGGCGGGACGGCGAAGGCGACGTGGTTCATCGAACCGACCGCGCTCACGAGTTCGCCCGCGTCGGGCAGGCCCTTGGGCGCTGCCACGCCCGGTGCCGCGTCGGGGGCGTCGGCGAGCCAGAAGAAGGCGAGCGTATTCCCGTTTCCGCAGTCGAAGAAGAAGTGCTGTCCCAGGTCTCCGGGCAGTTCGATGGTCTTGACCAGCGGCATACCGAGTACGCCCGTGTAGAAGTCGATGGTCCGGCGCATATCGGAGCACACCAGCGCCAGATGGTTGATTCCGCGTAGTTCGTACCTCGGGTTGGTGGCGTTCACAGCAATCCTTCCAATGGACGAGAATGGCGCGCAACCGGCCGTATCGGCAGTCGACACAGCCAGAACATGACTTGACAGTCATGTCAGCTTCGGGAATAGTCTGTCCTGTGGCGAAGTCATCTGTCAACAGTTCCCCCGCCTCGGTCGACACCCTGACCCCGCGGGGACGCAAGACGCGTGACGCTCTATTGGACGCGGCCCGTCGCGTCTTCGAATCGGTCGGTTTCCTCGACGCGCGGGTGGAACTGATCGCCCAGGAAGCCGGCGTCTCGTACGGCACCTTCTATCGGTATTTCGAATCGAAGGACGATGTCTTCGGAGAGCTGAGCAACCGGCTGTTCGAGGATATGCACCGCCGCGAGCCCGCGGCGGCCGATCTCTCCCCCGCCGAACGCCTGATCGCCTCGAACCGGTCCTACTACCAGGCATACCGGCGCAACGCACCCATGATGGCGATCATCGAACAGGTTGCGACCTTCAACGAGGAGTTCCGGCTGCTCCGGCACGAGCACCGCCGCCAGCTGATCGACCGCACGGCCCGGGCGATCTCCCGCTGGCAGTCCGAAGGCCTGGTACCTGCCGGTCTCGACCCCGAGCTGGCTGCCCGCGCCATGTCCGCCATGGTCGACCACACCTTGTACCTGTGGCTGATCCAGGGCGAGGACGCCGACGAAGAAGCATTGCTGGCGACGCTCGATCAGATGTGTGTCGGCGCGCTCCAGCTCAACCGAAAGCCCTGACCGGCGCAGCTCTGCCGTCTCGAGGAGGCACATAATGACAACGGATTCGCGATCGGGCGCGGACGCACCGCCGCGCGGGCCGCTCGAGGGCTATCGCGTCCTGGAACTGGGCACCCTCATCGCGGGCCCCTACTGCGGCCGGCTGCTCGGTGACCTCGGCGCGGACGTCGTCAAGATCGAAGCCCCGGACCGGCCGGACCCGCTGCGCGAATGGGGCCAGGCCGAAGGCGGCCACCAGTATTTCTGGACGGTCCATGCCCGCAACAAGCGTTGCGTCGGAATCGATCTGCGGACCGACGCGGGCCGTGAGATCTTTCTCGAGCTGGTCTGCACCGCCGATGTGGTGGTGGAAAGCTTCCGGCCGGGGACGTTGGAGCGCTGGGGAATCGGCTACGACGTGTTGACCGCGGTCTCGCCCGGACTCGTACTCGCCCGGGTATCGGGCTACGGCCAAACTGGCCCCTATGCCTCCCGGCCGGGCTACGCCTCGGTCGCCGAGGGCGTCAGCGGGCTCCGCTATCTGAACGGGTTTCCGGGCCAGGCGCCGCCCCGCATCGCCCTGTCGCTGGGCGACAGCCTCGCCGGGATGTTCGCGTTCCAAGGTGTTCTGGCCGCCCTGCTGGTGCGAGAACGCACCGGGCGCGGGCAGATCGTCGATGCTGCGCTCACCGAGGCATCCCTCGCGATCCAGGAGTCCACGGTGCCCGACTACCACAAGACCGGGCATATCAGGCAGCCCTCGGGCACCCGGCTGGACCGGATCGCACCCTCGAATCTGTACCGCGCGAAGGACGGCTTGTGGGTCATCATCGCGGCCAACCAGGACACCGTGTTCGGGCGGCTGGCGGCAGCCATGGGCCGGCCGGAACTCGCTACCGACCCGCGCTATATCGACCACACTGCGCGGGGCCGTAACCAGGACGAGCTCGACGAGATCATCGCGGCGTGGGCCGCGGAGTTCACCGCAGCCGAACTCATCGACCTGCTGGCCGCGGCCGGTGTCGTAGCCGGACCGGTCAACACGGTCGCCGAGGTGATGGCCGATCCACAGTTTCTCGCGCGCGGCCTCTTCGTCGATCATCACGACCCCTCGGTCCCGCCCACCGATCCCGGATACGACCCGGTACCGGTGAAAGGTGTCGGCGTGGTACCCAGATTGAGCGAAACACCGGGCGGGGTCCGCTGGGGTGGCCCCGGCCGCCCGGGTGCGCACACCGACGAGGTCCTCGGCGAAATCCTCGGCTACACCACGGACCGGCTCAGCGAACTGCACGCACAAGGAACGATCGCATGAACGCACCGGCACAGGTCGCTATCCGCGAGGTCGGACCGCGCGACGGTCTCCAGATCGAGGCGCCGATTCCGACCGATGCCAAACTCCGGCTGATCGCGGCGCTGGTCGCCACGGGAGTCGGCCGGATCGAGGTCACCTCGTTCGTATCTCCGCGCGCTGTTCCGGCGCTCGCCGATGCCGAACTGGTGGCGGCCGAGTTGCACCGCTGGCCGGACGTGGAGTTCTCCGCGCTGGTCGCCGGACTCGGCGGGGTCCGGCGGGCGCTGGCCGCGGGCATGACGCGGCTCGAGTACGTGGTGTCGGCCTCCGACGGGCACAGCGGCGCCAACGTCGGGCGCACCAGCGAAGAGTCGATCGCGCTCATCGCCCCTGTCGCGGAAATGGTGCACCGCGTGGGCGGCGAGCTGGAAGTGATCATCGCGATCGCGTTCGACTGCCCATTCGACGGGCCGACGCCGCCACACCGGGTAGCCGAGATCGCGGCGCGGGCCCGAGCCGCCGGTGCCGACAGCCTTTCCGTTGCCGATACCGTCGGCACGGCAACCCCGCACCGGACCGCCGAGGTCGTCGACCTCGTGCGTGCCGCGGTCCCCGTTGTGGAGATCGGATTGCATCTGCACAACACCCGGGGCCAGGGCCTGGCCAATGCGTGGTCGGGTTATCTGCACGGGATCCGCCGATTCGATGCCGCCGCAGGAGGTTTCGGTGGCTGCCCCTTCGCGCCGGGCGCCGGCGGCAATATCGCCACCGAGGAACTGACCTACCTGTTCGAGGACAGCGGTATCACCACCGGTATCGACCTGCCCGCGACCCTCGCGGCGGCGAACCTCGCCGCCGATCTGCTCGGCCGGCCCGCAGACAGCAACCTGCTCCGCGCCGGTGGGCGCCTGCTTCCCTCGTCCGCCCCGGGACGCTGAACACTGCCGGAGGCCATGCCACCGGTCATGCCGAAAGAAAAGGATTTCCGATGAACGATCTGGCCGATCGTTTCTTCGCCGCTGTCAGCGCGGGCGATGAAGCGACTCTGACCGAGCTGTACGCTCCGGACGCCCGGATCTGGCACAACGACAAAGGCACCGAGGAAACCGTCACCGAGAATCTGCGGGTTCTGCGCTGGCTTTCGCGGACCCTCGTCGATATGCGCTACGAGGACATCCGCCGATATCCACTGCCCGCCGGCTTCGCCCAGCAGCATGTCCTGCGTGGCGGACTTCCCGGACACGGTTTGCTCGAGGTAGCGGCTTGCCTGTTCGTCGAGGTCCGTGACGGGCGCATCATCCGGATCGACGAATACGTCGACTCGGCGGCGACCCGGCCGCTGCGCGAATTCACCGGCCGGAAGGGATGACGACGTTGGACACCCGGATCACCGAACTCACCGCGCGAATGCGCGGTTTCATCGACAACGAGGTCATCCCGAGCGAACCGGTGCTCGTCCGCGACGACGACTCCGCCCGGGAAACTCTCGCGGGTCTGCGCGCGCGAGCGAAGGAACTCGACCTCTGGGCACTCGGCCATCCTGCCGAGGTCGGCGGTGGTGGTCTGCCGTTCCTCGACTTCGTCTACCTCAACGAGATCATCGGCCGCTCCGAGTTCGGGCAGCTGGCGGTCGGTTCGGTATCGATGCAGGACACACTGATGCTGCATCTGCACGGCACCGGGGAACAGCGGCGGCGCTGGATCCCCGGACTGGTGTCCGGGGATATCCTGCCGTCGGTCGGGCTCACCGAACCCGAGGTCGCGGGCTCGGACCCGACACTGATCGAAACTCGCGCGGTAGCCGACGGTGACACCTGGGTGATCAACGGGCACAAATGGTTCACCACCGGTGCGGAACAGGCGGCGTTCTGCACCGTGTTCGCCCGCACCGAGCCCGACAGCGCGCCCCGGCATGCCCGGATCAGCGCGATCATCGTGCCGTCCGATACGCCGGGTTTCGAGATCGTGCGCTCGATCCCGACGATGGGGCACGACCCCAGTGATCATTACGAGGTCCGCCTCACCGATGTCCGCGTCCCCTTGGACTATCTGCTCGGCGAACGCGGTAAAGGCTTTGCGGTGGCCCAGGACCGGCTCGGTGCCGGCCGGATCTTCCACGGTATGCGCTGGCTCGGCCAGGCCCAGCGCGCCTACGAACTGATGTGCGACCGCGCCAACAGTCGTTTCGCGCACGGGTCGGTACTCGCGGAGAAGGGCGAGGTCCATCGCTATATCGCCGAATCCGCCGCCCAGATCCACGCGGCGCGACTCATGACCCTGGATGCCGCGCGGGCGATGGACGCCGGGGAGGACTACCGCGTACGCGTCGGCCTGGTGAAGTTCTGGGGCGCCCGGATGCTGCACGATGTCATCGATCGCGCGATCCAGGTGCACGGCGCACTCGGCCTCACCGCCGACACTCCGCTGGAGCGCATGTACCGGCAGGCACGGTACGCGCGCATCTACGACGGCCCCGACGAGGTGCACCGGATGTCCACCGCTCGGCGCCTGCTGCGCGACCCCGGGGCCGCACCATGGCTGTGACGACGCCGCCGGAGACCCTCGCCGACGGAGTACGTGCCGTCCTGGCCGCCGTCACCGGCACCGAACTCACCGGTGCCGAGGTGCGCCGGCTCACCGGTGGCGCCAGCCGCGAGATATACGCCGTGCGTGCCACCGATTCGGCAGGCCGCGAGATCAGCGCTGTGCTGCGCCGGGATCCGCCCGGCCGGGGTGAGATCGACCGGATGCGCGCCGAAGTGGCGTGTCTGCGCGCCGCCGCGGCGGCCGGCGTACCGGTGCCCGAGGTTCTCGCCTCCGGCGACACCGCGCCAGGAATCGATGCCCCGTACCTGGTGATGAACACCGTTCCCGGCGAGGCGCTCCCACGCAGGCTACTACGCGATCCTCACTTCGCCTCCGTCCGTACCCATCTCGCCGAAGACTTCGGTTACGTGCTGGGTCTGGTGCATCGCACGCCTGTGACGACGCTCACCGCACTGGACGACCGCGACCCGCTGGACGCCATCGAGAAAACCTATCGTGACCTGGCCGAACCACGGCCGGCCGTGGAGATCGGCCTGCGGTGGCTACGTGACAACCGGCCACCCGATCGACCGGCGGGCCTCGTGCACGGGGACTTCCGGCTGGGAAACCTGCTGATCGACGCCGACGGCATCCGTGGCGTATTGGACTGGGAACTGGCCCATCTCGGCAACCCGATCGAAGACCTGGGCTGGCTCTGCGTTCGCGCCTGGCGTTTCGGCGCGACGGCACCGGTGGGCGGGCTCGGCACCCGCGATCAGCTCCTCGACGGCTACCGGCGTGCCACCGGCGGCCGGCCGTCGGCGGCCGAACTGCATTGGTGGGAGGTATTCGGCACACTGAAATGGCTGGTGCTGAGCCGGTTCCAGGCCGAACGCCATCTCGGCGGCACCGAACATTCGCTCGAGCTGGCCGCTATCGGTCGCCGGGTCTGTGAATCCGAGTACGACCTGCTCGATGTTCTGGGCCTGCTCGAGACCGGTCCCGGCGACAGCACACCACACACCTCGGCGCCCACAGTCCACGATCGCCCGGATCTCACCGAGATCCTCGATATCGTGGCGGAAACGCTCACCGCCGAGATCAGCCCTGCCCTACCGGGGGACGCCGGCGCGCAACGCTATCTCCTGCGTATCTGTGCTTCGCTGCTCCAGATCGGTGGCCGGGAGCTACGAGCCGGTTCCGGACCCACGGAACGGTTGCACGAGATGCTGCGCGCCCTCGACTGCCCGTCCGAAGCGACCCTGGCCGAACGGCTCCGTTCGGGTGCACTCTCGGTCGCGGACGAACGGGTCCGCAGTACGGTGACCGCCGCCGTCGAGGCGAGGCTACAGGTGGCGAACCCGCGCCGGCTCGGCTGATCCCTCCGGAAATCCGGCACCGCATACGAGGCTGACTGGCCGAACCGGGCGGCGCACTCGACGCCGCGGTCGGGCGCGGAACTGCACAGAAGGCATCCGCCCCGTCAAGAGTGTTGTGACGACCGTAGTGGAACCGCGCCGGGTAGTTCGTCACCGAGCCGTTCCTCTGCCCGTGCACTGGATCTCCGTACAGCGAGGCCGGCCGGGTGGTGTCCACCCGGCCGGCCTCGTTCCCTCATCCCTCGAGTGAGAACCGCTCGCGTAGTTCTCGTTTGAGGATTTTCCCGGTCACGTTCTTCGGCAGCGCATCGACGAATTCGACGCGTCGCGGTACCTGGAAACCGGCGAGGTGCTCCCGGCAGCCGGCGATGATATCGGCGGCCGCTACGGTCACTCCGGCCCGCGGCACGACAACCGCGCAGACCACCTCGCCCCACGTTTCGTCGGGAACACCGACGGCGGCGGCCTCGGCGACCGCGGGATGCCGGTACAGCGCCTGCTCCACGGTGAGCGAGGCGACGTTCTCGCCACCGCTGATGATGAGATCCTTCTTCCGGTCGACGATGTAGACGAAACCCTCGTCGTCCTGCCGGACCAAATCACCGGTGCGGAACCATCCGTCGGTGAAGGCGGTGGCCGTCGCCTGCGGATCGTTCCAGTAGCCGACCGTCACCTGATCGGCGCGCACGACCATCTCGCCGATTTCACCGACCGCGACGTCGGCGAATTCGTCGTCGACGATCCGGATATCGGCCAGCCGCATCGGTTTGCCCGCCGACATCAGCAGGCCGGTTTCGCCGGCGGCCGCCCGGCGATGCGCCGCGGCATCCAGATGCAGGACGTTGCCGGCGAGTTCGGTCATACCCATGCCCTGGTAGAAGTCGCAGCCGAACCGCTGCAACCCCTCCCGCAGCACCGCAGCCGGAATCGCCGCCGACCCGTATCCGACCGCCTGCAACGTGTCCAGCGAGCTGGTGTCCAGCGCGGGATCCCGAAGCAGGAAGCTGATCATCGTCGGCGCCAAACCGGTCTGGGTGACCTGCCATTCGTCGACCAACCGGAGGAATGTGGCGTTGTCGTAGGTCCGCAGGATTCCGACCGTGGCGCCCAGGAGATGGTTGACGAGCGTGACATATCCACCCACATGGCACAGCGGGAAACAGAACAGGAACACCGTGTCCTCGGGCAGTTCCCATTGCAGCGCCGACGAGGTGATCCCGGCGAGCAGGTTGCGATGACTGAGCATCACGCCCTTCGGCATACCGGTCGTCCCGCTGGTGTACACCAGCCAGGCGGTATCGTCGGCGGCCGGTCGTACCGGTGGTTCCACGGGCAGGGCTCCGCCCACGAATTCCTCCCACGCCGTGGCGGATTCGATCGGGCCTCCGATCGAAATCACGGTGTGCACGGCAGGGATCTCCGCGCGTATCCGCGCCACCAGATCGGCGAACTCCTCGGCGACGATCAGGACCCCGGATTCCGAGTGCCGCAGCAGCGCCGCCACCTGATCCGGATGGGACCGGAAATTCAGGATGGTCAGCGCCATACCCGCCATCGGTACGCCGTAGTAACAGTCGAAGTACTCCGTGCAGTTGGGGGAGAGTACGGCGACCCTGTCCCCCGGCGCGGCCACCCCGAGTAGGGCATTGGCGAGCCGGCGGCTGCGATCACGCAATTCCCGGTAGCCGATCCGTTGGTCTTCGAACCGCAATGCGATCCGGTCCGGATGTTTGCGAGCGCCGTATTCGACGATGTCACCGACCAGCACGAACTCTGCCCCCTTCCCACCGCAGCATCATGATCGTGTCAGTGCCCGCCCTCATCGGATCGCCAACGGATTGATCGGTGAGCCGATACCACGGGTGAATTGCAGAGGTGGGCCGGCGTAGAAGAAGTCGTATCGGCCGTCGGCGGCACACGCCTCGGACAGATCCTCGAAGTCGAGCATCTCGGCGAGGGTCAGGCCCATATCCCGGATGAGCACCATATGGAGTTCGAATGCGGACCCTGGATTCTCGCCTGGCATCACCTCGACGGCCCAGTTGTCCGAGCCGACGACTGCCACATCGCGTTCCTTCAGCCAGGTCGCACAGTTCAGGCTCAGTCCCGGTTCGCCGGCCATGAACCCGGCGGCATCGCCGTCGGACAGGAATTTCTTGCGCCAGCCCGTCCGGATCAGCAGGATATCGCCGGCCCCGATTGTGACGCCCTGGGCCGCGGCGACGTCGTCGAGTTCCGCGGGTCCGATCGCGGTACCCGTCTCGAGCCAGTCCACGCCGCGTGCCTGCGCGATATCGAGCAGGACACCGCGCCCGGCAATTCCTGCCGACTGGGTGTGGATACCGCATTTGCCGGCGCCCTTGACAGAAACACCGTCTCCGGGAAAACCGTTGTAGAGGTGGTCGTCGTAGTGCACGTGGGCGAGCGAATCGTATTGCGAACCCGCCTGTAACGGCATGAAGACGTAGTCGTCTGCCCATTTGAAGCCGCCGGGAAGCACCTGTTCCTGGCCGTTCTCGGACATCAACCGGATCGGATTGATACGCAGGCCCCCGGGCTGCGGACCGTCACCGTCGAGGGGAATACCCAGCGGAAAAACTTGTCCGGTCCGGATCAGACCGGCTGCGGCCGCAACCCGCTCCGGCGTGATGAGATTCGTGGTCCCCCGCTCGTCGTCACTCCCCCAGCGACCCCAGTTGCTCACTTCTCGGCCGAGCGCGCGCATATCGGGAACTGCAGGCACCGATGCCTCCTGAACAGATAATGACGTGACAGTCATGTCAGCTTTCGTGCCAAGTGTGATCGCTGACACGCCCACCTGTCAAGAGCCCGCCGTCGGCCGGGGGCTCCGGACATCTCCGACGGCACGCGACGAGCGCCACACAACAAGAGCCGACCACGAATGGACGCTGCACGGATTGCGGGCGCCCCACACCACGGGACCAACCGAGAGGGCCATCCCCAGAGTCGGCGACAACGGCTTCGGCATGACATCGAGCGGCGGACCACCCTTCGCTCTGCGACGCGTACCCCACCCCACCGCCGCCGGACGGTTGCCATCGCAGCGAAAACCACCGGTGGACTGCCACACATCCCCCACCCCCCCGGCCACGCGGCCGATACGCGCCGTTGCAGCCAGTTGACAGTGCCGGTGTTCCCGGTCACACTCCCTAAAGCTGACATGACTGTCACGTCAGTGCTGGGAAGTGCCGAGGAGGCAGCATGACCGCGTCCATCACCGAGATATGCGCATCGGTCACGCAGCCCGCGAAGCGGTGATCCTGCCCCGCCTCCGTACCCCTCACCTCTGGGAGCGACCATGAAACGTACTCTCGCCGTGGGCCTGACCGCCCTGTGCGCCGCCGCCGCCCTCACCGCGTGCTCGGGTCGCGACACCGCGACGACATCGGGCGACTGCGATCCCGGTATCACCGATACCGAGATCAGGTTCGGCACCAGCCTCATGCAGTCCGTGGCCGGCGCGCAGGCCGCCGCGGCTACGGCATTGTTCGACGAGATCAATGCCGCGGGCGGAGTCGCCATGGGCGACGGAAAATCACGCACGATCAGCTACACCGCACTGGACGACGGCTACGACCCCGCCCGGACCGTCGGCAATGTGCGGTCGCTGGTCGAACAGGAGCAGGTGTTCGCCATCCAGAATCTGATCGGGACGCCCTCGACCCTCGCAGTCGTCGACTACCTGACGCAGAAGGACGTGCCGCTGGTGTTTCCGATGACCGGCACCGACGAACTGCTCACCAAGCTCGACGAGCGACCCGTGGTCGCCGGCGCGGTGAATCCGCAGACCGGCTGGGAGGTATCGGAGCGGGCCGAACAGATCCTGCGCGACCATCCGCAGGCGAAGATCGCGGTGCTCTACCCGAACGACAGCCTCGGAGCCGGAAGCCTGAGCGCACTGAAGTCCGCGCTCGAGGGCAGCGGAACCCGGATCGTTGCCGAGCAATCGTACGAGCAGACAACGCCATCGGTGGACTCACAGATCGTCAACCTGGCGAGTTCCGGTGCCGATGTCTTCGTCAATTTCGCCACCGCGAGCTTCGTCACCCAGTCGCTGAAGAAAGCGAACGAACTGAGCTGGAAGCCCGACACCTACATCTACTCGGGTGCCACCGATACCAATTTCGTACTCGCACCGGCCGGTCTCGGAGCCGCCGAGGGAATCCACTCCTTCTACTGGATCTACGACGTCAGCAGCCGCGAACACGACACCCATCCGGGTGTGCAGAACTGGCGAGCCTTCGCCGAACGCAACGCGGGGAAGATCAAAACCACCGACACCATCGCGGCCACCGGTTACAACACCGCGCAATTGCTCGTCACCGCCCTCGAACAGATGAAGGGCTGCACCCGCGCCGATCTGCTCGATGCCGTCGGGAACATGCGGGGTGTGACCACGGATCTGTCCATCGACGGCGTCACCTTCGACACCACCCCGGACTACCCGTACGTGATCACCTCGATGGCGCCGATGACGTTCCGGGACGGCAGCTGGCACTACGACGCTGTGGTCACCCGCAGCACACAGGGATGAGCACCGTGCCGGACGTTCGAGCCGCCGGGACAGTACCCGCACTGCGCGTCGAGGAGGTGCGCCTGCGCTTCGGTGGCGTCGTCGCGCTCGACGGGCCCTCGTTCACCATCGAACCCGGCCGTATCGTGGGGCTGATCGGGCCCAACGGCGCGGGCAAAACGACTCTGTTCAACTGCATCAGCCGCCTCTACCAACCGGATTCGGGGCGTATCACTTTCGGTGACACCGACCTGCTGACCCTGCCTGCGGCCGGAATCGCCGACGCCGGAATCGCCCGTACTTTCCAGAACATCGGCCTGTTCCCCACGCTGTCGGTGGTCGACAACATACTCACCGGGGCGTACTCCCGCACCCGGGCCGGATTCGTCCGCACCGCGCTCGGACTGCCGCCGACGCGGCGGGAGGAGCGCCGGGAACGCGAACAGGCATGGTCGCTGCTCGACTCGATGAAGCTGGCCCACCTCGGATCGGAACCGGCCGGAAACCTGCCCTACGGCACCCTCAAACGGGTCGAGCTCGCCCGCGCCCTGATGCAACAGCCGGCACTGCTGATGCTCGACGAACCGGCGAACGGGCTCATCCACGAGGAGGTGCTCGAACTCGCCGAGACGGTCCGCACCCTGCGCGACGAGCGGGGATTCTCGGTGCTGCTGGTCGAGCACCACATGGCCATGGTGATGTCGATCTCGGACCGGGTCGTTGTTCTCAACTTCGGCCAGAAGGTCACCGAGGGCGAACCCGCCGAGGTGGCGGCACATCCGGAAGTCGTCGAGGCGTACCTGGGAGGTGCCGCGTGAACCTGCTCAGTGTCCAGGGGCTGCACGCCCGTTACGGCAGTGCGGAAGTGCTGCACGGTATCGACTTCGACGTATCGGCCGGCGAGGTGACGGTGGTCCTCGGCGCGAACGGCGCAGGGAAAACCACCATCCTGCGGTCGATCTGCGCGATGGTGCACACCACCGGGCGGATCGTGTTCGACGGTCGCGATATCGCCGGTCTACGCACGGATCGGATCGCCCGCCTCGGCGTCGCACACGTTCCGCAGGGGCGCGGAACATTCGGCGACCTGACCGTCGAGGAGAACCTGCGGATCGGCGGGTACACGACCTCCGCCGCGGCCGCCGAACGGGCGATCGACCGATGGTACGACTTCTTCCCGCGGCTGCGGGAGCGGCGGCGGCAGCAGGCGGCCGGACTCAGCGGCGGCGAACAGCAAATGCTTGCTATCGCCCGCGCCCTGGTGGCCGGACCGCGATTGCTGCTGCTCGACGAGCCTTCGCTCGGGCTGGCGCCTCGCATCACCCAGGAGGTATTCCGGACGCTCGCCAGGATCAACAAGGACACGGGCACCACGATTCTCGTCGTCGAGCAGAACGCACACCTCGCGCTCGAGATCGGAACGTCGGCGGTACTCGTCGACGCCGGTCGCGTTGTCGCCCAGCGTCCCGCGGAGCAGCTCGCCCACGACGAGTCGGTGCGGCGCGCGTATCTCGGATATTGAGCACAGGAGAAGTTGGTCATGCAGGTATTTCTGCAACAAGTGCTGGACGGGCTGACCTGGGGCGCGCTCTACGCCGCGTTCGCGCTCAGCATCGTCCTGGTCTATCGGGCGTCCGGGATCGTCAATTTCGCCCAGGGTGAGATGGCGATGTTCTCCGCGTTCTTCGCGTGGCAATTCCATCAGTGGGGTGCCCCGCTGTACCTCGCGATCATGGGAGCGATGGCAGTGGCATTCCTCGGCGGCGCCGTCGCCGAACGGGTGCTGATCCGGCCACTCGCCGGATCACCGAACCATATGCCGCTGGTCATCATCACGCTCGGGCTGATGCTCGTGCTCAACAGTGCGGCCGGGTGGATCTGGGGCGTGCAGAGCCGGGAGTTCCCGCCGATCCTCTCGGGGCCGGTGATCACGCTGGGCCCGGTGGTGATGTCCCGGCAGTCCGTGGTGATCGTCGCCGCCGTGGTGGTCGTCGCCACAGTGCTGTTCGGGCTGTTCCAGCGGACCCGGGTGGGCCTGGCGATGCGGGCGGCCGCCGGCAACCCGGATTCCGCACAACTCGTGGGAGTGCCGGTCGGCCGGATGTTGATGATCGGATGGGGACTGGCCGCCGCCATCGGCGCGCTCGCCGCGTCCCTGGCGGCACCACAGCTTTTCCTGCAACCGAATATGCTGGTCGCGTCGCTGATCTATGCCTTCGCCGCCGCGGTCCTGGGCGGACTCGACAGTCCGGTCGGTGCGATTGTCGGCGGGCTGTGTGTGGGAGTAGCCGAAAATCTCGCCGGTACCTATATCTCCTGGATCGGCCACGATTTCAAACAGGCGGTGGCGCTCGTCCTCATCCTCGGCGTGCTGCTGCTGAAACCCGAGGGTCTGTTCGGCGCCCGGAAGGTGGCCCGGGTATGAGCATCCTGGACAAACTCCGCCGGCCACGCGCCGAACTCGATGCGCCGGTGTGGCTTTCCCGCGCGACGGTGATCCTGGTCGTTCTCGTCGCCGCGGTCGCACCGCTGGTATCCGCGCCGTTCGTGAACTTCGACCGGTCGATGGTGCTGGTCTACATCGTCGTCGGACTCGGACTGAACCTGTTGACCGGCAACACCGGTCAGATCTCGCTGGGCCACGGATTCTTCTTCGCGCTCGGCGCATACCTGAGCGCTGTACTCGTGGAGAACCACGGTGTGCCGTATCCACTCCTGATCCCGCTGGCATTCGCAGTCTGCTACCTCGTGGGCTATCTGTTCGGGTTACCGGCCCTGCGGTTGCACGGACTCCAACTGGCGCTGGCCACTCTGGGGCTCGCGCTGGTGACGCCCGCAGTCATCAAACGGTTCGAACATGTCACGGACGGGCATGCGGGAATCAATATCTTCGCCGCCGAAGCACCGGAGTTCACCGGACTGGAACGAGATCAGTGGGTCTACTACCTGTGTCTGGCCGTGGCACTCGTCGCGTACCTGGTGGTGCGCAGGCTCGCCACCGGCCGCATCGGGCGCTCACTGCTCGCGATCCGCGATTACGAAGCGGTCGCCACCACGCTCGGTGTGCCCACTACCCGGACCAAGACGACGGTCTTCGCGTTCAGTGCCGCGCTCGCCGGCGCCGGCGGGGTGCTCTACAGCTTTGTCGTCCAGTACGTGGGACCGGAGGCGTTCGGGCTACCGCTCGCGATCGCCTTCATCACCATGATCGTCATCGGCGGCCTCGGCACGGTCCCGGGCGTGGTGTTCGGTGCCTTCTTCGTCGTGTATGTCCCCCAGTGGACTGCGGACATCAATCAGTCGGCCGCGGGAATCACCTACGGTGCGGCGTTGATCCTGTTCATCTTTGTCCTTCCCTATGGCGTGATCAGCCTCGTGCGGTGGGGTTTGGGGCCGGTGATCGCGCGCATCCCCGGACGCCGGTGTCGCCGTATTCCAGCCGGTATACGGCAGGAACCGGCACGGCCTCTCGGAAGGACCGGGTGATGCCCTGGCATCCGAGTCCGACCAGTGCACGCGAAGGAAACGGCGAGCTGGTCGGCCTGGGTTCTGCCTGCCTCGGTCAGCGGCCGCTGATACTCAGTGGGCCCGTTCGGAGTGGGTGGGACGGACTGGGCGTGCCGAGCCAGGAAGATCGAGGACCTCACAGGTGAAGTGTTCCAACGTTCCGATTCCGGCGCACGGCGGTGTACTGGCTACCTTCGGTTCATCGCACCGGCGGGCCCGCTTTCGCCTCCCGCGTAGGCGCCGTATCCGTACCCGAGGGCTGGAGGACCCCGGACCCGATCAGCGCCTCGATCGCGGCGCTGTCCATGCCCAGCTCGGTGCAGATCTCCCGGGTGTGCTCCCCGGCAAGCGGCGCCTGACGGGTCGGGGGATCGGCTACGCCGGTGAATACGGCCGCGCGGGCGGCGGCGGGCAGGCTCATGGGTAGCTGGTCGTGTTCGACCCGGGTGTAGGACCTGCGGGCAGTCAGTTGCGGGTCGGTGAGCAGTTGTGGGAGTCGCAGCATCGCTCCGGCGGGAACGCCTTCCGCTTGTAGTTCGGCGGCGGCCTCCTGGGGGTTGCGGTCGCGGAGCCAGGCGGCGACGATCCGATCGAGTTCCGCTCGGTTCGCGATCCGGTACGCAGCAGTCGCAAACCGATTGTCCGACACGAGCTCTGGCCGATCGAGTACCCCGCACAGCGCGGCCCACTGGTGGTCGTCGTGCACGGTGACGACGCACCATTCGTCGTCACCCGCGCAGGCGTAGACACCGCTCGGGGCCGCGTACGGATCGGCGTTGCCGGGCGCGGTGACCGTACCCGGGCGCAGGGCCTCGGTCACCAGCTGGGTGCCGAGATGGACGAGGGACGTATCGGCCTGTGCCACTTCGATATGCGTACCGCGGCCGGTGCGGCGGCGGCCGATCAAGGTGGCGAGAACCGCGACCGCGGTGACCTGGGCGGCGATATGGTCGGGATAGACGGTCTGGCCGTCGCACAGTAGTTCCGCGTCGGCCGGGTAGCGCCAGAGGGCGGAGACACCGCACGAGGCACGGACGAGGGGGCCGTAGCCGAGGCGGGCGCGCCAGGGTCCGGCGCTTCCGAACGCGCTGGATTCGGAGACGACCAGGCGCGGGTTGAGTTCGGCGAGCACGTCGTAGGACAGGCCCATCGAGGCGAGCGTGCCGGGTTTGAAATTGGCGAGCACCACGTCGGCGTCCGCGGCCAGCCGCCGGAACACCGCGATACCGTCGGCGCTGCGCAGATCCAGGCCGAGGCTGCGTTTGTTGCGGTGTCCCCAGGCGACGGAGGCGGCGAGTGCGGAACCGCGCCGGGATTGGCGCAGGCCGTCCGGGAAGTTCGCGTTCTCGATCTTGATGACGTCGGCACCGTAGTCGGCGAACTGCCGGCTGAGTTCGGCCCCGAAGACGATGACCCCCAGGTCCAACACACGCAGGCCCGCGAGCGGGGCCGAGTCGGCGGCCCCGGTGGGCGCCGGATCGCGCCGGTCGACTGCGGAATCCGCCGAGCCCACACCGAGCCTCGCTTCGCCAGTGCGGGCTGGTTCGTGGCCGGTTCCTGCAGGAGCCGGTGTACGGGAGCCGGACCGGACACCGCCGCTACGGGTCGATTCGCCGCCCGCGATCATGGACTCCGGCACGCCGGCGCCGGTACCGGACGATCCGTGCTCATCCGTGGCGCCGCCGGTGGGGTATCCGGAGGCACCCCGCAGGGGTGCAGCATCGTCATATTCGCCGAGTTCAGGTGCCGGCGTGCGAAACCCGGCCCGGCGACCGTCGAACGAGACATAGCCCGACGGGACCCGCGCGCGCAGGCCCGAGCCGATTTCGGCGTCCATGAGAGCGCCGGATGCGGCGAAGTGTTCCGTTTCGAGTACCTCGGTCAGCGTGTGCACTCCCCCGACCGGAACACCGCGCCGGGCTCCCTCGGCCACGAGTTCGGCCTGGGTGTGCTCGGCGAAGAGTTTCTCGATCAGCGGGTGCAGGGTGTCCGCCGCGGCGAAACGAGCGGGGATGGTGTCGTATTTCGGGTCGGCGAATTCGGCGGGCGAACCGAGCCATTCGAACATTCCGCGCCATTGCCGTTTCGCCAGCATGCAGATCCGGACCTGACCGTCGCGGCACGGGAACACCGGATAGAAGTTCGCCGCGTCGGGACGGCCGCGCGGGAAGTCTTCCGACCGTCCGGCCGCCGCGGACCCCTGCGTACCGAATCCGGGATCGAAACCGTGCACGATCGCTTCGAATGCGGAGAGATCGACCATGTCACCCGCACCCGTGTCGAGGCGCCGGTGGTAGGCCAGCAATGCGGCCCAGGCGGCGTGGACGCCCACCGTTTCCTCGATCAGTCCGGCGGGCGGCAGCAGTGGTTCCGCGCCCGGCGCACCGGACCGGGACAGCACACCGGACATGGCGTACAGGACGGGTTCGGTGGTCTGCCAGTGGCGATAGGGTCCGTCCTGGCCGAAACCGCTGATCGACACCCACACCAAACTCGGTGCGCCGGAACGCATCTCGTCGGGGCTGACGCCGAGGCCGGTCAACCGGCCGGGTGGCTGGGATTCGATGAGGATATCCGCGGTACCGGCCAGTTCGCGCAACCGTTCTCGGCCGGCCTCGGTGGTGAGGTCGGCGGTGATCGCGTGCTTGTTCGCATTGCGCAACGCGAAGGGGATACTCACCCCATCCACGACGGGTTCGGCGGACCGTGAATACGACCCGCCGGGTTGTTCGATACGGACAACATCCGCCCCGAGGTCGGCGAGGTAGCGTCCGCAGGATTCGCCCAGTCCGTCGGTGAGGTCGAGGACACGGACGCCGTGCAGCGGCAGGGTCATCGTCGGCTCCGTTCGTTCTGCCATGGCGCTCATCGCGTTCCGAAGTAGACGGATTTCGCGGTGTAGTAGGGGGCGAGTCCTTCCGGACCCAACTCGCGGCCCAGGCCGGAATCCTTGACGCCGCCGAACGGTGCGTCGAGGTCGAGCTGGTAGTGATTGACGCCGACCGTGCCCGACTCGATTCGGTCGGCAATCGCCAGCCCGCGTTCCTCGTCTGTGGTCCACACGGTGCCACCGAGTCCGTAGCGGGAGTCGTTGGCGATTTCGATGGCGTCCGCTTCACCGTCGTAGGGAGTGATGGTCAGTACCGGACCGAAGATTTCCTCCTGCGCGATCCGCGCGGAATTGTGCACACCCTCGAACACCGTCGGCTCGACGTACCAGCCGGTGGGCAGGTCGGCGGGGATACCACCACCGGTGGTGATCCGATAGCCGTCCCATCGTCCCGATTCGATGAAACCGAGGACCCGGTCGCGCTGGGCGGCGCTCACCAGCGGCCCGATCTGGGTCGCGCGGTCCAGTGGGTCGCCGATCCGCAGGCCGCGTACGGTTTCGGTGACCGCCTCCACCACCTCCGCGTAGCGGCTGCGCGGTGCGAGAATACGGGTGCCGGCGTGGCAGGTCTGCCCGTTGTTCACCAGCGACACCTCGAGCAGGTTCGCCGCGAACACCTCGAGGTCGGCATCGGCGGCGACAATCGACGCGGATTTGCCGCCGAGTTCGAGGGTGACCGGCCGCAGCAGCCGCCCGCACACTTCGCCGATAGCGCGACCGGCCGCCGTGGAGCCGGTGAAGGCCACCTTGTCGACACCCGGATGCTCGACCAGATGGGCTCCGGCCTCCCGCCCGCCCACGACAATGTTCAAAACCCCGGGCGGGAGCCCGGCCTCCACCGCGGCGTCGGCAAAAACATAGGCGTCCAAGGCAGTTTCGGGCGCCGGCTTCAACACCACTGTGCAACCCGCGGCCAGTGCGGGGGCGAGTTTCATCGCCGCCAGCGACTGCGGGTAGTTCCACGGCGTGATCGCGGCGACGACGCCGACCGAGTCCCGGCGCACCACCGTGCGACCGCCGAAAGCGCTCGGCCGCACCTCGTCCCGTTCGGTGCCGCGGACCGCGTTCGCGTAGTAGCTCACCATGAGGCTCGGGGCGTACCCGTTGACATTGATCGACAATGCGATGGGCATGCCGTTTTCCCGGGTGGCCAGGGCGGCGGTGTCCTTCGCCCGGCTGCGCAGCGCGGCGGCGAACCGGTCGAGGTGCTCCGCGCGGTCGGTCGAGCTCAACGCCCGCCAGGCCGGCAGCGCGCGGCGTGCCGCGGCTACGGCGGCATCGATATCGGCTGCCGTGGCCGATGCCGAAGTGCCGAGTACCGTTTCCGTGGCCGCCTCGATCACCTCGACGGTTGCCTCGGTCTGCGGCTTCTCCCATTCGCCGCCGATGAACAGGGCGCGGCGGTCCAGAGTGGTGGTGTCCATATCCGTCCTCGGTTGGTGCGGAGGTGGTTCAGAGGGTGTCTTCGCGACCGAACAGCGTGGAGCTGACCAGCGGCGCCATCGGCCCGCCGACGAACAGCGAGATACGCGCGTCGGCAACGGGATTGGTCGACGTGCCGCGGATCTGGCGGACGGCTTCGACAGCCAGTCCCATACCGTTGACGAACGAATCCGCTATGTTCCCGCCGCTGGTGTTGACGGGCAGTTTCCCGATTCCCGCGGTGAGGTTGTCGACCGTGAGGACCTCGCGCGCGGCCGGGCCCGCCGGGGCCAACCCGTGGTCGATCAGGGCGGACACCGCGGGGCCGCTGAAGTTCTCGTAGACCTGCACGACGTCGACATCCTCGGGACCCAGACCCGCTGCGGCCCAGAGGCGGTCGGCGACTCCATGGCGGCCCGGCCGGCCCGCGAATCCCGCGCTCGTGTAGAGGTCGTCGTTGTCGATGATCGAGGAATAGCCGCCGGGCGCACCCTGGGCGCCCGCCAGGACATATGCGGCGTCGGCGCGTATCGCCTTGGCTCGCTCGGCCGATACCAGCACCAGCGCGACCGCGCCGTCGCTCTCGCGGGAGCAGTCGAAGAGGTGGAACGGTTCGGTGATCATCCGGGAGGCTTCGTAGGTCTGCTCGTCGAGCGGTTTGCCGTAGCCGGCGGCCTCCGGGTTGTTCTGGGCGTGGCGGTACGCGGCGAGCACCAGGGCCCGCATCGCCTCGCGCGGGACACCGTCGTGTTCGAGCAGGCGCTGGGTGCGCAGGGCACAGACCTGGGCGGGCGAGCCGACGCCGTGCGCGAGATAGTGCGGCCCGTAGAAGTATTTCGCGTAGCCGAGGCGTCCGGTGTCCTGCTGGGCCATCGACCGGAACACAACGACACATTCGGCCTGGCCGGTGGCGATGGCCACCGCCGCATTGTTGATCGCGGCGGCGACGGTACCGCCACCACCGCCCCACATCATGTTCGACCAGCGCACCTCGTCGACTCCCAGTGCCCCGCCGAGTATCGCGCCGTCGTGGCCGCCACCGGCGTAGGACACGAAACCGTCGAGTTCACGCGGCGAGATCCCGGCGTCGGCGCAGGCCGCGACGATCGCCTCGAGGGTCATCCGCAGTTCACCGTGCGGCGCCGCGCCGCGTTTGTAGTGGAGATCCGCGACGCCGACCACCGCGGCCGCTCCGCGCAGCAACGAACCGGTCACGACCGTGCTCCTTCTGTGGTTTCCCGCCGCCACCGCAGCAGCGGCCAGGTCGCGCCCTCGCCGAGCTCGATATGCCCGACGACCCGCTCACCGATCCGGACGGCCTCGGCATCGTCGCCGGTGAGGATTCCGAGAACCCGGCGATGACCGGCGGCGGGCAGCTCCACCAGGACTGTCACATACGGAATCCGGTCGGCGAGTTCGGTGATGAACGGGTAGTGGCTGCGTGACCAGGTGTATACGGTGCCCACGGGTTCGACTGCCTGCCAGCCGGGCTCGAAGGTATGGCAGGCACCGCAGATCCACTGCGGGCCCCAGATCCACACCCCGCACTGCCCGCAACGTTGCAAGCGCAGCTCGCCCGCGACCAGACCGTCCCAGTACGGCCGGTCCAGCCCGTCCTCGGCGGGACCCCAGGGCAGGCCACGGGGCGGCACCGTCTCCGGTCCCGACTCGCTCGTGCTCTGTCCATCGGGCACGACCGGGGGGCTTGCGGAATTACGCTCCGCTCCCGACTCCAGACCGGACCCGCCCACACCGTGCCCATCGGGCACGAGCGGGGGCCTTACGGGGTTACTCTGCGCTCCCGCATCCAGACCTGACCCGCTCATGCCGGGTCCCCGGGGACCGGGAAGTTCTCCAGCGCGGCGGCCTTCCAGACGCCGTCGTGCAGTTCCCAGATCGAACGCAGGCCGATCATGCCGTCGGGGGTGTCGTAGACCGTCTCCCCGATCTGCTTCCCGTCCTCGGCCCGGACCGCCTTGATCTCGTGGCCGTTCACCGCGCCCCGGGGTACGGTGACGCCGTCGAAGACGGCCGGCAGATTCTCCTGGACCATATCGGCCAGCGCGGCCTTCATATTTCCGGTCACCACATATGCGACGTGCCGTTCGTACAGCGCGCGGAAATCTTCTGCGGACATGCTTTTCTCCTTGCTCCCCCAGGTGACCCGGCCGTCGGCTCGGGCACCCTTCGCTTTTACCTTATGTCGTTAGGTATTTTTGGTCAACGGCCGAGTTCAGGCCCCCGCCGATATGCTCAGCCGGTAATGAAGTGAAAGCTTCCGTCGCCGGATATCCGGACGGCTTCTCCCGCCGTCTCGGCGGTCACCAACCGAGCCACGGCATCGGGCTCGATCGTGCTCGCGAGAGTCCGGCCGCCACCCGGTGTGCGTGCGGCGAGCAGGCCGCGTTCCGGCTCCCCCGAGCGGTCGTAGACCACGGTCCACGATTCGGTGGTGGCAGGTCCCGCATATTCGGGTTCGGCACGGACGGTCGGCTCACGGTCCACCGCGGCTTGAACATCGTCGCGGCGGAAGCCGGCCCTGGGCGGTTCGGTGCGGTACACACCGATTGCGTGTTTGGTCAGGTAGCCGCTGTTCGCAGTGATCAGACCGTAGGTTCCCGGGGATTCGCGCAGCCGGGTCGCCAGGGCCGCGATCGCGTGGGTGCTGTAGTTGTTCCATGGGCCACCCGCGAACGTCAGCCCACCGGTGACCGTCAGCGGCCGGCTCGGGTCATCGATCGCCAGCCCCAGTTCCCGGGCCGCCACCTGAACCGCCGAAGGGAAACACGAGTACACGTCGATGTGGGTGAGGTCGTCGAGCCCGACCCCCGCCAATTCGAGCGCGCGGGCACCGGCGAGGCGGATGGCCGGTGATCGGTCCAGTGCGCCGCGGGCGGCGATATCGCCGGTGTCGTGGGCCTCGGCACCTGACTGCGGGAACACCCAGTTCTCCCGGTCGATACCGAGTCTCGTGGCCGTCTCCACCGAACACACCAGCAGCGCGGCACCCTGCTCGACCATATTGTTCGAGTTCATCAGCTTCGTATAGGGCGCGGCGATCCAGCGGTTCGCGGCACCGGGTGTCGTGATCTCGGCGGCGGTGTGCACACGCGGTGTCCAGGCATACGGGTTGCTCGCGGCGACCTCGCTGAACCGGGCCCACAGCGCGCCGATCGTGTCGCGGTGCTCGGCGATGGACCGGCCGGCGCCGAGCCGCAGAGCCTGTTCGAAGAGCGGGTAGATATAGGCGGGCCGGTCGAATCCGGCGCGCATCTCGGTAGCCGAGCGCATCGGCACTTCGGGGACGAGGATCGGCGCGGCCGGCACCGACTCGTCCTGCACCGTCCACTGCGGGCGGATCCCTTCGCCGCGAAGCTTCATCCGGGTCCGCCACGATTCGGCGCCGCCGATCAGGACTACATCCGCCCGGCCCGCCGCGATGTCTTCGGCCGCCGCGTTCACCAGCACCTGCGGGACACTGCCGCCGCTGCCGGTGTATCCGGTGTGCCGGTGTTCGGCGCCGATCCGGGTGGCGACCAGCGCACCGGGATCCCGGTAGCGCCACGAGAGCAGGCCGACGATGCGCACCGAGTCGACCAGCTCGAGCAGCTTCGCGCTCCCCGCTTCGTCGGCGGCGCGGAGGGCGGCGTCGGCGATGAGGTCGACCGGTTCGCGACCACCCGCGCGGTCGCTGATCTGGCCACCGCCGACGAGTACCGGAGTACGAGGATCTGATGCCACAGTCACTAAGCTAATGTCTTTAGGTTATTTCCTCAAGGCCGGGCCTGTTCACAGCTGATCAAGCTCGTTCCGAGCAGGCCGGAGGCTTTCCATTTCCCGCGGAGGGACGGCCCGCAATCCACTCAACCGAATCGAATGGATACCGGACCGCTCACCAGCATTTCCAGCCGTTTGAGCAACTCACCTGCCAGAACCGAAATGATCAAGAAGCTACCGAACCAGCTCCACGTTTGACGCCATGATTTCTTCTTCCAGGCGCCTCCGGTTCCCGATACCTCACCGGAGGTAGTACCCCAGATCCCCCACCGCGCCACCATCCAGGCGCCGATAAAGACAAGTGTCGCCGCATAGTTCACCAGCAAAGAGCTGGAATCGTTTCGCCATAGAGCGATACCGACCAAGACCAGCCCCGTGAAAACCAGTAGAAGCACGATCCTGGTCGCCTGAATGACCACAGCCAATTGATCGTTGACGGCCGCGCGCGCCGACGCGCCGGCCGGTCCCCTGAAGATGGTCAGGAGGTCGATTCCACCGGCTTCTTGCAGCTGATCACGTAGTTTTCTCAGATCGTCCCGGCGATAGGACCACCAAGTCCGCCAGAATCTCCTCACAGCCCGGGGCGGGCGCGCAAATCCTCTGTGGTACAGCAGAGATCGGCTCTGCGAATCCGCACGGACGAAGCCTTTACCACGAACGTCTTCTCGCTCGACGAACCGACCATCACGTTTGGTTTCCCACCGGAATCTGGCGTCCACCCGGTCACCTCCACTGCGCGCCTGCCCAGGCCTGTGCTGGAAACAGCGGTGCCATTCACCCCGCACAGGGCGCTGACAAGGGGAGCCGTTATGAGTGCCGGTGTACTCGCATTTCACCCGCCACACACGACCTCGCGACCACCACACCATGGTGGCGAGTATCGCCATGATGACTGGGAAGATGCAGGCAATGGTCACCGGCCAGGGCACACCCCAGGGGCTCAGTTTGTCGAGGTATTCGGCGAAAACTTCGAGTAGACGTACCAGATGGTTGAAAACCTCACCCATGCCCTGAGGATACCGAGCACATGTTCCTATCCGACCGGTTTCGGAACATCAACTCGGTTCTCACGCAGTTGATTTCAGCGCACCATGGGCCGCCGACCATCCCGTACCCCAGCAACGAAGACGGCGAACGGAACCGACCCCCGCTCGGCCATCCTGGCCGCGGCGGAATCGTGTTTCGCCCGCTACGGCATCACCAAGACCACCATGGAAGATGTGGCGCGCGCGGCCTCGGTCTCCCGGGCCACGGTGTACCGCTATTTCGCCGACCGCGACTCACTGGTGAACGAATCGGTGACCCGCCGGGCCCGGGCGAACATGGGCCCGGCTCGCGCGTATATCGCGCGCTGGCCGACCATCGAGGACAAGCTGGTCGAGGGCATCTGCGAAGACATCCGCAAGGGCATGCTCGACCCGATGATGCACCGCCTGGTCTCTCCGCAGGAAATGATCCTGTCCACCCAGCTGCTCACCGATTCCGGACGCGCAGTCGAGCTCACCTACGAACTGTGGGAACCGGTACTCGCCGCCGCACAACAGGCCGGCGAGATCCGGGCTGAGCTGGATCTGCGCCTGGTCTGCGAATGGATCTCCGAAATCGAGATCATGTACATTTCCCGGACCGACGAGGAACCGGACCGACGAGGAAACCGGCACACTCGACCGGATCCGGGCGAAGATCCGCACCTTCGTGATCCCGGCCCTGGTCGCCGGCACCGCGTAGCACACCCAAGAGCAAAATCCACTCTCCTCGCCGCTGGGCCCGCATCACCGGCGCCGGCCGCCACCCTGGCAGCTCCGGCCTCCCCGGCCTGCTTCGCCGCCGATACCGGCACCTCGGACGCACCCGCGTCACCGATCGCGAACCTGTCCCCCGGCGACCTCTCTCGCGGTGCGGACAACTTCTACACCAGCGATCAGGTCACCGCGCCCAGCGCCCGACTTCTTCACCCAGAACCTGCCCTGACCGGCACACGCGCCACCGACCGGCCCGGCGCGCAAACCACACACCGCAACGGGTAGCGCCGCTCACCGTCGGCCCTCGACCTCGCGCAGCAGCCACCGGCAGCCGCGGACAAGTAGCGGGTGGGCCACAGCGAATTCGAGGTGGAGACCAACCGGCCGGATTATCTCCAGCAAGGGGAAGTAGGGTGCCCGGGTCGCATGCCCCTGACGTGCCAGGATGAACAGGCGATACGAGTAGTGGAACTCAGCCGGTCGCGACCGCGGCCGCGCGCCGACGAGTGGAGGCAAGATGCGGACACCCGACGACAGCAGCGTCCCGGACCTGTCGATCGGCCCGCTCGTCCGGGCAACTCACCAGGATCCCTGGAAGAAGGTCAGCGCGCAGGCATCGAAGGGCCGCCTGGTTTTCCATCCGGCCGCGGCGCAATCCGCTGCCCGGGAATGCGCCGAGGTCATGGGCACGGTGGGCGCTCTCCGGGAGCACATCTCGAATATGGGCCGCCTGAGCGAACTCAGCCACCTCGCGTCGGGCTGGTATCTGGCAAATCAGATCAACGGCACGACCAACACCATCGACGGCGTCATGGACAGTTTCCGGACGGTACTGGGCGAAATGCTCGACACCTTCAAACAGGCCGGCCGGAACTACCTCGATTCCGACGACCTGGCAGCAGCCGAATTCCCCGGCCCGGCCCGGCGGGCCATGCGCGCTTCGCTCGACGGTATCCGGCCACCGGCCGCACCCGGAAAACTCTCCCGGCAACCACCGAATGAGGGCCGCGAACCGGCCACCTTCAGCAAAGGGTCGAATACCGAGATCACCACCGTGGGCGCCCGTGATCTCACCGATGCAGATGACGCCGGCCAGGAGTCCGGAACACCGATCGAGGCAAGCGAATTGGTCCGGCCCGCGGACATGGACAACAGTATGTTCTACTTCGACGATTCCAACCAGGCGCAGCCGAAGTCGCTCCAGCAGGAGACGCTGGAAAGTGGTGGCGGCACGGAGAATCCGTATGCTCAGATGTGGCGCGACCTCTACGATCTGGGTGTCTCCACCCAAAAGGCCGTCAAACCCGTCTACCACCAGGCCGAGATGTGGAAATGGGTGGCCGGTGAAATGGGCAAGGCCGTCGAAGGTCTGGCCGATCGGCTGACGGGAATGCCGGAGAGTCTCTGGGACGGTGCGGGCGCGGAAGCGGCCAAAGCGGCAGTGCAGGACTATCACGCACGAGCCCGGGATTTCACCGTCCGGATGGAATCGTTCGGCGGCAATCTCGATTACACGTCGCGCTGGCTGAAGAACACCGCCAAGGGAATGCCCGACACTCCGGAACCACCGGAGCCTCACTTCACTGTCAACAATGCTCTTGGGGCCGGGGGCCCTGATCACACGGTCCCGCTGGGTGGAACGGCCGCCGAGGAAGAAACCGCTCGGCAACTCGACATCCACCGCCAGAACATGGAGAACAACTATGTGGTAGGCGTGCAGAACAGCTCGGAATACGTCCCGGCATTCCGGGAACTGCCCACCACCACACGCAGTCCCGGTGACACCACACCACACCCGACGGTGCCCGGTGCGACGGTGCCGAGTGGATCGACCACCGTCCCTACCGGCGGCGGGACCACAGTCCCGGGCGGCGGCGCATCGCCCGTGCCGGGAGGTCGGGTACCGGGCGGTGCGCTGGACGTACCCGCCGGGACAGTCACACCTGGCCCAGGTACACGCGGCGGGTATCCTCCCGTCGAATCCGCTCCCGCCCGGACACCCACCGGTTCCACACCCGGCACCCCCACCGGTCCCACGGATGCCGCCGGGCAGTTGTCCGACCTCGCGAAACAGGGACTGCAGAACGCCGGATCAGCCGCCGACGAGGCACTGAAGCAGGCCGCGCGGCCGGGAAGTATCCCGAGGATGCCCGCCACCCCCGGGATGCCGCAGGCGAATGGGCTTCGGTCCGGTGGGTTGTCCGCGGGCGGATCAGCTTCCGGTGGCACCGGATCCGGCGGGTCCAGTCCGGCCGCGCCAACACTGCGGAGCAGCCCCGCGCTGTTCCCCCGCGCCAGTCTGGAAGGCATGCTGGCCGGCGCGCGGCCGGCCGGTGCGATGGGACCGAACATGCCGATGAACGGCGCCCCGGGCACTCCCGGCGCAGGCGCCGGAAACCAGGGGCAGCAGGACAAGGAACACGAGCAGGCCAAGTACCTCAGGTCCAAGAAGCACCTCGAACAGGCACTGGGGGAGGGCCTCACCTTCACCAGATCCATAGTGGAATGACGCACACCTGGAAACTCTCCGACCTCGAATTCGTGGTCGCCTGGGAACGAAATCAGGCCGACCTGCTGCCCGACCCGTTCGTCTTCACCAGTCGCACCCCGCTCTACGAGGATTTCCGGTCCGAGAAAGCAGCCGTGCGGGAACAGCTGCGGACCGGTCTGGACCCCGCCGTGGATCAGGTACTGGAGATCATTGCCCGGCCCGATATCCGGATCGTTGTCCACGGCTGGACCGGTGACCCCGGCGATGCCGCGGGCCGGATCCGGCTGCTGGGCGTGCGGCGCGGTGACGCCGGGTACCTCGTCAAACAGCTGCCCGGCGAAACCGTCTGGCACGGTGGTGGCTACGTGATCAGTGAAGCCGACCCGCTGGCGTTGTCGGAGCTGGTCGCCGCCGAACTGCCGGAGAGCGGCGCGGGCGCCCGGGAGCCGACGGTACTGCGCTCACCGGCCGCCGATACCACCATGGACTACGCATACGGCCGCTCGGCGGTCATCGGCACCTTCGAGGAGTCCGAAGAGGAGCTGGCCGAACAGTTCCTGAACATCCCGGTGACCGGGCACGGCACGATCATGGTGGTCCAGGGTTACTCCCGCTTCGGGCCACGAGGAATCTGCCGGCAGGGTCTGTACTGGCGCGATCTGCGCGCGGACGGTCGCTATCTCATCCCGCTGGGCGATCCGCTGGTCGCCACACCGGCCGATCGCACCCGGCTGGCCGGCGCGATCTCCGAGGCGGTGGCCGAGGTGGTGGCCGCGATCCGTGACGAACGTCAGTGATCAAGCCAGGGGGCTCACTGCCTGCCGACGAAGGTCTGGTCCAGTAGTTCCCACGATAATTCGGTCACCAGCGCGGCCAGCGCTTCGCCGTGGGCACCGGGCCCGAAAGCCGGCCCCGGGGAGAGCCGAGCCGCGAGTTCCTGCAGCAGGCCGCCGACGATCATCCCGCGCAACTCGGTGAGCACGACATTACCGGAGTCCGCGTCGGCGCCCCCGACAGTGCGGTCTGCCGCCATCTGCCGGCGCAGCTCGTCGGCTTCGTCATCCAGAGCGACCGGAACCCTCCGTGTCCCTTGGTAGTTGAATCTGCTCAGCAGATTCCGGGCAGGATCCACTACGGGGAGATCACCCTCGGCCGCCGGGTCGATATCGTGTTCGACCACCTGCCGGAGCTGAGACAGCGCGCGCTCGACCGGTTGTGGACAATCGCCGGTGTCGGCCACCGCGGCCAGCGCAGCGGCGGCCGCGTCCCGCATTCGCCGGTATCTCAGTTCGAAATCGTCGGTCACACCACTCGCCCTTTCCCTGCCGCATCGTCTCCCGTGTCCGTATCGTCACGACCCCGGGCAGCGGCGCTTTTCCTGTTCGAAGGTAACGCATTCATCATTTTCTCGGCTGCCGCATCCCAGGTGAAATTGCCATTTCGAAACGCTGCTCGCGCCAGCGCGGCGGATCGCCACAGCCGCGGCACATCCGCTGTTTCCTCGATGATCCGATCGGCCCAGATCTCGACGGGTATCGGCCCCGCGTAATCCTGCGGAACCACCATTCGCCGGGAAATCTCAGCCGGAAAGCGTTCGCGGAGAAAGCGTCCGAAACCGCTGCTGTCCGGGGCCAGCACCGGCAGCCCGGCGGCCAGCGCCTCGGTGGAAACCAGCCCGAAACCCTCCGCACGGGAAGGCATGATCAACAAGTGTGCACGACGGAGCACTTCACGCTGTCGCTCCGGGTCCGTGGTAAACGGCACCACTTCGACCTCCTGGCCCGCGATATGGGACAGCATCCGCTGGGTGCGCTCGAGCGTTTCCGGCTGGGCTCCCACCAGGGTCAGATCGATACCTCCGCCACGCTCTCTGGCCAACCGGGCGATCTGCGCGGCCTCATGGACACCTTTACGGTCCGAATGCAACCGGCCTATCAGCACTACTTTGGGGCGGCCCTCCAGCGGGGGCTGCTCGAATTGCTCCGTCACGGTGATTCCGGGTATGAGTTCATGGACCACCGGCGCCCGCCCGGACTTCGCCGCGAGTTCCCCGGCGAGGCCGGCCAGAATCGGCCCCACCCCCGCCACGATATCCGCTTCCGCGGACAGCTCGCTCTCGAGGAATTTTATCGCCTCCCCTTTCCGTGGCTCACCGCGAATAGCCTCGCCGGTAGCGTCGTCGACGTGCAGGAAATGAATGAGCCGAGCGTCTGGGTACTGCACGTGACGAATGAATCGCGCGGCCCACCCGCCCCTGTTCTTGTGCGAGATAATCGTATCCACACCCTCCGGCAAGAGGTCGAGATCCGCGTCGAGTTGATCCTCGGGCGGCAGATCCGGATCGTAGGAACGGGGGCCGATCAACGTCACTCCAGGCGGTGGCGTCCATTCGTCCACCGGATGCCCGGCCCGGACGAAGACCTCATGCCCCAGGCGCGCCAATGCGGTGGCGAGTTCCCGGTTGACGGTGGCACTGCCACCGACCCCCGTACCGGCCCACCACCGGTTGACCAGCAAGATCCGGCGTCGTTCCCGCGGCTCCGCGCCCCGAGCCCACGCTGGTGTCCCGCCGTTGTCCGCGGTGCGCCGTCCCGCAATCTCGGGCCGCGTGTCTCCGACCGCTGGAGCAAAACTGTCGCGGAGCCGGTTCGATCGTAGGACGTCCACAACCCTGTCCTCCGCGGCGATCACCGTCCGGAGCAGTTGCTCGGTGACAGCCGGCGATCGACTCTGCGCGCGCTGGACGAGTTCCCCCCGAAGCCGGTTGACCAGGTCATGGCAGGCCCGTATCTGCTCCGCGGTCTCCAACGGCCTACGCAGCAGTTCATCCACCACCACGGCATCCGCCAGGTCCGGTCCATCGGCATCCGGTCCGCCCGGCACGGGTTCGCCGGCCAATTCACCTGGTGATTCTTTCTCTGTCCCAAGGTAACCGGACAGTCCCCCGACAGCGCCCGCAAGCGCGCTACTGTCCGAAAGAGGCCAGTCGGCTGTATCCGATGTGTCGCCACCAGAGCTGAACGGGTGCACCAGCATCGCACCAGCTGTCGGTCCGATTTCCGGAGAAGGGAAATCGCTGCCCGACTCATCGCGCCGCGCTGTAGCGGCGCCGGTCGCGACCTCGGCTTCCCCGGCGGTGGCCGCCGTCTCGGTGCGGGCTGCCTCGGCCATGGTTGCCTGGAAGAGCGGAGCCAACGCCTGCGCCGAATCCCTTCTTGTGGCTTCGGCGGCTTCGGTCTGGGCGGCGGCCCAGTCGATGCCGCCACCAGCCCACCGGTCTGCTTTCCGGATGGCCCCTTCAGGGATTCGGCCGCCGCGGCGGTGTTCGTGCGCCCACTGCCGGGCGTTCGTGGTCCGCACCTGCTGGTACAGGGCGTCCAGCTGCCCTGTCAGGTGGGGATAGCGCGCTTTAGCGGCTTCGATCAGCTCGAAAGTCGCCTCCGGATCAAGGACCTGGACCACGGGTTCCCACCGATCCGAATGAACACGCTCGGAATAAGCCCCGTCGACGGTGATCCGATGTTTCTCCTCGTACCGACCGTAAAGGTTTTCGCCGATGACCCGGTCTCCGCCGGCCAGCACTCCGACCACGTCATAGGAATCCGGATCGGTTTCCGAAGGACGCAGCGTCAGCCGCACCTCTTCGTCCCGGTCCACCGTCGTTTCATAATCGGCGGCGATCGCACGCAGCTCGTCGTCGCCGACTCCCGATGTCTTCATCAGCTCGAGAGCTGCACCGAGTTGCTTCGGATGCAGCAACAAACCCGTGGCATAGTCCGTTTCGATAGACCGGAATGCGCCCTGGCCGGACAGCGGATAGACACCGCCCTCACCGAACTGATTCATCGGGATCTCCACGCGCCAGCCGTCGGGCCCTCGTTCGACTCTCGGCGGCCCGCCGAATCCATCGACACCGATCTCACCGAACGGTGTCTCGACAACCGGCACGCCCCGCTCCGCGGCCAACCACCGCAACCATGCCTCGTCGTTGGCACTGATCACCGGCGGCGATTCACTATCGGTTCGCGCCTCGGGAACCACGACCCCGACAATTTTCACGCCGGGACCGAAAGTGCTGTTCACATACACCGGCGCACCCATTCGGCTCGCCTCGGCCATCAGACTGTCACCGGTTTCGGTCTCCGACCGCTGCTCGTCGACCAGCCAGCGCGTCGACAAATGGACATGCTCCGGCGGCAACGACACGAGCAGTCCGGCATGCAGCGGCGGGTGTCCGGCATCGATGAGATGCGGCTTATGGGACATATTCCGGTCTTCATCAGGGTCCCGATCACGACGAACACCGACCCGATCCGGATCCCGAACGAACACATCCGCGGGCGTCTCCCGCACGATGCGTCCGTCGGGCAGTAACTCCCGCAGCCAATTGCCTCGGGTATTCAACGGCACCATCACATACCGCCACCCAGGCCCATGATCCCGCGGATCCGTATCGCCGAGCAGATCCTCCGACGAGTCGGCATGTCCGGCATCCGGTTCCACCGGGTCGGGTTCCACATCGCGCGCACCCCACAGGCCCGGGCCTCCGCCACTCACACCCCCGAGTCCACCCGCAAGTGCACCCGACAGTGCAGCCCCGAACCCACCCGCAGCGCCCGGTGAACTTTGCTCCGCCGGCCCGGCAAGATCGGGTAGCGACGGCGCACGCGTAGAGGGTTCTACCGGCTGCAGCTTTTCCCGATAGAACTGCGGCCACTTCTCTTCGGGCACCCACCCATACGGCTCCAGAGGGCCGGGATGCGGCGGAATGAGGTCCTCGTCGTCATCCGCAGACTTACGCAGCACAATGGACAAGGTTTCTTCGACGGGGCCGCCGCGACCGGGTCCGACCTCGAAACGTTGCGCCCCGGCCGGGTCGAAACCGGCCGCCCGCGCCATCTCGAGCATCGAGTCAGCCGAGAGCATCGGGGGTGCGGGCTGTTTCGGGGCTCGGATCACCAGCACCCCGCCTGGCTTGAGTAGCGTGTGGGCAGCGTGGATGGCTTGCCGTACTTCTTCCGGACCGGCGGCATGGATTCCGGACGCCAGGATGACATCGGCAATCTCGGGATCTTCGCCGTGCTCGCGAATCCCCTGGATCAGTTCAGCGCTCGCGGCAGCCATACCGTCTTCACGCCCGATATAGGTCCCCGACCCGACGAGCTGGGCCAGAATTTCGGCCGCATGCTCCGCGCTGGTCGCATAGCCCACCGCCTGCAAGCGTTGCTTCCAGTAGTTCATCAGGAAGGAATTGACGAAGGGGCCCTTGCCCATAGCGATGTACATGTATTCGGGAACTCGTCCGGCAGCCAAGCTCTCGACTTGCCGCTCGATGTAATGCCGGCCAACCAAACCCGGCCCGAAATCGATCACCGTACCGGGCTGTCCGGCAGTCGCCCGCCGTGCCGAGAAGGACACGCTCCGGCCGTCGACATCGAGTCGCCCATTGGTCAAATCGACAGTGACACTTGCCCGCGCCAACACCACCTCCCCCGCAGCTACGTCTTCGGCGAACGATTCCGCGACATCGCGGACGAATTCCGTCAAATGTCCACGCAGCCGCGCATGGTCGACCTGGGTCAGTGAACGAAGGACCGCACCTCGATCGTCGTCTTCCGGCAGTGCGCGAACCGCGACACCTCGATCGTCTCCGGCGAGCGCGCGCAGCACACGCCCGAGACGACCCTCCGCGAATCCTTCGACACCGAACAGTTCCTGCAATTCCGGGGACCGCGTCAGTTCACCGCGAATCGCTATCTCCCCGTCGCTGAACACCTCCTGTACGCACGGCAACAGGAATCGAGAGAGGACTTCAGCTGTCCGGAGATGTACCGGGAAACCGACAGCATCCAGCACCGCCCGCATCGGATCCTGTTCCGAACCATCGTGATCCAGAGCCCCCGCATGGGCCTTGTCGCCAGGGGGTTCCCGACCGGAATCGGCCGGCAAGGGTTCCGGCGCGGGTTGCGCAGGCGGTAGCGCGTCACCAGCAGTGCCAGTGTTCTGCGTGTCGGGCGGAGAATCGGAGCTGTCATACGCCGGATTCGCGGCCGGACCCCCGGATTCTCCGCCCATTCGAGCATCCGTGGGGTCCAGGCCCTCGACATCCGGTACACGCGGTACGGGTTCGCCGACACCGATACTTCCGGGGAAGTAGTCCAGGCTGGGGATAGCCTGCGATTTCCCGTCCACCAATGGAGTTCCCGGAGTTCCGTCCGGATGGATGACCATCCCGAAGATCTGCGGGGAGCGCCACATGTCCTCAGCGCCGGCCACCCACTCCCCGAAACCCATCTCGGCGCCGTTGTCGACAACCTTCACCTCGGTGCCATCCCGGAACACCGCCACCACATGGGATCCCACCCGGCTGCCCCGGGAGAAACCCCGATAACCCACCGCAGCTACCACAGCGTCACCGGTTGTCCGCACCTGTTCGAACAGCGCCGCCGGGTCGGACCAGCCGCCGGACTCCCAATCGGCGCCCACGAGCTCCGGTGCTCGCCACCCCAAGGTGCCCGAATACCTGGCCAGCGGAACCGGCAATCGCTGCGGAACTGCCAGGCCGAGGCTCGCGTATGCCGCATCACGAGCCCGGTAGACACCGAGGAGATCGGTCCGGCCCAGGTCGAGGTCCGCCTCGGGAGACCGCGTTTCATAGCCGTAGACAACGGGCCACACCACGTTGTCGAGCCGGTTATCGATTGCCTGGCCCAACCGGTCAGCCAATGTCGCCTCGACCTCGGCGAGTTCAGCTGCGGGGTCTGCTTTTCCGGTCGGCCAGACCTCTGGTCCGGACAGCCGGAAGTACTCTTCGGCAGACCGATTCAGTTCTCGAGCGAGCCGGACGAGCTCGTCCGCACGGGCCGACCACTGGGCCCGAGCCTCGGCGAACTCGAGCAGTAACTCCGGCAGGGCCGGCTGACCGTGCCGATCGCGGAACCAAGTTAGACCTGCGATAAGTTGGAGAGCCCGCAAGTCGGTGATTTCCACACCGGCCAGCGCCGGATGCTCGGATTCGGCGGCGGTGGCACGGTATTCGATGAAACGCCTTTCGGCGAGGCCGATCTGCGCCCGCGCCCAGGCGATGGCCGATCGCAGCCGGCCGACACCGATGATGCGTTCGGTGGCCGTGGCGAATCGCGCCAGCACCGCAAGTTCCGGATCTAGATCGTCCAGCGACCGCGCATCCTGGGTATTGGGGTCGTGAACCTGTTCCAACCGGACGGCCAGTTCGGCGACTCGTTCCGGCGTCAGCCACCCCACCGGTGTGCCCAGTTTCCGAGCCAACTCGGTGGCTGCCTCGTCCCAGCTCGCCTGCAGCACGTTCCGCAGGCCGGCGACCAGCTCATCGCGGCTCATCCCGTCTGGAGGCAGTGGAGCTTCGGACTCCTGCCGCAGCCGGGCCGATCCCCGGGCAAGCCGCTCCAGACCGGGTTCGAGCTGTACCGGCTCACCGAGGGAGATACCGCTTTCCTCGGCCAGCTCGAGGATCTGCCTCAACCGCTCGGCGAATTCGGACCGGAACTCGATCAGTTCCGTGGCCCGCGCTTCATATGAACGGACTTCCTCGCCGGCCGGTGCACCGTATTCGCTGGACCGCCGATAGAGCTCTTCGGCATGCTCCGCGAGATCGTCCAGCCGCCGGGCGATATCCTGCCGGGCGGCCAGGGCCGCCGGGTCCGCGGTGAGAGGCTGGATCAGATCTTCCGCTTCGATCCACGCATGCAAGGCTTCGATTCGGTCGAACTGGTCCTCCCAGGCGACCGGAGACTGCATGGAGTCGGGGTTCTCCGGGTCGGCACGGAAAGTACTGCTGACCCCAGGTCCCGCGTACCGGACCTGGTAGATACTCTGATTCAGCCACGGCAGTGCCGAAGGGGCCGTATGGGTTCTCGCTGGATTCACTGTGGGCAGGACCGGCCAGCGCAACTGCCGATGTCGATCGATCGGGGCCGGAGCCCGCTGCGCGGCCGGTGACACCTGGCCGGTCGGTGGAACCGCGAGATCATACGAGTATGACAACGGTTGCGGGCCGATAATCCTCGACATCGCCGTCTGCACGATGCCCTTGCCGACGATCGCTACCGGGGTGACACCTGCCGACGGCACAAAATATCTGCGGACCGCCCCGATGGCCACCACCCGCTGGGCCAGCAGATCGGTAGCGCGGCGGGCTCCGGCGTTCCCGGCGGCTTCCGAACCGTAGCGGAGCACCATAATGGTGGCGACCGAGCGGCCGTCGGGATTGCCCTTCCGCATGAACTCTGCAGCCAGGCGTACCGCCGCGGCGGGTTCGCCGGAGGGGAATCCCGCTGCGGGATCGGGTACGTAGGCGATGATCTGTTCCGCAGCGAAGGTCGTGTCACCGAATTCGAGCACGATCACTCCGCGACTATCCGGACCGGGCAGGTTCAGCAGCCGAACCGGGGGCCCGCCCGCTGCGGATTCGGTGGCGACCACCGTGTCGAGAAATTGCTGGATCGACTGTAATTCGCTCAACCTGGAAAGGTCCGCCGCATCGGCCTGCCTGCCCGCCTGATCGATACGAGCGCGTAGCTCCGCTGTTTCCTGCTGCAACAACCGGCGATTGTGCAGATCGCGAATAGCCGGCGGCACGATATCCAGTTCCCCGAACAATTGGGGATGGGCACGGGCCAACTCCGACCGCACGGCGCTATCGGCATTCGTCCAGAACGCGACCGCCCGATCCAGTCGCCCCAACTGTTCACGCCTCTCATACGGAGCGGCGGACCAGGCGACCATGACGTCGACTGTTGCCGTAGCAGACCGGTCTCGGTCTTCCGATGGGGCGGGACCGATCGTTCCACCTTCCGAGTAGCCCCACAGAATCGTGTCTGGGGCACCGACCGCACGCACCACATCCATGCCGATCTCGACGGCGGTGAGGCCTTTCCGGTCCAGATCGCGCCGCAATGCCTCGACCCCGGCCGGCCTGCCGTGCTGCTCCGCGGCCGCGGCGGTGTCCGACCGATGTCGGAACGCGCTGACATACACACGCTCCGCCGGACCGACCGGTATGACACGGCCGAGGCTGCGGAGGTTACGCATCTCGTCGATTTCGTCGGCGAGGCGCTCCGCGTGCAGGTGGTGGGTACGGGGATCGCCACTGGAGGAGTACGGGTTCGGCGGCTTCGTCGAATCCGGGTCGATTCCGCGGGCGCGATCCCAGGCGGCGGCGAAGTACGCACCGTGGGACCGGCCCTCGATCCGCGGCCCGTCGGTCGCCAGATATTCCCGGAGAGCACGAACCCCGGCGCGGTGGGCCGCAGCGGAGAAATGGCTGCGGTCGATGCCGGGCTCTTTCGTGTTTCCGTACAGCTTCTCGGCGTACTCGAAGCTATCGATGAACGCATCGAAGTACATCCGCACAGCAGGGTCGACCAGCTCCGCGTCGAGCCCTTCGAGATCCCCCTCGGCGAACCGGCTGAACGCCAATCCATAGGCCTCGGCGTACCGGTCCACCATCACCCGGGTGTACTCATCTCGCGGCAGGGTCGCCCGCTCCCACGCCTGGTCCACCTCGCGCAGCTGCTCGGCCAGGCGGGCCGCCACGATCCTGTCGCGCGCATTCCGGGCCTCGGAGGCGCGGCTGTCCAGGATCAGTGTCCGGGTGATCGGGTCGTACGCCGTCACCGCACCGCCCCCCGCAGGATTCCCCGCCGATGATTCGTCCGGTCCGATTCCGGCAGCACTCACCTGGCCCCGGACAGCGTTCTCATCCAGCGCACCGGACATCCACTCATCGAACTCCGGGCGCATCAGGTCCTGCATCGACCTTCCTGTCTGCGACGGCCAGTTCGCGAAGCTGTCGTAGTCCTGTCCCAGCACCCAATCCACCACGTGCCGCACCAGCTTTTCCGCCCCGCTGGGTTCGGGCGCCGCGGCGGTGAGACCCACTGCCGAATCGGTACTTTCGGTGGCGTACGGGTGCGTCCCAGCAAACTCGGCAGTGCGGAGCCCCGGGTCGGTGGACTCGACGTGCACGAACAGGGCGCCGGTCGTGTCCGGATACACCCGCACCGCACCCGGCGACTCCACACCGGGCCGCAGATACCCGCCCGGGTCGCGCCGCACCGCATCGGTGATCGCATCGAGCAACCGCCGCTGTTCGGCCTCGATTACCCGGCGCTGCCTGATCAGGTCGCACAGCACCCGCACGCGGTCCATGAAACGAGGGTCAGCCGTTGCCCGTTCTTCCACCCAGAAGAAGTCTGCCGCGGACCTCTCGAGAGCGTCCGCACCGAACTGCACCGACATGTCCCGGAGCAGGTGCTCGATCCGCTCGCGCCTGGCATCGAACTGTCTGGCTGCACGCTCAGCCGCGTGGTATTCCCGCAGCAATTTCTCCGTCGCACGAGCCGCCAGCCACGTGGACGGTACGTATTCACGGCTTTCCGGCCGAGGCCGGTCTACCTGCCGGGCATCCCATTCCGCGCCTGCCTCCGCCCGGCGACTCAAACCGATATCCGGATCGTCGGGATTGTCGAACACCCGGTTGGCGAGCAGTGCCCGGACCCCCGCCGCCCGGCTCGCCTCCTCTCTCCCGGTCCGCGACTGCGCGTCCGACGCGGTGGCACGATGGGTGTCGACCGCCCGCAGACAGTCCTGTTCCACCTGCCGCAACCGGAGTAGATCGATCGGCTTTTGCGCCGGCGCCGGGGGCACACCGTACCCGGCCTGCTCCATCGCCCGCCGGAACTCCGCCCGGCGCAGGAACGCCTCGGCCGAGACTTCGACCCACCGCTGCACGAACGCGTCCCGGTCCATCGCGCGGATCCGGGCAGGCGTGACTTCCACCTGCCCCTCTAGCACGGCCTCCACCAGCGCCGAGGCCCATACGAGCGCTGACGCCTGCGTGAGCTGATCGCGCCCGGCGGTCGCGATCACAACCTCCATGGTTGCCGGATCGAAGACGTCTGGCAGATCCGCATCGCGGTCGGCGTCGAAACGAACGGCCACACCACCATCCGCCAGCACCAAAGCCGCCCGGCGGCCGATTTCGTGGCGCGTCAGCAGCTCCCGGACCTCGGCCGCACCACGCTCCGTGGGCCACACTCCCACGTCGCTCCAGCGGAGGGGCCTCGTGGACCGCAATCCCGCATCGTTCCGGACGAGGGCGACATACTTGCGATCCGCCGGCTCGGCACCGACCCGGAAGCCGGGGCGGTGGTCGCCCCGGCCACCGCCCGCCTCGGTGAAACGGACGGGGGCCCGCAGATCATCGATGTCGTTCAGGCCGGCCGCGGTGAGAGCGTCACGCAGCCGGGCCGCGGGATCGGGGACTTGATCCGGGCTGTCGGCATCCGGTACGGACTCGCCGATGCCGATGCCTTCGTCGAAGTAGTCCAGGGTGACAATCGCCCGCGATTTCCCCTCCACCAGTGGTGTTCCCGGAGTTCCGTCCGGATGGATGACCATCCCGAAGATCTGCGGGGAACGCCACTCGTTCTTACCGCCGGCCACCCACTGGCCGAAACTCATCTCGACGCCGTTGTCGACGACCTTCACCTCGGAACCATCCCGGAACACCGCCACCGCATGGGATCCCACCCGGCCGACTCGGAAGGGAGCCCGATAGCTGATCGTGGCCACCACGGCGTCACCGGTTGTCCGCACCCGTTCGAAGAGCGCACCCGGATCGGGCCAGCCGCCGGGCTCCCAATCGGCACCTACGACCTCCGGTGCTTGCTCCCCGTCGATCCCCGAATACCTGGCCACCGGAGCCGGCAATCCCTCCGGAACCGCCAGGCCCAGCGCCGCATACGCCACATCCCGGGCCCGGTAGACGCAGAGGAGATCGGTCCGGCTCAGGTCGGGTTCCGTATCGGGTGACCGGTATGCGGCGAGGTCGCCGACCGGTTCCGTGGTGGCGAGCAGGCTGTCGATATCGCTGTCGAACCCGGCGGCCAGGGCCTTGTCGATCCTGGCGAGGTCGGCCGTCCAGTGTTCTTCCCCGGCGGGCGGGAGGTAGGACTCGGACCGCCGGGAATGTTCCATGGCCAGCAGATCGAGTGTCTCGGCGAGATCGCGCAGCCGGGCTTCGCGGGACGACCACAAAATCCGGTACTCGGCGAATTCGAGCAGCCTCTCCGGCAGGGTGGGCTGATCGGCCGAGCCGCGGCGCGGACGCGCGCCCGCGCCCTTCCGGAGCGCCGGCACATCGGTGATCTCCACGCCGGCCAGCTCGGGATATCCGGATTCAACGCCGGTGTCACGGTATTCGATGAATCGCTGTTCCACGAGGTGTACCTGTGCGCGAGCCCAGGCGATGGCGGATCGCAGGCGGCCGATACCGATCATCCGATCCGTGGCCGTGGCGAAGCGCGCCAGCACCACCAGTTCCGGATCCCGGTCGCCCAGCATCAGCGCGTCGCGGGTATTGAGGTCATGGACCTGTTCCAACTGGGCAACCAGCGCGGCGACTCGTTCCGGCGTCAGCCAGCGCACCGGAACACCGACTTTCGGAGCCAGTTCGGCGGCCGCCTTGTCCCGGTGGGCCTGCAGCTCAGTCCGGGTGGAGGAGACCCGTTCGTCGCGGCTCATCTCGTAGTCCGGGAGCGGAACATCGGATTCCAGCCGCAGCAGCGCCGATTCGCGGGCAAGCCTCTCCAGTTCGGCTCCCAGTTTCACCGGTTGACCGCGGCGGATCCGGTATTGCTCGGCAAACTCGAGTGTCTGCTCCAACTGCCTGGCGAATCCGGATCGGAGTTGGATCAGGTCCCCGGCGCGTTCCGCGCGCAATTTCTGATGGGCACTGCCCAGCACCCGATACTCGGTCTGTGCCCGATAGAGCATTTCGGCACGCTTCGCGAGTTCGTCGAGGAGCGGGCTGATCTCCCATTGAGCGAACGCGACCGTCTCGTCCGCGGTGACGGGCGGGATTCTGTTCTGCGCCTCGATCCACGCGTACAAGCTTTCGATCGCGTCGAACTTCTCGTCCGAGGCGACCGGACGGTGCAGGTTGCGGGCATCGTCCGGGTCCTCGAGGAAAGTACCGTCGTCCTCGAGGAGGGGACCGTCGGCATCGGGACCCGCGTAACGGATCTGGTAGACAGTCCGATTCAGCCACGGCAGCACCGGAGGTGTCGATTCGGTCCGCATCGGATCTGCCGTACGCCTGAACGGCCAGGGCCACTGTCGCTTTCGACTGCCCAGGCCGGTATCCCGACCCGCAGGCGGCGACGCGGAGGGTGATACCGGGCCGGCCGGCGGGTGCTCCTGCACCTCGACGGTTTCCGGCAGGCGCGAGCCGATAGCCTCCCGCATTCTCGCGCCCTCGGTGCTTCCGGCCACGATCCGCAACCCAGGGTTCTCCCGCACCGGCACCCCATGTTCGCGCACCGCTTGCACGGCGGTCACCCTCCGGGCCACCGCATCGGCGGCGCGTTGCCTTGCGGCGTCTCCCGCCGCTTCGGGTCCGAAGCGGAGCACCAGCACGGTGGCTACCGGGCGGCCGCCGGCATTCCCCTCGCGTGTGAGCTCCGCTGCCCGGCGCACCGCAGCGGCGAGTTCGCCGGTCAGAAATCCCTTCGCGGTATCGGGCGCATAGGCGATGAGCTGTTCGGCGGCGAAGGTCGTATCACCGAATTCGAGTACGAGCAGGCCGGGGTGATCCGGACGGGGCAGGGTCAGCAGCCGGGCCGGAAACCCGCCTGTCGCGGATTCGGTGGCGACCACCGTGTCGAGAAGTCGCTGAATCGCCTGCAATTCACTCAACCTGGCATGATCTGCGGCCGGTCGGACCTCCCGATTCGCACGCTCGCGCAACTCCGCGATTTCCTGCCGCAACAACCGGCGATTGTGCACATCGCGATTGGCCGGCGGCACGATATCGAGTTCCCCGAACACTTCGGGACGGGCACGCGCCAGCTCCAGCTGCAGGGTGATATCGGCACCCGCCCAGAACGCGACCAGCCTGCCCAGCAGTTCTTCGGCCGACGCATCGGGCTCGGCGGGAATCCCCAGATCGCCGGCCAGCTCCCGGATTGCCTCATGCGTGGTATTTCGATCTCGACCGGTTTCCATCTGCCGACGTTTGTCCAGATCGCGGGTGTCCGGTATGTCGGGCGGAGCGCCGGCATGTAGCAGCAGGAACTCGGCGAGCTCGCGTACCACAATAGGGATATCCGGGGTGCTACGGTCCAGATTTCCACCGCGCATGGAGAATTCAGCGAAAGCATCGGCCACCGCCTCGTCCCCACGCAGAAGTCCTATCTTGTCGAAACTGGATCCAGGGAGCTGACGGTGCCAGCCGAGGTTATTGCTGATGGCGCGGTCCCGCAGATGAGCGGATGTGCCTTTGCTGGCCTGCCTGCCGCCCGCGTCGTCCAGTGCGTGCCCGTACTCGTGCAATGCCATCGCATATACGGGCCGCCGCAGCACGGTCGATGAGAACCGCCCGGTGTCCACTCCCAGGACCATCTGGGCGAAGAAGTCCTTCGCACGCTGGGCGTACCGATAGTTGAGGGTGATGTCCGCGGTATAGATCCTGTTCGTGTCACGGTCCAATTCCGACAAGGTGTCGGCGAGCGTTCCCGCCTTCCGCTCGCCGATCCCGACCGAGCGAATATCCGTCCGCGGGAAATCCCGGTACATATCGGTGATCGCGCGGGCAAACTCCCGCACCACTTCGGGATTCACATTGTCCAGATCGAACCCGAACACCCGAAAAGCCGGATTACCGGTGGCCGCCCCCATAACCTCCCGCAGCCGCTCCCCGACCTCGACCGGACTCAACTCCGACCACTCGTCCCGCCCTGGCACACCGAGCAGCTCAACATCGGAACGATCCACCGGTATCGCCACCGGGTCCTGGCGTCCCAGCCACCCGTCCACGACCCGAGCCAGCCGGCCCCGCGCTGTACCTTCCGAATTCAACTCCACGCCGGGATCGTCGAGAATCCCCGCGATCCGCCCGACCAGAGCTTCCCGGGTCCGCGCAGTCATTCCGTGGAAGTGCTTCCCCAGCACCTGCGAGCTCGTATCACCGCTGGTCAAGTCGGGAACCCGCCAACCGCCACGGCCGTCGGGCTCCACCATGATCGACAATGGAACCCGGCCGACCTCGAAGACCGCCATCCGATGATGTACGGGCGGCTCCTGATATCCCCACAACTCGATCTGCCGCTTCAGCAACCGATGCGCCACCGCCGCCGGATGCGGAGCATCCGGCAGGATTCCCTCCGCGTCCATCAGCCATCGAGCGTATCCGACGAAATCCTCTACCAGCCAATACTCACGCTGTTCGCGCCCGGGCTCGATCCTTCCCGGCTTCTCCTTCGTCCGGAAAGCATGCGACCCCAGCTGTGCCAGCCAGTCGCCGAATCCGAGACCGGTACGCCCCTCCGCACGGAATCCCAGATAGGCGACCAGCATCTGGTCGATCGCCTCGAGTGTGGTGAGATAGGTCGGTGGGGGCTCGGCCTCCGCAGCGGAACGATGGTCGCTCGGAATCAGGTCACCCCAGCGGGGGCCACCGCCTTCGGCGAACGAACGAACCACGTCCATGGCGAACTCGGCGTCCGCGATGCCGGTCTTGTCCAGATACCGGCGCAAGGCTTCGACCCCGGCATCGTGCGCGGCGTCTTCGCGGGTTTTCCCGGCCGGCGGTCCGGAACGCCGCATCTTGGAAAGCTTCCGGCGATAGGCGCCGGAGTATTCCCGCTCCACCGGAGTCTCCGGCACGAATCGGTCCAGCGCCTCACGCAATGTCCTCAGCCATCTGAGCTCGCCGCCGAGCCGGCGCGCGTGCTTCGCGTGGTTCGGAATCGCGCCCGCCACAGGATGCTCCGTCGTCGGCGGGCGGGGACTACTCGGGTCGATACCATGGGCCCGGTCCCACTCCGCACCGAAACGATCACTATGCGTGAGGCCGTCGAACAGCGGTCCGCGGGTGTCCAGTTGCTCCCGCACGGCACGGTATGCCGCACGATGTGCCGCAGCCACCAAATGCTCGTCGCCGACGCCCGCCCGCGACCAATCCCGATCGGCCTGTTCGGCCCGCTTGTAGGCGTGGTCGAACTCATCGAGATAGGTGGCTGCCAACGGATCCCACAGTTCCGGCTCCGGCCGGTCCGGATTCGGAATGCTGAGACTGCGGAAGGACAACGCGTAGGCGTCGGCGATCCGATCCAGCATCAAGTCGATCCACTCGCCGCGCGCCAAGGTCAGACGCTCCTGGAGCGGATCCACCTCCCGCATCAGATCGGCCATTCGCGCGGCCACAATCAGGTCGCGAGCCTGCTGCAACGCACTGTCGCCGGCGTCGAGAACCACTGTCCGGGTGATCGGGTCATAGCCTGCCGCGGCGCCGAGTGCCGCGGCGCGCCCCGCCAGCCGGCTCGCGCGCACCGTCGGATCCGCGCCGAATTCGTGCCGGAAGCCCGTGCGTCTCTTCACTTTAGAGACGAACTTCTCAGGGGAAAGAATCGATCCCGGAATTCTCATACTTCTCAGAGCACCGTTGATGCGGCCATCCGCGCCTATCCGGTCGGCCGTTCCTGCCAGGAATTCGTTGATCGGACGATGGGTTTCTTCCGGCAGTGAATGAACGCGACGAGCGCGGACAGGGGGCCGGACGGGGCGGACGGAAACCGAATCCTCGGAGACATACACCGTTCCGTCGGTACCCACCATCACCGGACCACCCGACATCGACTCGCCCGGTCGGAGAAACCCCTCCGGGTCCTCCGATACCACGTCGGTGAGGTCCTCCAGCGCCATGCCGCATTTACTGGTTTCCCGAAGCGCCCGGTTCAAGGCATGCCTCTCGAGAGCCCTGTCGAGCTCGGCCCGGAGATCCGCGGGCCGATCCCTTCCTTCCGGGGCCTCGGTGTAGGGACTCGGAAGGACGGGATCGGAACCCGGTAAATCCTTGATACGCCTGCCCACTCGCAGACTATCCTCGCCCCATCGCTCCCCATCACGCCGGGCTGCCCGATGCCGCCCGACCAGACGCACGACCTCCGCGGCGGCGTACCGAGTCGAGGGCACGTATTCGCGCCAGCCCTCCGGACTCCGAACTTTCTGCGCTACAAACCACTCCGCCTCAGCTTCGGCGCGCCGGCCGAGCCCTGTGGCCGGCTCGTCCCGATTGTCGAACAGCGGACTGCCGAGCAACGCCCGGACCCCGGCCTCTCGCGTGGACTCCACATCGGCCGTTGACCCGCTATCGGACGACGGGAGGTCGGCCTCGTCCACCGCATGCCAATAGGCCGCTGCCAACTCCCGCGACAGCACACGCTCGATCAAGTCGCCGGATCCGAGCGCAGTGCCGTATCCGGCCTCCGCCAGCGCCCGCAAGAATTCGACCTGACAGGCGAACGCCTCCGCTTCCGCCCGCACCCGCGACGTCGCGAAGTCGTCCATATCCATCGCACGGATGCGGCCCGGCAAGACCTCCACCCGGCCTTGGATGACACTCTCCGCCAAAACCGCCGCCCGCACGAGCGCCGCCGCCTGGGCGACCTGATCCCGGCCGGCGGTACCGACCACAACCTCCATCGTCCGCGGGTCGAAGCCGTCTCCGGGAACCGGCACCTGCGGATCACTGTCGAACCGGACCGACGCACCCGCCTCCAGCAGCACCGTCAACGCATGACGGCCCATTTCGGTGCGCGACAATATCGCCCGCACCTCGGCCGCCGCCGGATCCACCGGATAACCCGGCCACAACCGCCCAGCTTCACGAACGAGCTCGACCCCGTCGTCCGCCGGCAGTGCCGCGTCCCCCGCGGTGCCGTTGAACCGCGCGTCGGACGGAGCATCGGGGCTGTCGGATGTCAGCTTGCCGACTACGTTGCCGCGGTCGCCGGTATCGGACCCAACTTCCGGTACCGCGATCTCGGCCCGCCGACGGCCCAGAAACCGGACCAACCGCCCCCGCGGTTCGACGTTCGGACCGAACTTCACGGCAGGGTCATCGAGGATTTCAGCGATTCGCTGAGCCAGGCGTTCCGGCGTGGCCGCCGTCATCCAGTAGAAATAGAGCGCCAAGGTATCCGCACTGCCACCCTCATTGTTCCATTCCCGAATCCGCCAGCCGCCCTTGCCGTCAGGTTCCGCCTCGAGCGACAGGTAGCCTGCCGAGCCCGGCAGGCTCACCCTCCTGACATTCTCGGCCAGGGGCACGGCGGTCGTCGGCAGTGAGATCTGCCGCGTGAACAGCCGATGGGCGACAGCTGCCGGATGTGCCTCGTCCGGCGGTATTCCGTCGGTGCGGGCACGGTGATATCCGATTGCCACCAAATTGTCGCGCGGTGGGCCCGCGTGACGCAGAACTCCGGCGGCGTCGGGACCGCTCTTCGTGTGGAATGCCTTCGGCCCCAGACGTTTCAACCATTCGCCGAAAACTACGTCCGTATAGCCATTCGCGCGGTACCGCAGATAGCGATCGAACATGATGTCCATGGCTTCGAATCTGCTCGCAGCCCGCCGTGAGCCCTCCGCCTCCGCGGCGGAAATGCGCTCGGGCGCTTGGTCATCGGATTCCGGATCGACCGCGAAGTACCGGAGGTCGTGCGACTCGTCCCACAGCACATTCGACAGGTCCGGGTAGTCGGTGGCCAGGGCGCTCAGTGCCTCCACATGGCTACCCAGGAACGCCACAACCTCCAGCACCGGTCGCTGCCCCGGTACCGAAAGGCGTCGGACGTGATCGGACAACTGCTCTATCTCCGGCCCGAGACCTACCTGGGGATCCACTGCCGGATCTGCCACGTCGTCCCGTACCGGTTCCAGGGTTTCGCCGCCCACCGGACCGGCGACGGGATCCTCGGATTCTCCGCCCAGTCGATGGCGCGGGAAGTCGTACCCCGCGACCCCCACCGGGTAGTCGCCCACGATGATCGGATGCTCCGGTGTGTAGACGGGAGTGCCGTCCACATCGTCTTCGGACGCGAAGACGATCCCGTACAGCCGGCCCTCCGCAGGCGTCCACTTCTCCAGGGGAGTATCGGTCCGGATGCCCCTGTCGAGGGTGTGCACCCAGACATCGCCGTCGATCCCCCGGTGCAGGACGAACACATGGGCATCGGTATCGGCATCGACCGCCCCCGCGACCACGGCGCCGCCGGCGGCGCGGGCGCGCATCTCCGGGAGGCCGGCGAAACCGCCGAGATGCCAGTTCGCCCCGAGGTTCGCGGCGAATTCGACCGGGCCCGTCCCGTGTTCGCGGATATGGCGACCGGCGGCGGTGGTCCCGGATATCGAGGGTATCGACGGCGAGTCGGCACCCAGCAGCAGGGCGACGAACGCCGTGGCGTCCACCGCGCAGATCTTCGGAACCTCGTCCGCCCGGGGGCTCGGTACCGCACTACCATCACCGATGGCCGGGATGAGTGCTTCCGTCTGCAACGGTGTATCCGGAGTCGGGCGCTCCACGCCCTGACCGGAACGCAGACCGGGTAACCCGGGCGCCGAGGCGGATTCGCGGCCGCCCTCCAGTTCGGCAATGCCATCGGGACCATCCGAATCGGCCGGCTCGCCCATGATGCCCGCGGTGCCCGGAGTGGCCGCGACGCCGGAGGTTGCCGGGTGTTCGGCGATGCGGATCAGTTGGTCCAGTCCGGCAGCAATTTCGCGATCCAGGGTCGCGATCTCATCCCATCGATCGCTCTGCTGGTCCGTTGCGGCGAGAGCGTTGCGTTCCTCGGCAAGCCGCTCGAGGTCCCGCGCCTTCTCGTCCAAGCGATCGAGCCGCAACTGCGCAACCGCGTAGACATCGGCCGCCGCGGCGGCCTCGTCGAGCCGGGCCTCGTGCTCTTCGTCGAGATCGTCCAGGGCATCCTCTGCGCGAAGGTCGGCGAAGTCGGGTAACCGGCCGGGTTCGGGGTTGTCGGGATACCCGCGCAATTCCTTCCAGGCATTCTGGGAATGTTGTTTGGCTGCGGCCCAGCTCCGGCGGGCGGTCTCCAGTACCCCGGTGGCACGTTCGAAGGCCGCGTCGTCGAGGTTGTGCGGCCGCGGGTCGCCCGGCGTCGCGAGATGCTGCCGCAATTCCCGCAGTGCCGCGCCCAGGCCCGGCGGCTCGGGCCGGGCCGCGATGATCTGTTCGACGGCGGCCAGGCTCGCATCCATCAGTTCGGTGCGCTGTTCGAACATCAGATCCGCGGCTTCGGCACGGACGGCCAGTTTATGCAGCTCGACGGCCTGGAGATACGCCACGGCCGGATCACGGAACCGGCGCGGGCGTCCGGCGTCGAGATCCCTGCGCACGTCCCGCGCGGCGACCCGGGCCGTCAGCTCTTCGTCCGAGATCGCATGCTCGAGATAGACCGACATCTTTTCGCGATTCAGCTCGATCGCCTGCTCGAGGGCGGCCAGCCGGGCACCGGTCTGGCGCCGCGCATGGAGGTCGAGACCGAATACCTCCGGGTGAATGGGCCGGCCGGCCACCGTCCCGGGATCCGGTGGGCGACGGAGCTCCCCGCTCGCGGTGAACCAATCCCCGGCCTGCCTGTCCAGTTCCGCGGCCAGATCCTCGAGCATCTCCAGTTCCGAGCGGGTATCGAACCCGGCGGTGGAATGCGCCTGGGCGGTGTCGAGCGCCCGGCTCAGGGTGATCACCTGCTCAGCCCTGGTGCGCCACCGCTCGAGCTCCGCCACCGCAGTGCGCAGGTTGTCCAACGCAAAGAAAGCCAGCTGTTCGGGTGAGACGCCGTCGGGGTTGTCCGAGGCATCGCGGCGCAACTGGTCCATCCGTACCGGATCGCGCAGGTCGGCCTCGGAAACCTGGAGCTGCCGCGCGATTTCGGGGAGCAGTTCACCGTGGCGGCCGTCCCATTTTGCACGCCGCAACGACCCCAGTTCCGGGTTGGCGTCCAGATACGACTCCAGCTGGAAACCCAGCCCCAGCTGCTCGTGCAGGCCGGCGGTGAGGAGCTGGAACAATGCGGGTTTCGGAAAATCATCGGGCAGCGGCCGGGACCTGTCGACCAGGAACCGCAGTTCACTCGGCACTCCCGGGCCGCCGGCGCCGTCGTCGAGCACGTCGACCGCCCGCGCCTCCAGAATCTCCGACAGCTGGTCGTACAGCACGCCGATATCGGTGCCCGCCCAGAACACCACGGCAGGCGACGGCCCGTCGCCGGGATCGGCGGCGATCCGGCTGTAGTACTCCAGCGCACGGCTCGACGCCGCCGCAAAAACGGACGGATCCGCCGCGCCGGGTGACACATCGACGATGATCTTGTCCGCGCGTTCGATATCGCCGATCACCACCAGGTCGGTGCCGTCTCCGTGCAGGTCCAGCGAGAAAACCCGGACCGCCGAATCACCGGGCAGCCGCGCCGCGGCCCGGTCCAGCCGCCGCAACTCGTGCGCCCGCCCACCAGCCCGTTCCGGGTCGGCAGTCAGTTCCCGGTGCAGCAGTATCCGATTCGCCCGGTCGCGGAGGTCACCGGGTATACCGGTACGTCCGGCGATCAGGTCCGGTTCGGCCTCGGCGGCCAGCGCCAGACCCGGTACATGGGTGTGCCGCAGCGGCAACGCCGGCCCGGTCCCGCCGAGCAGGCGCCGAACTTCGGCTACCTGCGACAGCTCGTCGGCATTCAGGGGTGCCGGCTCGTAGCCGTCTGCCGTCCAGGGGTCGCCGATATCGGCTGGGCCGTCCTCCGGCTCCTCCGGCTTCTCGGCATACGAGGCGCCCCGCAAACTTTCCGCCGACGGAGGCAGGTCGCCGGGAGCGATACCGGCCGCCGCGTGGCGATCCGCCGAGATCGGCCGGATCCGGGCGCCGCCCTCCGGCATCGGAAGGCCGAACGTGTCGAATACCGCCCGATACAGCGCATCCACCGGATCGGCCGCCTCGAACACCGCCGGGTCCACCACCTGCAGACCGAATTTCTGCATCGCCCGCGCCAGCTCGTACAGCGAATGATGCGCCGGCACCAGGAAAGCCAGCACTGCACCCAGGTAGGCACTATCCGAAACCTCCGGCGGTTTCAACCACAGGAATCGCGATGCGAACCGGCCCGCCGTCCCCGAAATCGCCGATACCACCGGGAACCCCCGCTCGACCGCGGTCGAGCGGAACCATTCTCCGTCCCGGGCAATATCCACCGCAAGCGAGCCGACAGTCGCCCTGTCCGCCGGAAGCGGCACGGCATACTTGTTCGGATCCAGCCGCTGCGCCTCCTCCGGAGTGACCTCCCGATCCGCACAGTAGACCCGCACCAAGGCCACCACCGCGTTCCCGTTCGCATCCCGCACCCGGCGACCGGTCTGCTCGTCGAACTCGTAGAGCGGTAGCGCGAAACGGAACTTCTCGCCGCGGGCTTCGAATTCGGCGCGCAACGCATCCTCGAGCGCGTCCTCGTCGACCCGCCCGTCGGCAGTTCGCGGCAACTCCAGATCGCCCGGCTCCAGCCGAGTTACTTCGAGCGCGATCAAGGGGCCCGGGATCGCCGCGAACTCTCTGGACGACAACGGCATCCCCAGCAGCTGCCAATCCTGGACCGTCCATACCCGGCGTCTCTGCCACCGCTCACTGGGAATTCGTTCGTCCGCCTCGCTCAGCTCACGCTCCGCCAGGAATGGCAGATCCTCGTCGTTGCGCGCCGATTTGTGAGATTCGGAGACATCGAGCCATTCCACCGTTCCCAACGGATCTGCCCCGACGATCCGCGCGCGCAGCACACCCAGCGCCTCGATATCGAGTCCGAGCCGGGCAGCCGTCTCCACCCAGTCCGCCCGGTTCAGCAGCTCGGTCACACCGTCGTCGAACGTCGTTCCCGCCGGTGGATCGGTCTCCGCGCTGTACCACATCGCATTCTGCACGGCGCACATCAGTTCCCGGACATTGCCGGTCGCCACCAACTCGTCCAGTGACACCGACCGTGCCACCTGCCCGTGCCCCTTCGTTCCCCCGACCGCGTAGAACGCGTCCTCGACCCGCTCGATCTGTTCCGGCGTCCGGTCCGGCGCATGCATCTCGATCAGCACCGCACGCACGTGCTGCAGCACCGACACCGCGGCCTGCCTGACCTCCGGATCGTGAAACAGCACCCGCGCCAGTTCGACTTCTTCGCGTACCCGCCGTACCCGCCAGCCGGGCTCGCGAAGTCCGGCTTCCGGTGGCACCGGGTCGTCCGCCGACGGCGGCACCGCGTCGTCGGCGCCGACCACGAAATCCTCGGCGTCCCCTCTGGGCCGCCAGGTTTCGGGCTGTCGCCGAGGTGTTTCGACCCGGCCGTTCTGGTCCAGGAACGCCACCAGAACCCGATCTCCGGTCCCTTCGGCGGGCAGTGCGAAATCTCGTCCGGTGGCGGATTTCGCACCGGTAGGCGTCTGATCCGGGGCGGCCGCGGGCCCGTCGTACCGCGTGAAACGGATACCGTCCGGCCCGTCGGCCTGCCATTCCAGCAGATAGGTATGCCCCATCGGACCGCCCACGGTCGGGGTCAGTGTGGGATCGAATACCGACGCCAGACCTCGAAACCGGCCGGACCGCACCATATCCCGCAGCACCGGCGCGAGCTCGGCGAGCTCCGGAATCCACACCGCCCGCATCGGTTTTCCGTCCGGACCGGGCCCCAGCACCGGTTCCACCCGGCTCACCAGTGCGCCGCCGAGACCGACGGGCCCCAGATCGCCGAGATCGTCCCGTCCGGAGACCGCGGCGATATTGCCGAGCAGATGCCAGGCGCAGTGATCGATCTTCCGGACCGCGGCAGACTCGATGGTGTCCAGGGATACTCGGAGATTCGCAGGATCGAGACCCGCCGCAGGACGCGCCTCCGGCTGCTCGGTATCCGAGGCGTCCCGCGGACTTTCCGCCGACGGGGGAAGATCGTCGGGATCGCCACCGAGCCGAGCCTGCGCGCCGGCGGCGCGGTCCGGTCCGGTCGATACCGGGCCCTGCGGCACGGCGGCTGCCGGTGATGTTGAAGGTACGGTGTTCTCGGGGTGCGCGGCCGGGGACGGCTTCAGCGGCTGCCGGGCGGTGCGGACGCCCTCGAGCACCGGCCCGAGCGCGTGCGCCAAGGCCGCTTCTATCTCGGTCGTTCGCCCGGCGGCGCCGTCCCCGATGTCCGACCCGGTAACCAGGGCCTCGCGTGCCTGGAAGTACTGCGCTGCCAGGTCTTCCACCTGCCCGGCGAGCTCTGCCAGGGCGGTTTCGCGGGTGGCCAGGTGCTGCCGGGTTTCGGCGAGGTCGATCAGCAGATCGAGTCCAGCCGAAATGTGGGACCGATCGAATTCCTCGAGGTCAGGGGCCGGGCGATCCAGTCGCCCGCGTAGTTCCCGCAGGCGGTTCAGCTCGGTCGGCTCCTGGGTGAAGTCGTAGTCACCGAGTTCCCGTGCATCGTGCGCTATTTCACGTAATTCGCGTGCGCCGCGCGCTAATTTACGGAATTCCTGGTCCAGCACAGCCAGCTGAGCCCGGGTCCAGACCGTGGCACCGTGCAGTAGCGCGAGACCTTCGGCTCGTGCCGTGCCCGCCAGAAACGCCGCACCCGCGATCAGCTCACGGTCCAGCTGACGCAATCGGTCGGCTTCGGAATGCCCGGCGGCGGCCGGACGACTCAGCCGCTCGGCGAGCACCTCGACATGCTCCGGTGTGAGCAGTGCCGGCGGATAGCCGATCAGCTCACCGAGGTGCGCGGCCCAGAGGTCACGATCCCGGTGGAGTTCCCGCTGTCGCTCCGCGAGTGCGTCCACGTTCCGGTGTGTCCACCCGCCCGGCTGCAGGTCCGGCGGGGTCGCGAACTCCGCGAGCTGGCGCGCGAACTCCCGGGCGAGCCGCAGGGTTGCCGGGCCCAGCACCCGGCTCGGCGCGAAATCTCCGATTTGCCAGGTATATTTGCGTTCGGCGGCCCATTCCACGGTCTCGCGAGCCCGGCTCGCGAGTTCGTCGCGAAGCCGATCCACCTCGGGGGTCCGATCCGTCGAATCGTACCCACGCCGGGCTTCCGCCTCCGCCTCGAATATCCTCGTGGCGAGCGTCTCCAATTCGATGACACGGCGCATCAGACCGGCATCGTCGGCCAGTTGGCCCGCCCGGCCGCCCCAATATTCCATTTGCGCCTTGGCCACGGCGGTCAGCGCCTCGATCTTGTCCAGATCCGCCACGAATTCGGCTGTCCTCGTGGGATTCTCGTACTCGGACGCGGGTCCCGGCGTCGCGGCTGCGGCCAGGGCCGCGTCCCGGAGGAAGTTCAGTTCGAGTTCGAACGTCCGGCCGCCGTGACTACCGGTGCGCCCCACCGATTCCGGCTTGCGAACGAACGGACGAAACTCCTCCGGTCGGGGTCGTGTCGAAAGTTCGCGTGCCGGCGCGGCACTCGGTTCGCCGTCCGCCCGGATCACCACGGCGGGTTCGGAGAACCGGCGGGCGATCTCTACCCCGATCTCACGTCCGTCACCCCGATGCACGATCTCGAACCGGGGCTGCGGCAGCTCCGGCGACCGCAGCTCGCGCGCCGCGGCGACGGTGGCGATCCGGTGCACCACCGGATCGACGACAGATTCGGCGGCACCGGAACGCAGGACAACCGTGACAGCGGTCGGGCGCCCACCGGCATTGGTTTCGACGGTGAGTGCCGCCGCCGCGCGCACCGCACGCCGCGCCGCTGCCGCGTCGGCGACCCGGCCGGGCACGTAGGTGACCACCTGTTCGGCGGCGAGATCGGCTGCGACCCCGAGTTCGAGCACCAGCAGGCCGGGATACCCGGGCTGCGGGAAGGCCAGCAGACGCGCCCGGAAACCCGATTTGCGCATGAGCGGATCGGCGAGGTCGCGGACCAGGTCGCGGACAGTCAGCAATTCGGCGATGTGCGCATCGATTTCCGCGCGCCCGTCGGCGGCGAGAGACAATGCCCGGAGCTCGGCCAGCTGCCGGGTGAGGATGCGCCGATTGCACAGGTCGCGGGAGTCCACGGGCACGAAATCGGATTGCCCTGACACTGCGGGGAATTCGGTGTGGAGGGCGTCATAGAACTGCGTCGACGCACTGTCGAGGAACGTGACCGTCCGCCGGATCTGCTTCCGGACCTCGGCGGCATCGGTGGTGTCCGGGGACATCCACAAGTCCGCGAGTTCGAGACCCGCCGCGGCCAGCCCCTCGTCGATCAGCCGGCGACGAGCCCGGCTGCCTGCATCGTGGTCTCGTCCGGTCCACTCCCCGCCCAACCGATGCCGGGGGTAATTCTCGCCGGCGGCACCGGCAGGCTGTTCACCGTCGAGGGTCCGGTGCCGTGGCGTATAGGACACCACACCGTCCGGGCCCTCCTCGGTATCCAGCACGATCCCGTACAGCTCGCCCGGCGGCACAGTCCATTCGGCTACCGGCACATCGACGCGGACCCCGTTCTCGATGACGTGCACCCAAACCCGGCCGTCGGCCCAGCGATGTAGCACGAACGCGTGGGCACCGGAATCGGTATCGATCCCGCCCAGCACCACGGCACCCCCGGCGGCCAGGTCCCGCATCTCGTCGATATCGGCGAACCCGCCAGGGCTCCAATTCGCCCGGTATCGCGCGGCGATATCGCGGGGGTCGGTGCCGTTGTCACGGATATCGCGGCTCGCCGTGCTGGTGCCGAATACCGACGGCAGGGTCGGATCGGCGCGGTTCAGCAGCAGATCGATGAAGGACTGCGCGTCCACCGCGCAGATCTTCGGGAAGGCCACGGTGGGAGGCTCGAGGGCGGCACTACCGTCACCGATCGCCGGAACCTCACCGGTCGGTGGCGGTGGCGGTGCGGTCACGGCTATTCCGTCGGTGGGCCCCGCCGGTTGCGGTTCGGCACCACCCTGATCACCGGCCATCTCGAGGAGTTCGCCCAGCCCCTGATCCAAGGAGCGGTCGGCAGCGGCGCTCCGATCGCCGATATCGGCCAACGCGGTGACGGCCTCCGCCAGCCGGTGCGCGGCCAGGAAATCCCGGCCGGCGCGGAAACTTTTCAGGCGCGGTGCCAGTACGGCCAGTCGTTCCTTGGTGACCACATCGGGGAGCACGTCCGGTAGCACGGCGTGTACCTGCCGTTCCCGCTCGGCCAGCAGCCTGCCGGACAGCACCGCCAAGTCACCCGGACCGCGTGGCCCCGTGGACGGCACACCGGCCTCGGCGCACAGTTGCTCGACGACCGCCCGCTGCGCGGTCAGCGCGTCCCCGAGTTCTTCCCGGGTGCGCGCCCACGGCTCGAGCTCGGCGGCCCGCGCGTTCATCCGGAGGCGCAGGTCCCGGTACCGGCCGAACTCGTCGGCGGCCGCGATCAGCCTGTCGAACAGTTGGTTTCGTGTGTCATCGAGACCGTCCGGGCGGCGCAGTTCGCGTAGCACGGCAGGTTCGGACAATCGGCCCACCCGTTCGGCCTCGGCGGGATAAGCCCGTGCCAGTTCGGTCCAGGCGTCGAGGTAACGCTGTTTGGCCGCCACCCAGTGTTCCTGGATATCCCATTCCAGGCCGCGGAACCGGTCGAACCGGGGGGCGGAGGCGAGCCGCTCCGGTGGTTCCTGATTCGCGGACTCGGGATCGGGCATGCGCAGGTGCAGCCGCCGCAGCTGCGAACCCAGCACCGGGACCGGCGCCGAGTGCCGCGCCGTCGCTAACGCGACCGCCGCGGCCAGGCTCGCATCGATGAACTCGCCGAGTTGCTGAAGTTGCAGGTCCTTCGCGTCGACTCGGTCGGCCAGCGCGCGCAGGCGGGTCGTTTCCAAATAGTCGAGGGCGATCCTGATGTAGTGGTTGTCCGCCCCCGCATCGCCGGGGTCGGCCATGCCCTGCCGTAACAGCAGACGGAATCCGATCTGGAATTCCAGTTCCGCATCCGAATACGCTGCCGACTGTTCGTCCAGGTAGAAGGATAGCTGCGCCTTGGTCTCGGCCGCCTGGTAGTCGAGTGCGGCCAACTCCCCGCTGGTCCAGCGGCGAACACCCGGCCGTAAACCGAACGCTTCCGGGTAAATCGGTTCGCCGGCAACCATTCCGGGGTCCGGTATCCCGGAGTCGAGTTGCCGGGCACGGTGCGCCCACTCCCCCACCGAACCGTCGAGCCGCCGGGACAGCCCGGACAGCAGATCGAACTCCGCCCGGATATCGGTGCCGGTGACGAAATGTCCCCACGCCTGCCGGAGCGCACCGCCCAGCCCAGTCACCTGAGAGACCCGGGTGCCCCACTGATCGAACTCGACGAATGCCCGGTACACATTTCGCAGCGTCCTGAAAGCCTCTAGGTCAGGGGGCAGGACGGTCTCGCCGGAGATATCGGTGAGCCACTGTTTCTCCAGGAGCGGATCGTCGAGATCGGCCTCGGCGATATCGAACCGCTCGGCTACCTGTCGCAGCTCCCGCTGGTAGAGCTCCGCCCATTCCTGCCGCATCCGCACCATCCCGTCCGGGAATCCGTCGTACGGGATGTGGCCCGAGCCAGCAGCGATAGAGGCGGCATTCATGCGCTTTTCGAGGCCGACGGAAATCAACCGGACCAGGTGACCACCGGGATCCCACGGCAGCGGCGACAGCTTCTCGCGGGTGAACTCCCGGGGATCGAATCGAGGATGCTCGATTTCCGGGATATTCGGGCCACCGGCGCTCTCGGCATGGACCCGGCCGTCGAGAATCCCGGCCAGCTGTGCACGCCACACCTCGAGATCGGACCCCACCCAGAACAGCGTGGCGACCGGTTCGGTGCGACCGGGCCCGGCAAGCAACTTCTGGTGCTCACGCAGGGCCCGCCCGGCCATCGCCGTGAACGCCGCCGGGTCGGCCTGCGTGTGCCGAGTGACCACGCGGATCCGCGCCGCCTTCTCGATATCACCGAGCGCGACGATATCGGCGCCGTCCATCCCGTGGCCGGTCCGGTCCAGGGAGAGCACGGTGACCTCCGGAGCCCCGGGCAGCCCCTGTGCCACCCGGGTCAGCCGCCGCAGTTCGGTGCTCTTCTCGGCGGCGGCTTCGGGGAAGCGAACTTCCGGACCGGGGTTCGAGTCCCTCTGCAACAGCACAATATTTGCGAGATGACGAGTTTCGGCGGGCACACCGGGGAGGCCGGCGATCAGGGAAGGGTCGGTATCGGCGAGCTGCACGAGCACCCGCTGTCCGAAACGCTGCACCAGCTTCCGCACCGCATCGGTATCAGGGGCCGGGCCGAGTTGTTCGAACTCCACCCGGGCGCGCGCCACGGACGCCTGCGCGACCATATCGAGCGACCCGCCCGGTCGCCAGGTGGCCGCCCGCAGCGGATCCCCGATATCCGGATCACCGTCGATATGGTCGCCCATCCCGGGCAACAGGCCGACGGCCTCGACCGCGTCCACCGCCGCACGCCGGCCGACCAGCAGCACCCGCGGCCGTTGCCCGCCCCCGGGTTCGCCGAACTCCGTCATCTGCCGGACCAGACCCGCCCGCATGATCCGTTCGGCCGCATCGTCGGCATCGGCCCGCGCCCGTCCCGCGTCGACGCGGTAGCGGAGGTCGAGTGCGAGACGATCCTCCGACGGGGCGCCATCCAGCACGACGATCATCGCGACGGAGTCGTCCGGCTCGACGCTGCGCAGATATTCCCTTATATCACTGACGATTTCACTGTCTTCGGCACCGATGCCGACGCGCGATCGATACCAGATCACCGTCTCCGCGGATTCCGGTTCACCCAGTGCCCACGATATCTGCACCTGCCCCCGCGAGGTCCAGCCCGGCACCTGGAACGTATCCGGCCGGTACCGCGCGGCGAGGAACCGCGCCCCGGTGGCGAACCCGTGGTTCCGGGCGAGGATATCCAGCAGTCCGGTGACATTGCCGACCAATCCCTCGGCCCACCGAAGACGGTCCCGTTCCTCCCGGCGCTCCGGTCCAGCAGCCGACAGCTCATTGAAACTGTCCTGAAGCAACTTCCGTGCTGTCACCGCATCCAGACAGCCGATTTCGGCGAGCCTGCGGCCGATACCCGGATAGTGCCGCACCAGTTCGCCCACCTGATCGTGCTCCCCGGCCCACGACCAGAGCGCGGCCAGCGCGCCCCCGCGCTGCCGGGCAAGCCACGCGGGCGAGAGCGGGTCCCGCCCGGTCGGCTCGAGATCGGTGTCCAGACCTTGATGACGTGCCAGCACCGCCCGGACAACTCGGTGCACGTCCGGCGGACCGTCATTTCCGGAGCTCTCCGGAACGGCCTCATCGGCGCCGACCCGGAAGTCTCGGGTACGCAACGGGATATCGCCCGGGACCGGCACCGGACGCCCGTTCTCGTCGAGCAGCATCGCGTATACCGCATCGCCACTACCCCGAGCGGGCGGCTCGAACGGGCGCCCGGGGCTGCGACCGTTCTCTCCGACCAGCCCATCGAAGCGCAGCATATGCTCGGTCCCCCGAGGGGTGACCCGCAATTCGATCAGATATGTGTGGCCCAGGTCCCCGGCGGTGGTGGGCGTGAGGGTCGGATCGAACACGGCGAGCCCGACGTGCCGAACCCGGCGATCGCCGGCGGCCACCGCGAAGAACCGCAGCAACTCCACCGCATCGGCCAGCTCGGCGAACCGGGTCGCTACCACCGCCGGATCGCCAACTGCCGCTTCCAGCCGGCTGACGAACACACCGTCGAGATCACCGGAGGGTCCGAGGTCACCCATATCGCCCCGGCCGAAGACCGCCGCGATATTGGCCAGCAGGTGCGCACCGCAGCGATCGGGTCCGGGCAACGATTCGGGACCGGAAGAATTGGTCGGGTCGGCGGAATCCGCACGAGCGGTGTCCCGCTCGGCCGAGCCCGGATCGGTTTGCCCTGTGACAGGTCCGGCGCCGACCGCGGGGTCGTCGGTGTCGGACGGGGTGAAAGGCAGGACGGCATCGGTGACACCGGGGGGCAGAGCGGCGAATATCGCCCGGGTGGAGGTGGGTTCGAGGAGGTTGTCCAGGTCCAGTTCGGCGATACCCAGGTTGCGGTGCACGACGTCGTACTCGTCGGCCAACCCTTCGAGTTTCTTCAGTTCCTGGGCGACCGGGAGGAAACCCTCCGGAATCTCGCCGGTCCCCCGCTCGATTTCATGGAGCCCCGCATCACCGCTGTCCGCGTCCCCGAGGCCGAGGCGGTGTTCATGGAACCACCCTTGCCAGATATTCTCCACCCACGTCCGCACCGCAGCGGTATCCACGCGCGGCATGATCGTGTCATTCAAGTCGCGCACACGCATTTCCGTGATTTCCGGATGCGCCAAGAGCAGTAGCGAATGCCCCGATCCCAACAGCGCACCGGTCAGGACGTTCAGGCGTTCGATCGCGGCACGCCGATCGGTGACGAGCACGGCCAACCGTTCCACCGTATCCGACAGCCGGGTGCGGAGATCCTCGTCGGCCTGTTGCGTTTCGGGTGCACGACCGGGGGCGCCCGGCAGATCCGCAAGACGGACGAGCGCGTCCGCGTGCTGTATCGCGTTGTCCAGCGCCGAGTAGCCGGCCAGCCAGTTCTGCACCCGCTGTACAGGGGGTCCGAGGGCGGTAGGTTTGTGTGGAGACTGCTGTGGGAGCTTACTCTGGCGGATAGCAAGATCTCGTTCGCGGTTAAGCTGCGCTCCGACCTCCCTCAGCCGGGCGAAATGGTTCGCGACGACCGGTTGCGTGTCACGGATGTCCGTGGCGAGGAGATCTATTGCGAGGCATGCGGTTGCCCGGCGCTCACTCACTTCCAAGAGGTCCGCGGCGCTGTCGATCAGCAGTTTCCGCGAGGCCATGTCGTCAGCGATCGTTTCGCTGTCGACAGCTCTTTCGTTGCCTTCGCCGACAGTGCTTTCGTCGACACGTGACGCACCGGACAGAGCGGCGTACTTCTCCTCCAGGTCTGACAATTCCGAGTTGATTCGCACCGAAGCAGACCGGCCCGCCAGGAGCACGATCTCCTCGGGGGTGCGCATAGGCACATCGTGCTCTGCCCACGCAGACCTGAATTGGTACTCGGCTGCCGTAACCTCGTTGGTGATATCGACGAACTCTCGAACGGTGGCGTCGAACTCCTCGACCCGGGCGAGCACATCCACGTACCCGGACATATCTGCTCCGTGCCCTGCATATTCCACATGCACAGCGATGCCGAGCGCGTCGATGGCACGGTTCCAGCCGTCGAGCTGTTCGATGTCATGGACGCACCCGGCGACGGCGTCCAGTAGCGCGAAACGCCGTATCGCATCCTCCAACTCCGGCGGACAGTTCTTCCATGACCACAAATCACCGAGTGCCTGTCGCAGGTCCGTCGATTGCGGGGGTGAGTCCGGGATCTCCAGGTCACGGCCGTATTTCGCCAATTCCGGTATTCGGTGGATGGTGTCGTTGATGTCCCGGCGCAACTGGTCCCGGTAGGCGAAGGCGCGCGCGCGATCCGGCGAATCGGGTTTCAGCACCTCATCAGCGGAGAGCTGAGCGAATTCGAGGGCCGTAGTCGTTACATCGTCGTCGTCCTGTTCGGTTCGCGCCAGGTACCGACGCAGATCCGCCACCAACACTTCACGCCGGTTCGCCCAGCGCAACCGCTGCTGGGCCAGCTCGGGAGCATGAGCGGCAAGGCCGGCCCGATCCAGATCGTCGCCCCCGGCACCGACCGGGAAATCCTCGTGGTCCAGCCGCGTCCGCGAGAACCCCCGCCGCCCCGGCGGCGACTGGACCTGCCCGCCGGCATCGAGGAACATCACGAACACCGGACCACCGAATCCGGCGGTGGGAAGTGCGAAATCAACTCCGGGGCCGTCCGATCCGGTCTCCACCGACCCGGTTTCCGCATCGGCTCGCAGCTGATCGTCGTAGCGGCGGAACCTGGGTTCACCCTGCGCGTCGACCGACCATTCGAGCAGATAGGTATGCCCCAGCTCCTCGGGTGCGGCCGAGGTCACGATGGGGTCGAACACCGCCACCCCGCCCCGTTCCTGCCCCGCAGCCACCAACCGGCCCACCCCGATCGCGAGCTCGGCGAGATCGGGGATTCGCACCGAACGACCCGCGGCACCCACCGGTTCCGCCCCCTGATCACCGGCGAGTGCCTGCTCCAGCCGACCGACCAGCACACCGCTCAGATCACCGGCACCCTCCAGTTCCCCCAGATCGTCCCGGTCGAACACCCGCGCGACATTGCCCAGCATCCGCTCGCCACAACGATTCGGCCCCCACCCCGCATCCTCGGTATCGGGACGCCGATGCGGAGCGACCGCATCACCGGCATCGGGAACGAGATCGTCCAGCACCGTCCAGGCGGAATCGGGCCCGAGGAGACGGTCCAGTTGCCGTTCGACCAGACCGAGATCCTGGATCACCCGGTCCAGCTCGCCGGCCCGCTTATCGAGGTCGAGCAATATCCGCTCGACCCGATCATCCCGGCCGGCCGCCTCGACCCCGGCTACCACGTAGTCGTCGTCGAGCCGGGCGAGTTGCTCCGCTACCCGCTGCTCACGGATACCGGCCACCACCGCACGCAGTCGCTGGGGTGACAACGGCAGTGCCACAGCACCGGACAGCTCATCTCCGTAGTCCGCCGCGAGCCCGGTGTCCCGGTCGAATTCGGTCGCGTGGACGAGCTGTTCCAGTTGGCTGCACAGCCGCCGCACCTCGGCGGTCGAGCGCTCGTGGTAGTCGATCATATCGGTCAGCCAGCTCGTCTGCCCCGACAGCCGATCGACCCGCCACTGCCAATACATCCGTTCGATCGCACGCGTCCCGCCCGGATCGTCACTACCGGCCCGCTTCGCGAACTCCAGTTCGGTCCACGCGTGCCGGATGGCCCGGTCCAACGCCTCGATTCCGGTGAGCCACATCCGGCGCCGCCGGTCGGACGGAATATTGTCGGTGGGTTGGTAATAGTCGATGGACGGCGGATCCGCTTCGCGCACCACGTGTGCGGCCGCCCGCTCCAGCGCCCCGTTCTGCGGCAACCCGGCTTCGACCGAACTCCGGATACCGGCGAGCACGTCCAGTTCGAAACGACCCGCTTCGAGCGCAACAGTCTTCTCGTGAAAGTTGGCGGCATTGCGTAACAACCCGTTCAGCGAACCGAGACGCGCCACTACCTCCGACCGGATCGGATGACCGTACTCCAGCGCATCCGCCTGCCGCCCGAGTTCCTCGGCTTCCTGCCGCAAACGCACCGCCGTCGCCGGGCCGAGCAGTGGATGACGGCTGCGGGAATCCAGTATGCGCAACGACAGGTCCGCTGCCGCCGCCACCTGGTCCAGCGGCCGTCCTGCTTGCTGCAATTCCGAGGTAGCAGTGGCCACTTCGGCGGCCCGCGCAGCGAATTCCCGGGCGTGGGCGTGTAATTCCGCGGAGGACCGGTCACCTGTGCCCGGATGGACGAATTCGCGGTGCATAGCGGAATCCAACGCATCGATCGCACCGATCCAGGTGGTGTACTGCCCGATTTCGCGGAGCTGCACAACGATATCGTGCAATTCCGCGAATCTCCGCAGCAGCGGGGTGAGTACTTCGGGTCGGCCCGGCATCGACCACAGATCGCCGATAACCTGCACAATCCTGGTTGAATCCGACAAGGATTCCGGAATGGCCACGGTGGTCGCCCCGAATACCCCCGCGGGCAGGTCGGCGGCAATCCGGTTGATCTCCGCACGCAACCGGTCGTATTCGTCGTCCAGATACCCGCGGATCCGTGGATCCGGATCGTTCAGCGCGTCGGTGATCGTCTCGCCGAGAAGGCGGCGGACCTCCTCGGGGATGAAATCGTTTTCACGATCGGCATTCAGTTGCAGGCGCACACGCCTTTCCAGATCGACCTTATCGATCCGCCACCGAATCCGTTGCCGCGCCAGCTCCGGGACAACCGCCGCAACGCCGACCTTGTCCAGATCACCCCACGGCACCGAGGTTTCCGGCGCCGGTATCGGCCCGCCACCGACCGCACCGGAATCCGATAGGGCAGGCCGCTGCTCTGCCACCGGCGGAGCGACCCACGGCGTACCGGAGTGACCCGGTCGTCTCCCCGGAGCCGAATCACCGGAGGCCGGAGCTTCCGGAGCGACGGACTCCGGCAGATAGGGTGCCGTTCCGTCACCCCCACGATCCGGCGCCCCCGGCCGTGGCCGCACACCATCCGTGGTGGCCGGGCCCGGCCCCATCGGGGAACCGTCGCCGCGAATCCGGGAGACGAAGGTCCGTTCGACAGCGCTCCAATTGGCGAAGTCGAACGGTGCCGGCCCGTCCGACACCCCGTCCTCGACCATCACGGTATCCCCGTCGAGGTACAGCACATAGGCGCGCGCGTTCACCCCGTGCGCGTCGGAACTCTCGGATTCTTCGACCACCACCAGCGTGCCGCCGGGCCCGAGTTCCTCCAGCGATTCCCGCATCCGGCGCGGGACGGACGCCGCCTTCCACTCCTCCCCCTGGATGCCGCGGCGCTCGCCGGCCAACCACTCCAGCCGCTCCTTCTCCCGGGCTCCCCGCTCCCGGTAGTCCTTGGCGTCCCGCGCCGCCGCGGCCAGTTCCGCCGTGCGTTCCCGCTTCCGGTCGGAGAGCTTCTGTGCGATTCGTTCGCCCAGTATCCCGGCGTAGGCTTTCCGGCGGCCGGTATCGGACATACTCTGCGTATCGATTCCGCGCAGGCGCGCGGCAGCCGCCAGCGGCGCCGCGATCTCCAGGCCGGGATCGCTCCCTTTCTTCAGCCCCGCCCGCGCCCGGCGCAACCGTTCGACCTCGGCGCCGACTTCTTCATCGCGCTGTTGTGTCTGCTTCTTCGCCGCCCGGGCCATACTGTGGCCGATACCGGCCAACCGGCGCTCCTCGTCCCGGGCCAGCAGCTCGAGCCGCAACGATTCCTGCCGGGGAGTGGCGCCGCGCTCGGTTCCGGCCCAGACGAAGTTCCCGCCGAATTTCTCCTCCAGCTCCCGCATATCTATACCGGACTCGTCCACCGAGTCCATCGGCTCGATACCCACCCCGGGATGCCGCGCGGCGATCGTATTCACCAGCGCCGCGATTCCGCCCACCGATTCGCGGCCGCCGGAACCCGGCACCGCGCCGGTATCGGCTGCCGGGACCCCGGCACCGGGCTCACCCGCACCGAGATCCACCGGAGCGCCCGCGCCGGTATCCTCGCCGGAATTGACTGTCTCCGAAGCGGGTTCAGCCGGCGCCTGCTCCCATCGGTCGCCGGGACCCGCTCCGGCGGCCGTATTTTCCGCCGCTACCCCGCGCCCGGCGCCATCCACCGCACCGGGTCCGGTTGTGCCCGGCCGTGAACCCGGTTCACCCGCCGCCACATCGTCCCGCACACCGGTATCGGGCGCCCCCGTAACCGACCGCTCCCCTTCCGGGCCGGACCGGCGTCCACCGCCGTGATCGGCCTCGGACCCCTCCCGGCCCGCGACAATATTCGTTTCGCCGGCACCGTCCACGGCACCCGCACCCCGCGGCGCCCCGCCCTCGTTCGCGCTTGATGCTCCCCTGCCCCCGGTCTCCGGGCCGGCAGGCGACCCGGACACCCGCGCGGCGGACGTTCCCCGCCCGTCCGCACCAGCGGACTCACCGGCCCCACCGGCCGCCCCGGACTTCCCCGCCGGTCCCTCCCCCGTACTCGGAGCGTCTCGCCGCCCCTGGTTCCCGACCCGTACGTGCCGATAGTCGTCGGCGGTAATCGGTTTACCGGAATAGTCGGAACCACCCTGCCAGCCGTACACCATACTGGGCAGGGCGCCGTTGACCACACCGCTGGTGAACGTTCGCGGGTCCACGTTCCAGTTGCCGGTGATCCCCCCCTGGACCGCCCAGGCCGCGGTCGCACCGACCAGCCCCGCCCCCGACCCGACCAGCGCGCCACCGAAGGCCCCACCCACTTTATCCGCCCCCAGCGGCAACCGGGAGACCCCCCGGTGCAGCACATTACCGCCGATACCGCCCGCCGAGCCGCCCGCGAACGACGCCGCCGCGTTCGTGCCGAAATTTTTCCAGTCGTAGCCTTTCCGGTAACCCTTCTCGATCAATTTCTGTTGAACGTAGATTTCCTGGGTGGTGCCCTGCACCACCTCGATGAGTCCTTCCTGGAACGCTTCGTAGAGCAGCCGTGAACCGGTTGTCCGCAGCACCACGTCGATCCCGGCCCGCGCGAGATTCCGGCGAATCCACGCCGAAAACCGCAAGCCGATCATCCGGAAGAGATACCGGGTCGCCGCGATAGCCCAGGCCTGCGCCCACGGCGCCCCCGGCCCCAGCATGATCGCGTAGGCCAGTTCCGCCCCCAGCCAGTAGATCCCGATCCACCCGTTGAGCTTCGCGGTGACGACTTCACCCGCGAACTCGTGGATAGTCTCGGCCAGCCGACCGATTTCCTCCGCGGTACTCTCGACATCCGCGCGTACCCGACGCAGCTCGGCGCGAATCGCCTCACCACCCTTGCCCTGCGGATACGCCGCCTCCACCCGCGCGATCGCCGCATCGATCCGCGGCAACTCCTCCTCGGCGAGCTGCCGCTTCAGCTCGGCGAAACCCTCCCGCATCAGCGCGCCGACATCCTCGTCCGCGAGCGGGATCTCACCGATCGCCCAGCCGAGCACCCCTGCCCATTCCTCGGGTATCGAAGGAATAGCCATTCAGATCACCGGACCCGCCGCGCCTCGGCGATCACTGCCATCCGGCGATTCCGGTGACAACCCCCGAAACCCGGCTCGACGTGTCCCCGCCCACCCGGCTCCGGAACCCACGATCCGATACCTGCCCGCCGACGCCGCCGGGCCGTTCCGGATCTTCTTCGCTCACCTTGCCCACCCGTTCACAGCTCGACCTATCGACCGGCCAGATCACCACTTACCGCAGGTGCAAATACTTCCACCCATCCGGGACCACCGAATTCCCACGAACGGGAACCAGCTATCGGTCGTGGAGAAAGGGATCACCGTCACCGGCTACACCGCATGCACGATCCGTACAGCCGCGGACAAGGCGGGGGGGTCCTGCTGGTGAACGACGAATGGAATCCCCAGTTCGGCGGTGGTCTCACCATTGCAAACCGTAGCGGTAGGCAAGGGTGTACGCATCGGCTACTGCCGCATACCCTCGGGTGTCTCGACCTCGACCTCGGCTTCGGTGCAGGCCCTGGTTACGGCTCGGTTCCGGTCGGTCAGGAAACGATCGTCATCGGGAAGCTCTCCGTCGTCGACCGGGAGAACACCGCCGCTGAGGTCGTCGCCCTCGACAGACGCTCTCGCCAGTTCGATCCGACGCGGATCCGCGAGGTCGTCGTGCGCGGATCCGGCGCCGGACAACAGCTGGTGGCCACGCGCCTCGTCGGTTTCGTGCCTTTGTGCCGCCGCGGCCGCGGGGAGGCGGCCGACCCAGTCGAATCGCACGTTCGCGTCCTGGTGCCGGGACTTGTGGTCCCCGTGCCTGCTCAGTGACCGCTCCAGCAACTCGTGTTCAACGAGGCGGATATCCGAGGCGCGCACCTCATCGGAGACTCGCTCTCCCGTGATCAAGCGGAGGATAGCCTCCATGATCTGGAAATCCGCGTCGAAACGACGGCGGACGATCTCTCCGGAGCTCTCGTCGATCAGATCATGATGGTCGAGGAACAAGTAGCACAGCATCGGAACAAGTTCGGACTCGACATCGAAACCTGTCCGCCCCCACTCCCGTCCGGACCTGTACAGGGTGCGCGCGATTGCCTCCGCCACACCACGCGGGTCACGTACCAACTCCGCACGGACGACGTCATACAGAGTGACGGCCCATTCATCCCGCCGGTCCACCTCCGCCGGTGCCATCAGCTCATAACCGGTCTCGATTTCACCGGACAGCACCGAATCGGCGATCTCTTCGAGCCACTGCCGCATCCGAATGCCATCCGGGGCATGCCGAATACGAGTATGGGCCGCGAATCCTACCGCCGCCCAGCTTTCATCGATGTCGATATGATCACCGGCACGTGCGAGACGATCACGAAGATCACCTTCGAAGCGTCGCAGCTGCTGGTTCAGAATTTCCGTATTGCCTACGAGGACCGCCGTTTTCACCAGCCCCGCCGTCGCTCCGTCGGCAAGCAACGCATTCGCCTCTACGCGCCCGTCTTCGGTGAAACCGAGATCGGGATAGTCGAACAACCTGCGCAGGAACGTGCGCTTCGGCACAATCTCATCGGATTCGACCCTGTCGAGGGTGCTCCGGTAACAGCCGAGACGCTCGGCGAACTCTTCCCTTGTGATCCCCAGATGGTACCGACAGGCGATAACGTAACTGCCGATTCTGGAATGCGAGGCAAGATCGATTCCGAACGAATCCAGCCGTCCCGGTAGAAACGCCAGCGCAGCGATACTCGAATCCTCGGCAGAAACTTCGAGGCCAGCAACCAGTTTGAACAGGCTGCCGAGCCGCTCTTGCGACACTTGACCCTTCTCAGCTTTCGACACGGTCGCCGAGGCAACGCCGGCAGCACTGGCACGCTCGGAGAGCGACATGCCCTTGACGGCACGGCAGGCGGTTAGGAAACTACCGAATCGACGGTGCTTCATGGGGTCTGTGCTGAATGAATCCAATCCGTCGAGGAACTCTTGTGCAAAGAGGTCTCGATACCAATCCGGGACACCGAGCACCTCGAACAATCTCCACCATTTCCCTGGCGAAGTCAGATCCGCACCGCGCTCCGCCGAGGATATACCGATACGGGCATCTGCGGCGAGTCTATTCCGATTCACCCGACTGGCTGCACTGTAGAATTTCAGCCATACGCCAGGATCTCCCGTGAGTCGCAGATCGATGATGGCGAAGAGCCAATCCTGTACAGCAACATCGTCGGGGGGATCGAGGATCCGGGCACGAATCTCCGATCGCAGTGATTCGATGAGACTCTCGTCGGGCGATTCCACATGCAGGCCTGCCCGGACACGAAGGGCCTTATCGAATTGAGCCAGCCGTTGCTCCAATGGACCAGCGAGACCGATATCATTCGGTCGCAGAGACGCTTTCAGCTCCGCGATATCCAGACCGGATTCGAACAGTGATTCCGCCGCTTCCCATTCGGCTTCGGCCATACCGAGGGCCCGGTACAGGGCTGTACGAAACTCCGGGTCGGTGGCGGGTCCACGGCTACCGGTTTCCAGCCTCCGGATCGTGATAACTCTGACACCGAGCAGATCCGCGAGTTCCCGCCGGGACATCGGTCGCGAACTATCGCTGGGCGACCGAGCCGCCCAGCGACAGGCGGCGATATAGCTGTGGAACGTAGTGTGTGCCGCGGCGGACGTGCTGAACGAATCCAGGTGTCCATCAGCCCATTCCGCCACGATCGGATTCCACAGTGGTCGTGGCAACGACACCAGCTCGAATATTCCGGCGACAACATCGATCGCACTGCGACTCGTGGTCTCGAGCGTGTGGGTCGCATGCGTGCGGAAACCGGCCAGGCGATCCACTTCGGCCTGTGTGGTGAAACCGATGGCCCGGCGCAGGTCGGCGGCGAGAGTTCCCAAGCCGGGGTATGTGAGTCGATCATTGCGGAGGCGCCGGTGCGTCGACCCGAAGCTCTGGATGCGCTCGAGCAGCGCTTCCAGCTCAGCGATATCCAGGCGGACATGACTGTCGTCGGTAATCCAGCGGATGGCCTGCGCGACGATATGGTGCGGGGCGCTCTCGATGCGCTCCCGGAGATCTTCCCGGCCCCGGAGGGCCCCGCGGCTATCGCGCAGCAGACGCGCCTTCAACGCGGCCGCCGGCGGGGTGGCACGGATGGCCTCGGCGCGGGCGACCTCGAAGTCCCGCTCCGGGGCCGTACCGAGCTCTCGACCGAGAACGGCATCGAGGGCACAGTGCAGAGTGTCGATCGTGAGGACGTAGGCGAGCCACGGATCACCCTCGGGGAACTCGCGCTCGAACTCCCCATAGACCTCCGGGACGAAATGTGTCCGCAGCCGCGCGAGAGCGAGCTGATCGCCCTGATGTGCCGCCCGCAGCAGTTCGCCCACATCGACAGCCGACCCTGACTGTCCGCCGGCAAGTTCCTCCAGCCCACCCGGCGGCGTGTCCTCTCCGTCGTCGTCCGTGGAGCCGGCGCCAGACGGTAGTTGGTCGCGGCCCGCCTCGTCGGTTTCCCGTCGCTGCGATGCCGCGTCAGCGGGGAGGCCGCCGACCCGGTCGAACCATGCGTTCGCGGCATTGCGGCGGAACACTCGGTCACCCCGGCCGCTCCCCGCCCGCTCCAGCAATACGTGTTCTACAAGGCGGAAATCCGCGGCGCGCACCTCATCCGGTACTCGCTGTCCCGTATCCCGGACTCGCTCTCCCGTACTCGGGACCCGCTCTCCCAGGATCAGGCGCAGGATTGCCTCCATGATCCGGGAATCGGCGTCGAAACGACGGCGGACGATCTCTCCGGAACTCTCATCGATCAGGTCATGATCCTCGAGGAACAGCCAGCTCAGCATCGGGACGAGTTCGGACTCGATATCGAAACCCCGATGGCCCCAATCCCGTTCGGATCTGAACAGGGTGCGTGCGATCGCCTCGGCCATACCACGCGGGTTACGTGCCAACTCCGCACGGACGACGTCATACAGGGTGTAGACCCACTCATCCCGCCGGTCCACCTCCGCCGGTGCCACCAGCTCATAGCCGGCCTCGATCTCACCGGATAGCACCGAGTCGGTGATCTCTTCGAGCCATTGCCGCATCCGGACGTCGTCCGGCGCTTCCATAATGCGGGTGTGAGCCGTGAATCGAATGGCCGCCCATGCCTCATCGAAATCTATTCCGGTACCGGTGAAGCGGCGGCGGAGATCACGTTTGAACCGTCGCAGTTGGGAGTTCAGGATCTCTTTATTACCGACACGTGCAGCCGCTTTTACCAGAGCAACGGATGGTCCATGCGTCAGCAACGCATCCGCCTCGACAACCTGAGCTTCGGTGAAACCGAGTTCGGGATAGACGTACAGTCTCTCCAAGAACGAGTCAGACGGCCTCCCGCCGCTGACCTCGATCCACGTGACAACATCGTCGGATATGCCGAACCGCTTGGCGAAATCCTCCACCGAGAGCCCTAGGCGGCAACGACAGGCAGTGACGAGGCTGCCGGTTCCGGAATGCGCCGCAGGATCGATGTCGAACGCATCGAGCCCTCCCCGAAGAAACGCCAGTGCGGCCACCGTTGAATCTTCACCGGCAATCTCGAGGGCGGCAACCAGTGTGAACAGGTTACGACCGGGCAGCTCTCGCCCGGGAGACCGTGTCTCCGTCTTGGAAACGACTGACTGGGAAACGTCGGAGATTCTCGCGAGCTCATGCTGAGAAAGACCCATGACCACACGACGGGCAGCAAGGAAACTATCGAGGTCACGATGCTTTTCGGGGGATGTGCTGAACGAATCGAATCCCGAGAGAAACTCTCCCGCAAAGAGATCTCGATACCAATCCGGGATACCGAGTGCCTCCAGCAATTTCCACCATGTATCTGGCATCGGTCGACGTATACCATGCTCCGCCCAGTAAATCGACATACGAGCGATATGGGCGGTTTCGACGAGTTTCTGCTGGGTCACCCCATTGATCTCACGGTAGAACTTCAGCCAAACACCGGGATCTCCCGTAAGTCGCAGATCGACGATGGCAAACAGCCACTCCTGAACGGGAACATCGTCGGGAGCATCGAGGACCCGAGCACGAATCTCCGATCGCAGGGATTCGACGGCCCTCTCGTCAGGCGATTCCACATGCAGGGCCACACGCGCACGGAGAGATTCGTCGAACTGTTGCAACTGTTGATCGAAGTAGTCGGTGAAATGAAGTTTATCCGATCGCACCGCCGCTTTCAGCGAAGCGATCCCCGGCTCGGCACCCCGGCTCAGCGAAGCCCTCTGGTCCGCTTCAGCGGATCGCTGCAATTCCGGAGCCGCATTCGGCTCACCGTACCGACCTGAATCCTTCGGCCGCTGCGGAGCCAGAACGGTTCTGAATTCCTTCGGGTCGCCCAACTGAAATTTGTCGACGATCTGATCGCGCAGTCGGTTCGGGAGCACGAATACGTCGAACACCTTCTTCCAGCCCGCCGGGGTAATGTTCCTCCTCGCCTTGATGATTGCATATTCCGAGACGCCGGCCGCATCGGCGAGTCGTGGGGTGCCGGCAAAGCCCACCGCGTTCTGGAGGTCGGTGAGCAGCTGGACGAGGCCGGCTCTGGTGCTCGGGTAGTCATCGAGGCGCCGGGCACCGTAGCCCAATGATGGGGAATCCGGGTCCGACAATGCGCTTTTCAGGATGCCGATGGTCGAGTAGCCGAAGATCTCCGATTTGTTCTCGTCCAGCTCACGCTTGATGGCGGTGGCCACGTTCGACGGTTCGGTGAGCGCGCGGAAATATGCGCCCCGGTAACCGGTCTCACTTCGCCCGAGCGCTTTGATGACGCGGGCCAGCATTGGGGCCGGTGCGTGATAGATCAGCCCGTGCAGATGAGGTAGCGAGCGGGTATGGACCAGCAGTTGCGGCCTGATGATGACGTGCCCGACAAAGGCAGCCGCCGCGGCACGATCCAGGATTTCGAGATAACGGCCGACCAGCTGTCCATCGTCTTCGGGTACCTCGACGGCATCGCACCAGTCCTGCTGGGCGCGAGCGAGGGCAGCCGTGGTGATGGTGTGTGCAATCCAGGGATAGTTCACCACCGGCTCGGGCCACCCGCGCGTCTTGCGCAGCCTCCTCAGCTCGGCCAGCATCTCCTGGTGGATACCAGGACCGAACTCGCGATGCAGTTCGCCTGCCGCGGTATCGAAGTCGAGGTCGGGGGCTCGGGCGCGGATGTGGCGTAGGAGGTCGGGGACAGTACCGCCGACCTCCCGGCGGGAATCCGACCCACCCCCTGGATCCTCGGGCAGGGTGATCGTGACAATCTGGCGCGCGCCGGAATCGTTCATCGGCCGCGACGTGCGACGGACGCGGTCCGGGTCCGATCCGTTCCGGCGTGCGAGCCGGGCCTGTTCGATCCGCTCGGCGGCCACCGCCAGGAAGGCCAGGTGGTCGTCGATCGGTGCGCTGACATCGAGGACTATCTCGCCGATCGCCGGGTTACAGCGATGCGCCGAGGATGTTCCCGCGGTTCGTTCGAATCTGAGGTCATCGAAGTGGATCCGCACCGGCGGTTCACCTTCCGGCGATTCGTCGAGTGTCGCGAGCACCCGCTCTCCGCTCTCACTGCCGTCCAGCTTGTCGGCAAGTTCGGTGACGAGTTCACGATGATGGGCCGCAACCGGGCTCGGTGCCACCCAGGCGGCCGGGGTACTGACACCCGATTCATTCAGTAGTTCCGCAATGACCCGCAGCCGATGCGCGAGGCCGCGCGGCCCGGCCGCCTCCGGCCGCCGCCCCTCCGGGTCCAGGTCACCCAGCGCGGCCTCCACCTCATCGAGTAGCCCGGAAGCACTGGTGCGCAGCGAGATCCATTGCAGGGCCCGTGCTTCGCGGCCGGACTCACCCAGGCTTTCGGCGAAGGACAGCAGTTGCCGCTCCAGCTCCACCACCTCGGAAATCTGGATCCGGCGCCCCAGCTCGCCGAAACCGGGATCCTCAGCCAGACCCTCGGCGGTCGCTGTCAGCTGCCGCTGGTATCCGGCCAGGCGAGCGGCCAGTATTTGCGACTGTCCGGTCACCCTGGCCGTATGCGTCTCTGCATCGGCCAGTGGTCGCGCGGTCACCAGAGCGCGCCAGCGGGGCAGCTCACACATCAGCTGCCCTACCTGCTCGACCGGGTCGGCGTATTCCCGCAGATCGAGCCGTATGCCGCGTAACCGCCGATCGGTGCACAACCACTGGATCTCGGCGTGGCTGTCGATGCGGGACAGCAATTCCCACGCACCGTCGGAGAGCAGGAGGCGCAGGCCCGGAGCGGGTTCGTACCGTGCACCGCCGCCCGGATATTCGGTGTGACCCGGAACAATCGAACCGCCGGGGAGATTGCGCGGCCAATCCGGCGCCCCGTCCTCCAGGTTCCGGGCCGCCCTTTCGTGTATGGCCGCGAAGGCCTCTCGCCCATACACCGACTCCATCCCCATCGCCGCCCACTCGTATTCGAGGAAGCGAATGTGGGCAGCGAGATTCTCCGGTGATTCCCATGTTCCGGTGATCAGCTCATAGCACGCTTCGACAGTATGAGGGTCGGCCTCGAAAAGGCTTTCATACAATCGGCGCGGGGAACCCTCGATCCAATGTTTCCGCACGAAGACGAACCGCAGGATACTCATGATCTGTTCCGGGCTGAACAACGGTTGCCCGGTCGCCCGCACAACGCCCGCGGCAACGAGATTGTTAACGATCGCCTCGGCATCGGCACGGAACCTCGGAAGATCACGCAGACGGTCGCGCATCAGTTCGTAATGCCATTCGGCCCAGTCGTACCACAGCGAAGGATCAGCCGGCTTCAGGCGGGAACCGAGATCGATTTCGCCCGGAACAGCGATTTCCGGCCCCGGATCCGAGTCCAAGGGGTGCGTCGCCGCCCGGTCTGCGGGCGCCCCCAGAGCCTGAAAGAAGTACTCCTCCAGCTGCCGGACGATGTCATGGTCACCGCAAGCAAAGCCCTCCAGCTGTTTCGGACCATCCATCCATGCGGCGAGCGCGTCGGCGAAATCCTCCCCCGGGTCATCATTGAGAAGCCGGAGTCGACCCGGGTGATCCCCGGTCGCGCGCACGATATAGGAATGCAGTTCCTGCCATTCCTCGCTGTCCCCCAGCCGATCCGGACCACCGGCAGGTGAGGCGGATCGGCCCAGGACATCACCGATGTAATGGGAGAATTCATGGCCCAGGACCGAGCGCCCCCTGAGGGCCACCGCTCGTGAGTCAGCCAGCAGGACGTCGAAGCCCGCCAAATACGCGCCGACGGCCTCGCCGACACTCTGCTTCCACTCTTCGGGCGCTCGCCGGGCAATTCGTCGCATAGTCGGCATCTCCATGAGAGGCCGGTTTCCGATGATGATCTGGATCGGCTTCTCCGCGGCGACGCGCCGAGAGAGATCGGCAGGTACGGCCGTCAGCTGGCGGGCCGCCTGCTTCGTTTCCGGGTCGGAATCGAGGAAGTGGATGAACGGGCTACCGTCCGGCGGCTCATATGAGAGCGTGAATTCGTTACTCGGTGAACCCAGTCCGATGCTGTCGCCGGGATAGACGGCGGCCCTGGTGTACGGTTCGAGCCGATCGCCGTTGACGAAGGTGCCATGCGACGATCCCTCATCGCAGACCCATGGCCGCCCTGATCGGTACGTGCCGATACTCACGTGTGTCTCGGAGACCAGTCCCGGGTCCAGCCCGAGTCCCAGCAGCACCCCGTTTCTGTGGCCGACCGACTCCGGATCACTGCCACGGAACAGTTCCAGCGCGGAGTCTCCCTGGGGGCTGTCGAGAAGCAGTCGCATCGACACGGCCGGCCGGGTGATGGGGCCGAATTCGCCGTACACGAGGTGGGCGGCACCGGTCCACTCGCCCAGGCGGAGGAGCGACCCCAGGCGCACCGGCACCCACTCCGCCCCCAGCCGAATATCGTCGACCCACGTCCCGGCATCCGCACTCGATACATCCCCCACCAGACGCATTCGCAACTGCCCGTCATCGCCCAGCATCAATTCGGCGTGCTCGGACCGCACTCCCGCCGAGCCGCGCAAGGTTTCCGCGAACGGGGACGCGACATCTGTCCCCACCGGAACAATCTCCCCTGGAGCGAGTCGCACCCGGACCCCCTCCGGATCACTACTCAGCCCGATATGCAGCGGCAGCCCTTCGTGGCCGGCATCCAGGGGTGTGAATCGCACCTGACCCGAGAAGCTACCTAGCCGGAGTATGTCGCCGGGCGCCAGCTCACGCCGCGCATCCGCCTCGAGTTCTTCACCGCCGACCCAGGTGCGGCTGTTCTCGTCGGGACCATCGGTAATCCACAGTCGCCCGTCGTCGTCGACCTCGACCCGAGCGTGCCGACGAGCGACCGTCGGCGTTTCCGGGCCGTCCGCAAGCTGACCGATACCGATATCCGTGGTCTGACCACGCCGAACCCACCAGGCTCCGGCGGAGATCAGAACCGATTCGTCACCGGGATCGACCAATTCGATCTTCATCAGCTGCGGCCGGAAGGCCAGCCGAGCCCGGAACGAAGAACCGAAAGTCAGATCCTGATCATCGAAAACATGCACCCACTCGTAATCCGGGGCCGCCTTGCCATCCACCAGGACACCACTGTCCACACCGTTGCGGAGGAAGACGCGGCCCAGCCGATCGACCTTCATATACGCGTGCCCGGACGCCAAGCCCTCGACACCGTCGAATAATTCACCCGCGCCGGCCCCCAGTACACATATCCGGTCCGGGACCAGCCGCAACGGGTATTCGCCGCCGCCCGCGATACGGAACAGCACATCCACATGGCCGTCCGGATGGCGGTACATGTCCGCGGGACCGGGCTCCCTGGTATCGGTCAGCGGTAGGAGCGGATAGCCGCTATCCGTACCGTATGCCTCGCGGAGGAACTCCAGATATTCCTCGGACTTTCCCGCATCGTGATCCGGCCCCGTACCGGACGGAGATGGTGGTGGGGGGTCGACCGTGGGACCGCCGGGACCGGAGTCGCCGTCCTCGTCTGGGTCATCGCCCTCGTCGGGGTCCTGGGTATCGTCCGGATTCGACACCACTGGTCGGTCGTCGTCGTGGCCCTCCTCGATCGATCGGCTATGGCTTGCCCCCTCCGCCGGGCCGGCGGCATCCGGCACCAAGCCACCCTCGGGGAGGTCGGAACCTCCCCCTGGTTCCTCGGGCAGGGTGACTGTGACGACGAAAGAGCGCGAGCCTGGGTCGTTCATCGGCCGGTCTGTTCGGCGCGCGCGGTCGGCGGACGAGCCACCGCCCCGGTCGTCGGGAGGTGGCGGGCCGGCCCGTACGTCCGAATCGCCTACCGTCCGAATCATCCGATCGACGATCAACGCATTGTTCGCGTACCGCACCACATCGGAATCGGCATCCCAGGCATTGTGCCCGGCATTGCGGACGGCGGCCGCGCGAACCCGTTGACAGACCTCCTCGACCAAGGGATCAATCGCGGCCTCCGCGCCGAGGATCTCGCGGGTCGTCACCACATGGGAGTAACACTCCGCAGTGGCTTCCAGGGGATTGAACCGGCCGTTCGCGAAGCTGTATCCACTGAACTCCGCACGCAACAGGCCGAGGAATTCCTCGGCGGTTCGCGAACCCGGCGAACTGTCCGTGTGGAGCTTCCGCAGGACGTCCTCGGCCTCGACTACCGCGTCCAAGCTACCCGCCGTGGCCAGCGAGTGCCCGTATTCGTGTGCCACGACCGCGAGCACGGGGCGCATCAGGCGACTCCGGAAATGCACCCCGGAATCGACCGTATGCACAATATGGTTTCGGATGGTCTTCGCGGACGCAAACCAGGTCGTGTTGTATTCGATCCGTTTGGTGTAGAGACCGCTCTTGAAATCCGGTGGCGAGGGAATCACCCGGGCGAATTTCTTCTCGTCTCCGAGATCCGCGAACCCGATTTCGTAGTTGACCGTGTACGGGTCCAGATCGATCACATGGGCCTGCCAGCGGGCCATCTCCTTCACCGCATCAGGATCCAGCCCGGATGTGTCGAAACCGAAAAGCGTGATCTGCCCGCCACGTTTCATGCTGCCGTAATCGGGTCCGGGAGTCGCGGCAACTCCGGTCGCGGCACTCCGGTCCGATTCCGATTCCCGCCGGAGGGCCTTCTGTAGTGCTGCGCCGATTTCGATCGTGACCTCCCGGGCGGTTTCCGGGTCGGCGGTGTCCCGGTCCTGCCCGATCACGGAGAACTCGTCGACCAGATCCGCCGGGACTCCGAGAAGTTCGGCATTCGTCGGCGGACGCAGCGCGGGCACCGCCGCGGCCCCGGTCACCGGCCGCGGCGCTACTCCGTCCTGCGCGGCCAGCAGGTCGAACAGTCGCTCCGGAAGTCCCTCGGCGGTATCACGGCCCCGGGTGAACACCGCCGCGACCCCGTTCTGCAGCACACCGGCCCGCCCCTGCCGTTTGTCGAGTCCGTGCCGGCTGAAACCTTCGGCCGCCAGCCAGTCCTCGACCGCTGCCCGATGATCCCCGCGCAGACCGGCCACCGGTCGGCCGGTGGCCAGCACCGCCTTTCGGTAGAAGTCCGCCACGGTCGGTTCGGTGAGGTCCTGCGCCATATCCCAGCCAGGAATGCCCAGGTAAGGCAGGAGATCACGGACAGCCCGCGCATACGCCGACCGCTCCGGAGAGCCACCGGACCGAGCACCGGTCAAGGGGACCTCCCGGTCGGCGTCCACTCGCATCGATTCCTGTTTGTCCGACCGGAGATCCAGAACCAGCGAGCCGTGAACCACTCCCCCGGAGGCGAAATCGGTAGCCCAGCCGAGGACGTGATCATCGATCATCAGGGTGCCGAGCGCGATCCGCCGCGTCGACTGACCCGGAAAAACAGTACAGATATCGAGCAGTGCCTGCGCGTACTGCCGCACCACCGGGACATCTATTTCCGCACCGGCGGAGTCGAATCCGGACAGCTGATACTCGTCACCGCCCGGCAGCGCACCTAATTCGGTCCGCAGCACGGTGCCGATATCGGCGACTGTGCGGCATGCCACAAACACATCGCCGCGCAGGGCCGGCATCGCCGCGACCCGCGACTCCCGGCCGGCATCCGCCGCCGGCCTCGCACTGTCCGGGTCCGGAACCACTGCCATCAGGTCACGCGCATCGTCGCCGCCGAGCACATCGCCAACGGACGAGCCACCGCCGCGGCCGGTGCTTTCTTCGGGTTGGCGCCCTGGTACCGACGGTGCTTGTGGATTCTGCCCCACAGCACCGACGTGGGTATCGGGTACTGCTGACGGTGGCGCCGATCGGACGTTTCCAGAAGGACTGTTCCCGGGGATATCCTGTTCCGGGCGCTCGTCGGTCGCGCTCCGCCGCCCCGCCTCGACGACAACTCGGGGCGCCAACCGGCCGGCCCGTACGGAGGCGAGCGCCAGGAGGCTGATAACTGCTGGGCCGTCTTCGATTTCGCCGCGCAGTGCCATGGCGAGGGCTTCGTCTACCGGGACCCGTACCTGCCCCATCCCGACTTCGTCGGATTCCCCCGCATCCAGGCGGGGGATCCCATACAAGTTGCGCACCAGATAGATGCGATGGTGTTCGTCGGTGATCCCGGGCAGTGGTTCCGCGGTGAGGAGTTCGCTCCAGTCCAGGGCGGCGAGCCCGGCCTCTTCGGCCAGTTCCCGCCGGGCACCCGTCAGCGGGTCCTCACCGGCCTTGTCGAGCAGGCCGGCGGGCAATTGGTAGATCCAGCGGCCGAGCGGCGCCCGGTACTGGCGGACCAGGACGACCTCGTCGGTACGTTCGTCCCACGGCAGCGCGAGAACCGTGGGATGGCGGGTGATGATGTCCCCGGTAACCACACCCCCGTCCGGTGTGTGGAGTTCCCGTCGGCGCACCTCGTTGAACGGGCTGGACCACACCGTGTCCTCGGCGCCGCGGCGTAGCGGCTGTGCACCGAATACGCGGGCGCTGTCGACCGGCGGCGTGCCCGACGGGGCGGGCGGTGAATTCAGCGGCGGGTCCGTGGCCGGGCGCAATCGGATATCGCCCGATATCTCGCCCACCGCGGCCAGGACCCCCACCGCTGTCGCGGTGTCCACGAGATCCGTGCCCGTGAGGTGGGAAATAGCCTCCGTCAGCGGTATTCGCAGCATATCCGGGGGCGGTTCGGCACCCTCGATATCGTCGACGTCCCGGGCCACCAGGACGCGGGTGACAGCGTTCGAACTGCCACCGCTGCGGACCGCGTCCGTGACCAGCGACAAGTCCGCACCGGCTTCCAGCCCGTACTCGGCGAGGACACGGTGAGCGATCACCGACAGGTCACCGTCGGCGGTGACGACACCGCTCGGCAATTCGAGGACCACATCATCGACCGCCGCCCGAAAACGGCGACTGAGCACAACACGGCCCTGCCGGTCGACCGGAAGCACGGCCACCGTCGCGGGCACATCCAGCACATCACGCGGATGGACGGTCCCATCGGGCATACGAACCTTGTACTTCATAATGCGGAACGAGGAACCGTCGTGGGCCACCTCGGCCGACACCACCTCGAACTCCGCCGCTTCACCGGCCGGATCGGCGGAGTGATGCTCTCTGTGTGCTGGGGTAGAAGTGGATGACCTTTCGATCCCGGGTACCGCCGGTTTCCGCTCGTCGCGTGTGGAATCGTCGTCCGGGGTGCGACTACCGGCCGTGTCGTCCGGCCCATCCACCGCAGGCGGTCCCGTATCCGGATCCGTGGTGGGCTGTGCCGAGTCGGTCAGCGGCCCTGCGCCCGGATCCTCGAGGAATGCCGCGATCCGCGCGGTCAGTTCCTCCGGGGTCGAGGCCGTCATGCCCTGGAAATGGTCGGCGAGCGTGTCCGAGGTGTTGCCGATCGCCTGGCCCTGGTACTCACGACCCGTCCGGTTTTCGTAGACCTCGACCACCGCGTTGTCGGCATCGGCGATATCGGCCGGACTTCCCGCACCGACCGGAGCGGGCACCCGCCAGCCGCCGGCGCTGTCGGGTTCAAGGTGAATCGACAGATGGGTCGGGCCGGCGGCGAACACTTCCAGGCGATGGTGTTCCGGGCGGTGTATCCCGGCCGGATCGACCGGAATATGCACCTTACGGGTGTGCAGGTCGTAGGCCACCGACACCGGATGGGTGTCGTCGAATACCTCGCCGCGCAGGGTCTGCTCTCCGCGCGCCCGCGTGAAACCGGTTTCGACGAACTCCCGGCGCAGTGTGCCCACGGGGATCGGGCGCTGCTCCTCGGTGTGGAACGCCTTCGGTCCGAGTTGGTGCAGCCACTCGCCGAAACCGAGATCCGTCCGCTGCTCCCGGCGCAGGCGCAGGTAGTGGTCCACGAGCCGGTCGACCGCGGCGAACCCGGTCGGCTCCCGGTACGGCCCCTCGGCCTCGGCCGCGGACAACGACCGCAGGTTCAGCTCGTTGCGGGCACCGACGGTGGCTTCCCAGTACCCGATGTCCCGGGACCGTTCCCAGAGCACATCGGCGTAATCGCTGCTCGACAAGGACAGCTGTCGCAGCACGTTCATGTGTTCGCCCGGTCGCGCGACGACGCGCAGATAGGGCAGCGAATCCGGGCGATGGTATTCCACCAGGACGTTGTCGGAGAGGACAACCGGACCGCCGCCGGTCCGGCCGGGTCGCACATCCGGCCCCAGGTCGTTGCCGATCTCCTGGAAGCGATCCCAGACAGCACGCCAGATCCGGTGATCGTCCGCGCCACGCACCGCCGCCGACCCCTCGGAACCGGGGGCGGTCACGACGGTCTGCGCACGGGGCCCACCCCACGCGGGATCGTCGAGCTGATCCACAGCGTCCGCCACATCCAGCAGGACCACGGCAAGCTCGGACTCCGTGAGCTCCGAGCTCTCCTCCCTCAGGAAATCCAGCACCTCGCGATACGCGTGGATCTCCGGTGTCGTGGCGTCGGGGTTCTGCTGTAGTGCACGCTCGGCCTCGGCATACGCGTCGGTATAGATCTCCTCCACCGTGCTCTCGACCACGAATACACCGCGCGCACGCTTGGCTCGCAGACCGGCGATCATCTCGGCCAGCCGCTCGGCACGCCACGCGAGGGGTCCCTGGACTGCGGCGATCAGGCTGTCGGCGCGCAGCTCCGGGGTCTCGGACTCGGCCGCGGAATTTCCGTTTTCGCCCGCCCGAAGTGTGCCCATATGAGCGCTGAGATCACGGCCGTCGACGCGCGGCCCCAGCGTGTCGAGCGACAGCCGCACCGCACGCATGCCGGCCCGGTGCGCAGCGGCGTGATACATCGGGCGATGGTGACTCACCTGGTCGTAGGATCTCCACGCGATATCGAAGGCTTGTTCGTATGCCTCGGTGTAAGCGCGCGAGAGCGGATCGTGGGGGTCGGCCGACGCCTCGACCGTGCGGAATCGCGGACCACCGAGCCTCCGGCCTTCGGCCTCGGTGATCAGAGCCGCACGGTACGACAGTGCATACGCGTCGGCCAGGAGATCCCGCATCCGCTCCACGGAGTCGGCCGAGCCGACACTCGACGGATCCGGTGCGGATTGCCGACCGGCAAGCTGCTCCGCCATCCGTGCCGCGACGATGAGGGTCCCGCTGTACCGATCAGGATCGCCCTCGGCATCCAGGGTGACCGTGTTGCGCACCGGGTCGTAGCCGGCCGCCGGCCCCTGCTCTATCCGGCGCCCCTCGGCATACACCACCCGAGCGTCACGATCGGAGCGGAACTCGACCCCCACACCGTATCGCTCGAGGGTCTCGATCGCCCAGACGGCGATGCCCGCTTCCTTCCCTCCCGACAGAATCGTGCCGGCCATGCGGCTCGCGTGCTCAGCCGACGAGCCATCGCTCCGATCGTCCGGGGGCGGTGTGTCCTCTTCGCCGGCGTGCACGGAGCCGGCGCCGGACAACAGTTGCCGGCCGCGTATATCGTCGGTTTCGCGTCTTTGCGCCGCTGCGGCAGCCGGGAGGCCGCCGACCCAGTCGAATCGCGCATTCGCGGCATCATGGCAGGCCTTGTAGTCATCCTCCCTACTCAGCAACCGCTCCAGTAATTCATGCTCTACGAGGCGAATATCGGACGCGCGCAGCTCATCCGGAGTTCGCTCGCCCGCAGCCGGCTCTCCCGTAACAAGGCGAAGGATTGCCTCCATGACCTGGAAATCGGCATCGAAACGACGACGGACTACCTCTCCTGAACCCTCATCGAGCAGATCATGATCATCGACGAACAAGTAACACAGCATCGGCACCAGTTCGGACTCGACATCGAAACCGACCCGGCTCCAATTTCTTTCGACCCTGCACAAAGTGCAGGCGATCGCCTTCGCCATGGCGCGTGGGTCACGCGCCAACTCCGCCCGGACCACGTCGTACAGCCCGCCGGCCCACTCATCCCGCCGGTCCATCTCCGCCGGCGCCTCCAGCTCGTAGCCGGTCGCGATCTCACCCAACACCGCCTGATCGGCGATTTCTTCGAGCCATTGCCCCATCCGGATACCGTCCGTGGCCTCCAGAATGCGGGTGTGAGCCGTGAATTTTATTGCCGACCAAGCCACATCGACATCGAATTCAGGATCGACATCGGTTCCGGTATCGGCGAGGCGATCGCGAAGATCACGTTCGAAGCGTCGCAACTGCTGGTTCAGAACGTCCCTATTACCCACCCGCACAGCGGTCTTCACCAGGCCCACGGCCGACCCGTGCGCCAGCAACGCATCCGCATCTACACGCTGAGTTTCGGTGTAATCGATACCTGGACAATCGTACAGTCTCTGCACGAACGAGGTACTGGGCACCCTCTCATCGGCTTCGATCCGCCTGAGAGTTCGCTCGACAATAGAGAACTTCTCGGCAAACTCTTCCATGGTGAATCCCAGATGATATCGACAGGCTGTGACGACACTTCCGAATCTGGAATGCTCCGCCGGGTCGATATCGAACGAATCGACCAGCCCAGGAAGAAACGCCAGTGCAGCGACGCTCGAATGCTCGACCGAAATATCGAGGCCGGTAGCCAGTTTGAACAGGCTGCCATCGAGCCGTTCTCGACCCGGAGAAATCTCCACTCCCGACACAGCCTGATGGGAAACGCCGGCAATACTCGCGAGCTCCTCCTGATGCAAACCCTTGCCGAGACGACGAGCAGCAAAGAAACTACCGAGACCACGATGTTTTACGGGGTCCGTGCTGAACGAATCGAACTCGGCAAGGAACTTTTGCGCAAAGAGATCTCGATGCCAATCCGGGACGGCGAGTGCCTCCAGCAATTTCCACCATCTAATTGGAATAGGTTCTCTCTTACCTTCCTCCGCCAGCCGAATCGATTTTTCGGCGATATCGGCTTCTGCCGCGAGTTGCCACCGAGTCACCCTTTTGTTCTCGCGGCAGAACTTCAGCCATACGCGAGGATCTGCCGTGAGTTGCAAATCGGCGATGGCGAAAAGCCAATCCTGCACGGGCGCACCATCGGGGGCGTCGAGGATCCGGGCACGAATCTCCGATCGCAGGGATTCGATGACGCCCTCGTCCGGCGACTCCACATGCAAGGCAACACGTGCACGAAGAGCCTCATCATACGGGTGCAGCTGTTGGTCGAAATGATCGGTGAGATCGATATTATCGTTTCGCGCGACCACTTTCAGCCAAGCGATCCCCGACTCGGCACCCCGATCCAGTGGTACTCGGTTGTGCACTTCGACGGTGCGCGGCGATTCCAGAGCCTCATTCTCTGCGGTGCGTCGGCTCGAATCGTCCGTTCGCTTCTGCGCCGGAACGGTTCTGAACTCTTCCGGATCGCCCAGCTGGAACTTATCGACTATCTGATCGCGCAGCCGGTTCGGGAGCACGAGTACGTCGAACAGCTTCTTCCAGGTCGCCGGGGTGAACTCGTTCCCGGCCTCATCCTCGATCCCGGCGTGCATCTCGTTCGAAGCACCGGCTGCACTGGCGACTTCTTCGAAGCCGCTCCAGCCTGCCGCCATCCCGAGGTCGGTGAGCAGGCGGGCGAAGCCGACCCTGGTGCTGGGATAGTCGTCGAGGCGGTGGGCGACGGTGGTCAGAGGTGTCGAATCCACGTCCGACAGTGTGCTCATCAGAATGCTGATGGTCGGATCGTCGAAGACCACCAATCCCCGGTCGCCCAGCACACCCTTGAGCTGGGTGGCCGCGGCGGACGGCTTCCGGAGCGCGTGGAAATATCGGCCCCGGGCTCCTTGCTGGATTTTGCCGAGATCATCGATGACCCGGGCCAGCAACGGGGCGGGTGCGCGATCGATCACCCCGTGCAGATGGGGTAGCGAGTCGGTGTGGTCCAGGAGTTGCGGCCTGATGATGACGTGCCCGATAAAGGCATCCGCCTTGGCACGATCGAGCACTTCGAGGTAGTGGCGTACCAGCTGCTCATCGTCTTCGGGTACCCCATGGGCGTCGCGCCAGGCTTGCTGGGCGCGGCCGAGCGCGGCCGCGGTGATGATGTGCGCCACCCATGGATCGTTCTCCACTTGCCCTCTCCACCAGCCCCTTTCACGAAGCCAGGCCAGTTCGGCCCGCATCTCCTCGTGGATGCCGGGGCCGAGTTTCCGGTGCAGTTCGCCTGCGGCGGTGGTGAAGGCGCGGCCGCGGGCACGGCGTAAAAGGCCGGGGGCGAGCGTATCTGGACCGGGGCCGGGTTCAGGCCGGGCGCCCTGGACGTAGGGGCCGGGGCGGCGGGCCCGGTGTACTTCTGGCGACTCCGAGTGGGGTGTGTTGTCGAAGGGGTCGGTGGCGTCGCCATCGTCGAACAGGGGGTGCAGGGGGTGGCCGTCGGGTTTTATCTCGATACCGTGGATCAGGTCGTGCACAGGGTCGAACCGGGGCGGGCCGAATGCCTCCGGTTCATAGGTGGACGGATCGAAATCTTCGGGCTCGTAGGCGGCGGGGTCGAATTCGGGGTCCGAGGCGGGATCGATGAGGCGCAGGGTGCCATGGTCGTTGACGACGAAGGCGGCGTGGGCGGTGGGTTCTCCGGTGGGGGTGTGGTGCGGGGTGATCGTGATCCACATGCCGCGGCCGTGGCCGCGGCGGCCGTCGGCAGTCGGGTCATTCTCGATGGGCTCGGTCAACGCCTCGGCGACGGACAGCAGGCCGTCGCGGCCGGATCCCTGGAAACTGTTGTGTCCCTGCACCATCCATGACATGGCCAGAACGGGCACACCCTCGTCGCCGATGACATCGTGGAACAACGGTGTGGGGAGGTTGTCGTCCAGCTCGCCGTCGGTGGTGACATGACTGTGAATGACCGGCTCGGCGACACCATGCCTGGAATACCAGGCGTTCGTGGCGGCGGCCGACCGTGCCACACAGTTGGCGTCGATGGTCCCTGCGGCACCGCCCCGGTCATCCTCAGCGGAGTCGCCGGGGTCTCGAGTGTCATCCGGCCCCGGAAGCACTTCCGCCCGCAGTTCCGGCGGCAGTTCCCTGGCCAGGCGATACAGGAAGGGCTTCCGTTGCGAGTCGACTTCCACGAAGCCCTCACCGACCAATTCCTTCAGTTCCCGTCGGACAGACTCGTACGGCCGGACAGAATGAATCGGCATGTCGAGCGCAGAGGTGAGTTCGGGCGCGCTCATCGGACGCTCGGCCAGAAGCTGGGCAATCCGCACCTGCCGGTTCGACAGGGGCCAGGCGGCCCGCCGTGCCCAACGCCCAGGGCCGCTGTCCTCGCCGGGCTGCCGGGTGTCGCCAGGCACCGGACGCATTTCCGGGGGCAACTCCCTGACCAGGCGATAGAATACCGGCCGGCGTCGCGATGCGGCTTCCGCAAAGCCCTCATCGACCAGAATCTGCAAGTCCCACCGTACCGACTCGTTCGGCACACCGAGTGCCGAACTGAGTTCGGGTGAGGTCATCGGACGCTCGAACAGAAGCTGGGCGACCCGCACCTGGCGGTAGGTCAGGGGTCCGTCCATCGGCAACGCCGGCGCACCGGCGACCACCGGTGTCTTGTTCCGAGCGTCCGGCAGCAGGCGGTAGCGGGTTTGTGCCCCGTCCCGCACCGGCTCCACGATCCGCAGGCCCTGCAGTGCTTGAATCGCTGTGCGAACTCGCTTGTCCGCCGCGCCGGTCAGGTGCGCCAACTGCGAGGCACTACACTCTCCGCGCTCGTCCAGGACTGCGACGATTCGCGTCTGCATGTCGGTGAGCGGCCGGTCGGTGCTCACCGCCGTCGCATCCTGTCCGGCATGCCCCTTCACCGAGGCGACATCCCGGCTGGCTTCGAACAGCCTTTCCGCTGCTTCCCACTCTGTCTCCGGAATGCCGAGAGCCCGGTACAGGGCTTTGCGAAACTCCGGGTCGGCGGCGGGCCCACTGCGGGCCCGCTCGAGCCACCGGATCGCGGTGACGGTGACATCCAGAACGTTCGCGAGTTCCTCCGCGGACATCGGTCGCGAACTATCCCCGGGCGACCGAGCCGCCCAGCGGCAGGCGGCGATATAGCTGTGGAAGGTGGTGTGCTCCGCGGCGGACGTGCTGAACGAATCCGGTTGTCCATCGGCCAATTCCGCCACGATCGGATTCCACAGTGGTCGCGGCAACGACACCAGCTCGAATACTCCGCCGATAACGTCGATCGCACCGCGACTCGAGGTCTCGAGTGAGTGGGTTGCATTGGTGCGGAAACCACCCAGCTGATCCATCTGGGTCTGGCTGGTGAAACCGTTGGCACGACGCAGGTCGGCGGCGAGAGTTCCCAAGTCGGGGTAGGAATGTCGATCGGTGCGGAGACTCCGATGTGTGGACCCGAAGCTTCGGATGCGTTCGAGCAGCGTGTCGAGCTCGGCGTCGTCCAGGCTGACGGCACTGTCGTCGGTGATCCTGCGGATAGCCGGCGCGACGATATGGGGCGGCGTGCTCTCGATGCGCTCGCGGAGATCTGGCCGGCCCGCCAGCGCCGCACCGTTATCGCGGAGCAGGCGCGCCTTCCGAGCGGCCGCCGCCGGAGCGGAGCGGATGGCCTCGGCCCGGGCGACCTCGAAATCCCGTTCCGGGTCCACACCGAGCTCCCGGCCGCGAACGGCATCGAGGGCGCTGTGCAGGGCATCGATGGTGAGGACGTAGGCGAGCCACGGATCCCCTTCGGGGTACTTGCTCTCGACCTTCCCGTAGACCTCCGGCACGAAGTGGGTCCGCAGCCGCGCGACGGCGAGCTCATCGCCCTGATGCGCCGCCCGCACCAGTTCGCCCACCTCGAGCCGACCGGGGGCGGTAGCGGCCACGTGTGGGTCCGGCCGGATATCGGGGTCGTTCTCCGGCCGCCCGTCGCTGTTACCCGCACCCGAGCGTAGCGGGCCGAATCGGCTTACGTACTCCTCGCGTTGAGCACGCAGCGGCGTCAGACCGGTTACCGTCTGCAGGCCGTATTCCCAATCCGAATGACCGTTCTTCAGGCGCGAATTGGCGCGGTTGTGCCGCTGTTCCCATGGCTCGTCCGGATACTGTTCGGCGAACGCGATTTCGCCGATTTCATGCTCGAGCAGCCGTATATCGCTGGTCTTCAGTACGGCGGGGTCCACTTCGTCGGAGTTCCAGTCACCGCGAACCATCCGGTAAATAGCCTCGACGATCTGGAAATCGCAGTCGAAATCACCGTAGTAGGCGGTTCCGTCAGCGGTCTCGAACCAATGCCCGTCCACAAAAATATACGTCAGAACCTGTTTGATATCCGCACGGGTGAACGGCGGCTGCCCCTCCTTACGCTTCACGCCGGCGAGGTTCGCGACGATTTCTTGGAGCTCGGCCTCCGGACTACCCGCCATCCAGAGGCGAATCAGCCGGTACTGCTCTTGGGACCAGGCGTACCACAGCGACGGGTCGGCAGGTTTCTCGCTGATCACCTCCGCAAGGCGGCCGATATCGCCCGGATTCACCAGGTGCGCGGTTTTCGGTGTCCACTCCACATTGTCGGACCCCGCGGGCACCCAGGGCTCCTCAGCCGCTCTGTCGTCGGCCGCTCTGTCGTCAGCCGCCCCGTCGCCGGCCGACGCGGCATTGTCCACTACGCTCCCGGCCGCCGCACTGTCGCCCGCTCCGGTCTCGGCCGGGAGAAGGCTATCGGACAAGTCCGGTCGCTCCCGGAAGAATCTTGCGCTGACCGCGGCGAGGTCCTCGGGCTTCGCGAGCACCCGGACGAGGTCCACAACCCAGGGTTTGAGATCCCTCGGCCGCCAGGTCTGCCTGGTCAGTGAACGTGCGAATTTCTGGGGCCGACGGCCGATCAGCTCGGCGACCTGATGCTGGGCGATTCCCCGGTCGAGACGGCAGGCAAGGAGGTAACTGCCGAGCGTATTGTGCGCGCCGTGGGTGGCACTGAAGGAATCCAGCCCGTCGATGAATCTACGTGCGAAAAGATTCCGATCCGACTCCGGGACATCCAGCGCAAGCAGCATTGTCCGCCAGCGCCCAGCAGTGATTTTCTGACTGCTCATTTGCGCCGCTACGACGAGAGCTTCCGAAATTTCCGGGTCGGGCACCATGTCGGCGAAGTCTTTACCGGACAATCCCTTGGCGGTGAGAAGTGCGACAAGGACGTCTCCGGGCGAATGGTGCGCCGCCACCTTCGTACTGCGAGTCTTGGGAACGAGGGAATCGACTACGCGAACTCCGGGCGGCGGCTCGGACAGGCCGTATGCGCTCGACGACCCGCCCCTCCTGTAATCGACGAATCCCTGGGTCTCCAATCGTCGCAGTGCTTTCAGAGCTTGGGTCTCCGACACTCCGACCTGTACCGCCGCGTCTTCGACGCTCCTCGGTCCATGGCGCAAGAACTCCAGCAGATCCCACTCGGTAGATGTCACCAGCAGGTCGAGCGGGGCACCCTGCTGCCCCGGCCGACCCGATGCGGCCCCGCCCGGGTCCGACGTTTCGCTGGCGGGTCCGGAGTTGTCGGCGCCCGAACGGATCGGGCCGAAGGTGGCCAAACCCAGCTCGCGGTCCTCGCGTTGCCGAACAGACAGTCCGGCGATCCAATTCGACCCGTTGTCCGGAAGCCTCTTCTCTGCGCGGACGTGTATATCCCGCCAGGGCTCGACGGGAGGCGCGAGTTGGTCTGTGCGTGGGTCCGACTCGATCTCGAACAGTTCGTGCTCGAGCAATACCCCCGTGTGCGGGCTCCAGCGCCCTGCGATGAGCTCGTACAACGCTTCGAGGAGCTGGAAATCCGGGTCGAGATGGTCCTCGTAGAGTTCACCGGCATCGTCGTGTAGCAGGTGTTGCGACAGGAATATGTGGGTGAGGATGCTCGAGATCTGCTCGTGGGTGTACGAGGTGCCGTCATAGCGTAAGGCCCCGGCCTCGGTGAGGGTGCCTACGATCGCGTCGATCTCGGTCCGGTCGCCCGGGTTTGCGCGCATCCGAGCGCGGATGAGCTCGTACTGCCGTGCGGCCCAGGCCTGCCACAGGTAGGGCTCGTCCGGTTTCACACGGTCGGCGAGTGCGAGCTCGAGCCATCCCCGCTGTGGCGGTTGCGCGGCGCCGGGGCGGGACAACAGTTCGGCCAGTTCCGATTGGGCCGCTCGCACCGCGTCGGCATCTCCCCGGAGATACGCTGCATCGGCCTGGGCTCGAAGGGAATAGCAGGACAGCCAGTGGGCACCGGTTTCGACTGAACCGGTCAGGTGGGTTTCGGCCAGCCTGCGGCGATACTCGGCCACGGAGTCCGCTGCGCTGGACCGGATATCGCGCGCCGTGGCCGCGGCCTGATCACGGAGGGACTCCCCCGGCCGGGGGCCGATCCGGTTGTCGTTCACGCGGCTGTCGGCCAGGGCCAGCAGATAGTCGATTCCGGCACGGCAGGCACGCTGATAGGTCTCGTACACCTTGTGCCGCCGGGCAATCGATACCAGCGGATCCCGCGCGGGATCGGCACAGAACTGTTCGGCCTTTCCGGCCGCGAAATTCAGCTTGCCGAGAATTTTCACGAGCGGATCTATGATCCGGTCCCGACCGGCGCTTTCGGTGACGTCACCGATTCGGATCTCCACGCCGATGTCCAGCACCGTGTGCAGGGCCTCGTTCATACGGGTGGTGGTGAATTCCGACACCGCGCCCGCCACGTCGTCGGTCAGGCTACCGGGTTCGATGCCCGGCATGTCCACGAGCGTGCCGAAATCCCCTCCGGCCAGGATCACCTCGGCGCGCAGCCGCAGCATCTCCTGTGAGGCGGCGAGATACTCGAAGTGGGCGTGGGCGGTGTCGATCCGATACTTCGCTATCCGATCGCCCATCAGGCGGTCGGCGAGTCCGCTACCGAGACGGTCGGCCTCGCCGGTCAAGTGCTGCTGGATGACCCCCGCCAGGGCTTGAATACCCTGCTGTCCCCCGTGCTTCGCTCCCGTTTCGCCGGCGATCCGACGCAACGTCTCCTCCGCCGCTGCCTTCCGGGACTCGGCCGCCGCGAACGCGTCGAGCCAGGCAGAGCGGAACTTGTCCATCGCCTGTCCGGGATCGCGGGCCAGCCGCCCGAGTTCGGCCGCTTCGGCGAGACGGTAGTCGCGCTCGGCGCGGGCGGCCCGGCGGCCGACCTCGTCGCTCAGTGCGCGTCGGTACTGTTCGGTGCGAGCGGTCCAGTCGGGTGGGGTTCCCTCGTCCGGGCTGTCGTCCGCCTCTCCGCGCAGTGGCCGGATCGCTCGCCAGTCCGCCAGCCGCGACATCAGCTCGGATAGGGTGCCCGAGTCGTCCAGCGTGAGATCCGCGGCGATACCCCGCAGATCGCCGAGTGCCAGGCCGCGACGCAGGGCGGCAACCGCGACCGCCTCCTGCTCCAAGGACTCCACCTCGTCGAGCGAAGAGCGCAACACCAGCCGATCCAGGCTCCACTCCGCATCTGGCTGGGGAAGATCGCCCTCGGAACCCTCGGCCATCGGGCGGGCGAGATCGGCCCAGCCTCGGTGGTATTCGATCGCAGCATCGAGCATCACCTGGCGGATCGCATACAGCACCGCGGGCCCGCGCAGAGAGTAGTCCCCGTGGAACGTGGCCGCCGAGTCGTCCAGGGCTTTCTCGATCTCCGCCCGGAGGACAATCATATTGTCGCGCAGAGATTCCGGCTGGTCCCGCTCTGGATGCATCAGATCCAGGCGTTGCATATGCTCGGCTGTCCGCAGCAGGTGGCGACGGGCACCCTCGAGCCGTTGCCAGGCCACCTGGCGGGCGAGCTCGCGCATCTCGCCCAGCGCGGCCTCGGCCGCGACGAGCGCCGCACCGTCACCGCGCAACCTGGCCGATTCCGCCTCGGCTGTCGCGGATTCGAGTGCCGAAGCGATGGCCGTCCGGCGTACCCGGCGCAGATCGGCGAGCCTGCGATGGGTCCGCAGTTCGATCGATCCGGTGGGGATGTCCACCTCGGGATCAGCCAGGTCGCGCAGTTCCTCGACTACCCAAGCCTCGCAGTAGTCGATATGCCGGCTCACCTCGTCAACGAAGCTTTCCACCTCGGACGATTCGGCTGAGTCGTGCTCGACTCCCAGTTCCCGGGCCCGGCGCACGCTCGCACGGTAAGTGTCCAGTCCTCCCTGCCGATGGGCGTTCTGGATTTCCTCGTCCGCCGCGGTTACCGCTGCGGACGCATCGTCGGCACGGGAATTCGGTTCCGCCGCGGGATCGACGGTGCCACCGGTTTCACCGATCGCGGCACCGGCGACCGCATCACCCGATTCGACAGTCGCTCCGGCCTCCGGCGCATAGTTCGCGGGGCGGCGGAAATACACCTCGGCGTAGGTTCGTTCGCCCGCGGCGTATTCGGGCCGGACATCGGAAACGCGCACCTCGGTGAACCCGTACTCGGCGACAATCCGTCCGGTGGCGGTCATGGCCGCGGCCTCCGCCTCGGAGAAGCCGTCCTGTACCGCGGCGTTGAAAGTGTCCAGGTTGTCGAACGAACCGCTGTCGGCCGTCCACTGCCCGCGCACCACAACCACCTGGTCGCCCAGCGCCCGCATGAGATCGGCGAACATCACCCGGTCGCTGGGGGTGTGCTCCCCGGCCAGCATCTGGAGCGACAACTCGCCGTTCCGACTCACCTCGCCGAAGATGCCGTACCTGGCATCATCGCCGTAATTGTTGACGTACACCGATGGTATTCCGGGCCCGCGCCCGGATTCGATTCTCCGCGCCGGGCCGTGAGAGGCGTCCCATTCGGCGCCGTGCAGTTCTTCGTGAGTGTGTCCACCCTGCACCGGCCGGTGACCGGCGATGAACTGCATGATCAGCGCATGGGCGGCGCCGTCACGCCGTCGTGGCAGTGCCCGCGGATCCGCACCGGGGCCGGCGAGCTCCGGATTCATCCGTACGGTCTCCCGTTCGAACCATTCCGCGTACTCCCGGACCCGGGATTCCTGCGGGGTCATCGATGGTGGCGGGCCGGGCAACTGACCGATCCTCGCCGCCTGCCGCAGTTCGGCCAGGACGGTGATCTCCCGGTGAAGCGCCCATCCATCGATATCGAGCATCGCGGCGTTGTACCGGGCGCGGCCGCCCGCACCACGATAGCGATCCCGATCCTGATTCAGCGGGCCGCCGGCCTTGGCGCGATCACCTGCTCGTTCGGCATGAACGGCGCAGCCCGCGACACGCGCCGCCGCTTCGATATACCCGGCGCCGGCATCCACGACGATCCGGTTCAGGCCGGGGTCGAAACGCACTCCCGGCTCGGAGTCCACGACAATCCACACACCCCGTTCCCGCAGGGTGGCCAGTGCCCGGCTACCGGAGTCGGTCAGCTCCAGCAGCGTCTCGATCACCGAAACCCGGGATTCGACGGCCTCGGGCACCAAATTCTGTGGTTGGACGCCGTTGACCCGAGTCGGCCGGGCGAGGTCGAATTCACCGGCCCGGCGCTCGATCACACCGTCTTCGGATACGGTGACGGTGAAATGCCGGACCCGCGCACCGGAATGGTTCAGGATCTCGGCCAGGCCAGGGGTCGAACGCACTATTTGTTCGTGCTCGCCCGGCGCGGCCACCACCAGAATCTCGTTGTCTTCCAGGACCGCGATCCGATCCCCGAACAGCCGGACCGGGCCGGATTCGCCGGCGATGAGATCGGCGCGGAATTGCCTGGCCGCCGCGACGTCCAGTTCCGACCACAGTGTCCAGACCCGCGCCGCGGAATTGGTCTCCTGGTCGAGGAGATCACCGATGCGCCGCAGGTCGTGCTCCAGCCGCCGCAATGACACCACATGGCCTGAGGAAGCGGTATGCCAGTCGTTTTCGCCCTTCCGGAGTTCGGTGCCGACAATACTCAGCAGACCGTTGATCGGCTTCCGCCACCGATTCCAGCCCGGATCCCCGTGATACATATCCAGTAGCGCCATCGCCACCGTGAGATCGAACTCCCGGCCGTCCAGCGATTCCCGCCCCTCCGGCGTGAGCTCTTCCCCGGTGAGGGCGGTGGTCGTTTCGGTCCAGCGCGCAGACAGTTCGAATCGGGCGGCCACGGCATTCCGCTCCGGGTCCGGCAGCGATCCCCCGGCCAATTCCGCTACATAGGCCAGCAATGCTTGGGTGGCTCGAGTCAACTCCGCAGCGTGGGTGCGCTGCTGCGCTCCGGCGGCGCGCAGGCGGGCCGCCGCGGCCCGGAAGTGCCCGGCGACCTTCTCGTCCGCCGGGACATAGTAGGTACCCGTGCGGACCGACCGCACCGAGTTCCAGTACTCGCCGTGCCGCTGACTGCCGGTCCGGCCGAGATCCTCGGCGCGACCCAGCCGTGTGGCCAGGTGTTCTACCGCGATCCGATGTGCTTCGTGCCGAGCAGAATCCGGCTCCTGCGCACCCAGCGCCGTGAGGGCGCGGGTGAACGAGATCCGATACAGGTCTCGATCGGGGTCCGGTGTGAAATGCCGGTAGCCGAGTGCGCGGAGCTCCTCCTCCAGCCGGTAGCGGGCCGCCGCTACCGTGGCCTCCTGCAGTAGGGCCGTCGCCACATATTCGTCGCGGTCCGCGTAGTCGTCCGGGTCGACCGTCGGCGTGTGCAGGTCGAGAGCGATCGTGGTCCGCTGGATCTCACCGGCGATCTCCAGCACCCATTCGACCGGGTCGGGTACAGCGGTGACATTGTGCGGCATTCCGTGCGCTTCGAAGAACTCCAGGATCTCCCGGCCGGAGCGGGTGCGGTGCAATAATTCCATCGCGCCGAACGGGAATTCGATCCGATAGGGCCCGAACCAGGCGGTGCGGAACAGAGCGGCCTCGGCGGTGCGGGGCATACCGGTGGCTTCGTGTTCGACGGCGGGTGCGAAGAACCGCCACGGTTGCCCGGAAGCGAGCGAGCTCGCCGCGGCGCCCCCATGCTGTTCCTCGTCATCCGGAACCTGTCGCGCCGCGGTGGAATCGCCACGCAGCTGAGCCACATCCGATTGGACGAGTTGATCGCGGACCTCGAGTCGATCCAGCAGGCGCTGGGCCTGATCGTCCGGATTCGATATCAGCCAGTGGCGGATATCATCGACCAGGTCGGCCTCCGCGAGGTTGTCGAGATCCCACAGCATGTAGTCGACATCTATGCCGTGCCGGTCACCCAGCCGTAGCCATTCCTCGCGCGCGACGGTGCCGAATTCGACACCGAGCCTCCCACCGAGCCGCAGCAGTTGTTCACGCACAGCGCTCCGACGGGACTCGGCAGCGTCCTTCGCAGCGGCCGTGCCCCGGCGGACCTGGGCCATCGCCGCTTCGAAGGGCGAATGCGTACCTGGTTCGGGGTATTCGGTGTCGGTCACCTGCGCACCGACGCGGGCCCAGGCATGATCGACGAGGACCCGGTCCAGAGCCCAGCCGATCCGCTCCAGTTCCTCGTCGAGCGTGTCCGCATCCAGCGCCCCGGACTCGTCCCGGCGTACCCCGTCGAGCAGGTTGTCGCGGCGCACCCCGAACCAGTTCCGGATCCGGGCGACCGCCGCATGTACTTCCTCCGCCTCGGCCTCCGGTTCGGGTAGGTGACCTGCCGGGTAACCGATACTCACCGCGAGAGTGTTGAGCGCGCGGACGACGGCGGCCGCACGTTCGGTGGCCGCGATCTGGATCTGCCCGTCGACCCATTCCCGGTGGCCGGATACCGCGGAGTCGCCCGCAGCCGACTGGGCAGCGTCGGGGTTGCGAGCGGCGGCCAGCTCGGCGGTGAGACGGTTCGAGGTCTCGGTGGCGGCAGTGTATTCGGAGAACTGGACGAGGACTTCCAGGCGGCGGTTCAGGACCCGGTCCAGTTCCGCCTGCTCCGTGCGATGGGCAGCGCGAGTGCCGGCCAGTTCCGCGATCCGCCAGGTCTCGTCCGGATCGCCGGATCCACCGGTGAGGGTTGCGCGCAGGCGGCGAGCCTCGGTGTCGAGCACCTCCAGGATCTCGGAGGTACGGATTCGTACCCGGTCGATATCGCCGAGGTCAGCAGTCGACGTCAGTCCGGCATCGGCCGCGTGATCGCGCAGGACTTTCTGCGCCGCATTCCGCCGAGACTGCATCAGCGTCCGCGACTCGGCCCAGGTCGCGGAGTAGTCCCGCATCACACCGTGCCACTGGTGCAGCACACCACGGCGTGTCTGTTTCACGTCGAGCTCAGCAGGGTGATTCGGGTCCTGTTCCGCTTGGTCGTCGGGGTCGTGCTCACGCAAGTGGGCCCACGCCGTATCGGCCTGCGCCAGCAGATAACGGCGGTACGCCTCCCTGATGCGCTGCTGCAGCTCATCTTCCTGGGCGGTGTAGAACAGCGTTGTGCGTTTTTCCCACGCGGGTAGGTGCGGAATGCTGTCATCATCAGCGAATTCGGCTGCGGACGAATCGGATTCATCCCCCGGCACATCATCCGCCGGTAGCCGCTCCCCGCCCCGAATCGCAGCGATGAAGTCCCCGACCTCGGGGAAATCAGCCGGGTGTATCGGTTCGTCGGTGGCGCTTTCGTCGTCGATCGGGTCCGCATCGGCGGGCGGTCCTTCGATCGTGCCGAGCAGCACCCCCATCAGCTCGTCGAAATTGTCCGGACCGAGACTGCCGTCCTCCACCTTCCGGTGGATCTCACGAAGATCGGACTCGGCCACTGTTGCGGCGAGGGCGGCAGCCTGTTCCAGCTCCTCTCGCAGATCGTCCACCGTCGCGCCGAGGGGATCGTGCGGGGTATCGACGAACCCCGACCTATCCCGGTCGAGGCCGGGCAGGCCCTCGACAGCGCGGTGGAAATCGACACATCCGCTGTGATATTCGATCGCCGCATCGAACAGCTCCCACAGGTGGGCCCTGGCATCCGGCGCGGTGCCCGCCAGATCGCGCCGCTCCAGCTGCGCCTTGGCCGCATCGACCAGCTGCTCGCCGATCAGCCGCAGTCGGTCCTGATCACCATCCGAGGACAGCAGTTCCATGGCCGCGTCGACCGGGGTCGGTGTTTCCGCGCCCACCTCGGAGCCCTGTGGATCTGCCTCCCCTTCCCGCAGCCGGCCGACGAGTGCGCAGAGCCGTTCCACACCGGCCCGGGCCCGATCCCTGGCCGCGTCCTGCCATAGCCGCTGCCAATGGCGGAATCCGGTGTCGGCGGCCTGCTCGCGGGTAGCACCGTCCCAGATCTCCAGCTGTAGTTCGGCGGAGTAGTACGCCGCCATCGCCTCGATGGTCCTGCGGCGCCACCGCAGCGTGTCGTACAGGTCGCCGCGGACCTTTCGGTGTACCCAGCCATCTACCGTGTCGAAGCCGTCATCGGCGACCGTGGAGATATCGATGTCCGGCATCGGGGCCGCGAGCTCATCACGCCACTCTCTGATCCGCAGATCGAACTCCGCAAGCAGACGCTGTGCCGCGCCGGTCGGGTCGGCGAGCCCGTCCTCGGCGCCCCGGAAGTCTATTCCGAGGAAATCCGCGGCATCGTCCAGTACCTGCACGGCGTATCGCTGCCGGTTCCGCTCCAGGAACAGTTTGAGGGCATCCAGCAGATCATGTTCGGCGGCGAGTGGGATATCCGGGCTTTCGGGATCATCGGGCTCGACCGGGCCGGTGACGTCGTCCGACTCCGGCCCCGGCTCGGACTCCGAAGCCTCTCCGCCGCCTGCGCCGGACTGCAGTCGGTAGCCACGTGCCTCATCGGCTTCGAGCCGTTGTGCCGCCATATCGGCAGGAAGGCGACCGTCCCAGTCGAATCGCGCCTTCGCGGCGTTGTGGCGAGACTTATGATCACCCCGTCCACCCCGCTCCACCAAATCGTGTTCTATCAGGCAGATATCACTGGCACGCACCTCATCCGAGATCCATTCACCCGTGACCAGGCGAAGGATCGCCTCCATGATCTGGAAATCGGCATCGAAACGACGTCGGGTGATCTCGCCGGTGGTCTCATCGGTCAGATCATGCTCATCCACGAACAAGTAACGCAGCATCGGAACGAGTTCGGACTCGACATCGAACCCGACACGGCCCCATTCCCGTTCAGTCCTGGACAGGGTGTGCCCGATGGCCTCGGCCATACCGCGCGGGTCGCGCTCCAACTCCCTGCGGACGACGTCGTACAGGGTGTTCGCCCACTCATCGCGCCGGTCTATCTCCGCCGGTGCCCTCAGCTCGTAGCCGGTTTCGATCTCACCGGACAGCACCGAATCGGCAAGGCCTTCGAGCCACTGCCGCATCCGAATACCTTCCGGGGCCTCGTAAATGCGGGTGTACGCGGTGAAATGTATTACTGCCCAAGCCTGCTCGACGTCTGCTCGAGAACCAGTGAGACGGTCGCGAACATCACCTTCGAAGCGTCGCAATTGCTGGTTCAGAAGGACTGTATTACCTACTTGTGCAGCCGTTTTAACAAGCTCCACGGCTGATCCATCCCTAACCAACGCATCCGCCGCTACAACCTGAGCTTCGGTGAAATCGAGATCGGGATGGTCGTAAAATTTCTGCAGGAATGCGGCAGTCGGCACTTCCACATCGGCTCTGATCGCCACGAGCGCGCGACGGGAAATACCGAAACGCTTGGCGAAACCTCGCCATGTGAGCCCCATACGATGACAACCTGCAGTGAGGACACTGAAGATTCTGGAATGCTTCGCAGGATCGATATCGAACGAATCGAGCCGTCCCGCCAAAAATATCAGAGCAGCATAATTCGACTCTTCGCTGTCAATGTCGAGGCCGGCCACCAGTTTGAACAGGCTGTCACGGATACGTTCTCGCCACGAAAAACCGGTCTCCGCTCTCGACAAGGTCCCATCAGAAACTTCGGCGATACTCGCGAGCTCAATCTGAGACAGTCCCTTGATGACACGATGGGCAGCAAGGTAGCTATTCAGGGAACGATGCTTCTTCGGTTGTGTGCTGAACGAATCCAATCCCTCGAGGAACTCTTGCGCAAAGAGATCCCGATACCAACCCGGAACACCGAGTCCCCCGAACAATTTCCACCATATCTCCGGCGAGGTGCCACGCCCACCGTGCTCTGCCCGGCGAATCGAGTTGTGACCGACCTGGGCGTCTGCGGCGAGTCGCGGCACATTCATCCCAGTGGTCTCGCGGTAGAATTTCAGCCATCGGCCGGGATGCCCCGTGAATCGCAGATCGATGACGGCAAAGAGCCACTCTTGTAGCGGAACATCGTCCGGGGCATCCAGGACCCGAGCGCGAATCTCCGATCGCAGGCTTTCGATGACGCTCTCGTCATGCGATTTCACATGCATGTGAACGCGCGCACGGACGGTCTCGTCGAACTGTCGCAACTGTTGGTCGAAATTGTTCGTGAGATGAATATTATCCCCTCGCACAGCCGCTTTAAGGGAAGCAATCCACGGCTCGGCACCCTGCCCTACCTCATGGTCGGGCTCGGGCATTGCCTTGTTCGATGTACCGGATACGTTGTCCCATTCATCGGTCAGAGGTGCGTCGGCCACGTCCCCGAGCCGATCCTGAGCCAAGCTATAGACGTAAGGCCAAACGGTATCGTTGTTCACCTGTACGGCACCGCTGTCTCGCAATTCCGTAAGTGTTCGATCCACCGTTACGCTGGATAGCCCGAGCAACTCCTCCAACTGCCGCGCGGTGAACGTTCCTTGTGTGAGGCAATCGAGAATCCGTCCGCGGGTATTGACAACAGCACCGGAAATATGCAACCGGAAAACGCTCAGCTGGTCGGGAAGAAATCGCCGAACTATCTCGTCGGCCAACTCCGGCGGAAGGTGGAGCACCTCGAAGATCTTCTTCCAATTCTCCGGATTAGCCTTACTGCCGTGTTTCTCGATCCTCCGGATTGTTTCTTTGGTGAGGCCCGCGGCTATATCGAGTTGATGAGCACTGGTGAACCCGGCGACCAATCGAAGGTCGAGGACCAGGCTCGCTATGTCGTGGTAGTCGTCGAGGCGGCGGACCGGGTTGCGCAGAGTTGTCGGGCCCGACAGTGCCCTCAGTAGGGTACTGGGGGTCGAGACGTCGAAAAATCCCGACGGCCCCTCGTCCAGACGAAGCTTCTCGAGGGTAGCCGCGTTCGACGGTGTGGTGAGCGCGCGGAAATACGCGCGCCGATCTTCAGGCCCGCTGCGCGCGAGCTCCTCGACGACCCCGGCCAGAGACGGCGCCCGCGTACGATCGACCAACCCGTGCAGATGAGGTAGCGACTCGGCATGAGCCAGCAGTTGCGGCCTGATGATGACGTGACCGGTGAAGGCATCCGTCGTGGCCTTGTCCAGGATGTTGCGAAAGCGGCCGACCTGCTGTCCATCATGCTCAGGCAGCTCAGGGGTATTGCGCCAGGTTTGCTGGGCATGAGCCAGGGCCTCCGCGGCAATTGTGTGCGCAACCCAGGAATCGCTCTCCACCGGCCCGAACCACGGGCGCGTCGCGCGTAGCCGACCCAGTTCGGCCAGCACCCTCTCGTGGATGCCGGGGCCGAGTATGCGACGCAGTTCGCCCGCGGCAATCGCGAACTCGCTGCCGCCACCTCGGGCGCGGCGTAGGAGATCGGGGGCAAGGGCCGGCTCGGGCACCCCCGAAGCGACCTCGGCTAGGCCTGGATCATCCCCTTCTCCGGCCACTCCCCGTCGGTCCGATGCCGGCCCATGATCCGGGCCGCTGTCGAGGCCACCATCCCGTGTGAGGCCCCGTTCTGGTCCTCGAAGTGCTTTGTCCCCTTGTCGATGGTCAGGCGCTGGTCCATCGCCTCGGTCCCCCCGAACCGATACTCGATCTCCTCCGGACCATCCTGAACCAGGCCGTAGTACACCAGCAGTGCCATCAGTCTCTCCTTCGTCCTCAGCAGCGTCCCGTGTGGGCGCTACGCTTGAATTACCCCGTTCTCCGGCCAGGTCTCCTCGCTTCTCACTTGTCCCAGGATCCGGGCTGCCGTGTCGTGCACGGTCCCCCTCGTCCGGACTCATGGCCGAATCGGAAACACTACCGCTGACATCCGGGCCCGGGCGGGGGGCGCGAGTTTTCGGTGGGGATTCGAGGGGAGTGTCGTAGTCGTAGACCACGGGAGCGACCGGGTCGCCCTGGGGGCCGAATTCTATGCCGTGGACGAGCCAGGGGACGGGTTCGTACGTGGTGGGATCGAATTCGGTATCGGTGTCGAAGGTCGGGTCGATGAGGCGGAGGGTGCCGTGTTCGTTGACGACGAAGAACGCGTGGGCGGTGTCGCTGTTGTGGGGTGTTGTGGTGACCCACATGCCGCGGCCGTGACCGGCGCGGCCCGCGGCGGAAGTGTCCCCCTCGATCGGGCGGGTCAGTATGTCGGCGACGACCTGTAGTCCCGAGCGGAGTCGGCCACGGAAAAGATTGTGCCCCCCGGCCATCTGGGATATCACCTGTACCGGGACCACGTCGTCGATATCGTGCCCGGGCAGCAGCGGGGCGGCGACCGGGTCTTCGGGGTGGTTGTGAACGACCGGCGGCCGGCCCTCGCGGTGGGGGGAGTACCAGGTGTTGATCGCTCCGCCGGACTGCCGCACACATCCACCGGGCACGGTCCGCGGTTGCCCTCGGCCATCCGGACCATCGACCTCGGCTATGCCTGAATCTTGCGGAAGAACAGCAGCGGTGGCACCGGAATCACCCTTTCCCAGGCTTCTTTCCGGGCTGTGGCCCGAGCCCACTCGTTCGGCCTCGAATGCCATGGACAGTTCGAGCGGCCCCGGATAGCCCTCCGGGGTGTAGTCGTCCAGTTCGGCGGGGTCGTCCATATTCATGGCCAGATACGGAAGTTCGCGGATGGCCGCGAAGTCCGCTGCTGCACTGAAGAAGGCGTGGGCGAGGCGGTTGATCTCGTCCAGTTCCGCGGTACTCCCGGAAGCCGGCCGATCGGCCGACCGGCGCCGCAACTCCCGCTCCATATCGAGGAAGTTCTCCAGCGTCTTGGGTCCCGGCGGGGTCTTCTGTTCGCGCAGACCGCTCCTGATGGCCATGTTTTCCAGCGCGGTGTACGCCACCCGCCCGCGGCCGATGGCGACGGCGAGTGCGGCGGTCCCCGATTTCTCGGATTCTCCCAGCGCCTGTTTCAGCAGGCTGTCATCCTCGGAGAACGTTCCGGTGTGGCCCGCGTACGGTAGCTCGGCTCGCATACGCTCCAGATCGACCCCGACCCGATCGATCCTGAAATCCAGGAAGCGAATCATGAATTCGTCCAGCCCGGGGCGCCGCTGTCCTGCCAGGAAGGCGGAGCGGTGGGCTGTGAATTCCTCGACAGCGGTCCATATCGTCCCGATATCCTGGACGGCGCGCTCGAAGGCCGGATAGTCGCCATCGACTCGCGCCAATTCGGCTTCGGCGCAATAGATTCGAAGACGCGCCCACAATACATCGCGCTGTACGAGGTAGCGGCGTTCGTCGCGCACCCGGGCACGACGGCGCGTCCACCCGGATTCGCTCGCCGTGTCATGCGCGATCTCCTCGGCCTCCGCGAGGGACCACTCCTCGATCTGGCTCACCGGATGCGACAGTGCCTGGCCTTCGACGCCCGGTGTGCCGGGAGGCAGCGACAACTCGCGGGCGATCCGCTGCACTGTGTGCACCGCAGCATTTCGCCGTTGGAGATCCAGCGCTTTGAGCCTCGGCGAGGGTCTGGCGCTCCGCTCGTCCGGTTCTTCTTTGCGGGCCTCGTCCGATTCTTCTTCGCCGGCTCGGCCGGTGGGGTGGGCGCGCCACAGATACAGGATTTCCCGGTATACCGTGTGCCAGAACTCGGCCCGGTCGGCGGCCCGATCGTCGGTGTCGAAGCGGCGATAGTTGTCACCGATGGATACGGAGTCGCTCAGGTAACCCCTCAACAGCAGCGGGCGTACATCGTCACGGCGACTCGATCGCTGTGACTCGGGTGGACGCGCAATCTCCAGCCTGTTCCAGATTGCCGCCGCGATTTTGGACGGTTGCGTCGTGGTAACTTCACGCTCGGACGATTGCTTCCTGAAGACGCCATTTTGTATGGCGATAGCCCGCATCCGTTGCTCGATGAGGTCAGGCTGGTCCCCCGTATGCTTCTCGGGAGTATCCTCGAGTCCCGTCACCGGGTCGGAACCCGCGACCTCACCGCGGAGTTGCGCTTCGAAACCACGAGCCGAATGGTGCTCGCCGACAGCCTGCTCGGCCTCCCGAAGGAGGGCCTCGGCACGATCCCTGATCCGCTGTTGCCGGGACCGAACCAGGGATTGTTCGGGATCTATGACAGGACGTTCACCGGCCTCGAGCGTCTCGAGAACGTCCGTGATCGGCTGCTGGACAGCACTTTCGAGTTCGGCTACATCATTCGTCTCAGGCTTGATCCCGAGTTCCTTACAGATGCGTCGCAGAATGCCCAGACTCACCAGTTGCTGGGCACGGGCGGCCGCGATACCCGCCGCGGTCAGATCCTCCAGCAGCTGGGAATCGGTCCGCCCGGCGTCGAGAACGACCAGGTCACGGAATGGTTCGTAATGGCTCGGCCGAGATCCGAAGCGGATCTTCCGGTGCGTGAGGATCTCCTCGCGCGGATCATCGGGCGGCAGCTGACTCCGCAGTCCGGCCACCCGGGCTGTGGTGTATTCATCGACTGCTTGCGGATGCCAGCCGGACAGGGACGGCCAGTCATCGCTGGGTCTGGGATCGTCGATCTCCCAGTAGAAGACCTCTCCGCCACCATTGATATCCAATTGCCAGTACCGGGTTCGAGCTCCCGCCGGTGGGTCATCCACCGTCCCCCGGAGCCATTCGTGATCACCGGGCTTCGCGACAATCCACACTTCTCCTGGTTCACCGGGTACCACTGCCACCTGATCCCGGGACACGCCGGCGCCTTCGATATCGCCGGTCCACTCGGTGAGTAGCCTTCTCGCCACGCTCCGGACTTCATCGTCGTACCGGCTGTCCGCGGCGGCCGCGGCGGCCTCATAGTCGGCGAGCAGATCGCGGGCGCGACGCAGATCAAGTTCCTCGCGTCGCAAACGTGCCAGTTCCGGCTGACCGGTGTCCCTGTCGTACCCGGCGATGTCGGCCATCACCCGCTGCTGTGCCGCCGTCAGCTGCGCGCGGAGTGCGTTCCGTTGGTCGGCGCTCGCCGGCAACGTCGGGTCGAAGTCGATTCCGGTCAGGTCCGCGACGGCCTCGGCGAAGGCTTTCGCGCAGGTCTCGGAGTTTCGACGGATCACAGCTCGTTGCCACGCGCTCGATCGAATGGTCTCGCGGGAAGAAGGATCTTCCGGAACGTAGCGATGCCGGCCGGAGGCAGCCGTGTCGGCGGGGTGGCCGTCGCGCAACTCCTGTGCCAGCCACTGCCGCAGTTCCGTCGTGGATCTCGCCGGATAGCCCAGGTGATCGGGCACCGGGTTCTGAAGGGTCCGCACGAGCTCACCGACCAGGGCTCCGATCCCCTCGTCGCCGAGCTCGTATGGAACAAGGTGCGCGCGTATGCAGTCGGCGAAGGTCGGGTGATCGCGGAGCGGATCGCACAGCTCGTCGAGGGCAATCGGGTACAGGTACTCGCCCAGTTCCGCTACGGCTGTGTCGTGTGCGCGAGCGCGCGGCTCGGTGCCGAGCTGCGTGATCGAGTCGCTATCCGGTTCGGAAAGAGCACGATCGAAGAGCTCGTGGTACTTCCGCTCGGCCGCGCGCATACGCGCCTCGGGACCGGTGTTCCCACTCTCGCGGAGTGCGTCGATATCCGGACCGGAATCTTCGGCCGGGCGCGCGTCAGGCACTCCGAACTCGCGGGCCTCAGCCGCGATCCGGAACCGGGCACCCCAGATACGAGCCTGATCCCCGGCTCGCGCCCGCAGATTCGCCAACGGCGGCATCTCGTGCACCCGGGAAGCCGCCGCCTGTCCCGAGGCCGCCACATCCTCCGCGGCTGCCAATTCGGCCAGCCGCTCGACAGCCTCCGCATCCGCCGATACATTGCCGTCGACGGCCAGGGATGTGATCGGGCCGGGGTAGCCACCGACCGCCTCATTGCCCTCGACAGCCCGCTCGACAATATCGTCGGAGTATCCGTGTTCGCCCTTGCGAATCCTGCGGTACAGATCCTGGCCCGCGGGCAGTTGCCGCAGCAGCTCCAGGGTGCGGTCGACCGCCCCCGGCAGCCCTTCGGCAGGCGGTAGGCCACGCTCGGCGAGCACGGGTCGCGCTCGGGCGCGTTCGGCGTCGAAGCGGGTTTCCTGCCAGGGTGCCAGCCGGTCGGCCTCGTCGTGGGCGCGCTCCAGGTCCCATCCCGCGAAGAGGCCCAGCCATTCATAGAATTCGTGACGGAGGAATCCGACATCGGACCGTCGCTGCGCGATCTGCTCGGCGGGGGTCAGGTCGACACCCCATTCGTCCGTCCCATAGGTATTCCGGACGAGCCGGTCCCAGACGGTGACCATTTCCGGATGGCCCTGTGCCACGCGGGGCACGTCTTCCGGGCGCCCGGTATCGGGATCGAGCCGCCGATACTCGTTCACAAAGATGTGGTTCTTGATGTCTCCGAGGTTGTCGAGGATCTCGGCGGTATCCGTTTCCGGGAAGATCCGCTTGCCTCGCTCATCACGCGCCTCGCGGATAGTGCGGGCGATGGCGGCGATATCGTGGGGATCGTTCCTGATGCGTTCGAATTCGGCATCGGCTTCCGCTTGTACCTCGGCATCCATCGGGAAGTCGCGGAGCGCGCCGAAAATGGGCAGCCGCAGCTCCGTGGAGTCCGGTTGCTCGGGGTCGTCGGCGTGCAGGATGCCCAGTTCCCAGGCCGCGTCGGAGTGTTCGTTCAGTATCCCGACGACTACGCCGCGCACGAAATCCGGATCCGGCCCGCCCGAAATAGTGGATTCCCCTTGGGCTCTCCGCTCACGGATCCACCTCGACACGGTGGCCGCGGCGACACGCACCGTCGCACCGGCCTCCGGCAATGCCAATGTTCGCTGCACGGCGCGGATATCTTCCCACGCACTTGCGCGCCGGTTCTCCGCATCCGTGCGCAGCACATCCCAGAGTTCGCTCGCCGCCCGCTCATAGGAATCCGCCGGGCTCTCCTGGGAATCCACACCGACGATATCCGCATGTCTGTCCGCAAACGCCAGATTCGCGTGGCGCAATAGATATTTCGCTTCCCGCCGGAGTTGGTGCCGATCCGAGTACGTCTGGCGGTACGCGATCATCCCGATCGGGTTCGCGGCGTTGCTCGCGGATTTCTCCAGCTCGGCCTCGAGTTTCCCGAGTTCGGCATCGAGCCGGTCCGCGCATGCCTGTGCCCGTTCGACGATATCGCCGGCACGAGGTAGCCCGAGTTCCTCCTCGATGCGCTCCAATTCCTGATCGATATAGGTCAGGTTCGACGTGGTGAGCCCTTGGATGTGATGCCAGCTATCGACGGCACCGGCCATCACCTGGCTCGGCCGTAGATCGGAGAGGGGCAACAACCGGCCGCTCCCCAGCTCTTCGAGGGATTCCACCGACACGACCGTGTTCTCGGCATTCGGATTGGGTTGGCGCGCTACCCGATCCACTTCCGACCATTGGAGGGCGAATTTCGCCTGCCCCGCCGCGTGTTCGGCCCGATGCGACAGCTCGTGCAGAAGGTGCCGGCGAACAGGCTGGACATCGGCCCGTATCGCCTCCTCCAAGTTCCGGCGCCCACGGTCCGCGAGGGTCGTGAGCTCCTTGACGGTATTGCCGACCTGGTAGAGAAATGACGACCTCCCGGCAACGACCAAGTCATAACGCGGCCCGGACTGGGCTTCGGGAAGGTCCGTGTCATGGTCTTGCAACCAACCCCGGTTGCGGACGGCGGCGGCCAGCCGAATATAGGACCAGGAGTCGACCGAATCCTGGGAAGCTATCAGGGCGGCGATCGGCTCCCGCAGGTGGTCCGTACCCCTGGCGTAGGGCAGATCTCCCCGGAACCGGTCGAGATCGGCCTCGATACGCCAGTTCTCGTTGTGCGCCACCGCCGCCTCGAAACCGAGCTCGGCCAGCCGGGTAACTCTCCGGGTCAGCGTGCGCCGGGCGAAACGCCCACCCCCCAGGCGATTGGCATCCTGCTGCGCGATATCGAACCACCCCGCTCCCCGGCTGTTCTCGATAGCACCCTCTGCCTTCAATTTCGTTGTGGCGATGTAGATCTTGTGTTTGACTTCTTTCGAGATCAGCCAGTACAGGTCACGAATCTCCCTGTCGTCCAATTCGCGCTCACGTACGGCGTCTTCCCCGAGCACCTCGGTCGCGGCAGTGACCAGCACATCCCGTAGCTTCGCTCGTCGGATGTCGACCGCTGTCACGAAGTCCTTCCAAGCGACCTGAGCCTCGGCCAGGAATTTGGCAGCCTGCTCCGGTTTTCCGGCGAGCAGCTCCGATTCGGCTCGTGCGCAGAAGGCTCGGAGTATCAGCTGATCGAGCTCACGACGTAGCCAGTACAGCTGGGAGGCACTCCGCCAGTCCTGGAGATCGTCCCAGGGCAGCGGGCCGACACTCTGCGCGCTCGACGCCGCCGACTTGATCTTTTCGGTCTGCTCGTCCAGCAGCTTTCGGTACGCGGCGGCTTTGTCGGCCACTCCGCGCCCCCGGGTTCCCGCGGTGTGACCGGCTTTCTCGCTGCGAACTGCCTTGTCGATGCGGCGCATCAGCGCCCTCATATCGCCGACGGCACCTGCCCGGCGTGTATCGGTCAGTTCCGCCAATTCACCGGACAGTCGACCCACCATTTCGCGAGCCATTCTCCCGTCGACCGCACGCGCGAGTGGGTGTGGGCCCACGATCGTCGGCGACCATACGCGCCAGTGATCGTAGATCTCGGACAACGCCCGGTAATGCTCACGCAGCAACCACAACGTGACGCGCAGTGCACGGTGCCACAGCTCGCGCCGCGCCGATACCTGCTCCACCACGGAGAGATCCGAATGCCGCATTTCGGCTATGGCGAACTCGCTTGTCCGCCAAAGGCTCTCATTCACCCACTGGCTTGCGGGTATCCCGGACCAGGCGCGTATGCGGCCGAGTAGCTCGGCGGGGTCCTCCCGCAAGGCGCCGTGGCCGCTGCGTATGTCGAGGAACCTGCCGGAAAGTCTCGCCGCCAGCGTCCACACGCGGCGCAGTGCCGAATAGGCACGATCGTTCAGCAGCGCATGCCCGAACAGGCGGAAGGTCTCTTCCACCGCGACCTCGGAGGCTCGGTCGTCGCCGGCGCGGCGCGTGTCTCGGGCGAGGGCGCGATAGTAGTCCCGTGTCGCACGGACGACCGGTGCCCGGCCGACAGCAACTTTCTCAGTACGCTCTCGCACCCCGGTGACGAACTTGTCGCGCTCGTCGGGGTCGCCGAAATCACGGTTCTCGAAGTCGGCCTCACTGATCGTGACGGGTTCGTCCAGCTCTAGGCTCGCCAGCGCCCATTCCCGGAATGCCTGCGCCACAGCTGATGAGCTCAGGTCTTCGCCGAGGCCGAGGTACCGCGCTACCGCCGATTCCGCACCCCGGAGGCCACCCTCCACCGCTGAATGGCCGGCGGCCGGATCGTGCCCGGGCCGCCAATCCATGACCGTGTGTACCGGCGTGTACGTGCCACCGTTCGCGGTGTGGACGGCCATGGACCGCATTTCGGCCAGGACCCCGTCGAGGAACTCGATATCGGACAGCCGCTGCCGGTCATCCGGGTAATCATCGGCCGCCAGTCGCAGCCAGGTGGTCACCGTTCCCAGGCCGGTGGTGGTGCCGAACAGGTATCTCTTGATCTCGCGCAAATCGTCGGGCACGAATCCGATCGCGCTCCCGTCCGCGCGCCGGAGTTCGGCGGCCGCGAAACCGGCGATCGTTTCCGCGACGGCTTCGACATCGCCGGTGAGCTGTCCGATCACCTCGCCTATCGCCGCGGCAATATCCTGCTCATATGCAGGGCCTTTCGGGACCCACCCGGTATCGGCGGTCCCGAGGATATGACCGTCCTTCTGCCGGGGATCCGCCAGCACAGACAGCAGCGACAGTTCGTTCTCGGCGGCGGTGAGCGCGTTTGTCACCGACTCGGCGACCTTCCCCGACCGCATGTCCACCAATGCGGCACCACGTCTCTCCACCGCGGATCTGTACAGAACCGCCAGCACCTGATTCACCTGTGCGGTGGCCATTTCCAGGTCGGACTCGATACCGGCGGAAGTCGCCATCTCGCGCCGGGCCTGGTAGCAGCCCAGGAGTATGTAGTACGTGTCACGGCGGATATCGGCGACAACCCCGGCCGGAGCGCCCGGACGCTCGGCTGCCGCGTCCAGCCGCCGCATGACATCGGATTCCCAGGTATCGATATGCCACGACCCTGTTACGTCCTCATCGGAGGTTCGGAGCTCCAGTCCGGCTTCGAGATCCGCGAGGCGCTGCGTGATTCGCTCCAGATCGGCGGCATGGGGTGTCGCGTGTTCGAGGGCGGCCGATTCCGCACGTCGTGCCACCTTTTCCGCCTCGACCATCAGCGCCGACTCGACTGAGCCGGTGTGCTCGCCGAGGCGGTGATCGTGGATATCGCCGGGACGGGTGAGGTCCATGTGGAGGCCGGGATAGTCGGTGATGGCTGCGGTGTCGGCCATCACGACATAAATGTCGTGAACCGCCCGCTCGAGGGAGCGGGCGATCTCGCGGAGCATCGCCCGGCGCGCGGGGCCGATATCGGGATCGTGCTGTTCCTCTAGCCTGCTCCGCAGTTCGGTGACGGTTTCTTCGAAGAGCACACGCTCCGGCGGCGGCATCGACTCCGCCGACTGGCTGTTTCGCAGTTCGGTGCGAGCCTCGTGGTCGGATGCCCCCAATTCGGGCAGTATCGTTCCGGGTCGACGCAGGCCGAGTGTCACCGCTATCGCGTCCACGGCGGCCTTGGCCTGACTGCCACCCAAGCGTATCGTCGACACCGCGCCCAGGCACTGCGGCTCGGCATCTTTCACGGCGGCATATAGACGAACACCGTCGCCCACCGGTTGACCGTCGAATCCGGCGGCGGGCAATTCCAACCGCATCTGACCGAGGTCGATGCGGGCGCCCGCGGCTCGGAAGCTCGCGTATTCGGCGTTGAAACGGGCGTGGTCATAGTAGGGGGACAGGCCGGTGGCGGGTTCCGTGTCATGGGGACCTGGGGTTGGTCGCGGATCGAGTGATTCGCAGTATTCGTCGATCAATTCGACGGCCTGCGACCACACCGGGGCGACGTCGTCCATGGCCTGATCGAATCCCGCGTAGTCGCCGCGCATCCGAGCCGATTCCGCACGGGCGGAATGGATTCGGAGTTGCCCCCACAGACTGTCCCGGCGTACTCGGTAACGCCGGTAGGCCCGCAACCGGGCCAGCCGTCGCCGCGATTCGGAACCGCTACTCGCGTCCTCGACAATGGCCTTCGTCTCGCCGGCTTGCCATGTTTCGATGAGATTCACCAGATCCGGCACCCGGCGGCTGATCTCGCGGAGGTCGGTGCCCGGCGCAACGATCTCGTCCGGGATCAGCCCCAGGCCGGAAGCGGTTCGTCGCAGCTTTGCCAGCCCCGAGTCGGCGCGCTCAGTCTCCCGGGCGTCGAGTTCGCGGGAGAGATCCGTGCCCTCCAAGGCACTCCACAGCTCATAGGTGGCGCGCCAAATCCCGTGCCGGTACCGGTCTCGCTCCTCCCACTGATCGTGCGGCTTCCAGTGGAGTGAGTCTGTGGCGACCCTGGAATTCTTTCGCGCGAACACCAGATCGTCGAGGAAGCGGTTGAACCAGTCGCTATCGATCGTATAGGGTTCGCGCACCTCACTTACCGGCCATCGCTCCATTCTCTCGAAGCTCTCGTCGATGGCGGCCTTGACATCATCCGGTATCAGCCTGTCGCGGAGCAGAAACCTTCCCCCGATGTCCTCGAGGCGCTTCTCGAGCTCGGTTGTGCCGGGGGACATCTCGTCGAGCTGCGCCACGTCAGGATCGGGAGTGCGACCGCGCAGGCGCATTTCTTCGATGTGGGCGATGGAGTAGGCAAAGGAAGCCGCCACGGACCGGTGTGCTGATGCGATGAGTCCGTCATGAATGCGTCGCTGTCCCACACGGATCCGGGACTCCTCAGGGTCGACAAGCGGTTGCTCGTACGGAGCCTCCTCGCCGGCCAGCGCGGCCTCTATCCGTTGTCGGACAAGTTCGTCGAGCCGGACGATATCCGTGATGTCGGCGGGAATTGCGAGAGCGTCGGCGATCTCGCGCATGATGTCGAAACTGCGCTGCTGCCGATTCCGCACGGCTTCGATCGCCGCATTCGTGAGGTTCGGCAACAGCCGCTCCGGCCACAAGGAATCCGGGTCGTTCTCGAACGGCTCCCAGGAATCCGGGTCGTTCTCGAATGCGTCCCGGGCTGCCTGCCAGTCGGCGACCTTGTCCGCCGCGGCGTGCGCACCGAAGTACGGGAGGTCGCCGTTATCCCAGCGCAGAGCGATCTCCCGTGCGAAAAGATCGTCTTCCATGAGGGATTCTTCGACCACCTCACGAGCGAACAGCATCAGGTCCAGGGCATGCTGTTTCGTCCCGTAGGGACCGTCGTAGTCGCCTGCCATCAGGCGGCGGACGGCCTCGTACACGGCCGGACTGGGGGTGAACCGACGCCGGACCGGTTGAGTGGACGTATCGTCGAGCAGCCAATGTTCGTCTGTGATGAGGTAGTCGAGAATTTGGCCGATCTGGATGCGTAGGAAGGGTTTCGGCGCGACGCCCTCCGCGGGCCCGGCCTCGGAGAAGAAGTTGTCGTAGAAGAATTCCCGGTTGTTCTCGAAGATGCCCGTGCAAACCTCGGCGAAGTTCCGCCGAAGCCATTCGTAGCCACTCTCGGCGGCTTCCGTTTCGTGCGCGGTGGATGCCGGTCCGACCTCGCCGCCGGAGAAGCCGGAGCCCTCGGCCGGAGTGGTACCGATATGGATGCTCTCCCCGTGCTCACTGATCGGTTCGAGGGCCTCGAGTTCGCCGGATGTCAAGCGGGCCGGGTTCCCCTCGGCATCCACCGGCTGTCCCTGGGCGTCGGTCAGGATCGCCCAGACGCCGGTGACCTCCCCACTCCGATATCCGATCAGCTCCGCCGCGATCAACGGATTCAGTTCACCGTCTATCGCAAACGGCACACCGTGGAAATCTCCGGCCGGGTCATCGACCAGCACCGTGCCGTTCTCGTTCCGGAATCGGTAGGCATGCGCGCCGAGACCGAGCTCGTCCTCCTGCGCGTACCGTTCGACCACCACCGCCGAACAGCCGTCGCCCAGCGACTCCACCGCGTCATGAATCGCCGACAGGCTGTTCCGGTACTCACCCGCCTCCTGATAAGCCCGCAGCCGGCCGTGCTCGCCCGCCCCTTCTTTCTCCGGCCCGAACGCTTCCCTGGGCCCGAGATCCTCCAGCCTCCGGCCGTACAGCCGGAGCTCGGCCTCGAACTTCCGCTGCACACCGAGGTCGCTGTGCCCGTATAACTTCCGCCCCTGCTCGTCCCGCTCGTCGGTCCAATCCGGAAGCTTGTCCCCCTCGGGCCGGATCTTGTCGACCTCCTCCGCGACCCACTCGGCACAGCCCCCCGGCTCCACCTCCAGATCCGGCCCGCTGCCATCCACCCCGCCGGCCGGCACCGGCGCGCTGCCATCGGGGGCATCCCCCACATCGGCATTCCGGACCGCGAACGTCCGACGCACCGAACCATCCGCCTCCGAGTACTGCGTGGCGAACCCGCCGGGCCGGCCGTCTGTATAGAGCAGCCCAGTACCTCGCGCCAGGGTTTTCGGATCCTCGGGGAGTCCCGCTCTCCCCTCGCGCGGAGCGACAGATCCGTCACCTACCGGTTCCCAGCTCGGCACGGCAGCCGATCGAGATCCGGCAGCAAATCCGGCCGGGCCGGTGCCGGCGTCGGCGGGTTCGAGAGCCGGGGCCCATTCTCGATGAGCGGAACCATCACCGCGGACCCATCCGGGCGGTTCTCTGTCGGCCATATTCAGCCCCGGCCACGGCAGTTCGATCTCGACCGATCGCGGCCGATAGATGCCGGAAACGCGGAGGGTTTCATCGAGCATCGAGCTGTTCGTACTGTAAACAACTCGAAGTACTCCGTCGGAGCTGAGATCCGGAATCAAATGAGCATTGTAGGTGCTGACCTGTGCGGATTTGAATTTACCGACCGCACCGCCCTCCGTGGTTCGATACAGTAACGTCGGTTCAATGAACGGTCCGGTCGGAGACTTACTCAGATAACCCACGATGTCAGGGCTGAAGACAGTTCTCGTATCGAACGTGACAAGCAGATAGTTCTCATCATCCAAGCGCGTAACGCTGTACTCGTTGGCCACGCCTTCCATGACTTCCACGGCATTCGCTTCATCGGCCGACCAGCCCTGGCCGTCGTAGAATTCCCAGGTTTGCCGCAGATCATCGCCCTCGACACGGGCGATATGCATCGTTTTCCGCGTACCGTCTTCTTTGGCGCCGTATACGTAGGTGTATCCGTCGACATCGGGTTCCACCCAGGATCCCCAATGCACATCCGTCGCGCACGGCAGCGGAGTCGTGTCCAGCTTCTCCAACGTGCCGGGATCGAAGCGGACGAGCAGTCGATCCACATTGTCGACCCGCAATTTGCCGAAATCTATCGCGTCACCGAACGCGACCTCACCCTCTCGGCCATCGCTCCACGCGGCGTGCATCCCGAGGAATATGATGTCGAGTGTGTTCCGGTGGGTGATATGCGAACCACCCATCCAGTAGTAGATGTAATTCTCTCCGGCCACCAGAGGAGCCGGACGGCCATCGGTTCCCACCGGGGATATCATCTGGAAATTTCCGTCGATACCCATGAACAGGAAACTGTTGTTCACGATCTCGTTCCCACGAGATCCGTCCGGCGCGATCGGCCCGAGGAAGGTGTCCGAGCCCATCATTACATGGCCGGTCAGCTGTCCTTCGCCGTTACGGACTTCACGGATATAGCAGCTGTCGGCACCGTTCCAATCGGACGAGCCGGCAATGAATCGCTCGATGGCTCCGTTCAGTGCCTCATCGGGGCCGGAACGCACGATCCGGGATCGCAGGTTTTTCGCGCCGGAAATCTGCCGGTCCATGGGTAATTCGCTGTCGAGCAAGCCGGCGGGAACCAGCGTGGCCTGCGCCCGCCCCTCCTGATCCAGCGTCAGAAGGACAAACCTTGTCTCGACACCGGGCTGCTTCGATATCGTCAACAGCTCCGGGCGGGCCGCCAGTTCTGTATCGACGATCCGGCCGTCCATGGCCGGTTCGACCAGAATGATCAGAGTCGGCCGTTCGGCTTCGATGATGCCGGCGCGTGGTGACACCACGCGCGCGCCCTGGGATCGCAGGTATTCCCGCCCGGCCAATGCCGTGGTCAGATTGCTCGAGCGACGCAACTCGCCGGCCAGTTCCGCGGACCGTGCGGCGGGCGACTGCGATCCGGTCTCGGCCGGTTGCCCTGTTTGCGCGGCTTCCGGCCGCCGACGGCCCACAACATCCCAGGTCAGTGTCGCAAATTGGAGCTGGGTGAGCTTCGCGACCAGGTGTTGCGCCCCCTCGGTATCGATTGCCTCGGAATGGTTTTCCAGGTACAGCCGCGCGGTGCGGGCGCTTGCAGTGGGGAGGTCGTTGTTCAGGGCCTGCAGAACCTCCGCCTGGCGGTGATAGCCCCGGGTGACCCGGCGAAGTTCCTCGAGAGCCGGGTCATCGGAGGAATCCGCGGAGGAGGGCGGAATCATCCTCCGCCACGTGTCCGCAGACAGCAGGTCTTGCGCGTCGTAGCCGAACCGCGGCGCATACCGCTCGATATGACTACGCCCGTCCTTCAGGTCCTCCCATACCCGCGACCATTCCCGGCCCCACCGGATGCATTCATCGAGCCCGGCCATGCCCCTGATCCGATCGTCGGATGCCTCCGCACGCCGGCCCGCGACACCGGACTCGGCGACGGGATCTTCGGGAGCGATCGGCGCCGGTTCCTGCGGCGAGCTCGGCGATTCCTGGTCCGGTGTGGGGGACCAGGCGTAGGCGTAGGTTCGGGGCTCGTGGTTGGGCCCGAGACGAGCCACACCGTCCGGGGAGAGGGTGGCCCAGACGGTTTCGCGGCCCCGGCCGTGACCATCCAGCGCGTCCGGGGCGGTCGGCTGCCGCGCGGCCGCGCCGTTCGGGGCAGCCCCGGACCCGCCGGCCTCCTGGGTGAAGCGAGGGCCGAAGTACTCGAGTAGCCATGGGGTCGCACCGACCTGGTCCCCGGCCCCGACTCGCCGGAGATCGTCGACGGCGGCCTGCCGTTCGTCCGCGGACCCGGCCGCATCCAGGCGCCGCCGGGCCTCTTGCTCGGCCGCCGCAAATGCGCTGTCGGCCACGACTTCGAGCTCGGCGAGCTTGTCGATATCGCCGTGGAGATGGGCCAGATCCAGTTGCACGAGCAGCGCGTTGATCAAGAGCTGATCGGCCTGACGGTGCTCGCGTTTCGCGCCCCGCAAATCGGCCATTTTGCCGATGTCATCGGCCAGGACGACCGGATCACCGAACTCGAGGATATCGTTCATCATGGCCAGCACATGGAGTTCGCCGAGGTCCGGCTGCGATTCCATGAACCGCTCGAGCTCGGCCCGCAGCCGATCGGCGGCGGCCTCGGCCGCCGTGCCGCGCGGTGTGATCGTCACATTTTCGAGGCTGTCGAGGTCGGCCAGCCCCCGCACATAGTCGTAGGCGGTCCACCGGATCGCCCGCTCGATCCGGTAGGCCTCCGCCCGCAGCGCCCAGAACCGCGCCGGCTCCAGATCACGGAATTCACCGCTACCCCGGCGCTTTTCGTAATGCGTCCGGAACCACTCGGTGAGTACCCCGGCAGCATCGATCACCGACACCGGGTCTGCGCCGGTGAGATCTGCGGGGAGCTCATCGGGGTATCCGATCGCGGCCGCGATATCCGCGAATCGCCGGCGCGCCGTCTGCCGCTGCCGGTGCTCGGCGTTCGCCCGCACGGGATAGCGTGCATCCCAGGCCGCCCGCACGGCCTTGTCCAGCGGTGTTCCGCCGGGCTCCGGCCAGAAACCCGGATCCCGGACGATATTGACCGAACCCGGCAGTTCTGCTTCCAGCAGAGCCAGCTCAACCTCGGCGCAATGCACTGCGTACTCCGCCTGGGCGAAGTCTTTGCGGGTCCGGTCGTGCTCGTCGAGTTGCGCCCAGAGCAAACGGCGCGTCGCGCGGGTTCCGGTCAGGGCGCTCTCGCTGCCCACGCTGCCCGCGGTATCGGGACCTACGCTCAGTTCGGCCCCCACCTCGGCTCGCAGGCCGGCCTCCCGGAGCTTCAGCTCCTGCCGGAACTCCTCCGCCAGACCATCCGATTCATCGAGCGGGTCCCGCCCGGCGATCTTGCGCATACGGACGTTCGCGGTGTGCAGGGCCGTGCGGGCGTTCAGGTAGGCCGTCGACCATTCCGTTTTGTAGTCGGCGGTGCGGAGGCGGGCGGCGTGGTCCTGATCGGACAGCTCGAATGCGCTGATCTGGGCGGTGAGATCACCGCGCCGCAACCGCAGCAGGGCACGTTCGACGCGGTCGACATGAGCGATCCTGCGTCGATGCGGGGCACCGGCGGCTCCGGCGGCACCGTTTCCGGCGAGTGCGATAGCGCGGCGTTCGGTCGCTATCCATGTGATGAGGCGGCCGTCGAGGTGGCGGGGATCGTCGAGCGCGGCCAGCGCCACGCGCATCGCCTCGGGATCCCCCTCGGTCCGAGCCCGGATTTCCCCCTCCAGGTCAAGCCCGGCGTAGACCGTCAGGCCCCGCAGATCGGCCACGATCCGCTGCCGACGCTCGGCCACGACAGCCTCGACCGCCCGGCGTACGTCAGCTATCCGATCGCTGTGAAATTCCGCGCTCCCGGCCGCATCGACGGCTGCGGGCCGCACTCCGGCGCGCACCAAACGCTCCTGGCTCGAGTGGTATTCGAGGGCGGTCTCGTACATATCCGCTGCGGTGCGGAAGCGGGCGGCGCGGCGTTCGACCAGGTACTCGACATCGGTCAAGCCACCCTTGGCCTTGCGATCCTCGCCGTGGTCGATATCGCTGCGATCAGCAGCCGCCATCCGGTCACCGATCTCGGCCAGGAGCTCCTGCACATCGATGATCTCCGGATCGACCTTGTACTCGCCCGCGATCGCCCGCAGTCGCTCGTACGCGGCCTCGGCCCGCTCCCGAGTCTTGTCGAGCGTTGCCACCAGCACGCCCCGGACGGCTTCGATTTCCTCCGAACCACGCTCCATCAGTGCCACTTCGGCGATAAGGCCATCGGTGATCTGATTACGCTCGCGCCAGAGCTCGCGCAGCCGATACCGGGGAACCCGCAGGACCCAGCTCGCCAGGTCGGACCCGGACGACAGGGTGCCCTGCCTCCGGATCTCGGCCTCGCGCTCCTGGATCTCCGCGTCCAGCTCCCGGATGCGGGTGATGTGACTCGGTCCGGCGCCCGCACCGCGGTCCGCTTCGTCCGGCTCGATCAGCTGGCCGCCCGAGGCGGTGGGCAGGTATCTGGAGTCGGTGTTCGCCATGGGAAGCAAACGCTTCAACTGGCCTTGCCAAGAGGATTCTTCCTCCGCCTTCCGATGCATGGTCTCGAACGGAGGCAGCTCACCGTCGTGTTCCAGGTCCCACTGTGCCTCGAACCGCTGTTCGGCCGCCTCGTGCCTGAGCAGCCCCACATGGCTCATCAAGGTGTCACGGCGCAGGGGATAGCCGTGGGTGACATCACGCCACGCTTCGGCCATCAGGTGATTGGCCCGGAACTTTGCGATGACACGCTGCTCGAGCCTGTCATCGTAGTAATTGTGCTTGGTGAAGTAGATATGGTTCTTGACGTTCCGCAGGACGTCTACATCAGCCACTTCCAGGATTCGAGCGACATCGTCGGGCGAGAGTCCGAGCGCTGCGGGATCCGCCGCCATCCGGGTGAGATACCCGGCGATCCGCGCCACATCGGTATCGTCCGCGCGCGTCGCCTCATAGCACGTCTCCGCCCAGGATTCCCAGGTCGACGGATCCGGCCCCTTGTCCAACAGGCGACGAAGCGTATCGCCTTGCAGCGCGGCTGAACCATCGCGTAGCGCACCGTCCACGCGCTGCATCGCGACGCCCGGGGAGTGGCCATCCGGATTGTGGAACACCATCCTGCCCACCGCCAACCCGGCAGCGCCGGATTCCTGGACGGACTCGACCAACTGCTCCACCGGTATAGACCAGCCTTGTCCGCCCGCGAACACCACCGGGACAAACGAAGAGGCGACGATCTCCCGCATCGCGTCGAGATTCGGGGTGCCGCCGATGGGCATTTCGTCGCTGTCTTTCGCGCCGTCAGGCCATCTCGGGATACTGGTTTTCACGATACCCGCGCGCAGGTTCACCGCCTGAGCCACCGCCGTGCGGGCGTGGTCGACGTTGTTCTCCGACATGCCCGACCCGCGGGGGTAACTCATAATGAGCAGCGGAATATCGGCCTCGTCCAATGCCCTCCGGAGCCTCCCGACCGCCTTGATCTGCTCCCCGTTGCCGAGTGACCCGACATTCACATGGACACTCACCGCATCCACGCGCAGCCGACGCGCCTCCTTGACGATGCTGTCGACATCGTCGGGTTGCAGCTTCTCGTTCCGGTCGGCGCGGGGCAGTCCGTCGCCGTCCGGATCCTCGCCGACGACGGGCCCAACCGTCACATGCAGGATCACTCCGTCCGAGGGTCTCCGATCGAACCGTCCAGCGTGACCGCTGTGCAGCAACACAGCATTGGCACCGTTGTCGAAAACAGCCCGGATGAGCGGGCTGAATTCCTCGGCGTCCAGGACGACAGGACCGTCAGTGAGCTGGTGGTCCAGCGTGACGATGACAGAGGTGCCGTCTTCGTTGAAGAGTCTGCTCAGCCGATGCCAGTAGGCAGGCCCCCGGTCGGTGGTAAATCTCAGCCCCGGCCACCTCGACCGCAGGAGTGCCTCGACAGCCTCGAATCCGCCCGCCACGAGCTCCTGAGCCGTCGTACCCAGATTTGTTCCGACGGATTCCGAGGAACGAGCGATACTCGATGAGTCGATCTCCGGGATCTCTAGGGCCGCCGACTGCCTCACCTCAGCCTCGGACTGCTCGTCGGAGGCCGGCCGCACCGTCTCGAGCCGCCGGGCTATCCGGAGCAGGTGCAGCGGGCGCTGGTCTCCTGCGAACTGGTACCCGAGATCGCGACGGATGACCCGCTCGAGCGCGACTACGAGTTCATGGGGATCTCCGTCGAGGAGGTCCCGGAACCTGCGCTCGGTGAACCTGCTCGAAACTCCGGGCGCCCAATGTGCTCGCAGCCGTTCGAATTCGGCTTGCAGCCGGTTCGTTTCCCGCTCGATCGCGTCGCGGTGGCCGGCGGGATTCGCGAGTGCTTCGGCGAGCTGCCGGGCACGGCCGGGCTCCACCGGGCAGCCGGCGTCGTCCAGCAGGATGGCCCGCACCTCGCCCGCCGATCGAGCTGCCGCATCGAAGGTGTACGCGGTGCCGCGCACTCTCCCTTCTGGCTCTTCGGTCCACAACTGGCCGTGGATATTTCGAACCACATAGACCCTGTCCGCGGGTTCTGACACCACGGCCGTCGAGCCGGGTCCTAGATCGAGCAGTTCCCGGCCGAGTTCGGTGTACGCATCGCGATATCCCTGGTCCGATGTGCCGAACCGGTGCAGCGAACCACGGAACGCCCGCGCCAGCCCACGATCAACACGCTCCGGCCCGAATTCCCCGGCCGGAAGTTCCATATCGATATCGGAGTAGAGCTCCCGGACTCGTGCCACTACCTGCTCGGCCTGTTCGTCGACCGAGAGACTGGTGTGGTGGTGCGGCGGAACCGCGTCACCCTCGGCAGCACCGAACGCCGCATCACCCAGTTCGAGATGAGGCCGCGCCGGGTCGATACCGGCGAACCACAGGCTATCTCGCAGCATGGCCAGGAAATCGCCGAAATTCCGGTCTTCGGGATCTGTTTCGGCCAGATATCGTTGCAATGTGTAGCTTGTTGTCGCCGCGATCGACTGCGGTCCGTTCACCCGTCTGGGACGGCTCCAGCGATACACCTCTCCAAGGCCGAGGTCGACCTCGGCCTTGTTGTACTCATCTACTGTGCGCAGATCCCGAAGTGCCTGCACGATCTCCGGTCCACCCGTCGCGGGCAGGTCGAGATCCCTTGCCCGCAGGACCACATCGCGCTCGCCCGCCGCCCGCTCGGGTCCACCCGGAATATCGGCCAGCGATCGAAGGAGGTCGACAACCTCTGCGCCGTAAGGTAATTGGAGTAGCTCGAGCTCCCCCAGCTGCCGCCTGATATCCACCCCTGGTATCGCCGAGAACCCCACCCCGGGGCAACCCGGCACCGGCTGAACACCCACCGGAACCTCGGGCGAGAACCCATCCGGCTGGGCCGCCTGGAACTCGGTGACCGCCCGCAGCGTCCTACCCAGTGCCACCGGATTCTCGAAAGGTATGGCCAATGTCGCGACACCGGCAGCGGTCTCGCGCTGGTCGAATTCCCCTCTTCCTCTGTCGAATCCGGTCAGCTGCTCACGCAGGGCAGTGATCCGGGCCGAAGTGCCGGAAACCCACAGGTGGTAGCGCGGACCGAGATCCGCTCGCCACATGTATGGTTCAACCAGATCTACTTCCTCCGGGACGCCCGTCTCGATGGCCGCCTGATACGCCCGCTCGGCCTCCGCCTCGACCGTGGCCCGGGAGGACGCCACCCCGGCCGGCAACGGCGCAGTGAGGCGGGACACCACGTCTTGTGAGACGGTCTCGAGGAAGTCTCGTAACGGCGCGGTCAGCGTATTCACGTCCGCGGCGGCCAAATCGAAGCTTTCGACAGCTTCGATCAATCGCTCGGCGAGCTCGACGATCTGATCCGGAACCGCCCGGCCGCCGTCCAGCGCGATCGTCCACCGTTGCCGGCCGAGAGCTCGGCTCTCCGGATCCCGGATGTAATCGAAGTCGATTCCCGTGTACAACGCATCTCGGTACACGATCGAGATATCGAACCTGTCGAGAAGCTCGAGCATCGTCCGGCCCGATACGTGGTGGCGCAACGCGTCCAGGAGCGGACCGCCTGTCAGCCGCATGGTCCAGGTCTCGACCGCAGCGTCATCCAGGCCGGAATCCGCGAGGGCATCGGTCAAGTAGCCGGTCAGCGCGGAAATCTGCTCCGGGAGCTCCAGACTGGCATCCAGCACGATCTGCTTCTGCTGCCCATAACCCGACGGCTCCCGCGGATCGTCGATCTCCTCGACGCGATAGCCGGGCGTATCCAGCAGATCGTGCACGATCGTGATGTCGAGGAGACCGAGCAGTTCGAGGACATCCCGGCCGGATTCGTCGACGTCCAACGCTTCCAGGAAGGCGTCCTCGTCTGAGAAGTCCACCGCCTGATCTTGGTCGTCGGACGTTCCCGCACCGACCGGAGATTTAGAAATTTCCGTGCCACCCGCCACTTCCGGCACGATCAAGGCGCGGACATCGATGTACTTCCAGGTGTCGACGGGGATGACATCGTGCAGTGGCATCCCCGAGCCGTTCCGGCCCGCCGTAATCTCCTCGACCTGGAATATGCCGCGCACGTTCTGCACCAGATGGATGCGGAGATTCCCCTGATCGTCCGAGCTGGTGCGCGACCGGTCGAACACCACCGCCGCGGCATTGTGGTGCCGGAGCTTCTCACCGAGCTCACGGTACGCGTCACGGAATCCGCCTCTCGCCTCACCGCATCGGACGAACTCGGCGCCGAAGGCGGCCGCGACGGCATTCTCGAGACCGTCTGCGCCCGGATCATGGTGTGGCACGGGCAGGTCGATCCCCAGCTGTCTCGCCCACACGGCGATCTCACCCAGCGGTGTCCGGTCACGCACCACACGGTCCCGCACCATCCCCCGACTACCGATCGGGATTTCCATCGCACCGAGCCGAATTTCCGCACCGTCGGCGCCCAACCGCGCGATCTGCTCGGAAAGCTCCGGCTCCGCCAACTCCGCCGGGTTACCGTCCGGATCGACCGCCTGGCCCACGCCGTCGTGCAGAATCGCGAAAACACCATTCACATCCGGGAAGCGGTCGGCGATCAGCCCCGCGGAGATCAGTTCGTCGACACGGCGGCCGTGGATTGCCGGGTCGGCCGGATCATCGACAACCACACGACCGTACTCGTCGAGGACCAGGCCGAAGACGTGTCCGCCGTAGCCCTCCGCGTCTTCGGTCTCGCGTCGTACCACCACCACAGCGGATTCCGCCCGATGCTGTCCGTCCCCCAGCAACGTCCGGATCTCGCCGAGGGCCGGCACGGTGTTCTCGCCCGTCCCGTACTCGCGCAGTACAGCCTGATACGACCGCTGCACAGCAATCTCGCTCTGGCCCGGCAACTCATCCGACTCGTCGAACTCCGAGACCAGCTTGTCATCGACCCGGCCCCTGTTGACCCGCTCCCATTGCAGCACCGCACAATGTCCCCGCAAAGCGTCCGGACCGTCCTCGACAGTGTCCACCCCTTCGGCGGGCACCTCCGCCGTCCCGTCGAGCCCGCCGGTATCAGCATCTTCGGGAGCGATCGGCGCCGGCTCCTGCGGCGGATCCGGCGATTCCTGGCCCGATGTGCGGTTCGGGGTGTCGATCCCGGACTCAGGGACGGGGCCGAGAAGCTCCCCGCTTTCCGGGGTCAGGTCGAGCCAGACGATTTCGCGGGGCTGGTGGCCGAGACCGTCCACAACGTTCGGGGCGGTCTGCTGCGAACCCTGGCCGTCCGGGACGGTGGCGGATGCGCCGTCCTCGACGGTGAAGCGGGGGCCGAAGTACTCGAACGGCCATCGGCTCGCATCGACCTGATCCGCGGCCCCGACCCGCCGGAGATCGTCGAGGGCTGCCTGCCGTTCGGCTTCGGATTCTGCTGTCTCTGCTGTCGCCAGGCGTTGCCGGGCCTCCTGCTCGGCCGCCAGATAGGCCTTTTCGACCAGAGCCTCGAGTTCTTCGAGCTTCTCGATATCGCCGTTCAGCTGGGCCTGATCTATCAGTACGTGTATCGCGTTGATCGCGACCTGATCGGCATGACGGTGCCGTTCCTTCGCCTCGTGCGCATCGGCGTACTCGCCGATCTTCTCGGCCAGGGCGACCGGGTCGCCGAATTCCGAGATATCGTCGATCTTGGAAACCCGGGCAAGAAATTCCAGGTTGTCGGGGAACCACTGCGATTCCATCAGCTGCTCGAGTTCGGCCCGCAGTTGATCGGCCTCGGCCTCGGCCTCGGCCTGTTTGCCGATCGGTCCGATCTCCACATTCGCGAGGATGTCGCTATCGGCCATCGCTCGCATGAAATCATAGGCGGTCCACAGGATCGCCCGTTCGATCCGGTACGCCTCCAAGCTCAGCGCCCATTGGCGCGCATGCTCCCCGCTAGCCGTGTATTCGTTCGTAGTTGTGCGGTCTTTGACATGCTTTCGGAACCACACGATGAGATGCACGGCAGGGATGACCCGCATCGTGTCCGCGCTGACGAAATCGGTGGGGAGTTCATCGGGGTATCCGATGGCGGTGGCGATTTCCGCCAATCGTCGAGGCGCCTGCGACCGCCGGTCGATGACCGTCCGGTACACCTCCCTGCGGGCACTGTCTGCCCGCCCCAGGGCTTGCTCCAGAGGTGTGCCGCCGGCCTCTATTCCCCCGAACTGCGGATCCCAGACCTTGTTCACCGAACCCGGCAGCTCCGCCTCCAGCAGCGCGAGATCGACCTCGGCACAATGCACTTCGTATTCCGCCTGGGCAAAGAGCCGGCGGGTCCACTCGATCTCGTCCAGCTGCATCTGGAGCACGCGAGGCGCTCCGCGGCCCCCGGTAGGGTCATCGAGGCGACCCTGCCTGCGCCACTGGCCCGCACTGCCCGCGGCTTCGGCCGCTTCCTCCAGACCGGCCCGCACCGTGGCCTCGCGGTCCTTCAGACTCTTCCGGAATTCCTCTCCCGGTCTCGCTGATTCACCGCTCGGGAACAGTCCGGCGATTTCTCGCATACGGAGGTTCGCGGCGTGCAGGGCTTCGCGGGCGTTGAGATGGGCTGCTGACCAGCTCGATTCCTGATCGGCCATACAGGTGCGGGCCGCGTCGTCCTGATCGGTCAGCTTCCACAGGGTGGCCCGGGCGATGAGATCGGCGCGCCGCAACCGCAGCAACGCACGTTCGACACGGTCGGCATGGGCGATCCGGCGCCGGTGCGGGGCGCCTGCGGCTACTTCGGCGTCCTCGGCGGCGAGCGCGATATCGCGACGTTCGTCCGCTATCCATGTCGTGAGGCGGCCGTCGAGGTGGCGGGGGTTCTCGAGCGCGGCCTCGGCGACGGGTATCGCCTCGAAATCCCCGTCCTTCAGTTTCCGAATCGCGTCTTCCTGGTCCCGGATCTCGGCTTCCAGACTCCGGATCAGGCGTTTCTGGTTCCTGACCTCGGCGTTCCGATTCGATTTCTGGGCATTGTGTTTCCGGATCTCGGCTTTCTGTATCCCGCTCTCGGCATTCCGTATCCGGATCTCGGCGTTCCGTCTCCGAATCTCGCCTTCGAAGTCCAACCCGGCATAAACGGTGAGCTCACGCAGATCGGTCGCGATCCGCCGACGCCGATGGGCCACCGACGCCTCGGCCGCCCGGCGCACGTCAGCCAACTCCCTGCTATGGAATTCCGAGCTCCCGGCCTCACCAACCGCCGCCGGCCGCACCCCGGCACGCACCAAACGTTCCTGACACGACTGGTATTCGATGGCGGCCTCATACGCATCCGCCCGGGAGCGGAAAAGAGCCGCACGCTGCTCGACCAGGAATTCGGCATCGGTCAAACCACCCTCGATCCGGCGAGAAGGACCGATATCACGCCGATCGGCAACGTCCATCCGGTCACCGATCGCGACGAGGAGTTCCCCCACATCGGTGACCCCGCGATCGACCTTGTACTCGGTCGCGATCGCCCGCAGCCGAGCATACGCCGCCTCGGCCCGTTCCCGGGTCTCGTGCAGCGTCCGCACCAGCTCGTCCTGGACGGCCCGTGCCCCCGAAGCAGTCTGGGCGACGTGGGCGATAAGGCTGTCGGTGAGCGCATCCCGCTCGCGCCAGAGCTCACGCAGCCGGAACTGGGGAACCCGCAGAACCCAGCTCGGCAGGTCGGAACCGGACGGCACGGTGCCCTGACTCCGGATCTCGTCCGCACGCTCGCGGATCGCCGAATCCAACTCCTGGATCTCCGCGTCCAACTGCCGGATACGGGCAACCGCACCGCGAACCGGTTCACCCGGCTCGAACAGCCGGCCACCGGACCGGTCAGGCAGGTGCTCGGGATCGGTGTTCGCCGCGGAGATCACGTGTTTCAGCGGTGAACCCGGCGCCTCTTGGTCCGATATGCGGTTCAGGTCGTCGACCCTGAACTCACGGATGGGGCCGGGAAGCGCCTCGCTGTCCGGGACAAGGTCGTCCTCGCCGCTCGTGCCGTCGAGCCCGCCGGTATCAGCATCTGCATCGGAATCGGAGACGCCCACATCCTCGAAGCCGGCGTTGTGTTGCGGTGCGGACGGTATCGGCGGCGCGTGGGGCTGGTTCATCCGCCGCGACTCACGCGCGATGCGCGCCCGCTCGGCCGCCTCGTCCTGTACCAGCGGGATGAGCCGGCGAATCCTCCGTTCCGCTGCGGCGATGGTGTTCTCGGAGGCTTCGACTCTCTCTTGCGCGGAACGCACGCGCGCCCCGACCTCCGCCGCAGCGGCAGATGCGTTCGTCTCGGCGGCGCGCACAGCCTCGGCGTATTCTCTGGTCGCGGTGGCCTGCTCGGCGCGACCGTTCCGGTAGTGCGTTACCGCGATCTTGTAGTCCCTGTTCCGCGCACCATTGGCCAGTCCACCGTCGAGCGAATCACTGAAGCCGTAACTACCGTTCTGGCCGTTACGCCCGGCGCGCGCGGCAGCCTGGGCATCGGTATCGGGATTGTCCGAGCGGCCCAGCTTCTGCACATGCAGCCCGCCCGCCTCGTTTACCTGTTCGCCGACCGTCGGATCCCAGCCCCGGCCGAGCATTCCGTCGACGCCTACGGTGACTCGGCTCGCCTGACCGGCCCGGGTTTTCACGCCCCCGAGATTCTCCTGCGCAAGATTGTTGTCCCGGTGCTCGGCGAACCATCTACCGTGAATCGCTTCATGGTCGATGCCATTGTGCGTAAGCACGCGGGAGAACTTCACCGCCAGATCCGGGCGCGCGATAATCGCGACCGGCCGGCCCTGATCCTGCAGTGTGCGGACCTTCGCCACCGCGTCTTTCAGCATTTCCGGCTGGGTGAGGAAGATCCGGTCCTCCTCGGCCACCAGCCGAGACTCCTGATGATCCTCGACCCGGCCCAGACCACCGTGGACCGGGAAATTCTGCTTGATCTCCGCCGCGGTCCGCTCCAGCGTGCCCGACATCAAACTCAGCCGGTCGTATCTGCTCAGTACATCCGTGACACCGACCCGCTTGGAGCCCTCCCCGTCGGAATACACGTCGAGGTCGTAGATCGCCTCCACCATCTGGTGCCGGCCACCGAACCAGCGGCTGTCGGTATTGACCTTCGGATCGCTCATCGGCTTTCCGTTCTCGTCCAGGATCTGGACCTTCCCGTCGAAGACCTGGAAGTGCCAGTCCTGCACCAATCGCCCGCCCTTCTGCCCCGCCTTCAGATCGAAGAACGCGCGCGCCATCTCGGACTCCCGCTCCGTGAACGGCAGCCCGGTCTTCTCCTCCCACAACTCGCTCGCCCGGCGCACCGCGGGTTCGGAATCGGCACGGTAATCCGCATGGGTCAGCACGCGTTTGGCCAGCATCTGCTTGAGATGATCACGCACCGCCCACACATGGACCTTCTCGGCCTCTTCCACCGGTGCGCGCTCACCATCGGAGAGATGGTGCTCGGTCTGGTTGTGGATCAGCACCGCATCCGCCTCGTCGATCGTCGCGGTGCGGCCCGGCGGCACGGAATCCTTCAACTCGGCGGTGGCGCGCTCGTCGTAGGTCAGGTAGACGACCGTCGATTTCGCCAACTCCGCCGGATTATCGGGATCCCAGCGGGACACCTCGTATCCGAGCTTGCGGAACATTCCCGCGCTCTCCCGGATTCCGTCATCGGCCAGCAGCTCGGTGGTGGTCAGCACATGATGTACTCGCCGCATCTCCCCGTCGGCGAGCTCCACCGGTTCACCGCGGGAGAGCTGGTGCAGCGAATCCAGCCACCCCACCAGTGTCTTGCCCTGACCGGTCCCCATCTGACGCATATATCCCTGCCGCCCGAGCAGGAACGCCTTGATCTGATTCGCCCGCGGCGAAAAACCCGTCTCCGCCCGGACCGCCGCCACATACCGCAGCAGCGCCTCGGTCTCGTCCGGGCCCTCCATCACCTCCCGGCGCCGCTGCCACGACTCACCCAGCAATTCCGCACGTCGAGCGTCGAACACGGCCAGCATCTTCTCCGCCGCAGCCGTGAACCGCTCCCCCGCCTCCCGGCCCAGATCGAGGTTCGTATCCGGATCCGGCGACGGCAACCCCGCGAGGTCGGCCCGCAACTGCCCGACCGGCTCCGCCTCGTCCCCCAACGCGGCGGGCTCCAGCGCAACGGAGCGCCCCGGGTCCGCCGGCCGGTCGACTGCCTCGGCCAGCTCGAGGAGTTCCCGGACCGCGCGGTAACGCCGGAATTTCGCCTCGTCGGCATCGCCGCCCGCCAGCTCCCCCGCGTCGCGAGCCGACAGGTTCTCCGTCACCAACCTGCGCGTTCCCGGGTCTTGCGACTCCAGCCACCGATCGACGGTTTCCGCGCCGGCGATCTTCCGGACATGGCCGAGTACCGCCGCCGTGTCCACCTCCGTATGGGACGTGAGCCACCGCGATATCGCCTTGCGTTCTTCGTAGAAGGGGTTCTGCGCCTTCCTGAGCTCGCCCGGCGACACAGCCCATTCGGCCACCGTGCCCTCAGCGGGGCGCACCACGATCCGGTCCAGCAGCTCACGCACTGCCGCCGGGTCGGTCTCGGTGCCTGCCGCCGTCCGCTCCTCGACGGCGGCGGCGAGAGCGGCATCGAATGTACTGTCATCGCGCGCCCACGATTCGCGGACGATGAGCCACTGCTCCTCCGGTGTGGGAACGCCGCGCGCGAGGGTGTGTGCCAGCGCGCCGACTGCACCGAGTACCTGCTGCGCGTTCGGCGAGGGTGAGGTCTCGGCAGGTTCCGGGGTGTGTGCCGGCGGGCCGACCGCACCGAGTACCTGCCGCGGAGTCGTACCGCCGGGTGTCCCGGCGAGGACCTCCGGCAGAGACTTCGCCAGAACCGGCGCGGCACCGAGGGCATCCGATTCCCCGCCGATCAGATCCTGCACCACCGCACGATGTTTCGGTTGCAGTACCCGCAGCGCCCGCTCGAAGACCTCCGGAGCCGACCGCGCCACCGCACGGACCAGCTCCCACGCCTCCACCTGGGATTTCGCCAGGTCCACCGCAGGCGCGGCGCCGGACTGATCACCGGTCTCGGCCGCGAGAGCCGGGGCGGCTGCCTCTCGCGCCCCCACCTCGACCTGCTCCGGGAACTGCGGGTCCGCCTGGTAGCGGGCCGTTCCGTCTCCCACCTGATCTGGACGCCCCGCCGCCGATGGCGCGTCACCCTCGGTACCGGCAACTGTACCCCCCTGTACGACAGTGGGATTCGATCCTGCCGGAGCAGGTGCACCGGGTGCGGGACCCGGTCGTGGGGAACCGGAGGCCGGAGCCGGGCGCGAGGGGGTACCGTCGCCGCGGATTCCGCCGACGAAGGTCCGCTCGACACCGGCCCGCTCGGCGAAATCGAACGGCGCCGGCCCTCCCGATACCCAGTCGTCGACCATCACCGTATCCCCGTCGAGATACAGCACATACGGTCGCGCGTTCACCCCGTTCGCATCGGAACTCCCGAACTCCTCGACCACCACCAGCGTGCCACCGGGCCCGAGTTCCTCCAGCGACTCCCGCAGATGATCCGGGGTCGACCGCCGCCGCCACTCCTTCGTCCGAATACGCTTGCGCTCGGCGCCCAGTTGCAGGAGCCGAGCTTTCTCCCCTGCGGCCCGCGTCGTGTAGTCCTCGACCGCCTTCGCCGCCGCGGCCAATTCCGCTTTACGGGCCCGCCCCCGGGCCGACTGCTTCTCCTCGATCTGTTCGCCCAGCATGTCGGCGTACGCCGTCCATCGGTCGATGGTGTGCATACCGCTCGTATCGAGACCCCGGGAGCGTGCGGTATCCGCCAGTCCAGCCTCGATCCGCACACCAGGATTCCGCCCCGCCGCCAGTCCGGCCCGCACCTCGCTCATATCGTCGACCTCGGCCCGCACAAGTTCATCACGCCGCCGCGCGTGCTTTTTCGCATCCCGGGCCGTGCTGTACCCGATATGCGCCAACCGGCGCTCTTCCTCCCACGCCAGCACCCGCAACCGGAACCGTTCCTGCCGCGGCGTCGCCCCCCGCTCGGTTCCGGCACGAACGAAATTCCCGTCGAACACCTGCTCCAGCGCCCGCATATCCACACCGGCCGCATCCACCCGCCCGGGCCGCTGGATCAACCCACCCGGATGCCGTGCCGCAAGCGTATTCGACAGTGCCGCAATCACATCCACGGGCCCACGACCGCCGGAAACAGGAACCGCACCGGTATCGCCCGGCGGCAACCCGGCACCACCCCGGTCACCACCTGCCTCGTCACCGGCGATGTCACGATCCGCCGTGGATTCCGCACCGGTCTCCCGCCCGGAGCCCACCGTCTCCGAATCGCCTCCGTCCGGCACCCGCTCACCATGGTCACCGGCTCCGGCGGCCGTCTCCCCGGCCACCACACCGGATCCGCTGCCATTCGTGTCCGCACCGAGACCGAATTCGCCCGTCGATGAACCAGAATCACCTGGGCGCGATCCAGAGTCGCGCGTCGGCGATCCAGAATCGCCCGTCGGCGAACCGGATTCCGCCGGGTGCGCACCGTCCCGCGCCCGGATATCGGCATCCCGGGAAACCTGCTGCGCACCGGTATCGGAATTCCCCGCAACCGGCGCCTCACTCTCGGATACCGGCCCGGACCGGCGGCCACCGGCCTCGGAGCCGTCCCGGCTCGCGACAACATTCGAATCGGCATCGGCAGCACCCTCGGCGACACCAGTACCGATCGGCGTCCCCACCGCACCGGCACCCGGCGTTCCCCGCCCCCCGACTTCCGATCCGGCGAACAGCCCCGACCCGCTCGCGGCGGACGAACCCCGTCCACCCACCCCCGAGGAACCAACGGCCCCGCTCGACCCTCCGGCCTGCCCCTCCGGACCACCCTCCGCACCCGCATCGCCCGCCCCCCGGTCCCCGACCCGGATCCGCCGATAATCGTCAACCGTGATCGGCTTACCCGAATAGTCCGAACCGCCCTGCCAGCCATAGATCATGCCGGGGCCGGCCCCGCCGATCACACCACCGGTCAACGATCGGGGATCCATCTCCCAGTTGCCGGTCAGCCGTCCCTGAATCGCCCACGCCGCGGTCGCCCCCACCAGCCCCGCTCCCGAACCAACGAGTGCACCGCGAGCCAGCCCACCCCACCGATCCGGCCCCCACGGCAACCGCGCCGCCCCCCGATACAAGAAATGACCACCCAGACCCGCCGCCGCACCGGCCCCGAGCGACACCACCGCATTCGTTCGGAGCTCATCCCAGTCGTAGCCCTCCTGGTAGCCCTGGTCCATCAATACGTTCTGAACCACCACCTCCTGGACGGTCCCCTGCGCGACCTCTATCAACCCTTCCTGGATCGCCTCGTACAGAAAGTGCGACGACATCGTCCGCAATCCCCGGTTGATGACCAGGCTCGACAGCTGCCGCCGAATCGCCGCCGAGAGCCGCAAACCGAGCATCCGGAACAAATACCGAGTCGCCGCAATAGCCGCCATCTGGGCGCACGGTGCCCCCGGCCCCAGCGTCGCTGCCCAGATCAGCTCCCCAGCCAACCAGGTGAGCCCGAAAATCCCGTTCAGCTTGGCAGCAACGACCTCCCCACCGAACTCGTGAATACTGTCGGCCAGACGACCGAAATCCCTCCCCGTCCGCTCGGTATCCTCACGCACACTGCGCAGTTCACCGAGTATCGCCGCGCTACCCTCACCCTCCGGATAGGCCGCCTGCACCGCGGCGATCGCCTCGTCGATCCGCGCCAGCTCCTCCTCGAGGAGCTGCCGTTTCAGCTCGTCGAAGCCCTCCCGCATGAACTCGGTGAAATCCTCGTTCGCCACCGGGATCTGGCTACCACCCACCCACCCCAGCAGACCCGCCAATTCCGCCGGCGGAAAGGGAATGGCCATCTATATCACCAGTCGGAACCGAGAATCGGAGGACCACTCCGACCACGGCCCGCGGCCCGATCTACCTCTTCCACATTGTCGAACTCCAGGATCGGATCAGCAGCCACCTCTTCCTCGGCATCCTCCGGATCCGGAACAGCAGTCGGCACCGGCGGCTCCACCGGCATCATCGCATCCACATCAGCCAGCCCGGGAAACAACTCCGACAGCTTCGGCCGCCGCTCCCGCTCACCGCGCAACGCATCGACCAATTCGGCACTCTTGCGCGCGGTTTCGGCCGCCGCCAGCTGGGTCGCCTCGGTCACCGCCGTCGCGATCTCCGCATAACTCAGCTCGTCGATATCGTCGGCGAAAACCGTTTCGATCAGCAATCCATCGGCATTGACGGTGGCCGTCACCCGGCCGTCCCGCACCGAGGCCGACGCGATCAACTTCACCCGCTGCCGCTGGGCCTCGGCAATCTGAGCCATCTGTCGCTGCAGGCTCTCATACGCCGCGGCGGCTTCCTCCGCATAGTCGCCGGTTATCACCACTACCGCCCGAACGTATTACTCGACGATTCGTCCATGTCCCGAAGCGCCTGCGCCGCGCCGAGACCGGTCCCCATATCCTCGGCCATCCCGGAAACGAGCTCCGACATCCGGCCCGTCTTCTCCTCGACCGCCTCCCCCTGACTCCGGAACCCCCGAGCACCGCCGGCGAACTCCTGACCGAAACGATCGTTCCCGCACGCTGTTCCGGTGTGTTCCATAATTCTGTTCGCCTTGTCGCGGGCAGCCGCCAGACCCTCACCGATCTCGGCAACCAACTTCGCCGCATCACCCAGCAACGCCGGGTCGACCTCAACTCTCTTCGCCATCATCGATCCTCACCGTTGCCCGAGCACGACTATCCGTGCACTCACACCGAAACTTTCCGCCGCTCATGAAAACGCTGTTCGAATCCGCTCGCGAATACCGCCGGCGCCACCGACGAGGAAGAGTGTTCGAGCACCCCGTCGTCGGCTACGTAGAAGATCGCCCGCCCGATCGCCATCTCCCCCTGCGGTACCGGTGCATAGACCATCCATCCGCAGCTGATCCGTTCCCCGGCCAGCTCGTCCAGGGGGTATCCGGTGGTATCCAGGCCCCGGCTCTGGATATAGGTCCGCACCCGGTGCACCGCTTCGCTCTCCGGCATCTCCACCGGCAGCGAGGTCAGCACACCGGCGGTGTTCAGCTGATAGACCGCTCCGTCGATATCGAAGGTGTCCTCGTCGAACAGGGCGGTCACGGTGTCACGCGTGGCCAGTCCGAGTTCGGCCGCCTCGACAAGTGCCGCCGCCGCGGCCCGGCTCTTCGCCGTGGGCGGTGTCGCCGCCAACCCGGCCAGGAGCCCCGCCACGGTATCCGCGGTCCAGACCCCGGGCACCGCCGTGGCGCAGGCCTCGGCATCCGGGGACTCCCCGCGATACCAGCGACCGGCCTCCCACCAGTAGACGAACGACAGCAGCCCGGTCCCGGCGCGCGGATTCAACACCGGATTGGCCACCCAGTCGGGAGCGCCGGCGAAGAATTCCGGCATCGGGGCATCCTCGTTGTAGGCGGCGTCCAGCGCCGGTGCCTCCCAGACCCCGCCGGAGAGCACCGCCCGGCCACCGGGCAGCGAATACAGCGTCGACCCGCCACGGCGTGAACTCTCGAACCAGCCCATCGCGGGCATGACCCGCGGCCCCCACTCCGATCGGGCCGCCACGAAACCCGCCGCCAGACACGCCCAGCGCGCCCACATCTGGGGAAAGGCCGGGAATTCACCGGCGGCTACATCCGGCCAGACTCCGGCTTCCCGGTCGGCGCGGGCGGCCCGGGCCGCCTGCTGCGGGGTCCGCGACTGCCGGTCATCATGCGAGATATAGGCGGCCAGCCAGACCGGTAACGACTCCCGCGGATACTCGTCGAGATCCAGCCGATACGCCTCGGGTTCGAAAAGCTGCCCCTCCGGAAATGGCTCGTCACCGAAGTCGTAGTCGATATCGAGTCCGCCGCCGGAATCCGCGCGCACCAGCAACCGCCACCAGGGTTCATCGGCGGATTCGGCGACCATGGCGCGCTGGCTGCGCACCTGCTCGAGCACCTCCGGCGCCGGCTGAACCCGAACAGAACGTGTGTCGTCGGAATACCGCACCTCCGCGAACACCGCCGTGGTCGTCAGCGCGAACACGGCGTCCAGCTCATGCCAGCCGGACGGGCCGGAATCGCGGAGTGCCGTAGCAATTTCACGGGCAGCGACACGGTCGGGGGGGGCACCGGCGCCGGATTCGACGTGGGCGGTATCGCCGGGCGGGGTGCCGGCCGAACCCGCATCGGGCAAGGCGAGCCGGAATCCGATATCCGGCGCCTGCTCGTCTGCGCTCTCCCGCTGTTCCGATTCCTTGTCGCTCACGTTGCCCACTCGCTCACCGCTCGACCTGCCTACCGACCGCGTCACCACCCACCGGGTACGCAAAATACTTCCAGCACCCCCCGAGAGCGGATTTCCCAGAAGCGGGAACGAATCACGAAAAATGGCGGAACCAACTCGGATTTACCCGGGAAAAGACTTCGCCGTTCCCACCGATGGCAACAGTGAGTCAGGTCGGGCTCCGGGCCGCCTATTATGCGCGTCTACGACGAGTGACCGGGAATCGGAACACGATTCGAACCGCAGAGCTGGCTGAGGTCGATATGAGCGACGCAATGGATGCGCTGGAGGCGCGGGTGCACCGTCAGTTGAACCTGATGCACGACCTGGCGGACCGGCTCGCCGGGATCCGGGTGCGGGAAACCTCACCCGACGGCACCGTGACCGCCGAGGTCGACGGCAACGGCGCACTGTGCGATCTGGTTCTCTCACCGGCTGTCTCGAAAATGTCGCCGAGTGCCTTCGATGCGGTGGTGGTGGCGACCGCCGGGCGGGCCGCTCATCTCGCGATCGCCCGGCGCGGCGAGCTGGTCGACGCTTTCAACACCGAACTCGCCGAGTCGATGCCGGGGAACGACTCCGGCCACTGACCGGGTCGCGATCCCGACCGCGGCGCGAGACTTCCCATCAGAGGCAAGTTCCCGACTATCAACAATTATCGGGTCTGGCTACCTTAACTCAGGCAAATGTAAGTTTCCCGGCCCCTAGGCGTTCAGATGACTGATCTTGTGGCGGAATCCCATGCCGTGCGTGTATTCGGCGACGCTTCGGCTTCTATGGCAGCGGAGACGGCAACGGCCGGAGCTGTGAACCAGGCCGCACTCATCGCGGCCGCGATCCCGGTGTTCGGCCTGATCGGTCAGGATTTCCTGGCGGCTCTCGCGTATGCGCAGGCCAACAACCTACTGTCGGTCAACGAGCTGGCCGCCGTGCATGCCGCGACGGCGTTGACCTCCTATGAGGGCGCTGCCGCCTACGATCTGACCGAAGATGCCTCGGTCACCGAACTCGGAGCGATCGGCAGAACGGTATGAGCGAACCGCTCGACGAGACCGTGCTGGAGCTGCTGCGCAAGAGCGCGGCCGGCCCCGCGCTGGACCGGCCGGTCAACGCTGTTCTCGCGGATATGGGCCTCGGGCCGCTGCCGCAGCTGCCCGCGCAGATTCCGCTGCCGGAACTACCGCCGCTCCCGGCCCTGGACCTCTCGCTGATCGCGAAACCGATCACCGATCTGGCCGGCAGTTTCGGCACCGGACAGTTCCCCGGCGGGGCGGAACATGATCCGTCCCAGGTGTTCTCGCAAGTCTCCGCCGTCCTGCAGACCACGCTACAGCTGGGCGCGTCCGCGGCGCAGACCGCAATGGCGTTGTGGCAGGGCATGGCCGCGACAGAGGCAGCGAACAAGGCCACCCGAGCACAGCACGACGGCGCGGCGATAGCAGGTCAGAGCGCCGGGACCGCGGCCGGCACAGCGACGGCGACGACATCGGTCTTCACGGGCGCCACCACGATGGCGGCGATCATGGCACGCTACCTGGCCTCCGTCGCCGCCGCCGGTCCGTTCCTGATGACCGGTGCCGGGCAGGTGTTCTTGCTGGCGGCCACCACCGAAACCCTGACGGAAGCCACCCTGGTGACCGCGAAGACCCGCACCGAATTGGGTGTGGAGAGCGCGCGGATGATGGCGACCGGAGAGAAGGTGCCGGTCACGAACGCACCGGTCGGTGTGGATCCGCTGCAGATCGTCTCGCAGCTGATGCAGATCGTGCCGACGGTCGTAGGTGCGGTGTCCACCGGGGCGCAATCCGTCGCCCAGCTGCAGGAAACTCTGCGCCCGGTGAAACCGGTCACCGACGGGGACGCTGCGGATTCGGCGGCCCGGATCGGTGGTGCAGGCGTGCCCGGGGCCGTTCTCGTGGGCGGTGGTGCAATCGCCGGGACCCCTGCGAAACAGTTGGCACCGTGGCCGGGGGCGCGAGTCACCGTTGGTAATCCCGGCGCGGGCGCCGGAAGTCCCGGCGGCTCGACGGATCCCGTGACGGCCAGTAGCGCGATCCGCACCCACGAGGGGGGAGCCATCCCGATGGGCGGGGGTCTGGGCGCTGCCGGACTGCCCCGGGGCGGTGAGTCCTCGACGGCGGAGGGCACGCGCGACTATCTGGTCAACGCAGCGCACGGCAACGACGTCGTCGGCGCTATCGAAGGAGCGTCACTGCCCGTCGTCGGCACGGCCGAGCGGGTGTCCGTACCGGTCAGTGGCGACTCGCCGGACAAGCCCCTGAACCTCTGACAGGAGACCGGCATGGAATTCGATCCACCTCAGGTCCGGCGGGCAGGCACGGAACTGGACGACCTGGCCGCACGGTTGGAGAACGCACTGCGGGTGAATCTGCCCGCAGTGGCTGTCGAACCGGCCGGCGTGGACGAGGTTTCGCTCCGCGCCGCGGACACCCTCCGGGTAGTGGCCACCTCGTACGACGATGCCACCACCCGTGGTGTCCACGAGATCAGGAAACTGGCTGCGACACTGCGTTCGCAGACCGATCAGCTGGTCCGGATGGACGAGGACAATGCCGGCCGCTTCGGGACAGCCGGCTAGCGGCGGAGCACAGAGATGATCGAACCGCCGATACCCGGTTTCACCGGTGTGATCTGGGCGGCCCGCCCCGCGGAAAAACTCGCGCACGATCTGACCACCGGTCCCGGTGTGCGGCCCATGGCCGAGGCCGCCGCCGCATGGTCGCGGCTGGCCGCGGAATTCGGCGCGGCAGTGATCGAATACGACCGGATCGTGGCCCGGCTGCGGGATTCGTGGCGATCGACCGAGAGCGGTCCCGCGATCGACCGATTCGCGACGCTGCGGACCTGGCTGGCGGATACCGCCGCGGCCGCCGCCCGGAACGCCTCGCTGGCCGGTGGACAGGTAATCGCGTACGAGGTGGCCAGTCTGGCAATGCCGCATATGGACGATATCGCGGCTCTGACAGCGGCGGCGAGCAGTCTCGAACAGGTGGGGGCCGCGCTCGGCGCGCCGCTCGTCGCAACAGTTGCCGATATCGCCGCGGAGCAGGATCTCGCCAAGGCGAGCGCGGCCCGTGTCATGCACGGCTACGAATCGGCGTCCGCATCGTTGGCCGTGCCGTGGCAGCAGGCGCAGCCACCGGAAATCGTCTCGAGTGCGGCATGGGAGGCCGAGCGTAGTGCGGCGCCGGTATCCGATGCCGTGCCGGTATCCGGTGCGCTGCCGGCCGCGACCATGGGTGCGGGTTTCGGTATGCCCCGGGTGCCCCGGTCCCTCTCCCCCTACCGGGCAAGGGCATTCACGGCTGCCACACCGGCGGCGGTACCGGCGCAGTCCTCACCCGCGGCCGCACAGTCGGGGGCCGGCCCGATGGTCCCCGCTGGAATGGGCCCATCGTCCGCCCTGGCCGGCGCCGATCGCACCGTCCGGGCCGGCGTCATCGACGACGAGGCCGGTGTGGAGATGGAGATCGATGCCGGCGCCCAGGCGGCTCCACCGGTGCTGGGCGCCGCCGAGCCGTCCTGCCATCCGGTCCCGGGAACGGGGGCGTCGTGACGCAGCCCTTGCCGAGGGGGGCGCGATGACGATACTGACCAATGACGGTCTGCTGGCCGTAGCGGGCCTGCTGAATGTGCAAACTCTTCCACTGGTGCTCGCGGTGGGGCCCCAGCAGGATTCCGCGGCTGCCTGGACCGCCGCGCAGAACGAGGCGCTGGCCGGACTGCGCAGGTCGGGCCTGGTGGACGGCTACGACGACGTCGACACCGATCTTGCCGCGGCCCTGCATGTGCTGGCGCAGCCGGACCGTGAACTGGTGGCGCGGATCCACACCGGGGCGGGAGTCCGGCGGGCGTGCCTGGCCCGCCGCGGCGATCGGCATGCGGTGGCCACCCGAGTCGATGACGTCTTGGACGTGCGAACGACGTGGGCCGATGCGACGGGCGCGATGTTGGCGCGCCCACTGCTGGATGTGCTCGGCACCTGCCCGCCCGCGGCGGCAACGAGCTTCAGTGCGCCGGCGGAGACGCTGCGGGAGCGCCTCGACGGCGCCGCGGACTCCCGTGGGTACACCCAGGCGCTGTACGACCTGGGTGTCGAGGAACGTACCGCGATCGAGTTCGGTCTCGCCCTGTCCACCTGTACTGCGTATTCCGAAATCGTCGCCTACGCCCATGGCGAGGGTGTCACCCACCGATCTATAGGAGCGGTCGTGGTGTACGACACCGAGCGCGGCCGGCTGGTTGCCTGCCCCGGGACCTCGCCGGACCAGCAGCTCTGGTCGACCTTCACCCCGGGTTCCGATCATCGGATCGCCGAGGCGGTGTCCGCCCTCGTCCACTCGCTACCGGTAGGAGGGTGGATGGCCTAGACCACCAGCTCAGCTCGAGATCGTTGGATCTCTGCATGTATACAACCTCACGAAAGGAACCCGATAATGACAACTCAGGGTGTTGATCTCGATCTCGAAATGGTCAAGAAGGCCACGGGCGAGATGTACCAGGCCATCGAGAATCTGCGGCTGTCGGTGCGGGCCGTGGACTCGGCCGGCGATGCGGCGCGCGCGGGCTGGAAGGGTGACGCGAACGCCTCGTTCGTCACCACCTCGCAGGCGTGGAGCGATGAGTCCGACAAGCTCAACCAGACGCTGGACGAGCTGACCAAGGCCACCGAGGATGCCACCCAGTCGATCCTGGGCATGGACGAGGACTCCTTCATCCCCGGCGGCGGCTACACCAGCCTCTGATCCGCCCCGGCGGCTTTTCACCTATCTGCTCGACTGAGAAGGAATGGGACAATGAGCGACATTATTTATGATCGGAAAGATGATAATGCTCAGATTTTGTATGACAAGGACACGATGGAGGCGCTGTTCGACGGGCTGAAGACCGAGGGCAGCAAGATCCAGGGTGAGATAGAGGCCCTCGGAACCGCCAAGGACCACTTCCTCGCCGCCATGGCCAGCCAGGGCGCGCAGGACGGGTTCATCGCGGCTCACAGCAAGGTGAACACCGAGCTCGAAGACACCCTCCACAAGCTCGATCAGCTCGCCATTGCGGTCGAGAACGCGCTGCACCGCGCGCTGGAAACCGATAAGAAGATCGGCGACGGGTTCGCGGCTTTCGCCTGACGGCCGGTCGAACATCCGCCGAAACGGCCGGCCGGATCAGACGGGGATCCAGCCGGCCGTTTCGCATGACCGCCGCTTATCCGCCTCTTCCGCGGGCCGGACCACATCGCCAGTCCGAATTGCGTCGTATCCCTCGGCTGCCGCCGCGTCGGCCAGCACGTCGGACAAGTCCGCCACCGCCGCCCGCCGCTACGGGCCCTCGTGCTGCTGGTCGATGATCTTGAAGAGGTCCTCCAGACTCGCGTCCTCGACCTCCTCCTGAGTAACGGCGGGTACCGCGGCCACCCGCGCCTCGGCCAGGAGCTCGTGCAGCCCCGCGGTGAGCCGATCCCGCTCGGCGCCTGAGGGCGGCGCCGCCAGGAACGCCCGGAGAGCGGCCAATTGCTCGTCGACCACCGAGGTGACGGTGACCTTCGACAGCAGGAATCCGGCCAGTGCGGCGGCGGTCGGATAGTCGAAGACCAGGGTGGCGGGCAGTCGCATACCGGTCGCGGCGGAGAGGCGGTTGCGGAGTTCGATGGCGCTGAGGGAATCGATACCCAATTCGCTGAACGCCGCCTCGGCATGGAGCGCGCCGCCCGTGGGCAGCCCCAGGACTGCCGCGATATGTTCCCGGGTCCGGGTGAGCGCCAGGATCTCCCGCTTGTCCTCGGCGGTGGCAGCGAGTTCGGCCAGCAGCCGGCCACCGGTCGACTCCGCAGGCGCCCGGCGGGTTCGGGTGGGCACCAGTTCGGCGAGCAGATCGGGGAGCACCCCGTCGCCCGCCCGCGCCATCAGGGTCCTGGTCTCGAACTCGGCAGCGATGACCACGGGTTCGGCGAAACCGAGTGCGGCGTCGAAGAGGGCCGATCCGGAATGCTCGTCGAGCATCCGCATCCCCATCCGTTCTACCCGGCTGATCGCGGCCTGATCCAGGTCGCCGGTCATCCCGGCGTCCTGGCTCCAGGGCCCCCAGGCGAGGGAGAGCGCCGGCAGACCTTCGGCATACCGGGTGTGGGCGAGGGCATCCAGGAACGCGTTGGCCGCCGAGTAGTTGCCCTGTCCGGGGGAGCCGAGAGTCGCGGCCACGGAGGAGAACAGAATGAACGCCGACAGGCCGTGCCCCCGGGTGAGTTCGTGGAGGTTCTGGGCACCGGCGACCTTGGGCGCGAGGACGCGGTCGATCTTGTCGGGGGTCAGGGCCGCGATCGTGGCGTCGTCGAGCACTCCGGCAGCGTGGATCACGGCGGTCAGGGGATGGTCGTCTCCGATCGTGGCGAGCAGCGCGGCGACGGCGGCCCGGTCCGCGACATCACAGGCCACGACACGAGTGTCGGCTCCCAGCGCAGCCAATTCGGCGACCAGTTCGGTGACACCGTCCGCGGCCGCGCCACGCCGGGAAACCAGCAGCAGATGTCCGACCCCATGCGCCCGGACCAGATGCCGGGCCAGAACCGCCCCCAGCCCCGCGGTGCCGCCCGTGATGAGCACGGTACCGGCGCCGAGCGCACCGACCGGCGCCGGACGTGACCTCTCAGGGGTGCCGTGGACAAGTCGCGGCACGAAAACCTGGGAATTACGCACCATGACACGCGGCTGATTCGACGCGAGCAGGCCGTGCACCAGATCGGCGTGGAGTTCCCCGTCATGGTCCAGGACGACGACCCGGCCGGGAGACTCCGCCGCGGCACTGTGCGCCATCCCCGCGATTGCGGCGGCGGACGGGTCCGCCGGTTCTCCGTGACGGCCGCTCGCTCGCCGGGTCGCGATCACCAAACGGGTATCGGCCAGACGTTCCTCTGCCAACCATGACCGTAGCCCGTGCCACGTGACATGAACGGCATCGCGCGCCGAAGTGGTATCCGCACCGGGGAACCAGACGATCACGTCGGGCGTGGTCTCGGCAGCGACGAGTTTCCCGAGATCCGCGTAATGGCCCCAGCACCAGCGCGTCACGATCCCACTCTGGAGCGGCGAGCAGTCGCGTGACGAACGGTCCTGTCGCCGATGATTGCCTCGAGTCCGTGTCGGGTTCCCCCTCGGTTTCCCCGTAGAGATCGAACAGCGAGTCCGGCAACGTCACCGGAGCCGCGGCCGGGGTCAAGGCCTCCGCAGGGAGGTCGACTCCCACGCAATAGGCCCGGGCCAGGGCTGTCGCGAATTGGCCCGGTCCACCCCGGCCGAAGCGCAGGGTTTCCACGGTGGCGATCCGATCCGCCCGCCCCAGCGAATCCGCGATCGACTCGATCGAGGACAGGAAAGCCGGATGCGGGCTCAGCTCGATGAACGCGTTCATCTCCGCGTCCAGAAGGCATTCGATCGCCGCGGCGAAACGCACCGGACTGCGCTCCTGCCGATACCAGTACCCCGCGTCCATCCCCGCGGTATCGAGGAACTCACCGGTCACCGCCGAGCACAACGGGATATCACCCGACCGCGGCCGGATCGGCGCCAAGTCTGCCAGTACCCGATCCCGGATCTCCTCGATCGCCGGCGAATGCGAGGCGTAATCCACCACGATCCGTTTGGCCCACACCCCCTCGTTCTCGCATCGGGCCACGAACTCGGCCGCGGCGTCGGTACCACCGGTGATCACGGTCTGCCGCGGCCCGTTGACCGCTGCCAGGAACAACCGGCCGCCGAAATCCGCCAGCCGGTCCCGCGTCTCCTCGTCCGACAGCCCCACCGAGACCATCGCCCCGGAACCGGACAACGTCTCCGCCACGATGCGCGCCCGCGAAGCCATCACCCGCGCCCCGTCCGGCAGGGACAGCCCGCCCGCGACCACCGCCGCGGCGATCTCACCGATCGAATGGCCCACGACCGCGTCCGGCTCCACCCCATACGACCGCCACAACCGCGCCAAGGACACCGTGACCGCGAAAAGAACCGGCTGCACCACATCGACCCGCTCCAGCGAAGCGGCATCGGATTCACCACGCAACACCTCGGACAGCGACCAATCCACGAAAGGCGCCAATGCTGCCTCGCAGTCGGCGATCGCCTCCGCGAACACACCCCCTGCCGCCAGGAGCTCCCCGGCCATACCTGTCCACTGACCGCCCTGAGCGGGACAGACGAAAACCACCCGGCGACGCGCCACCCGGCCCGGAGCCACCACTCCCCCGGCGGCCTCCATCAGCGGATCGGTCAATGCCGCCAATCCGGCCGACAGTTCCTCCGGACCGCTGCCCACCACCGCACCCCGCCACCCCGCGTCCCGGGTACGCAGCAACGAGATACCGATTCCCGGCAGATCACCCGCCGCCTGCCCGGCGGCCCACTCCCGCAATCGAGCAGCCCGGCGACGCACCGCATCCGCGTCGTGCCCGGGTATCACCCAGGTCAGCAGGTCCGAATTCGCCGATTCAGAATTTCCGAGAAACGCGTTACCTGCCACGCTGCCAATTCCTTCGATAGAACGCTGACAATCGAATCAGCCGGACAACCACGACGATCCGTCCACTGACCGGGCGGAGACGTCGGGGGTTCGGCGGAGCCGGATCCTTCTGGCGATGCCACTGTCCGCGCACAGGACGAGATATGCGGCCGGCCCTCGACCGGGTGATGGGCGTTCCGTCGTATCGAACCAGTTCGCCCGAGCGCACCTCGGATCGGCAATGGTTGCCTGTAGATAACCCGACCATCCGAACACCGGGCGGACGAGGCACTTTTGTGTGCGCTCACGCGCCCAGTGAAACCGGCGCCGGTCTCCGGCGCAACCGGAAACGTCTCCCACCAGTGAACGGACAGTTAAATTTTCCGGACAACGATCTTCGACGACGGGGGTTCACCTTCCCCCTCCGCGACTCAAACCGACTGTTCAGCATGGTTTGAGCGGCGCTCCAGATCCAGCAGCACGGTGGACCTCGCGCACGCGACCGATCCCCGTCTCGAGACCAAGGTTTCGAGACACCTTCCGATTGCCTCCTCCGGCGGTGGGCTGCCGAAGTCCGCCCTGACGGGCGGCAGCCGGTCGGCGAGGGCGGGCTGCCGGCCCGGATGCGGATGCGGATGCGGATGCGAAAACTGCCGGTGTTGACCCGCAGTTGGGAAGAAATTCTTTTCCATGGTCGGGCCGACAGGATTCGAGCCTCCCCGACACGGGCCACACGCACGGCCCGCGCACGGAACTCTTGCCGATAGGGGTTGGCGGTCCTTCGTTCTCGGACCTTTCAGGTACGACGGCGGCCGGCGTTACGTGTCGGCTGGGATTGCGGCGGGAACCGGCTGCGGTGATGACGCTGGAGTTGCGCTGGTGTCCGGTTCTGCGAGTCGAACGTTCGGGTTCGGCAGCGCAAGAAAACTGCCGGTGACCACCAGGGTCAGGACCGCGACGATGACGAGGGCGGGCCGGTAGCTGCCTGCTTGGTCGGCGACGGCGCCGACCCACAACGGAGCGATCGCTCCGCCGACCACGAAAGCGGTGTAGGGGCCCGCGTAGGCGCGGCCGAAAGCGGCGAGTCCGAAGTATCGGGATGTGAAGAACCCGAGCATGTCGAGTTCGGCGCCGAGCATGCACCCCACCGCGATCGCCGCGACCGGCGCCAGTGCTACGCCGCCGAACGCGAAGGCGAGAACACCGAGAGTGCAGATGGCGCACAGAGTAGCGGCTACCACGGGCGGACGGAGCACATCGAACAGGAAGCCGACCACCAACCTGCTGACGATGACGGCGATACCCAGCAGCGCGGCGATCGATGCGGCCCCGCCGGCACTCATCCCGGATTCCCGCAACATCGGGACGAGGTGTGGAACGAGGCCGGTGAAGGCGACCGACATCAACCCGAAGGTGGCGATGAGCTGCCAGAAGAGTCGAGTACGGCGGATCACTGCGAAGCTCGGGGCGGGCGCGGGAGCATCGTGATTCCCGGCTGCGGGTGAGGCCGGTGCCGCGGTGAGTTCCCGGTGCGGTTTTTCACGAAGGAACAGCAACGTGGGCAGCGCGCCCGCCACAGCCGCACCCGCGAGCGCGAGGTAAGCGGGCTGCCAACCGTGGACGGCGATGAGGGAGCTGGTCACGACAGGGACGATCGCGCCGGCCAAGCCCATGCCCATCATCGTGATGCCCAGCGCGAGCCCGCGGGCGCGGTCGAACCAGCTGCTGACTGCTCGGGTGAAGGAAATCGGGCCCGATCCCGCACCGAGGAAGCCCATCACGGCCATTGCGGCCAGGTATGCGGGAACCGAATGGACGATTGTTCCGAGCGCGACGAAGCCCGTGGCGAGGCCCAACGCGCTGATGAACGTCGGGATCTTGACGCCGTACCGGTCGACGGCGTAACCGACGACCGGCACCGCCGCCGCCATTCCCAGCGTCATCAGGGAGAACGCCAACCCGTATGTGGTGGCGGTGAGACCCAGCTCGCGACCGAGATCGTTGACGAACAGGCCGGCGGAGTAGATCGCGAGTCCGGAGACACCCAACCCGACGCCCAGGGTGGCAGCTGCCAGGCTGGGCCAGCCGCTCCGGAATTCGGAGGCTCGTGACATAGACAAAGCTCGTACTCCTTCGTACATGCTCGCTGACTGATTCTGCTCGAACAGCCTGACCTCGACTGTGAGCACTATCACCCTGTCTTGCGGGGCGGGTATTCAGGAAGACGAAATCTGCGATAAACAGTATTCGTATCGTGGATACCTGCTCACCTGTTGACGGGGTGACCGAGCACTCGCTTCTGCGAGATCTTCGCCTTCCGAATCACAGCGTGGTGATCCAGGCGTACCGGATGGCCGTTGGCCTTCACGAAATCACCGGCCACGAGGACCGAGTCGACGTTGCCTTCGTGGGCTGATAGAACTACCGCTGCCACAGGGTCGAGGACCGGAGCAAGGTTGACGTCCGTGGCACGAATCAGGACGAGATCGGCCTGTTTGCCGGGAGTGATCGTACCGACGCAATGGTCGAGTCCCGCCGCGCGCGCACCTTCGATGGTGGCGAACTCGAGTACGTCGCGGAGCATGAGGTCCGGCGGAGTCGACACGGTGGAATGCCCACCGCCGCGCCACGAGCGGTAGTAGGCATAGAGCAGCCGCATCTGGGTGAACATATCCCCCGTGCACTTCGTCTCGGTATCTCCGCTGAGACTGGGACGTAGCCCGATCGACAGCAGCCGGTCGAGTGGTATGTCGCCTATTCCTTGGGAATTCATCTCGCAGTGGACTCCCAGGGAGACGGATGCTCCCGCGGCGGCGATCATCGCCAGTTCGGCGTCGGTGCACCCGCAGCAGTGCACGAACGTCATATCGGCGCCGAGCAGACCCGCGCGGCCGTACTGGTCGACGGCATGGTGGACTGCGTTGTGGGGATAGGCGCCGACGTGTACGGATGTGCGGATACCGAGTGCGCGGGCGAGTTCGAGGTCGGCACGCCAGACCGTGGGCAGCGTCATCTCCGGGCCGCGAGCGGCCATGGCCAAGGTCAGGAGTGGATTGTCTCCGGCGAAGTACTGCTTGTTCAGCCGTTCGATATCGGTGGGATGCGGCAACGCGCTGTCCTTGGTCCAGCGGTCGTCGGTGGTGAGTGGCCAGCCGTGCGCGAATACCGCCCTGATCCCCGATTCGACCAGTGCGGAGATTGCCGCGTCGGAGTGCTCGGGTGAGTTCTGGATATGTGACCAGTCGACGAGGGTGGTGGTGCCGGCATTGAGCGCGGACGCGGCACCCAGCAGCGTGCCGATGTGCACATCCTCCGGCGTGTAAGCGGCCCCGATACCTTGCAGCACGTCGGCGAAGTACTGCAGCGGGTTCATCTCCGCATAGCCGTGACGCATGGCGCTCTGCCACGTATGGCGGTGGGTGTCGACGAAGCCGGGGATCGCGATCATGTCAGTGGCATCGACCACCCTCGCGTCATGCACCTCGAGCTTCGGCGCGACCATCGAGATGGTGTCGCCGTCGATGAGTATGTCGGCCTGCTCGAAGTCGCCGAGTTCATTATCGAGGGTGACCACCGCCGCGCCCCGCAAGAGGGTTCGAGGGCCTCTCGGCGCATCCGTGCTGCCGGGATGCCTCACGAAGCCACTATCCACAGTCATTCTTCGAACTCCTCGGGTAACGGGAACGACGGCCCCGCGGGAGCCGTGCACTCTCACACAGCCATCCGCTGCCGCAGACGGATGCTGACGTCATTCAGTGTGGTTCTCATGGCGTTATTTGCGAATACGGGGTTCCGTATAGTGCGTATTCATGAGCCCGATAGGACAGCCGAGAAGCCGGCGCGCCAAGCTGGATCTCAACCTCATCGTGGCGCTCGAAGCGCTGCTGCGGGAGCGCAGTGTCAGTCGCGCCGCCACCGAGGTGGGGCTGAGCCAGCCGGCCATGAGCGCGGCGCTGGCCCGGTTACGCCGGTACTTCGGGGACCCCCTGCTCGCCCGGGTCGGCAACGGTTATCAGCTCACCCCCTTGGCACAACGCCTGGTAGAGCGCACAACGGTAGCGATATCGGCAGTCGATCGGGTACTGGAGACCGTGCCGAAGCTCGACATGGAGAGAACCACACGCGAATTCACCATGATCGTGTCCGGATACGTGCTCGCGACGATGGGGCGGGCAATCTCCGACCACCTTCTGGCGCAGGCACCGCGCGCCACCATCAACTTTGTCGATCTGCGGCCGGAACTCGTCGATCGTATGTCCGACCGGCTGCGCACCGCGGACCTCGCGATCGTCCCGCGGGGATTCGTCACCGAGCTACCTTCCGTCGATCTCTACACCGATCACTGGGTATGCCTGGTCGCCGAGGAGAATTCCGATATCGACGACACCATCACGCTGGAACAGCTCGGTCGTAGTCCATGGGCCGTCTTCCAGATCGACCCGCAATCTCCCAATACCCCTTTGCACCAGGTCAAGGCCCAGGGCGTCGAACCGCGCGTCCAAGTCATCGGCGACAACTACCTGGCTTTGCCCTACTTGCTGACGGGAACCCTTCGGGTCGCGCTGGCACCGCACCTGCTGGCTCAGAATTTTGTCCGTGCGGGCGGGATGCGCATCGTCCGCACTCCGTTGACATTGGCACCGCTGCGGCAGGCCCTGTGGTGGCATCCGATGTACAACTCCGATCCCGAGTTCCTCTGGCTGCGGACCACAGTGGTCGAAGCAGCCCGGTCGACGGTCGACGCCTACGCATCCGGTGAGAAGAGCGGCGTCACCGAATAGCTCCGGGGTCGTGACCATGGCCTGGACCGACGCCCAGGTAGGGAAATGCCGGGATTCGCGCCCGAGGAGCCGAACATGTCGATCTGCGGAGGGGTGCGGGCCACACTCTATCCGCCGCATGGATATCCGACATCAGGAACATCCGCTTCCCATATATCTCACTGTCGGGCATGGTCGAGGGCATAGATCACTCGTTGCACACCGCACCGGCGCAAACGTTCTTCGGACCGTCATCGGCGCCGTGCGACCCGAAAGGCGATGCGCATGTCTCCGCAAGTTGTTGTCGTTGGTGGCGGTCCGTCAGGACTGACCGTCGCCACAGAATTAGCCCGCGCAGGCATTGATGTAGTCGTCCTCGAACAGCGGACCGAACCGGTGAAATCGCGCGCGGGCACCATACTCCCGCGCGTCCTCGAACTCCTCGACGCACGCGGTCTGGCCGAGAAGTTCATCGAGCGTGCCGAGAGCATCCGGCCCAACCCATTGATGCCCACCCATATCTGGGGCGGAATGCAGCCGGTCGAGTGGCACCATCTCCACTCCCGCTTCGGATTCCGTCTCATCCTGCCGCAGAACGACACCGAGGAGCTACTGCTCGAAGAGGCTCGCCGCCTGGGCGTCGACGTGCGAGCCGGCATGCACGTCGACACCCTCGTGCAGCACGAAGACACCGTGGCAGTGACCGCAACCTCGACGGTTACCGGCAGGACCGAGAAGTTCTCGGCCGGCTACTCGATCGGCGCCGACGGTGCACGCAGCGCGGTGCGGTCGGCACTCGGCATCACCTTCGACGGCCACGGACCGACGTTCACCGGGATCGTCGCCGACCTACGAATGGACCGCCCGTGGCCCGAGGTCCGTCGTATGGTCGACAACGAGAAGGGATGGATCAGTTCCTTCCCGTTCGGAGAGAAGCAGACCCTCACACGGTTCAATATCGTCCACGCCGAGCGCCGACAGGCGGCGCAGTCCGAACCGGTCACCGCGGCGGAGGTGAGCCGATGCATCACCGACATACTCGGTGTGGACGTCCCGTTCGACGAGTTGACATGGGGCTCGCGATACACCGACACGATGAAGCTCGCCGCGTCGTTCCACCAGGGCAACGCCTTCCTGGTCGGGGAATCCGCCCGCATCCACTACCCCGCCAGTGGGGTCGGCATGAACTTCTGCATACAAGATGCGTTCAACCTGGGATGGAAGCTCGCCGCCGTGATCCAGGGACACGCCGGCGATGATCTGCTCGCCACCTATGAGTCGGAACGGCGCCCCGTAACCGAAGCCTTGCTGCACAGCGTGCAGGCACAGTGCGCCGTCCAATTCGATTTCACCGCCGAGGGCGTCGCCCTCAAACGATGGTTCCAGCGCACGCTCCTTCCGATCCCCGAGGTCAACCGGCAACTGGCCCTGGACCTCAACGGGCTGGCCTTTCCGTATCCCAGTTCGCCGGACAGCCATTCGATGACCGGGCATCGCTGCCCCGATCTGGACCTGCAGACCGACGCCGGTTTGCACCGGATGGGAGAGCTGCTCCGGCAACAGGCATGTGTACTCATCGACTGCACCGGCGCGCAGACATACGCAGCCATGGAGGAGACAGTTCCGTTGCTGCGGACATATTCGGGACATCTGGTGCCTACTCCACCCGAATTACACGGGGTGCGAAGTCTGTTGATCCGACCCGACGGGTACATCGCCTGGGCGAGTACGGAATCGCCGGCACTCGAACATGCCCAGCTCGCACTGAAACACGCCCTGAGCATCGTCCGATGAACGACGCAACTCCGCGCACAGTGCCCGGGTCCGACAGCAATGACCGGATGCCCATGCCACCGCCCGATGAGCTCTCCGCCGAGCAGCAGGCCGCAGCACGCCGCATCGCCACCGGACCGCGCGGCGCGGTGTTCGGGCCCTTCGTCCCACTGCTGCGCAGTCCACAAGCGATGGAGCACCTACAGCAACTCGGCGCCTACCTTCGGTTCGAAAGTCCGCTGCCCAGAATTATTTTCGAGATGCTCGTCCTGCTGGTAGCCCGGGAATGGGATCAGGACTTCGAATGGACCTATCACCTCCCGCTCGCGCGCGCGGCGGGACTGTCGGACGAAACGATCGACGCCCTTTCGCAGCGGTCGGTTCCACCCGAGCTCACAGCCGCTGAGCAATCGGCATACGACATTGTCATCGAACTGCTCACCGACCGAGCCGTCTCCGACAGTACTTTCGATCGTGGTGTCGAGGCGTTCGGTCCTCAGGCCGTCATCGACGTGGTAGTCACCGCCGGCTACTACACGACGCTGGCCATGGTGATGAACATGGCGCAAACACCCCCTCCCCCGCCGACCTCACTTCCCGGCTAGCGTCCACCCGCGCACGCGACGACGTCACGCCGATCGACATCCGGTCGCACTCCCGAGACCGCGACAACCCAGCTTCGATACCCCTTTGGAAAGCGAAAATCTCATGCGTCTTGCCAACCTCGACAATCGCGCTGTGCTCATCCTCGGCGAACCCGGCGCCGAACGTGCCGTCGATATCGCTACTGTGTCCGACGGTCGTTTCGGCCCCGATCTGCCCGCCGTATACCAACAGTGGAACGAGCTTCGATCCTGGGCGGCCGAGGTGCCGGCAGACAGCATCGCCGCCACCGTGATCGATCGTGCCCTTCTGGGCGCGCCGTCCCCCGCGCCGCGGCAGGTGTTCGCGGTGGGGCTGAACTATCACGCCCACGCCGCCGAATCAGGATTCGAATCACCGGTGCATCTGCCGCCGGTGTTCACCAAATACGTTTCTTCCTTCACCGGTCCGGACACAGAGGTCACCATTCCCACCGACGGCAACGTCGACTGGGAGGTCGAACTTGTCGCGGTCATCGGCCGTCGAGCCCGCAATATCGACGAGGCCGACGCATGGTCGCACGTCGCCGGGCTGACAGTGGGGCAGGATATCTCCGAGCGGGTGTCCCAACTACGCGGTCAGGCACCGCAATTCGGCCTGGGCAAGTCCTTCGCCGGTTTCTCCCCGCAAGGTCCGTGGCTGGTCACACCGGACGAGTTCGCCGACCGGGACGATCTAGAACTCGGCTGCGCGATCGACGGTGAAGAAGTCCAGAAAGGCAGGACCCGCGAGTTGATCTTTCCTGTCTCCACACTCGTCGCCGCTCTCTCCCGCACCGTGACCCTCTACCCAGGCGATGTCATCTTCACCGGCACCCCCGCCGGAGTCGGGGTCGGCCGCGACCCGCAGCGATTCCTCCGGCCCGGCGAGAACCTGAACAGCTGGATCGAAGGTATCGGCGAGCTGCGGCAGCATTTCGTTGCCGCCTCCCAGAACAAATGAGCACTTGAAGGACCTGTTATGCCACTTCACGGACTGGGCAAGGTCACCCTCGGCGTTCCCGACGTCGAACGCACCATCGCCTACTACAACGAATTCGGGCTCGACCACCGCGGAAATGGTCTGTTCGCCACCGCCAACGGCGGTGAACAACTCGAGATCATCCACGCGGCCCGCCGGCGCCTGGTCGAGATGACAATCGCAGCCGACGACGCCGACGACATCGCGGCCATCTCCTCCCGGCTGCACAAGCTGGGGCTTCCCTTCGAGAACGACGAGAACTCGTTGCGTACAGCCGAGCCGGTCACCGGGACACGTATACGCGTGCAAATCCGGGCACGCATCGTCATCACCCCCGCCGTTGCCGCCACCGCATACAACGGGCCCGGCCGCATCGACCGATGGGGCCGCGCCCCCTTCATCGCCCGCACGCAGCCGGTGCGACCCCGCAAACTCGGACACGCCGTGCTCGGCTCCACCGACCTCGACACCACCATGAAATTCTTCACCGAAGGGCTCGGATTCGAGGTCAGCGACTTCATGGGCGACAAGGCCGCGTTCCTACGCTGCTCGGTCGAACATCATAATGTCCTGGTCATGGCCGCGCCGGTGAACTTCCTGCACCACACCAGCTGGCAGGTCGACGATATCGATGAGGTCGGCCGCGGGGCCCACGCCATGCTCGAGAACAATCCGGAGCGACACATCTGGGGGCTGGGCCGACACTACGCCGGCGCCAACTTCTTCTGGTACCTCAAGGACCCGGCCGGCAACTTCTCCGAATACTACAGCGATATGGACACTATCCCCGAAGACGAACTGTGGTCCCCGGAAGTCCTCCACGGCCTGCAAGGCCTCTACGCCTGGGGCCCACCACCCCCACCGTCGTTCCTCGAACCGGACGACCTGGCGGCGCTGATGATCGGAGCACACTCCAGCAAATCATGACCGAGTCCCGGCGGGTCCCCGCTCCGAATCGCAGTTTCTCCTTCAGAACACCCCGGAAAGGGCAGCCGGTGCCATGCACGATGTCAGCATTGTCAAAGACCTCGAATACGCCGTTACACCGGCAGGCCCCTTGGCTCTGGACATCTATCGTCCCAGCACAATTGAACCCGCCCCGACGGTGCTCTACCTCCACGGGGGAGGATGGGCAACGGGAGACAAAAGCGACGACGCCGACACACGGTTGCAGCCACTCGCCGAGCTGGGTGTGGCTGTGGCCTCGGCCAACTATCGACTGTCACCTGCCGGGCACTACCCCGCTCCACTGCACGATGCCAAAGCAGCCGTGCGATGGCTGCGTGCAATGGGCAGCGACCACGGCCTACACACCGAACGACTGGGAATCTGGGGCGCCTCAGCGGGCGGATACCTCGCCGCCATGGTCGGACTCACCGCCGGAAATGCCACACTCGAAGGGAATGTCGGCACCCACCTCGCCCATTCCAGCGCAGCGCACGCGGTGGTCAATTGGTTCTCACCCACCGATCTGCTCAGCAGCGCCCGGCGCACCTGGCTCGAAACTCTCATCCTGAATCGCCCTCCGTCGGTCTCTGCCCTATTCGGCCGTGACGACTTCGAATCCCACGACGCCGAACTCCGCTCAGCCGGCCCGATCGAGAATGTCCACTCTGCAGCCCCACCTTTTCTGATCGCCCACGGGAATCTCGACCGCATCGTTCCGGACTCCGACAGCCACGACTTGTTCACGGCACTCGCTCGGCACCTGGTCGATGTCACCTACTGCATGATCGGAGGCGCCGGCCACGAAGATCCCCGGTTCGACGCCGAACCCAACCTGGGGATCACGGCAGCTTGGCTGAAGGCACAGTTGGCCCCGACAAGCAGCGATCTGTAACCGCAACTACCGCTCACCCGGCACTGTGGATCAGTTCCTACGAGCCGTCACGAACTGGGGGCTGCCTCCTTCGTAGAGGAAGATGGTCACCCTCCCGTCGAAGCGATTTCATCGTCTAATGCGCATATCTAGGTACCGGCAATTCCCCTCTTCCAGCGGCGGACTTGGTGCTCGTCGAGTCCGGCCGGATTTGCCAGGCGCCAACGACTTCGCGGCGGGGTCGCGGGGCTCCAGGCCGGGCAAGGCGCATTTCACTGGCAGCTGGACGGTCGGGCAAGCCGGTCGGCGTCGGTATACTGGGCGTTCGGCACCAGACGAGGGGCGACGGGCGTGGACTATGGCGACAAGCTCTTCTGGCTCTCGGTCCTGATCCAGCGGAGGTACGCGCAGATCTGCGCCGAGTACGAGCTGACTTCCTTACAGGCCACGCTGCTGTGCGCGGTCAAGGACGAGCCGCGGCAGATGGCGTACCTCGCCACCTCGCTCGGCATGACCAAGAACGCGCTGAGCCAGCTCGTCGACCGCATCGAGCGGCGCCACCTGGTCAGCCGAGCGAGTTCGGAGCAGGACCGGCGGGTCATCATGCTCAGCGTGACGCCCACGGGAAAGGTGCTCGCCGAGGCGGTGTTCGCGGAGACCACCAAGCGCCTGCCCGACGTCGTGGAGAACCTCGACGCCGACGACCAGCGCGACTTCGAACGCCTGGCCACCGCCATCGTGGACGCGTCGGGCGTCTCGGCGTCCACCTCGTCCTGACACACCGCGCAGTCCTCCTGGGCACCCTCACGCCTTGCGACAGTTCATGGCATGAACTAATATTGTTCATGCCATGAACTAGTCGGGGTTCATGCTATGCCCTAGCGAGAGGTGACGACATGGTCACGCGGGAAAACGGTGCGATCGCGGTCTTCGGTGCGACGGGGCAGCAGGGCGGGGCGGTCGTCGACGCGCTCCTGGCCCGAGGAGCGCGGGTGCGGGCCCTCGTCCGCGCCCCCGAGTCCGATCGAGCGCAGGCGCTGGCCGCGCGAGGCGTCGAGCTGGCGACCGTCCGGATCGACGACCCGGCGTCAACGGTCGCCGCACTGGAGGCGGTCGACGCGTTCTACTTCATGACCCCGGAGGCGAACAGCCTCGAGGAGGTCGAGGAGGAGGTCCGAGTGGGCACCGCCCTCGTCGATGCGGCTGCCGCAGCGCGCGTGCCACACGTCGTGTTCAACTCGGCCTTCGGAGCGGATCGCGAAACGGGCGTGCCGCACCACGACTCGAAGCACCGGATCGAGGAATACCTGAAGCTTTCCGGTCTGAGGGCCACGATGGTTCGCCCGGCCGCCTTCATGGAGAACTTCGCGACCGTGATGGCGCCGAGCCTGGAGGACGGAATGATCGTGGTGAGGCTGCCGCTGCCGAACAACATCGCCCTGAAGATGATCTCGATCAAGGACATCGGCCAGGTCGCCGCCGCGATACTGCTCGGCACCGCGGACGTGCCCGGCGGAGCCATCGAGGTCATCGGCGACGAGCCAACGGGCCCCCAGATCGCCGCCGCGTTCGGCGCGCGCGCCGGGCTACCGTCACGCTACGAGGCCCTGCCATTGAGCGTCCTCGGTAACGACCTCGACAAGGCGATGTTCCGCGAGTTCGCCAAGGCGTCCGAATGCCCGTCGGACCTCGCAGCAGTGAAGGCGATCGAACCGGCCACCTGGGACCTGGCCGAGTGGATCCGCTCCACGGGCTGGACCGCACCCGCGGACCGGGTCCGTTCCTGATACTCCAGCCGTAGGCCGTGATCTTGCCGGCGTGGTGGTCCCGGACATGGCGCGGCCACCGCGTTGATCCTCCTCGACATCAGAGTGGGCCACACAGTAGAACCTGACCCCTGGCGAGCCGAGACCGACAGGCTGCTCGCCTTGATCGCCACCAGGTTCGGTCGGATCGAGACTCGCCGCCGCGCCGCCCAGCCCCCGGTCGGACTGCTGGCCGACCTGCCCCGGAAGAACTGTTGGGCGCCCCTGGCCGTGCAGATCGGGGGTTTCGGGTGCGGCGGAGAGTCAGTGGGAGTCACGCACTTCCCCGCCGCGCCCGGACCATTCGAGCCGGGCGGCCGAGGTCCTCGACGTCCCCGTCGAGTTCTTCGCCGCGGGCCGGCCCCTGGCCCAGCTCGACGAAGCAGGCGCGCATTTCCGCAGTTTGCGCTCGACCAAGGCCGCCCAGCGGGCCAAGGCCATCGCCTTCACCCAGCAGGTGCGCGGGATCGTCACCACCATGGTGCGCTTCGCCACCCCGGTCCTCGATCTCGAAGAGGAAGTGGTAGAACACATTGAGAATGTCTGCCGTTCGGCAATGTGGCGGTCGACTCCGCTTCGACGGCCCCCTGGCGGCCTCGGCGGTTACCCCGGTGACGGTAATTCGAATCCCACTCGGTATCGCCTGGCGAAACGTTTGATGTGCTCGACGAACTCCGCCTTGGACCTGCTGCCTGGGACAGGGAACGAATCAGCGTGCCATCACGGTCCACAAGGCGCTCTCATGGCCTCCATTGTGGACCGCGGGATCGTGTTGCGGCGGCCGAGGTGCGACCGGATCGCCGACGAGGTGGGCCGCAACACCCGCCTCGTCCCCGGCGATCCCTGGGCTACCCCGTCAGGACTACCTCGCGCGTACCGGCGGACTCGATGTCGTGGCGCCGGGTTTCTGGGCCGACGGCGAGCGCGATGAGGGTGAGCACCGTCAGCAGCCCCAGGTACGCGGCGACCGGCCACCAGTGGCCGGACCATGCGAGCAGCGCGGTAGCGATCAGCGGCAGGAAACCGCCCGCCAGCACAGAACCGATCTCACGGGCGAACGCGAATCCGGCGAGCCTGGTCTTGGTCTCGAACAGCTCCGCGAACCACGCCGCCTGCGGCGCCAGCATCGCCGGGTAGCAGATGCCGAGCCCCACCACGAACCCGACGACGACGGCTACCGGCTCGCGGGTTTCCAGCAGGAGGAAGAACGGTACGGTCCACAGCGCCGACGCGACAGCGCCGGCCGCGTAGACAGGCCGCCGTCCCCACCTGTCGGACAGCCAGGCGAACAGCGGCACTCCGCCCACTTGTACGGCCGACGCGATGATCACCGCAGTCAGCGCGAGCGACTCGGACAGGCCCAGCTGCTTGGTCAGGAAAGCTACCGCGAACACGGGGAACAGATAGGCGAAGCCGTTCTCGGCGAAACGGGCACCGATGACGACCAGGAAACTCTTCGGCTGGTACCGCAGCGCGGCGAACAGCCCCGGTTCGGTTTCCTCGGCCTGCTTCGCCTTCTCGAACGCGGGAGTCTCGTCCACGCCACTGCGGATGAAGTAGCCGATCACGAGCATGACGAGCCCCAGCAGGAACGGTACTCGCCAGCCCCACTGTCGGAACTGCTCGTCGGGAAGCAGCAGGAACAGTTGGAAGATCCCAGTCGCGAGCAGGGTGGCGAGCGCGAAACCGGCCGGGGCCCACGCACCGGCCAGTCCGCGCCGTCGCTGGTCGCCGTGCTCGACGGACAGCACCACGGCGCCGGCGTACTCGCCTCCGGCGCCGAAGCCCTGCACGAGACGCAACAGGATCAGCAGGACCGGCGCCCACGCGCCGATCTGATCGTAGGTGGGCAGCACGCCGATCAGCGTGGTCGCGACGCCCATCAACACGAGGGTGAGCACCAGCATCGTCTTGCGGCCGAGCCGGTCACCGAGGTTGCCCAGCACGATGCCGCCCAGCGGTCGGGCGAGGAAACCGACGGCGTAGGTGGCGAAGGTGGCCAATGTGCCCGCGACCGGACTGATCGTGGGAAAGAACAGCTTGTTCAGGATCAGCGCGGCAGCCGTGCCGTAGATCAGAAAGTCGTACCACTCGAGCGTGGTGCCGACGAGGGCGGCGATACCGGCTTTGCGGGCGCGCCGTTGCGATTCGGTCATGTAAGCCAACTCCTTCGGAGGCCGGAGAAACTTCAGTGGCGGGCGGGACGGCGCAGGACCGCACCCCGCTGGATCGGTCCGACCAGTGCCGCGTACTGGCCCAGCCAGCCGCGCTCGGCGCCCGGGTCCCCGGCGGTGATGGGCTTGCCGTCGCGCACCGGGTCGGCGTCGATCAGCCGTGCGTCGAGGTCGATCGAGATGCTGTCCCCGTCCTGGACCCCGGCGAGTGGGCCGCCGTCGGCCGCTTCGGGCATGACCTGGCCCACGACGAGACCGTGGTTCAGCCCGGACAATTCGCCATCCGTGACCACGGCGACCTGGCCACCGAGGCCGGCGCCGTTGAGGGCGGCTACGAAGCTCGCGGCGAACACTGTGCCGGGCCCGCCCCTCGGGCCCAACCCGCGCAGCACGATCACCTGTCCGGGCTCGATCCCGCCCTGGCCGAGCGCGGCAATGGCCTCGTCCTCACCCGCGAAAACCTTGGCGAGCCCGGAGAACTGGCGACGCGCCGAGCCCACTCCGGCAACTTTGACGATTGCGCCGTCCGGGGCCAGCGACCCACGCAGGATCAGCAGGCCCGGCTCGTCGGCGACGGGTTTCTCCAGCGGGTGCACCACATCGCCGTCGGGCCCAGGTGCGTCGGCGACCAGCTCGGCAACGGTGCTGCCGGACACGGTCAGCGCGTGGGTGTGCAGCCGCGGGGCCAGCGCACGCAGCACGGTGCGGACCCCGCCTACCCGGTCGAGGTCCCACACCTGGTGTGTCCCGTTCGGACGGATCGCAGCGAGCTGCTTGGCGCCGCGACCCTTCTGCTCGAACAACGCAACGACGTCGAGGTCGAGGTCGGCCTCCGCGGCCACGGCCGTGAGGTGCCGGACGCAGTTGACCGAACCGCCCAGCGCCAGCGCCACCTCTACCGCGTTCTCGATGGCGTCGCGGGTCAGCACCTTCCGTGCGGTGAGCCCTTCCCGGACCAGCTCGACGGCACGGCGTCCCGCGGCCGCGGCGCGTTCGAGCATCGGCGCGGAGTTCGCGCGCGCCGGCGCGGAACCGGGCATCGCCATGCCGAGCGCCTCGGCGAGCACATGCATCGTGTTCGCTGTCGCCAGGCCCGCGCACACGCCGGGTCCCTCGATCGCGCGGTCGGCCAGCTCGCCGAGCTCCTCCACGCCCAGCTTCCCGGACGCTACGGCACCCACCGACTCGTACACCGAGTCGATGTCGACCGAGCATCCGGAGAAGGTGCCTCCTCGCTGGTAACCGCCGACGACGATGACCGAAGGCAGGTCGAGCCGGGCGGCGGCCATCAGGTGGGCCGGTGTCGTCTTGTCGCAGCTCGACAACAGCACCATGCCGTCGAGCTGGGCACCTTCGACGGCGGCTTCGACGTCGTTGACGATCAGGTCCCGGGTCGGCATCAGATACCGCCCCTTGCGGCCCGCGCTGGTGACGAAATCGGACGGCGCGGTCGTGCGGATCTCCAGTGGCAGCCCTCCTGCCTCGCGGACCGCGTTCTCGACGACCTTCGCCACGTCGTCGAGGTGCGCGAAGCACACCGACAGCTTCGACGACGTGTTGACGATCGCGATCTTGGGCTTGCGCTGATCCTCGGCGCTGATTCCCATCGCGCTCCACTGGGCGCGGCGCACGGCCCAACGGGTGGTGCCCGGCTCGAAGTTGCTCCGCAACTCATTCATGCTGTTCTCCTGTCGGTACGGGAAAGTGCGCTTCCGTTGGCGGCCATCGCGGACCGGACCTCGCGGCCGTCGAGCTCCCGGTACGGGCGGCTGTTGTCGAGCGACATCAGCGTCGCGACGGCGGCGGCGTGGCCGTACTCGAAGCACTGCGCGGTGACCCGCGCCGAGGCGAGCGCCTCGTGCTCGGCGCTCAGGCAACGGCCCGCGACGATGATGCCCTCGCCGCGTTCGGGCACGAGCGTGCCGTAGGGCACCTCGTAGTAGTCGTCGAGCAGCCAGGTCAGTTTCGGCCGGTCACCGACGTGCAGCTCGATCGGCCACGGCACCCGGCAGATCCCGTCCTCGCGCTTGCGTGCCGCGAGGACGTCCTCGTTGGACAGCCGCTCGATACCGGCGATCGTGCGCGTCTGCCGGATCCCTGCCTCCACCCCGGTGTCCACCACGAAAGCCGTTTCGCAACCGGGGATCCGTTCGGCCAGGAACCGCGCATACGAACGGACCTGCCGCCGTCCCCGGATCTCGGCCTCGGTGAAATCCGCTGGGTCGATCACATTGAGCATCCGCCCGTCGCGGCCCGCCAGCCGGGTCGCGTTGACGAGCAGCTCGCCGCGTCTGGGAGTGGTGAAAATCCAGATCTTCTGGCGCGGCAGGTCCAGGCCCGCGTCCCGCGCCCGGAGAATCTCCTCGCTGACGTACGGCGGGCAGATCGTATCCTCGCCGTAGAACTCCAGGAACCGCTCGACGTCGACGTTGCCGAGACGGAAGAACATGGTCGGGTTCTGAATCGTGCCGTGGTCGCCGAAGGTGTAGCGGTACCCGGCGCGGGCGATCACCGCCGCGTCCCCCGAGGCGTCGATCGTCCTGGCGGCCAGCACCACTGCCCGGCCCGCGTTCGATTCGACCACGACCCCGCGGTGGGTATCGCCGTCGAGAACGACGGCGGTGACCGCGGTGTGGTACAGGACAGTGACACCTGCGGCTTCGAGGAGGTCGTCCGCGACCTCGCGCCACATGAGCGGGTCGTGCGCTGCGGTCCAGGTCTTGCCGTAGACCTGCGGTGCGGTGAGACCGCCGCGGGTTGCCAGCTCCCGTCGAAATCGCTCGGTGAACCCCGCGACGACCTGCCGCGGCTCCCGGTCGGTGTCCGACGCGAGGTACATCCCGCAGATCGTGCCGGACATGCCTGCGACCGCCGCGCCACCGGCGAAGCCGTACTTCTCGACGACGAGCACCGACTTGCCTGCCTCGGCCGCGACGACCGCCGCCGCGACCCCGGCCGCTCCGGCCCCGACCACGAGAACGTCGACCTCGGCCAGCACCTCGAGTCCGCGGTCGAGCGGTCCACCGGTCAGCGACCAGTCCGATATATTGGTCATGTACCGGTTGTACATCGCGACGCACGGTACTGTCCAGACCCAGTAGTGGAGTGCGAAGGAGGACCGTCCGTGGCGAACAAGGCCGACCAGGCCTACGACATGCTGGAACGCATGATCACGTTCCAGGAGCTCCCACCGGGGTCGTTGTTGTCGGAGTCCCGGCTGATGGAGCTGACCGGGCTCGGCCGCACCCCGGTGCGTGAGGCGCTGCAACGGCTCGCGCGGGAGCGCATGGTGGATATTCATCCGAGCCAGGGGGTGTTCGTCGCCCCGACATCGATCGAGGCCCAGCTCAAGGTGCTCGAACTACGCCGCTCCATGGAAGAGCTCGCGGTCCGCCTCGCCGCCCTCCGCGCCACGACGGAGCAGCGCGAGCGCATCTTGAGGCTGGCCGAGGTACTCGGCAAGTTCGACGGCGACGACTCCAAACGGTTCGGTGAACTGCTCAAGCAGACCCACACCCTGATCGTCGAGGCCGCGCACAACGAGTACCTCTCGGTGGCTATGGCCCCATTGCAGGGCCTCTCGCGCCGGTTCTGGTTCGCCCACCTGCGCGATCCGAAGATGGAGCTGGCCGAAGCGGCCGACCTCCACGGGGACATCCTGCGTGCCATCTGCCACGGCGACCAGACCAAGGCGTCCGAGGCCTCGCTCAGGCTCAACGACTACCTGACCGACTTCACCTACCGGACCCTGCGGAACCAGTGAGTACGTGGCCGATGCGGCCAGGCGAGGACGATCACGCTCCATGGCAGGCATGTCCGCCGCCGAGCCGGACCGGCGGCCTGTAGGAGCGGGTTCGTTTGCGTACCACCGTGCCGAGTGCGGCAGCGATCGTCGAGTGCAGTGTGATAACCGGTCACCTGCCGGCCCGACCGACTACGGGCCCGGGTGTGGTTGCGGAGTTTTGTTCACCGGTCAGTACAGCTAGCCGGTGTTCGCCGTATGTCGGACCGAACGTCACCAGGGTGTTGCACCGCATTTTGTTGCCGCCGGAAGTCAATGACGATTTCGAGGCTTTCATGAGATTCGGCTATCGGACCCAAAGCGCAGTTCCCGCTCTTCAGCGCACTGGGTTATGGCAACCCTGCACAGCAGAGGCAGTTTACGAAAATTTTCACTCAAAGAAGAGAATATAAGTGTAAGAATGGATGGAAAAATTGCCCTGGTGACCGGAGCGGCACGCGGAATGGGACGGCGTTACCAGGAGTTGAAAAGTCCGCTCAGGTATTTTTCGAGGTTCCCGCGTATTCGAGGCCGAACACTGTTCTCAGCCACACGGTCGTCACCGTCTCGACCATATCTTCCATGCGGATCGCGTTTGCGCTGCGCATGCTCATGAGACCGAGGTTTCTCTCCCCCATCCACATGAGCGCTGCCGCCAGGGAGCGGGCCGGCGGCCCGTCGATAGCCACACCTGCGGCTCTGTCGCGCTCGATAGCGGCGGCGGCAGCATCGATGAATCCACCCAAGATTTTGTCCCACTGCGCCTGTAAAGCAGGTTCCGCCGCCGCGGCATCACCGACTTCGCGAAGAATGTGACCGTGCCGCTCCCATACATCTACAACTTCGGAGACCGCATGCTCTATCGCAACCTCGGGCGAAACTCCGGCCGGCCGATCGAAAATCATTGAGGATGCTTTGAAAACGTCGTCGGTAACGCTCGACAGAAGCGCCGAAAGCACCTGCCACTTGGATTCGAAATAGAAATAGAAGGAGGATCGCGACAATCCTGCGCTCTTGGTGAGATCATCGATCGAGACCGTACGCATCGACTCGGTGCGCAGTATTTCATAAGCCCCCTTGAGGATCGCTTGCTCTCGCATGTCGCCCTTGAGATTCCGCCTACCGGCCCGGGGCTCGGTACCGTTGAGACCATTTGAGAACGAAGCCGCCATGCCCCTATCGTAGTGACAGGCCCCGGTAACGCGACAACGCACCTTCAGAGTCGGATCGTTGTCATCGGAATTCGATTGGTGAGTTGTTGCACCCCGGGATTGCCGGAAATCTACGACTGGCGCCGCCAAGAGCTGACCGATACTTGGTCAGGGGCGGGACCGACCTGCGCCGAGCACACGGAACTGCCCGCCGCCGGACGGCGGATCCGGGAGCTGGAACAGCAGAATACGACCCGGCCCGCGAGCCGAGCGCGCGATCACGCCGGGAAAGGCGGCCGGGTAGATCACCGGGTCGCCCTGCTGCGTGCTGTTCGCGGCGGACGCCACCATCAGCACGTCATGGGCCCCACGGGCCGGTGCTGCGATGTCGACCCCGCGCTGCGCCTTGCCCGGCGAGCTGCGACGTGTGCGCGTCCACGCCGGTGTCGACCACGACGACCGTCACGCCCGGTGAGGACGTCCGGATCGTCCACCGGGCGCAGCCCGGCCGTCCGGCGCTGCTCCTGCTCCTGCTCCTGCTCCTCGATGACGAAGCCGACGACGAACGCGGTGGCCATATCGAGGGCCGTGATGATCCCGCTCCCGAGTGACGAGGCCCTTGGTCATATTGACAACTTAACTTTGTTAAGGAACGCTGACTACAGCGTTGAACTTAGTTAAGGAGAATCTGATGCGTGCTGAGGTTGTCACCGCCCCCGATACGTCACCTGTCTGCAGTGACTTCCCCGAGCCGACGGTCCCACCCGGTCACGGCTCGCTCGCAGGCTTGGCGGCGTCGCTGCCCGCAGACCTGCTGCGCAGCAGGCGGATCCGGATCACCGGGAGCGGCGTCGGATCGCGGTCCGCCGAGGAGATGCTCGCCGAGGTGCCCGAGGTCATGGCCCGCTTCGCCGACGGGTCCCTGCAGCTGCCCTACACCGTGTTCCCGTTGAGCCGGATCGGCGAGGCGTGGGCACACACCGGCCGCAGCCGCGCCGTCATCGTGCCGGATTGAGCCGTCCATCCAGCAGAACGTGATCGGAAAGAGGAAAGCCATGCAGAAGAGGGCACTAGTGGTGGGGCTCGGGATCGCGGGGATGTCCGCGGCCATCGGGTTGCGCCGGGCCGGTTGGACGCCGGTGATCGTCGAACGAGCGGCCGAGCGTCGGACGGGGGGCTACTACATCTTCATGTTCCCGGAGGGTGTGCAGGCCGCGGCCGACCTGGGGATCGTCGACCACCTGCACACCCGCAACCCGGAATGGCGACCGGGCGGGAACTCGTGGTCGGTGGATCGCCGGGGCAGGCGGAAGCCGGCTCTGGGATTGCTGGACGCGCCCGGCGGGCTGGCAGCGGTGCTGCGCGGCGACATCGAGGCCGCGTTGTGGCAGGGCATTACCGGCAACGGGACCGAGGACGCGGTCGAGGTGCGGTTCGCGACCACTCCGGTCGACATCACCGAGGGCGCCGGCGGGGTGCAGGTCCTGCTCGAGGACGCCGGCACCGGGAAGCAGTACCGCGAGGACTTCGATCTCGTGGTCGGCGCGGACGGGATGCGCTCCAGCGTGCGCCGGATGGTGTTCGGTCCGGACGAGGACTACCTGGCGAACTGGAAGGCGATGATCTGCGCGTTCCAGATGAAGGAGCAAGTGCCCTCCTACGAGGCGAGCGACAGCATCATCGTCTCGCGCCCCAAACGTGCGATGTGGGTGTTCGGACTCGCCGACCACGCGCCCTGCGCATGGCTGACCTACCGCACCGAGGATATTCCGGACCGGTTCGCCGGGCCGTCGATCGAGCAGGTGCGCGCGGCTTTCTCCGGGATGGACGACGACCCCGTGGTGCGCCACATCCTGGACTCCCTGGAGCAGGCCCCCGACCACGTGTTCGACTCGATCCACCAGGTGAGGATGCCCCGGTGGAGCACGGGGCGGGTCGTGCTGGTGGGGGACGCGGCCTGGTGCATGAACACCTACTCGGCCATGGGCTCCTCGTCCTCGCTGCGCGGCGGCGCCGCACTGGGCGTGGCCCTGCGGGGGCACCCCGACGACCTCGCCGCCGCGCTGGACGCCTGGGAGACCGGCCTGCGTCCCTACATCACCAGCCAGCGGCGCTCCGCACGGATCAAACAACAGCGGTTCGTCCCGTCCAGCCGCCCGGTCCAGGTGCTGGTTTCGGTTGTTCTCGATCTGGTCCGCAGGGTCGTCCACCGCCGGCTGACAGTGGAGTTCACCGCGGCGGCGGCCGCTGCCCAGTCCGGCGCGACGCGGTGACGGCCATGCGGAAGAGGGCGTTGGTGGTCGGGCTCGGGATCGCGGGGATGTCCGCGGCCATCGGGCTGCGCCGGGCCGGTTGGACGCCGGTGATCGTCGAACGGGCGCCCGAGCGGCGTACCGGAGGCTACTTCGTCGGGCTGTTCCCGGAGGGTCGGCAGGCCGCGGTCGATCTGGGCATCGCCGACCACCTGCACACCCGCAACCCGCAACGGACGGCCCGCGCGAATTCGTGGTCGGTGGATCGCCGGGGCGGGCGCAGGCCGGCTCTGGGATTCCTGGATCAGCCCGGGGAGCCGGCAGCGGTACTGCGCGGGGACATCGAGGCCGCGCTGTGGCAGAACATCACCGGCGTCGAGGTGCGGTTCGGGACCACTCCGGTCGCGATCACCGAGGGTCCTGCCGAGGTTCAGGTCCTGCTCGAGAAGGCCGGCACCGGTGCGCAGTACCGCGAGAGCTTCGACATGGTCGTCGGCGCGGATGGGATGCGCTCGAGCGTGCGCCGGATCGTGTTCGGTCCGGACGAGGACTACCTGACCACGTGGAACGCGATGATCTGCGCCTTCCAGCTGAAGGAGCAGGTGCCGTCGTACGAGGCGAGTGACAGCATCATCATTGCGCGCGCGAAGCGGGCGGTGTGGGTGTTCGGGCTCGCCGACCACGCGCCCACCGCGCTGCTGACGTACCGGACGACAGACATCCAGGAGCAGTTCAGTGGGTCACGGGTCCAGCGGCTGCGCTCGGTCTTCTCCGGAATCGACGATCCCGTGGTGCGGCACGTCCTGGACTCCCTGGAAGAGGCCCCTGACCACCTGTTCGACTCGGTGCACCAGGTGCGGATGCCGCGGTGGAGCAAGGGTCGAGTCGTGCTGGTGGGAGATGCGGCGTGGTGCATGAACCTCTACTCGGGCATGGGTGCCACGTCCTCGCTGCGCGGCGGCGCCGCACTGAGCGCGGCCCTGCTGGAACACCCCGACGACCTCGCCGCCGCGCTGGACGCATGGGAGACCGGCCTGCGTCCGTTCATCACCAAGCACCAGCGCACCGCGCGGCTCAAGCAGCAGATGTTCGTCCCGTCCAGCCGTCGGGCCGAGGCGCTGCGGTCGGTCCTCCTCGGTCTGGTCCGCAGAATCCGCGGGCGCCGGCCGGCGACGGAGACGGGCGGTCCGCGGGCCCGGGCGCTGTCCGGCACGTCGCGGTGAGAACGATGGGGATCGTTCAGCCACCCAGGACTTCCGCCTGCGGCCACCGTGGGTCGTACGCGGCCCAGCCGGGGTCGCCGTGGGCCGCGAAGGCGACCCAGGCGCCGTGCACGCGGGCCGCGAGCCCGGCGGGCGCCGGGTCGGGACCGAGCAGACCGGCGTCGCCGTGCAGCCACGGTTCCTCGGCGATGTCGAACACGAAGGGCAGCTCGACCGTGTGGGTGGCGCCCAGCCGACCGTCCAAAGCCGTCGAGCGGTAGCCGAACGAGTACACGTGGGTGCGGCCGGCGCACAGCCGGGTGTGGGCCTCGATCATCCGAGCAGTGCCGGCCCCGAAGAGGCCTTCGCCCAGCACCGCGGAGCGCAGCTCGCCCGGGGTCGCCCCCGGCCGGGCCGCCCGATGGGCCGCGACGACGGCGGCGGGGTCCGCGCCGACCTTCGCCGCGACAGCGAGCACATCGTCGTCCGTGGACGACTCCAGCTTGCCCTGCGGTACCAGGTAGAGATGGCCCTCCTCGGTGTTGGTGCCGATGAGCAGGCCGACCTCGCCCGCCGGCCCCTCCGCCAGGGCGTCGGCCGGCTGCACGGGCAGGACCAGGGAGAACGGGCTCAGCTCGACGAGTGGGTCCGTGGCCGTCGCGGTCCGCAGGTCGATCCCCGCGAGATCCGGCAGGATCTCGAGAAACCTCTCGTCCGGGATCTCGGCGAAGGCCTCCGCGGTGGGCGGCACGCCCAGCGCCCGAGCAGCCGCCGCGGTGACCCGGTGCGCCTGCTCGGGGGTGAAGGCGCCGGTGCCGCTGCCGCTCTGGATGATCGCGCGCCGGAACAGCCCCTTGGCTTCCGGCGTCGCCAGCAGGGCTCCGGTGATGGTGGCACCCGCGGACTGGCCGAACAGCGTGACGTTCGCGGGATCGCCACCGAACGCAGCGATCGTGTCCCGCACCCAGCCGAGCGCGGCGAGAACGTCGAGCAGCCCGCGGTTGGCGGGGGCGCCGTCCAGGTCGAGGAAGCCGGGGATGCCGACGCGGTAGTTCACCGTCACCAGCACCACGCCGTCGCGGGCGAATGCCCGGCCGTCGTAGAGCGCGGCGCGGGTGGATCCGGTGACGAACCCGCCGCCGTGCACGAAGACCATCACCGGCCGCTTCCCGCCGTCCGCGCCGGGCGTGCGGACGTCGACAGTCAGGTATTCCTCGCCACGCACCCAGCCCGGGCCGAAGTAGGGGATCATATCGAGCCGCCCGAAGTCCCGGGCCGGCTGCGGCGCGGTCGGCGACGGTGCGGTGGCGTCCCGGACACCGGACCAGCCCGGGTGGGACGCCGGTGGCGCGAACCGGCCGGCGCCCCTGGGTGCCGCCGCGTACGGGACGGCCCGGTAGAACTCGCCGAAGCGGTCACGAACACCGCGCACGGCGCCCGCCGGCGTCTCGACGATCGGATTTGCTTGCTGGGACACGGGAAACGCTTCCTCTCGGGTTACTGCGTGGCAGGGGCCGGCCTCACCGGGCTCAGGCGATGCGGGAGAAGCCCGCCCACTCCTTGATGGCAAACTTCGCCCCGTCGCGCTCGACCTCGGCGCCGCCCTGGCCGCCGAGGTGCGCGGGGAAGACCAGCGCGTTGTCCTCGGCCGCGCGGCCGAGGAGCTTGTGGCGGGTTGCCCGGGCCTCGGCCGGGTCCTCGCAGAAGCAGGAGTTGGTCTCCGGCTCCACGAGCTGTAACGGGGTGTGCACCAGATCGCCGACGAACAGCGCGCGGTCGCCGCCCGACTCCAAGGTCAGTACCGACGACCCGGGGGTGTGGCCGGGCGCGAGATCCAGCCGGAGGTTCCGGTCGATCCGGTACGAGCCGTCCCACAGGTGGATCAGACCGGCCTCGTGCACCGGAGCGACGCTGTCCTCGAAGACGTTCTGGTTGCCGCGACCCAGCAACGGTTCGTGGTTGTTGGCCGGATTCCAGAAGTCGAAGTCCTGCCGCGTGATCAGGTACGTCGCGTTCGGGAAGGTCGGCACCCAGGTCCGGCCGTCGAGGTAGGTGTTCCAGCCCACGTGGTCGATGTGCAGGTGGGTGTTGATGACGATGTCGACGTCTTCGGGCCGGACACCGGCGGCGGCGAGGTTGTCCAGGAAGTTCGTGTCCAGCCGGTTCCAGACGGGCGCGTAGGGGCGGTCCTTGTGGTTGCCGACCCCGGTGTCGACGAGGATGGTGCGGCCTTCGCTGCGCAGCAGCCAGGTCTGGATGGCCGAGAGGCATTCGCCGGTGCCGGTGTCCAGGAAGTCCGGGGCGAGCCAGCTCCGGTGCTCGTCCCAGGCGCCGTCGGGACTGTCGGGGAAGAAGTCCGTGGGGCCCATCTCGACGGAGCCGTAGTACTCCTTGACACGGGTGACGGTCACGTCACCCAGCTCGATCTGATCCATGATCACTCCTCGTGAATCGGGGGCGGCTGCCCTGGCCAGGTCGAGCCTGATCGTGTCCGCGCGCGGCAACCAGCCCCGCCTTGTCCTACCCCCCACAGGGTGTGGCTGAGCGGTGCCGTCGGCGTGGATAGTGGAGTGATGGACGGACCAGGCCCGCTCGGCGACTTCCTGCAGGCACGGCGGGCCAGGCTGCGCCCGGAAGACGTGGGTCTGCACGACCTCGGCCCACGCCGACGGGTGGCGGGTCTGCGCCGGGAGGAGCTGGCGCAGCTGGCAGGGGTCAGCGTGTCCTACTACACCCGGCTCGAACAGGGCCTGTCCCGTGGCGCGTCGGCGGAGGTGCTCGCGGCGATCGCCGGCGCCCTGCTGCTCGACGACCATGAACGGGACCACCTGGAACGCCTCGCCGGGGCCTCCCGCCGGGTACCGCAGGCGCGAAGGCCCCGCCCCGAGAAGCTCGCCGACGAGACGCGGGACCTGCTGCGCTCCTTCGATGGTGTCCCGGCGCTCGTCCTCGGCCGGCGCACGGACGTGCTGGCGTGGAACCCGCTCGGCCACGCCCTGCTCGCCGGTCACGTCGACCCGCTGAGCCCGGAGGACCCCGCGCGCCGGCCGAACATGAGCCGGATGCTGTTCCTGGACCCGCACTGCCGAGAGCTATACGGGGACTGGCGGCGCAAGGTGCGCGCGGTCGTGGGCAATCTGAGGATCGCCGTCGGCCGTTATCCGGAGGACCGGCTGCTCGCCGAGCTGATCGGCGAGCTGACGATGAAGAGCCCGGAATTCGTGGCGTTGTGGGGTGACCACCGGGTGACACCGTGCGACGCCGCCACCTACGAGCTGCGCCATCCTGTCGTCGGCACGGTGACGGTCACCCAGCAGACCCTCGTCCTGGCGCGTTCGCCGGGGCAATCCGTCGTGGTGTGCACGACGCCCGCCGGGTCACCGGCGGAGGCGGCCATGGCCCTGCTGCGGCAGGCGAGTGCGGTGGAGCGGTCCGGCCGGAGCGGTGGACCGGCCCTGCCCGACCGCTCCCCCGCCGCACGGTGACCACCTCGTAGTCCGGCCCCAACGCACCGGCCTTGCGGCAGCTGCTCCACGACCTTCCCGAGGACACCCGGCGAGGCACCACCCATGTCTTCCGCGCCACGTCCGGCGGGTCCCACCGCTACGCCCTGGGCAGCGACCAACCGCTCGTCGGCCGCACGGCCCGGACTCCCGCTTCCGTGACGGCACCCGCCTCGGCGATCTGCTGCGGGACGGACGGGGCGTCGTACTCGACTTCGCCGTTGATCAACGGACGAGCTGCACGAAAAACCATAGGCGGCTACACCACGCCATACGGGTGCGATAGCGGGCCGAGATAGCCGGGGTGGTTGGGGCCGAGCTCTCACAACTCCACCAGGACCGCTCCCACGTGGCGACCTTCGATCAGTTCGCGCAGGGCCCTGGGGGCGTTGTCGAGGCCGTGCAGCCGGGCGTGCGGGAAGGTGAGTGTGCCCTCGCGGAGCCCGGCGCCGAACTGGTCGTGCCACTCCGGGATCAGGTCGAGGTGGTCGGCGTGCAGGACGTTGCCGCGCAGCGTGATGCCACGGGTCAGCAAACCGAAAGTGTCGATGGCCGTCATCGGGGTGATGGAGCCCGTGAGCTGGGCGCCGAGTGCCCCGACGAGGCCGATGCGGGCACCCCGGTTGGCCACGGCGATCGATGCCTGGAGTTGCTCGCCGCCGACGGTGTCGACCACCGCGTCGACGCCCCGCGGAGCTGCGGCGCGGAGTTGCTCCTCGATCTGTCCCGCACCACGCAGGACCACGGCGTCGTAACCGAGTTCCTCGCGCAAGATGTCCGCCTTGCGCTGCGAGCCGGCGCTGCCGATGACCCGCCTGGCCCCGCGGAGCCGGGCGATCTGTCCGGCGAGGGACCCCACACCGCCCGCGGCGCCGCTGACGAAGACCGTGTCCCCCGGGCGAACCTCGGCCCCGAGGGTGACGCCCATCCAGGCGGTGGGGCCCTGGGACAGGTGAGCGGCCGGGTCGGGCAGCAGACCGGGTTCGACGCGCTGTGCGGCGGTGACATCCAGAAGGGCGAACTCGCGCCAGCCCAGATCGTGTTGCACGAGGTCGCCGGGGGCGAAACCGGCGCCCGGAGCGGACACGACCTCGCCGATCGCGGGGCCGTACAGCGGCTCACCGAGTGCGAAGGGGCGCATGGGCACGTCGGTTGTCTCGTCCATGAGCGTCCGCATCACGGCGGCCACGCTCATCACCCCGGTGCGTACGAGGAGTTGGCCGGGCTCAGGGGAAGGGGTCGCGACCTCGACTATCTCGAAGAGGTCGTCGGTGAGCGGTGCCCCCGGCGCAGGGCGGGCCGCCAGCCGAATCTCGCGGTGGGTGCGAGGGGCGTGGCGGCGCTCGGACAGTGCGGTGGTCATGGTGGTCGACTCCTGAAGAAGTGGGCGCGTACGCTCCCACACTCCCTCCCCCGATAGATCACGTCCAACGAATGATTTTGCTTGCAGCTATCACCTCGAGAGATGGTATGGAGATGGAACTGCGCCAGTTGGAGTGCTTTGTCGCGGTAGCCGAGGAGTCGAGCTTCACGCGGGCCGCCGCCCGGCTGCACGTCGTGCAGTCGGCTGTGTCGGCGACGATCGCGACCCTGGAAGGGGAGCTGCACACCAGATTGCTGGAGCGCACGTCCAGGAGGGTCAGCCTCTCGGCCGCGGGACGGGCGTTACTGCCGAAGGCTCGGGCTGCCCTCGATGCCGTCCGAGACGCGCGTGATGCCGTCGACGAGGTCAACGGTGTCGTCCGCGGCACCCTGCGCGTCGGAACGCTGAGTTCTCTCGGGGTGCTCGATCTGCCGGCGTTGCTGGGTCGCTTCCACCGCGAGCATCCCGCTGTCTCCGTGCGCCTGGTCACCGCAGCGTCCGACGGCGGCTCACCCGGGCTCCTCGATGCGCTCGCCGAGGGCAGGCTCGACCTCGCGTTCGTATCGATTCCCGGCTCACCGCCGCCCGGCGCGCAGTGGCGAAACCTCACCGCCACACCATTGGACCTCGTCGTGCCCGCTGGCCACCGGCTGGCAGGCCGGAGCAGGGTGGCGCTCGGAGAGCTGGCCGATGAGGCGTTCATCGACTTCCCTTCCGGATACGGCAACCGCGCCGTGACGGATCGCGCGTTCACCAGGGCCGGGCTTCGACGCCATGTCACCATCGAGATCACCGCCATCGGGGCCGGTGCTGATTTCGTCCGCCATGGCATGGGTATCGCCTTGCTGCCCCGGGGCAGCACCGGGCACGACACCGACCTCGTCTCGCTGCCTGTTACCGGAGCGGACCTCAACTGGCCGATCTCCCTGGCCACACCCAGCAGCCGCGCCCCGAGCGCGGCGGCCCGAGCCTTCGAGCGCTTGGTCGAACAGCATCTGCGGTGACCCGGTCGAGGTCGGTGTGGTCCGTGGTCGACAGTGAGGCACGGTGCACGCGGGGCCGGCATGGGAAGTTACGGGGACACAGAAAAATTGCTCGACGCGGGCCCACTGTGGCCCGGCCGCCGGCATCCGGGACTCGTGAGAGATATGCCCGGGCCGGGCGCGGCGGGGCCGAGTGGCCGGCTCGCCGGCCCGTTGGCCGTTACGGTGTCAGCCGAGGCGTTCGATGATGGTCGCGTTGGCCATACCGCCGCCTTCGCACATGGTCTGGAGGCCGTAGCGGCCGCCGGTGTCCTCGAGATAGTTGACCATTGTCGCCATCAGAGAACATCGGGGCGCGGCTCATCGATTCGACGCCGCCGGCGATCACGATGTCGTACGCGCCGGCGATAATGCCCTGGGCGGCAAAGTGTGCCGCCTCCTGCGAGGAACCGCATTGCCGGTCGATGCTGGTGCCGGGCACCTCGATCGGGAAACCTGCGACCAGGACAGCGTTGCGGGCGATGTTGAGGGCTTGGTCGCCTGCCTGGGTGACACAGCCGGCGATCACGTCGTCGACAACGGCCGGATCGAGGTCGTTGCGCTCGGCGGGCGAGGTGAGCAGGGCTGCGAGCAGGTCGACCGGGTGGACCTCGGAGAGGGCACCGCCCGGTTTGCCCTTCCCGGAGGCGGTCCGGACGATATCGACGATGACAGCTGAGTTCATGGTGGTGGCTTCCTTCCGGACAGTGTCGAGGATCAGCGAGGCGCCAGTCGCAGGGCCCCGTCCATGCGGATGGTCTCGCCGTTGAGGTAGTCGTGCTCGATGATGAACGCGACCAGGTCGGCGTACTCGGATGGCCGCGCGAGGCGCTTGGGGAACGGCACACCCGCGGCAAGGCTCTCCCGGACTTCCTCGCTGAGGGTGGCGAGCATAGGTGTGTCGACGATTCCCGGGGCCACGGTGTTCACGCGTATGCCGTGCTGGGCGAGGTCGCGGGCGGCCGGGAGGGTGAGGCCGACCACGCCGCCCTTCGAGGACGAGTAGGCCGCCTGGCCGATCTGGCCTTCGAACGCCGCGACCGATGCGGTGTTGACGATGACACCACGTTGGGCGTGGTCGAGTGGGTCGGTTTTCGCGATCGCTTCGGCGGCGAGTGCGAGCACGGTGAATGTGCCGATCAGGTTGACTTCGACAATCTTTGCGTAGTGGGCCAGGTCGTGGACGCCGGCCTTGCCCAGGATGCGGGCGGGTGTTCCGATACCGGCGCAGTTGACGACGATTCGCAGCGGACCTTGCTCGGCGGCGTGCGCGACCGCGGCCCGTACTCGGTCTTCGCTGGTGACGTCGGCCTCGATGTAGGTGACGCCGTCGATCCGCGGGGCGGTGGCGATATCGAGGTCGAGCCCGAAGACGCGGGCGCCCTTGGCCGCGAGTGCCGCGGCGGTCGCGTTGCCGAGCCCGGATGTGGCGCCGGTGACGACGGCCGCGACATTGTCGATCTGCATGACTCTCATTCCGTGTCGGTCGATGGCTGGTGATCAGTTCGTACGAGGTCACTGGTCATGTGGGCCAGTCCACGCTGAGGTACTGCGTTTCTTGGTATTCGCGCAGCCCGTCGCGCGATCCCTCGCGCCCCAGGCCGCTCTGCTTCACGCCGCCGAATGGCGCCGACGGGTCGGAGACCATGCCGCGGTTGATCCCCACCATGCCGACCTCGAGCCGCTCGGCGATGCGGATGGCGCGGGCCAGGTCGCCGGCGAACACGTAGGCCGCCAGACCGAGCTCGGAGTCGTTGAGGTGGTCGAGGAGGTCGTCCTCGTCGGTCCATTCGAGGATCGGGGCGACGGGTCCGAAGATTTCTTCGCTCACGATCGTGGAGTCGCGTGCGACGCCGACGAGGACGGTCGGTGGGTAGAAGTGGCCGGGCGCCGCGGGCAGCTCCGCCGCATAGGCCACCCGCGCTCCGTTACGGACGGCGAGCTCCACAGCGTCGCTGACGCGTTGCCGCTCGTTCGCGCTCACCAGTGGGCCGATCACGGCACCGTCGAGCGCCGGGCCGACCGTCAGCTTGTCGACCGCGGCGACGAACGCGTCCAGGAACGGTCGGGCGATATCGGCGTGGACGTAGACGCGGTTGGCTGCCGTGCACGCCTGTCCGCCGTTGCGGAACTTGGCCACCAGCGTGCCCTCGACGGCCGCTGCCACGTCCGCGTCTTCGGTCACGATTACGGGTGCGTTGCCGCCCAGCTCCATCGACGCGTTGACGATCCGGTCCGCGGCCTGGTGCAGCAGCGTGCGCCCGACCTCGGTGGAGCCGGTGAACGAGATCTTGCGGACGCGGTCGTCCGCCATCCAGGCCGAGACCACCGCGCCGGAGCTCCGTGTGGTCACCACCTCGAGGACTCCCTCGGGGAGACCGGCCTCGCCGAGAATCTCGGCAATCGCGAGCATGGTGAGCGGAGTGAGAGCTGCCGGTTTGACGACCGCCGTACAACCCGCGGCCAGCGCGGGTCCGATCTTGCGGGTGGCCATCGCCGCGGGGAAGTTCCACGGAGTGACCAGCGCTGCGACCCCGACGGGTCTGCGCGTCACGATCGTGCGGGCCTCCCCCGCCGGTGAGATGCCGTACTCACCGTCGGCGCGCACCGCCTCCTCGGAATACCAGCGGAAGAACTCGGCGGCGTAGACCACCTCGCCGGTCGCGTCCAAGACAGATTTCCCGTTCTCGCGCGAGATCAGCGTGGCCAGCTCATCTCGGTCGCGCAGCATCAGCTCGTACGCGCGGCGCAGGATGTCGGCACGGCGGCGCGGGGCGGCGCGGGACCAGCTCGGGAACGCGGCCGCAGCACGGTCGACCGCGGCTCTGGCGTGGGCCGGACCGAGGTCGCGGACGTGCCCGACGACCTCGAGGGTGGCCGGATCCTCCACTGCGAAGGTCGGCGTGGTGATCTGATCGATCATGGTGGCTGCTCTCGGTAGGAGTGAGACCACTCAGAACAGGCTGAGCAGGTTGAGGGTGGTGCGCGCATCGCGCAGGCGCGCTCGATACTCGGCTCGAGCGACCAGTGCGTCGTCGACCGAGACCGGCTCGAAACGTAGGGTGTCGGGCGCTCGTGCCTGAGCCAGCAGATCGAGGTCGGCGCTGATCACCGTTCCGAGCGTCGCGTAACCACCGCCGGTGACGGCGTCGCGGAGCAGGCAGATCGGCTCGGCGCCGTTGGGGACTTGGACCGACCCGACGGGGTAGCCGAGATCGACGACGTTGCTCGGGTTGTCGCCGGCGCCGAACGGCTGCTCGCGCTCCACGAATGTCAGCCTCGGGCCGTCGAGGCGGCAACCGATACGGTCGGAGCGCGTGGTCATGGTGTAGGTGCTGGTGAAGAACTGCTCCAGCGACTCGGCTGTGAAGCGGTAGCTGCACAGCCCCGGGACGACCCGGACCGTCACCTGGTTTCCGGGCCGGCCGCGGAGGCGGGAGTCGAGGTGTGCCCCCGGCCGCGGTGGTGCCGCGGTCTCGGAACCGACCTGCAGGGTGTCCCCTGCGGCGAGGAGTTTGCCGGCGAGGCCGCCGATACCGGCGGCGGTGTAGGTCGAGCGGCTGCCGAGGAACGGCGGGCAGTCGATGCCACCGCGCACCGCCAGGTAGCATCTGGCGCCGGCTCGGGCCGGGCCGATCGTCAACTGCTGACCGGCATGGATCGGGTGCGCAGCCCAGGTCTGCACGTGACGGCCGTCGACGGTGACGGCCACGTCGGCGCCGGTGATCGCGACGAGGGCGTCCTCTTCGAACTCGAGGGTGGGTCCGGCCATGGTCGATTCGAGGGTGGCGGCCGACTCGGCGTTGCCGACCAGCAGGTTGGCGCACCGGTGCGCGTACTGGTCCAGTGCACCCGAGGGTGGCAGTCCCATGGCGTAGTGGCCGGGGCGGCCGACGTCCTGGATCGTCGTATGCGGGCCGGGGACGAGGATCGAGATCATGACAGGAGCGCCGCGAGCTCGTGCGCGTATTCCACCGGGTCCTCTTCGAAGTCGGCGAGTGAGAACTCGGCGGGCGCGCGGCGAACGACGTGCTGGTCAACGGCAACGAGACGGCGTATCTCGTCGTACTCCGCCCGGTCGACCGGGCGGAACCGCAGCAGGGTCGAGATCGGGGTCAGCACCGGCGAGCGGCGGAACTCACGGGTGGCCTGGCCGAGGTCGACGACCGGGATCGCGCTGCGTCCGAGCAGCTGGTAACCGCCTACCCCGCTCGAGGGGTAGATGACCGTGAAGGCGCCACCGTGGGCGACGGCCCGGGCGGGCGTCTCGGTGCGCGGCGTGAGGTATTTGGGCGCCTGGAGCTGCCGCTCGCGCGGCACCAGCTGGTAGGACTCGGCGTTGCCGGGCTTGAAGCAGGGAAAGGTCACGATGAACGGCGCGCTCGAATGAGCGTCGACCAGTTCGTCGACGGAGGCGAAGCCGTTGATCCGTGCGGTGTACTCGATATCGCTCTCGGTGGCGGACTGGTGCCCGCCGCGGAATCGCCTGCAGACCTCGGCCGACCACGGGTCGTCGTAGAGGACGGGCACATCGAGGATTTCGGTGGAGATCGTCGTCGCGGTGGCCTGCCCGGCCTTGTGCACGTCGGCGATCGCGCCGAGTGCCCGGCGGGGGTCGAGGGTGTCGGGGTCGACGCGGATCAGGTAGCTGCTGTTGGCGGGCGCGATATCGAGAACCCCCGGCAGCTCCAGGTCGGCGATGCGTGCCGTGATCGACTGGACCTGGAGCGCAGCGCCGAGACTCATCGCCTCGTCGAGCTCGACGAAGACGTACTCGTCGCCGCCGAAACTGGCGCGGCTCCCATCGGAGAGCGTTGTGTACATGGTCAGGTCCCGCACGGCGTCACACCCACGGCTCGGCCGGGCGGAGGGCGAAGCCGGCGGCGGTGAGGGCGCGGTTGACCGCCGCGGCGATGGGTACGGCATTGGGCCGGTCGCCGTGGATACATACCGAGCGCACCGGCATCTCGATACTGCGACCCGATACGGTGACCGCTCGGCCGCGTGCCACTGTCACGGCGGTCTCGGCGATTCGATCAGGGTCCTTGGCCATGGGTCGCGGCTCGATGACATTGATGCCGTCGTCGGTGAAGTCGAGGTCGACGGCGTTCTCGGGGATGACCGGGTGGCCCGCCGTCCGTACCGCGGTGAGGGCGGTGGTGGGCGCCATCATCAGGGGCAGTTCGAATCCGGCGCTGCGCAGACCCGCCGCGACCTCGACAGCGAGCTCGGGGTCGCGGCAGATCGCCCCCATCAGCGCCCCGTGCGGCTTGACGTGCCGGAGCCGGACGTCCTCGCTCGCGGCGATCGCGGCCAGTGCGCCGACCTGGTACACAACAGAGTCGACGGTCTCGGAGATCGACATCGCGAGGGCGCGGCGCCCGAATCCGGCCTTGTCGTCGTATCCGGGGTGCGCACCGACCGCGACGCCGGCGTCGCGCGCGTGCCGGACGGCCGCCCGGATGGTGGAGGGGTCGCCGGCGTGGTGGCCGCAGGCGATATTGGTGCTGGAGACGAACGCGAACAGGCCGGCCTCGTCGCCCAGCCGCCAGCGGCCGAAGCTCTCGCCGGCGTCGGCGTTGACGTCTATCGATGTGGGCACCATGGCTCATACCTCCCGTACGGTGCGGTCGACCGATCGGATGGCCGCGGCGAGGGTCTCGGCCAGCCGGTCGACATGGGTCTGGTCGAAGGTGAGCGGCGGGCGGATCTTCAGCACATTGCCCTGGGGTCCGGAGGCCGAGATCAGCACGCCCGCCCGGCGCATCCGGTTGACGACATCGCGGGCGATCCGTGCGTTGTCGCCACTGCTGCCGCCGGCGGACAGTTCGACGCCGTAGAACATCCCGACGCCGCGGACCGCGCCGATGAGGTCGGTCCCGCGGGCCAGGTCGCGCAGGGCGTCCCCGAGCGACACGCCGACCTGCCGGGCACGGGCGACCAGGTCCTCTTCCTCGATGACCGTTACGACGGCCTGTGCCGCCACGGCGGCGGTCGTACTGCCGCCGAAGGTGTTGAAGTAGCGGACCGCCGTCTCGAAGGCACGGCCGATCTCGGCACGGAGCACGACCGCAGCGACCGGGTAGCCGTTGCCCATCGGCTTGCCCATCGTGACGATGTCCGGGACGAATCCATGGCGGGTGAAACCCCACCAAGCGTCGCCGGTACGGCCGAAGCCGGCCTGGACCTCGTCGGCGATCAGCACCGCGCCGTAGGAACGGATTTCGTCCGCGAGCGCCCGCAGGACACCTGGCGGGTGGGTGAAGACTCCGTCGGAGGAGAAGACAGTGTCGAGGAGACAGGCACTCACCCCGTACCCGGCTCGGGTCAGGTCGTCGGCGGCACGGCGGACATCGTCTCGCACCGCGGCGGTCAGTGCGACCTCGTCGGGGAAGGCCGCCGGGTCCGGCGCGGCGATGGTGCGCACATGCGGTCCCAGGGGCGCGCCGGGACCGAGGGAGGGCGAGTACGCCGCCACGCTGCTCGTGACCCCGTGGTAGGCATTGGCGGTGACGATGATGCCGCTGGCACCGGTGTGGTGCTGGGCGATCCTGGTCGCCAGATCGTTCGCTTCCGACCCGGTGCACGTCAGCGTCACCCGATCGAGCGGTGCCGGGAAATGGGCGAGAAGCTGCTCGGCCAGGTCGAGCAGTGGCTTCTGGAGGTAGCGGGTATTGGTGTTCAGCGTCGACAGTTGGCGGGAGACCGCCTCGACCACACGCGGGTGGCAGTGCCCGATCTGCGCCACGTTGTTGTAGGCGTCGAGGTACTCGGTCCCGTCGCGGCCGTAGAGGTACACCCCCCGGGCGCCGGTGACCTCGATCGGATCGGCGTAGAAGAGCTGGTATCCCGGACCCAGGAGCCCGTTACGCCGCTCGATCATCGAGGCGATATCCGCGGGCTGGGACGCGAGGTCGGCGACGTCGAAGCCGTTGACCATGCCGACGGGGCCGACGGCTGCGCGAGGTGGCGGTGATGACACGGACGTGATCCCTTGACTCGTGAGGGGTGGGTGGTCAGGCGGCTGCGAGGAAGTGCTCGGTGCCGGTGTCGAGGGTCTGGATCGCGGCCTCGGCGCGAACCCAGTCGTGGCGCGAGTGCTGCTCGGCATAGGCGGCGCGGGTGGGGTCGACGGTGGCGCGCCACTGCGAGATCAAGGCCCGTTGCACACAGCGGGCGGCGGCGGCCGCGGCGAGGGTGCGGAGCTGGGTCGGTGCGACGTCGTATACGCCGAGGAAACCTCGCATATGCGCGGACGCCAACGTCCACGGGTCTGCGAGACGGTGGTCGAGGAGGTTGGACACCGCGACCGCGAGGTCGTAGAGCACCGGCGCGATATGCACGTCACCGAAGTCGATGACGCCGGTGACGAAGCCTGGAGCGGCCGGGTTCGCCAGTACGTTGTGCACGCTGTAGTCGCCGTGCACGACCTGTCGCGCTCCGCCCTCGGCCACGGGACGGACGACTCTCGTGAAAAGGCCGACAACCTGGGTGGCCAGCCGGGCCTGTGCCCGCGGGGGCGTGATGCTGCCGGCGAGTTCGGGCAGCCCGGACAGATCCCAGAGGAGCCGGCGGGCGGCGGCGGGGTGCCGGAAGCCGGCGAGCGCCGCAGTGACCTCGCCGTGGACGGTGCCCACTCGCTGCGCCCGCTCAGGGCTCAGCCGCTGCTCAGCGAGGCCGGTGCCCGGCAGGCAGGAGATGACGTAGACCAGACGGTCGGGCCCGCCGCCCGGTCGTTCCCACCGGGTGATCGTCTCGCCCGCTGGGGTCGGCACGGCGACCGGCACCGGGACCGTCGTGACTCGGGTGAGGTAATCGGTCACTGCGAGCTGGAGCTCGACGATCGCACGCGGCTCGCCGGGAGCGCAGACCTTGACGATCAGGTCTGCGGCCGACGTGCCGGACGCACGGTAGGTCTCGTCGCGCTCGGAGCCGAGGCGGGTGAGCGCGACATCGATGGCGTAGTGCTCACGCAGGTACTCTGCGAGCTCGTGCTCGAGCACTCCTGGTGGCTCGGTCAACTGGCGATCCATCCGCCGTCGATCAGCAGGGACGACCCGTGGATGTAGGACGCGGCCGATGAGGCGAGGAAGACGACCGCGGGTGCGATATCGCCGACCGCCCCGATGCGCCCGGCGGGGGTGGCCGCGAGCATCTGCCTCTCGTAGTCCGGGTCGGCGAGCAGGTGCTCGTTGATACTGGTCCGGATGTTGCCGGGTGCGACGGCATTGACGCGGATGCCGCGCGGAGCGAGTTCGGCAGTGAGCGCCTTGACCAGGAGCTCGACCGCGCCCTTGGTGGCGCAGTAGGCCGTCGAATTGGGGAATCCGGCGTAGCCGCAGATGGAGGAGACGAAGATGATCGACGAGCCTTCGCCGAGGTGGCCGGTGGCAGCGCGGGCGAGCCGGAACGGCGCCCGCACGTTGGCATCCCACTGATCGTCGAGGTTCTGGTCGGTTGTCTCGAGGAACGGTGCCGGGGTGAAAACACCGGCGGCGTTGACGAGGATGTCGACCCGGCCGAACCGATCCAGTGCACGTCGTACGACGGCGTCCGGTGCGGCCTCGTCGGTGAGGTCCACGCTCAGGGTCTCGGCCCGGTCGCCATTCGCCCCCAGGCGCGCAGCGCTGGCGGCCAGCCGCTCCTCGTTCCGGCCCACCAGGAGGACCTCGGCGCCGGCTCGGTGCATCTCGCGGGCGATCTCGGCGCCGATTCCGGAGCTGGCGCCGGTGACGACGGCAACCTTGCCGGACAGGGTCTCGGGATTGACAGGACTCATGGACAGTACTTCCTCTCGGATATGTGGTCGGTCGTGAGGCGAGGTGGGGGCGGGCGACACAGCGACGCAGGTCAGTCCGGGACGAGCACGACCTTGCCGAAGGCGTGTCCCGACTCGGCCCGGGTATGGGCCTGCGCTGCCGCACTCATCGGAAAGACTCGGTCGAGCTCGGGCCGCAGTACGCCCCGCCGCACCATGTCCGACACTGCCTGCATGCCGGCACGATCGGCGTCCGCGAGCATGCCGACCACCCGGATTCCGTGCCGGCGGGCCTCATCCACCAAAACCTCGCGTCCGGTGGGCATGAGAGTGACAAGCGTGCCGCCCGGCCGGAGCACCGTGAGCGAGCGGTTCGTGACCTCGCCACCGACCGTGTCGAGTACGACGTCCACGTCCGAGAGCTCGGCCTCGAAAGCGGTCGTGCGGTAGTCGAGAAGCTCGTGGGCACCGATCTCGCGGAGGTAGTCGTGCTTGGCGGCGCTCGCGGTGCCGATCACCACTGCGCCCCGGTCGCGGGCGATTTGCACGGCGAGGTGACCGACACCGCCCGCGGCGCCGTGGATGAGCACCCGCTGCCCGGCCCGGATCTGCGCGCGCTCCACCAGTGCCTGCCACGCGGTGAGCGAGGCGAGCGGGAGAGCTCCGGCCTGCACGTGATCGAGTCCGGCAGGCTTGTGCACGAGTGCCCGAGCGGGGGCGAGCACGAGTTCGGCGTGTGCGCCGTGCCCGCGGGGGTAGGGCAGCATCCCGAAGACCTCGTCGCCGGGGCGGAAATCGGCGACTCCGAAGCCGATCTCCGCCACGACCCCGGACACGTCCCACCCGAGCACGAAAGGCGGGGGACCGAGAAAGACCCGCCGCGATCTGTGCTTGAGGTCCGTCGGGTTGAGACCGGCGGCACCCACCCGTACCAGGACCTGGTTGGGTGTGGCCCGCGGACGCGCGACCTCGGCCTGATACAGGACCTCGGGACCACCGAGGACATCCTGGCGGACCGCCACCATCGTCTCTTTCGGCCCTGTCACGACGAGGCTCCCTCGTCGCTCCGTACCCGCCCGCGAAGGACGTGCTTCACGATCTTTCCCGAGGGGTTGCGCGGAATCTCCCCGAGAACCAGGCGGTGCGGGGCCTTGTAGTCGGCAATGAGTGTCGATACATGCGCCCGTACGTCCTCGAGCGTGATCGCGTAGCCCTCGCGGGGCGTCACGACGGCCACCACGCTCTCGCCGTAAACCGGATGGGGGGCCCCGACTACCGCACAGTCCGCCACGCCGGGGTGGGCGGCCAGCGCGTTCTCGACCTCGACCGAGTACACGTTCATACCGCCGGTGATGATCATGTCCTTCATACGGTCGACGAGTGTGATGCAGCCGTCGTCGTCGACGCGCGCCACGTCGCCGGTGTGCAACCAGCCGTCGCGCAGGGCCTGCGCCGTGGCCTCCGGGTTGTTCCAGTAGCCCTTCATCACGGATTCGCCCCGCAGGATCACCTCGCCGGTGCTGCCGGCGGCGACGTCGCGTCCCTCGCTGTCCACGACCCTGGCCTCGGTGTTGAGGATGGCCCACCCGTTGGCACCCGGGCGCTGTGCGATGTGGTCGGGCCCGAGTCCGACGCCGCCCGGGCCGGCCTCGGTCGGCCCGCAGAGGTTGAAAAGCCGCACACCCGGTGCCGCCTGCCGGAGTAGTTCGATCGTGGTCGGCGGCATGGGAGCCGCACCGAACAATCCGATACGCCAGCTCGACAGGTCCCGTCCGGCGAAGTCCGGGCTGTCCAGGAGCATCCGGTACATCGTGGGGACGCCGAAGAAGGTCGTGATCCGCTCGGACTCCATGAGGTCCAGGACGACGGCCGGGTCGAACGTATCGAGGAGAACATGGGTGGCTCCCACCGCTGTGCCCCCGTGCAGGAAGAGGTTGAGGCCCGCGGAATGGTAGAGCGGAGCGACCTGCAGGATCCGTTCACCATCCGCCAGCCCGGCGGTCAGGCTCACGTTGAGCCCCGCCCAGATCACCCGGTGGTGGTCGAGCAGGACACCTTTGGGCCGGCCCGTGGTACCCGAGGTGTAGAGGATTTCGGCGTCGTCGGACTCGGCGAGCGATATCGCCGGCTCGTGGTCCGGAGCGTCGACCATGAGGCTTTCGAGGTCGTCGGGGCGGCCCGGCAGCGGGCCGAGCGGGAGGTGGGTCCGCGGTGGTGTGGACGCCGCGGCTCGTGCCGTGTCCGCGACGGTCGCGAGACTCGGGTGGAAGACGAAGCCGGTTGCGCCGCTGTCGTCGAGCAGCCAGGTGACCTCCGGCGCCGCCATCCGGGGATTGACCGGGACGACGAGAAGGCCGAGCTTTGCCGCGGCATACAGGACGACGACGAAGTTGTCGGAGTTCGTGCTCATCACCGCGAGCCGCTCGCCCTTGACCATGCCGCGGCGTCGGAGCACCGCGGCGGCACGGTTGACCGCACTGTCGAGCGCCGCCCAGGTGATCCGCCTGCCGTTGTAGACGAGCGCGTCGCGGGTCGGAGCTCGGTGGGCTTGTCGGGCCACCAACTGGCCGAGCGTAGGCATGGATATCTCCTGACAAAGATGAGGGCGGGGGCGGAACTCGTTCGGACCGGCTCGTCGTGCCTGCTCAGAGCCAGGCCGGGTCGAGGTCGACGGTTGTGCGGTCGAGCGAGGCGAGCAGATCGAGCCGAGATACGACCCCCGGGAGCTCATACGATCGGAAGTAGCGCGCCGCCGCGCGTTTACCGCGGGCGAACGCGTCGTCTCGGTCACCGAGCGCTACGAGCTGCTCCAGCCAGATCCAGGCGAGGACGATATGTCCGGCGGCCTCCAAGTAGATCGAGGCATTGGCGAGCCGGGTGACCGGCTCGGGGTGTGCATGGAGCAGCTTCGTCACCTCCACGAGGCGCGCTCGGGCGAGGTCCAGATCGGCCGCGTGGGCCGCAGTCTCGGGCCCCAGCCGCGAGGCGGCCGCGACGGCTCGCCGTATCTCTTCGTCCAGCACTTGCAAACCTGCCCCGTCGTGTATCGACGTCTTGCGGCCCAGCAGATCGATCGCCTGAATACCGTGTGTGCCCTCGTGGATCGGGTTGAGCCGGCTGTCCCGGTAGTGCTGCTCGACGTCATAGTCGCGCGTGTAGCCGTATCCGCCGTGCACCTGTATGGCCAGTGAGGTTCCGCGCAGGCACCACTGCGCGGGCCAGCTCTTCGCGATGGGTGTGAGGATGTCGAGCAGCAGCGCCGCGCGATCGCGCTCGGCACGTTCGGGTGCAGTCTCACGTTCGTCCAGCAGCCGGGCGCAGTACAGCGTCAGCCCGAGCGCTCCCTCGGCGTAGGACTTCTGGGCCAGCAGCATCCGGCGGATGTCCGCATGATCCACGAGCGGCACCTGCGGCAGATGCGCGGCTTTCGCATCCGGCCTGCGTCCTTGCGGACGTGTCCGCGCGTAGGCCAGCGACTCGAGGTAGGCGGTGTAGCCGAGGGCCGCGGCGCACACACCTACCTCGAGACGGACCGCGTTCATCATGTGGAACATCTGGGCGAGCCCCTCCCCCGGCGCCCCGACCAAGTAGCCGACGGCACCGGCGGACCCGCCGGGCCGATGGGTTCCATCGCCGAAGCGCAACACGGTATTGACCGTGCCCCGGAATCCCATCTTGTGGTTGAGCCCGATCAGCGACACGTCGTTGCGCTCGCCGATGCTGCCGTCGTCCCCGACCAGGAACTTGGGGACGATGAACAGCGACAGACCCCGGACGCCGGATTCGCCGGTGCCGGTGCGGGCCAGCACGAGGTGCACGATATTCTCGCCCAGTTCGTGGTCTCCCCCGGAGATCCACATCTTGGTGCCGGTGATGCGGTAGGTCCCGTCATCGGCCGGGTGCGCTCGTGTCATGGTGTCGGCGAGCGAGGAACCTGCCTGAGGTTCGGACAGGCACATCGTGCCGTGGAAGCGGCCCTCGAACATAGGCGTCACGAACCGGGCGATCTGCTCCGGAGAACCGTGTGCGCAGATGAGATGAGCGTTGGCCACGGTGAGCATGGCATATCCGTATGTGCTCACGTTGGCCGCCGCGAACCATGCGGCGCATGCCAGGTGAACGACGCGCGGCAGCTGAAGCCCGCCCACGCGGTGATCCGCGGTCACGCCGAGGAAACCGGTCTCCGCCAGCGCGTCGAGAGCCGGACGGATCTCCGGGTGCAGGCGGACCCGGCCCTGGACGAGCCGCGGCTCGTCCGCGTCACTGCGCCGGTTGTGCGGAGCGAAGCGGCTCTGGGCCAGGTCGGCACAGAGGTCCAGGATCTCGTCGAAGGTCGACCTGGAGTGCTCCGCGAAACGCGGCCGTTCGGTGAGATCCCCGACCCGGAGCCAGTCGTGGAGCAGGAAGTCGAGGTCGGCACGGGAAAGGAGGTCGGTGGAGACTGACATGGCTCATTTCTCCGGGGTCGTCGTCATCGCCGGGCGTAGTGGGTGACGCCGGAGAAACTCTGCGAACGAGGTGGCGTTCCGGCCCGCGAGCTGGGCAACCTCCCTGGTCACGCGGTCCTCCGCGCCGCTCGCGGTCAGCACGTCCGCGCCGACGAGCGCGTCGGCGAACGTCTGCGGGACCCCGGCGTCGACGAGTTGGGCGGTGCGCTCGGCGGGTGTGACCGGCCGGTAGCGGACGGGGAGATCCCATTCGGCGGCGAGGGTGGCCGCCAGATCGTGGTAGGACAGGGCCTGCGGCCCGGTGAGCACGTGTTCACGACTGTCGTGGTCGGCGCGCGTCAGCAGTTCGGCCGCGACCGCGGCCACATCCGCCGCATCGATCCACCCCATCCGGCCGTCGCCGGCGGCCGCGACGATCTCGTGGCGTTCGCGGACCGCGACGGCGGTGGGGTGGCTACCGAGGAAATTCTGCATGAACCCCGAGGCCAGCAGGACCGACCACTCCGGCATCTGCCCGACGGTGAGCCGTACTGCGTGCAGGCCGGGTGTCCGCAGCGGGAAGGCAGACGAGTTGAGCAGCACCGCCCGCCTGACGCCGGCGTCCCGGGCCCTGCGCAGGAAGCCCCCGACGACGTCCGCCGGGTCGGCGTCGAGCGGCGGCGGCAGCAGGTAGATGCTGCTGACGTCGCGCAGCGCCTCGCCGTACGTCGTCGCATCGGCCCAGTCGAACCGGACGTGCCGCACCCCAGGAGCGGGCCGCTCCTGCGGGTAGTGCCGGCTCGCGACGACCACGTCCACACCGCGCCGGCGCAGGAGGTCGGTGACGACCCGCCCGGTCTGCCCCGTACCGCCCGTGACGAGCACGGTTCCGATCGAGCTCATGATGCGACCTCTCCGGCGGCAGGCCCGGTCGTCGCCGAGGTCTGCGTGGGATTCCAGTAGTCGCGGAAGCGGACGATCCGGCCGTCTCGCTGCTCGAGGATCCAGACGTACCGAACATCGTAGGGCGCACCGGTCCCCACGACGGTGCCGTGCAGCGCGACCTCGGCCACGATCGTGTTCGGGTCGGTCAGATGGTGAACGACGAGACTCGGGAACGATTCGATCCTGACCGCAGCTCCGATCGCCATCACGTAGTCCCGCACGGACGACGGATCGTCCAGCCGAGCGGGTCGACCGGGTGGCGCGAAGGGGAACTCGATGACGGCGTCCTCGGCGAAGAGGTCGACGTAGCCGTCGAGATCCATGGCGGCAAGAAGCTCGATCGACTGCAGCAGAACCGCGTGCGCGGGGCTGCTGACCGGGGTCTGCTGGGGTGTCACTGCTGTCCTCCTCGCTCGAGTGCGGAGATCGGGTGCGCCGGCTGCTCGGCTCGCGCGCGGTCCGCCGGGTCGGCGGCGAAGGTTTCGGCAAGCCAGTCGAGCATGCGGCCCGAAGCCAGCCGCTGGGCACCGACGTGGCAATGGGCGTCGGCTCCTTCGTCGCTGGTGAAGGGCATCAGCGTGGCGGGGGCCGACAGGTGCGCCATCAGCTGTCGAGGCTGCGATAGCGAGGTCTCGTCGCCCGCGAAGAACAGGTCGTCGGCCGCCTCGCAGACCAGGACCGGGCAGCTGATCCGTTCGGCCACGCCGTCGAGCAGGTTGTACTGCGCGTAGGTCCGCACGAACTCGGCCGGGTCGGCAGCACCCATGACCCAGAGCCCGTGATCGAGGGCCCAGCGCAGCGTGGGCTGTTTCGCGGCCGCCGCCTCGACCTCGTCGCCGAACGCAGGATCATGCCAGCGCGCCTCCAGCTGGGCGCGGGTCAGACCGAGAAGTGCCTCGACCGCGCCCAGGGCGTCGTATACGCCGTCATTGCAGACGACCGCCGCGATACGTGGCTCGAACGCGGCAGCGCGGGGGGCGAGCACACCGCCCAAGCTCACGCCGAAGAGCGCGATGCGATCAGCGTCGACGATATCGCCGTGCTCAGCGAGGAGGAAGTCGAGAACGGGCCCCACGACATTCTCCCAATCCGGACGGAACGTCAGACCGTGGTCGTGCACGGCGCCCGGCTGCCCCGGCCCGTCGAAGGTGAGCACGTGGAAGCCGCGCTCCACGGCGGCCTCGGCGCCGAAGAAGTGCATCTCCTCCGCGCTGCCGTCGAATCCGTTGTGCATGACGATGGTCGGACGCTTCTCGCCGTAGCCGGTCGCCGCCCGGTAGAGATAGCCGCGTAGCGTCCGGCCTTCATAGGGGATCCGGACCGGGGTGATACTCGGCGCCTTCGCGTCCTCGAAGGGTCGGGGGATGGCAATCGCCGCCTCGAAACAGTGCACGCCGAGGCGGTAGGAGTACGCCACACGCCGATCGCGCGGGTCGGCGTGCAGGAAGAAGTCGGCGTTGCGGTAGTAGTTCGCGGCCCGGAGGAAACCTTCGCGCGCGCTCACCGACCGGCCTCGAGCAGCGTCCGCACGGGCAGCCTCCGCGACGCGATCGGCCCTCTGCAGCCATGCGTCGTACCAGCTGTCGTGGTCGCCCGCGGTGATACTCGCCGATGTGGCGAGCACTTCACCGATTTCCGAGCCACCGTAGGCCGAGTGGCCGAGCACGCGCGCGGTCTCGAACCAGTACTGGGGATGGTCCGCGAATAACAACGGGGCGGAAGAAGTCACGTCGGTACGGTACCGTACCGTCGCGACGGTCGCAACCCCCGCTCCACTGGCGCGCCCCGGGTGGAACCAGCCGTAGACGGCGACCAGAAACGGCACCAGGGGCATCCACGCCACCACCCAGTGCTCACTGCCGGTGACGGTCGCGTAGTTGCCCGCGATCGCCCCCAGCACGACGACAAACCCCGCACCCGCGAGAACAGGCGCAACGATGGTCCGCCAAGGCCCCTCGGTCACCTGGCCACGCAGTCGCGCCACGATCACACTGACGCAGCAGCCGAGCATGAGCGTCACCAACGAAAGAGACGTGATCCCGGAGACCGCCGGAAAGAGGTTGGTGAGCGGATCCGCTCCCGCTGCCGTGAACACGATCAGAATGCCGGCCGTGAGCACGATCAGAACCGCCGTGCCGATCACCGGAGTGCCGTGCCGGGGGTGCACCCGCGCGAGGACATCGGGCAGGCGCCCGGCGCGTCCCATCGCGAACAGGTAGCGGCTGCCCATGTTGTGCAGCGCGATGGCCGCCCCGAGAAAGCCGAAGGCCACCATCACACTCAGGACCGGGCCGGCCCATCCACCGAGGTAGGACTCCGCACTTGCCGGAACCAGCGCTCCGGCGTCCGCGGCTGCCACTCCGACAACATCATCGTGGGCGGCCTGCAACGTCCAGGTCCCGATCGCGAAGACGACCAGCAGCAGTCCCAGCGCACCGAACGTCGCCCGGCGAATACTCTGCCGCGGGGCCTGCGCCTCCTCGCCGTACACGGCGGTGGCCTCGTAGCCACCGAAACAGACCAAGCAGAACACCAGCGTCAGCGAGGCAGCGCCCGAGAAGGGATCGGTCGGGAGCAGCCCAGCGGGCGACCACGCAGATGCCGGTCGCTGGACCAGCACGGCCACGAACAGCACGACGATGATGACGAACTGCGCCGTGCAGAGCAGAGCCGTCACCCACTGGGCGATATCGAGCCCGCGCACGCCGAGGACCGCGACGACACCCAGCGCCACCGCCGACAGGACGAACCAGGGGGGCGAGGAGCCGAGGTACGAGGCCAGCGCCAGCTCGGCGAAGTACCCCGTGGCCGCGACCATCGCCGTCGACGCGAGGCCGTACGCGAGCGCCGCGACGAAGGCGGCAGCGGAGCCGAGCCGCCTACCGAGACCGAACGTCACGAATGCCGCGAACGCGCTCGGTTCGACGACGTACCGGGCCAGCACCAGGTAACCGACGGCGAAGAGTGCCAGCAGCGCGCCCACGACGACCAGATAGCCCACTGTCTCGGTGCCCGCGCCGAGACCGATACTGATGGAGACATTGGAGCTCAGCGCGGTGAGCGGCGCCGTGGCCGCCACCACCAGGAAGATCATCCCCGCTGTGGTGACCGTTCCACGCCGGAGGCGTGGCGTATCGGCGTCGATGGGACTCTGATCGGAAAGGGCATCACTGGCCATGACGGACTCCGGTGTCGTGGACGGGACGTGCGGGACCGGCCGGCCCCGGCTGACCGTCGGCCGCGGGGGCGGATGCGCCCGAAAAGTCGGCCGAGTACCAACGCTGCGGCCGGATAACGAACAACACCTGGTCGTCGGGGTCGTACCGGTCGACCGCCGCATCCGCGCCTTCCACACTGAGATAGCGCCGAGCGATATCCCGCCGAACCGCTATCGGTGCCGGATGGATGTCGTCGACAACCCGGCCCTCGACGACGACGTACCGGTACGGCGGGGCCGCGCGCTGCACCGTGAGCGTGGCGGCGCCCGCGGCGCGGATGAGTCGGGCCTTCCGACTCGAGACCGAGGTGTTGATCACGATGTCACCGCCCGGGTCGTAGGCGTACCAGAGCGGGACGCTCACCGGAGGCCGGCCCGGGCCGGCGCCGACGGACAGTACGGCGATATGCGCCTCGGCCAGAAACCGCTCCCGGTCGATACCGGAGAGCGCACGGGGCGGGTGGAGCCCGTCCGACCGGGCCAGACGGGCCGCGAGCGAACCATCGCCCACGGCTCGGGGGGATGCTGGGGAGCTGAACGTCATGAGCTTCTCCAATGGAACGGACGAGACGGTTGCGTCCCGTCCATGCACCCTAGAGCGGCCGGTACCGTTCCGTCCATAGGTTAGGGTGATCAATATGACCCAGCGCGCACCGTCCGGAGCGGCCGTTCTCAAGCCAGACGTCACCGCGGCGATCGTCAAGGCCGTCGTCGCCGAGCTCGTCGAGCGCAGCTACGCCCGGCTGTCGATGGAAGGCGTCGCCAAAAGAGCGGGCACCAGCAAAAGCGCCCTGTACCGCCGCTGGCCCACCAAACAGGACATGGTGCTCGCAGTGCTCGCCGACATCAGCGTCCCCATGGCAGACGTCACCGAGACCGGCGACCTCCGCCGAGACATGCGCGCCGCCGCGGAGTCGATGGCAGCGTGGCTCGCCTCGGAGCCCTACGCCAAGATCATCCCGGATCTGATTGCCGAAGCACACCGGACACCCGCGCTCGCCGAGGCAATCTCCGTTTCGTTGGCGAAGCCGCGGCGCGCCCATCTGCGCTCACTCCTGACGCGAGCAATCGACCGGGGCGATCTCCCAGCGGACACCGATATGGAAATGGCCCAGGACCTCGTGGCCGCACTCATCTACTGGCGCATGGTCGTACGGCAGGCACCGGCCGAGCCACGCTACCTCGACCATGTGACCGACACCGCCCTGCGCGCCCTGGGCGCCACCGGCACGAAAATGCGAGAAGCCTGACCGACACCCGCGAAGAGTCCCGATCACCGAGGCAGCGAGTACCGGGGACCTCGTCCCGACCACCGCGTCGCGCATGTGAACGACGAGTTCCTGCCCGAGCCGCGATGGAACCAGCGTTGCGAGCCGCGGCAGAACTCGGGCTCCCCCTACTCGCATCCCACTCCGTGTCAACTGCGGAGCGGGTTTCCGAGTCTGCCCACATTGGAGCGTTCAATGGCACGGCACCGATAACCGGGGCACCATCGAGATGATTCCACCGCGTATCTGTGCGTTATCAGACCGGTGGTTCAACGCTCCTGCGCAGAATCTTGCCCGTAGGGCCTTTCGGTAAGCTGGGCACGAACCAGATTCGGCGGGGATACTTGTAGTCCGCCAGCCGTTCCCGCACGAAGTCGATTATTCCGGCGGGCTCGGCGTGGGCTCCTGGCTTGAGTGCCACGGCAGCGCCGATTTGTTCGCCGAGATATCCGTCTTCGATCCCGACTACTGCCGCCTCGGCCACGGCGGGGTGCTCGTACAGCACCTCCTCCACTTCGCGGGGATACACGTTGTATCCACCCCTGATGATGATGTCCTTCTTCCGGTCCACAATGCTGTAATAGCCTTCGCGGTCCCGGGTTGCGATGTCCCCGGTACTGAACCAGCCGTCCACTATGGCCTCCTCGGTTGCCGCTGGGCGGCCCCAGTACCCCTTCATGACGTTCTCACCTTTGATCTGAATCTCCCCTGGCTCATCGGAGCCGTGCAGTTCGTTGCCGTTGTCATCGACCAGGCGAAGCAGGCAGCCGCGAACCGGAATTCCGATCGTTCCAGCTTTACGCGGCGTTCCCTGCTGATTGAAACAAGCGATGGGAGCGGTTTCCGAGAGCCCATATCCTTCGTATATCTCGCACGCGAATTTTTCCTCGAATGCCTTCAATACTTCGACGGGCATCGGTGCGCCTCCTACGATGCAGCAGCGAAGATGCGATAGTTCCACGGAATCGGCATCGGCGGAATTCAGCAGGGCGGAGTACATGGTGGGAACGCCCTCGAGAACCGTGACGTTGTCCCGCACGAGAACACGAAGGGCTGTTTCGGCGTCGAATCTGGGAATCAGGGTGAGCAGAGCACCCGACTTCACGGCGGCGTTCAAACCGCACGTGAGACCGAATACGTGAAAGAGTGGCAAGCACCCCAGAATAATGTCATCGGGGGTTGTCTGGATGAGCGTATCGACGGTGGTGGAAGCGTTTGTCGACATGTTGTCATGCGTGAGTTCAGCGCCTTTGGGGTTGCCCGTGGTGCCGGAGGTGTAGAGCAGCACCGCGGTGTCATCCCGACCGCGCCACACAGGTTCCTCGACCGGGAAACCGAGCAGATCCGCTTCGGCCGGCCCCAACTCCGTAACGAGAAATGCCGGAATGCCCGCCGCGCGTGCTGCTTCCGGCACCACGTCCCCCGCTGTCAGCGAGCCGTAGACGAGTGACATCCCGGAATCTTCCACGTAATACGTAACCTCCCGTGCCTTCAGCAGGGGATTCATCGGGACCGCGACGGCACCCGCCATCAGGATCCCGTAGAAGAGGATCGGAAACGCCGGCACGTTCGGCAGCACGATACCGACGCGGTCGCCGGGGCGGATTCCCCTGGCTTGCAGATCGCCCGCCACGGCCGCTGCCGCGCGCCCGAGTTGGGAATAGTTCAGCGTGGTGGTTTCGAGTCTGATCGCCGGCCGATCACCCAGGTCACGAGCAGTGTCGATGAGATTGTTCGCGAGATTCGACGACATGGAAAACCTCGAAGACATGGTGGAAGACATAAGGGAGTACTCCTATTTGATCCGAGCGGCGTCACGAGGCAACTCGACCTCGTCGACAGCGGCTCGAGCCAGCGACAGTGTGAACCACGGCCGCATGGAAGCGTGGGCCGCACGTCGTCACTGCGTACGAATGCGCGGCCCACTTGTCGTGCCCGGTCGGCGCTATCGAAGGGCTACCCGAAAGACCTGGAACTCGATCACCGGCCCCGGTGTGACGCGCCCCTGCCCCACGAAAATTGTCTGGTTGACCCAGTTGTACCTGGGGTCGCCGGACTCGAGCCGCGGAGTGGTGACGAAATAGTGATCGCCGAACTCTGTGCCCGAATCCCCTCCTGCCAAAGCGGCTGCCGCCGCGTCCGTGACCTCGACCAGCCCCTGGTAGCTCATGTAGATGACGGCACCGTCGTCGGTATCGAACTGCGCGCGCACATCCAACCGCCCGAAGCCGTCCTCACCGGCGAGGAGCCAGTCGCCGCCGCCGATGGCCGCCTGACCGCTGAGCCGGTCGCCCGTCACCGTACCGCCGGTGACCGGGAGCACTTGCCGTAAACCGTACGGCCCGGGGCCGACAATTTGCGGCGCACCCAACTCCGCGGTGTACGAGAACTCTGGAATGAGCTTCACTGGGAAACCTCCAGGCCCGCGGCAGCCATTACTGTGGCCATGCCTTCACCGATGAGTTCGACTCCGAAAGCTCCGACGACGACGTTCGGATCGAAGTACTCGCGAATCAAAGTTACCTTGCCGTCCCTGACACGCATGTGCGTGCAATAGGTATTCGCATAGATATTCCCGTTCTGCGCGACAGTCGCCCGACCATGAAGTTCGAGAACAAAAAGCTCGGGGTCTGTCGTGTCGTGGACCACCAGCGAATCGATCACCAGATCCGGCACGGATCCGAAGAACCAGTCGACGAAGTGGCCGATGAGCGCGCGGCCGGGGACTGCCTTCGCGAGCGGCTCTGGGGCAAACGGCATTTCCCAGACAGCCTCATCCGCGAACCAGTCCTTCCACTCCTCCAGCTTCGCTCCGGTCGGCGGCCCGCCATCGAGATCGCTCCAAAAATGGTCCACTACCTTGCGATTTTCCGCTTGGGTACTCACAGTCGCCTCCTCGTTGCGGCCTGGCGACGACTGATGTTCCAGTCGTCGTAACGTGAGAGAATGCCCGAACTGTCGGCGATAGTCAACAGTGTGTCGAGAGTCAAGATCGAGTGCGAGCCCCGTGCACCGGGGTCGGATCGACATGGTGTTGACCATAATCAACTCACAGTCTATTCTCAGGGTCTGGTTTGACCCGTGAGCCGCCCGAAATCATCTACGGACATGGGTTTCCGGCGGTGTCGTCAGTCCGCGCATCAACCCTTTACTTGCCCTTTCAGGAGACGTCATGAGCACACTTACCAATAGGCTCTATCGATTGCGGAGTCGACCGGAGGGGGAAGTAACGGCCGCGAATCTAGAATGGTCCGAAGAGCCGGTTCCCGAGATTTCCGAAGGACAGGCACTTATCCGCACGCATTATTTGTCCGTGGACCCGACGAATCGGGTATGGATGAGCGCGATGCGTTCCTACATACCCCCGGTCGAACTGAACGCGGTCATGCGGGGGGCAGGTGTAGGCCAGGTGGTGGCCAGCAAGCGCGAGGATCTTCCTGTCGGCGCACATGTCGTGGGGTTGACGGGTTGGCAGGATTACTGCGTGGCCGATGCGGCGAGTGCGGATATGCCGTTCACGGTCCTGCCCGATCCGTTGCCGGCGCCGCTCCCCACGTTCGTCGGCGTGCTCGGCCACACCGGAATATCGGCGTACCTGGGCGTTGAGTTCGGGGATCCTCGGCCGGGCGAGACGTTCTTCGTCTCGGGCGCGGCCGGAGCAGTGGGGGCGGTTGCGGGCCAACTCGCGAAGAGACGGGGAGCCCGAGTGGTCGGGATCGCCGGCGGTGCCGAGAAATGTCGGTACCTCGTCGAGGAGCTCGGCTTCGACGCCTGCGTCGATCGGCATGCCGACGACTGGAAGGCGCAACTCGACCGGGCAACACCTGAAGGAATCGACGTGGATTTCGAGAACGTCGGCGGCGAGATCATGGATCATGTACTCGATCGACTCAATATCGGTGCGCGCATCACGCTGTGCGGTCTTATTTCTGAATACAACGATTACAACACCGCCGGCACCCAGCGCGGGCTACGTAATCTCAGCCAGCTGTTGATGCAGCGGGCCACTCTGCGGGGCTTCATCGTTTTCGATCACGTGGATCGGTACGGCGAGATCATCGAGCAGCTGTCCCAGGACCTCAGCGCAGGCGCACTGCAGGCCGACGAAACTGTGGTCGATGGCCTGGAGAATGCGCGACACACTCTCAATCGTAGTATCGCAGGTGAGAACAGAGGGAAAGTCGTCGTTAAAGTCGTCTGATCCTCGCGACCACGCGCTGCGGCCGAGTTCATGCATTACGGGCCGCAGCGCGTCTTCCCGAGCGATCGGCCGGCCGTCCTCCCCAATGCGCCGGGCCAGTAGCGATCGATTCTCGGAGTCAGGACTGCGTCGGCGTGGACCACGAAGGGCTCCTGTCGGTTCGAGTGGTTGTCTCAGCAACTCCCACTCCACGACGGAGACCTTCGCCGATCAACGATCATCTACAGCGTCGTCACAAACCCTCGTCCAACCTGCCTGGGCAGTACAGCTGGAACGAGGCATACAGGTGACACGACACCGTGGCGATAGGCGGTACGCCCAGACATCACGCATGCCGCGGACCAGGGGATTCGACTGGGTTTCTATTCGCCATTGACAAATGGCACATTTCTGAATGATTCTTACGGGTATGAACAGGTCGACGAAGACCTCACCGCCGGTATCACCGGCCCCGCCACCGTGGGCTGGGGCCGGCCGCGTGGGAGACCGGCCGCGCCGGCTCAGCCATAGCATGGGATCCGTGCTCGTAGAGCACCCCGCGACGGTGCACCGGGTCGCTGATTCCGCCGGCTCGGCGTCGCGGCAATCCCCACCACGAAAGGTGCGCTGACATGCTGGGACTCGATAACCTCTGGCCGTTCGGCAGCCCACCGCGCTCCCGCGGCGCCCGCGCCGTCGTCACCGGCGCGGGAAGCGGGATCGGCCGGGCCTTCGCTCGCGAACTGGCCGCCCGCGGCGGCCGGGTCGTCTGCGCCGATATCGACGAAGAGCGCGCCGCAGAAACAGTGGCCTCGATCGAGCGACAGCACCCGGGTGTCGCCTATGCGTTCCGCTGCGATGTGGCGCGGCGCGACGACGTCGAGGTCCTCGCCCGCTACGCGGAGTCCGTCTTCGACGGTCCCCCCAGCCTGGTGATCAACAATGCCGGGGTCGGGTCGGGCGGAGCGCAGGTCGGCGATATCGGTCTCGCGGAATGGGAGCGCACCCTCGGTATCAATCTGTGGGGCGTCATCTACGGCTGTGAGATCTTCGCGCCGCGACTGCGCGCTGCCGGTCACGGCGGCATCATCAATGTGGCCTCGGCTGCCGCGTTCGGTACCGCACCGCGAATGGGCGCCTACAACACCGGCAAGGCCGGGGTGCTCGCACTGTCGGAAACAATGGCCGCGGAGTTCGCCGGTACCGATATCGCGGTGACGGTTCTGTGCCCCACCTTCGTCCGCACGAATATCGCACAGGATGCACCGGTCGCCGCGGGGGCACGCGAAATCGCCGACACCCTGATGCGGTGGACCGGGTTCTCCCCCGAACGCGTCGCCCGCACCACCCTCGACGCCCATGACAGCGGCCGGTTACACGTCGTCCCGCAACCCGACGCGCAAGTCCTCTGGTTGCTGAAACGGCTGTTCCCCGGCCAGTACACGGCCGTGGCCGGTCTGCTCGCGCGACTGCTGCCCGACGAGGAAGCGGCAGCGTCCCCCACCCCGGAAAGAACAGGAGTCTGAGATGGCGACCATGGACTTCGACGATATGCTCGGCAAGATCAAGGATCGGCAGTGGGCGCTGGCCGATATCGACTGGGACGCCCCGGGTGCCGAAACCCTCACGCCCGAACAGCACGAGCGGCTGAAACCGTTCATGGCAGATCTGATGTGGATCGAGAACGTGGGCGCGCGCGGTTTCGCCGCAATGGCGAAAAAAGCACCCACCGAGACCCTGCGGGAGATCTACCGCTGGTTCCACGCCGAAGAACAACGGCACGCCAATGCCGAACTCGCCTTGATGCGGCGCTGGGGAATGCTGGACGGCGACGAAATTCCGCAGCCGAATATCAACGTGAAATTGGTGATCGACTTCCTGGACAAATACTCCGACGATATGTCGCTGTCGTTCCTGGGCACCGTCATCCCGATGCTCGAGGTCGCCTTGGACGGCGCCCTGGTCAAATTCATCATGGACGAGATCGACGACCCGGTCTGCCAGGAGACATTCCGTCGTATCAATGCCGACGAATCCCGCCATCTCGCCGTCGATTTCGCGGTGATGGATGTGCTGGGCCACGCGGAGCTACGCAAACTGCTCATCGAACTGGTCGGCGGCTGGGTGAAACCGACCTTCCTCATCGGCGTGCTCAGCTATGTGCCGCTGCTGAACAAGATGCGCGACAATATCGTCGCGATGGGCGTGGACGAGCAGAAGCTCTACACGGCCATGGAGCGCTACCGCAAGGTGGGCGAGCGTAGCGAATTCGTGCGCCGGCTGCCGATGTATCAGATCGTCAAGCTGCAGGCGAACTGGGTCGTCGATCGCGGTCACCCCTACCATCTGCTCGCCGACGCGCTGGTGAAGATCACCGGGGCGATCCCGCGGCAGCTGCTGCGCAAGGACCCGACCTGGTCGAAGGAACTGACCTACACCCCCGCCGCATGACGAGGAACACCATGACCACAACCAGTGCGGCGCCGCTCGACGTCGCGGTGATCGGTGCGGGATTCGCCGGTATCGGTGCCGCAATCCGACTGCGCCAGAACGGTATCGGTAATTTTGCCGTATTCGAACGCGGTTCCGCGATCGGCGGCACCTGGCGCGACAACACCTACCCCGGTGCCGCCTGCGATATTCCGTCCCGGCTGTACTCCTACAGTTTCGCGCCGAACCCTGACTGGTCACACACTTACTCCGGTAGCTCGGAAATCCTCGGCTATATCGATTCGATCGCGGCGAAGGCGGGCGTGACACCGCATATTCGCCTGCGGCACAATGTGACCGGCATGTCGTTCGACGAGAACGCCGGAATGTGGGATATCGGGTTCGAGGGCCGGGCACCTGTCCGAGCCCGGGCGGTGGTGCTGGCTTCCGGACCGCTCACCGAACCCGGCTTTCCCGACATCCCGGGCATCGACACCTTCGCCGGCCACAGAATCCACAGCGCGCGGTGGGATCACGATTACGACTTCTCCGGTAAGCGGGTGGCGGTGATCGGCACCGGCGCCAGCGCGGTCCAGATCATCCCCCAGTTGGTGCGGAAAGCTCAGTCGGTCAAGGTTTTCCAGCGCACGCCGGGCTGGGTCCTGCCGCGGGGCAACCGCCGCACGGGCACGCTGGCGAAGGAGATCTACCGTCAGGTGCCGGGCGCGGAAGCTCTGGTGCGGCAGGCCTGGTTCTACGGCCACGAATCGGTGGCGCTCGGCGTCGTGTGGAATACACCGCTCACGCGGGTGGTCGAAATGGTCGGCCGGGCGCAGTTACGCCGCCAGGTGAAAGATCCGTGGCTGCGCCGCCAGCTCACGCCGGATTTCCGGGCCGGCTGTAAACGCCTGCTCATGTCCGACGACTACTACCCTGCCCTGCAGCGGGACAACTGCAAGCTGATCACCTGGCCGATCGCGCGAATAGCCCCGGACGGTATCCGGACGGCCGAGGGTATCGAGCACCGGGCCGACTGCCTCGTATTCGCCACCGGTTTCGATGTCTCCAAACAAGGCACACCGATCCCGATCACCGGACGGGACGGCCGGGTACTCGCCGACGAATGGCAACGCGGCGCCTTCGCGTATCGCAGTGTCACGGTGTCGGGGTACCCGAATCTGTTCCTCACCTTCGGTCCCAATTCCGGGCCCGGCCACAATTCGGCACTGGTTTATATGGAATCGCAGATCGACTATCTGGTACGCGCCATTCGGATCATCCTGGACCGCGACCTGAGAATGCTCGATGTCCGCCCGGACCGCCAGGAGCGTTACAACGCAACCATCCAACGCCGGCTCGGGGCGACCACCTGGAATTCGGGCTGCCGGAGCTGGTATCTCACCGAGGACGGTTTCAACCCGACCATGTACCCGGGATTCGCCACCCAGTACCGCCACCAGCTGCGCGAGGTCGACCTCGACGACTACACGGTGGCGACGGCCGGCTCGAGTATTCCGCTGAGGTCGGTCCCCGCGTCCTGACCGGCGGCTAGACTCGTTCTCTCGAGCCGGGGGCAACCGGGCGGCAGGCGGGCGAGGAGGTGCGGAGAATATGCCGAGGTACCGGATCGACGATCTCGCCCGCGCCGCGGGCACCACCTCCCGCAATGTCCGCGCCTACCAGGAACGCGGCTTGCTCCCGCCGCCAGCGGCCAAGGACGGCCGCGCCAGTATCTACGACGATTCGCACCTCGAGCGGTTGCGACTCATCGACGCGCTGTTGCAGCGCGGGTTCACCACCGCGCATATCTCCGATTTCATCACCAGCTGGGAGACGGGCAAAGACCTCACCGAGGTCCTCGGTCTGCAGCACGCGGTCACCGCGAACTGGTCCCAGGAGGAGCCGTTCGAGGTCTCCCGGGAACTGCTCGCCACCATCCTCGGCGGGCAATCCGACGAGCTGGTGGAGAAACTGCGCCGGATGGATCTGGTGCGGATCGACGGCGACACCGTGGTGATCACCGATACCCAGCTGCTCACCTCGTTCACCGAACTCCACGAGTACGGAATCGACCTGGGCACGCTCATCTCCGTATACGCCGAGGTGGCGACCCGGATCGACGATATCAGCGGCATTCTGATCCGCGCCGCGAAAAAACATATCGTCGACGAGCACGGCCCGGGCTGGCTACCCGACACAAACGAGGAGATCGCCGAAACCACCCGGATGCTGAACACGATGCGCGAACTCGGTGTCGCCGCCGTACACACCAGCCTGGCCCGTTCCCTGGACGCCACCCTCGCCCGTGAACTCGGCGACTACCTCGCCGCCGCGGCCGAACGGGAACGCGAACGCAAAGCAGGACGGGCCGAACGCGGCCGCTGACCGCTCGGCGTACGGCCCTCGACCGCGGGGACAGCGGACTGTCCGACGGTGCGCCGCTGCCCGATCTGCCGCCTCGGCCCGTGCCGGTTACGCGCCGAGGCGGCAGAGCGTCTTGCCGACGGTTGCGCCCGACAACATCGCCGGCAGGGCGGCCGGAGCTTCCTCGATTCCGTTGAACACCGATTCCCGATAGGTCAACCGGCCGTCCGCGAGGTACCCGGACACCTCCCGGCGCATCGGTTCCTCGAGATGGGTGAAAGAGCCGGCCCGGAACCCGCGCATACGCAGCCCTTTCGACACCATGGTGAACAGGTTCGGCGGGCCCTGCGGTGCGGCGCCGTCGTAACCGGAGACCGCTCCGCAGAGCGCGATCCGGCCGGCGTAGCGGAGGGCGTCCAGGGCGGCGGTCAGGTGGTCGCCGCCGACATTGTCGAAATAGGCGTCGATACCGCCGGGTGCGAGCGCGGCCAGCGATTCCGGCAGCGGGCCGTCGTGGTAGTCGAAGGAAGGGATCCCGAGTTCGTCCCGCAGAAACCCAATTTTCGCCGCGCTGCCCGCGGAACCGATCACCGTGGCGCCACGGATCTTCGCGAGTTGCGCGGCCAGCGCACCCACAGCGCCTGCGGCGGACGAGACCCACAGCGTGTCACCCGGATCGAGCTCCAGGATCTCGAACAATCCCACATAGGCGGTGAGTCCGGCGCTGCCGAGTGGACCGAGGAACCACTGCGGCGGTAGCTCACCGGCGTCGATCCGGGCCGGGGCGCCGTAGCCGCCGATGGTCTGCACCCGGCTTCCGACGAGCGCGTATTCCCGATAGCCGAGCGTGTGGGATACCAGGTCACCGACCGCGAAATCTGGGTCGCGGGACTCGACGACCGTCCCGAGGGCCAGCCCGGTCAGGTCATCGCCCGGCCGCAGCGGTGGCAGGTACCCGTTCGGGGTGGTCTCGGCGAGCCGGATGCGGATCGATGGGTCGATCGACAACCAGGTGTTGCGGACGAGCACTTCTCCGGGGCCGGGTTCCGGAATCGGCCCCTCGACCAGCTCCAGGTCGGCGGCGCTCAGTTTCCCGGCCGGGCGGCGGACCAGCCGCACGTGACGATTCAACAGTGGATCCTTCGCTTTCGGTCGGCGGCGCGAGTTCAGCGCGCGAAGGCGACCTCGGGGGTCCGGGCGATGAGCAGGCGGCGGACCGCACCGGCCGTGTCGAGCTGGGCGGACGCGTTGAACGAGGCCTCGAACTCGCCACCACGGGTGGTGCGGCCGAGAACGAGTTCGTGTTCGCCGACCACCGCGCCGACGTCGATGTGGTGGATCAGCGTGCTCTTTTCCCGCTGGGCCAGATAGGCGACCAATCCGTCACGGTCACCGACGAATTCGGCACTGAGTCCGGCACCCTTGGAGAACTGCACGGACATCGTGAAATCATCGGAGATCATCCCGAGCACCCGGTCCGGGTCGTCGGAATCCATATAGCCGAACCACCGGGTCAGCACCGGTACCGTCGTCATGCCCGCGCTCCTTCGCTCGAGGTCTGTGCCGGCAGCAGCGCGAAATCCGGACTGAACGAAACCTGGTACCGGTCGATACGGCCGTCGGCGCCGATATGCATGGCGGCGACGAACCAGCCGGTGGTGACGGAGTCGTTCTCGGTGACCGCACCGTATGCGAACTGCAGATCGCCGTCGGCGGCAACGCGAAACAGCTGATGCTTGCGGTTCACCTGCGGCCTGCCGTCGAGGTAGTCGAACATTGCCGCGCGACCGCGGTCCCGGTTGGTGCCCGTGGGCAGGACCATCGCGAATTCGACATCCTCGGCCAGCAGCGCCGTCGCGTCTCGTAGGTTGCCGCTGTCGACCGTCGCGTAGTAGTCCTCGATCACGTAGGTCATGAAATGAACTTAGTTCAGCCGACCTCTTTTTGTCGAGGGGTTCGGCCGCTAGGCTCAGCGCTACCGAATTGAACTCAACTCAAGGGGAGTATATGTCTCCGACCTCGGCAGCCGTCGTCGAAAGCCCCTGGCCACGCTCGGAGCCACCGGGCCTCACCCCCGATTCCGAGCAGATCCAGCTGCGGGAATCACTGCGAGGGCTACTCGGAAAACACAGCGACATCGACCAGGTCCGCGTAGTTACGGCCACCGGCCCCGGCTACTCACCGGACCTGTGGCGAACACTCGTCGACGAAATGTCGGTGACCAGCCTGGCAGTACCGGAGCCCTACGGCGGACTCGGATACGGCACCGCGGAGCTGGCGGTCGTCCTCGAAGAATGTGGACGAGGGCTGGTCTGCGAGCCCGTGTACAGCTCAGCTGTCCTCGGCACCCAGGCACTGCTGGCAGCCCCGGACGCCGAGGGCAATCCGCTTCCGGAGGTACTCGCCGGGGATCTCCTCGCCACGGTGAGCGCCCTGGACTCGACAACGGATGATCTCCGCGCCGTACCGGGCCCGCGCGGTTGGCTGGTCGATGGCACGGTTACCCACCTGATCGGCGGCGGGAGCGCCGATATCGTCGTCGCTTCGGCCGCGGCCGCCGACGGCCTCCGGCTGTTCGCGCTACGACCTGCGGAGAATGCCGAGCGCCGGGAACGCCGAGTCCTCGATCCGACCAGACGTCAGGCCGATCTGACCGTGCACGAGTGCCCAGCCGTGGCACTCACCGCACCCGACACCACCGCGGCGGTCCGCAGGCGTCTGCACGACCTGGCAACCCTCGCCCTCGCCTGCGAGAACACCGGAATCATCGATCGCCTGCTCGAACTGACCGTGGAGTACGCCGGCACCCGGCAGCAATTCGGCCGGCCCATCGGATCGTTCCAGGCGGTCAAACACCGGCTGGCCGATCTGCTGGTATCGCTCGAACGCGCACGATCGGCATCGCGGTACGCGGCCGCGCTCTATGCGGAAGATCCCGATTCGGCCCGGCTGGCGGTGGCGGTGGCGGGCGCGGTGTGCACCGACGCCGCTGTGCACGCGGCGGGCGAAGCCGTCCAACTGCACGGCGGAGTCGGGTTCACCTGGGAGCATGCCGCGCACTCCTACTTCCGCCGGGTGCTGGGAAACGAAGCGGCGCAGGGTGATGCACGCACCCATCGGGCCCGTATCGCCGCACTGATCGGCGTGTGACCAGCCGCAACCTCCCCCGGAAATCCGTATTGACGCCGTCCCCGCCGTCCAGTACAACTGAAGTGAATCCAGTTCAGGAAACAGCGAAAGAGGCTCCGATGATCGACACCGACCACATCGTCCTGGAGAAAGACGGCGATATCGCCCGGGTCTGGCTCAACCGCCCGCACAAGAAGAACGCGGTGACGGTGGAGCTGCTGCACCGCCTCGACGAGATCATCGTCGAGGTCGATAACGATCCCGAGTTGAAGGTGCTGGTGCTGCGCGGCCGGAACAACACGTTCTGCTCCGGTTTCGACCTCGACGAACTACGCGAGAACTATGTCGGCAAGACCAATGCCATGGATGTCGCGGTGCTCTCCGCGAAGGTCTGCGACCGGCTGTACTCGATGAACACCCCGTCGGTCGCGGTGCTCGAGGGCCATGTCACCGCGGGCGGTTTCGAGCTGATGATCTCCTGCGATTTCGCGGTCGCCGCCGAGGACGCCAAGATCGGCGACTTCCACATCCGGCGTGCCCTGTTCGGCGGGGCGGGCCCGATATACCGGCTGCCCCGGATGATCGGTATCCGCAAAACCAAGGAACTGATGCTCACCGGCAAACTGCTCAGCGGCCGGGAAGCCGCCGAGTTCGACCTGATCAACGCATTCGCGCCCGCGGCGGAACTCGACCAGCTCGTCGCCGATTTCATCGCCCCGATCGTGGACAAGAGCCCGTTCGCCATGAAGCTCACCAAGATGACCATCGACCGCGGCCTGGATGCCGATATCCAGTCGCTGATGGTGATGGAACACCTCGCCGTAGGCAATGCCCTGCAGTCCGAAGATGCGCGCGAGGGTGTGAATGCCTTCCTGGAGAAGCGTGAACCGAAGTGGGTCGGTCGCTGAATTCCGGATAGGCAGCCACGAATCGGAAGGGACGACATGGGTGAGCAGGTGAGTCCGGTACTCGAGGGCAGTAGGTGCGCGGTATGCGGCACGGTGGGTTATCCGGCGAGTGCGAACTGTGCGCGCTGCGCCGCACCCACGGCCGAACCGCTGGAGCTGAGTACCGAAGGCGTGGTGTGGGCGCACACCGTGCAGCGGTTCGCACCGAAATCGCCGCCGTATGTCGTTCCCGCCGAGGGCTTCACACCGTACGCGGTCGGCTATGTCGAACTCCCCGAAGGAATCAAGGTCGAGGCGATTCTCGACTGCGACGATTTCGCCGGCCTGGACCGGGCACCGGTGCGTCTCGTCGCCGTGACGCCGGTGCCGCGGTTCGCCACCATATCCCTTCAGCAGAGCGAGGTCCGGTGACCCAGCAGGTTTCGATCATCGGCAGCGGGCTGTCCCGCTTCGGCCGTCAGCCCGGGGTCACCGGACGCCAACTCGCCGTCCAGGCGATCGGCAACGCACTGGCCGACGCCGGTCTGACCTGGCCCGATATCCAGGTCGCGTACGGCGGCAGCGACGGGTCCGGATTGGCCGACACCCTGGTGGCCGAACTCGGCTTCACCGGGATCCCGTTCACCAATGTCAAAAACGGGTGCGCAACGGGTGGTAGCGCGCTGTTCTCCGCCGTCAACGCCGTCCGCTCCGGCGCCGCCGAGATCGCCCTGGCCGTCGGTTTCGACAAGCACCCGCGTGGCGCATTCGATCCGGACCCCGCCGACTGGGGGCTGCCCGAGGGGTACGGTTCGGCCGGACTCATGGTGACGACGCAGTTCTTCGGCGCCAAGATCGGCCGCTATATGCGCGAACACGGTATATCCGCGGCGACGCTGGCAAAGGTCGCCGAGAAGGCGTATCGCAACGGTAGCCGCAACCCGAATGCCTGGCGGCGCGAACCGGTGTCGTCCGAGCAGATCCTGGCCGCGGAGATGGTCAACGATCCGCTCACCAAGTTCATGTTCTGTTCGCCGGGCGAGGGCGGGGCGGCTGTCGTTGTCGCGGGGGAAGCCGCCGTCCGCCGCCTAGGTGGACGGCCGGTGCGGTTGCGTGCCATCAGCCATCGCACCCGCCGGTTCGGATCCTTCGAAGTGTTCAGTCCCGCCGTCCAGGGCACCGGCGAACCGACCAGTGTCAGCGCGGATGCCGCGGCCGCGGCGTTCGAGCAGGCCGGGATCGGGCCGGACGAGATCGGCGTCGCGCAACTCCAGGACACCGAGAGCGGCGCGGAGATCATGCATATGGCCGAATGCGGTTTCTGCGCTCCCGGGGCGCAGGAGGAGATGATCGCGGCGGGCGCCACCGAGATCGACGGCCGGCTGCCGATCAATACCGACGGCGGGTGTATCGCCAACGGCGAACCCATCGGCGCCTCGGGGCTGCGGCAGGTGCACGAGATCGTCACCCAGTTGCGCGGCGAAGCGGGTGATCGGCAGGTGCCCGGCGCGCCGAAAACCGGATTCACCCATGTCTACGGCGCTCCGGGTATCAGCGCCTGCACCGTTCTGTCGGTCTGAGAGCGAAGTGAGCACAGTGAGCACACAGCAACCTCCCGACCTCGCCGAATTCACCGAGCAGGCCCGCGCCTGGCTCCGCGAGACGGCCGCGCCGCGTATCGAATCCGCCTGGGGTGCCGGTGACGATTCGGTGGCGGTCTTCGAGAACTGGACCGCAGCGGAGGAACGACGGCACACCGACACCATCCGCGCCTATGAGCAAGCCAAGTTCGATGCCGGATGGGGCGCGCTGACCTGGCCCGCGGAATACGGCGGCCGGGGGCTGCCGATGTCCTATGCGCTGGCGTTCCGGCGCGCGGAGGAAGAATTCGATGTGCCGCGCAGAACCGAAATGTTCTCGGTCACCCAGCAATTGGTGGCGCCGGCAATCGAGCAGTGGGGTACCGAGGAGCAGCGGGCCCGCTATGTGCGGGCGATGCTGCGCACCGACGTCATCGCCTGCCAGCTCTTCTCCGAAACCGAGGCCGGATCGGATCTGGCAGCGGTGCGGACCCGTGCCGCCCGCAATGCCGACGGCACCTGGACCCTCGACGGGCACAAAGTGTGGACCTCCGGGGCGCGGGTCGCCGACCTCGGGGTCGCGGTATGCCGCACCGATCCCGCGGCGGCCAAACACGCGGGACTCACCGTTTTCCTCGTCCCGATGGACGCCCCAGGGGTCACCGTCCGGCCGATCCGGCAGATGACCGGCGGTAGCTCGTTCAACGAGGTCTACCTCGACGGCGTGGTACTCGACGACGGGATGCGGCTCGGACCGGCCGGCAAAGGCTGGCCGGTGGCACTCACCGTGCTCGCCGCCGAACGGCTCGACGGCGCCGGTCTCGGCCTCGCGAACGCGGACCGGGCAGTGGCGCTGGCGCGCAATCTGGGCCGTGAGCTGACGGAACTGGAACGCGACAGGGTCGCGGATCTGGTGACGCGCAGCTATGTGCAGCGGATCGCGGGGATGCGGGTCGCCGCGGCGGTGGTCGCGGGTTCCGATCCCGGACCGGAGGCGTCGGTGGGCAAACTGCTCGCCACCGACACCATGGCCAGGACCTCCGAGGTGGCGCGGCTGCTGCTCGGCCGGGAGCTGGCCGCGGATTCCGGGCGCTGGGGCACCTACGCGTGGACCGAACATGTGCTGGGCGCACCCGGCTACCGGATCGCCGGCGGCACCGACGAGATCCAGCACAACATCATCGCCGAGCGGGTACTCGGCCTACCCAAGGAGCCGCGGCCATGACGCTGGAACAGCGGGTGCGCGACCGGCTGCGCACCGACCTGGATATCGAGGTCACCGGTTTCGAGACGCTGCCCGGCGGCCACTCGGGTCTCACCTATCGGATCACCACGACCGGCCCCACATTCGTGGTGAAGGCGGTACCGGAGGGCCGCAAGCCGATAGGCCGCCACGATATGTTGCGGCAGGCCCGGGTGATGGGCGCGCTCGCCGGGACCGATGTACCGGTGCCCCGGATCGTGGCCGTCGACGAGAGCGAACCCGCCTGGTTCGCCATGGAATTCGTGGCCGGGGAATCGCTCGAGCCGGTCCTGGACGATCCGGCCGTCGAACCCGCCCTCGCGGCGGCACGGATGCGGCGGGCGGCCGAGGTGCTACCCCGGCTGCATGCGATCGATCCGAACTCGATCCCCGGCGTCGAAGCCGCGCTGACACCGGCCGACGAACTCGCCCGCTGGGCGCGCACCCTCCGTGCGGTGCCGCCCGAACTGGTCGCGGGCGCCGATCGGCTGCTGGACCTGCTGGGCCGCCGGATCCCCGACCCGGTACCTCCCACGCTCGTGCACGGCGATTACCGGCTCGGCAATATCATCGCCGCCGGCACCGAACCGATCGCCCTGATCGACTGGGAGATCTGGAGCGCGGGCGATCCACGGGTGGAACTCGGCTGGTTCCTGGTCTTCGCCGACGGCACGAATTTCCCGGAAGTGGGCCGCACGGTCCCGGGCCTGCCCGACTCCGCCGAACTGGTGGACCGCTACCGCGCGGGCGGCCCGGAACTGACCGATCTGCCCTGGTTCGACGCGCTCGGGCGGCTCAAGATGGCCGCCATCATGGGACACAATCTGCGGCGGCACCGGGAAGGCCGGCACCACGACCCGGATCAGGAAAAGCTGCCCGCCACCATCACCCGCCTCATCGAGACCGGCACCGCGCTCCTCGCCGGTTGAGGTCCACTCCCCCGATTCAGGAGCCGCACCGTGGATTTCTCCTACTCCGCCCGCACTCGAGAGCTGCTCGACCGGCTCGAACACTTCATGGAGCAGTACGTCTACCCCGCCGAACGGGTCTACGACGAACAGGTCGCCGCCGCGGACAACCCGCACGACCAGCCGCCGATCATGCGGGAACTACAGGCCGAGGCCCGGCGGCAGGGCCTGTGGAATCTGTTCATGACCCACGACGGCCTCGGCGCCGGGCTCACCAATCTCGAATACGCCCCGCTGGCCGAAATGGTGGGCCGGTCCATCATCGGAAACGAGACGATCAACTGTTCGGCCCCGGATACCGGCAATATGGAGATTCTGGCCATGTTCGGGACCGAACAGCAGAAAGCGCAGTGGTTGAAACCGCTGCTGGACTGCGAGATCCGCTCGGCCTTCGCCATGACCGAACCGGCCGTCGCCAGTTCCGACGCCACCAATATCACCTCGACCATCCAACGCGACGGTGACCACTACGTGCTCAACGGCCGCAAATGGTACATCTCCGGAATCCTGGATCCGGACTGCAAACTGATCATCTTCATGGGTAAATCCGATCCGGACGCCCCCGCCTACCGTCGGCAGAGCATGATCCTGGTACCGGCCGACGCACCGGGTATCGAGGTGCTGCGGGATCTGCCGATGTTCGGGTTCCACGACCGACTCGGCCACGGCGAGGTGCAGTTCACCGATGTGCGGGTCCCGGCGGAGAACATGCTCGGCGCCGAGGGCGACGGTTTCGCGATCGCCCAGGGCCGGCTCGGTCCCGGACGGATGCATTACGCCATGCGGGCCATCGGAATGGCGGAACGCGCCCTGGATCTCATGTGCCGGCGGGCACTGGAACGAACCGCTTTCGGCGGGCCACTGTCCGACCGCGGGGTCGTGCGGGAGTGGATCGCGCGCAGCCGGATGGAGATCGACCAGATCCGGCTGCTCACCCTGCAGGCATCCTGGCTGATGGACACGCAGGGGAACGCCGCGGCGCGCTCGGAGGTCGCGGCGATCAAGGTCGCGGCCATGGAGGTCGCGCATACCGTCGTCGATCGGGCGGTGCAGACATACGGTGCGGCGGGGGTCAGCAACGACACCGTCCTCGCGCGGATGCACGCCATCACCCGCGCCCTGCAGATCGCCGATGGCCCCAACGAAGTCCATCTGCGCACCATCGCGCGTCTCGAGGTGAAGAAGTACCGATGAGCACAACCGATCTGAGCGGGAAGGTGGCGCTGGTGACCGGCGCCAGCCGCGGACTGGGCCTGGCCATTGCCCGCGGACTACGCGATGCAGGCGCCACCGTGATCGTCTCCAGCCGCAAACTCGCGGCCTGTGAAACCGCGGTCGCCGCGCTCGGCGACGGGCCGGGCAGCGCGTACCCACTGGAATTGCACGTGGGCCGGTGGGACACCCTGGAAACCGCCGTCGACGGGATCATCGAGCGCTTCGGCAGCCTCGACATCCTGGTCAACAACGCCGGAATCGCCCCGCTCGCCGAAAATCTGGCGTCGGTCACCGAAGGCCTGTGGGACAAGACCATCGAAGTGAATCTGAAGGGCCCGTTCCGCCTCATGGCGGTCGCCGGGGCCCGGATGGCCGCCGCCGGCGGGGGTTCGATCATCAATATCTCGAGTATCGGCGCGGTGCGGCCGAGCCCGCCGGAAGCGATGTACGCCGCGGCCAAGAACGGACTCAACGCGCTCACCATGGCCTTCGCCCAGGAGTACGCACCGGCGGTGCGAGTGAACTGTGTGATGCCGGGCGGATTCGCCACCGATATGTCCGAGCACTGGGACGACGAGTTCATCGGCAAGATCGTCGACCGGCTGCCCGCCGGACGGCTCGGCGATCCGGCCGAGATCGCCGGGCTGGTGACCCATCTCGCGAGCGATGCCGCCGGATATACAACCGGTGCGCTGATCCCGGTCGACGGCGGCCGTACCGCGGTGTACTGAGAGGCGGCACAGATGAATACACCGGCATTGCACGACCTGTTCGGACTGGACGGCCGGGTCGCCGTCGTCACCGGAGCGTCCTCCGGCCTCGGCGCCGGTTTCGCGCGGGCGCTCGCCGGGGCGGGAGCCACCGTCTACGCGGCCGCCCGCCGGATGGACCGGATACAGGAACTCGCCGCAGCCGACCCGCGGATTGTCCCGGTGCGCTGCGATGTCACGGACCCCACCGACCGCGCCGCACTGGTCGACCGCTGTTACGAGCTATCCGGCCGCCTGGACATCCTGGTCAACAACGCGGGCCGGCCCGGGCCGCCGAATGCGGAGCAGGAGACCGACGCGGAATTCCGCGCCATCCTCGAGCTGAACCTGCTCGCCGGATTCCACCTGGCCACCTACGCGGCGGGCCGGCTCCCCGAGGGGGAACGCGCGTCGTATATCAACATCTCCTCGGTGATCGGCCTGGTCTCGACCGCACCGATCGGTGGCGCGAGCTATGCCGCGTCGAAAGCCGGAGTACTGGGGCTCACCCGTGAGCTGGCAGGTCAGTGGGGCCGCCGGGGTATCCGGGTGAACGCGGTGGTGCCCGGCTGGTTCGATACCGAGATGACCGACGGGCTGTTCAGCAATGACAAATCGGCGGGCTGGGTCCGCCGCAACACCATGCTCGGGCGGGGCGGCCGCACCGGTGAGGTGGACGGGGCCGTGGTGTTCCTCGCCTCGGACGCCTCCTCGTATATGACCGGGCAGGCGCTCGTCGTCGACGGCGGCTGGACCGCGCGCTGATGCTGGCCGTTCAACTCACCGCGTGGGGCGCCGAACCGGAACTCCGGGAAATCCCCACGCCGCGGCCCCGGGGCGAAGAACTGCTCGTCCGGGTGACGGCGGCCGGGCTGTGCCGCTCCGATCTGCACGTCATGGATGCCGCCGCGGGTAGTTTCGACTATCCGCTGCCGCTCACGCTCGGTCATGAGGTGGCGGGGACCGTCGTGGATGCCGGACCGTCGGCCGAGGCAGGCTGGCTCGGGGAACAGGTTGTCGTGCACGGTATCTGGGGTTGCGGCGGCTGCCGCAACTGTCTGCGGGGCCGGGAGAACTACTGTCTGCGCCTGCGCCCGCGGGAAGGTCGCGGGGCACCGATCGGCAACGGGCTCGGCTATCCGGGCGGCCTGGCCGAAGCGGTGCTCGTTCCCGCATCCCGCTTCCTGGTGCGCTCGGCCGGTGTCGATCCGGTGCTCTGCGCACCGCTCGCGGACGCCGGTCTCACCGCCTATCACGCGGTCCGCGAACACCGCGATCTCGTCGACTCGCAGAGTGTATGCGTGGTGATCGGTGTCGGCGGCCTCGGTCATCTCGCCCTTCAGGTACTGCGCGATTTCGGTGCCGGCCGCATCGTCGCGGTGGACACCCGCCCGGACGCGCGGGATATGGCTCACCGGCTGGGAGCGGACGCAGTGTTCGGCGATCTCGGTTCCGCGGCCGGCGCACTGGGCGAGGGCGCGGATCTGATTCTGGATTTCGCCGGCGCACCGGACACGGTCGCCCCGGCCGCCGCCGCGCTGGCGCCCGGCGGGCGATTATCGGTGGTCGGCAGTGCGGGCGGACGTCTCGAGGCCGGTAAAGACGTGGGGCTGGCGGCAGGCTGGGGAATCACCGCGCCGTTCTGGGGACCACGCGAGGATCTGGCGGCCGTGGTCGATATGGCGCGACGGGGGGCGCTGCACGTCACCGCGCAGACCTATCCGCTCACCGCGGCGGTCGAGGTCTACCGGCAGCTGCGGTCCGGAGCGATCACCGGCCGCGCCGTGCTGGTCCCGCCGCCGTGAGCGGGCCGAACCGCCCCACGGCGACCCCGCAGCGAGTAAACAGAGAGCACAGCGGCACGAGGAACGGTACATGAAAGCACTGGCGCAGGAGATGGTCGAGCAAGCCCGGCGGGCTCCGGCGGAGATCGCCGTGATCGACGAGTTCGGACAGCACACCGTGGGCGAGATCATGGCGACGGCGACCGCGCTCGCCGACCGCATCGCAGCCGTCGACCACCGCGGGCCGACGGTGATCATCCAGGCCGACAACACCTGGCGCACGCTCGCCGCGGCCCTGGCCGTGGGCCTGCGGGGCGGGGTCGTGGCCGTGTTCAGCCCGCACGCCACCGAATCGGAATTCCGGCTCGCGCTCGCGGATATCGACCCCGATCTGGTGGTCGGCGACGCCGCGGCCCTGCGGCACTGGGACGTGCCCGAAACAGAGTTCCCGTCCGCGGTCACCGCCTTCGGCGATCATCTGCTGCGGGCGCGCGCCGCGCCGTTCGGCCCGGTGCAGCGGTGGCGCGGCGGCAGCGCTATCGCGATGACCTCCGGATCCACCGGCCGGCCCAAATGCGTCGTCCAATCCGAGGACGCCATCCGTTACGCCTGCCGCAGCACCATCGACACCGTCGGCCTGCGCCCGGGCGAATCGGTGGGCGCGTTCGTGCCCTTGTCGTCGGTGGCGGCGTTCTGCTTCGGTATGTATCTCCCGGCCTTCCTGGGCGGCACCATGGTCACCCTCGGCAGGTGGTCTCCGGAGGCGGCGCTCGAGACCATGGCCGAGCACCGGGTCGCGTGGACAATGCTGGTACCGACCATGGCCCTGCAGCTCTCGGTCACCGATAACAGTGCCGGACGGCTGGCGGGTCTGCGCGCAATGACCGTGGGCGGCGGTCCGATGAACCAGCGGGCCCTGGCCGAGGCCGAAACGAAGCTGGGCACCACCTTTCTCCGGGTGTTCGGGATGTCGGAATGCCTGGGCCACACGACCCCACGACTGGACGATCCCCCCGAAATCCGGCTGGGCCGCGACGGGCGCCCCTTCTCGGGCACCGTCGTCCGCGCGGTCGGCGAATCGGCAACGCCGCTGCCCGCCGGTGCGATCGGTGACGCCCAAGTGAAGGGGCCCTCGCTGTTCGTGGGCTATGCCCGCGGTGGCGTCCCGGTCCCGCCCGACCTGACCGCGGACGGATTCCTGCCCACCGGCGATCTGGTGGAGGTGGCCGCGGACGGTTCCATCCGGGTGATGGGCCGGCAGAAACAGATCATCATCCGGGGTGGGCGCAATATCGATATCAACGAAATGGAGTCGGCGATCGCGGCACTGCCCGGAATCGTGCAGGTCTGCGTGGTCCCGGTGCCCGACGAACTACTGGGCGAACGCGCCGCGGCACTGGTTGTCGCCGACGGTGCACAGCCGACGCTGGCCACGATCACCGACCAGCTCGCGGCGGCGGACTTTCCCAAATTCAAATGGCCGGAATACCTGTTCAGTGTCGCGGACCTGCCACAGAACCGGGTGGGGAAACTGTCCCGGCCCGATGCGATCCAGCTCGCCACGCGACTCGCGGCAGCCGATTCGAATTCATATCAGGTGGGGTAGAGTTGACGAATCCGCGCACAGTCGATAATTGGGGGACACTCCACTCATGACCGTTGACACCGGGGCCCGCCGGGAAAGCCCGCGGTCCAAACGCAGCAATATCCTGACGGCCGCTATCGAGCAGTTCGGGCGTATCGGCTACGAGCATACGAAGTGGGCCTCCATCGCCGACGAGGTCGGGATCGGCCAGACCGCCCTGTACCACTACTTCGAGTCGAAGGCGCACTGCCTGCTCACGATCATGCGCCTGGAACTGGCCGATTCGGTCGACCGTTTCGTCTCGGCGACCGAGAACGAAGCCGATCCCGAAAAGGCCCTGCGGGCCGCGGTGGCCGCCGCCCTGCGGGCCGAGCCGATCGATGCGTTGCAGCGCCGCATTCTGCAGAACCATATGGACCTGCTGGCCCAGCCGCGCCAATCCGCGAAAGAGGAAGCCGAACGGCTGCGGTCGCGTGAACTGGTCCAGGAGATCGAGCAGAACTGGACCGAACTGATCGCCCGTGGGATCGAGGCGGGCGTATTCACCGGCGGCGATCCCAAGATTCTGGGCCGGATGGTCCTGGCCGTGGTGATCAGTGTCTGGCGGTGGTATCGCCCCGACGGCACGCTGACCCTGGCCGAGATCACCGAGACCGTCACCGATACGGCGGTACGAATGGTCCACGCCTGACAGGTGCGGCCTAGCGGCGTCTCGCCACCGGTGATACACCCGGAGCGGCGACGTGGGTAACCCGACGCCGGACACCGACAGCTGAACAGCGGTGCCGCCTGTCCACTCAACCAGAACAGAATTCAGTTAGGAGAACCGATGTACAACCTCATCGTGCTGGCCTCCCGGCCCAGCGATTGGTCGCACGACCGATTCATCGAATGGTGGCGTGGCGAACACGCCGAGGTGACCTATCCACTGCCCGGGCTGCTGCGCTGGCAGCACACCGAACTCCTCGACACCGCCGACGAGAAATCGGCCGGCTGGGACGGCCTGTCGATTCTCAGCTTCGAATCGCGCGAGGCGCTCGATGCCGCGCTGGCCAGCCCCGAATGGAAGGCCGCCGTACAGCATGTCGGCGCCATGCGCGGCCGCCGGATGATCTGGTTCGGCGAAGAGCAGACCATGGTGCCCCTGGCCGGCAGCGGCGAATGAGCACGCACTGGGCCGAGCCCGGCTGCTATCCGGTCGCCGACGGTATCCACCGCATCCCGCTGCAGTTACCGCAGGACGGATTGCGCGCGGTGAACGTCTACGCCCTGGAAACCAGCACCGGGCTCGTCCTGATCGACGGCGGCTGGCACCGCCCGGACACCTATCGAGAACTCGCCGCCGGGCTCGCGCTGATCGGCCACTCCCCCGCCGATATCCACGATGTGCTGGTCACCCATATCCACCGCGACCACTACACCTTCGCGGTGGAACTGCGGCGGCGCCACGGCAGCCGGGTGCACCTCGGCGCCGGTGAATCCGCGGGCCTGCACGCGATCCGGGAACTGGGCAACAATGTGCCGGACAGTTCGCTACGCGAACTCCGCCGTGCAGGGGCCGCCGGGCTCGCCGACCGGGTCCACGCCGACAGCATCGACGAGCCGTTCGATCCCACCGACTGGGAAGCTCCGGACCGCTGGCTGCGCCCGGGAGCACTGACACTCGGCGGCCACACTCTGGAAATCCTGCCCACCCCCGGCCACACCAAGGGACACTTGGTATTCCGCGATCCGGCACGCCGCTTGCTGTTCACCGGAGACCATCTGCTCCCCACCATCACCCCGTCCATCGGCTTCGAACTCGGCACCTGGGAACTACCGCTGGACAATTTCCTGCGGTCACTCACTCTGCTCGGCGATGCCGACGAGCAGACCATGCTGCCCGCGCACGGCCCCGACGGTGGTAGCGCCGGCGGACGAGCGCGTGAATTATTGGCCCACCACGAGCGCCGATTCGACCAGATCCGCTCCGCGGTCATCGATCTCGCGCCCTGTACGGGATTCGACGTTGCCCGGGCATTGACCTGGACCCGCCGCGAGCGGGCGTTCTCGTCCCTGGACACCTTCAACCAGATGGTGGCGACATGCGAGACCCTCGCGCACCTCGATGTGCTGGTTGCGCGGAGCTGTCTGGCTGCCGAGGACCACGACGGAGTCGATTTCTTCACGCTCTGCCGGTGAACCGGGCCGGGTAGCCCAGAGCATTACCTTCGAGGTAATCGACGAATCGTACCGGCCCCGCCAAGATCGGGGTCGTGAACGATATTGCCACGAGCGCCACCCGCACGGTCGCCGAAGAGCTGCTCCGCCGCATCGGTGTGGGCGATCCCGACTCGATCGCCGCCCTCTACGCACCGGATATCGATTGGAAACTGGACTGGCCCGATGACGAGCACGGCCGTATCGCGACACCGTGGATACGGCATCGCGCGACTCGTGCCGACGCCGCCGCACACTATCGCGAACTCGCCCGCCACCACGTACCCGACGAAGCCGGCACGGTCATAGAACGCATTCTGGTCGACGGCCCGGAGGCGGTGATACTGGGCGAAATCCGGCAGACCGCGCGCTCCACCGGGCGACCCTATCGCTCCCGCTTCGCGCTGCACCTCACAGTCGCCGACGGCCTGATCACCCGCCATCATGTATACGAGGACAGCCTCGCGGTCGCCCGGGCGTTCGACGCGTGACAGCCGGCGAGATGCACCGGCGTGGATGTCTCGACCCTCATCCGGTGGAGACATCCACGCCGGATCGCACCGGTACTCAGGCGCAGGTCCAGCCACCGTCCACATAGAGCTCGGTACCGGTGACGAAGGTCGAATCGTCACCGGCCAGGAACGCGACCGCGGCGGCCACCTCGTCGGCCCGGCCGAGGCGCCCCATCGGGGTGTGCGCGAGCATGGCGCGATGCCGTTCGCTGCCTTCGTAGCGCGCGAGCAGCTGCTCGGTTTCGATGAACCCGGGGTGGATCGAGTTCACCCGCACACCTTTCGTGGCCCAGTGCAGGGCGGCGTTCTTCGTCATCGTCCGCACCGCACCCTTGGCGGCCGCGTAGGCGAGGCTGTTCCCCAAGCCGCCCACGGTGCCCAGAATCGAGCAGAGGTTGACGATCGCGCCGCCGCCACTCCGCTCGATCAGCGTGCCCGCGTGCTTCATACCCAGCCAAGTTCCGGTCTGGCTCACCTCGACCACCCGGTTGTAGCGGTCCAGGTCTTCGTCGACCACCGAGGCCAGGCTGCCGATCGCGGCATTGTTGACCAGTGCGTCCAAACGCCCGTGCCGGTCGTCCACTGCGGACACCACCGCACGCCAGTCGTCCTCGCCCGCGATATCGAGGGGCCGGGCCAGATGCCGGTCCGGCCCGTCGAGAGTGCCCACGAGTTCGGTACAGGCCGCCTCGCCGAGGTCGGTCACCACGAGCGTGGCGCCTTCCGCGGCGAGCCGGCGCACGATCTCCACGCCGATACCGCCGGTCGAGCCGGTCACCAGGACAACCTTGTCGTTCAGCCTCGAGGGACCCGTTGGCATGGCAGACCTTTCGTGTTTCGACGGAGATACCGTGAGCAGATCGCGGCTCACAGCTTGTTCAGCACATTCCGGCCACCGATCAGCATCGCGACCCCCACTCCGGCGGTCGTCACGGCGGTCATCAGCAGCGCCATCGCCGCGACCAGCGGGTAGGAACCGTTCTGCCACAGATCGAACAGCAGGGTGCCCATCACCTGGGTCGTCGAGGCACGCACGAGTAGTGATGCGGCGAATTCGTGGGTGAGCAGGATGAACATCAGGGCGACGGCGCTGAGAATGGTGGGCCGCATCAGCGGCAACATCACCCGCAGATTCGTCACCAGCGGGGACGCGCCGCTGGTTGCCGACGCCTCGCTGTAGGTGTTGCCGAGCGAGAGCATGGCGGTCATCTGCATGCGGGTCGCGTACGGCAGCATCAACACGATGTAGACCAGGATGATCACGGTCTTGGTCCCGTACAGGATCAGCGGTGGCTCCGTATAGGTGAGCAGGAAGCCGACACCGAAGATGACCGCCGGAATGCCCAGGGGCAGTGCGGTGATCAGATCGGCGAGCAACGCCATGATCTTGAACTGCCGGCCGCGCACCAGCAGCGTGGCCATCAGATAGCCCAGCGGAACACAGATCACCACGGCGGCCAGCGAGGTCGACACACTGGTGAGCACCGAATCCACGATGGCGCTGTCGGCGGCCAGGGCACGGAAGCTGTCCAAGGTGAGCAGATCCCAGGACAGCGAGCCGGACCAGTACGGGGTCAGCGAGACGATGATCAGCCCGAGCATGGGGATGATCAGCGCGAACAGGGCGTAGACGACAATCGTCACCGTGGCCCACAGTGAACGCCCCGCCGCCGGCGCGAAGGCCTTGCCGCCGTGGGTGACGAAGCGGGACTGATTGCCCAGCAGACCTTTCTGGATCAGCACCAGCACCAGGCCGAAGATCACCAGCGGCGATCCGGCGGCGGCCGCCGCGGCGAAATCCGACGGCGATTCCGACACTCGGCGATACATCTCGGTCGTCAGTACCTTCACGCCGTAGTTCTGTCCGAGCAGCAGCGGGCCGGTGAACTGGCCGAGCCCCAGCAGCAGTGCGATACCGCCGCCGTAGATGAGCGACGGCCGCAGCAGCGGCAGCACCACCCGGAAGAACACCCCGACGGTGGAGGAGCCGCTGATCTGCGCAGCCTCCAGATGTTCGGCGCCGATGTTCTGCATTCCGGCGCTGACGAACAGGTACACGAACGATGTCAGCCCGAAGCCGGTGAGGATGATGATCCAGGGCACCGTGTACACATCGATCGGCCCGGAATCCGAACCGCTCCACCAGGGCAGCTTCCGCAGCAGGACATTCAGGTAGCCCGGCCCCGGTGAGAGCAGGAACGCCCAGCCCACGATATTGGCGACCGCGGGCATCACGATCGGCAGGATCGGGATGATCCGCAGGAACCCCAGACGGTCCGGCAGCCGGCTCGCCGCGAAGGCCAGCAGGGTACCGAGCACCATGGCGATCACCAGCGAACCCAGCGCGAGCGCGACGGTGGTCCCGATGGTTTCGGCGATATCGAAGCGGGTGTACTGCGCCCGGTAGCCGCGGGCACCGTCTTCGAATGCCAGCGACTGCAACCGGATCATCGGTAGCACCACGAGATACGCGAGAACGGCCAGCAGCGCCAGATAGCCGGCCCGGGCCCGCCAGTGCGCGGGCAGCGCGAAGGGACGACTCACGGCGGTGGTCGCGGTGGCCATCAGGCGTGCCCTCCCGCGCTCACGGCGACCGGTTCCGGGGTTTCGGCGCGCTCCGTACCCGGAGCCGCGAAGACCCGCAGGCTCGCCGGTGAGAAACTGACGACCAGCGGCGCCCCGGGACGACTGCCGCGCAGCGCCGCACTGTGCTGGGCGGCCGGCGCCCGCAGGATCAGCTGTTCACCGCCGGTTTCGACGGTGACATCGAAGTACCGTCCGCCGTATTCGTAGGTCACCAGTTCGGCGGGCAGGGCGACATTGCCCAGCGGCACATCGTCGGCGGTGGCGTGCAACAGCACATCGTCGGGGCGCAGCCGGGCCACCGCGGTGTTGTGCCGATCGGCGGAGTCCTGCACCACCGCATGAGTGAGGTCGATCGAGTCACCTGCGGCGGTCGACCAGCCGTCGTGCCCACGGCGCAGCGACAACCGGTTGCTCATCCCGATGAAGGCGGCGACATAATCCGATACCGGGTTCTCGAAGACCCGCTCGGGCGCGTCGTACTGTTCGATCTTGCCCGCCTTCATGATGGCGAGCCGGTCGCCCAGGGCGAAGGCCTCGGACTGGTCGTGGGTGACGAATACGGCCGTGAATCCGAGCTGCTGGTGCAGCTGGTGGATCTGGGTGCGCACCTGATCGCGCAGGCGGGCGTCGAGATTGCTCAGCGGTTCGTCGAACAGCACCAGATCCGGCCGGGCGACCAGACCGCGGGCGACGGCCACCCGCTGCTGCTGCCCGCCGCTGAGCTGCGAGGGATACCGGTCGAGCAACTGTCCGCAATCGACCATCTCGGCCGCGGCCTCCACCGCCCCCTCGGCGACGGCTTCTTTCATCTTCCGCACCTTCAGCGGATAGCGGATATTGTTGCGAACGGTCATATGCGGCCACAGCGCGTACGACTGGAAAACCATCCCGATATTGCGTTTGTGCGCGGGAACATCCAGGCGTGCGTTCGCATCGAATACGGACCGGTCCTTGAATGTGATCGCCCCGCCCTGTGGTGTTTCCAGCCCCGCGAGACAGCGCAGAGTCGTCGTTTTCCCGCAACCGCTCGGTCCGAGGAGAACCAGGAACTCCCCCTCCTCGATGGTGAGGTCGAGTTGGTCGACGACGACGTTGCTGCCATAGGTTTTGGTGAGGCCGGAAACGGTGAATTGCGACGTCATCTCATGCCTTCTGGGTCGGGAGTTTCGGAGTGCGCACGCCGGCGGCGGTGCCGCCGTCGACGAGAAGATCGGTTCCGGTGACATAACTGCTGTCGGCGCCCGCCAGAAATGCGATCACCGACGCCACTTCCGCCGGGGCACCGCGGCGCTGCATCGGAATACTCCGGACGTAGGCCTGCACATCGTCGGCCGCGAAACCGGGTGCCGCGGTGATCTCGGTGGTGATACTGCCGGGACATACCGAATTCACCCGGATGCCCTGTTCGGCCAATTCCAGTGCGGCGACTCTGGTCAGCGCGCGCACCCCGAACTTCGCCGCCCCGTAGGCGCCGAGTTCGGCGGTGGCGAGCACCCCGCGCAACGACGAGATGTTCACGACGGAACCGCCGGAGGTCATCGCGGCGGCGGCCGCCCGCAGGCCGAGGAAGGTCCCGACCAGATGCTGGTCGATCATGCGACGGAACTGATCGAGCGTGGTGTCTGCCAGCGGTGCTTTCACCGCGGTACCGGCACTGTTGACCAGTACATTCATCGGGTGGCCGGCCTGTTCCATCTCGGCGGTCACCGCCTGCCAGCCGGCCTCGTCGGTCACGTCGAGGCGGCGGTAGTGGGCGCGCGATCCCAGCTCCAACGCCCGTTTCCGCCCGGCGATATCGTCGATATCGGTGAGATAGACCGTTGCGCCCTTCGCAACGAACAGTTCGGCGGCTGCCCCGCCTATCCCCCCGGATGCCCCGGTCACCAGTACGTGGGTGCCGTGCCAGGGCTCGGCCATATCGTCCATGCCTGTCCTTCGTCGATCTCTTCGGGAACTGTGGAGCGTGATCAGCTCTGGAAACGCCGGGCCCATTCCTGGGAGTACTGCGCGACCTTGTCCGGCGTGAGGTCGCGGGTGTCCGGCGCGGCGATGTCCTGCGCTTGGACGACGGCGCCCGGAATATCGGGCAGCGCCGCGGCGTAGCCGTCGTTGAGCGCGGTCTGCCCTTCCCGGGTGGCCATGAAGTCGGCCAGTACCTGGGCGGCGTTAGGATGCGGCGCGACACTTACGACGTGGCTGTACCAGGGTGTTCCCCACGGGTGCGGCGGGAGCGACCAGTCGACCGGTGCCCCCGCGGCCACCTCGGTCACCAGCGGTTGCACCGAGGGGGTGACAGCGATCTCGCCCGAGGTGAGCGCCTGGGCGATCCCGAGCGCGCTCGGATATATCCGCGGTTTCAGCTCGGCCAGCCGCTCCCAATAGTCCGCGCCGTAGGTATCGGCGTAATAGCGGTAGAGATCGACATACGAGGCGATACCGGTGGGATTGACGATGCCGATCTTGCCGGTGAATTTCGGGTCGAGAATGTCACGGGGTGAAGTCAGTCCGCCGGGCACCGCGTCGGTATTCCAGCCGAGCGCGAAAACCGCCGCACTGCTGAGTGCGAAACGATTTTCCAGCACACTGGCCTCCGGCCGGTATTCCGGTGCCCGCAGATTCGGGCCGACCAGTTCGGTCGAATAGCTGCCGGATTGGGCCGCATTCGTAACCCAGGTCGGGTCGGTGAGCATATGGACATCCGCGGTGCCGCGACCGGTCCGGTTCTCGGTTTCCACCCGCGGATTGATATCGGCGTCGGTACCCCGGACGAACTCCAGGTCGATGCGCGGGTGTGCCGATTCGAATGCTGTTTCCAGCCTTTCGAGGTTGGCGGGCTTCTGGCTCGAATAGAGCAGTACGCTGCCCTCGTTTTCGGCGGCGGCGACCACGTCGTCCCAGGTACCCGACACCGGGGCCGTGGTCCCCGGGTTTGCCCCACAGGCGGTGAGTACAGAGGTGACAGCGAGGGCCGCGACGGCCGCCGTGGCCTGGAACAGCATCTTCATGGTGCGAATACCCACATCCCACAGAACTGAACTGATGTCAGTTTGAAACTATGCCATACCCATTGTGGTGTCAATCACCTTGTGGCAATAATATGAAGTGAATCCAGTTCAAGGAGGAACGTTGGTCTCCCCGCTTCTGTCGTCTCCACTGCGGATCGGCTCGCTGGAGTTGCGCAATCGCCTGGTCGCGACCGCCCACGGTTCCGGTGTGGTCAGCGCGGGCGCGGCCCAGCCCGGCGACGACGACTACTGGCGGCGCTGCGCGGCCGGGGGCGCAGCCATGGTCGTCGCGGGCGGCACGGTGGTCGGATCGGACTCCGGCAACCGGACAGGCAACATCACCGACGCGTCCCGACCCGACGCGGTGCCCGGCCTGCGGCGACGCGCCCGGGCGATCACCGACGGTGGTGCCGTACCGGTCTGCCAGCTCGTCCATCTGGGGCGAGAGACCCTCGGCGCCGAGATCTGGGAGCATCCGATCGCCCCGTCGGCCATCCGGTCGCCCCGTGAACCGGTACGGGCCCGGGTGATGTCGGATGCCGATATCGATCGGGTGATCGCCGATTTCGTGCTCAGTTCCCGCCACGCCGCCGAGGCGGGTTTCCCCGCCGTGGAACTGCATGCCGCCCACGGATACCTCCTGGCGCAGTTCCTCTCCCCCGGCTCGAACACACGGCGGGACGCCGGGACCCCGGCCGGCCGGGTCGCGATCCTGCACAGGTTGCATGTCGCGATCACCGCTGCGTGCCCGGGACTCGCTGTCGGCGTGCGTGTGTCGATCGACGGTGCGGAGGAAGCGGGGCTGGATGCCGACGGCCTGTGTGAACTGCTGCCGCTGCTGAACATGTTCGACTACATCAACGTCACGGCAGGGGTGCGCACCACCTACGTGCGCGATATGGCGACCGCCGAGCCTCCGCTGCTACCGCTGCTGAGCCGGCTACGCGCCGCGACCACCCGTCCGCTGCTGGTCTCGCAGGCGTTCCGGACGCGGCCGGAGATCGAAGGCGCCCTCGCCGCCGGCGCGGACCTCGTCGGGATGGCGCGACCCTTCATCGCCGACCCGGATATCGCGGCGAAACTACTGCGCGGGGCGGACACCCGGATCCGGCCGTGCGTGTCCTGTAACGAGGACTGCCGTTCCTTCACCCCGGTCCTGCTGTGCTCGGTGAATCCGGCCCTGGCCCCGCCCGGCCACTCGGCCCGCCCGGCGCGACCTCTGCGCTTCGGCCCACCGCCGAGCCGGCCGGGACGGGTCGCGATCGTCGGCGCCGGACCCGGCGGCCTGGAAGCCGCCCTACGGCTCACCCCGAACCATGACGTCACCCTCTTCGACGCCAACCGCTGGATCGGCGGCCAGCTGCGCACCGCCGCGCAGGCGCCGAACAGGACGGGCTGGTCGGCGCTGCTGCGCTTCTATCAGGACAATATCGGCGGCGTCCGGACCGAGCTCGGGCACCGGGTGGTACCCGCGGACCTCGCCGATTTCGACGAGATCATCGTGGCGACCGGCGCCACCGAAACCGAAACTCCCGGCGCGATGACGGCCACCTCGGTGCTGACCGATCCGCGGCAGATCTGGCCCGGCAACCGCGTGGTGGTGGTCGACGACGGGTTCGGTTACTGGCCCGCGCTCGGTGCCGTGGAGGCGGCACTGACCGGCGGCGCCGGCCGGGTCACCGTGCTGACCCCGGGGGCGGCGATCGCGGCGGGTATCCCGGCGGAGAGCCGGGTGCAGTTGCTGCGGCGCCTCGCGGGCTGCCCGGTGGATTTCGTCGTCCAGGCCGTGCCTGTCGATATCGGTCGCCAGGGGACGGGCACCGTCGTGCGCTACCGACATATCCTGTCCGGCACGGTGAGCGAGCTGACCTGCGACCGGGTGGTCGTCGCGGGTGAGCGGATCGCTGCCGAATGGCGATCCTTCCCGGAGCGACTCACCCGGGCGAGAGTGCAGGTCATCGGCGATGCCCTCGTCCCACGTCGCGTCTCGCACGCCGTCGCCGAGGGGTACGCGGCGGCGGAAACGATTGTCCACGGTGTGCGGCGAGCGTCCGCGCAGATCGGACCCGGGACACCCGACTGAACTGAGCCGGGTACCGAAGTGATCGCCGAACGACCCGGCCAGTGTGCCCGCACTCCGCCGCATCTGCGGGCGGCCATGTCCGAAGGCGCGGCACGCGGCTACGCCACGACAGAGGAGCAACGGCGGCCGGTGCACCGTCCGAATCGCCGGATCGAGCAATAAGGGAGCACGAATGCAGAGGATCGAAACGGATGTCTTGGTGATCGGCGCGGGTATGGCCGGTCTCACCGCCGCGGCCCGCGCGCTCGACCTGGGCACTTCGGTCGTTGTGGTCGAAAAGTCGGACACCGTCGGGGGGTCGGCGCGGTTTGCCGGATACGCCTGGACCGCGCCCGGCCGGGCGGTGATGGACGAGGTGAACCCGGACGGAGACCCGGTACTGCGTAATGCGCTGGTCGACGGATTCGCCGACGGTATCGCCTGGATCCGGGCGCTCGGTGTCCACTGCGCCGATTCGGTGCCGGTCCTGCGCTACGGCCGCGGCCACCGGTTCGACACCAACCAGTACATCGACGAATGCCGGCGCCGGGTGAGCACCGGCGGACAATTGTTCACCGGCACCGAAACCCTGGCCCTGCGTACCGAAGACGGCGCCGTGACCGGGGCCCGGGTACGGCGGCCGGACGGCACAGAAATCGAGATAGTCAGCACCGCAGTAGTTCTCGCCACCGGTGGGTTTCAAGCCGACGGCGAGCTCGTCGCCGAGCACATCCACCCCCGCGCCGGCGAGATGCAGGTGCGCTCCAATCCGGTGAGCGCGGGAGCCGGTCTGCGCCTGGCCGAAAACGTGGGTGCCGCCACGGGGATGTCGCGTTCCGGTTTCTACGGGCATCTGGTGCCGACGCGGGTCCCGTTCCGCGATCCGTCCGATTTCGTGGCACTGTCGCTGTACTACAGCGAGCACGCGCTGCTGTTCAACCTCGGCAATCGGCGGTTCACGGACGAAACCCTGGGCGATCACCTCACCGCCATGCGACTGCTGGACCAGCCGGAGGCTCGCGGACTGCTGGTCGCCGACGAACGGGTGTACCGGGAATGGGTGCTCGGCAGCTATGTCGAGGGCGCTGTCGCCGTGGACAAGTTCGAACTCACCCAGCGGCGCGGCGGGCGCTGCGGTATCGCCGAAACCCTGGAGGATTTCGCCTATCTGCCGCCCGAGTGGGGGTACGACGGGGCGGCCGTCGCCGAGCAGATCCGGCAGGTGAACGCCGCCGGCACCGCGGTCCGCCCCGCTCGGGCCCACGACATCGCACCGCTGGATACCGGCCCGTACTACATCATCGAAACCTGCCCCGCCCTGACCTTCCCGTTCCACGGCATCCGTATCGACGCCACCGCACGGGTGCTCTCCGCCGGCGGCGGCACGATTCCCGGCCTCTTCGCGGCAGGTTCCGACGCCGGCGGTCTCTATCACCACGCCTACGCCGGCGGGATCGCCCCCGCGCTCGTATTCGGCCTGGCCGCCGCCGATGCCGCCGCGGCACTGCCTTCGCCGCATGACGGAACCGCACCGGCAGCCGCATCGACATAGCCGATGGTGCGGCCGGTATCGAACGGATCCGCGATCTGCTGACGTGGCCGGGTTCGCCGGCGCCTATGGTCCTGGACGCGCCGCCGTCCACGACGGCTTCTCATCGCCGAGTACCGACCCGGGACAGCCCGGCGCTCAGTCGATCGGGTCGCGGGCGATCGGGCAGGTCATACAGTGGCCCCCGCCGCGGCCCCGGCCGAGTTCGGCGCCGACGATCGTGATGACCTCGACCCCGGCCCGGCGCAGCGCCGCATTGGTCTGGGTGTTGCGGTCATAGGTGAACACCACACCCGGGGCCAGGGCCACCGCATTGTTGCCGGAATCCCATTGCTGGCGTTCGGAGGCGTACAGATCGCCGGCGGTCTCGACGATCCGGAGGGCAGGGAAGCCGAGCGCATGCGCCACGACGTCCACGAACGGGGTGCCCTGCTCGTCGGTGATGTCCACGCCCGGTGCTTTATCGGAGGGGCGCAGGGTGAACGGGTGGATTCCGTCGACGATCCGGGGGTGCACGGTGACGAGGTCGCGGTCGGCGAAGGTCAACACGGTGTCCAGGTGCATCGCGGCCCGGAGTTTCGGCATTCCGGCCACGATGACGGTATCCGCGGCCTGGGCGTCGAACAGGGCCTTCGCCAGCTGGGTGATCGCCTGCCGGGAGGTGCGTTCGCTCATTCCTACCAGGACCGTGCGGTTACCGACCGGCATGACATCGCCGCCTTCGAGAGTGGCCTGCCCCCAATCGTTTTCGGGGTCTCCCCACCACACGGTCGAATCGGCGTAGTCGGCGTGGAATCGGTAGATCGCCTTCATCAACAGGGTTTCGTCGTGCCGGGCGGGCCAGTACAGGGGGTTGAGGGTCAGGCCGCCATAGATCCAGCAGGTGGTGTCGCGGGTGTAGAGGGTGTTGGGCAGCGGCGGTAGCAGATATTCGGGTGTGCCGAGGGATTCGCGGGCCAGCGCGATATAGGGGGTGCGGTAGTCGGCGGGCAGGTCCGCGGTCGACAATCCGCCGATGAGGTACCGGGACAATTCACGCGGGGTCAGGGAATCGAGATAGGACCGGCTGGCGTCGAGCAGGCCCAGTCCGACCCGGTTCGCGACGATCTTGCGGTCGAGCAGCCAGGCGCGGGCCTCGGGGATCGCCATGGTTTCGGTCAGCAGATCGTGCAGTTCGACGACCTCCACCCCGCGATTGGTCAATTTGTTGACGAAATCGAGGTGGTCGCGCTGGGCGGATTCCACCCACATCACATCGTCGAACAGCAGCTCGTCGGAATTGGTGGGAGTGAGCCGTTCGTGCGCCAGACCGGGCGCGCAGACGAGCACCTTGCGCAACCGGCCGACCTCCGAGTGGACGCCGGGCCGGATGCCGGTCGAGTTCACGGTCATAGCGCTACCTTTCGTCGTCGGAACCGGGGTCTGTCACAGGGTGACCCAGCCCGCCACGAGAGCGATGACACCGATCACCGCGCCCACCACCACCAGAGCGAACCCCGCGGCCTCACGGGGCGAGAAAACCCGGCGCCCCTGCTCGCGGCGGGCGAGGACGAACAGGGCGGTCGCGGGCGCATAGAAGATCAGCGAGACCAGCACGAACTTCAGGCCCGCCGCATACAGCAGGAACGCGGTGTAGACGGTGGCGAGAACGGCGACGGTCAGGTCGCCGCGCCAGGTCGCGGGCCGGGCGCCGGCATAGGTTTCGCGGGTCAGGCAGAGTTTCAGCGCATAGATCGCGGCGAGCAGGAACGGGATCAGGGTGAGGGCGGCGGTCAGGTCGAGAGCGAAATCGAAGGCGTCCTGCGAGAACATGGTGACGATCAGGACCGTCTGCGAGAGCGCGGTACTCAACAGCAGGGCGTTGATCGGGACGTCGCTCTCGGTGGCGCGTCCCAGGAAGGCCGGCATATCGTCGTCCTTCGCCGCGACGAACAACACCTCCGCGGCCATCAGCGCCCAGGCCAGATAGGCGCCCAGCACCGAGATGATCAGTCCCGCGCTGACGAAGGCGGTACCCCACGAACCGACGGCCGCTTCCAGCACACCGGCCATCGACGGCTGGCGCAATTCGGCGATCTGGCTCATGGGCATGATCCCGTACGACACCACCGTCACGGAGGCGAAGATCGCGAGCACGCTGACGAATCCGAGGAGGGTGGCCCGCCCGACATCCTCCCGGCGCTCGGCATGCCGGGAGTACACGCTCGCACCCTCGACCCCGAGGAAGACGAAAACGGTCACCAGCATGGTGTCGCTCACCTGCTGGAACAGCGAACCCGAATAGTCCGCGCCGCGGAAATTGTCCGCGAAGACCGCCGGATCCAGCAGGAAGACGGCGAGCAGCACGAACACGATGATCGGCACGACCTTCGCGACCGTGACGATCTTGTTGATCGCCGCGGCTTCTTTGGTGCCCCGCCGGATCAGCAGGAAGAACGCCCACAGGCCCACCGAGGAAAGAGCCACCGCGATCAGCGTATCCCCCGAGCCGAGCGCCGGAATCCACTCGCCGAGGGTGGACGTGATGAGCACCCAATAGGTCACGTTGCCCACACAGGCGCTCGCCCAGTACCCGGCGGCAGAGAAGAAGCCGGTGAATTCGCCGAATCCGGCTTTGGCATAGGCATAGACACCGGCGTCCAGATCGGGTTTGCGCACGGCCAGCCGCTGGAACACCAGTGCGAGCATCAGCATGCCGGTACCGGCGATCGCCCAGGCGATGAGCGCACCGCCGACACCGGTTTCCTGCGCGAATCGCCGCGGCAGCGAGAAAACACCCGCGCCCACCATCGACCCGACAACCATCGCCGTGAGCGTGAGAGCCGTGACCTTCGCCGCCCGCTCCGGCGCCTGCTGCTGGGCCATCCCTACGACCTCTCTGCTCGCCCGCTACCGAGTACCACCGCAGATCATTCGTCGACGCTCGTCACCGATGATGCCTCATCGGTGCGGGCTCGCGGATCAAGCGAACAGTTCGGGCCGGGCGCGCCGCGACGGGTCCGGGGTAGGTTTCCTCCGGGCAGGCCGCCGCTCGTGCCGGTCAGTCGACCGCGCTCGGCGTCGTGGTTTCGTCCAGTGCGGCCCGCAGGTCGTCGATCACCTCATCCGCGGTGTGGTCGGTCAGCTCCGCGACCTGCTGGGTGAGAACGTTGATCAGGAACAGCGCGGAATTCATCGGTGCGCTCAGATCGACATTGATCCGGCCGTCCTCATGGTGTGTATGGACGATCGCACCGATCTCCTGCATCCGGGCCATGGCGGCACCCACCCGCTGGGCGTTGCGCGCCCCGTCGGCGGTGTCGTCGAGGGCCTGGATCGAATCCAGCAGAACGTGCCCGCTGCGGCGGGTGGGCTCGGTCACGCCGAACTGCGCGCGGAGCGGCATGGCACCCACCGTGGCGACCGCCGCCCGAGCACGGATGCCCTCGACCATCCGGGGCAGCTCCGATCCGTCGACGGAGGTGGCAACGATGCGTATCGCCACATACAACGACCGCCCGCCTCCCCACAGCGGTTCCCGATAGCGCCCGGGTTCGGCGAACGCGGCGGCGGAATCTCGCGGATCGAGCACACGGCCGCCACGGACCGGGGCAAAGACCATGGTCAGGTCGTGCGGGGGCCGGCCGTCCAGGCGCAATGCCCAGTCGCTCGCCCCACCCACCTCCATCTCGCCGGCCGAATTCACCCCGATCTCCGCAGGGCCCGTCGCCGGGTCGACGCCCACCAGCCGGATCAGGTCGGCGAGGGCGCTCGGCTGGAATGCCTCGGCGATCGATACGCCGAACGCCCTCGCCTGCACCGAGGACGGCCAATCCGCGCCGGCTCCGAGCCGGATCCACCGGTCCGCCAGGGCGGCGTGATCGGCCGACGCACGGCAGGCCCACCAGTGCTGGTTCCCGAGAACAGCGAAAAAACCCGGCGCCGCCACGAACTCCGCCTTCCCGGGGCGGTCGCGGTCGGTGAGCGTGCCCGCGGCGTACCCGTTCCAGGTGATCGTGAACTCCGCGGAGACACCGCCGATCCGCGTGGTGTGCCCGACCTGCAGACGCACGGCATCGGCGTGACCGATCCGATCCGCGGTGGCCCGGATGACCTCGTCGATACGATCGGCCCGGGGTGCCGGGTCCCGGTCCAGTTCGGCCAGCACCATCGACCGGGCTTCCGCGGGCGGCAGGCCACGAATCACCCCCGCCATTTCCCGCATATGCTGTGACCATTCGGCACCGGAATACGCGCGCTGCGAGCCGATCCGCTCGAAGAGCTCCATGTTCTCGTGGATGCGCTCGAGTGTGGCCATGACCTCGGGACCGGGCCGCCCGTCCGTCGGGTACACATGCGGCAGAATATCGGGGACCGGTGTGAGGCCGGTGAGCTCGGCGGTGAGGGTGAACGGCAGCACCATGGTCCGGCCGTCGGGGTATTCGAAGGACACATAGTCCGCCTCCGGGAGTACCGCGGCTCTGCCCTCGGGCCAGGCCACCGACAGTCCGTGCCGGCCCAGGCGGTGGAACAGCGGCAGGATGGGCTCGACGGTCCCGAGGCGCGCCAGCTCAGGGGCTGACTGCTGCCCCAGCCACCGGCCCAATACCCGGTATTCCGCGGAGATCATCGTCCGGCGAGCCCGGTGGGCCGGGGCGAAAGAGCGCGCGAGCTCGGCATGCTGGACGAGCCGGCCCTGAGCGTCGGGGGCGTAACCCTGCGGCGACAACGGATCCGTACTGTCGCGGTATATCTGTCCGGCCCGCCGGTAGTGTTCGGCGAGCTGGTCCTCGGCGCTGTCGACCAGGATCAGTGTGCGCGTGTCGGGCACGAACACCATCGGCCGGTGCTCGAAATCGCGTGTCATGTAGGCGAACCAGTCCGTGAGGACGGGACACACCGGGAAGTAGTCACCGGTCAGCACGATCGACGAATCCGCGCCCACGGCGGGTTCGGTGAGTACCACCGTTGCCGCCAGATTCTGCCGGGCGATCGCGAATACTTCGTCCTCGGTGACACCCCACTGTTCCAGGCGGTCCGGCGCGGGATAGTCGATCCTGCCATCACCGAGGTCAGCGACCACGACTTCGTCCAGAGGCGGCTGCAGAGGGCGCCGGATCCGGGGTTCCGGATCGGCGAGCCGGCCGGTCCACCGCCGCAATACGGGCCGCAGCAGCGGACGGATCCGGTCCCATTCCGAGAGGCGAGGACCACCGGAAACCATGGCCGGTAACTCGTCGGCGGCCCATTTTCTTCGCTCCTCGGGTGCGCGGTCCCGGAGCAGGCGATGGATGGGCACCAGGTCCAGCATGCGCCGGCCGTGGTCGAATCGGATACAGAATCGTTCGGCGTCGTAGCGGCCGTCCTTCACGCCGGCGGCCATCAGGTAGTCGAAGAATTCGAGCGCGAAATGCCGACGGGCGGTTGTCTCGTCTGGCGTGGGCATATGCCGGTCTCCTGCAGTCGTCCCCGAACCGGCCGGCGCATCGTGCTGCACGGATATCCGCGACCGCTCCGCGAACCGGCGAAGCTCCACCGACAGGTTGTTCGCGGCCACACTAAGCCGGATCAGCGCGCCGTGCGTTCCTCGTGGACGGGAACAAACTCCCCGGTGAGGGTTACGCGCGCCGGGCCGCCCACACCGTGACGGTGAAGAGCAGGACACCGAGCAGGGCGAGGCCGGCGCCGACGACCGCCGGGGCCGTGTAGCCGTAGCCCGCGGCGATCACCAGTCCGCCGAGCCAGGCGCCCGCCGCGTTCGCGATATTCAGAGCGGCGTGGTTGAGCGCAGCAGCCAGGGTCTGCGCGTCGGCGGCCACATCCATCAGCCGGGTCTGCAGGCCCGGTGCGAGCGCGGCGCCTGCAGCACCCACCAGCAAGGCACCGATGCCCGCGGTGATCGGGTGCTGAGCCGCCGCCACGAACACCAGCAGAATCACCATCATGGCGCCCATGGCGATGAAGACCGACCGGTCCACGCCGCGGTCGGCGAGTATGCCGCCGACGATATTGCCCAGCACCATGCCGACGCCGAAGAGCATCAGGACCACCGGCACCAGGCCGGCCCGCAACCCGGAAACATCGGTGAGCGTCGTGCTCACATACGTGTAGACCGCGAACATGCCACCGAACCCGATCGCGCCCACCGCCAGAGTGAGCAATACCTGCGGGCGGCGCAGCGCGCCCAGTTCGGTGAGCGGGTTCGTGATGGCTATGCCGGTCAGCGGCGGCACGAAACGCCACAGTGCCGCGACAGTGGCGACGCCGATCACCCCGACCAGGACGAAGGCGCTGCGCCAGCCGAGGTGCTGCCCGAGCCAGGTCGCGACCGGGACACCGAGCACGTTGGCGATACTGAGCCCGAGCATCACGGCCGCCACCGCCTTGGCACGCTGCCGTGGCGGCGCCAGCGTCGCGGCGGCCAGCGACGCGACGCCGAAATAGGCGCCGTGCGGTAGGCCCGCCACGAAACGCGCCGCCACCAGCGTGCCGAAGTTGGGGGCGAAGGCCGAGGCCAGGTTGCCGACCGTGAACGCCACCATGAGCACGATCAGCAGGCGTTTCCGCGCGACCGAAGCACACGCCGCGGCGATCACCGGCGCACCGACCACCACCCCGAGGGCATACGCGGAGACGGCATGCCCCGCGGTCGGCTCGGAGACGGTGAACGCGTCCGCGATATCGGGGAGCAGCCCCATCGTGACGAATTCCGTGGTGCCGATCCCGAACCCGCCGAGCGCCAGCGCCAGCATGGCCGGGATATGCCAGCTGGTGCGGGCCGGGGCGGCGGGGGTCGTGGCCGTGCCGGTGGCGGTAGAAGTCACGCTCCCGTGTAACAGGCGACGGCCGGAGGGGGTTCCATCCCCGGCTGTGAGTTCGCCCACCGCGGACGGATAGCGGCAGGCGTCCGGCCGGACCATCACCGCGCGAACCGGCACGGCGCGGTATCCGTGAGTGCGACCCGGCGCACGCTCGCGACGTGCTCGAAAATGCCAGGCGCCGGCCGCGCCCGGCATTTTTCCGAGGTGGCACACGGAGCCTCCCGGACCGCCGGTGAGCCGATGTCGGGCCCCGACTCTGCCCGTCCCGGAGTACGGCCCGAGTCCGGCAGGAGTACGGCCCGGTTCCGGGTGCCTGTGCGGCCGGCCCGGTATCCGGGGCGGGCACCGGTGCGGCGGCAGAGGACGAACGGACCGGCAGATACGATCGCGGGGAGCCTCCGGAAGAGATCGGCAGCCACCGGCGACTACGCATATCTCCAGCGGCCCGAACCGGCCGAATCGTCGAGCGTCACGACACAGGGAGGAGGGCGGATGAACGACCCGCAGGTCCGGGACCGGGATATCGACGGCCTCCGCGGCCCGGTCCGGATCCGGGAGTATCTGCCGGCCGTTCCCGATCCGGCGGCGGCGCCGCTGCTGTGGATCCACGGTGGTGCGTTCGTCTCCGGCGGTCTCGACCAGCCCGAATCGCATGCGGTAGCGCTCCGGGTGGCCGCGAGCGGCCGCCGGGTCCGCACCGTCGACTACGCCCTGGTTCCGCGGTTCCGGGTCTGGGGGCCGCCGAAACTGCGCCCGTCGGACAACCGTTACCCGGCGCCGCTGGACGACGTCCTGTCCGCGGCCACCGACCTCATGGCGGACGCCCCGCGGATCGTCATCGGTGGCGCCAGTGCGGGCGCCTGCCTGACCGCTTCGGCGGCGCTGCGACTGCGCGACCGGTCCGCGAACGTGCCGGTCGGACTGGTTCTCGCCTACGCCACCCTGCACGCCCAACTGCCGCCGCTGCCGGACGCCGTCCGGGCGCGGGTGCGGGGCAGGCACCGGATCGGCACCTACACCCCGCAGGTGATCCGCCGGATGAATCTCAACTATGTGGGCTCGCAGCGGCTCCTCGCGGATCCGGAGGTGTTCCCGGGTGGCGGCAAACTCGCCGGACTGCCGCCGGTCCTGCTGCTCGATGCCGCCCACGACACACTGAGCGCGTCGAGCACCGCTTTCGCCGGGGAACTCACCGAAGCCGGGGTCGACACCGACCATCGTATTGTCGCCCGCACTCGCCACGGGTTCCTCAACCGTCCCGGCTCCCGGGGCTTCCGCGAGGGGAGCGACGCACTGCTCGGCTGGCTCGACCGGACGGCGCGCCACCGCTAGCACCGCCCGGGCGAGGGCTGCCGCCGCCACGACACCGCCTCGGCCGGTCGCGCACCTCGGGTATCACGGCCGGCTCCGAATCAGCGCGCGGTAGCCGGTTGCCCTTCGGCCGGGTGCACACCGTATTGGTCGGTTTCCATCAGATGGGCGATATCCCGGCCCGCCGGGGTCATCGTCAGCGAGGACCGGGTTTCCAGCAGCCAGGCGCGGTACCCCGGCTGGACGTTCTCCTCCGGGCCCTGATGGAGGAGGCCTTTCGGGGTCCAGGTGACGGTGCCGGGGGTATCGACCGAACCCCACGGCGAAGGACCCATGCCGTAGCAGATGACCTCGTCGAAGTCGGCATTGTGATGGATCGGGGGCCGGGTGCTGTGCCGGCTTCCGACGCCGAAGACGAAATCGTTGCCCGAGGTACTGCTCATCAATCGCGCGGGCGCCAGCCCGCCTTCGGCGACACCGAGTCCTTGCACGTTCTCGATATTGAACCGGACGACGAGCGGGGCCCCGAGCACATCCAGGCACGGGATCGGATCGACATCGTAGAAGTAGGAGGTGAACCTGTCGCCGGTGCGTACGACGAGCTCGTACTCGCCGTCCACCGGTTGGCCGGGCCGGCCGTGCGGGATCGGCCGGTCGAGATGGAGGTCGGGGTTGAAGGTTCCGGGCGCACCCTCGGGATCGAGGTGCAACTCGCTCGCCGTCGCCACGATGAACTCGTTGATCTCCTCGGCGATCGCACCCCAGCGGTAGCACACCGCGCGCGGGATGAGGACGAAATCGCCGGTGCGGACCTCGAGGGTGCCGACCTCGGTATCGAGTTCGCCCCGCCCGGACACGATGTAGTGCAGCTCGTCGGCCCAGACGTTGACGTACGCGAAGCCCATGGCGGCGGCGCGGCGGTTCAGTTCGAGACTGATGCCGTCGCCCTCGAGAATCGGCACCGCGAGGGCTTTCGGCTCGGCGAACACCTCAGCCGGTAGGTCCCAGGTGTGGAACCGCCGCGGCACGTATTCACCGCGGGCCCGTAGGAACCGGGGCCGGTACTGGGCCCGGACGATGGATGTGTTCGGGCCGGCGAAACCATTACGGGAGAAGAGCTCGATATTGGGCGCCAGGACTTCGTCCGGCATGCAGCACCTCCGAAAATCGTTGTGCCACAGATCCTAGACACGATAACTCGGTCGCGCGCACTTTTGCGAACTCATCTTTGCCCAGGTAAGTGTCACCGAAAGTACACTCCCGTGGCGGATCCGGTCAGTCCCGGAACGGCGGTACCGGCAGATCCGTTCCGAATATTTCCGGCAGATCCCGCACTACGGTGTCCGGGAAACGCGCCGGCCGTTTCTCGAGGAACGACGAAACACCTTCCGCCGCATCGGCGCTGGCACCGCGGCTGCGGATGCCCCGCGACTCCACCCGATGCGCGATCATCGGATGATCGGCGCCCAGCCCGCGCCAGAGCATCTGCCGCGACAGCGCGACCGAGACCGGAGCGGAATGCTCGGTGATCCGGCGCGCCAGCGCCTCGGCCTCGTCCAGCAGGGTTTCCGGCGAGTACAGCCCGTAGAAGAGTCCCGCCTCGTACGCTTCGGCCGACTCGACGAGCCGGCCGGAATACACCCAGTCCAGCGCCTTCTGCATGGAGACCAGCCGCGGCAGGAACCAGCTGGAACACGACTCCGGGACGATCCCGCGCCGATTGAACACGAACCCGATCCGGGCACCCTCGACCGCCAGCCGGAAATCGGCGGCAAGGGTCATGGTGATCCCGACCCCGACGGCAGGTCCGTTGATGGCGGCGATAATGGGTTTGCGCGAGTCGAACATCCGCAGCACCACTTCCCCACCACCGTCCCGGAACGATTCCGGCTCCCCGTCCGCGGGCGCGACGAATGTTTCCGCGCCGGCGGAGAGATCGGCTCCGGCGCAGAAGGCACGTCCGGCGCCGGTGAGGACGATCGCGCGCACCGATTCGTCACGGTCGCAGGTGTCGAACGCGTCGATCAGCTCCTGGCCCATCGCGGTGGTGAACGCATTGAGCTGAGCGGGACGGTTCAGGGTGATGGTGGCAATGGAGTCGGAGACGTCCAGGCGAATATCGGCCATAGCGGACAGCATGCCACTGTGGCTGTCAGCTGTGCGTCGCGCATCGGACGAGCAGTTCCGCCGGTCCCGTGGGCGGTGTGCCGCGCCGCCAGATGACCCGGAACTGCCGGTTCAGCACCACCGAATCCGACAGGGCCACCCGGTGCAGCGTCCCGGCGGCCAGCTCGGGCGCGGCGACGAGGCTGCTGAGCACGGCCGGGGCCACACCGGCCCGGGCGGCCGCGACGATGGCGACCGCGGAACCGAGCTCGGCCGCCGGTGGGGCCGGCGGGCCATGGGCGCCGAGGATCTCCCAGACCGTATCGCGGGTGCCGGAACCGGATTCGCGCCACAGCAGCGGTGTCGCGGCGAGCTCCCGCACGGTCACCGGATCGGTTCTCGTGGCCCAGGGATGGGTGGTTCCCACCACCAGTAGGAGTTCGTCGGCACCGAGGACCCGGCCACCGAGATCCGGGGGCGGATGCGGGCCCTCCACGAAACCGAGATCGGCCTCGCCGGCCCGGACCATGGCCTCCACCTGCGCGGTATTGTCCACTTCCAGCGATACCGCGATATCCGGCCGCAGGCCGCGCAGCGCCGCGAGCCACTGCGGAATCCGGTGGTCGGCGATGGTTTTCGAGGCCGCGATGCGCAGCCGTGGAGCATCGGCGCTGTGCAGCGCCGACACGGTGGTGTTGAACGACAGCGCCGCGTCGAGGACGGTTCGCGCCGCGGCGACTACGGCGCCGCCGGCGTCGGTGAGGGTGGAGCCGGTGGGTCCGCGGTCGAGCAGCCGCAATCGCAACCGCCGTTCGAGCGCGCTGATCCGCATACTCGCCGCCGGCTGGCTCATCCCGTGCCGGCGGGCGGCGGCACCCAGACTTCCCGTATCCGCGACCGAGACCAGCAGGTCCAGGACCGCGAGGTCGGGGGTTCCGGGTGGCAGGGTCACAAGTGTCGATTATGGGCGTTCGGCTGAACGGCCGCGCACCACCCCATCAGCTCCGCTTATGACCTCCTGCGAATTCACCGGCTACCGGCACCGGCCCGTGTTCGCCAAGGTCGGAGTGGTGAACGAGGTGTATCGCAGAATTCCGGGCCTCGGCCTCGCCGCCGCCCTCGCGACGGCGGCGTCGCTGCTCGCGACGGTCGCGCCGGTCGCGGGCGCCCCGGTCCTTGCTCTGGTCGCCGGAGCCGCGGCCGGTATGCGCGCCGAGGGACAGATGGCGGAATCGGGCCGGTTCGGGCCGGGATTGGCCTGGGCGCGGCAGCATCTGCTGGGCGCGGCGATCGTCCTGCTCGGGCTCGGGCTGCCCATGCACGCGGTGTTCACGGTCGGACGGGAGACCGCCGTCGTCCTGCTCGGTACGGTGGGCGTCGGGGCGGTCACCGCGGTGTTCGTCGGCCGGCTGCTGGGGTTGCACCGCGAATCGATGATCCTGATCGCCGCCGGGACCACGATCTGCGGCGCCTCGGCCATCGCCGCCGCCACCGCGGTGATGAAGCCCGATCGCGAACGGGTCGCCTACGCGCTCGGCACCATTTTCGTTTTCAACGTCGCCGCGGTACTCGCCTATCCCCCGCTGGGCCGGGCGTTCGGGATGTCCGAGGAGGCGTTCGGGCTGTGGGCCGGTACCGCCATCAACGACACCTCGTCGGTCCTCGCGGCGGGTGTGGCGTTCGGGCCGGTAGCCGCGAGTTTCGCGGTGATCGTGAAACTGGTTCGCAGCCTGATGATCGTCCCGCTCTGTGTGGGCCTGCACCTCACCCGCCGGCGCACGGCCACCGAACCGCTCGCGCAGACTCCGCTGTGGCAGACGATCCCACTGTTCGTCGTCCTCTTCGTCGCCGCCTCGGTCGTCGCCGGAACCGGCGTCCTGTCTCCGTCGTGGACCACGCACCTGAGCGCGCTCAGCTCATGGCTCGTCGCCGCCGTGCTCGCCGCGATCGGCACCCAGCTCACCTGGCGACGGCTGCGCGCGGCCGGATCACGACCGCTGCTGTTCGGTGGGGTACTCGCGGTGGTCCTCGCATTCTCGGCGCTGTGCCTGCAGTTGCTCACAGGTTGGCGATGACCGATCGGAAGCACACAACCGGACCACGGCCGGAGCCGGGAGACCCGGCCCCGGATATGCGGCCGGAGGCGGCGCCGAAAACACAGCCCGCCCCGGACGTCCAGGACGGGCTGTGACGAACAGTGGTGACTACGGGGTCGTCGGCCGGCAGGCCGGGTGCTCCGGCGGGCACGGCGACAGGATGGTCGAGAAGTACTGGAAGGCCGCGAAAACCGCGACCGGGCCGCCGATCAGGAAAGCGCCGATGATGCCGCCCGCGGCACCCAGCGTCGCGGCGCCCGCGACACAGCCGCCGATCGTGGCACCGACGAACGGAACCAGCAGCAGGGCGATCGGGCTGGAGATCAGCGCACCCGTCGCGGCGCCGAGCACACAGCCGACACTGCCGCCGATCACCGCACCGACCGCACCCGCGATCGCCGCACTCATCGTCGCCCGCTGGGTGAAGACACCCAGGGCCTGCATATCGCGCGGGGTGAACTGTTCGGCGATCTCCTTACCCGCCTGTTCCGGGGTGATCACCGGTGCGCTCACCGGGGCCACCGGGACACCGCCTTCGCGCTGCGGGGTCAGTACCGCGGTGCCTCCGTCGATCGCCGCGGCGATCGGGAAGGCCATATTGTCCTTGCGGTAGGTGAGCGGAACCGTGCTGAGCGGGGTGTTGTCGATCGATTTCAGGATGAGCTGGTCACCCGCGACCTGCCATTGACCGTTCGTTTCCACGACCGCGGTATCTCCCGCACGAGTGATCTCGTAGGTGAGTTCCTTCGGCGCGGCGGCGGGTTCCGCGGCGGCGGGGGCGACAGTCGCCCCGAGGGCCGCCACCGCTATCGCGGCGGTGACTGCGCTGGTTCTGAGTTTCATCATTGTTCCTCATCGGTTGATATCGAGGCGGCCGTCGGCGCCGGTGTGCGCCGCGGACGTTTTCGGGGGGTCCGGTCAGCGGCCGGATGTGTCGACGAGATCGCCGGCGAGCACCCAGCGCTCGCCTTCGAACCGCTGAATCTGCATGGCCTCCATGGGATAGCCGTCGCCGGCACCGGTCTGCAGGGTGATCCCGGGCAGCAGCAGATCGATCTCGACGTTGTCGAGCGACCGCATCGCGTCGCGCAGCCCTTCCCGGGTCTTGCACGCCGCCGCGTCGAAGGTCTTGTGGAAGCTCTGCGCCATGGCCCAGCCGACCAGGGTGTAGCCGTCGGTCGGGTCGGCGCCGGGGACGTACTGGGCGAGCTTGTCGCGGTAGAGCTTCATCCCGGGATCGTCGGTCCACTGGGGATCAGCGGGATCCTTCACGAAGACCGAGGTGACGACGTTCTGCACATTCGGGAATCCGACCGGAGCCAGCACGCTCATGGTGCTCGAGACCTGCGAAAGAATATGCAGCGGATTCCATTCGGGGTTGCGCGCGTCGGCGGCCAGGGTCTGCGCCGCGAACTTCGGGGTCGCGAAGTTCAGCATGACATCGGCCTTCGAATTCGCCAGATTGCGCAGCTGGGGGTCGACCGTGGGATCGGTGACCTCGTAGCTCTGTTCGGCGATCACCCGCACCCCGCTGCCCGCGGTGGCCTCGGTGAAACTGGCCAGCAGATCCTTGCCGAAGTCGTCGTTCTGGTAGAGGACGGCGACGGTGGCGTCGGGTTTCTGCTCCTTGACGTAGCCGGCGAACACCTGCCCCTCGGCCTGGTAGCTGGGCTGCCAGCCGATGGTCCACGGATGCCCGTCGCCGAGACCCCACTGGGTGGCCCCGCCGGCGACGAAGATCTGCGGTACCTCGCGCTGGTTCAGGTAGTCCCACACCGCCGCCGACGTGGGCGTACCGAGCGTGGACAGCACCGCGAACACCTGGTCCTGCTCGACCAGCCGGCGGGTCTCCTCGACGGTCTTCGGGGGCTGGTAACCGTCGTCGCGCAACAGATACTCGACCTTGCGGCCGTCGATACCACCCTGCTCGTTGTTGACGTATTCGAAATAGGCCTGCATCCCCTTCGGGAGTTCGGCGTAGGCGGAGGCCGGCCCGGACAGCGGGAATATGCCGCCCAGTTTCATACTGGTATCGGTGAGTCCTGTCGTCTGCTGACCTTGGCAGTCGCCGGAGGCGACGGCATCGTCCGCGTCGTCGCGGCCCCCGCAGCCGCCGACGGCGAGTACGACAGCGGCGGCGGCGATCGCCGCCTGTATCGCTCTAGTGCGCATCGGTTCTTCCTTTCCGGGCTCGGCGACCGAGCCAATGCGCCGCCCGGCCGACGAGTCCGGCCAATCCATTCGGCGCGAGGTACATGACCGCGATGATCAGGAGCCCGAAGATGACTCCCGGCGCGGCTTGATTGACGTCCTGGGCGAAGCTCGGCACATACATGACGAACAGGCCACCCAGGAGTGGCCCCCACTGCCCGCCCAGACCCCCGACGACCAGGCCGGCCAGCAACGTGATGGACAGGGTGAGAGTGAAGGAATCCGGTGAGACGTAACCGATCACCCAGATGTAGACGCATCCGGCGGCGCCGGCGAGCATCGCGCCCCAGGCGAATGCCAGCGTTTTGTAGAAGGCGGGCCGCACACCGGTCACCTCGGCGGCGATCTCGTTGTCCCGGATCGCGTGCAGCGCCCGTCCCACCCGCGAGCGCAGCAGTCCGGCGACCAGCAGATAGCTGACCGCGGTCACCGCCAGTGCCAGGAAATACAGCCACTGGTCCTCGGCCAGCCCGCTCCACGCCGGTGGCTGTGGTTTGTCCAGGGTCAGGCCCATGGAGCCGCCGGTGACCGATTCGAAGCGTTTGAGCAGGGGCACCAGGAATATCGCGATGGCCAGGGTGACCAGCGCCAGATACAGTCCACGCAGCCGCAGCGCGGGAATGCCGAGGCCGATTCCGAGTACGAACGCAACTGCCGCGGCCGCGGGCAGTGTCAGCGGATACGGTGTGTCCCAGCGGTCCATCATGATCGCTGTGGTGTACGCCCCGACCGCGAAGAACGCGCCGTGCCCGAGCGATATCTGCCCGGTGTGCCCCACCAGCAGGTTCAATCCGAGCAGCGCGACCGCGTAGATCATGGCCAGCGCCAGCTGGAAGGTGCGGAACGGCGCCAGTTCGAACGGCGCCCAGCAGGCCAGCACCAGCAGCACCGCCACCACCAGCCACGACCAGTTGATCCGGCGGGTCCGGGTCCGTGAGCGGACCGGCTCGGGTAGGGGCGGTCCGTGCTCCGGTGCCACCGTGGTGTTCGGGATTCCCATATCGCTCCTGCTGTATCTATGGGGCATGGACGAGGGCCCTGCGTGGTTACGCTCCGCTGCCGCCCCCGGGCCTGACTCGCTCATACCCGCTCCACCGCGGGAGTGCCGAACAGGCCTTGCGGCCGGACCAGCAGGACGCCGAGGATGATCACCAGTGGCACACCGATTTTCAGTTCGGTGCCGATGAAGTCGAGATAGGCGCCGGCCAGGGTTTCCGCGACTCCGACGATGAGTCCGCCGGCCACCGCCCCGACGGGGCTGTCGAAGCCACCGAGGGTGGCGGCCGCGAAGGCGTAGATGAGGACGCCGCCCATCATGTTGGGCTCCAGGAAGAGCAGCGGCGCCGACAGCACCCCGGATACCGCCCCGACGGCGGCGGCCAGCCCCCAGCCGAGCGCGAGGACGGTGCCGACACCGATACCCACCAGCCGCGCCGACTGCGGGTTCGCGGCCACCGCGCGCATCGCCAAACCCGTTCTGGTGTAACGGAAGAGCAGGTACAGCAGCACCATCACCACCGCGACCACCGCGAGGATGCCGAGATTGCCGTAGCCGGCCGTGACACCGCCCGCCCGCAGCGCTCCCTCCGGGAAGGGGTTGGGGAAGGATTTCAGCTGATACGACCAGATCCAGCCGGCCGCGGCGTTGACGAAGAAGAACAACCCCACCGTGACGATCACCAAGGTGAGCTCCGGAGCGCCTTCGACCGGCCGGATGATGATCCGTTCGATCAGCATCCCGCCGGCGAAGGAAATGGCGATGGTGACCGGCAGGGCCAGCCAGAACGGGGTGCCGCTCTGGACCAGCTGCCAGGCCAGGAAGGCCGAGAACATAGCCAGCTCGCCCTGGGCGAAATTGACGATCCCGGTGAACCGATAGATGAGAACCAGGGCGAGGGCCATCCCGGCGTAGAGGGCCCCGGCACTCAGGCCCTCGATGATCTGCTGCGCGAATCCGGTCACGATCACACCCGGTATCCGAGGTAGGACTGCGCGACCTGCTCATCGGCGGCGATATCGGCCGCGGTCCCGGACAGCACGATCTGCCCGCTTTCCAATACATGAGCCTGATGCGCTGCGCGCAGCGCCAGATGAGCGTTCTGCTCGACGACGATCACGGTGGTGCGTTCCTCTGTGTTGATGGTCTGCACAATGCGGAAGAGTTCCTGGGTCACCAGTGGCGCGAGCCCGAGTGACGGTTCGTCCAGGAGCAGGAGCCGGGGCCGCGATATGAGGGCGCGGCCGAGTGCCAGCATCTGCTGCTGGCCGCCGGACAATTGGCCGGCCGTTTCGCGCAGTTTCTCGCGCAGGACCGGGAAGTAGTCGTACACCCGGCGCAGATCGGCCTCGATACTGCCGCGGGAACGGCGGGAGAACGCGCCCAGGCGCAGGTTCTCCTCGACGGTCAGCGGCGCGAAGGTCCCGCGTCCCTCGGGGACATGCGCCACCCCCATCCGGGCGACCTTCTCCGGTGCGCGCCCCGCGATTTCGGCCCCGTCCAGCCGTACCGACCCGCGCACCCGCACCATTCCGCTGAGCGCACGCAGCAGGGTCGTCTTACCGGCACCGTTGGGACCGAGCACCGCGCACACCTCGCCGGCGGCGACGGAGAACTCGATACCGTGCAGTACCTCGCCGGCCCCGTATCCGGCGGTGAGGCCGGAAACGGTCAGAAAGGGCTCGTTGCTCATTCACTGTCCTCTCGGTCGGCAGGATGGACGCCCACCCTCATACGGGACTCATGCGGAACCGGCGAGGGCCCTGCGTGGTGACGCTGCGCTACCGCCTCCGGGCCTGACCCGCTCATGCTGTGCCGATGGGGCATGCGCGAGGGCCCTGCGTGGTGACGCTGCGCTACCGCCTCCGGGCCTGACTCGCTCATGCTGTGCCGATGGGGCATGCGCGAGGGCCCTGCGTGGTGACGCTGCGCTACCGCCTCCGGGCCTGACCCGCTCATGCCGCGGTCCCCAGGTAGGCCTCGATCACGGCGGGGTCGCGTTGCACGTCTTCGGGTGGCCCGTCGGCGATGACGCGGCCGAACTCGAGGCATACGACTCGGTCGCAGATGCCCATGACGAAACCCATGTGGTGTTCGACCACGACAACCGTCAGATCGAAATCCAGGCGCAGGCCCGCGAGAAGTTCGGCGAACTCGTCGACCTCCCCGTGGCTGAGCCCGTTGACCGGCTCGTCCAGCAGCAGCAGGCGGGGTCCCGCGGCGAGTGCCCGGGCCAGTTCGATCCGTTTGAGCGTGCCGAACGGGAGACCGGTGGCCGGGTGGTCGGCGACATCGGCCAGGTCGAGGCGATCGAGCAGGCCGTCGACCTGGGCGCGCAGCCGGCGTTCCTCGGCGCGGACCGGGGGCAGGAACAAGCCCGCCCCGAGGAAGCCGGCCCGCGCCCGGTGGTGAGCACCGACCAGCACGTTGTCCCGCACGGACATACGGGTGAAGAGGCCGAGGTTCTGGAATGTCCGGGCGATGCCCAGCCGGGCCATGAGGTCCGGCCGTACTTTCGACAGGTCCGTCCCGAGGTAGCGCAGGGTGCCGGCTGTCGGCGCACAACGCCTGGTGAGGCAATTGAACAGGGTGGTCTTGCCCGCGCCGTTGGGGCCGATGAGACCGACCATTTCGCCGGTCGCCACAGCGAATCCGACATCGTCGAGGGCCGTGATTCCGCCGAATCGGACGGTCAGGCCGGATATCTCGAGCATGGGTCCTCCGGGTCGCGTGGTCGCGGTCGAAATCCTGTGGGGCAGCGCACAGTCCGCCGGACCGGCTATGGGTCAGGCCAGCGTAAGAGCGGCCAGAATGAAACACATCAGCCTGTGCGTCCCAATTATTCAGAGGACGTTTGTCCGCTGCGGACAAACGAGCTGGGCATAATTTGATACATTCGCCGCGGAATGTTGACATTCTCGGCGGGGCCGGGGACCATCCGACTATGTCAGCTGGATCACATACGGTCGCCGCGTCGCTTCCCGAACCGGTACAGCTCGCGCGCACCCGGATCGTCGGCACCATCTACGACTGCGCCGACGAGATCGCCGAACGTGGTAGCAGCGCGATCCTCGCCCAGGTCCCGGGCTACACCGGCCGCGACACCGAATTCCGCGCCGATGTCCACGACCAGGTCGCCCGGCTGTGCCGCACCGGACTCGGGGCGCTACTGGACCACCGGCGGGTCACCGCGGCGGATCTGGCGTACACCCGCCGGGCCGCGGTGCGGCGAGCCCAATCCGGCCTCCCGCTCACCGATTACATCACCGCATTCCGGTTGGGCCAGCAGGCATTCTGGAAGACCCTGGTCGCCCACGCCGGCGATTCACCGGCCGCCCGCGAGGCGACACTGTCGATGGTGCTGCCGCTCACCCGCTACTGCGATCTGATCAGCACCCAGGCCACCCACGCCTATCTGGAGTTCCAGCAGCATCAGGCCGCCGAAGCCGGCCGGGACGGCCGCGACCTCGTCGAATCCCTACTGGGTGGTGCGCTGCCGGAACGCGGCCCACTCCCGGCCGCCGCGGCCGCGCACGGGATCGGCACCGCACACAACGAACACCTGGTCGTGATCGCGGCGACCGTCCTGACCTGCCACGAACGCGGCACGGCCGCGCGTTCCGATACCGAAGCCCCCCATATTGTTTCGGCCGCTCTGGCCCGCGCCGGGGTCAACGGCCACCGCACACTGGCGGTGGCCCGCGATACCGATATCGTCGCCATCGCCGGGCTGGGCCGCGCCGGCGTCGACGAGCTGTGCGCGCGGCTACGGCGCACCCGCGACACTCTCGTCGCGGAGGGGATCACCGCGGCCCTCGGCGTCAGCACCGTGATCACCGGTATCGAACAGATTCCGCGCGGCTGGCAGGAAGCGCGCTCGGCGCTGGACCTCCTCCCCGACAGCGGCGGCGTCATGGCCCTCCCCGAGCTGACTCCGTTCCGCTACCTGATGCTGAGCTCGGACGATACCGTGCGCAACCTCGTCGACCCGCGAATCGCCCGTACCCTCGCCGAGGACCAGGCCAAGGGCGCGGTCCTCGCCGACACCATCCGGGCGTTCGTCGCCGCCGATATGAATCTGCGCGAGGCGGCCGACGCACTGCGTATCCACCACAACACCGCCAAATATCGACTGCGCCGCATCCAGCAGCTCACCGGCCGCAATATCCGCACGGTGACCGATCTGGTGGACCTGCTGGTCGCCATCGAGCTCCGGCACGCCCCGCGCGCTGTCCGGCACGACCACTGACCGACCCCGTTCGCCCCGGCCGAACGCTCGAGCCGCACACGGAAGGACCCGGACGAAATCCGGGACAGTACCGTTGCCGGCACAGCGTGGACCACCACGAACATGCCGGATGGGTTCAACGCGCATCATCCCGATCGTCCTGACCTCCGGAGCCCCGGCCTGCCGCTACCGCCGGCTGAAGCGCCGCGGTGTTCTCCCCACGATTCTCCCCGGCCGGAGCCACGCCGGGTATGCCGTGGGCGATCACATACGAGGCGCGGGTGTACACCGGGGCACCCGGGCGGCTCACATAGGGCAGTACTCGGAAATCGGTGCGCCAGAGCTGTTCGTCCACCTCGACCCGGACATAGCCGCGCTGCGCGTTGAAGAATTTCAGATCCGGGTTGGCGGCGAGTAGTTCGGCGCCGCGGGCGTAGGTGTCCACGCCGTCGCCGCCGCTGGTGATGGAGGTTCCGGTGAATTCCGCCGCCACCACCGGAGTGCGTGGGTCCGCCGGATCGGCACGCAGGTCGGCCGCGTAATTTTCGTGCCGGTCACCGGTGATCACCACAAGGTTGGGCACCGACCGCGCGGCAGCGGCAGACAGCACAGCGGCACGTTCGGCGGGGAAGCCGTCCCAGGCATCACCGGACAGCACCGCGCCGGGCCCGGCGTCGTGATCGGTTCGCCCGAGCACCACCTGATTCCCGATGATCTGCCAGCGCGCCGGCGAGGCCGCGAACCCGTCCACCAGCCAGTCCCGTTGCCGCGCACCCAGAATCGAACCACCGCTACGGTACTGCCGGGTATCGAGCATGGTGATATCCGCGAGATCACCGAACCGGTAGCGCCGGTGCAACCGCATCTGCGGCCCCGACGGGAGCTGCGCCAGGCGCAACGGCTGATGTTCGTACAGGGCCCGGAAGGCCGCCGCCCGCCGGGCCCGGAAAACCGGCGCCACGCTGTCCAGGTCGGCCCGGGCGCCCGGACGGTCCCCGGCCCAATCGTCGGCCAGTTCGTGATCGTCCATGGTGACCAGCCACGGAAACGACGCGTGCGCCCGCTGTAATGCCGGATCGGACTTGTACCAGCCGTAGTGCACCCGGTATCCGCTGAGGTCGCGTGGCTCGTGCCGGAGCGCGGATTCCACCCGCAGGCCGCGCACCGCCCCGGTGATCGGATATTCGTACAGGTAGTCACCCAGGTGAACGACCAGGTCCAGTTCCTCGTCCGACATATGGTCGTAGGCGGTGTACCACCCGTCGTTCCATTCCTGACAGGAAGCAAACGCGAACCGCAACCGGTCGACCGGGCGGCCGGCCGCGGGGGACGTGCGGGTCCGGCCCGTCGGCGAGATCGCCGCGCCCGCCCGGAAACGGTAGAAATACCAGTGTCCCGGTTCCAGGCCGTGCACTTCCGGATGGACCGAATGCCCGAGCGCACGATCCGCGACTACCTCGCCGCGATGCACCACCTTGCGGAAACCCTCGTCGTGCGCCACCTCGTACTCGACCGTCACCGGGTTGCGGTCCATCCCGCCGGAACCGTCGGGCGCGAGCGGATCCGGTGCCAACCTGGTCCACAGCACCACCCCGTCCGAGGTGGGGTCACCGGATGCGACCCCCAGCGTGAAGGGGTTGCCCAGAAACCGCGGCGACCGGAACCGCGCGGCACCCGCCGCGCCGGTCCCTGCGAGTAATACGGCGGCTGCCGCGGCGCCCTGCCGGAGGAATCGCCTGCGGGTGGTGTCCATCGTCAAGGAATCCCGCACCAGGCTGACGACCCCATGGCCCCTGGATGACACCCCGATGACCATCGGACGAGCGTTGCCGGTCGCGACGCCGGCCGCCTCGGACGCGGCACGGCCCGCACTCGCCGCTAACAGCCGGCACCGCGGTGCCGATTACCCGGATACCGGTTTCCCGTCCCGACTCCGGAGGCTCCCGATGGTCGTCCCTGCCGTTGTCCCGGCCAACCCTGTTCAAGCTCTGATCATGGCGTTGAGCCAGGTGATGTGCTCACTGTCGTCCGGTGGAGGCTGCGCGATCATCATGTAGGCGCGCCGGCGCGGGGCAAGATCACCTGGTGTATGCTGACGCCGAACGCTGACTCAATCGGCGTCATTCTTCGGACCCCCGAGATTTATGTGTAACTAACGGTTGCACATAAATCTCGATGGCCTCCGGTAGCCCCCTCGGGCCGGCGGCCTCCGCACACTTTTTCGGCACCCGGATCGTCTGCCGCGCGATGGCCATGGCCTACCCGTACTTCCTGGTCAGTTGTTACACGGTGCGCTCGCTGTATCCGACATTCCTGCCGCTGGGTGGTCCGGTCGGCGCCGATATCGGCCGGCTCCGGGCACTGGATCGGCGCAGCACCTATTTCCTGCTCGTCGCCGCGGCGATCCCACTGCTCGGGGCGGCCGGTGCCACCTTCCTACCGGTCGCCGAATTCGCGCAGCTTCTCACGCCGTTACGTGTGCTGTTGCTCGGCAGCGCACTGGCCTTCGCGGCGGTGTACCTGCTCTTCCGGACACTGGAACGCGATATGGCGACCCTCGAACGTGTGATCACCCACGGAAACGCGCCCCGCGCGGCGGATCCGGCTAGTACGGTATAGCCACCGCATTGCTGCGGGGTGAGTCGGAGCGGTGGGAAAGGCGGGGCAGGGTATGCACGATCCGGTATCGTCGGTGACCGGATTCATTCCGTCGCAGGCCGATAGGCCCGGACCGGTGGCGGGGGCCGGTCAGCTACCCCGGTACCTGAGAGGCGGCCGGCATTATGCCAAGCCGTTGCTGACCGACGGCACCCGGGCGGATTCCGCACCGGAGCGCGATCCGGACACCGCGCCGCAGCAGGAAACACTGGCCGCTCGCTACCTCAGCGCCGATCCGATCGACTTCGACGGCGCGCTGGTCTACCCGATGTACAGCGAACAGCTGCCGACCCCCACATCGGCACTGACCATGACACTGCTCTCGGCCACCCCGCCCGCCGGGCTGGGCAGCGTCGGTATCGGACTGTCCGTGGTCGACGGCTCGATCGACCTCGACCACCGCCATGTGGCCGGAGTGGATATCTGGCGCGACGCCTTGGAGCGTGGAATCACCTTCGACCTGTCCGCGTATACGGCGGATGCCCTGTTCGCACTGACCCCGGTCTGGTCGAATACGGCCGGAGAACCCCAATCGTGGTCGGGCAATTACGGCATCGTCGTCGAGCGCACGGAAACAGGTCGTACCGTGCTGTGGTGCAGTATGGGCGAGGGACCACCCCATTTCGCCGATCTCGTGATCGAGGTCCGGAGCACGCCGCTGGACCCGTATCCGCAACTGTTCATGCCCGGATCCATCCCGGCCGTGTCCACCCCGGCGAGCCCGGCCCGGAACACCGACACCCTTCGGTCCGGCCGGGAGGGCCCCGTCACTCCGGACGATGGTGACCCCGACCCGTGGGCCGCGCACTATGAACCAGCGGTCGACGAAATCGAGATAGCCGAAATCGAAATAGAGGGCTATCCCTGCAGTTTCGCCGATATCGTCGTGACTCAGCAGGCCGGTATCGGATCGGACGATGCCGGGACACCGGAGTCGGCGGACTCCGACGGCGGCTCCCCGGAGTGGTCGCCGCTGCACACCGCCTACCCGGAGCCGACGGGGCCGGACGAGGGTTACGCGGACCGGTCGGTGCCGGGTATCGGCGCCGATATCGCCGGCTATGACGACCCGCTCGCCGGACCGGCTGTGGCGCTCGTCTTCCCGGCCGACCCGGCCCCGGAAGCGTATCCACCGGCGGGCCGGCACGCCTGGGTGGAAAGCCCGGAGCTGACGGGCTTGGTCCCGGTGATCCGCGACGCGGGGCTCACGGACTACGGCCCGGAACCACCCCGGTCCGCCGGCGCCGACCCCGAGCCGTATCCGGCCACCGCCGCGCTGCTCTCCGGTCGCGAGGCGATTCCGGTGCCCGTACCGGACGATGGCGATCGCTCGCTGATCGACACCCTCGCCGACGATTCGCTCGCACCGATTCTGCCCGGAAACGATTCATCACCGGCGGACGAACTCGACCCCGATCGGCTGCACACCCTGGGCACGGCGGCCCACGCCCAGGGCGACGATGACCAGGCATGCCTGCTGTGGATGCGGGCGGCCCGGGCCGGGCACCTGTGGGCCACCTACGATCTCGGCGTGCTGTATCTGCACCGGGACGAACCCGCAGCCGCCGAACGCTGGTGGCGGGCCGCGGCCGCGCGTCGGCTGATTCCCGCCATGGCGAATCTGGCGGTGCTGCTGGAGGAGCGCGGCGCCGTCGCGGAGGCACGGATGTGGCGTACCCAAGCCGTCGCCGAAGAGGTCATCGCCACTGCCACGCGCCCGTCCCCCCGCGAAACCCGCACGGCGTCGCTGCTCTGACGGGGCGGTTCGGGACCGGAAAATCGCTGGACACCGACATGGGGCCCAGTGAGGATATTCCCCATCGCCAGGGATTCGACCGCTTACCCCGGGTCGATCCGCTACCGCCGACTGCCGCGTGACCGGTCCGTTCGTTCGGTGGGCAGCGCCGGGCGAACTCGTGTCCGGTGCCGGTCGTCGACCTGACGATCCGGCGTGACGGTCCGGTCGCCGTTCGTCCGGCATCGGCGACTGCGCTCGTTCCGATGAGTTTCGGGGACGGCGGGAGTCCAAGGTGGTGATGTGTCCGCCAGGTCAGCCCTTGACCTAAACCAATGTCGAGGTTGTTGAGTTCATGAGTATGGATGCCCCGAACCGCTCTGCCTCCGAGGCCGCGACCCGCCTCGACCCCGCGGATCCCACTGTCCGGACATTCGCGCAACTGCTGGTGAACGTCCTGCTCGTATCGTTCATCAACTTCACCGTGTGGTTCGCCATCACATTCTTCGTCTACCTGCAGACCCGTTCGGTTTTCGCGACCGGCATGATCGCCGGGATCTTCCTGGTCGCCATGGCCGGCACCGGGGTGTGGTTCGGCAGTATCGTCGACCATCACCGCAAGAAAGCGGTGATGCAGGCCTCCGCGCTCACCTCTCTGGCGATCTACACGGTGGCGCTGGCGTTCTACCTGATCACACCCGCCGAGGAATGGCGGGATCCGGCGAGTGTGCGCCTGTGGGTGCTCATCGTGCTGCTGATGAGCGGCGTGATCGCCGGCGGTCTGCGCACGATCGCCCTGCCGACCGTGGTCACCGCGATGTTCGACGCACGGGTCCGGGACCGGGCCAACGGCTTGGTCGGTACGACGACCGGGATATCGCAGCTGGCGACCTCGGTCGCCAGTGCCCTGCTCGTGGGCTGGAACGGGATGCTGGGCGTCTTGGTGATGGCCGTTGTCGTCCTCACCGGCACGGTCCTGCATCTGCAGCGCCTCACCCTTCCGGACACGCTGGCCCATGCCGCCGCCGAGGGTGAATCCAAACGGGTGGACCTGCGCGGAACCGTCCGGATAATTCACGGAATTCCGGGAATGATCCCGCTCATCGCGTTCGCGGCGTTGAACAACCTGCTGTTCGGCGGACTGATGGCGCTGATGGATCCGTACGCCTTGTCGATGATGTCGGTGCAGGCCTGGGGCATCATCTGGGGCGGGCTCAGCGCAGTGATGATCGTCGGCGGTCTCCTCGTGGCCAGGGCCGGTACGTCGTCGAATCCGGTGCGGCTGATCCTGCTGATCAACCTGGCGTTGTGGGCCGTGATGCTGGTGTTCCCGCTCCAGGATTCGGTGCTGCTGCTGGTGGGCGGTATGGCCGTGTTCATGGTCCTCATGCCGTTCGCCGAAGCCGCCGAGCAGACCGTATTGCAGAAGGTCGTCCCATATCAGCGCCAGGGCCGGGTCTTCGGATTCGCGCAGAGTGTCGAACAGGCCGCGTCACCGCTCACCGCCTTCCTGATCAGTCCACTGGCCCAGTTCTTCTTCATCCCGTTCATGACCGACGGGTCGGGTGCCCGGTGGATCGGCGACTGGTTCGGCACCGGCGAAGCGCGCGGTATGGCACTGGTCTTCGTACTGCTCGGAATCCTCGGCCTGCTCTTCACCGGCTACGCTCTCGGCAGCAAGCACTACCGCAACCTCAGCCGCAGCTACCGCGTCGGGTCGACCGACCAGGCGACGCCGAATCCCGGCACCATCGGCGCCGGCGACACCGCGCGCGGCGGCAACGGTGAGCAGCGGGAAGACCTACCCGGCACCGATCTCGACACCGCACTCGTCGAACTGGTACCGGGCGACCGGTGCGGCGCACCGGGTCACGAGCCCGCCACGACGCACTGACGCGGTCGGGATCGTCGAATCGAGGATCAGGTAGACGGCGGTGGTGCCGGGGCGGATGTCGAATAGCTCGAGCGCTTCACCGCCCCGCCCACTGCATCCCCGCCGCGATGAGCTGCCGCGAGTGCCCCGAGTCGCCAGGGACCGAAAACCCTTGGACGGAAATCGCGAGCCGCCCTAGGGTGGCCGCCATGGGAACTTTGTGCACCAGCGGAGTGTGCGCGGGCGTTGCGTACTACCTCCGCCTGCGCACGGCAGCTCGGACTCTGCCGGCGCACCCCACACTCCGCTGACCCGGCCGGGTCGTCCCACCGACGGGACGTCCCGGTCGTGAGCGATACCGGTCCATCCGGCCGGTATTTCGTCGCGATCACTCGGCGCTTCGGCGCCGCGCACAGCACCGGCATGGGTCCGGGCGAATCAGCACACCTCGATTCGGCCCGCTTCCTCGGAGGACCCCATGTCCCGCCCCACCGGATACTCGCCTGCCCGCAACGCCGCGACACGAAAAAGACTGTCGCAGAATTTCCTGACCGCACCCGCAACCGCCCGCCGAATCGTCGCGGCGTCCGGTATCGGCCCCGGCGATCTCGTCCTCGAGATCGGCCCGGGTGACGGAATGCTCACCCGATATCTCGTCCGTCGCAGCGGCCGGGTGGTGGCGTACGAAAAGGACCTGCACTATGCCCGGCGGATCGCCACTCGATACTCCGGCGATGATCGGCTCCGTGTCGTGCACAAGGACTTCCGCGCTGTCGACCCACCGGCGGAACCGTTTGCGATCGTCGCCAACATTCCGTTCGCCGCGAGCACGGATATTCTGCGCTGGTGCCTGACCGCGCCACGGCTCACCACGGCCACCCTGCTCACCCAGTACGAATTCGCCCGGAAGCACAGCGGCGATTACGGACGCTGGACCAAATTGACGATCGTCCACTGGCCGGATTCGGTACCGATACTGGGCGAACGGGTCGGTCGCCGGGCATTCTTCCCGGTGCCCCGCGTCGACGGCGCGGTATTGCAGATCGTCCGCCGCCCGGACCCGTTGCTCCCGGCCGGTGCCCGCGCCGACTACCGCAGAATGGTGGAACTGGGCTTTTCGGGACTCGGCGGATCACTCGCCGCATCCCTGCGGCGGGCACACTCCGCGCGTGCTGTGGGCGCGGCCTGCGCGGCGGCCGGTATCGCGACCGACCTCCCGGTAGGGCTGGTCCCGCCCGATGCCTGGCTCACCCTCTTCCACCGGCTACACCAGTCCCGATACCCCGGGGACAGCGCGTGACAGGGCCGGGTCGCCGCCGCTGACCCGGACACGACGACGGGGACGAACCCGCACTGGATTCGTCCCCGTCGCCCTGGGCGACTGCTCCGTCTACACCGGTGTGTACTCGCGGGCGGCGATATATTCCGGCCGCCGGGCAGGTGCGGCGAACGGTTCTACCAGGGTGTTCTCCACACTGTTGAACACCAGGAAGATATTCGACCGCGGGAACGGAGTGATGTTGTTCGCCGACGCGTGCATGATGTTCGAGTCGAACAGCAGCGCCGAACCGGCCGGGCCGGTGAACTGCGTTATCCCGTACTTATGGGCCATTTCGGTGATATCGGCTTCGCTCGGTACCCCGATTTCCTGCTCACGCAGTGACTCCCGATAGTTGTCCGCCGGCGTTTCGCCCTGGCAGGGCACAAACGACCAGTGCGAGCCCGGCATCACCATCAGACTGCCGTTGTACGGGTAATTGTCCGTCAACGCGATCGACAGACTCACCGCCCGTGGCGCGGGCATACCGTCTTCGGCGTGCCAGGTCTCGAAATCGGAATGCCAATAGAAACCGGTGCCGAATCCGGGCAGATAGTTGACCCGGCTCTGGTGGATGTACACATCCGAACCCAGAACCTGACGGGCCAGGTCCACCACCCGCGATTCACTCACCAGCTCCGCGACCGCCGGACTCAGCTTGTGCACCTCGAATACCGAGCGCACCTGCTGCGACGATTTCTCCACGATGAGCCGGTCGTCTCCCCGCAAATCCGGATCGCTTGCCAGCCGATCGATCTCGGCGGCGAATTCGGCCACCTCCTCGGGGCTGAGCAAGCGCTCCAGAATTGCGTAACCGTCGGCATCGAACGCAGCCAGCTCCGCGTTGCCGATCCGGCCCCACACAGTAGCGTCATGCCGCTCCTGCTGCGGCGCGCGCTCGGCGGTTCTGGTCGGATAGCGATCGATCCGATTGTCTACCAACGTCGTTCGTCCTTCCTCTCAGGTGGCCGGAACGGCGATCAACGGATAAACGCCGTTCTCGTCGTGAACCTCCTGTCCCACGACCGGAGGGTTGAAGACGCACAACATGCGCATCTGTGTCCGCGCCTGCACTTGGTGCTTCTCGTGCCCGTTCAGCAGGTACATACTGCCCGGGCCGAGGGGGTAGGTGCGGTCGTTGTCCAGATCGGTGAGGGTGCCTTCACCCTCGACCAACCAGACCGCTTCCACATGGTTCTGATAGTGGAAGACGTGAGTGGTGCCGGCATCGATGGTGGTCTCGTGGAACGAGAACCCGACCAGATCACCGCCCAGCACGATTCGCTTGCTCCGCCACCCATCGGCAACGATATCGCGGTCGGTGCCGGTGATCTCCTCGGTGGTGCGCACGATCATTCTGATGTTTCCTTTCAGCTGCAAACAGTTTCGACGGCATCGGTCAGGATGCGCAGTCCGTGGTCGAGTTCTTCGTCGGTCACGGTCAACGGCGGCAGCAGTTTGACAACTTCGTCCGACGCTCCCGAGGTCTCGGCCAGCAGGCCGCGTTCGAATGCGACCTGGCAGACCTTGTTGGCCTGTGAGGCGTCGTCGAAGACCAGACCGTGCACCAGGCCGCGGCCCCGAGTGGACGTTCCCGGAACGGCCACGGCGATATCGTTCAGCGCCGCGGCCACCCGCTTACCCTTGGCGACGGTGGACTTCTCCAGAACATCATCGGACCAATAATGCTCGAGCGCCACCTGTGCCGTCACGAAAGACGGATTGTTACCACGGAAGGTGCCGTTGTGCTCGCCCGGTGACCACACATCGTGCTCGGGCTTGAACAGCACCAGCGCCATCGGCAGGCCGTAACCACCGATCGACTTGGACAGGGTGACGATATCGGGGGTGATCCCGGCCGTTTCGAAGGAGAAGAACGGGCCGGTGCGCCCGCAACCCATCTGGACATCATCGACGATGAGCAGGATCCCGCGTGCCGAGCACAGCGAGGCCAGGTGCCGCAGCCATTCGGGACGGGCGAGGTTGACTCCGCCTTCACCCTGCACCGTTTCCACGATCACGGCGGCCGGCCGGTCCAGGCCGGACGAGGAGTCGTCGAGCACCCGCTCCATCCACTGGAAATCGGCGGTGGTGCCGTCGAAGTAGCCGTCGTAGGGCATCGGCGTGGCATGGTTGAGCGGGACGCCGGCGCCGGCCCGCTTCATCGCGTTACCGGTGACCGACAGCGCGCCGAGGGTCATTCCGTGGAACGCGTTGGTGAAGCTCAGGATGGTCTGTCGACCGGTCACCTTGCGGGCCAGCTTCAGCGCCGCCTCGACCGCGTTGGCGCCGGTCGGGCCGGGGAACTGCACCTTGTAATCCAGGCCGCGCGGCGCCAGCAGAGTATCGCGCACGGTCTCCAGCAGTTTGCGCTTGGCGACAGTGGACATGTCCAGACCATGAGTGATGCCGTCACCGGCGATGTAATCCACCAGCGCCGATTTCAGCAGCGGGTTGTTGTGGCCGTAGTTCAATGCGCCCGCGCCGGCGAAGAAATCGAGGAAATCCCGGCCGTTCTCGTCGCGGAGCCAGGACCCCTGGGCGGTGTCGAACACCGCCGGCCAGGAGCGGCAGTAACCCCGGACGTTCGATTCCAGGTCGTCGAAGATCGTCGTTTCAGGGGTAATCATGAGTGATCCCTTTCGTTTTTACGGGCGATCGGGGAGATGGTGTAGAGGTCCTCGGCGGCGTGACTGTCCGGGAACACATCCGGTTCGAACAGTTCGCTGCGCACCATGTCGGCGCCGCGGCGGCGGGCCAGCGAGGCGAACATGGCGATCGAGGCGGGATTATCGGGGGACACGGTGGTCTCCAGCGCGTCCACGGCACCGCCGGCCGGATGGCCGGGGGCGGTCACGGTGGCGACCAGCCAATCCAGCATGGCGACCCCGGTACCGCGGCCACGCTGGTCGGCGTCCACGGCGACCTGCCAGACGAACAGGGTGCCGGGCGCCTCGGGTCTCAGATAGCCGGTGATGAAGCCGACGACACGGCCGTCGCTCTCGGCGACCACCGACGTGGCGGCGAAATCACGGCACCACAGAAGGTAGGCGTAACTCGAATTGACATCCAGGACCTGCGAATCGTCGGCGATCTGCCACAATCGCGCGGCATCCGTGATCCGCGGCGCGCGCAGCGTCACGCCGGTACTGGCGGGCTCCGCATCGGTCGCGGCGGACGAAGAGGTCGATCCGGTGCCGGTCGGGCCGGCAGTCTGCGTGCCGGTCGAACCGGCAACCTGCGGTGACTCAGTGTGTAAAGACATACAACTCCGATGTCTGCTTGCAGTACTTTCCCAGGCTCACGAACGAACTTTGAGGTGGCCTGGTCGAGTTCTTTACAATTGCGTTACGAGCTGATGACGCCCCTCTCGATCGATGAGTGGAAGCCGGATGACGAACCGGGCGCCCCCACCGGGGCGTTCCGTACATTCGACCCGGCCGCGATGGGTGGCCACGGTCTCGGCGACCAGCGCGAGCCCGATACCCGTCCCACCGGTGGTGGCACGGCGACCGGCACGTGAGGTCGCGAAACGTTCGAAAATGCGGTCGCGGTCGGCCGCGGCGACCCCGGGACCGGCGTCGTCCACCTCGATGACCGCGTCCACGCCGTCCCGCCGCACAGTCACCGCGACGGCTCCCCCGCCGTGCCGGTCCGCATTTTTCAGCAGGTTCACGACGGCACGTTCGAGTTCGAGTTTACGGCCCAGCACGGTCACCTCGTCGGCGACAGTGAGCAGTTCGGCCGGGCGATGGCTGTCGTGCAGGGTATGTGCCAGCAGATCGCCCACCGAAACCGGATCGGCGTCACCATGGTGCATACCAGCCTCCACCCGGGCCAGCGCGAGCAGATCGTCGAGCAGGCGGCGTAGATGTTCCACCTCGGCGATCACCAGGTCCAGCGCTTGGCGCGAACGCGGCGGGAGATCGTCACGGTACCGGCCCAGTACACCCACCGCGGTGGTGAGCGTGGTCAGCGGGGTGCGTAGTTCATGACTCACATCACCGAAGAGCCGATGTTCCCGGTCGATCCGGCGCTGCAGCGAATCGACCATCCGGTTGAACGACGCCACCGTACTGGCGAGGTCCTGATCGTTGCTGTCCGGCAGACGGGTCCCCAGCTCACCGGAGGCGATGAGGGCGGCGGCCTCGGCGACATCACGAAGCGGTTTGAGCATCCGCCGGCTCACCCAGACCCCGACCGCCGCGCCGACCAGTGCCGCCGCGAGCGCACACACCACCAGCAGCGCCGGGCGATGGTTCAACCGATCGCTGAATGTCCGATTCTCGTCACTGACCACGGCGAATACCGCCAGCACTAGAACCAGCGCCATCAGACCGGATGAGGCCGCGAACGCGGTCGTCACCCGGCTACGCAGGCTCCAGCGCCCCGGATCGCGTTCGACCCGGGCCGTACTCGCTACAGTGATCATCGGTCAGCGCTGCACGTCCAGCCGGTAACCGAGGCCACGGACGGTGACCACGATCTGCGGATCCGAGGGGTCGCGTTCGATTTTGGTGCGCAGGCGGCGCATATGGACATCGACGATTCGTTCGTCCCCGAAGAAACCCCGGTCCCAGACCCGCTCGAGCAGCACATCGCGGCTCAGCACCCGGCCCGGGGCATCGGCCAGCTCACACAGCAGCCGGAATTCGGTGATGGTCAAATTGATCTCCTCGTCGCCTCGGCGGACAGCTCCGCCTTCTGGGGACAGGATCAGCGGTTCGACCGGGTCGGCGTCCAGGACGACCTCGATCGGCGCCTCGCGTTCCACCGACAGCCGGGCGCGGCGGCGCAGGGCGCGCATCCGCGCGGTGATCTCCTTGATCTCGAAGGGTTTGGTGACGAAATCGTCGGCGCCGGCCTCCAGGGCGGCCACCACGTCATGGGTATCGTCGCGGGCGCTCACCACAATGATCGGGACGTCGTGGTCGCGACGGATCTCCCGGATACAGGTGAACCCGTCCATACCGCCGAGCATCAGGTCGACGATCATCACATCGGGCACGCCGATCGTCCGCAGATGCGTGAGCGCGGCCTCGGCTTCCTCGGCCTCGGCGACGTCGTAGCCCTCGTCCTCCATGGCCAGGCGCAAAGCGCCCCGGACCCGGTCGTCGTCTTCCACGATCATCAGGTTCGCGCTCAATATTCAATCCCTTGCAGACGCACGTGGCGTGCCGCGACGCGGGTTTCGCATCCCCAAACCGACGCGACAGCCCGCTACTCAGTTTACTCGAGCAACCTTCCGGTTATACGGATAGCCGCAACGCCCGCGAAGTAAACCCCCGGAGTGAAATGCCTCACTGTCAAATATTGTGCGTATGACCGTCACATATCGCGCGCAGGCTCCAAGCGGAAGAAGTTGCTCGGGGTACCGTCGGCGCGGAGTTCCTGGTAGCGGAAGCTCAATTTGCGCGCGTCGAATGTTGCGAACCAGTCGGCCCAGCTGACCGGCTGGAGTACCGCACCGCCGTAGTGCGGGAAGTCCAGGCGCAGGACCCCGACCTCGCCGTCGTACTGGCTGCCGGGCGTGGTCGCCGGGTTCGCACCCCGCCGCTGAGCCCACTGGCGGATGACCTCATGATTCGTGGTGACCATGGTTGTTCCGGGAGCGGCGGACAGGCCACCCTTCATGACGAACCTCCTTGCGGTAGGTGCGTGCGTCCTCACCCGCGTGACCCTCGGTGGCCACACCGGCTTTCGGGACTTGTACCCGCCTTCGCACTTTTGCAAACACCGCGGACACGCAGATGTCCACAGTGTCCGGGCCGCCCACCGGACGATGCCGAGGCAATCGACGGGCCGATTCCGCATTTGCCCGGAATTTGCCGAAACCGGGCGACGGGTCATCGACCGCCGGAAATCGGGACCAGAGCCACCGTGATGTTATCGCTGCCACCACAGACGACCGCGTAGTCGACGAGCGCGCGAGCACCCTCCGCGGTCGGCACCCCGAGCGCCCGGCCCGTCAGGTCGACCGGCTTGGGCAGGTAATTCCACAATCCGTCGGTGCACAGCAGCAGCGCACCCGGACCTTCCACGAAATAGGTCCGGATACTGTCACCCGACCAGGGCTGCTGTCCGGCGTCGGCACCCAGCCAGCGCATCAGGGTATGAGCGCGTGGGTCGGCCATGGCGGCCTGCTCGTCCATGGCGCCCGCCTCGATGAGCGTCTGCGCCCAGGAGTCGTCCACGGTGAGTTTCTGCGGGCCGGTCAAAGGTCCGGGGTGCCCGGGGCGGGCCGGCTGCCCGGTGGCGGTCTCGCCTGCTGCCAGCCAGTAGGCGCGGCTGTCGCCGATATTCGACACGGTGAGCGAGATGCGGCCGCCGGATTCGGTGCGCACGATCGCCGACACATAGGTGCAGGAGGGCGCATCCCCGTCCGGCCCGACCAGATTGCGCACCGCCTCCGATGCGGCCGCCATCCCCGCGGCGGTCGCTTCCTCGGGCGTCCGGTCACCGGCCAGCGCCGCCAGGCAGGCATCCACCCCGGTCCGGACAGCGGTCCCGGAGGCGGCCTGGGGATCCGGCGAGGACGAGACACCGTCACAGACCACCAGGATGATGGTCTCCGGTTGTCCACTGTCGTCGGGAACCACGGCGGCGGCCACCGCGTCCTCGTTGCGCGCGTGCAGGATTCCGCGATCGGTGACCAGACTCACCAGTCCGAGATCGGCCTCGAACCGATCCTGGACACGATGCGGGTGATCGCAGACCGGGCAGCGCGGACCGTGGCTCTGGGTACCGCAGTGCACGCACACGACCTCGGCGAGACCCTCGTCCGGTAGCGCCACCCGATGGATACCCGGTGCCACCGATTGCCGCGGAACGGTCCGCTCCGCGGCCGCCGCCCGGCGCCGGGTATCGATGGTGTCCCGGACCGCCGGCATGGGTTCGGTCACCGCATCGAGAATGTCACCGGGCTCCGTGCCTCCGGTGTTCGGATCTGGATTCATCCGGCCGCCACATTCACGAGTAGATTCCGGCGCCCCCCGACCCGGATACCGCGAGTCCGCACACCGCCCCCCTTCATTCGACCCGTTCCATACTGACGATCGACGATAGTACGCGGTGACCGGGCGGGCGCGTTCATCCGCGCTCCTCTACTGCCCGCACCGCTTTGCGCGCTGCCACCAGCACCGGATCCCAGACCGGGGAGAACGGCGGTGCATAGCCGAGATCGAGTGTGGTCATCCGGTCCACGGTCATTCCCGCGGTCAGCGCGACCGCCGCGATATCGACCCGCTTTCCCGCACCCTCCCGGCCCACGATCTGCACACCCAGCAGGCGCCCGGTGAGCCGTTCGGCCAGCATCTTGACCGTCATCGGTGCCGCATCGGGGTAATACCCGGCGCGGCTGGTGGATTCGATCGTCGCAGTGACGTATTGCAATCCGGCGATCCGGGCATCCTTCTCCCGCAATCCGGTTCGGGCGACCTCCAGATCGCACACCTTGCTGACCGCGGTGCCGACCACACCGGGAAAGGTGGCGTAGCCGCCGCCGATATTGGCGCCGATGATCTGACCGTGCTTGTTGGCGTGGGTGCCGAGTGCGATATGGCGGCGCATACCGGAGACCAGGTCGAGCACCTCCACACAGTCGCCCCCTGCCCAGATGTTGTCGTGGCCGGCTACGCGCATGGCCGAATCGGTCAGGAGCCCACCGTGTCCGCCGATCGGCAAACCGGCCGCGTGCGCCAGGCCGGTCTCCGGAGTGACTCCGATGCCGAGCACCACCACATCGGCCGGATACTCGCGGTCACCGGCCACCACCGCGGACGCCCGGCCGTCGTCGCCGGTCCGGATCTCGGTGACCTCGCTGTCGCCGGCCACCGTGACGCCCAGGCCGCCCAGCGCCTCCCGTACCAGCCCACCCATATCGGGGTCCAGTGTCGACATCGGCTCCGTTCCCCGGTACACGATGGTGACGTCGAAACCCCGGCGGATCAATGCCTCCGCCATCTCGACCCCGATATAGCCCGCACCGACCACCACCGCGCGGCGCCCGGTGGTGGCGGCCACGGTCGCGATGAGCGATTCACCGTCGTCCAAGGTCTGCACACCGTGCACCCCGGGCGCATCGATACCGGGTATCGCGGGCCGGACCGGGCGGGCTCCGGTGGCGAGTACGAGTTCGTCGTAACCGGTCCAGGTTTCGGTGCCGGTCGCCAGATCCCGGGACCGGACCCGGGCGCCGCGGATATCGAGTTCGACCACCTCGCTGCGCAACCGTACGTCGATCTGCCGGGCCCGGTGTTCCGCAGGCGTGCGCGCGATCAGCTGATCTCTGTCGTGCACATGACCACCGACCCAGTAGGGAATACCGCAGGCCGAATACGACGTGAAATGGCCTCGTTCGAACACCACGATCTCGAGGTCGTCCGCGTTCCGGTACCGGCGCGCCTGCGCGGCCGCGGACATACCGGTCGCGTCGCCGCCGACGATCACCAATCGCTCGGTCATACGATCAAACTACCCAGCCGGCGCCGATGATCGGCCGGCACGACCCGCCCGGGGCCGCACACGCATCTTCGGCCCGGCATCGCGCGTGCACGATCGCACGCGGTCCGCATGCCGCGCCGGGACTCCACGCCGGACGACCGGCGCGGCCGCGATTCCCGGGTTCGCTCAGGCCGAGCGGGAACCGATCAGCGGCAGCCGGCTCATCGCGGTCCGCACCGGCCGCCGCGAACCGGTGGTCGGTGCGCCGTTCCGGTCGGTGAATGTCAGGATGCCGTCCTCGATCGGGCTCTTCCGCAGATAGGCCCGGTCCCGGAAGTAGCTGTTGACCACCTTCCAGGGTCCCCCGGTGCCCTGTCGCGGCATGACGGCGTCACCGCGCTGGATATAGCCCGAACTGAGCGCACCGCCCATCACCGAGACCTCGGAGCGATCGCTGTCTTGCGCCTCGACCACGAACCGGGTGTAGCCGTGGTCCCGCATCCGGTTCAGCACCCGGCTGAAGTACTCCGCGGCCAGATCGGCCTTGAGGGTCCATGAGGCGTTGGTGTAGCCGAGGACCATCAGGGCGTTCGGCACCCCGTCGAGCAGGGAGCCCTTGTACATGACGCGGTCGCGGGTCACCACCGGTTCACCGTCCACCTCGAGCGTGGCGCCACCCAGGATCTGAATGGTCAGCCCGGTCGCGGTGATGACGATATCGGCCTCGATCTCCTCCCCGGAACCGACACGGATACCGGTTTCGGTGAACGTGTCGATGGTGTCGGTGACGATCGATGCCTGTCCACGACGCAGTGCCTTGAACAGGTCACCGTTGGGCACCACGCACAGCCGCTGGTCCCACGGCGCGTAGTCCGGGCTGAAATGCCGCATGTCCACCCCGGGGCCCACCGCCATCCGAACCCAGTTCAGGAACAGCTTCCGGGCCAGTGCCGGTTGTTTCCGAGACAGCTGATAGCTGGCCTGCTGGACCGCGATATTGCGTGCGCGGCCCACCTGATAGGTGAGTTCGGCCGGGGATTTGACCTTCGTCAGCCCGACCGCCACCGGATCCTCGGCCGGGATCGACGCGATATACGTGGGAGAACGCTGCAACATCGTCACATGCTCGGCGTCGTCGACCATGGAGGGCACCAGGGTGATGGCGGTGGCACCGCTGCCGATCACCACGACTTTCTTCCCGCGGTAGTCCAGATCCTCGGGCCAGTGCTGAGGATGCACGATCTGCCCGGTGAAGGTCTCCTCCCCCGGGAAGGACGGCCGGTGGCCGTTGTCGTAGTCGTAGTAACCGGTGCACCCGACGAGAAAGTTGCTGGTCCAGAGTTCCTCGGCACCGGTCGCTTCATCGGTCGCGCGGACGGTCCACCGGTTGTCCGAACCGGCCCAGCTCGCCGAGACGACCTTACGACCGAATCGGATATGCCGGGTGACGCCGTACTCGTCGGCCGTCTCCTCGATGTAGCGGCGGATACCGGCGCCGTCGGCGAGCATTTTCGTTCCTCGCCAGGGGCGGAATCCGTAGCCGAAGGAGTACATATCGGAGTCGGACCGGATCCCGGGGTACCGGAACAGGTCCCAGGTCCCGCCGATAGCCGTCCGCCGTTCCAGGATCGCGTAGTTACGCCCGGTGTTCTCCTTCTCCAGGTGACAGGCCACATCGATACCGGACAATCCGGCTCCGATGATCAGTACGTCGACATGCCGCGTCATTGCGTTCCTCGTCTGTTCGTGCCGGGGTCGCCATCGATCATGACAGACACCTTTTACATGTAACTCAGAGTACTCGATACTTCGGCGGCCCCCACCCCCGGCACGATCAGCAGAAGGCGGCCACGGAGACCACCGCACCGGACCCCAGCGTCACCAGACCCGCCACCGCAGGTGCCCCACGCCGGACCCACTCGCGGTAATCCACCGAGCACCCACTGGGCGGCATCTCCTGTTCCGAGCAACCGGTACGGCGCCCGCGGCCCCTGATCCGGCGTCCCAGCGCGCCGAGGGCTATCACAACAGTCGCAACGAGCACATCGACCCCCGGCCTCACACCTCGGCGCGAACAGCACGACCGACCCCGGAAGCGGCGCGCCGTGGTGCGCGTACGACACCGTGCCGCACCAGGCTGTCCGCGGTGTCCCGGAGGGTTTCCCGGACGGGGCGCATCGACCACCCCAGCTCGTGGATCGCCCGATCGGCACTCACCCGCTCGACTTGCCCCAGCGTCGGTACCGTCAGCCGCAGTCCTCGGTCGAACACCGCCGCGGCGCGTATCAGCCGGTCGGGCAGCGACCTGGTGGGGACACGGAAGCCACGGGGACCGAAATCCTCCGACAGCGTCCGGGCCATATCCCGCATCCACAGATGCTCACCCGCGCAGATGAAACGCTTCCCGGCAGCCTGTGGCCGTTCCAGCGCCAACCGGTGCGCCGCGGCGAGATCCCGCACATCCACCACCGACCAGCCGACCCGCGGTAGCCCGGGCACCGCACCGGACAGCAGCCGGCGGACCGGTTCGTGCGAGGTACTCGGGTCCGGCGACAGCAGCGGCCCGAGCACCATTCCGGGATTCACGACGACGAGCTCGAGGTCGCGTTCGGCGGGTAGCGCGCCGACGAATTCCCACGCGGCCCGCTCCGCCAAGGTCTTGCTCCGCTGATACGCGGGACTGCGTTCGACGACGGTCCAGTCCGCTTCGGTGCGCAGCGCACTCTCGCGGTGGCCGTGGGTGATCGCGGCGATCGAGGAGGTCACCACGACCCGTCCCACACCGGGCTCCTCCGCGCAGGCCCGCAACACCCGCAGAGTTCCGTCGACCGCAGTGCGGATCAGCCCTTCCTCGTCCGCCGGCGGCGTAGCGGGAAAAGGCGAGGCGATATGCAGCACCTGGGCGCAACCCGAGACCGCCTGCGCCCAGCCGTCGTCGGCGGTCAGATCGACGGCGACGAAATCCAGTTCGGCGCCGGTTCGGGCGGCGTAGTCGACGAGATGCGCCCTCTTCTTCGTATCGGCGAGATCGCGGACAGTCGCACGCACGGCGTAACCGTGCTCGAGCAGCTCCACTATGACGTGCCCGGCCACGAATCCTGTCGCGCCGGTAACCAGTACCCGTGTGTTCATCTGCACCTGCCCTGTATCGGTGCGGCGCCCATCTAAACGCCGCTCAGATAATCTAAGCATTGCATAGATAACCTGTCCACACCCAGTTTCGATCCCGGTCCGAACTCGCATACCCTCGGTAGGTGCCCCGGACCTCCTACCACCACGGCGCGCTGCGCGATGCCCTGCTCACCGCATGCCTCCGGCTCATCGAGACCGAGGGCATCGGCGCGGTCAGCCTGCGCCGGGTCGCCCGGGAAGCCGGGGTCAGCTCCGGAGCGCCTTACCACCACTTCGCGGACCGGGCCGCACTCCTGGCCGACCTGGCCACCCGCGGATTCCGGCTGCTCGCCGACCGACTCGCCGAAGCGCGGACGACGGCGGATTCACCGACCGCCGCGCTCGTCGCGCTGGAGCAGAGTTATGTCCGGTTCGCCCGGGAAGAGACCGCCTACTTCCGCCTGATGTTCCGTCCCGAACTGTCCCAGCCGGAAAAACACCCGGACACCCGGGCGGCCGGTGAGGCGGCATTCGGTGTGCTCGTCGAGGCCGTCGGCGACTGCGTCGCCGCGGGTGAGCTCGCCCCGGAACGCGCCGAGACGACGGTCCTCACGCTCTGGGCACTGGGGCACGGGCTGGCCTCGCTGTGGCTCGACGGTCAGCTCGACAAACGCGGTGTCCTGCTCGGCGCGTCGCCGTCCGCCCTGGTCGACTCGGTGCTGGCCGAGATCGACGGCTTCCTCTCCACACAGCCCTGACTCCCGCGCCGGCATCGAATCACCGACCGGCCGCCGGACCCTGCGGCGCCGTCCGTCACACCGGCATCGATTACCTCAGTTCGGCGATCACCTCGGCGAAAGCCTCCAGATCCGGTTCCAGCACGGTGACATAACCGAAGCCGAATCGCTCACGGTTCACCCGCAGCCGCTCCGCGAGCTCCGCCGGGCCACCGACCAGGATGGTGGGCAGCTCGTCCACGGCGGCAAGTACCTCGGGAGCAAGAACCGGCCGATATTTGTCGAGCACCTCGGCCCGCCGCGCGGCGGGCGCCACAGCCTGGACCAGGATGTTCAATTCCACCTCCGGGGCGCGCTCCCCCAGCGCGGCACGGACGAACCCGACTCGCTCGTCGATTTCGGCGGGGCCGGCCAGCCGCAGCGGCCCGGCGGCGGTGGTCGAGGCACCGGTCAGCGCCACGACGCCGGCGTACCGGGCGGCGAGACGCAGCATGCGGTCGCCCCAGCCGCCGATGAGCAGCGGCGGCCCTCCCGGTTGCGCCGGTTGCGGCTGATACCCGGGGTCGGCGAACAACTCGCGCAGGGCGCGCACGGTCCGCTCCAGCTGCGCGACCCGGCTCGCACCCGACCCGAACGGGATACCGGCGGTGTCGAATTCGTCGCGCACATAGCCGGCGCCCAGTCCCAGTTCCAGCCGTCCCCGCACGAACCGGTCGGTTCCGGCGACGTCCCGGGCCAGCAGGACGGGATTGTAGAAGGGCGCGTTGAGTACGAACGTGTTCAACCGCACCCGTTCGGTGTTCTCGGCCGCCAGGACCAGGGCCGGGAACGGCGGCGCCAGGCCGAGGTGGTCGGCCACGCCGATGACGTCGTAGCCGAGTTCTTCGGCCCGGCGGCATTTGCGCACCCAGTCGTCACGCGACTCCGGCACCCCCATATTCACGCCGAAACGGAATTCCGTCGGTGAATTCATCCCTCCTGCATACCCGGACACCGTCGCGTACGCCGCATGACCGTCGGCGAGTCACCGGAATTAGGGTGGGTATGCCTCGGGCAGGCGCGGCGCCCGCCCGAGCCGACCAGGAGGATTTGTCGATGTACGCCACGAAAGCCCGGTTCGGCCTCATGATCGCGGCCGCCGCGATCGTCCTGTCGGGTTGTACCGAGATCGAACAGGCGCTCAACAAGGGCGGCGATACACCCTGCCGCGAATACGTCGGACAGGACCAGAAAACCAAACGCGTCACCATCACCAAGTTCCTAGAGGAGCAGCTCGGACAGGAACCGACCGGAACGAATGTGGACGTGTCCATGGCCGCTGTCGACGGATTGTGCACCGTTCAGGCCAATGCCGACACACCAATCGAGCGGGCCGATATCGCGGGCATCTTTATCCGGAAATAGCCGAACACCTGCACTTTCGAGGCCCGCCGGACGGGCCGGCGGCCTTCCGATCCGGCCGTCGCCGGACATTCCTATACCACAACATATTTCGCTGGGCAACCGACTCCCCCGCACCCGCCGCATCGCGATACGCAAGAATGTGTTCGCAATAGTGCCGGCGAAGACGCGATCCGGCTACCGGGCTGCGGCACACCGAAATCGGTGTGCCCGGCCGGTGCCGGAGACCCTGTGCGAGGAGCGACATGTTTCATCGGATCCATTCGGTAGCGGCGCGGTGTCGCGGCGCGGCACGGAGTTCCTGATGGCGTATCGCAGCGACCGGGTCGCGGTGACCGATCGGGCCCGCAACGCCCTCCGCGAATTGATCGAACAGCACGGTCCCATCCTGCTCTATCTGCCCGACCACATCACCGACGAACCGGCGCCGGACTGGCTCCCCATCCGCGATTTCCGTGCGGCCGAGGGAGATACCCTCTTCGGGCGGCTGGCCTGGCACACGGAGTTGTGGATGAGCGCGCAGGCCTACACGCATTTCGAACGCGACCACCTCACCGTGGATGTGCCCACCGACGCCGGTCCCGCCCCCGGCGGCGAACCGAGCGACGACGGACCACCCGCGGACACGGCGATATTCCTGCTCCGCGCCCGCCGCCTCAGTGCGGCGGAGGCCGCCGCACTCGAATCCCGTAAACGCAGCCGGGACTGATACCGGGCCTGTCGCGGTCCACCGGCCGGGCCGGAGCCGCGGGCCGCACGCTGGTCATCGGCATCCGCCGCCCCGGCGCCCGCGCGACGGGTGGCGGCCGATCCGAATTCGGGTAGCATCTCCGCCGTTGTGCCGAGGGCGCGCCACACACCAGAAGCGGTGTCAAAGCGAGTCCTGTTCAATGGGATTCGATGTGCTGTACGGGGGACGAAAGGTTACTTTGTGGCGATGTTCAGAGCGAGGCTCGGTGTCCGCGCCCGGATCCTGGCCATCGCGCTCATCCCGAGTCTCACCCTGCTGGTGGCCGGCGTGGGCGCGACCGGCTATCTGATCGACCAGGGTCAGCACGACCGCGAAGTGACCGAGGCGATGCGTGCAGCCTCCGGTCCCACCCGCACGGTCTACGACATCGTCCAGAACGAACGCCGGCTGACCCTCACCTACCTGGCCGGCGACCCGGCCGCGGCCGATGCCCTGGCCGCCGTCCGACCCAACAGCGAGCAGGCGCTTCGCGACCTCGTCACCGCCTCCGCACGGCTGCGCGATCTGCAGCCCGACGAGATCGGCGACGAGATCGGGTCGTTCGCCACGCTCGTCCAGCAGCTGACCAACATCCGCGGCGCCGTCGACAACCGCGCGGTGTCCGCCGGGGACGCCTACACCTTCTACGCACGACTGCTGGACGCGCTCGCGTCCGGTGCGCAACTCTCGCAATCCTTCGCACCGGACGCGCCGTCGGCCACCCAGCTCACGCTCACCACGCGCATCATGCACATGCTCGAAGCCACCTCCCGCAGCCACGCCATGGCCGGGGCCGCGCTGCGTACCGGCCGCCCGGTCGCCCTGCCGGAGGAGTACATCCAGCAGACCGGCTTCTACCACACCGAAGCCGCGCTGCTGGCCGCCGAGCTCGAGCCGGAGCTCGGGGAGCGGCTGAACACTGTGCTCAGCAGCCCGCAATGGCAGCTGCTCACCCGTACCGAGAGCAGCCTCATCGCCCGGAGCCTCCCGGGCGCGGACACCGGCAACGAATCCGGTGGCCTGCCGCCGGCGCAGCTCGCCGCCTGGCAGGCGGCCGCCGATCACGTCGGTCACGAAATGCTCGAACTATGGGACGAGCAGAACCTGGTCATGCAGCAGACCTCGCTGGACGCGGCAGCACGCACCACGACGCAGTCACTGCTGATCGGCCTCGCCGTGCTGCTGATCTCGGCGGCCGGGTTCGGCATCTCCCTGGTCCTGGCCAACCGCTTCATCCACCGGCTGGTGCGGCTGCGCGACCATACGCTGGCCCTGGCCGACGAACGGTTGCCGGATATGCTCGACCGGCTACGCGCCGGGGAGGAAATCGACGAGTCCGAGGCGGCGGCGGACCTCGACTTCGGACACGACGAACTCGGCGCCGTGGCCACCGCGTTCGAACACGCCCACGCGGTGGCCGTCACCGCCGCGGTCACCGAGGCACGCACCCAGGAAGGCGTGAAATCTATCTTCCTGAACATTGCGCACCGCAGCCAGATCGTCGTCCACAAACAGCTGGAGATCCTGGACGAGGCCGAACGGCGCGAAGAGGACCCGGCGATGCTGGATGTCCTGTTCAAACTCGACCACCTGGCCACCCGGGAACGCCGCAATGCCGAGAACCTCATCGTTCTCGGCGGCGGGAAACCGGGCCGCCAATGGCGTGCGCCGGTCCCGCTGGTGGATCTGGTGCGCAGCGCGGTCGGCGAAACCCAGGACTATCCCCGCGTGCGGCTGGCCAGATTGCCGGAACTGCGCGTCTCCGGCGGTGCCGTCGGTGATCTCATCCATCTGCTCGCCGAACTCGTCGACAACGCGACCTCGTTCTCGCCGCCGCAGTCACGGGTGCAGGTCACCGGGTCGATCATCGGCAAGGGTGTGGCCGTGGAGATCACCGATCAGGGCATGGGGATCACCGCCGACAGCCGCGACCGGCTCAACGAGATCCTGCAGACACCGCCGAACTTCGAGGTCGCCTCGCTGCAGCGCGATTCGCGGCTGGGGATCTTCGTGGTCGCGCAGCTGGCCGCGCGGCACGGTATCTCGGTCCGCCTGTGGGAGTCCGAATACGGCGGGGTGCGCGCGGTGGTCATCATCCCATCGGCCCTGCTCACCGACCCCGCGGAGGAAACCACCCCGCTGACCCCCCTGCCGCGGCAGGCATCACTTGCACCGGACGTGACAACCGAGGAGCGCGCCGAAACCACCCCGGCGCCGTCCGGTACGGCGACCCTGCTCGAGGACCGGCCACACACCGAGGCCCGCCCGGCGCCCGCCCCGCCGGACGCCGCCACGTCGGAAGCCCTCACGACTCCCGTCGTGCCGGAGGTCCTCCCCGACGGCCGTCCAGCTTTACCGCGCCGCAGCAGGCAGGCTAAAGTCGCACCGCGGCCGGAAGATTCGGGCGCCCAGCAGGCCGCAACGGCGCGGCCGCGCTCGGCCGAACAGGCCCGAGACCTGATGGCGGCGATCGAGAACGGCACCCGGCAGGGCCGCAAGCCTATGCCCGCCACGGATTCCGGCGCCGCGAACCCGGCGCCGGACGGCGCATCCCCGGATGAACAGGAAGGCTAAGTGTCAGTGTCCACTTCCACTCAAGGTGATCTGAACTGGCTGCTCGACGACCTCGTCGAGCGACTCGCGGGGGTCCGGCTGGCGGTCGTCCTGTCCACCGACGGCATGCTGCTCGGTCACTCCACGAAAATGGACCGCACCGAAGCCGAGCATTTCGCGGCGATGTCGTCCACCCTGCACGGCCTGGCCCGTAGCGCGGGCGCCCGTTTCGACGGTGGCGGAGTCCGGCAGGCGGTGATCGAACTGGACCGCGCGGTCCTGTTCGTGACCTCGGCCGGCGCCAACGCCTGCATCGCGGTACAGGCGTCCGCCGATGCCAATCTCGGCATGGTGGCCTATGAGATGAATCTGACCGTGCAGCGCGTCGGTAGCCATCTCTCGACCAGTTCCCGCAGCGGAACCGGGGTCGAACCACAGCAACCGTGAGAACAGTGACTCGGCGATGACCGGTACCCGGGACTCCTGGTTCGACGACGATGCCGGACCGCTGGTGCGGCCGTATGCGATCACCCGGGGCCGGACCGTCGGCGCCGGACACGATCTGGATATGCTCACAGTCGTGGTGAAAGCCCGTGGAGCCCCGCCACTGCGCAGACCTGAACCCGAATACCTCGATATCGTGCAGTTGTGCACGGAACCACAGACAGTGGCGGAGGTGGCAGCCGCCTTGAAACTGCCGCTGGCGGTGACCAAGATTCTCGTCGGAGATCTGATCGGTGACGGCCATCTGATCTTCCGGGCTCCAGTGCAGATGGAGTCCGGTCCCGGCGACTTCAACATATTGCGAGCGGTACTGGATGGAATCCGAAAAATTTGACCCTGCCCGGATCGACCCCGCGGCGCCGGCTCTGGCCGCCTCGGTCAAGGTCCTCATCGCCGGCGGCTTCGGCGTCGGCAAGACCACCATGGTGGCCTCCATCAGTGAGATACCGCCGCTGCGGACCGAGGAGATGATCACCGAACTCAGTACGGGGATCGACGATCTGTCCGGTGTGGAATCCAAGACCACCACCACGGTGGCACTGGACTTCGGCCGTATCACCATCGACAAGGACCTGGTCCTGTACCTGTTCGGTACGCCCGGCCAGGACCGATTCTGGTTCCTGTGGGACGAACTCGCCCGGGGCGCGCTCGGGGCGGTGGTGCTGGCCGATACCAGGCGGCTCGGCAATTCCTTCGCCGCTATCGACTATTTCGAACGCCGCGGCCTGCCGTTCCTGGTCGCGGTCAACTGTTTCGACGGCGCTCCGCGCTACACCATCGACGAGGTCCGGGATGCTCTCGACCTCGACGGGTCGATTCCGGTGATGCTCTGCGACGCCCGGGACCGGGTGTCGGCGAAGAATACGCTGCTCAGCTTGATCGAGCATCTCATCGACCGGGCCACCCGCCCCGATCTCACGACCAATCAGGGGTGACCGCGTGGCGGAGCCGGTCGCCGGCTCCGCCACGCGGTCAGTGCAGCGAACCCGCGGCGTGCAGTTCGTCGAACAGCAGCTGGTCGACCGGCGGAACGTGGGGCCGGTCGTGGTAGCCGAACCAGGCGAGTTCGGCGATCTCACTGCTCGCGGTCAGTTCCCCCCGATAGCCGGCGCGGTAGCAGCTCATCCGGACCCGCACACCGCCGTCGTCGGCCTCGTAGACCCCCACCGGTACGACGGTTTCGGTGTCCAGCGCGACCGTGAGTTCCTCGGCGATCTCGCGCACCAGAGTCTGCTCATCGGATTCGCCCGCCTCGCGCTTTCCGCCGGGGATGTAGAAGATCTCCTTGCCACGTGGGCGGGCGCACAGGATCCGCCCGTCCACGATCAGCACCCAGGCGACCGTATCGATGAGTTCGCCGACCAGTTCTTCCGTCACGCCGGCAGCTTAGGCGTACTTCCGGAGGCGCACCCCGGAACCACCGTCCCGCCGCGGCGTCACCGACCCATCTCGGCCAAGGTGCCCCGAACTGCATAGCTGCGGACGTACCATGCGGACGTGGCCGATGCGAATTCTCCCGCCGTGCTGCGGGTCCTGGTCTACAGCAACGACGCCGACACCCGGAGTCAGGTGATGCTGGCGCTCGGGCGCCGTCCGCGTCCCGACCTACCGCCCCTCGATTATCTCGAGGTGGCCACCGCCCCGGTGGTTCTGCAGCGGATGGATGCCGGCGCGGCCGATCTGGCGATCCTGGACGGCGAGTCCGCCCCGGTGGGCGGGATGGGTGTGGCGAAGCAACTCAAGGACGAGATCGACAACTGCCCACCGCTGATCGTGCTCACCGGCCGCGCCGATGATGCGTGGCTGGCGAACTGGTCGCGTGCCGAGGCGGTCGCGTCCCATCCGATCGATCCGCTGCGGCTCACCGAGATCGTGGTCGACCTGCTGCGCCGGCGCTCGGCCGCCTGAGCGCGTCAGGCCCGGAGGCGGTAGCGGAGCGTCACCACGCAGGGCTCGCGCTCAGGCACAAAGGACACAGCCTGAGCGCGTCAGGCCCGAAGGCGGTAGTGAAGCGTCACCACGCGGGCTCGCGCTCGCGCCACATCAGAGACAGCCTGCGCGCGATTAGGTTCTTTTACTCATAAATCTCAGTCCCGAATTCGATCAAACCGGTCCGTGAATCCGCGTTCGTGCTGGCGTAACAGTTGTAGGCTGTGCTGTAGCTCACATGAGCGCGGGAGATGACATATAACCCGCGCCGCCGAATTCTTCCCCCAGCCCACCTCTCGAATCCGGGGACCGATCCGACGGCGCGGGCCGTACCCATCGACCGCCCGACCCCGTTCGCGGGACCCGGTGGCACCACCGCCGGGTCCCAGTTCGCAAGGAGGGGAAGCGCAGTCGTGAACACCGAACTGCCGATACTGGTCCTCGGCGCGGTCGCCGCCGCGTTCGCGGTCATCTCGGTCCTGATCGCCGGCCTCATCGGCCCGAAACGCTACAACCGCGCCAAACTACAGGCCTACGAATGCGGTATCGAGCCGACACCGCACGCGGTCGCCGGAGGTGTGGAAGGCACTACCGGACAACGCTTTCCGGTGAAGTACTACCTCACCGCGATGCTGTTCATCATTTTCGATATCGAGATCGTGTTCCTCTACCCGTGGGCGGTCCATATCGATGCGCTCGGAGTGTTCGGCCTGGTCGCGATGGCATTGTTCATCGTCAATGTCTCGGTCGCCTACGCCTACGAATGGCGGCGCGGCGGCCTCAGCTGGGACTGAGCCGCGAACCTCCGAACAGCCGCAGCCCGCGCACCGGCGCGGGCACAGAGCCCCAGGGAGTAGTCGGACATGGGTTTGGAAGAGAAACTGCCCAGTGGTTTCGTCCTCAGCACGGTCGAAGCGATGGCGGGATATATGCGGAAAGGGTCGGTATGGCCGGCCACCTTCGGCCTGGCCTGCTGCGCGATCGAGATGATGGCCACCGGCGGCGGACGTTTCGATTCGGCGCGGTTCGGAATGGAGGTGTTCCGCGCCTCCCCGCGCCAGGCCGATCTGATGATCGTCGCCGGCCGGGTCAGCCAGAAGATGGCACCGGTGCTGCGCCAGGTCTACGACCAGATGACCGAGCCGAAATGGGTGCTGGCCATGGGTGTTTGCGCATCGTCGGGCGGGATGTTCAACAACTACGCGATCGTGCAGGGCGTCGACCACGTGGTCCCCGTCGATATCTATCTACCGGGCTGCCCGCCGCGCCCGGAGATGCTGCTCAACGCGATCATCGCCCTGCACACCAAGATCCAGGAGACCCCGATGGGGGTGAATCGCGTCGAGGCGATTCGCGCGGCCGAGCAGGCGGCTCTGGCCGCGACCCCGACGATCCGGATGGAGGGGTTGCTGCGATGACCACCGACCGACCCGAATCCACCGACAGCCGCGCCGTCGAACCGGAACAGCCGATCGGCCCGCGCGACGAGGTGATCGCGAGCCGCCGGGGCATGTTCGGGATCTCCGGGAGCGGTGACACTTCCGGGTACGGGCGTCTCGTCCACGAAGTCGCCCTTCCCGGCGGCAGTCCCCCGCCCTACGGCGGCTACTTCGACACCGTCGTCGAACTCCTGCGCACGGCGCTGGCCGGCGGCCCCGGTTTCGACGCGGCGATCGAGAAAGTGGTGGTGGATCGCGGCGAACTCACCCTGCATATCCACCGCGACCATCTCGTGCCGGTCGCCCGGGCGTTACGCGACGACCCGGCACTGCGTTTCGAGCTGTGTCTCGGCGTGAGCGGGGTGCACTACCCCGACGAGACCGGGCGCGAGCTGCGCGCCGTCTACCACCTGAACTCGATCACGCACGGACGCCGGCTACGCCTCGAGGTGGCCGCGCCCGATTCCGATCCCCATATTCCGTCCCTGTACCGCGTGTACCCGACCTGCGACTGGCACGAACGGGAAACCTACGACTTCTTCGGCATCCGATTCGACGGGCATCCCTCGCTGACTCGCATCACCATGCCCGACGACTGGCGCGGTCACCCGCAGCGCAAGGACTACCCGCTCGGCGGGATACCGGTCGAATACAAGGGCGCGCGCATACCGCCGCCCGATGAGCGGAGGGCGTACAGCTGATGAGCGAGATCGATATCCGGCCCGGCGTTTCCGGCGGTCCGGACCACGACGAATCCGCAACCGGCACTCCCCCGCCCGGGACGGGCAGTACCGGCGATCCGGTGATCACGGTCGCGGGCCAGGACTGGGACGAGGTCGCCGACACGTTACGCGGTGCCGGCGAGGAACGCATCGTCGTCAATATGGGCCCGCAGCACCCATCCACCCACGGCGTCCTGCGGCTCATCCTGGAAATCGAGGGCGAGACCGTGGTGGAGGCGCGCTGCGGAATCGGCTACCTGCACACCGGGATCGAGAAGAACCTCGAATTCCGCAACTGGGCCCAAGGGGTCACCTTCGTCACCCGGATGGACTATCTGTCCCCGTTCTACAACGAGACAGCCTTCTGCCTCGGCGTGGAGCGCCTGCTCGGAATCACCGACGATATTCCGGAGCGCGCCACCGTGATCCGGGTCCTGCTGATGGAACTCAACCGCATCTCCTCGCATCTGGTGGCGCTGGCCACCGGCGGTATGGAACTGGGCGCGCTCACCCCGATGCTCTTCGGTTTCCGGGAACGCGAACTGATCCTGGACGTGTTCGAGGCCATCACCGGGCTGCGGATGAACCATGCGTATATCCGTCCCGGCGGAATCGCCCAGGATCTCCCGGACAACGGGGTCACCCTGGTGCGGGAACTGCTGGAACTGATGCCGAAACGCCTGCGCGATATGGAGCATCTGCTCACCCACAACCCGATCTTCAAGGCCCGCACCCAGAACATCGGCTATCTCGATCTCACCGGATGTATCGCGCTCGGGATCACCGGCCCGGTGCTCCGCTCGACCGGCCTGCCGCACGATCTGCGCAAGGCCCAGCCGTACTGCGGTTACGAGACCTACGAATTCGACGTCCCGACCACCGACACCTGTGATTGTTACGGCCGCTACCTCATCCGGATCGAGGAGATGAAGGAGTCGCTGAAGATCGTGGAACAGTGCCTGGACCGGCTGCGGCCGGGTCCGGTGATGGTGGCGGACAAGAAAATTGCCTGGCCTGCCGATCTGACCCTGGGCGAGGACGGGCTCGGGAACTCGCCGCGGCATATCGGCAAGATCATGGGCACCTCCATGGAGGGGCTGATCCACCATTTCAAACTCGTCACCGAGGGCATCCGGGTGCCGCCGGGCCAGGTCTACGAAGCGGTGGAATCACCGCGCGGCGAACTGGGGGTGCATATGGTCAGCGACGGTGGCACCCGGCCGTATCGCGTGCACTACCGCGACCCCTCCTTCACCAATCTGCAGGCGGTGGCCGCGATGTGCGAGGGCGGCATGGTCGCCGATGTGATCGCTTCCGTCGCCAGTATCGACCCCGTGATGGGTGGTGTGGACCGTTGAGCGAGATTCTGTTGCGGCTCAGCAGCCGGCCGGAGCCGTTTCCGGAGGATGTCCGGGCGCGCCTGGAACCGGACGCCAAGGAGATCATCGGGCGCTATCCGCAGCCGCGGTCGGCGCTGCTGCCGTTGTTGCATCTGGTGCAGTCGGAAGAGAGCTATGTCAGCAGTACCGGGATCGAATTCTGTGCCGAGATGCTGGGGCTCACCGGCGCCGAGGTGACCGCGGTCGCCACGTTCTACTCGATGTACCGGCGCACACCGACCGGTGATTACCACGTGGGCGTGTGCACCAATACCCTCTGCGCGGTACTCGGCGGTGACGCCATCCTTGCCACGCTGCGCGAACAGCTCGGCATCGCGCACGGCGAGACCACCGCCGACGGCACGATCACCCTCGAACACATCGAATGCAACGCGGCCTGTGATTACGCGCCCGTCGTCATGGTGAACTGGGAGTTCTTCGACAACCAGACCCCGGAATCGGTCCGGGCGCTGGTGGCGGACCTCCTCGCCGGGCAACCCGTCACGCCCACCCGCGGCGCCCCGCTGTGCACCTTCCGGGAGACCGCGCGCGTACTGGCCGGCTTCCCGGACCAGCGGCCCGGCGTTCTCGACGGCGATCCGGGCGGGCCGACCCTCGCGGGCCTCGATATCGCGCGGGAGAACGCGATGCGGGCACCCGCGGCGACGGACAGCGAAGGCGGCGCGCAATGACCCTGACACCGGTCCTGAGCAGGTACTGGAATCTGCCGAATTCCTGGACTCTGGACACGTACCGCGCCCACCAGGGATACGACGCGCTCCCGATCGCCTTCGCCATGACGCCGGACGAAGTCATCACCACCGTCAAGGACGCCGGGTTGCGCGGCCGCGGCGGGGCCGGGTTCCCGACCGGGATGAAATGGGGTTTCATCCCGCAGGGGCCAGAACCCGACGGCAGCGTGAAACCGCATTATCTGGTGGTCAACGCCGACGAGTCCGAACCGGGGACCTGTAAGGACATCCCGCTCATGCTCGCCGCACCGCACTCCCTGATCGAGGGGGTGATCATCGCCGCGTACGCCATCCGCGCCGCACATGCGTTCATCTATGTGCGTGGTGAGGTGGTGCCGGTACTGCGGCGGCTGCAGGCCGCCGTCGCGGAGGCCTATGCCGCCGGGTTGCTCGGACGCGACATCCTGGGTTCGGGATACGATCTCGAACTCACCGTGCACGCCGGGGCCGGGGCCTACATCTGCGGTGAGGAGACCGCGCTGCTGGATTCGCTGGAGGGACGGCGCGGTCAACCCCGTTTGCGGCCACCGTTTCCCGCGGTCGCCGGCCTGTACGCGTGCCCGACCGTGGTCAACAATGTCGAGTCGATCGCCAGCGTCCCACCGATTCTCCGGCACGGTCCCACCTGGTTCCGTTCCATGGGCAGTGAGAAATCGCCGGGTTTCACGCTGTATTCGCTGTCAGGGCATATTGCCCGCCCAGGCCAGTACGAGGCGCCGCTCGGGGTGACGCTGCGGGAGCTGCTGGGCTACGCCGGTGGTGTGCGCGCCGGGCACGACCTGAAGTTCTGGACACCGGGCGGGTCCTCCACACCGCTGTTCACCGCCGAACATCTCGACGTACCCCTGGACTACGAGAATGTGATGGCGCACGGGTCCATGCTCGGTACCAAGGCGCTGCAGATCTTCGACGACACCACCTGTGTGGTGCGGGCAGTCCTGCGGTGGACCGAGTTCTACGCACACGAATCCTGTGGCAAATGCACGCCGTGCCGGGAAGGAACATACTGGCTGGTCCAGCTGCTCACCCGGCTGGAAGCGGGCCTCGGCACTCCCGCCGATCTGGACAAACTCCTGGATATCGCCGACACCATCAACGGTAAATCGTTCTGCGCGCTCGGTGACGGCGCTGCCAGCCCGATCGTGTCGTCGGTCAAGTTCTTCCGCGACGAGTACATCGCCCATCTGGAACAGGGTGGCTGCCCCTTCGACCCGGCGCGCGCCACCGCCTGGGCTCCGACCGCGGCCGGAGAGGTAATCCGATGACAGCCACCGTCCGCTCCGATTCCGCCGATCTGCAGCCCGCCGATCTGGTCACGCTCACCATCGACGGCACCACGGTCAGCGTTCCGGCCGGCACCCTGCTCATCCGGGCGGCGGAACTGATCGGCGTCCAGATCCCGCGATTCTGCGATCACCCGCTACTGGCCCCGGTCGGCGCCTGCCGGCAGTGCCTGGTGGAAGTGGAGGGCCAGCGCAAACCGGTCGCCTCCTGCACCATGGCGGTCGCCGAAGGGATGGTCGCCCGCACCCAGCTGAGTTCACCGGGCGCGGAGAAAGCGCAGCGGGGCGTGATGGAACTGCTGCTGATCAACCATCCGCTGGACTGCCCGGTATGCGATAAGGGCGGCGAATGCCCGCTACAGAACCAGGCCATGTCCACCGGTCGCGTGGAGACCCGCTTCGAGGGTGTCAAACGCACATTCCCCAAGCCGATTCCGCTGTCCAGCGCGGTCCTGCTGGACCGCGAACGCTGCGTGCTGTGTGCCCGCTGCACCCGCTTCTCCCAGCAGATCGCCGGCGATCCGTTCATCGAACTGCTCGACCGCGGCGCACTGCAGCAGGTCGGGACCGCCGAACACGAACCGCTGGACTCGTATTTCTCCGGGAACACCGTGCAGATCTGCCCGGTCGGCGCGCTCACCGGTACCAGTTATCGGTTCCGCGCCCGCCCCTTCGATCTGGTGTCCAGCCCCAGTGTCTGCGAACACTGCGCCTCCGGGTGCGCCCAGCGCACCGACCACCGGCGCGGGAAGGTGATGCGCCGGCTGGCCGGCGATGACCCGCAGGTCAATGAGGAATGGAACTGCGACAAGGGCCGCTGGGCGTTCACCTACGCCACCGAACGGGACCGGATCACCACCCCGCTGCTGCGCGGATCCGACGGCGAACTGGCACCGTGCTCATGGTCCGAGGCACTGTCTGCCGCCGCACGCGGTCTCCGCGCCGGGGTGGGGAACGCGGCTGTGCTGACCGGCGGCCGGATCACCGAAGAGGAAGCGTACGCCTACGCCAAATTCGCCCGGGTGGTGCTGGGCACCAACGATATCGACTTCCGTGCCCGCGCCCATTCCGCGGAGGAGGCCGAGTTCCTCGGCGCGTGGGTAGCCGGGCATGCCGACTCCGTCACCTACGACACACTGACGACCGCGCCGGTGGTGCTGCTCGCGGGTTTCGAACCGGAGGAAGAGTCGCCCATCGTCTATTTGCGGCTGCGCAAGGCAGCGCGCACCCGTGGTATGCCGATCTACTCCGTCGCCGCCTATGCCTCCCGCGGTCTGGAGCGGATGTCGGGCACATTGCTCCAGACAGTTCCGGGTACCGAACCGGACGTCCTCGGCGCGTTGTACGAGACGCCGGTTCACTCTGTATCGGAGTCCGATTCAGCGGCGGTCGCGCGGCTGCTGCGCGAGCCCGGAGCGGTGATCCTGGCGGGTGAACGGCTGGCCGCGATCCCGGGCGCGTTGTCGGCGACAGTGCGGCTGGCCGCCGAGACCGGGGCCGCCCTCGCCTGGGTACCACGCCGGGCCGGCGAACGCGGGGCGGTGGAAGCGGGCGCGCTACCGGGACTGCTGCCGGGTGGCCGGCCGCTCACCGATCCCGAGGCCCGGCACGAGGCCTGCCGGATATGGAATATCACCGACCTACCCGCCACTCCCGGACGTGATACCGGGTCCGTGCTCGACGGAACGGGCACGGGCGGCGCCCTGATCGTCGGCGGTGTCGAACTCGCCGATCTTCCCGACCCCGCCGCGGCCCGCGCGACACTGCACGCCGCCGATTTCGTCATCTCCCTCGAACAACGCCACAGTGCGGTCACCGCTCTCGCCGATGTGGTGTTCCCGGTGGCCACGGCAATGGAGAAGTCCGGCACCTTCCGGACCTGGGAGGGCCGGCCGCGGCCGTTCGCGGCGGCGCTGACCGAGAGCACCGTGCGCCGCACCGCCGCACCGCTGTCCGACCTCCGGGTGCTGCACAGCCTCGCCGCGGAGCTGGGCGTATCGCTCGGCCTGCCGGATGCCGCCGCGGCACGCGCCGAACTCGATCGCTTCGCCGGCTGGACCGGATCCACCGTTGCGCCGCCGGAGTATCCGGCGGCCGCCCCCGCCGCGACCGGGCCGGGGACCGCGATCCTGGCCGGCTGGCGCATGCTGCTGGATCGCGGCCGGATGCAGGACGGCGAACCGAACCTGGCCGGTATCGCCCGGCCCGCGGTGGCCCGGCTCTCCGCCGCGACCGCCGCGGAAGCCGGTGCGGCCGAAGGCGATCCGGTCACCATCGGTACCGCACAGGGCAGCGTCACCCTCCCACTGGCCGTCACCGAGATGCCCGACCGGGTCGTGTGGCTGCCGATGAATTCACCCGGCTGCTCGATCCACAGTGATCTGGGCGCCGGCCCGGGCAGCGTCGTGACCGTGCGGCGCGCCGAACGGACGGAGGCATCCGACCATGACTGATCTGTCCCTCTTCGGTCACGACCCGCTCTGGCTGGTCGCCGCCAAAGCCGTCATCATCTTCGTATTCCTGCTCCTGACCGTCTTGTTCGGTGTGCTGATCGAACGCAAAGTGGTCGCCTGGATGCAGATGCGGGTGGGCCCCAACCGGGTCGGGCCCAAAGGCCTGCTGCAGAGCGCGGCCGACGGCGTGAAGATGGCGTTCAAAGAGGACATCGTCCCCGCGATCGTCGACAAACCCATTTTCGTTCTCGCCCCGATCATCTCGGTGGTCGCCGCGGTGATGGCCTTCGCGGTCATCCCGTTCGGGCCGCAGGTCTCGATCCTCGGGTACAACACCGCCCTGCAGCTCACCGACCTGCCCGTGGGCGTGCTCTACATTCTCGCGATCACCTCGATCGGGGTGTACGGCATCGTCCTGGCGGGCTGGGCCTCGGGGTCCACCTATCCGCTGCTCGGTGGTCTGCGCTCCACCGCGCAGGTGATTTCCTACGAGATCGCCATGGCGCTGTGTTTCGCGGCGGTCTTCCTGCTCGGCGGCACCATGGCGACCTCGGGCATCATCGCCGCCCAGCAACCCACCTGGTACGTGTTCCTGCTGCTGCCGTCGTTCCTGATCTATTGCATCTCCATGGTCGGCGAGACCAATCGCGCACCGTTCGACCTCCCCGAGGCCGAGGGTGAACTGGTCGGCGGTTTCCATACCGAGTACTCGTCGCTGAAGTTCGCGATGTTCATGCTCGCGGAGTACGTGAACATGGCGACGGTCTCCGCGCTGGCGACCACCATGTTCCTGGGCGGCTGGCGCGCCCCGTTCCCGATCAGCCTCTGGGAGGGCGCGAACTCCGGCTGGTGGCCGGTGCTGTGGTTCACCGCCAAGGTGTGGATGTTCCTGTTCGTGTTCATCTGGTTGCGCGGCACCCTGCCGCGGCTGCGCTACGACCAGTTCATGAACCTCGGCTGGAAACTGCTCATCCCGACCTCCCTGGCCTGGGTGATGGTGGTGGCCACCGCCCGGGTGCTCGATCTCGAGGGCTATTCGGTGGGTACCCCGATCCTGGTGGTCGGTGGTCTGCTGCTCACCGGCCTGCTGATCGGATTGTTTCTGCGGGCCGGCCGCGCCCCGGCCCTCGCTCCCGAATTCGCGCCGGAGGACGATATTCCGGTCCCGGCCTCGGGACAGTCGGGCGGCACCGAGGTCTTCCTCGGTTTCCCCACCCCGCCGCTTCCGGAGCGAACCTCCACGATCACCTCTTCTCCCGGCCTGTTCGAACCGCTGGCAGGTTTCGCGGTCACCGCGGCCACCATGTTCAAGAAGCCCAATACCGAGTTCTATCCCGAGGAAAAGGTCCCCACCGCACCGCGGTACCACGGCCGCCACCAGCTCAACCGGCACCCCGACGGGCTGGAGAAGTGCATCGGCTGCGAACTGTGTGCCTGGGCCTGCCCCGCCGACGCCATCTACGTGGAGGGCGCCGACAACACGGAGGACGAACGGTTCTCCCCGGGTGAACGGTACGGCCGGGTCTACCAGATCAACTATCTGCGCTGTATCGGGTGCGGCCTGTGTATCGAGGCCTGCCCCACCCGGGCCCTGACGATGACCAACGACTACGAACTCACCGACGACAACCGCGCGGACCTCATCTACGAGAAGGATCGGCTGCTCGCCCCACTGGCCCCCGAAATGCAGGCACCACCGCACGCCATGCAACCGGGTACGACCGAGGCCGACTACTACCTCGGACGGGTAACCGGCGATACCGAACGGCCCACCGCGGGAACGGCCCCGGGAGGTACCCGATGAGCCCCGTGACCGCTGTTCTGGCAGCCGCTCCCCTCACCGACACCGGCACAGGTGAAGCCGTACAGTTCTGGATCCTGGCCCCGCTGGCGGTGATCGGCGCGCTGGGAATGGTTTTCGCGGCCAAAGCCGTACATTCGGCGATCTGCCTGGCCGCCACCATGATCACGCTGGCGGTGTTCTATATCGCCCAGGACGCACTGTTCCTCGGCGTGGTGCAGATCGTCGTGTACACCGGCGCGGTCATGATGCTGTTCCTGTTCGTTCTCATGCTGGTCGGTGTCGATTCGGCGGAATCGCTGCGGGAAACCCTGCGCGGGCAGCGGATCGCCGCGGTCGTGGTGGGTACCGGGTTCGGGATCCTGCTGTGCACCGGGATCGCGCACGGAATCCGGCGCTCCGATATCGCCTTCCCCGCCACCGGGTTCCCCGGCCAGGACGTGATCGGCGCGCTGGCGGAGTTGATCTTCGTACGTTACGTGTGGGCATTCGAGCTGACCGGGGCCCTGCTCATCGCCGCCACCATCGGCGCCATGCTGCTGGCGCACCGCGAACATTTCGGACCGAAACTGGGCCAGCGGGAACTGTCCCGGCGCCGGTTCCGCGATACGGGACACCGGCCGACTCCACTGCCCACACCCGGCGTCTACGCCCGGCACAATGCCGTCGATATCCCGGCCCGGCTCCCGGACGGCTCGTTCGAGGAACTGTCGGTCTCGACCATCCTGCGGCACCGCCGCACGCAGGCGCTCACCGACGCCGCCGTCCTCTCGGTCGGCACGACCCCGGCGTCCGCCGCCAACGGCACCCCGGCACCCGGCAGTCACGCCACCGCGCCCGGCACGGGTGGCACCGGCGGCAGCCACACCATTCGCCCGGCCGATGAGGAAGGTCCCCGGTGAATCCCGAGAACTATTTGTTCCTGTCCGCGCTGCTGTTCACCATCGGCGCCGCGGGAGTCCTGTTGCGGCGTAACGCGATCATCGTGTTCATGTGCATCGAGCTCATGCTCAACGCGGTCAACCTCGCGTTCGTGACCTTCGCCCGGATGCACGCGAACCTCGACGGTCAGGTCTTCGCGTTTTTCACGATGGTGGTTGCCGCGGCCGAGGTCGTGGTCGGTCTGGCCATCATCATCACCATCTTCCGCGCCCGCCGTTCGACCTCGGTCGACGACGCCAACCTGCTGAGGTTCTAACGTGGAAACCGCAACGCTGTGGCTGCTGCCCGCCCTGCCCCTCGCCGGCGCCGGCGTGCTGCTGCTCACCGGGCGCCGGGCGGACGCCTGGGGTCATCTGCTCGCGACCCTCACCGCGCTGGCCTCGTTCGTCGTCGCCGTGGTGGCTTTTCTCGGGATGCTGGGCCGCGCCGACGCCGACCGCGCGATCGCCGCCGATCTGTTCAGCTGGGTTCCGGTGGCGGGCCTGCAGGTGGACTTCGGGCTGGCACTGGACCAGCTGTCGATCTGCTTCGCCCTGCTCATCACCGGTGTCGGATCCCTCATCCACATCTACTCGATCGGGTATATGAGCGAGGACCCCGGTCGCCGCCGCTTCTTCGCCTACCTGAATTTGTTCCTGGCCGCCATGTTGCTGCTGGTGCTGGCGAACAACTACCTCGTGCTGTACCTGGGCTGGGAGGGTGTCGGCCTGGCCTCGTATCTGCTGATCGGGTTCTGGTACCACAAACCCACCGCGGCGACGGCGGCCAAGAAAGCCTTCGTGGTGAACCGGGTCGGCGATATGGGGCTGGCGCTGGCCATGATGGTCATGTTCGCCACCTTCGGCTCCCTCGACTTCACCGCCGTCTTCGGGGCGGCGTCCGGCGCGAGCGACGGGACACTCACCGCGATAGGGCTTTTCCTGCTGCTGGCGGCATGCGGTAAGTCCGCCCAGGTGCCGCTGCAATCCTGGCTCGGGGATGCGATGGAAGGCCCCACGCCGGTGTCGGCGCTCATCCACGCAGCCACCATGGTCACGGCGGGTGTGTACCTGATCGCCCGGTCGAACCCGATCTACAACCTCGCACCGACCGCGCAGGTCGCGGTCGTGCTGGTCGGCGCGGTGACCCTGCTGTTCGGCGCGATCATCGGCTGCGCCAAGGACGACATCAAGAAAGCGCTCGCCGCGTCCACCATGAGCCAGATCGGCTATATGGTGCTGGCCGTCGGCCTCGGACCCGCTGGTTACGCGGTGGCCATCATGCATCTGCTCACCCACGGCTTCTTCAAGGCCGGCCTGTTCCTCGGCGCCGGTTCGGTGATGCACGCGATGAACGACGAAACCGATATGCGCCGATACGGGGGTCTGCGGACACTGCTGCCGATCACCTATGTCACCTTCGGGCTCGGTTATCTCGCGATCATCGGCGTACCGCCGTTCGCCGGATTCTTCTCCAAGGACCGCATCATCGAGGCGGCCTTCGCCGAAGAGGGAATCGCCGGGCCGATCCTGGGCACGGTCACCCTGATCGGCGCCGGCCTCACCGCCTTCTACATGACCCGCGTCATGCTGCTCACCTTCTTCGGTGAACGTCGCTGGAAACCCGATACCCACCCGCACGAATCCCCCGGAGTGATGACCGGCCCGATGATCCTGCTCGCTCTCGGTTCGGTCGGCGCCGGCGCGATATTCGTCTGGGGTTCCTCGCTCCAGCACTGGCTCGCCCCGGTCGTGGGCGAACACCACGGCGAGCCCGCGCTGCCGGTCCCGGTGATCACCGCGCTGGCACTCGGAGTAGTCGCGGTGGGCGTCGCGCTCGCCTACCGGCAGTACGGTCGCGCCGAGGTTCCCGAGACCGCGCCCGAGCCGGTGTCCGCGCTGACCGTCGCGGCCCGCCGTGACCTCTACGGGGACGCGGCGAACGAGGCGGCGTTCATGCGCCCCGGCCGCCATCTCACCCGGGCGCTGGTCTTCCTCGACACCCGCGGTATCGACGGGCTGGTCAACGGTTGTGCCGCCCTGATCGGCGGACTGTCCGCCCGGGCTCGCCGAGTCCAGACCGGATTCGTCCGCTCGTACGCCCTGTCCATGTTCACCGGCGCGGCCCTGGTGGCCGCCGCCCTGCTGGCCGTAAGGATCTGGTGAGCGCCGTGCCCTGGTTGACCGTGCTCTGGCTGCTCCCCCTGGTGGGTGCGGCGGTTGTACTCCTGCTGCCCGCCGCGCAGCGGCTGGTGGCCCGCTGGGTCGGGCTCGTGTTCGCGGTGGCCACACTAGGCGTGGCGCTCGGTATCGCCGTGGCCTTCCGACCCGGCGGAGAACAGTTCCAGTTCGTCGAATCCCACACCTGGATACCGGCCTTCGGCGCCGGCTACACGCTCGGCGTGGACGGTATCGCGCTCGTGCTCGTCCTGCTCACCGCCGGGCTCGTTCCGCTGCTGATCATCGCGGGCTGGCACGACGATCGTGAGGTCGGTTCCGGGAAGCGAGTGGCACACACCTACATCGCGCTCACCCTGCTGGTCGAGGCCATGGTGCTGGTCTCCTTCCTGGCCCTCGATATTCTGCTGTTCTACGTGTTCTTCGAGGCCATGCTCATTCCGATGTACTTCCTCATCGGTGGGTTCGGGCCCCGTACCGACAATGCGCACGTCCGGCAGCAGCGCTCCCGCGCCGCGGTGAAATTCCTGCTGTACAACCTCTTCGGCGGGCTGATCATGCTGGCCGCGGTGATCGGCCTGTACGTGCTCACGGTCCGGGAGAATCTCGGGGCCGACGGCGCGGGCACCTTCGATCTGCGGCTGGTGGTGGAGGCCGCGAACTCCGGACAGCTCGGCGCCGGGCCCGCGGTACTCAACGCGCTGTTCCTCGGTTTCCTGTTCGCGTTCGCGGTGAAGGCGCCGCTGTGGCCGTTGCACACCTGGCTACCGGACGCCGCGGTCGCCGCGACCCCGTCCAGCGCGGTGCTGATGATGGCGGTGGTGGACAAGGTCGGCACGTTCGGCATGCTGCGCTACTGCCTGCTGCTGTTCCCCGCCGCCACCGACACCTACGCACCCCTGGTGATCGTCCTGGCCGTCATCGGGATCCTCTACGGCGCGCTGCTGGCCATCGGGCAGACGGATGTGATGCGGCTGATCGCCTACACGTCGATCTCCCATTTCGGATTCATCGTGCTGGGCATCTTCGCCATGACCAGTCAGGCCCAGACCGGAGCCACCCTGTACATGGTCAATCACGGACTGTCCACGGCGGCGCTGTTCCTGATCGCCGGATTCCTGGTATCGCGCCGGGGCAGCCGCGTCATCGCCGATTACGGTGGTGTCCAGAAAGTGGCACCGGTCCTGGCCGGAACATTCTTCATCGCCGGCCTCGCCACCCTCTCGCTCCCCGGGCTCGCCCCGTTCGTCAGCGAATTCATGGTCCTCATCGGCACTTTCAGCCGCTATCAGGTGGCTGCGGTGCTCGCCACCGGCGCCCTGGTGCTCGCGGCGATCTATGTGCTGTGGCTGTACCAGCGGATGATGACGGGACCGGTGACCAAGGGCAACGAGGGACTCCGGGATCTCGTCCCCCGCGAACTGGTCGTGGTGGTACCGCTGGTCGGAGCGCTGATCTTCTTCGGGGTGTATCCGAAGCCCGTCCTCGATTTCATCGATCCCGCGGTGAACCAGACCCTCACCACCATCGGCAGTGTCGATCCACCACCGCCGGTCCCGGCACAACCGGAAGCGGCGAACACCGGAGGTGTGCCTCATGAGCGCTGAACTGCGCGGCGGTGAGATCCTGGCCGCATCGATATCCACGCCGAGTATCGAGTACCACGTGCTGGCGCCGATTCTCCTGGTTTTCGGGACGGCCGTCCTGGGGGTGCTCGTGGACGCGTTCTGTCCGCGCTCCCGCCGCTATTCCGCCCAGTTGGCGCTCACTGTCACCGGTCTGGTGGCCGCGCTGGTCGCGGTGTTCCTGCTGTCCGGAACCAGGACCACGGCCGTGGCCGGCGCGGTCGCCGTGGATGGGGTCACCCTGTACCTGCAGGGCACACTGCTGATCGTGGGGATTCTCTCCGTCCTGTTCGTCGCCGAACGCGGACCGCTACCGCGCCCGCGCTCGGGGCCGGGCACCTGGAGTCGTGCCGCCGCGGACCCGGATTACGGGATGGATGCCTTCACCCCGCAGGCGTCCGCCGTCCCCGGCAGCGCCGCCGAACGGTCCGCGGCCACCGCGGGAATCACTCCCACCGAGGTGTTCCCACTCCTGCTCCTGGCTCTCGGCGGGCTACTGCTGTTCCCCGCGGCCAACGATCTGCTCACCATGTTCATCGCACTCGAGGTGCTCTCGCTACCGCTGTATCTGCTGTGCGGGCTGGCGCGCCGGCGCCGGCTGCTCTCGCAGGAAGCGGCGCTCAAGTACTTTCTGCTCGGGGCGTTCTCCTCGGCGTTCTTCTTGTACGGGGTAGCGCTGCTCTACGGTCAGGCCGGCACCGTCCGGCTCGCCGGGATCGCCGACGCACTCGCGGCCGAATCCGGGTCGCCCACACTGGCATTGCTGGGTGTGGCCATGCTGGCCGTGGGACTGCTGTTCAAGATCGGTGCGGTCCCATTCCATGCCTGGGTGCCCGATGTGTACCAGGGCGCACCCACCCCGATCACCGCGTTCATGGCGGCGGCCACGAAGATCGCCGCCATCGGCGCTCTGCTGCGCGTACTGCAGGTCGGCGTCGCCGAGATCGCGGCCGACTGGCGTCCGGTCCTCGCGGCGGTCGCGGTCGCCACGATGCTGGTCGGCGCGGTGCTGGCGATCACCCAGACCGATATGAAGCGCATGCTCGCGTATTCCTCGATCGCGCATACCGGTTTCCTGCTCACCGCTCTGGTCGCCGCGAACGACCGGGGTATTTCGTCGACGCTCTTCTATCTGTTCGTCTACGGGCTGGGCACGCTCGGCGCGTTCGCGATCGTCAGCCTGGTGCGGGAATCCGACGGCACCGAGGCCACCGCGCTGTCGCGCTGGGCCGGGCTCGGCCGGCGCGCACCGTGGCTCGCGACGGTGTTCTCCCTGCTGTTGTTGTCGTTCGCCGGGATCCCGGTCACCGCGGGTTTCGTCGCGAAGTTCGCGGTGTTCCAGGCCGCGGCACAGGGTGACGCGGGATTCCTGGTGATCGTCGGTGTCCTGGCCAGTGCTGTTGCCGCGTTCTTCTATATCCGGGTGATCGTGCTGATGTTCTTCACCGACCCTCCGGCCGATCCCCCGGCCATAGTCGCCCCGCGGGCAACCGTCGTATTGATCGTCGTTGCGGCCGCGGTCACGCTGATTCTGGGTCTCGCACCACAACCACTGCTGGACCTCGCCGGTGATGCCGCCGAGTTCGTCCGCTGAACCGAGCTGCTCCGGAACGAGCAACGCCCGCCGGCCGTCGGTGGCCGGCGGGCGTTGCCGTCAACAGAGCCGGCTCAGGTCCACAGCACCGCGATCAGCACATTGACGATCGCCAGACCACCGGCCGCGTCGGGCATCCAAGCCGGGTCCTTGCCCCGTTTGGCGTCGGCGCGGCCCATCTCGGCGAACGCGGCGACCAGCACCGAGATGACGAGCTTGACCCCGATCTTCACCATGTTCAGGTCTTTGTCCAGTGAGGTCACCGATTCGGCCAGTCCGACCAGGATCACCCCGGTGATGAGCTGCGCCCGCGCACCCCACACCATCACCTCGTTGACCGCGGGCCGCCCGGCGGCGTATCCGCCGACCACGGCCGCCATCCCGAGCAGATGGGTGACGACCACAACGTTGTAGACGAGTTCCATAGACCGGAACGCTACTCGATGTCCGGATTCACTACTACACAGAGTCGTAACTACCGGTGCGTCTGCGGCCGAATTCCAGCAGCGCCGTCACAACCGTCTGCATGACCTCGAGGAAGAGGCCGCTTCGCGGAGGCGATTGCCGGGCACAGCGACCGGAAGGTCTACGGGTCCGGTGCGTCCACGAGCATCAATTTCGAGCTCACGAAATCCGCCACCTCACGAGTGTGAACGTCGAGGTAGAAGTGGCGCCCGGGAAACAGTCGCATCTCGAAATGCCCGGTGGTGTGATTGCGCCATTCCTCGAGCTGCTCCGGGGTCGTGGTGGGATCGGACCGGCCGAGCAGCGCGAAGATATCGCAACCGAGCGGCTCCCCCGCCGCGTACCGGTACGTTTCGACCGCCAGATAGTCGTTGCGCACCGCGGGCAGCACGATCTCGGCGATACCCGGCTCCTCCCGCAGGATCCGGACCGATGCCGGGTCGTTCGCCAGCCGCTCGAGTTCGGCGATCACCTCGGTGTCCGGCGCACCATGGAGATTCCCGTGTTCGACGTATGCCGGGTCGGGGCGGCCGGAAACGAAAAGTGCGGCGACCGTTCGCCCGGCGGCTTCGAGCAGCCGGGCCGTCTCGAAGGCCACGGTGGCGCCCATACTGTGGCCGAAGAGCACCGGCCTCCCGGCAGCCATCGGTTCCATCGCCGCCGCGATCACTGCGGCGAGCTCGCCGATCGACGAGACGGGGTCCTCGGCGAGACGATCCTGGCGACCCGGGTATTGGACGGCGTGAACCGCCGGGCCCGGCGCAAGGTTCGCGGCGAGAGAACGGTAGTTGGACGCGGAGCCACCCCCGGGCGGAAAACAGACCAGCACCGGCTGTTGCCCGCTCCCGGACCGCAGTTCACGCAACCAACCGGAGGAGCCTTCACTCCTGGGCATCGGTCCCTCCTCCTGGTTCGATCCGGTGTGGCGAGCAGTCGCTCGGCACCGGATCGAGACTAGCGGCTCCGGAAATGATGCCCCCGAGCCGTTACCTGTCCCGTACCGCTCACCGCCAGTCCAGTTAGATCAACAGTAATGTATTCGAAACGGCAGTCGGCAGTACATTCCGGCGGTAACGTTCGTCCATGGCGGATCCATCGGACGTCGCGGTCATCGCAAGCCCGGCCGACCTCACCGGCGAGTGGCTCACAACGACACTGGGGGCCGCAGTTCTCGGCTTCCGGTACGAACGTATCGGCACAAGCCAGGTCAGCGACTGCTACCGGGTCGTCGTCGACTACGCAGCCGGTGCGACCGGGCCGCGATCGGTGATCCTTAAAGTCGCGTCCGGTGATCCGACCAGTCGGCAGACCGGTTCAGCGATGGGGTTGTACGAGAGCGAGGTCCGGTTCTACCGGGAGCTGGTGCCGCATCTGGGAGGCGGCCCGATTCCGGCGTGCTACCACGCCGCCATCGACCCCGGGTCGGGCGCGTTCGACCTCGTCCTCGAGGACGCGGCACCTGCCGTGGTGGGCGATGAGATCCTCGGCGCGACCGCCGAACAGGCTTTTCTCGCCGTGACCGAGCTCGGCCGCCTGCACTCGCTGGCCGGCGGGCGACCGTCGCTCACCGAGGCCGGCTGGCTCGATCGCAGCTCGCTGCTGAACGCGGCCCTGTTCGAGCAGCTCTATACGCTGTTCCTGGACCGCTACGGCGACTACCTGACCGCGGACCAGCGTTCGGTGTGCGACGCACTGGTCGCTGCCTTCGACCACTACCTCGAACTGGTGAGCGGCGACCCGCAGGGGCTGGTGCACGGGGACTACCGCCTGGACAACATGTTGTTCGGCGCACCCGAGGCGGAAAGACCGCTGACGGTCGTGGATTGGCAGGGGGTCATGTCCGGACCGGCGCTGACGGACCTCGCCTATTTCCTGGGCGGCGCACTCCCGGCCGAACTCCGCCGGACGCACTACGACGATCTGCTGCAGGCCTACTGCGCGGCGCTGGGTCCGAATCCGCCGATAGCGCCGGGTCAGGTCCGGGAAGCGGTGCGACGGCAGAGCTTCATGGGCGTGATCATGTCGATCGCGGCCTCGGTCGTCGTCGAACGGACCGAACGCGGTGACGAACTCTTCATGACCACGCTGACCAGGCATTGCGGCCATGTGATCGATACCGGCGCAACGGACTTGCTGATTCCGGCCGAGGGCGGCTACCGGTGACCAGATCCCGGAATTCGATTCGGCGTTCAGACGCCCGGGCTGCCGCTACTGTAGCCGCCGTACCCGCCGTCGGCCGAGCCGCCGTGCCCGGGACCGCCCGGCCCCAGCTCACCCGGGCCGCCGCCACCCGGCGCTGCCCCGGGCCCACCCGGTGCACGCCGGTTGGACCGGATCACCAGCACGATGATCAGCGGAACACCGAACACCAGCACCGCGATCGGCACGATGATGATGAGCAGGATCAGATAGTCGATGAGCTGCAGGAGTTTGTCCGAACTGGGCGGCGGCTCCGGAACCGGGGCCTCCACTTGCGCCAGAATATCGAGGGCAGATGCGAAAATCATTGTCGTGCAGCCGATCCGCTCAACGGGGAAGAAGGTTCTCGATTCATCGTATCGAGAACCGGAAGCGCGGCAATGCGAATAAGTGCCTACCGTCCGCTCCGAGCGGCGGACCAACCCGGCTTCGGCGGAACCCGAGCCCGCCGCCGGAACATCGAGGACCCACTCCGTACCCCTTCGACCGAAGGATCTCGGCGACGGCAACCACGGCCTGGGGATTGCGCGGACTCTCGACCAGCGCGGCATACGGCAGGGCGATGATGTTGTTCTCCCGGACCGCGATGGTTTCCGCCATCAGCGGCTGCCGGCGGAGCAGCGCGATCTTCGCGTCCACCGAATTCTCCGGTCCGGCACCGTAGTCGACGATCACGATCACGATCGCCTGCGGGTCGCGTTGCGGCGCGGCCTCCCACGAGGCCGTGGTCCACGAGTCGTCAGGTCGTCGACCTGATGTTGCTGCCGCCGGCTTCACGGATGATCCGAGAAGGTGCCGCGGTCCGGCCCTAGGTGAACGGTTCGGGAGTCGCGCTGTCGAACAGGAACACCCAGGCCGGCGTCTGCCCGGCGGGTGCGGTCGCCGCGCCGCGGCGACCTGATCGCGGTAGCCGACGACGAGCACGTCGGCTTTCGCCCGCACACCGAAGATATCCCCGAGATCGGCCAGATCCTGGTACAGCGCATCGAACGGGTCCATCACCCCGCGGCGGGCAGTGCCGGGCCGGCGGCAGGCCTCCGTCAACCGGTACGGAACGGCTCCGAGGGAAGGCACCCAGTCCGGAGCCGGACCGGTGGATTCCTCGAATCCACGAAGATCAGCATTACCGGCTCGTGGCGCCGAGCAGGGTCAGGGCTTCCAGAGCGAGGTACAGTTCGGCGGATTGGCGGGGGTCGGTGGTATCGCGACCGGTGAGGTCGCGGATCTTGCGCAGCCGGTAGCGCACCGTATTGCGGTGACAGTGCATCGTTTCGGCGACGGCCGCGGCCGAACCGCCGCACCGGTACCAGGCATCGAGCGCCTCGATGAGGTCGCCACGCTCGGCGGCCGGCAGGTCGAGGAGGGGGCCGAGGATCTGCGCGGCGGCCCGGCGACCCGCATCGGGGACGGCGATGAGCAGGTGGCCGACGGGTTCGTCGCCGAAACGGATTGCACCGGCCGCCCCCGGGCGCGCGGACCGCGAAGCGAGGCGGGCTTCCGTGAGCGCCGCCGTGATGGCCTGGGGGGCCGAGAATACGGTGCTGATTCCGACCCGGTCGTCGACGAACGCGGAAATCTCCGAGGCGGCGCGGTCGATCGCGGCCGGCGAGGCCCCGGACAGCAACCCGATATGCGCATCGATCTGCGCATCCCACACCGACCGGATCCCGAGGCTCTCCAGCGCGGCGGTGAGTTTCCCCGGCAGCGGAGCGGTGGGTTCGGTATCGATCGCGACGACCGCGAAGGCGCCGCGTTCCGGAATCCCCAGTGTGCGCAGCACATCGAGCACCCGGGCCGGATTCCCGGAATGATCGTCGAACAGGGTCCGAACGAGCCGGCTCTGGAACTGGGCGTCGGAGTGCGCCAGCAGGACCTCGGTATCTCGGTAGGCCTCGACGGCCGCGTCGGAGTACAGATCGATGAGCTCCCACAGGTGGGTCGCCAGATCGTGCAGCCGGGGGTCGCCCGGCCCGGCGGACCGTTTTGTCAGTTCTTCCCAGATGAGGCGACCGCCCAGCCGGTAGGCGTGCAGGAGGGCGGCGATCGGGATCCCCTGCTCGGCCTTCAAGCGGCCGGCCGCGCGGGCCGGACTCAGCCGCAACGGGTGGGTGCGGGCCAGCGCCCCGATCACCGAGGTCAGGTTTTCCCGGCAGGTGTTCTGCAGCTGTTCCTCGGTGAGCAGCCCGGACTGCCCGTAGGAAGGGTCGGCGACGGAGATCCGGCCGACCAGGATATCGGTCAGCACCTCGACATCGTCCGACAGGCGGGCGGCCAGGGCGGATGCCTCGGGTGTCGGCGTCACCGGTGCGGGCGTGGTCATATCGGCAGTGTACTCAGCGGCCGTGATCCAGACCACGCCCAGATTGTGCACGGGCACAAATACCGAGCGGGAAGTCCGCAACGGTGACACATTTCGCTCGGTCGTGAGCACAGTCACACTCGGTAGTGTCCGGATTCCCGCGTGATCCTCATCGATGGAGTGTGCCACCGTGCAGACAGAACAGGCCCCCGCGGCCGATAAGGTCATCGACGCCGCCATATCCGACCTCGCCGAGGGCGAGAAGAAATGGTCGCGGTTACCGCTGACCGGTAGACGCGCCCTACTCGACCGGATGCGCGCGCTCACCGGGCAGTATGCCCAGGAGTGGGTCGACGCCGCCGTTCGGATCAAGGGCCTCGACGCCTCGTCGCCGCTGGTGGGTGAGGAATGGATGTCCGGGCCGTATGCGCTCGCGACCAGCCTCGCCGCCGTCTCGGGCACCCTCGAATCGCTGGAGCGAGGCGTCAGCCCGCTCGCGAACGCGACATTCGGCGCCGCCGGGGACCGGGTGACCGTTCGGGCGCTGCCCACCGGCCTGTACGACGAGCTGCTGCTCAGCGGCTTCCGCGCCGAAGTCTGGCTGCAGCGGGGTGTCAGCTCGGCCGCGGCGAAAGCCAACGCGGGGCTCGCTCAGCTCGATCCCACCCGCACGCACGGGATCGGGGCGGTGCTCGGCGCCGGTAACATCACCTCGATCGCGCCGCTGGACACGATCTACGAACTGATCGCGCACAACCGTGTCGTCGCCCTCAAACTGAACCCGGTCACCGATCCGCTGCGCCCGGTCTTCGAGAAGATCTTCGCGCCGTTCATCGAGCTCGGGGTCGTCCGAGTACTCACGGGCGGTGCCGGTATCGGCGGACAGCTGGTCAACCACGAACGGGTCGCGCACGTCCATATGACCGGGAGCGCCGCGACCCACGATGCCATCGTCTGGGGGACCGGCCCGGACGCGGCGGCACGGAAGGCCGCCGGCACACCGCTGCTGCAGAAACCGATCAGCAGCGAGCTCGGCGGAGTGTCCCCGACGATCGTGCTACCGGGCCGGTGGAGTACCGCCGACCTGGAGTTCCAGGCCGAACATCTCGCGACCCAGCGGCTGCACAACGGCGGCTACAACTGTGTCGCGGCACAAGCGGTGATCGTCTCCGCGGACTGGCCGCAGAAGGATCAATTTCTGGCGGCATTGGCCGCGGCGCTCGATCGGGCGCCGGGACGACGTGCCTACTACCCGGGCAGCGATGACCGGGTGGCCGCGGCGCGCACCACTTATCCGGAGGCCCGGTCCCTCGGCGCCCGGGGGGAACGGCTGCTGGTCACCGGACTGGACCCGGCGGCGGCGGAAACTTTGTACTCGACCGAATACTTCGCACCGGTTCTCGGGGTCGTGGAGCTGCCCGGCACGGGCACGGCCTTCGCCCGCGCGGCGGTGGACACGGCGAACGACCGGCTCACCGGCACCCTGGGCGCCAATATCGTCGCGCACCCGGACAGCATCGACGAGCTGGGTGAAGAGTTCGACGCGCTCATCGCGCGGCTGCGGTACGGCACCATCGCGATCAACGCCTGGACCGCGGTGGGTTATCTGACCCCCACCGCGAGCTGGGGCGCCTATCCCGGCCACACCCTCGACGATGTGCAGAGCGGGATCGGCGTCGTGCACAACGCGTGGTTGATCGACCGGATCGAACGCACCGTCGTCCGGGGGCCGTTCCGCCCGGCGCCGCGTTCGATACTGCACCGCGAATGGGCGCTGTCCCCCAAGCCGCCCTGGTTCGTCACCAATCGGACCGCCGCGGAAACCGGCCGGCGGCTCGCCGCTTTCGGCGCCGATCCCCGCTGGTCCCGGCTGCCCGCCATCTTCGCCTCCGCCCTGCGCGGCTGAACCACGACTGGAGCACTCACCGATGAATGCCGATGCAGCCCTCCCGTCCACCGTCGATTACATCGTTGTCGGTACCGGCTCCGCCGGTGCGGTCGTCGCCGCTCGCTTGAGCGAGAATCCGGGGAACCGGGTCGCGGCGCTCGAGGCCGGGCCCGAGGACAGCAACCGTTTCGCCCATATTCCGGCCGCCTTCTCCAAGCTCTTCCAGGGCGAATGCGACTGGGGCTATCTGACCACCCCGCAACCCGAGCTCGGCAACCGCCAGATCCTGTATCCGCGCGGCAAGCTCCTCGGCGGCTCGTCCTCGATGAACGCGATGATGTGGGTGCGCGGTTTCGCCGCCGACTACGACGAGTGGGCCCAGGCAGCCGGCGAGTCCTGGTCGTTCGCCGAGGTCGCCGGGTATTTCAAGAAGATCGAATCCGTCGAGGGGGCGCGTGAACCCGACGAGGGCCGCAACGGTCCGCTGCGGATCGCGCACCAGCGCAGCGCAAGCTCGTGGACACGGGATTTCCTGGCGGCCGCCGAACTTGCCGGTTTCAAGAACGAACGCGCCAATTCCGCACAGCCGGAGGGCTTCTGCCAGACCATGGTCACGCAGAAGCGCGGCGCACGGTGGAGCACGGCCGATGCCTATCTGAAGCCGGCGCGGCGGCGGGAAAACCTGACCGTGATCACCGAAGCGCACGCGAGCCGGGTGCTGTTCGAGGGCACCCGCGCGGTGGGCGTCGAATACCGTAAAGGCAACCAGGTTTTCACCCTGCGCGCGCGGAGGGAGGTCGTGCTCTGCGGTGGCGCGATCAATACGCCGCAGCTGCTCATGCTCTCCGGGATCGGAGACGAACAACAGCTACGCGAGCACGGTATCCAGGTCCTGCGTCATACCCCCGAGGTCGGCCGCAATCTCACCGACCACCTGGTCTCGCTCATCGGGTTCGCGGTGGATTCCGGCACGCTCTTCGACGCCGAGAAACCGCGCCAGCTGCTCGACTACCTGGTGCGCCGCCGCGGCATGCTCACCTCCAATGTCGGTGAGGCCTACGGTTTCGTGCGCAGCCGCCCCGAACTCGAACTGCCCGACCTCGAAATCATCTTCGGCCCCGCGCCGTTCTTCGACGAGGGAATCGGTATCGCACCGGGCCACGCGGTCGCGCTCGGACCGATCCTGCTGCGCCCACGCAGCCGCGGCACCGTCACCCTCACCGGCGCCGACCCCACCGCCAAAGCACTCGTGGATCCGAACTACCTGTCCGACAGCGAAGGCGCCGACCGCGCCGCCCTCCTCGAAGGCCTGCGGATCTCCCACCGGATCGCCAGCACCCAGCCCCTGAGCCCCGCTCTCGGCCGCTTCTTGCAGCCGAAGCGCGAATTGGACACGCTGGACGAAACCCTCGAAGAGGCGCTCACCTGGCATTCGCACACCCTGTACCACCCGGTCAGCACCTGCCGGATGGGCACCGACGCCGGCAGCGTGGTCACTCCCGACCTGAAGGTGCGCGGTGTCGAGGGTCTGCGCGTGGCCGATGCCTCGGTGATGCCGAATATCATCCGCGGCCACACCCACGCCCCCGCGGTCGTAATCGGCGAAAAGGCAGCGGATCTGCTGGGCGCCGATCGCTGACCGGTCCAGTCGAGGGGTCGCGTCCCGCCACCGAGGCGGGGCGCGGCCTTCGTTCGTTGCCGATCAGAGCTGAATTCCCTGCGGGACAGAAGTTACCGGCCGGATCGGTAGCGCCCGCGTCCTGCCGACCTACCACGGTCAGGCGGACAGGCCCGTCCACTGGGTGGCGGCGTAGGGACGGGCGCCTTCGATGCCGTTCCAGCGGCTGATCAGCAGGGTCAGGTTCGACGGTGAGGGGGACCCTGGGTGGATGTAGCCCCCGTAGGGGTTGGGCAGCTGTGGTTTACCCCGGTGTGACGGGAGGTGCGCATGGTCGTGCACCACTTGTATTTTCTCCGCCGACCACGGTGCGTCGGGGCGGGGGGCCGTACGGGTTTTGATGCTCAGGTCGGCGCAGTCGAAGTACGCCATCACGTAGGCCGAACCGATACGTTTCACGGAAAGCTCACCGATACCGTTGCCGGGGCCGAAGATCGGGGTGGCGGGATATCGGCTCGCCGGGTACCAGCCCCATTCCCCGTCGACGTGGGCCCAGTTCTGCTGGGCGGCGAAATCGCCGCGGCGGAAATCGGCGGGGTCGTAACGGAAGAGCTGGATGTGGCCGTGGTCGAACCGATAGTGGTGGCTGCCGTTCCAGCGTTTGGCGAAGATGTAGAGGTAGCCGTCGGGATCGATCCCGGCGAACGTCCACATCCCGTAGGGGTTTCCGTCGGTGCCGAGCGCTTGACCGTCCCAGTGGTGGTCGAAGTCGTGCCAGGTGGCGCCCTGATCATCGGAGTAGGCGACCCCGGAGAATGCGGAGCCGTCGACCGCGGAGTCCGGGGGAACCCACGTGTGGACCGAGGTGTACTGGACGAGGGTGCGGCCGTCGATCTCGATGGCGTCGTTCGGGATACGGGAAACCTCCGTGACGCCGAATCCGTTGTCCGCGTTGTGCGCGTAGTCGAACAGTTGCCGGGCCGGACCCGCAGCGGGCACCGGCCGGCCGAATTCGATGGGGCGGGCGCCGGAGGCGTCGAAGGTTTCCTGGGTCAGGATCAGCGGGGAGCCGAGATAGCCACCGGTCTGCGCCGGACCTCGCCAGCAATCGCCCCAGACGTAGCCCCAGGTGTCGTCGTGGGCGCGGTGGTACGGGATACACAGGTCACCCGATCCGAGCCCGCAGGCGCTCGCCGAGTCGGCGGGGTCGTCGCACAGCAGGGTGCCGTTCTGTGGAAATTGTTCGGTACTCGGCATCCCCACGAGCGTACGTGCCGGCCGGACCGGCGATCCACCACAACCGGCCGACCCGCCCGGGCCCGGTTGTGTCAGTCCAGATGTGCCGACAGCAACCAGGCGGGTATCGACTTGCGGCCGTTGGGCTCGTCGCGCAGGCCCTCGAACCGGAACATGGGGCTGTCGACCAGGGCATCCAGCCCGGCGGGCAGCTTGCCGTGGATTCGCGCCGGTTCTATCTCGTCGATCGCCCAGTACTTCGAGACCACGTCGCGGAGTTCGTCGGCGGTGACCGGGGAGGGACCGGGCCCGGGCGTTTCCGGCATGGCGGCCCGGTCGAAGACCAGGGCGAAATACGAGGCGCCCGGGGCGGCGGCACGCACGATGGATTGCAGGTAGCTCTCCCGGGACTCGACCGGGATCGAATGGAACAGCGTGCTGTCGACAATGGTGCCGAAGCGGCCGTCGTAGCCGGTGAACGAGGTGATATCGGCGACCTCGAAGGAGGCACCGGTCAGCCCGCGGCGGGCGGCTTCGGTGCGGGCCGATTCGATCGCGGTCGGCGCGAGGTCCAGGCCCACCGTGGTGAAGCCCTGTTCGGCGAGGTACAGCGAGATCGCGCCCTCGCCGCATCCGGCGTCGAGGATTTCGCCGTGGAATCGGCCCTGCTGGATCAGCGCGGCGAGCGCGGGCTGAGGTTCGCCGATACTCCACGGCGCGGTGGCGCCGGGCCCGAACGGGCCGCCGCCACGGTAGACGTCTTCGAATTCGAACTCACCCGGTGTGGTCATTCCCCACGACTATCAGCCGGATCCGCGGATGTACATGTAACCGGGTACCGAGTCATCGGCCGAGGCGGGAGTCCGGTACGCGGGCGCTCTCCGCAAGCACGGAGCGGCCACAGTTATGTATCGGTTATCGCCGGGTCGCGCGAATTCCGCCGCTCCGGATCCGCGGTCGAATCCGGGTCGCCCGGCCTCTCCCGAGAGCGTCCGCGTACCCGTTCACCCACGCCGAAACATCCCAGGAATATCGCATTTCCAGTGATTCTTCCGAGAAGGAATCGCAACGATCCGGGCAATCGAATCGAGCAGGAGGAGAACGCACGATTGCGTAAACACCGCGTCGCACACGGCAAATGTGACCGAAACCACGGGAACTCGGGCAAACAATCAGCACACATCGCCGATCCGCCTGTCGTACTGTCGATCTCGACGAACTGGCTCCGGAACACCCGGCACGACCTTGGATGGACATGCTTCACCTCGAACATTTCGCACTGGGCTGGCTGACGCCCGTGCTGGCATATTTCCTCTCGGTCACCGGGTGTGCCATCGGATTGCAATGCACCAAACAGGCCCGCCGCGGGCGGCGCCGGCTCGGCTGGCTGGCCATGGCCGCGATCGCCCTCGGCGGTACCGGGATCTGGGTCATGCATTTCGTTGCGATGCTCGGTTTTTCGATCGAAGGCGCACAGATCCGATTCGATGTTCCCCTCACCGTCCTGAGCGCGGTCCTCTCGATCGGGGTGGTCGGTATCGGCCTGTTCCTGGTGAGCTCCCCCGGCTCCGGACTGGTGACCCTGCTGAGCGGTGGTGTGATCACCGGCCTCGGGATCGGGGCCATGCACTACACCGGAATGTTCGCCATGCAGACCGACGCCCATATCGGTTACGACCCGGCGCGCGTGGCACTTTCGCTGGTGATCGCCACCGTCGCCGCGACGGCGACGCTCTGGTTCAGCCTGCACTCCTGGGGGATCGTATCGACACTGTGCGCCGCATTCGTGCTGGCCGCGGCGGTGGCGACCATGCACTACACGGGTATGTCCGCCATGCACGCCCACGCCGTTCCCGGTACCGCGGAACCGCAGGGTGCCGAGGCTCTGGAGGTACTCGGCCCGCTGCTCGGCGCGATCAGCGTCGTCACCGTCGGCCTCCTCATCGGCATCAGTATGACGCTGTCGGATCCGCACCGGTCGCCGGCGCCCGAGCGGACACACTGACCGTGCACGGGCCCTCTGTCACTCGGCGAACGCCCGGCGCAGCTTCGCTTCCTGTTCGTGCGAGAGGTTGGTCGAGATCAATTCGGGGCTCTGACCGCGGAATTCGTCGTGCACCCGGTCCAATACCGCATTCGAGGTGAGGACGAACAACGCCGAGGTACCCGGGGTGATCCGGTCCCGCAACTCCTTGATGAACTTGTCGTCGATCCCGATATCGGTCAGCGCCCCCGCCACCGCCCCCATCCCTGCGCCGACGACGGCACCGACCAGCGGGATGAAGAACAGGATCCCGAACAGCAGGCCCCAGAAGGTGCCCCCCAGCGCCCCGATACCGGGCAGATTGTGCAGTTGCCGCGTTTTCGGCTTATGTGCCTCCGCGGGCCAGCTCACGACCGCGGCATCGTGCAGGGTGATGAGTTTCCGGCGGCGCAGGTCCTGCAGGGTGGCGACAGCGGTGTCGGCTCCGGTCTCGGTCGGAAACTTCCATACGGTCAAGGTTCCAGCCACGGCGGCCTCCTCGATTCGACGACGCTGCCCGGTCGACGGTACCGACGGCAACGGTGTGCGGACTCATGCCTCACGGGTGAATCCGGCTGCCACGCAGACCGGTCCGGCGCGGTTCACCCGAGCCCACCCACACCTTTGCCGAACACCGCCGCACCCATGATCAGCAGAACGATCGCCATGACCAGGTGGTTGTTGGCCTGCAGCCAGTCCTTGACGGTGGCCAGAGCGCCGGATATGCGATCGGCCGCTACCAGATACCCGACCACCGGCACCAGCACCGACGCGGCAGCGAGCACCGTGAAGACCACCAGTGCCACGATATCGCCGCCGACGCCGAGCCCGCCATTCCCGATGGTGACCCCGGCGGACACACACAGCAGCAAATTCTTGGGGTTGACGGCCGACAACACCACCCCGAGGCCCGCGGCCTTCCCGAAGGTGAACTCGTCGATCGCCCGCATCCATTCCGGGGTGGCGGTATCGGCGCGGGAACGCCACTGCGTGAAAGCCAGCACGATCAACGCGACGCCGAGAACGATCTCGATCCACGCCGCGGCTGTCCCACCGCCGGAACCGGAGCCGAGCGATCCCGCGATCACGGTCACGATCGCTGTCACCACGAGAATGCCCGCAACCCAACCCGTTCCGAAGCCGGGCCCGGCGACGCGGGCATTGCGGGACAACACCATCAGCACGACCGCGACAATGGGGATCGGCGAGATCGCCACACCGACCGCCAGCGGTAGCAGGTCGCCGATCACCGCGCCCATGACGCAATCCTCACGACTCGACGGCCCCGCTCCGCGCCGGATGCCGGGCGATCACGGCACCGCCTCCCGCCCACCTGCCCGGTCAACCGAGCAGTTGCCGTTTGGCCGCGGCGAATTCGTCGTCGGACAGCACACCGGAGGCATGGAGTTCGCCCAGTTGGTGCAGTTTGCCGACGAGGTCCGCCGATTCCGTCTCCGCCGGGGAAGGCACCGGTTGGGCGTACTGCTGCGGAGGTGGCGGCGGCGCTTGTTGTGCGGCGTAGGCCTGGCTCTCCGTCGCCCGCCGTTGTGCGTGGCGATCGACAGCATTCGCCGTCGCGCGCGCCGTACCCGCCACCACCGCGGTGCGGGCGACCGTGCCGAGCAGCCCCGGCCTGCCGATCCGTCCTGCGCGGAACACCATGGGAGTCCTCCTTACCGAGTCGCCGACAATGCCGCCGCGACGGCGTCGCGGGGTATCTGCACGTGCAGGGCGACCTCGCCGCCGGCGCCGCGCACGGTCCCGGCCATCGACCGGGCCCAGGTCTCCTCGTAGGCGATCACGACCGCCGAGGTGCCCGGCTCCATCGCGGCCCGCACGATATCGAGGTCCTCGTCGCTGACCAGGCCACGGGAATCCACGGTGAGCCCGTCGAGCCCGATATCGGTCAGCGATTCGTCGACTTCGACCTGGCGCAGGCCCCCACTGTCGTCCATCGTCAGATAGATGAGATCGAGCACGGTGACGTAACCGCGGTCCACCACATCCGCCAGCGCGGCCGTCACCGACCGGTCGATCCGTTCACCGGGAAAGGAGAGAACGACCAGTTCTACCGGGCCGAGATCCGATGCGTAGGTCATAGCGTCATCCTGCGGGCCGGGCGCAAGGCCGGCATCACCCACGGCGGATGAGGTCGCCCGTGCACCGCCGCCGAACCGCAACCGGCCTGTCTGTCAGCGCGGAGCCGGCCGCCAGGTGGTGACGGCCCAGATCACCACGATGTCCAGGGCGATCACCACAATCGACCACCACGGGTAGTAGGGGAGCCACAGAAAGTTGCCGATGATCGAGAGCGCCGCGAGAAATACCGCGGTGACCCGCGCCCAGACCGCACCCGCCAGCAATCCGACGGCGGCGATCACGATCAGCGCCCCCACCACGATATGCACCCAGCCCCAGGTCGTGGTGTCCAATCGGTAGAGATAGTCGGTGCCGTCGACGAACAGGTCATCGGAGGCTACGGCGGAACCACCGGCGAAAATGGACAGAACCCCTACGGTGAGCAGCAGAACCGCCACCCCGATGGAGGTCACCGCGGCTACTCCCTGCGAGACCGGGTTGCGCTGCGTACCTGTCGTATGGGTCATCGAGTCTCCTCATCCGATTCCTGGTGGACCAGATATGCCCTATCCGCAGCGCCGCCGCGTCACCCGAATCGGATGAAGTCGCGGGCGCTAGTTCGCGATCCGGCTGCCGACCGTATGCACGATCACGACCTGGGGATGCCAGGGCACCAGGTCGTGCACCGATTGTTCGAGGCTGCCGACCGGTGGCAGCTCACCCGGCGACAGCACCTGGATCGTCGCGGTATCGGATTGCAACGTGACATCGGTGACCTGCGCGCCGGGGACATCGGCCAGCCAGTTGCGGGTCGCGTCGGCGATCTGGTCGGCCCACAGCGAGGACAGGGAGTTCACCACCATCGGGACGGCCACCACGATCAGCCCGGCCGCCAGGATCGCGTAGGCACGGCCGCGCCGCCGGGCTCCGGCGCCGGCTTCGGCCGGATAGCCGGTGATCACCAGGACCACCGTGGCGGTGATGATCATGGCGACCATATTCGACGCGAACAGGACGAACGCGCCCAGCGCCAGCCCCGGCGCGCTCGAACCCAGGCAGACCCCCACGACGGCCAACGGCGGCACCAGCGAGATCGCGATGGCCACACCGGGCAGGACATCGCCGACATCGCGCCGGATGATGGCCACGACACCCACCAGCCCGGTGGCCAGCGCCGCGGTGAGATCCATCAGTTTCGGCGAGGTACGGCCGATCACCTGGGAATTCGACAGCACATTCGTCGGATTGGGCAGCACCTGCGCGAAGAGGAACCCGACCAGCACGACCAGCACGATGCCGGCCAGCACGAGCAGCAGGCTGCGCGCGACGAGTTCCGCGCGACCCGTGGCGATCCCGAGCCCGACGCCGAGGATCGGCACCGACAGCGGCGCGACGATCATCGCGCCGATCACGGTCGCGGTCGAATCACCGATCACCCCGGACGCGGCGATGATGCCGGACAGGGTCAGCATGATCCAGAAGGCGGACCGTTTCGTGGTCGTTTCACCGGTTCCCAGATCGAGCCGGTCGGTGAGCTCGTCGAGCGTCCGCCGTTGACGTGCGGGGACCAACAGTGACATGGCTGCCCTCGATCCGGTTCATCGCGACGCGCGAGCGGCGGCGGACCCGGCCGCCGCTCCGGGGCGCGGGTGGTGCGTGCCGACCTGCCCGAGTATTCGTCGATTGTGCCCACCGGCCCCCTCGGCGAGCCTCATCCTCGACGGGTGAACCGGGCGGGCGCGCGGAGGTCGGCCAGTACACACGGCCGGCCGCGAGACGAGCCCGGTACTCGGCGACCGGGCCGCCCCGCTGGAGCAGGTCCATGAGACCCCGTGCGACTCGGACACACGGATCAACGGGAACGGGACGAACCATCGGCAGCGCCGGGTCCCGCTCAGGTATCCGGTTCGCGGAGATGGACCCTGGCTTCCGCATAGGCGGCCAGCGTCGACTCCCCGATCGTCGCGGTCGCCGGGAAGAATTCGACCCGCACACCCTGCCCGTCCAGTAGCTCGTCGGTCCACCGCTCCCGGATCCGGGGATCGACCCCACTGAGGTACAGGGCGCCGCCGGCCGCGTCGAGCCGGCGCACATAGTCGCCGACCACCGTGAGGAAGGTCGCGCTCGCCGTGGTCCGGCCGCGCAACCGCAAGATCACGATCGGGGAACGCGCACCCGCGGGGTCGGGAAGGTTGGCCTGCAAAGTCCGGGCACCGGCATAGAAGAGACTTCCGTACACGTCGAGGATGACGATCTGGTGGTCGGCGAGCCGGACGGGCGCGGGTACCTCGACCAGCTGCCCGTTCGCGACTCGCAGCCGGACCACTTTCAGGTCCAGTGCCTCACGGTTCAACTGCAGCATCAGCGAGAGCGCCACCCCGATACCCACTGCGGCGGTCACCGGCAGCAGCAGCGTGGCGAGAAACGTCGCCCCGAGCGCGATCCGCGAGGTCGAGCCGCTGCTCCAGATGGCGGTGAGACCGGCCGGGTCCAGCGCACCGGACGCCGCCACGATCAGGATCGCCGCCAGCGTCGGCATGGGCACCTTGCCGACCAGCGGAGCGAAGGCGACGAGAATCCCCAGCAACCACACCCCGGACAGGATCGCCGCGAGCGGGTGTGGGCCCCGGCCGTGGCGTTGAGCGCCGTCTGCCCGAGCGAGCCCCCGACCGGCATCCCGCGAAACAGTGCGGCGGCGAGACTTCCGATACCTTGGGCGGCGAAATCCCGGTTCGGATCGGTGGGTGAACCGTCCCGGTTCGGTACCGCCTGGGCCACGCCGGCACCCTGGACGAGCACGATGACGCTGACCGCGGCCGCTCCGCCGAGCAACGAGGGTGTCAGCGCGGCCAGATCGGGAAGGTGCGGCCAGGGAAATCCCTTCGGGATCGCGCCGGCATCGGCGACCCGGGTCACCGAATCCCAGCCGAATCCGATCATGAGCGCGGTGGGGAACACCAGGGCGGCGAGCGCCGCGAACAAGCGCAGCCGGGTCCGGGCCAGTACGAGGAGAAGCCCGAGCGCGAACAGCCCGACCACCAGGGACGGAATATCGATCTCGCCCGGATGGCGGACCACGTACACGGCTTTCAGCAGTGCGATGGACGAATCCGCCGAGACCCCGGCCAGCTGCGCCAGCTGCCCGAAGACGATATTCGCCGCGATCCCGGCCAGGAAGCCGGTCATCACCGAATGGGAGACGAACCGGGTGTAGCGGCCCAGCCGCAGGATCGAGGCCGCGATCATGACACAGCCCGCGAACAGTGTCAGCAGGATGAGTGCGGCAGATCGCTGCTCGGGCGCGACCGCGGTCAACGCCGACCCCGCGGCCAGTGCCGACGCACTCGTCGCCGTCACCACCATCAACCGGGTGCTGGTGGCGAAACTGCCGAACAACCGGCCGCCCATACTGGCGTACAGTCCGTGCACCGGGCTCACCCCGGCCAGCGCCCCCGCCGCCATCCCGTCCGGCACACTGGCTACCGCACCGGACAAACCGGCGATCACATCGGCGCGCTGGATCCGCTCATCGGGCAGGACCCGGCGAATCCGCTGAAGTATTCGTTTCACGGCGGAACGACCCCCCGCCCGGCAGAGCGTGGCGGCGGTCCGGGCGGGTCCGCCGGCATCACATTCGACAGCACCCGGGTGCACCTGCCCGCACGTCCGGAAACGGCCCACCGGGGACTGCGAGTGCCCGCACCGCGCCGAACGACAGCTCCGCCGTTCCGGCGCCGAAATGCCCGGCTCCCGACACCACGGGCACAACCGCTGCTTCCCGACGATGCATGACGCCACGTTCGCGCACCACCGGCACCATCGCATCACCCGATGAGGGTGATCAACCCATCGGTGCCGACGGCCCCTGTGCGGGCACCACCCGCACGTCAGGGCGGTGTTTGCCCGGGTCGGCACCGGGTACGGCCTGCGATGACAGCTGATCGGCGGGATATCGACGACGCCGATCCGGAGCGCCACGAAAGGTAGAGCCATGGCCATCTGCGACACCTGCGGCAACGACTACGCCCGGACCTTCACCGTCAGCCGCGACGACCGGTCGTGGACCTTCGACAGTTTCGAATGCGCAGCGAGCGAACTGGCGCCGGTCTGCGCGCACTGCAGCTGCCGTGTACTCGGCCACGGTGTCGAGGCGGGCACACAGATATTCTGTTGTGCGCACTGCGCCCGCCGGGCGGGCCACGCATCCCTTGCCGACCACGCATAGCCGACGAGCGGTGTTCCCCGGCCGGGCACGAATACGATCATCCCAACCGCCGGCGTGCCCGTTCCAGCTCGGTGGTAGCGGCACGGACTTCCTGGCGCGCGGCGCGTTCGGCGTTGCGGGCGAACCGGTGCCGGTCCTCGGCCGCGGCGAGATCGGCACGCAGTTCCGCCACCCGCTCCTCGCTGCGCCGCAGGTCTTCGCCGGCCCGCCGGGCCTCCTGTTCGGCGGTGTCCACCGCGGTCACGGCCGCCTCCACCGCCGCCTGTAGTTCTTCGTTCCGCGCGCGCCCGGACTCCTCCTCGCCCTGCCCGCTCGGCGTTCGCTTCGCAGCACCCTTGCGTACTGCCGTTTTCGGTCGCGGTGTGGCGGATTCCGTATCGGCATCATCGTCTCGGACCACCGACAGGTCCGGCTCGACCGGCCCGAACCCCGCGTAGCTCGCCGCCGAGGCCAGAGTGGCGGTGCGCACCTTCTCGGCCACCTCCGGATCGGCGAGTGCGGCGGTCAGTGTCTCGCCGACCTGTCTCAGGACAGCGTCGGTCACCGGATGCCCGTGCTCGCCCGCTACCTCACCGGCGCGTCCGGCGAGTGCGTCGACCACCTGCCGGCGTTGCCGGGTCAGCACACGGAGCTGTTCACCGGACAGTTCCCGCTGGGCGGTGCGCAGCTCGTCGCCCAGTCGCAGCAATGCCTCCACCTCGCCGGGAGCCGCGCGCACCAGCATGTTCACCGCCCACGCCGCCACCGTCGGTTTGCGCAGCGCCCCAATATCGGCGGCCAGCTTCTTGTCCCCCGCCTCCTTGGCGGCCCGCGCCTGTTCGCTGCGCGCGGCGACGAATTCCCCCGGCATCCGCCCGTACAGGTCCGCGGCCACCTCGTCCAGGGTCATGCTGCCCGAGCCTTGTCCAGCCGGTCGTGCCTACCTCGGTGGCATCGCCTTTGCGGCAGGACGGGGTAGCACGATATGACGAAGACTTCGCCGGCACACCGAATCCCGAACGCAGCGGCGATCGACTTGCCGGGTGATGTAGTAGGACGTACCTCGGCCATTCGGAAAGGCTAGGCAGCTCGCCCGGTTTTTCCGGCCGGTTCGGCCGGTCTCACCCGTAATTTCGCCGAATCGGAACCCGCGGCGCCGTGCACGGCCCGTTCGCCCGCCTGTGAACTCCGGAGCAGACCGTCGTTCCATCGATATGTCACTTTCGGGTGGTCGGCCGTTCACCCGGCAGTCGACTGATGGAAACTGGGGAGATGGGTGCCCCCACTGTCGAGGCGCCGACCGGGCAACGGCCGCGCTGGCTGCTGCGCAGTAGTGTGTGGTCGGCCTATCTGCTGGCGTTGGCGGTTGTCACGGTCGTGTTCGGGCTGCCGACCGACCGCATCTATCAGGCGGTGTGGATCGTCATCGGGATCGCCGCCTTCACTCCGGATCGCCCGTGGCGCGAGCATGTGCGCACCCTGGTCGACTGGGTCCCGCTGATCGCCGCGCTGGTGGTCTACGACCACACCCGCGGTATCGCCAACACCCTCGGTATGCCGGTGCGGGTGGACGAACTGGTGACGGCGGAGAGCTGGTTGTTCGGCGGAACCGTTCCGACGGTGTGGCTACAGGAACAACTGATCCACGACGGCGAACGTCCCTGGTGGACCCTGCTCACCGGGATGGTCTACACCAGCCATTTCGTGGTGCCGTGGTTGATCGCGGCGATCTTCTACGTGCAGTCCCGGGAGCGCTGGTCGAAGTACATGCGCCGGATCGTGCTGCTGTCCTATCTCGGTCTGGTGACCTACGTCCTGCTGCCCGCCGCGCCCCCATGGTTCGCGGCCCGCGCCGGGGTGATCCCGGCCGAAATCCACCGCGGCACCGGGTTCGGTTTCCATCTGGTGTCGGTGGATGTCAGCAACGACTGGCTGGCGGCCCAGGGCAATCCGGTCGCCGCGCTGCCCTCGTTGCACGCTGCCTTCGCCCTGCTCGTGACCGTGGCCCTATGGCCACTGGCCCGGCGCTGGTGGTGGAAGGTCCCGCTGGCGCTCTTCCCCTTGGCGATGGCGTTCACGCTGGTCTACGGCGGCGAACACTATGTGGTGGACATCCTGGCCGGCTGGGCATACGTCGGATTGACCATCCTGCTCGCGCGCGCCTGGGAGCGCCGGCGCCGCCCCGCCGAGCCACCGGCGGAATCGCTGCCGTAACTGCCGACGGCGCCGGTCACTCTCGCATGCGGTCGTCGTTCGCCGGCACGGCGCTCCCCCAGGGAGCCAGCAGCAGCGTGCACGCCCGGCGCATATCGGCCGCCGCCTGCGCCGCGTCCAGCTGGCCCGCCGTGGCCCAGGTCATGATGCCGTAGGCGCTCTGTTCGGCCAGCCGGGCCAGCTGGTGATCACCGGCATCCGGTTCGGCGATACCGGCGACGGCAATGATCCGATCACGCATGGTGGTGTCGACCGCGATCGTCCCCGCCGACCGGACGGCGTTGACCGACACCAGCATCGCCCGGCCCAGCAGGGGGCGCCGGAGCAGCTGGGTGACAGCGTTCTCCAGGAAGTCGGCCACCGCGCCCACGGGATCACCGGGGTGCCCCGCCGGGGGCGGCAGCTCCGCGACCGCGGCCTCCAGAACTCCCGAATACAGGTGGTGTTTGGACGGGTAGTAGCGGTACAGCGTGCCGAGCGCGACCCCGGCCGCCGCGGCGACATCGGACATCTGAACGCGTTCCAGGCCCAGTTCACCGCCGAGGCGGGCGGCGACACGCAGGATGGCCCGTCGGCGGGCGTGCTGACTCGTGGTGGTCGGCCGGCCGGGTTCCCGCGGCTCCGCTATCCGTGGCACTGTGCACCTCCAAGGGAAAACTAGAATTCACTCTAGTATTTTTCCGGATCCGGTTGTAGAACTGGGTGAGGCCGGACCACGGACCTCGAACGGAGACACAGCTATGACCACCATCGACCCCGCGCGCTATGGCCCCTGGGCGGTGATCACCGGCGGCTCCGAGGGAGTCGGGCGGGCGATCGCCCTGCGACTCGCGCAGGCCGGCATCCACCTTCTGCTGGTGGCTCGCCGGGCCGGCCCCTTGGACGAGACAGCCGCGGAATGCCGGGCTCTGGGCGTGCAGGTCCGCACCCTCGCAACCGACCTGAGCAGCCCGGACGCGACCGCAGCGGTCCACGCCGCGGTCGCCGATGCCGAGGTCGGATTGCTGGTGCACAATGCGGGCGCCAATACGCACAGCGCCGATTTCCTGGACGGCGATCTCGCCGCCTTCCAGCAGGTGATAGACCTCAACATCACCACACCGCTGGCCCTGATCGCCGAATTCGGCGCCCCGATGCGCGCACGCGGGCGGGGCGGCATCGTGCTGGTGGGCTCTCTGGCGGGTTATCTGGGATCCCGGCGGCACACGGTGTACGGCGGAGTGAAGGCGTTCGGGCGGATCTTCGCCGAAAGCCTCTGGCTCGAACTCCGTGAACACGGCGTCGACGTCCTCGAACTGGTGCTCGGCGTCACCCGGACCCCGGCGATGGAGCGGGTCGGCCTCGATTTCGACATTCCGGGTATGCCGGTCTCCGAACCCGACGAGGTCGCGGCCGAAGGGCTCGCGGCACTCGGACAGGGCCCGGTGCATATCGTGGCCGCGCACGAAAAGCTGGCGCACCGCCGCAGCGATCCCGACCGCGCGGCCGCCGTGCTCGGCGCCGACCGGATGATGCGCCGCCTGATCGGGGCGGTCGAGGAGCGGCAGCCGTGAGGGTCGGCCTGTCCACCCCGATCGTGGTTCAGGTCCCGGGTGTCGCCTCATCCTGGGAAACCGAGGCCGGCCCCACCGAACTCGCGCGGATCGCCGAAACGGCCGATGCACTCGGCTTCGACCATCTGACCTGCTCCGAACATATCGCGGTACCCAACGCGGACGCCGCGACCCGCGGTGCCACCTACTGGGACCCCCTGGCCACACTGTCATATCTGGCTGCACGGACGACCCGGATCAGATTGGCGACCTCGGTCGTCGTTCTCGGCTACCACCACCCGCTCGCCTTGGCCAAACGCTACGGAACACTCGACCGGCTCAGCGGCGGCCGGGTGGTCCTGGGTGTGGGCGTCGGCTCGTTACGCGCCGAATTCGATCTGCTCGCGGCCGAATGGCCGGACCGCGGCGCTGCCGCCGACCGCGACCTCGCCGAGTTACGTGCCGCGTGGGGGCGGCGCGAAGTCGGCGACTTCGTCGTCGATCCGCACGCGATATCGACGACCGTGCCGCTCTGGGTCGGCGGCCGCACCCGCCGCTCCCTGCGCCGCGCCGTAGAACTGGGCACCGGCTGGGTCCCGTTCGGTCTTTCGGCGGCCGATACCGCTGCCTATCTGCGGGACGTGACTCCCCCGCCCGGTTTCGAGGTGGTGCTGAACCCGGGTCGCGCAGTCGACCCGGAAGGCGATCCCGCGGGCACCCGCCGCCGACTGAGCCGGCTACGCGACAGCGGCGCGACCGTGGTCAATTGTTCCCTGCACGCCACCGATATCGACCACTACTGCGCGCAACTCGCGGCACTGCACCTCGCGGCCGCACAGCTCTGATGGACAGCACGGAAGGACCGGTATGGACGACGAACGACTGAACCGCTTGGAAGAACGGATCCGCCGCCTGGAGGACGAGGTCGAGATCACCCGCCTGGTGGCGGCCTACGGCCCGTTCGTCGATGCCGGCGACGCCGCGGCAGTGGCGGAACTGTGGACCGAGGACGGCGAATACGACGTGGAGGGCTGGCATATGCGCGGCCGTCCGGAGATCCGGGCGATGGTCGAATCCGATGCGCACCGATCGCTGATCGAGGCCGGTTGCACGCATTTCCTCGGACCGGCGCACGTCGTCGTCGACGGCGACGCGGCATCGGCCGTCTGCGAATCGCTCCTGGTGCGCCGCCGCGACGACGGCTACCGGGTGTGGCGGGCGGGCGCGAACAGATTCGAACTCGCCCGCACACCGGACGGCTGGAAGATAACCCGGCGCGTCACCCGCGCCCTCACCGGCGGTGCGGAGGCCCGCGACCTGCTCCGGCCAGCCGGATAGCCGGAAGCAGCGCCATGCGGCCCTCCGGCAGGTGCAGCCGGGTCCGGCAGCACCTGCCCGTTTCCGTCGGGCCAGGGCCCTCACGGCCCATCACGACGCCGAGTCATCGAGTGCGCTCGAGCTGATGCTGAGAACAGGCGAAGCGCTCGGAGGAGCGCGGCGGTCGCGTTGCCCTTGGTCATTTGCCCGGGGATCCGCGGCAGCCTGGCCGACAGCGGACCGCTACAGCGGCATGAGGTGGTGTTTGCGCGGGCCGTGCCGGACGGTTTTGTCCCGGAGCAGGCGCAGCGCTTTGCGGAGCTCCAATCGGGTGTGGGCCGGTTCGATCACCGCGTCGATATATCCGCGTTCGGCGGCGGTCCACGGCGTGGCGACCGCGGCATTGTAGAAATCGACCATCTGCTGTCGCAGTGCCGGCCGTTCGTCGTCCGGCGCGGCGGCGAGCTGCCGGCGTTGGGTCAGGCCGACCGCCGCCTCGGCGCCCATGACGGCGATACGCGCGGTCGGCCAGGCGAGATTGATATCGCCGCCCAGCTGTTTACAGCCCATGACCGCGTAACCGCCCCCGTACGCCTTGCGCACCACCACGGTGACGATCGGCACCGTCGCCTCGACCACGGCGTAGAAGAACCGGCCGCCCCGTTTGATGACGCCGATCTTCTCCTCCTCGACGCCGGGCAGGACGCCCGGCGTATCGACCACGAAAACCAGCGGTATCCCGAACGCGTTGCAGAGCCGGATGAAATGCGCTGCCTTGTCCGAGCCGCGCGCATCGATCGCGCCGCTGTACACCTGCGGCTGGTTGGCCACCACACCGACACTACGGCCGTCGACGCGAGCGAATCCGGTGATCATGTTCCGGGCCGCGCCGTCACCGATCTCGTGGAACTGACCGTCGTCGAATATCCGGAGCAGCACCTCGTACATGTCGTAGCCCGCCCGGTCGGAATCCGGGATGAGGGTATCGAGTTCGCGATCGGAGCCGGTCAGCTCGGGTTCGAGACCCGGGTTGATCAGCGGCCCCTGTGCGAAGCAGTTCGACGGCAGGAAACTCAGATACGAGCGCACCCAGGCGAATGCCGCCGCCTCGTCCTTCGCGACATGATGGATGTTGCCGTTGCGGGCCTGGTTGAACGCACCGCCTAGTTCCTCGAGCGTGATCTCTTCGCCGGTGGTCTCACGGATGATCTCGGGACCGGTCACGAACATATGGGCGGATTCGGTCGCGACCAGGACATCGGTGTTGATCGGCGAGTACACCGCACCCGCGGCGCATTTCCCGAGCATCACCGATACCTGCGGGACCACCCCCGACAATCCCAGTTGCCGCCGGCTCATCGCGGCGTACCAGGCGAGCGAGGTCACCGCGTCCTGCACCCGGGCGCCACCGGAATCGTTGATCGCCACGAACGGGCAGCCGATCTCGGCAGCGAAATCCATGGCCTTGGCGACCTTCCGCCCGAACATCTCGCCAACCGACCCGCCGAACACCGTCTGATCATGGGCGATCACCACGGCCGGGCGACCGTCGATCGTGCCGTGACCGGTGACCACGCCGTCGCCGTAGAGGCTGTCGGCGGCGCCGGGTTGCCGGACCAGGGCCCCGATCTCGACGAAAGTGCCCGCGTCCAGGAGCATGGCGATCCGTTCGCGAGGGCTGGGAATGCCCTTGGCCGCGCGTTTGGCGATACCGGCCGAGCCCGCCGGTTCCTGTGCGACTGCCAGAGTTTCGCGCAGTTGCTTCAGTTTCGCAGCGGTCGTCGTCTCCACGGTCCACGCCCTTCGTCGTTTCCGGCCGAGCTCTCGATTGTGCTGTGTCCGAGCGACACCGGCCGTGACAGGCGAGGGCACAACGATGTGCGCCGCAATGGACTTTCCGGCATATCGTCTACTGCGGGACACCGCGCACCGGCGCCGAGCTATCAACAAAGGAGTGGCTGTGCGCTCGAAGAATGGACGAACCCCACGATCGTAGCGCCCACCGAGCAAATCAGCGGGCCCGGGTGGCGTGGACCGACACCGGGGATGCGCCCGCACATCCGGCAACCGCCGATGCCTGCCCGGGCGCCCGCGGATCGAAAGGGCCCGATCCGGGTCGGCACGCTGCGTTTCCCCGATCACCGCGGGCCGGAACCGAAACGGCGCCGCAAGGCTGATCGGGCGGGGCCCGCGGGCAGTTCCCGCGCGGACCGGATCACGCTCATCGGCGAAGTACCCGACTGCGCGACGTGATCGACCCCGTCGGCGTGGACGAGCCGGGAAAGAACCCCTGTACCGGTACGGTTCGACAACTCGCCGGGTGTGCCGTTCTCCGCGATCCGTCCACCGTCGAGGACCGCGATCCGGTCCGCCCGGTCCAGTTGACTGCGCAAATCGTGGCTGATCCACAGCACCGCGGCGCCGCTGGTACGCCGGTAGTCGTCGAGGTGGTCGAGAATCATTGCCGCGGTAGGTCTGTCGAGCGCGGTGGTCACTTCGTCGCACAGCAGCACCCGGGGACGGGCCAGCAGCGCACGAGCCAGCGCGGTACGTTGCAGCTGCCCGCCGGAGAGCCCCGCGGGAAGGCGCGCCGCCTGCGCCCGGGCGATTCCGAGGCCGGCCAGCAGCTCCGTGGCGGCGGCGCGGGCCTGTGCCCGGTCCATCCCGCGGAGCCGGATACCCGTGGCGGCGACCTGGTCGAGAATATCGCGGTGCGCATCGAAGGATGCCGCGGATTCCTGCCAGACGTACTGGATTCCGGCGATCTGGCGCCGCGCCCGCCGACGCAGTACCGGCAGCGTTTCACCCCCCACACGGATCTCCCCCGCGTCCGGCCGGGCGAGCCCCGCGATACACCGGGCGAGCGTCGACTTGCCCGCGCCCGATATACCGATGAGCCCGAGCATCTCCCCCGGGTGCAGGTCCAAGTCGAGATCACGCAGGATCGGTGCCCGCCGCGGCCCGACGGTGAGGCCACGGACCTGCAGGACCGGGTCGGTACGCGATCGCGGGCGCGCGGCGGGGCGCTCGGCTCGGTCGAGATCTCCCGGAGCGGGCGGAACCAGCCTTCCGTCACGGACGAACACTGTGTCGTCGCTGAGCCGGTCGACTACGAACGGGTCGTGAGTGACCAGCACAACGCCTTTTCCGGCGCTTCGCAGGCCACGGAGACCGGTCAGCAGCGACGCCCGGGCGAGCGAATCGAGACCCACTGTCGGTTCGTCGACCACCAGTACATCGGGTTCGGACACCAGCACCTGCGCCAGCGCCAGCCGGGCTCGCTCGCCACCGGAGAACTCGAAGGGGAACTTGCGCAATGCCCGGTCGAGATCGTGCTCGTCGATATCGATCGCCGCGGCGGCGAGTACCCGGGCGATCCGCTCCCGCCGCCCGGCCACGCCCAGCCGGCCCCGTCCGCGGCGCCGGTGCTGTATCGCGACCAATTCGCCCAGCGCCGCGCCGATCCGCCGGGCCGGATTGAGCGTCGACGCGGCATGCTGTGGAAGGTAGCCGACCCGGATATCACCGGACCGGCGGATATCACCGGACAATTCGATCCCCGGGCGATCCTCGCCGGCCACGGCCGCGGCGATCGTCGTCTTACCGGCGCCGGACGGGCCGAACAGCGTGAGGATCCGCCCCGGTTCGATATCGAATCCGATATCACTCAGGATTGTCGTATCCCCGGCACGGGCACTCAGACCGCGGACCGAGATCAGTGGCTCAGGCATCTCGGCCCGTCCGCCGGGCACCGGCCGCCGCGATACTGCGCGGATCCGACAGCAGATCATCGACCAGCAGGTTCGTCCCGACCACCAGGAGCACGATGAGCGCGCCCGGCAGCACCACCGACCACGGCGCGATCATCAACGCGTCCTTGTTGGCCGCGACCGATACCGCCCAGTCGGTGGAGGTGGTGTCGAAACCGAGGCCGAGGAAATTCGCCGAGGCGAGAAAGTAGACGGCCGCGGTGAACCGCACCCCGAAATCCGCGGCGAGCGGCCGCGCCGTCTCCCGCACCGCGTAGCGACCGTACCGGTAGGCGCGGCTTTCCCCCTGCATCCGCAGCGCATCCATCACCGGTCCGTGCACCACACCGGCGGCGGCCATCCGGACGAATCGCGCGATCGGCGCCACCAACGCGAGACCGATCGCGCAGGCGATCGCCACCGCCGAACCGCGGGTGTGCAGGGCCGCCACCATGATGATCAGCAGCGACGGAATACAGAGCAGCACATCCACCGGGCGCATGAGCAGATCGTCCAGCCAGGCCCGGGTCGCGGCGGCCGCCGCGACCCCGATGAAGAAGCCGACGAGATAGGCCCCCAGTACGGTGACCAGTCCCGTCACGAGGAAGGTTTGCCCGCCGGTCAGCGCGGCGGCCAGCACATCCCGGCCCAGCCGGTCGGTGCCGAACGGCGACCACGGTGACGGCCCGAACGGTATCGACCGCTCGCCGGGCGCGCCGCGGGCGAGCAGCGGGCCGGCCAGCGCGAACAGCAGCGGCACCGCGACCAGCGCCGCATAGATCCACCGCCGGGCGGTCATCGCCGCACCTGCGCCGCCGCGCGTGGATTCATCCAGTACCCGGTCAGATCGATCACCGCGTTGACGACGATGGCGATCACCCCGGTGATGGCGACGATCGCGAGAATTACCGGTTCGTCCCGGTTGCCGATGGCGCCGATCAGTTCCGAGGCGATCCCCGGCATCGCGAAAACTGCCTCCACGATAAGGACTCCGGACAGCAGTCCGTCACCGGTCCGGCCCAGCTCCTGCATTGCCGGCGCCAGCGCGTTGGGCGCCACATGCCGGGCCAGCAGCGACACCCGGGACACTCCCAGCCGCCGCGCCTGCGCGATATAGGGCTGGTCCAGCACGTCGATCACACCGGCGCGAATCAGCCGCACCAGCGGCGCGGCCACCCGCGCAACGGTGACGACCAGCGGTAACACCAGATACTCGGGCCGGTCCACGAGGGTGGACAGATCCGCGCCCAGGAATGTCGCGGGCAGCAGATCGAGCCGCAGCGAGACGACGGTCACCAGGAGAACGGCCAGCACGAAATCGGGTATCGAATCGAATCCGATACTGATCGAGGTGATCACGCGATCCCGCGCCGAACCCGGTCGCAGACCCGCCGCGAACCCTGCGACCACCGCGACCGGCACCAGCACCAGCAGCGCCGATACGGCCAGCAATCCGGTGACCAGGAACGGGCTGGTGATCACCGATCCGACATCGGCACTGCCGGCATAGGAGGTCCCGAAATCGCCACGCGCCGCGTGCCCCAGCCAGTCGAGGAACCTGGTCACCGGCGAGACGTCCAGCCCGAGCAGATGCCGTGCGTTCTGCTGCTGCGCCGCGCTCAGGACGGTGTTGTTCTGGACATCGGCGGCATCACCGGGCAGCAGCAGCGACAGCGCGAAGACCAGCACGAGCAAGACGACCAGCTGGCCCACGCCGATCCCGGCCCGGCGCAGGAACAACCGCGCTCCCGGTGTCACCGACCGGTCACCGGATACCCACTACGACGCGGTCGTCACCGTACTGCCAGACCGTTCCCGCTTCGGCGAAACCGGCGTCCCGCGCGAACGCGAGGTAGTCGTGGGCGGTGGGCCGATCGTGGACCTTGTGCTCGAATCCGCCGTCCCGCAACCGGACCAGTCCGGCGAGTTCGGGAGCATCCTCGACCGCCGCCCACCACGCGGACCAGTCCTCGGCCTCCGCGGTACCGCACCGCTGCGCCCGGCGTGCGGTCAGCGTCCGGCCCAGGGCGTCCAGCCGGGGGCCGTCCGGTCCCTCGTACAGGTGATCTCCGTTGACGAATACTCCGCCGGGTGCGAGTGCGTCGGCGCACGTCCGGATCAGTGCCCGCAACGGTTCCCGGTTCATCCAGTGCAGCGCGGTGGTGCTCACGAAGGCGTCCGGAGTGCGTGTCAGGCCCAGCGCCTCACACCATCCCGGTGCACGGAGATCAGCGAAAACCGTGCGGAACCGCGGTGAGCCGTGGACGGCCTCGGCGAGAGCCAGCAGTAGCGGGTCGGCGTCGACACCGACGATCACCGAGCCCGGAAACCGGTCCAGCAGCCGCTCGGAGAGCGTGCCCGGCCCCACTCCCAGATCGACGATCAGCGGGTCCGGCCGGTCGAGCAGTTCGGACAGCACCTCCCCGATCACCTCGAACCGCGCTTCCCGGTCGGGCATATAGCGTTCCTGCTGCCGATCCCAGCGGTCCAGCCAGTAGCGCGCCCGCGCGGGATCGAGTTCGGCCCCCGTCATCGGACCCGCACCTGATCGAAACGCGCCCAGTCGTGGGAGTTCGGCACGGCCGTGGGGAGCCGGTCGAACCGCTCCCCCGCCGCGCTGTGCCAATTCGTGGTTGCGAAGAATATGAAACCGCCTCGGTCGTGCAGTATTTCGTGCATGGTCCGATATTTTTCCGCGCGAGCCTCCGGGCTCCGGGTGGCCTGGGCGGTGGCGTAGAGCCGGTCGAACTCCGGGTCGGACCATTTCGTGCGATTCTGCGGCGCCCCCGTCAGCAACCGGGAGGCGAAGTGGTTGGGAATCGGCAGCGGCCCCGACTGCCCCATCGTGAGATGCCCGGTCTCCAGCGCGTCGGTGTAGTAGCTGTCCTTGGAACCCAGCACCACGTTCACCCGCACCCCGCAGGCCGCGGCCTGATCGGCGAAAAGTCGTGCCGCCTCGACGAACCCGTAGGCGACGGGCGCGGTGAACAGGTCGAAGGACAGGTCACGCACACCGGCGCGGCGCAGCAGCCTGCCGACTTCGTCGGGATCGTATTCGTGCTGGGGCAAGTCGGCGTAGTACTGGTAGCCCTTGCCGAATACGTCGTTGGAGATCTCCCCCTGCCCCTGGAGTGCCACCTTCAGCAGTTCGGCCCGGTCGACCATCCGCATCACCGCACGGCGCACATCGGGGTTGTCGAACGGCGGGCGATCGGTTTTCATAGCGAAGAAATAGATGCCGCTGTGGGGTGTGGAGACCACCGATATCCCGGGCCGCCCCTGCAGGGTCCGGGCCGCGGAGGGGGTGAGGTTGTCGGCGTAGTCGATCTCGCCGCCCTGTACCGCGTTCACCCGCGCGTCCGCCTCCGCGCTGACTATCCGCAGCGCGCCGATCTCCGGGGCACCGCCCCAATAGTGCTCGTTGCGGACGGCGGTGAACTGCCGGCCGGCCTCGAACGACTCGAAGACGAACGGGCCGGTCCCCACCGGCCTGCGGAAATCGGTGGCGCCGTCCGGCACGACCTTGGTCCCGTAGACCGATAACGCGATGAGGAACTCGAAAGACGGTTGTTTCAAGGCGATCTCGACCGTCCGGTCGTCGACCGCCCGGCAGCCGGGCAGATCGACCTGGTCCAGCGAGGACGCGGCGATGAACGGGCGCTGCGGCGCCGGCCCGAGCACCCGGGACAGGGTGTAGAGCACATCGCGCGCGGTGAACTGCTTCCCGTCGTGCCACCGCGCGTCGCGCAGCGCGATCCGCCAGTGGGTGCCGTCGGCGTTCGGCTCACCCGATTCCGCGAGGCGCGGAATCGGCGCCATCGCCGAATCGACCTCGAACAACCCGTCGTACACCGCCTTCATCCGGGCTTCGTCGATGAACAGCGTATTCACGCCCGGATCGATCCCCTCGCCGGCGCCCGACCCCTGGAAGGCCGCGGTGAACGTATCCGATGCGGCGCCACCGCCGCTCCCGCATCCAACGGCCAGCGCACCCGCTGTCACCGCACTGCCCACCAGGAACGATCGGCGACTCAACGCCAGTGGTGCACCACGCATATCCGACTCCCGTCGCGTCAGGCGGTTCACGCGACACGGATATGCGAAACCGGCCGCGCTGTGCGGCGGCCGGTTCGGCGTATCGATCAATACCCACGTGATCATCACCGTTTCAGTACTTCATCCGCAGGTATCTGGCTTCGGCTCGCGAACGAACCTCACAGTTGCGGGACAGCCCCGGACTCGCACCGGTCTTCCCTGTGGACCTCGCAGACATTACCGAAGCGCCGGGCCGGGAACCATACCCACCGAAGTCCCCGGCTGCCCGGTGCCGGCCGGAGCGTCCTCGATCGGATCGCACACGGCAGTTCGAGACCCGATATGCGTACCGCCGCGCGGCCGTGCGCTCTACGCGTACCTCCGCGCTCACTTCGGCCATGCGCTCACTGAGCACCTCGGCGTTCACTCCGGCCATGCCTTCGCGGCGGACCTCCGACTCCGCTCCCGCTATACGCTCGCGGCGGACCCTCGAATCCGCTCCGGCCATGCGTTCCGTGCGGACCGCGGCATTCGCTCCGGCGGCGCGCTCTCTACGTACCTCCGCACACGTTCCGTCGCGCGCTCGTTGTGATTCGCACCATGTGACCCAGGCCGCGATCAGCCCACGTTTGCTCCCGGACCGCACGGGTAGTCAACCAGGGAATGCTCTCGTCGTGGTCCAACCCCTCGGGGTGGTACGGGGAGGGGGCGGCAGACGAGCAACAGGTGGCTAGGAGAGTCGGGTGTCGGTAGTTCTCGTGCTTCAGGCACGCGGTCTCGGTGAGCTGCTCACCGCTGTTCCGGCGTTGCGTGCCCTGCGGCGGGCCCGGCGCAACGATCATCTGGTGCTCGCCACCCCGCACCGCCTGCGCCCCATCGTCGATCTGATCGCAGTGGTGGACGAGATGGTCCCCATTGCCGATCCGCAGGGACTGCGCTGGGACGGGCCGCCGCCGAAGCTGGCCGTCAACCTGCACGGCGCCGAGGCCACGCCGATCGTGGAACTCAGCAAAACCGGCGCCGAACGAATCCTCACCTACCGTAATCCGGCGTTCCCCGAAATACCCGGGCCCGACTGGCACGACGATCGGCATCCGATCGACCGCTGGTGCCATCTCCTGGAATTCGACGGTATCGGCGCGGACCGGCGAAACCTGGGGCTGGTGCCGCCGGTCGCCACCACCAGCCATCGCGACAGCGTGGTCGTGCACGTGGGCGCGGGCGCCGCGGCACGACGCTGGCCGGCCGATCGGCTGGCGGCCGTGATCCGGCATCTGCTGGTACTGGGCCATGAGGTGGTGCTCACCGGCGACGAATGCGATCGCGAACGCGCCCTCGGTATCGCGGCCCGGGCGGGGCTGGCCGGTCACCGGGTGCTCGCGGGGAACCAGAACCTCATCGAACTGTCGGCGACCGTCGCCGAAGCATCGGTAGTGCTGTGCGGCGACACCGGTGTCGCCAACCTCGCGACCGCGTTCGGTACCCGCACCGTGCAGCTGTTCGGCCCGACTTCCCCGGCACAGGGCGGTCCACCGGGGCATCTGCTCAACCGGCACGAGGTCCTGTGGGCGGGCCGTACCGGCGACCGCGAGGCGACCACACCCGATCCCGGGCTTCTGCAGATCGGCGCCACCGAGGTGGTCGCGGCCCTGGACCGGCAGCTGGAGAAACGACGCGCCGAGGCCGGGGTTGCCAGCTCCGCATATCGCCGCGTGGGCTGACCGGCCACCTCATCCGCGGCCGCGGGCATCGCTCAGGGCGGCGTTGTAGGCGGCGAGGGCGCTCGGCCAGAACTGTTCCAGGTAGTCGCGGGCATCGCCCAGGCCCCGTGGGTCCAGCGAATAGAGCCGCCGATTGCCGACCGGGCGCACCATCACCAGGCGCGCTTCCCGGAGTACCCGCAGATGCTGCGATACGGCCGAACTGCTGATCCCCACCTGTTTCGCCAGCTGCCCCACCGATCGCGGCCCGGCGGGCAACGCTTCGAATATCGCCCGCCGGGTGGGGTCGGCGAGGGCGATCAGCGGCGCAACTCTGTTAGCGACCACTCATACAGTGTCTCCATTGAGAACACCCCCGGTCAAACCTCGGCAAATGTCTCATTTGCGCAGCTAGACGCAGTGAATTTCCGGTTTCGTTACCGTTCGGTTATAAGCGACCTGGGCTTTTGATCCTCAGTGACGGTTGCCACAGGATTGCTGCGACTGCGTTACGGTCCCCTAGCTTGTTAAGCATGCCCGTGACCCTTCCGTTACCTTTCCGCAAGCTCACGGTGCCGTCGATCGGCCGTCGTCGCGTAACGACGCAGGTTGTCGCCACCACGACTGCGCTCTGCGCCGGCTTCGGCCTCCTCGCCGCAGGCGCCGATTCCGATAACGAACAGATCAACACCGTCGCCGCGACCTCCGCCGCGCACCCGGGTGCCGAGGCGCCCGGCGAACAACAAGCCACCTCCCACGACCCCGCGGCTTGGGACCCGAACAAGCCGGCCGCGGACAACCAGCCCGTCGCGTTCCCCTTCCCCGAACCGCCTCGGCCCACCACCGTACGCCCGGTCGACGCCGTCGTGAGCTCGGGCTTCGGCCCGCGCTGGGGCACCGCCCACAACGGTATCGACTTCGCCGGCCAGATGGGCGCGCCGATCAAAACGGTCACCGACGGCGTTGTGATCGAAGCCGGCCCGGCCACCGGTTTCGGCCTGTGGGTCCGCGTCCAGCAGGACGACGGCACCGTCGGCGTGTACGGCCATATGCAGGACATCCTGGTGCAGGTCGGACAGCCGGTCCGCGCCGGCGATGTGATCGCGACGGTCGGCGCCCGCGGCCAATCCACCGGACCGCACCTGCACTACGAGGTCCACCATCCGGGTCTCGGCAAGATCGACCCGATGCCGTGGTTCGCCGCGCGCGGCATGGATGTGAACAACTTCCCCGGCTGACCCTACCCACGACCGATCCCGGCAGCTCCGGCGATACCGGGGTACCGGTGGTACCCCGCTCCGGAGCGGGACGCCGCGCACGGACTTCCGTTCCTACCGTCGGTCCATGAACATGAAGCGGCTCGCCACCGAGTCCGAGATCTCTATGCCCGGCGTGCCGGAACCTTCCGGCCGCCCCACAACCTCCGATCCATGTCGGGTGATCGGGCGCCTGCACCGGCCTTTGCTGCTCTGTTCCGCGGCGATGGCCGGTCTGGTGTTTTCCGGCCTGGTCGCCATGCTTTTCGACGACCGTCAGGTGCTCGGTGAATCGGTGTGGCTCAAACCGGTCAAATTCGGGCTGGCGTTCTTCCTGTATTCGCTCACCCTGGCCTGGTTGCTGTCGCTCCCGCACCGAGGTCAGCGCTTCACCTGGTGGCTCGGGACCGTTTTCGCGGTCACCGGGATCGTGGATGTGGGATTCGTGGTGGTCCAGGCCGCGCGCGGAACCTTCAGCCATTTCAACACCGAGACCGACGCGGTGAACGAGATCGGGCAAATGGTGTTCGCCACGGGCGTGCCCGGTCTGTTCGTTGCGAATCTGCTGATCGCCGTGATCGTTTCGATACGTCCCGGCGCGGATCGGCCGACTGTGTGGGCAATTCGCGGCGGGCTGGCCCTGGCCGTGATCTCGATGGCGCTCGGCTATCTCATGGGGTTCACCGGTACCCAGCTCACCCGCACCGCGGACGGCCGGCTGGTGGAACTGGCCGCCGGGCATACCGTCGTCGATCCGGACACCCGGCGGGCGGTGGGGGCACCGGATGCCGTCGCCGGTATGCCGATCACTCACTGGAGCACTCTCGGCGGCGATCTGCGCATCCCGCATTTCGTGGGGTTGCACGGAATCCAGATACTCCTGGCGATCGTCCTGCTGCTCGCCTGGTCCGCGGCACGCCACCCGCGGCTGCGCCCCGGACGGACCCGGAGCCGGCTGGTCGGCGTGGCGATTCTCGGCTGGGGTGGTCTCCAGGCGATCACGTTCTGGCAGGCGATGCGCGGTCAGTCACTGATCCATCCGGATACCGCCACACTGCTCGCGTTCCTGATCCTCTCTGTGCTGGTCACGGGCCTCGCCGCGGCCACCCTGCGGTCCACGCCGGCGATCCGGTCGGGACCGTTGCGGGGCGTTCCGGCACCGCTCGCGGTACAGGATGTTTCGGCACCCCTCACCGCAACCGTTCCGCGTCCCGGGCGAGTTCGACCAGGGCAGCGCTGAGGCGCGCGAGTTCGGCGCTATCGGCGCCCTCGTCGACCGCGGTCGCCACATCTTCGGCGGCACAGCGTGCCGCGAACCAGCGGTCCGCGAGAGCCGCGGCCTCGGCGGCACTCAGCACCACCGAATCGGCGGGGATCCCAGTGCCCTTCACATTGTTGCGATGCTCGTAGGCACGCTGGCGGCAGGACTGCCGGCAATATCGGCGCCGCCGTCCCGCTTCTGTATCAACGATTTCCCGACCACACCACAGACAGGACTGCAACCGGCGCGACATGACCCGACACCCTAATAGGCCCTCTCACAGCACCACACACCGCACACCGCGCAACGCCCGGCCGGCGACGCCGTACAATTACAAGGCTCTCCCGAACTGGGAACGGATCGACCCTCAGGAACGTTGACAAGAACAGGGCGCACGGCCGGGACCGGTACGAACCGCGGGTTCGTACCACAGCGAACGGCTCGCATACGTGACCCGAACGGTCGGCGGAACGCAACGGCCGGCGAAACGCGAACCCACGAGGTTCGCGATAGCACAAGCACAGGGGTCAACCCACCGGTCCGCCCCGGCCCGGGTTCCGGTGCACCGCAGTGGATACGCCGAGAGGTGTTTCCGATCCGGTGAACCGGGGCCGAGCAGCCGGGAACCCGCGGACCCGCGCGCGGTAACGCGCCGACAACACAGAGAGGACCTGTACAGATGGCAGATCGCGTACTCCGGGGCAGCCGGCTCGGAGCGGTGAGCTACGAAACCGACCGCGACCATGATCTGGCCCCGCGCCGGATCGCCCGGTACCGGACCGACAATGGTGAAGAGTTCGATGTCCCGTTCGCCGACGAGGCCGAGATCCCGCCGACCTGGTTGTGCCGGAACGGCCAGGAGGGTGTGCTGCTCGAAGGCAGCACCGTGGAGGCGAAGAAGGTGAAGCCGCCGCGCACGCACTGGGACATGCTGCTGGAACGGCGCAGCAAAGAGGAGCTCGAGGAGTTGCTGAAGGAACGGCTGGAACTGCTCAAGACCCGCCGCCGGGGCTGACGCACAGCTCCGTGGTCACCGCCCGGGACACCCCGGGCACCGGCTGACAAGGCCGTACCCGCCGGATCGTCCGGCGGGTACGGCCTTTGTCGTGTTCGCCGGATTCAGCGGCTGGCGACGCGGCGGTACCGCAGCAGCGCCAACGGCATCGCGATCAGCAGGATCGCCACCGAGCAGATCACGGCGTATTCGACGCAATGGTCGGCCGGCCAGCCGGTCGGCGCCGCGAACGACGGGGGCGCGCTGTTGTCGAAAAGTTTCCGGCCGGTCGCGGCGACAGCGGTGATCGGATTCCATTCGGCGATGGTGCGCAGCGGGCCGGGCAGGGTCTGCGCCGAAATGAACGCCGAGGAGATGAACGAGAGCGGGAACAACCAGATCAGCCCGGCACTCTGGGCGACCTCGACGTTCGGCGCGAGCAGACCGGTGAGCGCGCCGACCCATGACATGGCGAAGGCGAACAGCAGGATCACCCCGTAGGCCAGGACAGCGTCGGCCACACTGCCCTCGATACTCCAGCCGACGATGTACCCGCAGACGGTCATCACCAGCAGGCTCAGCATGCTCACCACCAGATCGGAGAGCGTGCGCCCCATCAGCACCGCCAGCCGTGACATGGGCAGGGCGCGCATCCGGTCGATAATGCCCTTCTCCAGATCCCCGGCCAGGCCGACGGTGGTGAACGCGGCACTGAATGCGACGGTCTGCGCCATGATCCCGGCGATCAGGAATTCCCGGTATTCACCGCCGCCCAGGGACGCGCCGAAAACATAGGCGAACAGGAAGACGAACATCAGCGGCTGCACCGTGGCGGTGACCAGCAGGGTGGGCACCCGCATGATGGTGAGCAGGTTGCGATGCGCCACGATCGCGCTGTCCCGGAAGATCCGCAGCCGGGGCTCGGTCGATTTCGGCACCCGGTGCGAGGTGGGCGCGTGCTCCGTATCCGCGGCTTCCTCCTCGGTCCGAGCGGTGGTTTCGGGTTCTTCGACCGCGATTTCTGCGGTACTCACGACATGATCTCCTCAGGGACATCGCTGGTTTCCGGCGCGGTATCCGGCAGCGCCGGAGTGCCGGTGAGGGACAGGAAAACGTCATCGAGGCTCGGCCGGTGTACCCGGGCGTCGACGGCCTGCACGTCTGCGTCGTCGAGCCGGCGCAACGCTTCGACCATGGTGCGGGAACCGTCCCCGACCACCACCGACACCTCGTGGACACTCGCCTCGTGCGCGGGTTCGCCCAGGCCGACTTCGGCGAGCACCCGCAGGGCGGGCGCCGCTTCCTGATCGGGCGCCAGGGTGACGGTGAGCCGATCCCCGCCGATCGAGGATTTGAGTTCGTCGGACGAACCGCGCGCGATCACCCGGCCCTTGTCGATCACCGTGATCTGATCGGCGAGCCGGTCGGCTTCCTCGAGATACTGGGTGGTGAGCAGTACCGTGGTGCCGTCGCGCACGAGATCACCGATAACCCCCCACATATCGGTCCGGGCCCGCGGGTCCAGACCGGTGGTCGGTTCATCGAGTACCACCACCGGCGGGCGGGCGATCAGTGCGCCCGCCAGGTCGAGACGCCGGGTCATACCGCCCGAATATGTTCCGGCCCGGCGGTCGGCCGCGTCCTCGAGCCCGAAATCCCGCAGGAGTTCGCGAGCCCGCGCGGCGGCACTGTCCCGCGGCATCCCGTAGAGCCGCGCGACCATACGCAGGTTCTCGTAGCCGGTGAGGTTGGCGTCCACCGCCGCATACTGGCCGGAGAGCCCGATCAGGCGCCGGGCGGCGGCCGGATCGTGCAGCACATCGACATCGGCGACCCGCACCGTTCCGGCGTTGGGCCGCAGCAGGGTGGTCACGACACGAACGGTGGTGGTCTTACCGGCGCCGTTGGGGCCGAGTAGACCCATCACGGTGCCGGCGGGTATTTCGAGGTCCACGTCATCCAATACGCGGATCCGGCCGTAGTTCTTCACCAGGCCGGTGATCTGCACCGCGGGCTTCACTGAGCGTTCTCCTTCGTTTCGATTCCGGGCTGAGGTCGCGCTCTCTGCGCGCGGGTCATGTGCGCAGCCGCGCGCGAAGCTGTTCACGGAGCACCGGGCCGATCACCGCGAGCGATTGCGCCGTGGTCATCTCCGCGTGCGTGCATTCCACGTCGTGAGCGAGCACCGCGCCGGTGACGAACTGTGCCCACGCGCCGGGGCGCCGGTCCGGCGCGGCGCGATTCACCGGGTCGGTGGTGGCGGCGAAGAACAGCAGGTCGCCGTCGAATACACCGGGTCGGAAGCCGTTGGCTTGCACAGTGCCGTCGGCGTAACCGGCATACAACCGTTCCAGATGATCGAGGGTGAGGGCGGCGAACGGCCCGGGTCGCGATCGCAGGATTTCGGCGGCCTCGGCCAGGGTCGGTTCGGCGCCGTCGACGACGAGTTCACCACCGAATTCGCCGAGGATCTCGGCCACCGACGGCATCGCGTGGCCGGCCAGATCATCGGAGAGCCGGTAGCTGTCCAGCATTGTCAGCGAGGCGACTTCTTCCCCGTCCGCCTGCAACCGGACGGCGATCTCGTGCGCGATCAGACCGCCCAGCGACCAACCGAGCAACTGGTAGGGCCCGTGCGGCTGCACCGTGCGGATATGGGTCAGATAGTGCTCGGCCACCTCCGCGATCGAGCCGAACCCGGGTGCACCGCTCGCCTGCGGCGCCTGCAGCCCGTACACCGGCTGATCGGCGGGAAGCTCGGCGAGCAATCCGGCGTAGCACCAGGACAGACCGATGGCCGGGTGGACACAGAACAGCGGGGCCCGGTCCGATCCGGTCTCCGCGCGCAGGGGCAGCAGCGGGGCGAGCGCGAGGTCCATCGCGTCACCCGCGGTGCCGTCGCCGAGCCGCGCGGCCAGGGCGGCCGGAGTCGACTCACCGAACAGCAATTGCATCGGCAGGTCGAGACCGGCGTCGCGGGCCTGCGCGACCACCTTGGTGGCGAGCAGCGAATTGCCGCCCAGTTCGAAGAATCCGTCACCGGCCCCGACCCGTTCGACCCCGAGCACATCGGCGAAGATCTCGCACAGGGCCGCCTCGATCGGGTCGGCGGGGGCCCGGTATCCCTCGGCCGCGGTGAACACCGGTTCGGGCAGGGCCGTCCGGTCGAGTTTGCCGACGGGTGTCAGCGGCAGCCGGTCGATCATCATGATCGACTGCGGGACCATATAGTTGGGCACCGTTGCGGACAGGTGTGCGGTCAGCTCGGCCGCGGTGGTGTCCGGGCCGGCCTTCACATACGACACCAGCGCGGTGGCACCGGCCGGGGTGCGATGTCCCGCGGTATGCGAGAACTCCACCGCCGGATGGCGGCTCAGCGCGGCGTCGATCTCGCCGAGTTCGATCCGGAACCCGCGGATCTTCACCTGGTGGTCGGTCCGCCCGACGTACTCGATATCCCCGGGACCGCCGTCGGCGCCGGTGCGGACCCGCACCAGGTCGCCGGTGCGGTACATCCGTTCGCCCGGTTTGCCGAACGGGTTGGCCACGAACCGCTGCGCGGTGAGCCCGGGACGATCGTGGTAGCCGCGGGCGAGCGCGCCGCCCGCGAGATACAGCTCGCCGGTGACGCCGAGCGGCACCGGCCGCAGCCGGGCGTCGAGCACCGCCGCCGCCACCCCGCGGATCGGTTCGCCGATCGGTATCGGACCGTCGGGGACCAGCGGCGGCGACATCAGCGTCACGATGGTGGTCTCGGTCGGGCCGTAGACATTGTGCAGATCGCGGCCCGGGGCCCAGCGGGCCACCACATCGGCCGGCAGCGCTTCACCGCCGACCAGTACGTGCTGGAAATCGGTGATACCCGCCGGATCCACGGTCGCCAGGGCGGCCGTCGTGATGAACGCGTGGGTGATCCGTTCGGCGATCAGGACCCGAGCCAGCTCCGTTCCACCCACCACACCGGGCGGGGTGAGCACGAGGGTCGCGGCGCCGCCCAGGGCGAACAGCAGATCGAGCATGGCGGCGTCGAAACTCGGTGTCGCGAAATGCAGGATGCGGCTGCCGGGGCGGACATCGAACCGATGCGCGGTTTCCGCCGCGAAATTCGACAGCCCGCTGTGGGTGACGACCACACCCTTCGGGGTACCGGTGGATCCCGACGTGTAGATGACGTACGCCGGGTTGTCCATCCGCAGCGGGGCGGTCCGATCCACATCGGAGATCGGGGCACTCGACGCGTGCAGCACCTCCTCCCGGATGCCGGGTTCGTCGAGCGCCAGCCAGCGGGTCTCGCCACCCAGCTGCGACCGGTACTCCGTGAGCGTAAGACCGAGCGCGACACCGGAATCGGCGAGCATATGGCTGATCCGGGCGGCCGGGTAGCCGGGGTCGACCGGGACGAAGGCGGCACCTGTCTTGGTGACGGCCAGCACCGTCGCCACCGATTCGACCGTGCGCGGAATACCCAGCGCCACCATGGTTTCCGGCCCCACGCCGTATCCGACGAGAACCCGGGCCAGCCGGTTGCTCCAGCGATCGAGGGCGTCGTAGGTGATCTCGACGCCCGCTCCGGCCAGCGCCACCGCCCGCCGGTCGACGGAGGCTGCCGCGGCGAAGACCTCGGGCAGGGTGACCGGAGTCTCCGGGTCGGCACGGCGCAGCGGGGCCAGGGCCGACCATTCCGCGGGTTCCAGCAATTCCAGATCCCCGATGACCACGTCCGGGTCGGCGGCGATCGCGCCGAGCAACCGCACCAGCCGCCGCCCGAGCCGCGCCGCGGTCGGTGCGTCGAACAGGTCGGCACTGTAGTTCACCGCGACGGCGATACCGTCCGGCGCCCGATTCGCGCCGCGGGTTTCGGTGAGCGTGAACTGGAGATCGAATTTGGCGATACCGGCATCGATATCCATGGCCTCGATACTCAACCCCGGCAGTTCCAGCGCCCGCACGGGTTCGTCGCGCACCGAGAGCATCACCTGGAACAGCGGATGATGCGATTGGGACCGCACCGGGTTGAGTACTTCGACGAGCCGCTCGAACGGTAGCTCGGCGTGCGCGAACGCGTCGAGATCGGTATCCCGCACGGTGTCGAGGAGTTCGGTGAAGCGGTCGCCGGGGTCGACCGGGGTCCGCAGCACCAGGGTGTTGACGAACATGCCGATCATCCTGTCGAGCTCCGGATGACCGCGGCCGGCGACCGCCGTACCGACGGCGATATCGCCGACCCCGGTCAGCCGGTGCAGCAGCACCGCCAGTGCCGCGTGCAGCACCATGAACACGCTCACGTTGTGGCGCGCCGCCAGATCGCTCAGGTCGCGATGGATCCGGGCGTCGAGCCGCTCCTCCACCGTGCCGCCGCGGTAGGACGGAACGGGTGGACGGGGCCGGTCGGCGGGGACGGCGAGAAGTTCGGGCAGGCCGTCCAGCGCGGTGCGCCAGTAGTCGAGCCGGCCGCGGATCATCGACTGCGGATCGTCCTCGTCCCCGAGCAGTTCGCGCTGCCACAGGGTGTAGTCGATGTACTGCAGCCGCTCGGTATCGGGTCGTGTTTCCGCGCCGAGCCGTATCGCACGATAGGTTCCGGCCACCTCGGCGGCGAGCGGTTCCAGCGACCACCCGTCCATCGCGATGTGATGGACCACCAGAACCAGGATGTGGTCATCCGGCGAGACGACGAAAAGTGCTGCCCGAAGCGGGATTTCGGATGCCAGGTCGAAGCCCGGCGCGATGAACCGGGCGACCGTCGCGTGCAGGTCGTCGGGCCGGGTCACCGACGCCTGCAGCGGGACCGCGGCCTCGGCGATATCGCGGACCACCTGGACCGGCTCCCCGCCGATCTCCGGGAACACCGTCCGCAGCGTTTCGTGCTGCTCCTGGACCGTGTGCAACGCGGTCGTCAGCGCCTCGCGGTCCAGTGGGCCGCGCAAGCGCAGCACCACGGGGATGTTGTAGGCACCTGGGGTCGACGCCGGGTCCGAACCACCGAATCGGTTGAGGAACCACAGCCGGTGCTGGGCTGGTGAGAGCGGAATCCGCTCCGGCCGGTCCCGGCGAACCAGCGCGGGCCCGGTATCCCCGGCGGTTTCGCCGTCGAGGCGAGCCGCCAGCTCGCCGACGGTCGGGGCGGCGAACACCGTGCGCACCGCCAGCCGGACGCCGGTGGCCTCGGCCAGGCGGCCGACCAGCTGTGTTGCCAGCAGCGAGTTGCCGCCGAGATCGAAGAAACTGTCGGCGGTATCGGTGACCCCGGTATCCAGCAGTTCACCCATCACCGTGGCGACCACCCGCTCGCTGGCGGTCTGCGGGGTGCGGCCGGCAGCTCCCACCGCCGGCGCCTGCGGTTCGGGCAGCGCCGCGATATCCAGCTTGCCGACCGGGGTCAGCGGAATCTCGTCGAGCACAGCGAACGCGGTCGGCACCATATGCCGGGGAAGGCGCTGCGCCAGATGCTCACGCAACTCCTCCGGCTCGGGCCGGTGGGCCGGATCGGCCGGCTGCACAAACGCGACCAGCCGGTCCACCCCGCCCAGCGGGCGTACCTCGGTGTGGGCGAAACGCACCGACGGATGAGCGGTCAGCGCGCCGGTGATCTCGCCGAGTTCGATCCGGAACCCGCGCATCTTCACCTGGTTGTCGCTGCGGCCCAGATACCGCAGGTCACCGTCGGCCGTCCAGCGGACCACGTCGCCTGTGCGATACATGCGGGCGCCGGCGGGTCCGTACGGGTCGGCGACGAACCGGGCCGCGGTGAGCCCGAACCGTTCGTGATAGCCCCGGGCCAGCCCGGGCCCGCCGAGGTAGAGCTCGCCGGGGACGCCGGTGGGTACGGGCCGCAGGCGTTCGTCGAGGACGAGGGCGCGGACACCACGGATCAGCGCACCCAGGCCCGCGGGGCGATCCACCGCCACCGGTGTCACCGAGACGACCACGGTGGTTTCGGTGGGACCGTAGGCATTGAACATCCGCCGGCCCGGCGCCCAGCGCTCCACCAGTTCCGGGCCGAGATGTTCACCACCGACCATCAGGCTGCGCAGCCGCGGCAGCGGCCAGCGGTCCGGATCGATGGTGGCCAGGGCGGCCGGGGTGATGAAGGTGTGGGTGACTTCGGCGCGGGTCATGAGCTCGGCCAGTTCGTCGCCGCCGTACACCTCGGGCGGGACGATCACCATGGCGGCACCGGACCCCACCGCGAGCAGCAGGTCCAGTACCGCCGCGTCGAAACTCGGTGACGAGAAATGCAGCGTCCGTGCGCCAGGATTGATGGCCAGCCGGTCGCGGAACTCATCGGCGAGATCGGCGAGCGAACCGTGGGTCGCGGTGACGCCCTTGGGTTTACCCGTGGACCCGGAGGTGTAGATGAGATAGGCCGGATCGGTGACCCGGACCGGGCGAACCCGGTCCGCGTCGGTGACCGGGTCGGCGGAAAGCCCGGTTTCGCGGCGCCCGGCGGGGGTGTCGAGCAGCAGCCAGTCGATATGGTCACCGCCGGCGGCGCGCAGGGCCTCGGCGTGCCCGATGCGACTGATCCCGACCGTGCAGCCGGAATCGGCGAGCATATGCGCGACCCGGTCGACGGGATAGTTGGGATCCACCGGGACGAACGCGGCGCCGGATTTCGCGATCGCCAGCATCGCCGTCACCGAATCCGCGGAGCGGGTCAGTCCGAGCGCGATCCGGTCTCCCGCGCCCAGGCCACGCCCGATCAGCGCACGCGCCAGCCGATTGGCCCGGCGATCCAACTCGGAGTAGGTGAGTGTGGTGTCGTCCGTGTACAGCGCCGGCCGGGCCCGGTGGGCGAGCACGGTCGCGGAGAACAAACCGGCCATCGTCCGCGGAATCCCGGGAGCGGGACCGCGGGCGGGACCGAATATGTCCCGTTCGGCGTCCGTTCGTGTATCGATATTGCCCACCGGCACGCCGGGGCGGGTAGCGATGGTGCCGAGCACGCGCAGGAACCGGTCGGCCAGGGTTTCCACCGTCGCGGCGTCGAACAGTTCGTCGGCGTAGACGAACTCGAGCTCACCCTCGCCGAGTTCACCGGCCCGCAGTTCGAGATCGAACTTGGCGCGCGCGATATCCAGCGCGGCCGCGTCCACCGACAGTCCGGGCAGCTCCAGCGTCGGTATCGGAGTGTCCTGCACGGTGAGCGCCACCTGGAACAGCGGGTGCCGGCCGGTGGCACGCGGGTCGTTGCCCAGCGCCGAAACGACCTGTTCGAAGGGGATATCGGCGTGGGCGAGAGCGGCCAGTTCGGTATCGCGGTCGGCGCGGAGCAGTTCGGTGAACGCGCGGGCGGGGTCGACATCGGAACGCAGCACCAGGGTGTTGACGAACATGCCGACCAGCTCGTCGAGCCGGCGATCGGACCGTCCGGCGACCGGTGTGCCGATCGCGATATCGCGGCCGCCGGTGACCGCGCGCAACAGCACGGCCAGCGCGGAGCGCAGCAGCATGAACGGGCTCACGCCCTGCGCGCGGGCCAGTTCGGCGAGCGCCTGCCGCACCGGCACCGGGATACTGCGGCGCACGGTGCCCGCGGTCTGGTGTGGCGTGGCCGGCCGGGGCCGGTCGTAGGGCAGGGGCAGTTCCTCGGGCAGCCCGGCGAGCTGATCACGCCAGTAGCCGAGTTGCCGGGCGGCGAGACTGTCCGGATCGGTGCCGGCACCGAGGTGCTCGCGCTGCCACAACCCGAAATCGGCGTACTGCACCTCGAGCGGTGCCCACGCAGGCGCGGACCCGCCGCATCGGGCCTGGTAGGCCAGTGCGAGATCACGGGTGAGCGGGGCCAGGGACCAGCCGTCCGCGGCGATGTGATGGACCACCACACCGAGCCGGTACCGGTCCGCACCGATACGCAGCAGGGTGGCCCGCAACGGGGTGCCGGTGGTGAGATCGAAACCGGTGGTGGCTGTTTCCTGCAGTGCCACGGCCGCGCCGGCGATATCGCTGTCGCGAACCACCAGGGCGGGCAGTGCCCATGCCGCGGGCAGGATCCGCTGTTGGGCGCCGTGCCCGTCATCGGGATAGACGGTGCGCAGGACCTCGTGCCGCTCGACGATATCGCCGAGCGCCGCGCGCAACGCGGCGACATCCAGAGCACCCTCGATATCGAGGACGAAGGCGATGTTGTACGCGCTGGATTCGGGAGCGAAACGGTTCAGGAACCACAGCCGCTGCTGCGGCAGCGACAACGGCAGACGATCCGGGCGCGGATCGTAGCGGGCCAGCGGGACCCGCACCGTCACCGGAGTCCGGCTCACGTGCTCGGCCAGGGCGGCCACCGTCGGCGCCTCGAAGACGATGCGGACGGGGAGGTCCACCCCGAAACGGTCGTACAGTCCCCCGACGAGGCGGGTGGCCAGCAGTGAATTACCACCCAGATCGAAGAAACCGTCCTCGGCCCCGGCGACCTCCCGGCCCAGTACCTCGGCGAAGGCCTCGGCCACCCGCCGTTCGATATCGGTCGCCGGTGGCCGGGAAGTGGCTGTCGCGCTGAGGAATTCGGGTTCGGGCAACGCCTTGCGATCGAGCTTGCCCGACGGGGCCTTCGGGAATTCCGGCAGGACCGTGACGGCGTCGGGAACCATGTATCCGGGCAGCCGGCCGCGGACCGTGGCCCGCACCGCGGCGGGCTCGACGGCGGCGTCGGCGACGATATAGGCCGCCAGTCGTTGCCGGGCCTGCCCATCGGTGTGCACGATCGTCAGTGCCCGCCGCACACCGGGATGAGTGCACAGCACATGGTCGATCTCGGACAGTTCGATCCGGAATCCGCGCAGTTTCACCTGATCGTCGGCGCGGCCCAGGAACCGCAGCCGGCCGGACCGATCGGCGACCACCAAGTCACCGGTGCGGTACATCCGTTCACCGCGGCGGCCGTAGGGATTGGCCGGGAACCGGGCGGCGCTCAGCGCGTACCGTCCGTGATACCCCCGGGCCAGGCCCGGCCCCGACAGGTACAGCTCGCCGGGGGTTCCGGGCGGAACCGGCCGCAACCGCGAGTCCAGCACGAACAGCCGCATACCGCGCACCGGGTGCCCCAGCGGCACCGCACGACCGGGCCGCATCGGCGCGGACATGGTGGCCGCGACCGTGGCCTCGGACGGGCCGTACATATTGTGCATGCGGTACCGGTCGGCCCACGCCGCCACCAGATCGGGTGCGCAGGCCTCACCGCCCACCATGACGGTGCGCAACCGGTCCAAACCGGCGGGATCGACGGTGGCCAGCGCGGCGGGTGTGACGAACGCGTGGGTGACGCGCTCGACCTGCAGGAACGTCGCGAGTTCGCTGCCGCCGTAGATATCCGGCGGCGCGATGACCACGGTCGCGCCACAGGCGAAGCCGAGCAGCAACTCGAGCACCGAGGCGTCGAAACTCGGTGAGGAGAAATGCAGGGTGCGCGAGGTCGGTGTGACACCGAACAGGTAGCACTGTTCGGCGGCGAAGGAGGCCAGCCCCGCGTGGGTGACGACGACGGCCTTCGGGGTACCGGTGGATCCGGAGGTGTAGATGAGATAGGCCGGGTGGGTGGTCCGCAGCGGCCGGATCCGGTCACCGTCGGTGACCGGTGCGGACGATACCGCCCCGCACGCCGTTTCGAATCCCGGATCGCCCAGCACCAGCCAGGTCCGGACGGTGTTCAGCCGCCCGGCCACCACCTCGAGCTGATCCGGACCGGTGATCCCCAGCCGGGCACCGGAATCGGTGAGCATATGCGCGATCCGGTCGCGCGGATATCCGGGATCGACCGGGAGATAGGCGGCACCCGTTTTGGCGACCGCCCAGATCGCGGTGATCATGTCCAGACCGCGGGGCAGGGCGAGCGCGACCACCGTCTCCGGCCCGGCGCCTCGATCGATCAGCAGCCGCGCCATCCGGTTCGCCCGCTCGTCCAGTTCCCGGTAGCTGGTATCGCGGCCGCGGTAGCGCACGGCGGTACCGTCCGGATCGCGGACCGCGGACCGGCCGAGGAGTTCGGCCAGCGAGACCGGCGGTTCCGCCGGCCCGCCCGCGAGCGGCACCAGGTTCGCGTGTTCCCGCCGATCCAGCACATCGATATCGCCGACGGGGCGGTCCGGGGCACCCACGGCGGCATCCAGCACCGTGATGAACCGGCGGGCGATCGATACGATCGTTCGCTCGTCGAAAACATCGGTGGCATAACCGAACTCGGCGTGCAGTTCACCGCCGGAGTTGTCGTCGTGGACCTCGAGCTGCAGATCGAACTTCGCGATATCGGTGTCGAGCGCCAGGACCTCGGTCCGTACCCCGGGCAGGTTCAGATCGAGTTCGCCGGCATTGTCGTACGACAACATCACCTGGAACAGCGGGTGGCGGGCGCCCGACCGTTCCGGGTTCACCACCTCGACGAGCCGCTCGAACGGCACATCGGCATTGGCGAAAGCGTTGAGGTCGGTTTCCCGGACGATATCGAGCATCCGGTCGAAATCGCCGGCGGGATCGACTTCGGTCCGCAGTACCAGCGTGTTGACGAACATTCCGACGAGTTCGTCCAGCGCGGGATCGGTGCGGCCCGCGATCGGCGTACCGATCACGATATCGGTGCTGCCACAGATCCGGGACAGCAGCGTGGCCAGCGCGGCATGCACCACCATGAACATGCTGGCACCGCGCGCGCCCGCCAGTTCGGCCGCGGCACGCCGGGTTCCGGCCGGAATCGTGAAGCTGTACCGCCCGCCCTGGGTGGACCGGTGGGCCGGCCGGGGCCGGTCCAGAGGGAGGTCGAGCTGGTCGGGGAGGCCGGCGAGTTCGGCTCGCCAGTGGATGATCTGGCGGCTCAGCGCACTCGCCGGATCGGATTCCTCACCCAGCAGTTCGCGTTGCCACAGGGCGAAATCGGCATACTGCACCGGCAGCGGCGCCCAGTCCGGCGCATGTCCTCCGGTCCGCGCGGTCACCGCCACGGTCAGATCGCGGGCCAGCGGCGCGATCGACCATCCGTCTCCGCAGATATGGTGCAGCACCAGCACCAGCACATGGCAGTCGGTATCGGTGGCGTACAACGCGATCCGGAACGGGAACTCGGTGCGCAGATCGAACGGCCGGGAGACGAATTCGGCTGCCAGCCCGGCGACCTCGGCGCCGGGAACCGCCACCGGCTCGATCGACAGCGGGACCTCCGCCATCGGATGTACCAGCTGCTGCGGTCCCGCCCCGAGATCCGGGAAGGTGGTGCGCAGGCTTTCGTGCCGCCCCAGCACATCGAGCAGTCCGGCCCGCAAGGCGTCGATATCGAGGTTGCCGTCCACTTGCACGGCCAGTGGCATGTTGTAGGCGGCCGCGTGTTCGGCGAACCGGTTGAGGATCCAGAGTCGCTGCTGTGCCGGGGACAGCGGGATCCGCTCCGGCCGGTGCACCGGAACCAGTTGCGGGGAGGTCAGATCCGGTTCGTGCACGGTGAACCGGGTGGTGAGCGCGGCGATACTGCCGGCCTCGAACAGATCGCGAATCGTCAGGGCGGTACCGAGCGCGGTATTGATCCGCGCGACTGCCCGGGCCGCCACCAGCGAATTACCGCCCAGTTCGAAGAACCCGTCGTCGATACCCACGTCGGGCACGCCCAGCAGTTCGGCGAAAATCGCGGCCAGCACCTCTTCGACCTCGGTGCGCGGCGCGGTCGGCAACCGATTGCCGGTGGGTCCGGGCGCCGGCAGCGCGGCCCGATCGATCTTGCCGTTGCTGTTCAGCGGCAGCTCCGGGAGCACGGTCACCGTCGCGGGCACCATGTATCCCGGCAGCGAGCGCGCCAGCCAGGCCCGCATGTCCGCCGTATCGAGCCCGTCCTCGCCACGGACCACCACGTAGGCGGCCAATTGATCACCCGCGGGGGTGGCGTGAGCGATACAGACCGCACGCGCAATCCGCTCGTCGTCCAGCAACGCCGCCTCGATCTCCCCCAGCTCGATCCGCAGACCGCGGATCTTCACCTGGAAATCGGTGCGCCCCAGATATTCCAGGACCCCCTGGCGCGCGGTCCCGCCGTCGACCTGCCAGCGCGCCAGATCGCCTGTGCGATACATCCGCATGCCGGGGGTGAACGGATCGGCCACGAATCGTTCGGCGGTCAACGGCGCCTGCCCGAGATACCCGCGGGCCAGCTGCACACCGGACAGATACAGTTCGCCGACGGCCCCGGGCGGGACCGGCCGCAGCGTGCTGTCCAGGACATAGGTCCGGGTGTTCCACACCGGCGCACCGATCGGCACGGTGGCCGGGTCCGGCGGGCACTGCCAATAGGTCACATCCACGGCGGCCTCGGTGGGCCCGTACAGGTTGTGCAGTTCCGGTCCGGGCAGTGCGGCCCGGAATGCCCGGACCGTCGCGGGTGGCAGCGCCTCACCGCTGCAGAAAACCCGGCGCAGCGTGGCACACTCGCCCACCTCGGTATCGGTGACGAACACCGAGAGCATGGACGGTACGAAATGCGCCGTGGTGACGCCTTCCGCCCGGATGAGCCGCGCGAGATAGGCCGGATCGCGGTGGCCGTCCGGCCGGGCCACCACGAGCCGCGCCCCGGTCTGCAACGGCCAGAAGAACTCCCAGACCGAGACGTCGAAGGTCGCGGGGGTCTTCTGCAGCACCACGTCGGTGCCGTCGAGCCGGTATTCGTGCTGCATCCAGCGCAACCGGTTCATGATCGCGCGATGGGTGACCCCGACACCCTTCGGTGTGCCCGTCGAACCGGAGGTGAACAGCAGATAGGCGAGGTGGTCGGGACGCAGGGGGGCGATCCGGTCGGCATCGGTGACCGGGGCCGGGTCCAGGGCGGACAGTTCGACCGTGTCGACGGCCAGTGCCGCGGCGTTGTCCGGCAGTTCGAGGGCATCGCGGGCGGCGACCAGGAGCGCGACCGGCCCGACCCGGCCCACGATCTGTTCCAGCCGCTGCACCGGATGTTCCGGATCCAGCGGGAGGTAGGCGGCGCCGGTTTTTATCACGGCATACATCGCGACCACCAGGTCGAGGCTGCGGCGCAGGCACAGCGCGACCACGCGCTCGGGTCCCGCGCCCTCGGCGATCAGCAGACGGGCCAGCCGGTTCGCGCGGGCGTCGAGTTCCCGGTACGTCAGCGCCGCACCTTCGTAACTCAGGGCCACCGCGTCGGGGCAACGTTGCGCACGATCGGCAAAAAGACTTGCCAGCGTGGCGGTTTCGACCTCGACGGCCGTATCGTTCCAGGTGTGGAGGACCTGCCGGTGTTCGGCCTCGGTGAGGGTGGGCAGGTCACGGACGAGCGTGTCGACGTCGGTGGCGAGGAAGCGGTCCAGGAAATCGAGGAAGCGCCGGTGGTGCACCCGGAGCTCTTCCTCGCTGTACAGCTGCGGATTGGCCTCGAAATCGAGATGATACCGGCCACCGTCCGCGTTGTAGAGGTTCACCGAGAGGTCCTCGACCGGCCCGGTGGCCAGGACGTGCGCCGCCACCTCGAGCCCGGCGAACCGCAGCGGCCGGGCGAACAGCATGATGTTGATCATCGGGCCGAAGAAACCGCGGGTGTCCCGGTCGTATCCGCAATCGCGGCGGATATCGTCGTGGCGGTAGCGCTGATGCCGCAGCGCACCGGTGATCTGGCGGGAGACCGCGTTCACGACGTCGTCGACGGTGGTGCTCGTATCGAACCGGATCCGCAGCGGCACCACATTCGACACCACACCCGCGGATCGGCGCAGTGACACCGTGGTGCGTGCGGAAACAGGCAGGCTCAGAACGACATCGTTCTCCCCTGTCATCGACCGCACGTAACAAGCCATGGCCGCCGTGAACAGGACCGGGTTCGAGGTATCCCGCTGTCCGGCCGCCACGGCGACGGCGGCCTCGGTCGCATCGCTCAACGTGGCGGTCGCGAGCCGGCGTCCCGCGACCGCCGCGGGCGCATTGGTCACGGTGGACAGGCTCACCACCTCGCCGGCCCCGTCGAGCACCTCGCGCCAGTACGCACCGTCGTTGGCGCAGCGCTGGGAGTTCCGGTATTCGATCTCGCCGCCGTACAACTCGGCCAGCGGCGTGGCGCGCGAGACCACGGGCTCCCGGCCCTCGGCGTAGGCGGTGTAGATCTCGGCGGTGCGGACCAGGGCATTCATCGCTGCGTAGCCGTCGATGACGATGTGATGGGCCCGCGAGTACCAGATGTAATCGCGGTCGCCGGTGCGCAGTACGGCGTTGAAAACGAGCGGGTCGTGGTCGAAATCGGTCGGCGTCCGGGCGTCGTCGTGCATCCAGCGCAGGGCCGCGGCGTGCGGATCGGCCTCGTCCCGCAGATCCACCCGGGCCCAGCCGGGCCGCAAGGTGGGATCGACTACCTGATGCGGTACTCCGTCGATCTGGACGATGCGCTGCTGCCCGACCTCCGTCTCCACTCCGAAACGTTCGATCGCGTACAGCAGCAGCCCGGTGTCCAGATCACCGTGGAACTCCACGTACTCGGCGATGATGAGAGGAATCTCCGGCTGGATCCGCTGGGCGTACCACATCGCGGTCTGCGCCGGTGTGAGTGGAAAGGGTTCGGCCGAAAGTTCTGCCGACGAACCGTTATCGACCCCGGTGGCCGACGATCTCATCAATCACTCCGTTCTACAGCTCGACACTCCCCGAACAGCCCACGGCCGACCGATACCGGTCGTGGGGTGTGATTCACGACTGGTTATTCGGAGCATCACCTTGAATGGATTGGCAGTCGAAACCGAATGGTTACCTGGAGCCGGAACAGCTTTCGGACGACGGTGTCCGAATTCCGGCGCAGTCAAACGCTTCGAGGCGGAATACCGCCTCACTTCATGCCCGGCAGCCCGAGCGCTGCCTAGATACTACGCACATAGAGTGCCTCTGTTTACCCTCGACGGGCAAAAAATAAACCGGTCACTTCCGGTCACCACCTCGACCTCCGGCGAAGTGCGGGCAAACCCGCCTTCGACGGCTGCCGACACGTTCCGCAGTCAGCTTCCGGCCGTCGCCACGAATTCATCCGACAACCGGCGATCGGCCCGCCGGCGGACCACTGCGACGACCACACCCACCACGGTGACGAACACGGCGGCCAGCTCCGGCCACGGCCCCAGAGCCGTCGCCGGAGTGGTCGAACTCCGCAGCGGAACCTCCGCGACCAGCGCTTCCGGCACGAACAGCGCACTTTCCTGCCGGACGCTTCCGTCGGCAGCGATGATCGCGCTGACGCCGGAGGTCGCGGCGACCACCAACGACCGCCCGTGCTCCACCGCCCGCACCCTGGACATCGCAAGTTGCTGGTAAGTCATTTCACTGTCACCGAAAGTCGCGTTATTCGTCGGTACTGCCAGCAATTGTGCGCCGGACCGGAGCGAATCCCGGAAAGCCCGGTCGAAAGCAACCTCGTAACAGGTTGCTATCCCTATTTCCGTACCCGAAGCCCGAATTGTTCCGTCACCGTGACCCGGAACGAAGTAACCGGCCCGGTCCGCATAGTCGGAGAACAGCCGGAAGAAACCGCGCATCGGCAGGTATTCGCCGAAGGGCTGGACGATTTTCTTGTCGTGCCGGTCCCCCGGGCCACCGTCAGCGGTCCAGACCATTACCGAATTCGTGGTGGTGCGATCCCCGTTCACCAGCACGGCACCCACCAGAATCGGGGCGGAGATCCGGCGCGCCGCCTCCGAGATCACCGCGGCCGCGTCGCGATTGCGCAACGGGTCGATATCGGAGGAATTTTCGGGCCAGACGACCACATCCGGGGCCGGAAACCGACCGGCCGCCACCTCATCGGCGAGCTGTTCGGTCCGGCGGACATGATTATCGAGCACGGCCCGCCGCTGAGCGTTGAAGTCGAGACCCAATCGCGGCACGCTGCCCTGAATCGCCGCCACGGTGATGGTGCTGTCACCCTCCAGCGGGCCCGGCAGCGCCGCCCGCAGCCCGAGCCCGGCCAGCGGGAGCAATACGCAGGTCAGAGCGGCAGCAGCTGGGGCCACCCGGCGTGCGCGCGGCACCGGGCCGGGGACACCGGAAGTTTCCGCCGGATCACCGGCGCCGCGGCGAACCCGCCACACGGCGAGCACGACCGCGGCGGCGCAGGTTCCGCTCAGCACGACAGCGAAACTCACCAGCGGCGCCCCGCCCAGCACGGCCAGCGGCAGAAACCATCCATCCGCCTGACCGAAAGCCAGTCGACCCCAGGGAAAACCGCCGAACGGGAAACTGGACCGGCCCCATTCGGCCGCCGCCCACGCCAGCGCAAGCCACATCGGCCACCCGGGAAGCCGGCCGAGCAGCCGGGACAGCACCCCGAACAACCCCAGATACAGCGCGCACGCCGTGGACAGCGCGAGCCACGGCACCGGCCCCACATAGATCCCGGTCCACGGCAGCAGCGGCAGGAAGAACCCGAAACCGGCGAGCAGGCCGTACCCGAAACCGGAACGCAGCCGAGTGTCCACGCGCAGCACCAGGGTCAGCAGCGCGATACCGATCGGCGCCAGAAACCACCAGGGCCGCGGCGGGAAACTACCGAACAGCAGCAACCCCGACGCCACCGCGGCCAATGACCGCGCCGCCACCGGATATCGGGTGAGCTGCTCGGACCATCGGCTCGCCGTCGTGTTGCCCTGTTCCACTTCTCTGTCCTGTCGTTCCATCGGATCCGGACCCTGAACGTGTCCGGATCGCCGGTAGTTCGGGGCGGTGCGCAGTGCGGATCGGTAGCGGCGACGGCCCGTGGGACAGATCGCGTTCCGTATTCCTACGTCGCTACGCCCCTCGATCCGTTGCCCTACCCGCCGATCAGGCCGCGTAGATAGTCGCCCCCCGGTGCACGGTCCGCAGGCACCGGGGCAGCTCGGCGTTCGGGGTCAGCGGCGGCAGCCCCGGGACCCGGGACCGCGGATCGGTGGACCAGCGCTGCACGGAATCCGCGGGCGCGGTGACCACGAGATCGTCCGCTGCCCAGACCGCGTACGACGCGGGCGCACCCGGCACCAGCGTGCCGGCCACCCCGTCCCGGACCCCGCCGGCCCGCCAAGCACCCCGGGTCGCCGCGGCGAACGCGGCCCGGGGCGAGAGACCGTGCCCAGGCGTGCGGTGATGGACGGCCGCCCGGACCGCCGCCCACGGGTCGAGCGCGGTCACCGGTGCGTCCGACCCGATGGCGAGCGAGATCCCGGCGGCCGCCATAGCAGCGAACGGGTTCAGGGCAGCGGCCCGCGCCGCGCCCAAGCGTTGGGCGTACATACCGTCGGGCCCGCCCCACTCCCGGTCGAAGGCAGGTTGCACGCTGGCGATGATCCCCCAGCGCGCGAGCGCCTCGATCTGGTCGCTGTCGAGCAGTTCCGCATGCTCGACGCGATGCCCGCAGGCCGCGACGGCGGGGCCGCCGAGGTCGGCGGCCACCTGTCCGATACCGGCGACGACTGCGTCCACGGCGGCGTCGCCGATGGCATGGAATCCCGCCTGCACACCGACCTCGGTGCAGGCGCGCACATGATCGGCGATCTGCGCGGCATCCAGGTAGGGCACGCCTGTTCCGGAACTGTCCGTGTAGGGGTCGCGCAACCAGGCGGTATGCGATCCGAGTGACCCGTCGACGAACAGGTCGCCCGCCAGCCCGTGCGCGCCAAGGTCGTGCAGCAACGCCCGGGCCTCGTCCGTTGTCCGTACCGCCTGCCCCCAGTAGGCCCGCACCTGCACGCCGTGCTCGAAGGCGAGCAGCTCGCGCAGATCGGTTTCTCCTTCTATATCCGGTCCGGCGCATTCGTGCACCGCGACCACCCCGTGCGCGGCCGCCGCGTCCAGCGCCGTCCGGCGCGCGCTGTCGCGCTGCGCGCGGGTGAGCCGGGCGCGCGCCGCCGCACGCACCAGGTGGTGTGCCCGGGCGCGCACCGGCTCACCGGCCCGGTACCCCGGGGTGCCGGTCAGGCCGGGTACCGCGTCGAGCAGCGCCGAGGACGCCACGGCCGAATGGACGTCCACCCGCGCCAGGTACACGACCTGTCCGGGGCGGACGGCGGCATCGATCTCGTCGACGGCCGGGGGGCGGCCTTCCGGCCAGCGCGTCTCGTCCCAGCCGTCGGCCAGGATCGCGCCCTCGGGATGTCGCGCGGCGAAGTCCGCGAGCAGTTCGAGGCAGTGCGCGAGGGAAACGGCGCCGGACAGGTCGAGTCCCGACAACTGCAATCCCAGCGCGGTGGTGTGCAGATGGGGTTCCACGAAACCGGGGGTCACCAGCGCGCCGTCCAGGTCGATCACCTCGGCCTCGGGATGTAGCGCCCGCCCCACATGATCGGCGCCGAGCCAGACCACCACCCCGTCGGTGATCGCCAGCGCGGTGGCATCCGGTGCACTCGAACTGTAGATCCGGCCTCCGACCAGCAGCTGCGTACTCACGGTGGTCCAGTCTGCCGCACCGCCGCGCGCCGCCTGCGACCGGTCGCGGCCCACCGCCCGGTCACCGGCTGCCCGCCGGCGAATTACGCTGTCCGATATGACCACTGCGCTCGGTGCGGTCGGCACCGCCGACTACGTTCTGCTCACCACGTTCCGGAAGGACGGAACCCCGGTCCCGACCCCGCTCTGGGCGGTCGCCGAGGAAGGCAAGCTGTATGTCTGGACCGTCACCGACAGCTGGAAGGTCAAGCGGCTGCGGCGCAATGCCGATGTCACCGTGCAGCCCTGCAGTTACAAGGGCACACCCCACGGCGAACCGCGGCACGGCACCGGCCGGATTCTGGACGCGGCGGGCAGCGCGCATGTGCGCAAGCTGATCCGGCGCAAATACCGTCTGACGGGTCCGCTGATCGTTTTCGGCAGTACCCTGCGCCGCGGTAAAGCAGGCACGGTCGGTATCCAGATCGAACTCACCGCGCCACCCGCCGACGCCGGATAACAGTCGCCGGGCCGGGCCGGCACTCCGCGGCGAGGTTGCGGATCCGATCCCGCCGGCCCAGGGCGCCCGTGCTCACACGGCAGGGACGTTCCCTGGACCATCGGTGACACCCAGCCCGGAAGTCACTCCTCCGGCGGCCGGCCGAGCCAGGCCGCGAGATCGCCGGCCGCGTCGTAGTCGGCCCCGAGTAGGTCACGCTCGGCGGCGCTGAGCTCGAGCGCCTCCAGGTCCGCGCGACGGGCCTCGGCCTTGGCCGGATTCTCCAGTGCCACCGCCAACTCGACCAGGGCGGCATAGGCCCGGGCACGCTCGATCCGGCTCGCCTCCGCCCCGTACCGGTGCAACCCGGCTTCGACGGCCCGTTCCGCGGCTTTGTCGTCGACCTTGAAATCCCGCAGAATCCGCGCGTTGTCCAGCACCTTCGCCAGTCCGGTCAATTCGGCCGCGCCACCGTACTCGGCAGCGTCCTCCGGTTCATCCACCTGGATATAAGTGATCCAGTTACCGTCCGGATCGACCGCGCTGAACCGTGTCTGCCCCGGCCGGAACCGGGTGAGGCGCGCGGACCCCTTCGCCGGTATCTTGCCGTACCGCTCGCGCAGCGCGGCGGTGAATTCGCGGTGCCGGCCCGCCACATCGTCGACCATGATCAGGCATCCGGCCGTTTCCTGGGCCTGCCGTTCGCGCTCGCCGACCGGCGCCCCGTAGTAGTGGATCTCGCAGTCGTGCGCGCGCAACGCTCCATAGGCGTAGGGCTTGTGCTGTTCGTGCGTGACCGTGTACCCGAGCGTGCGCCAGAACTCCAGCGTGCGCACCAGATCGCAGGTGGACAGGACGGGGACCGCGGTATCACCCATGAGAATCCTCCAATAATCAACTTTGACTACTGAAGGTAGACTCGGCCCGCCCAGTCGTCAAATTTGACTACCGTACTGTTCCGGTGACGAAAGGAGCGCCGATGTCCGCGGTACGGCTATTGGTTCTGGGGGTGACGCGTCGGCACCAGCCGACCCACGGCTACGCGGTCCGCCGCGAACTCCTGTCCTGGCGCGCCGACACCTGGACCAATGTGCAGCCCGGCTCCATCTACCACGCCATCAAGCAACTCACCCAGGAAGGCAAACTCCGCACCCTCGGGACGGAAGGCGGCGGCCGCGGCCCGAGCCGCGCGGTGTTCGAACTGACCGAAGACGGCGAACGCGAGTTCTTCGAACGCCTCGACGCCGCGCTCACCAGCGTCGACATGGAGGAACTCGGCGCCGGTATCGCCTTCATGGACGCCCTCCCCCGTGCCGAGGTCATCGCGAAACTCCGCGAACAGCGCACCCGCAGCCACGCCGTCCGCAACGACCTCCTGGCCATGACCGCCGACTACCCCGGCCGCCACGAACCCCCACATTTCCCCGACCTCCTCGAACTGTGGAGCGGCGTCTTCGACAACCTCACCGGCTGGACCGCAGGTGTCCTCGACCGCCTGGAGCGAGGCGAATACTCGTTGGCCGACGATCCCGACCGATGAACGACCGGGCCACGACCCGCCGGCCGGGCTCCGGCGACTGCGCCGTTCGTGTCCTACCTGAACGGGGACTTCGAAAATGGCGGATTCCCATGGCCTTCGGGCACGGAAGCCCAGTGGCGAGTACGGCGCCCCCTCAGCGAGGACATGCTGCCCTCGTGACCCTTGATCCGCGCTGGACAACGAGAGGTGACGGTACCGATTCGATGAGCGAAGAGAGCAGTTGGGAGAAAATCCCCGAGGCGGCTCAGCGAGAAGGCCGGCCGCGAACACCCGCCGCTGGAGTTCGGTCTGCGCGTCACGACCTTGGTCCGCGACACCACCGTGCAGGCCTGGGCCGACGCCGAGGCGAAGGTCGCGGAGATGGCGGCTCGCCGGACTGTCGAAGAGCACGCTCCGGTAGATCGAGCGGCAGGGAACCCAGCTCCTGCCGCTGCTGCGCGAATGACGCCAGAGGGACCCTCAGCCGCGGAGACCGGAGTCGAAGCCCTCGGCGGACACCGGACGCTTCTCCAGCGCGACCGCCGGTCTCGGGGGTTCGTCGGTGTACCACTCGTCGACCACGACCCCGTCGACGATATCGGCGTCGACCACGGTGACCGACTGCCGCGGCATCGTCGCGGCGAGTTTCGCGACCCGGCGGGCAGCGAGGCCGGCCAGCACCGGGCGGAACAGGGCACGGGTCGGTGGAAGGAGCATCAGCAAGCCCACCACGGAGGTGAGCAGCCCGGGAACGAACATCAGCACACTACCCAGAACCACCAGCGCACCGTCGGCCACCGCGGTGCCGGGCGTGATCTCCGCGCGGGAGGCACGGCGGAACTGCTCACCTACCCGCCGCCACTGTGAGCCGAGCAACAGCATGCCCGCGGCGGAGCTGGCGATGAGGAGCAGGATCGCCGGGACCACGCCGAGCCAGGCGACGACAGCGGCGAAAGTGGCGATCTCGGCGACGAGGTAGACGAGGAAACCGAGGACGGGCATGGGCGAACCTTTCGGTCGGACTACCCGTACAACGCACGAGATGTCCGTTTTGCTCCCGGCCAGTCAGCCACCCGGCCGGACCAGCCCGGTTTCGTAGGCCAGGACCACGGCCTGCACCCGGTCGCGCAGGTCCAGTTTGGTCAGCACCCGGCCGACGTGGGTTTTGACCGTTGCCTCGGAGAGGAACAGCCGGCCGGCGATCTCCGCGTTCGACCGGCCCGCCGCGATCTCCTCCAGTACTTCCCGTTCCCGCGCGGTGAGCGCCTCCAGGATCGCGGGGTCGCGGGACGGAGCCGGCTGCTCGGCGATCAGCCGGTCGAGCAGGCGTTTGGTGACCTTCGGCGAGACCACCGCGTCACCGGCCGCGACGCTGCGGATCGCCGAGATCAGGTCTTCCGGCGGAGTGTCCTTGAGCAGGAACCCGCTGGCTCCGGCCCGGAGCGCGCCCAATGCGTGTTCGTCGAGGTCGAAGGTCGTCATCACCAGGACCCGGATGCCCTGTTCGGCTTCGAGGATGCGGCCGGTGGCGGTGACACCGTCGACCACCGGCATCCGCACGTCCATCAGCACCACATCGGGTTTCAGTTCGGCGGCCTGGGTGATCGCGGTGGCGCCGTTGTCGGCCTCCCCCACCACCTCGATATCGGGGTGGGCGCCGAGCACCATCTTCAGACCTACACGCATCAGTTCCTGATCGTCGACAACGAGCACGGTAATCGGCACGGACTCCAATGTAGTGGCGCCGGTGTGCTATTCCCCATCCGGTGACGCCAGCGGGATCCGGGCGTGCACCCGCCAGCTCCCGTCCGGGGTCCGGCCCGCCTCCAGACTGCCGCCGAGCACCGCCATCCGTTCCCGCATTCCGGCCAGTCCCAGCCCGCTGCCCTGGATACGGGCCTCGGGGCGCACCGGGACACCACCGGAGTCGGTGACCTCGATCTCGACCTCGTGGACGTGCCGATGGACCCGGACCCAGGCCTTCGGATGCGCGCCGGCATGCCGGAGGGTGTTGGTCAGGGCTTCCTGCACGATCCGGTGCACGCCCAGCCCGACCTCGGGGGCGAGTTCGTCCAGTTCTCCGGACAGTTCCAGTTCGACCGCCAGACCCGCATCGCGCATGAGCTGCGCCACGCGCGCCAGTCCGGCGGTGCCGTGCTGCGGTACCTGATCGGGTGCGTGTTCGGTGCGCAGCAACGCAACGGTGCGGCGCAGTTCGCGTAGCGCTTCCCGCCCGGTGCCGGCGATGGTGACCAGAGCCTGTTCGGTGGTCTCCGGGGCGGTGCGCAGGGCGTAGCGGGCACCATCGGCCTGGACGATCATCACACTCACCGCGTGCGCGACGATATCGTGCAATTCGCGGGCGATGCGGGTGCGTTCGGCCGAGACGGCGTCGTGCGAGCGGCGTTCCCGATCGGATTCGGCGACCGCGTGCCGGGCCGCGACTTCCGCATCGTAGGCCCGCCGGGCGCCCGCGAACTCGGCCAGCACCCAGCAGAAGGCGAAGTAGATCCCCACGAACGCGAGGTCACCGGCTTTGAAGCCGGTCACCACCGCCATCCCGTAGGCGGTATCGGCGACCAGCGCCAGCGCGTACCAGAGGCCGTCGCGCCGCCCGGCGTAGGCCACCAGCGTGTACAGCATGATCCCGTGTCCGAGCAGTGCGGCGTGCACGGTGGGGTCGCCGACGATATACCCGATGGTGCTGGTGCAGAACGACAGCACCATGAACGTCACCGCCATCGCCCGCGGGTACACCCGCCGCAACGCGATCGGCAGCGGAAGCAGTACCGAGAACACCAGGAACGCGGCCTGGTTACCGCTCTCGCGGGCGATCAGAAGATCGAAGATCAGCAGGAGCAGCGCGAGCGCGGAATCGGCGACGACAGGTTTGCCTCGAAGCCACAGACTGAACCGGCGCACCCGACCAGCCTAGATGCCCGCGAAACACCCGGCGGACCGTCTGGTTTGCTGAGTTTCATGAATGTGACCGACTGGCTGGTGCTGCTCTCAGCCGCGTTGGCCGCCGGCTGGGTGGACGCCGTGGTGGGCGGTGGCGGGTTGATCGTGCTGCCGACGCTGCTGCTGGTAGCTCCCGGTATCGCGCCGCAGACCGCACTCGGGACCAACAAGCTGTCCGCGGTGGCCGGCACCGCTACGGCCGCAATCACATTTGCCCGGAAGGTCCCGCTGCAATGGCGGTTGCTGGTCCCTGCCGCGGTACTGGCGGCGGTCACCGCGGCAGCCGGCGCGGCCGCGGTATCGCTGATCGACCGCGACCTGTTCATTCCGATCGTGCTGGTGGTGCTGGTGGGGGTGGCGGTGTTCGTCACGGCGCGGCCGTCGATCGGGATCACCCTGGCCACCCACCCGCCATCGCGCCGCAAGGTGGTGCTGGTCATCGGCCTGGCCGCCGGTCTGATCGGCGCCTACGACGGGCTGCTGGGCCCGGGGACCGGTACTTTCCTCATCATCACCTTCGCGACCCTGCTGGGTACGGAATTCGTGCGGGCCGCGGCGATGGCCAAGGTGATCAACTGCGGATCGAATGTCGGTGCGCTGATCTTCTTCGGCTTCACCGGGCATGTGCTGTGGGCGCTGGGCGCGGCCATGGCCCTGGCCAATATCGTGGGGGCGGTGGTGGGCTCGCGGATGGCGCTGGCCCGGGGCGCGGAGTTCGTGCGCGCGGTGCTGCTGGTGGTCGTGGTGGCGATGGTGATCCGGCTGGGCTGGCAGCAGTTCGGCTGACCCGACTAAGTTGATCAGGGTGACTACGGCGACATCCACCGGCCCCGGCGGACAACCTGGCGGGCACGCCATCGATCCCGAGTTCGCGGATCTACCGCTGACGGCTCTGACCGACGCGGCACTGTCGGCGGCGCGCGCGGCCGGTGCCGAACACGCGGATCTGCGGGTGCACCGGTTGTGTACGCAATCGATCCGGCTGCGCGACGGCCGCGTGGAGGCGTTGACCGACAGCGTCGAACTGGGTTTCGCGGTGCGGGTCGTCGTCGACGGCACCTGGGGTTTCGCCTCGCATGCGGCATTGAATCCCCAGACCGCGGCCGAGGTCGCCCGCGCGGCGGTGGCCGTCGCGACCAGCCTGCGGGCGCTCAACCGGGAGCGTGTCGAACTGGCGGACGAACCCCGTTACGACAACGTCCGCTGGGTATCCGCCTACGAAACCGATCCGTTCCTCATCCCCGCCGCCGACAAAGTGGCCCTGTTGCAGGACTACTCGGGCCGGCTGACGGCCTCCGACGGTGTCGACCACGTCACCGCGAGCCTGCTGCAGGTCAAGGAACAGACCTACTACGCCGATACGGCGGGGTCGGCGATCACCCAGCAGCGGGTGCGTCTGCACCCCCAGTTGGAGGCGATCACCGTCGATTCCGCCTCGGGCGCGTTCGAGACCATGCGCACGCTGGCGCCGCCGGTCGGGCGGGGCTGGGAATACGTCACCGGCGGGGACGGTGTGTGGGACTGGAATACGGAGCTGACCCGGATTCCGGAATGGCTGGCCGAGAAGGTGAAGGCACCGACCGTGGTGCCCGGCCCGACGGATCTGGTGATCGACCCCACCAACCTGTGGCTCACCATCCACGAATCCATCGGCCACGCCACCGAATACGACCGCGCCATCGGCTACGAATCCGCCTATGCCGGGACCTCGTTCGCGACCCCCGACCTGCTCGGCACGTTGCGGTACGGGACCCCGATCATGCATGTCACCGCAGACCGGGTGCAGCAGCACGGTCTGGCGACCGTCGGCTACGACGACGACGGCGTGGCCGGCCAGCGCTGGGATCTGGTGCGCGACGGCGTACTGGTGGGTTATCAGCTCGACCGGGTGTTCGCGCCCCGGCTCGGTCTCGACCGGTCCAACGGCTGCTCCTACGCCGACTCCCCGCACCACGTCCCGATCCAGCGGATGGCCAATGTGTCCCTGCAACCGGACCCCGCCGCCGATACCAGCACGGCGGAGTTGATCTCGCGGGTCACCGACGGTATCTACATCGTCGGCGACAAGAGCTGGTCGATCGATATGCAGCGCTACAACTTCCAGTTCACCGGCCAGCGGTTCTTCCGGATCCGCAACGGCGAGCTGGCCGGGCAGTTGCGCGATGTGGCCTACCAGGCGACCACCACGGATTTCTGGGGTTCGATGGAAGCCGTCGGCGGCCCGTCCACCTGGCAGTTGGGCGGGGCGTTCAACTGCGGTAAGGCGCAACCCGGGCAGATCGCGGCGGTCAGCCACGGCTGCCCGTCGGTGCTCGTGCGCGGCGTGAATGTGCTCAACACCCGGACGGAAGCGGGGCGATGATGACAGTGACGGGTGCGGGCGTGCTGCCCGCGGGCGCGGTGGTCGAGCGGGCTCTCGGGCTGTCCCGGGCCGACGAGGCCATTGTGATCGTCACCGACGAATACGACGCGTCGTTGCGCTGGGCCGGTAATTCCATGACCACCAACGGCACCTCGGTCGCGCGGCGCTGGTCGGTCGTCTCGGTGCTGCGCGACGGTCCCCGCAGGGCGCGGGTCGGCAGTGTGGCTTCGACCAGTCTCGATCCCGCCGATATCGAAGTCGTGGTCCGGGCGAGCGAAGACGCCGCCGCGGCCGCGGAACCGGCCCGCGACGCGATGCCGCTGCTCGACGCGCAGACGATCACCGTGGCACCGGATTGGGAGGAGGCGGCCGGCACCACCGGTATCGAGGTGTTCTCCGGTCTGGCCGCCGATCTGTCCACCGGTTTCGACGGTGCCGACCAGCTCTACGGTTTCGCCCACCACCAGGTCCACACGACCTGGCTCGGCACCTCCACCGGTATCCGGCGCCGCTATACCCAGCCCACCGGGTCGGTGGAGATCAACGGGAAACGCGGGGCGGGCGCGGACCTGGCCAGCGCCTGGGTGGGGGCGGGAACCACGGATTTCACCGGCGTGGACACCCCCGGTCTGCTCGCCGAACTGTCCCGGCGGCTCGACTGGTCGGCGCGGCGCGTGGATCTTCCCGCCGGCCGCTACGAAACTCTGCTGCCGCCGTCCGCGGTCGCCGATCTGCTGATCTATATGTACTGGTCCATGGAGGGCCGCGGCGCACACGAGGGGCACTCCGCGTTCGCCGCCCCGGGCGGCACCCGGGTCGGGGAGAAACTCACCGATATCCCGCTGACCCTCTGCTCGGACCCGGCCGCGCCCGGACTCGAATGCCTGCCGTTCGTCGCGACCCAGGCCTCGTCGGAGGCGGTCTCCGTCTTCGACAACGGGATGTCGGCGCAGCGGGTCGACTGGCTGCGCGACGGGGCGATCGCCGACCTCGTGTACCCGCGGGCCACCGCCGCCGACTACAACGTCTCCCCCACCGTCGCCGCCCAGAACCTACTGCTCACGGGCGGTTCGACGGCCACTCTCGACGAGATGATCGCCCGCACCGAACGCGGCCTGCTGCTCACCACCCTCTGGTACATCCGCGAGGTCGACCCCACCACGCTCCTGCTCACCGGTCTCACCCGCGACGGCGTGTACCTGGTGGAGAACGGCGAAGTCACCGGCGCGGTGAACAATTTCCGCTTCAACGAGAGCCCCCTCGATCTGCTGCGCCGGGTCAGCGAGGCGGGCGCGACCGAGCAGACCCTGCCCCGTGAGTGGAAGGACTGGTTCACCCGCACCGCTATGCCACCCCTGCGAATTCCGGACTTCCACATGTCCTCGGTGAGCCAGGCCACCTGAGCCCATCGATGAGGTCCTGACCTTGAACAACCGTTCGAGGTGAGCGTGTCACCGGCGGCGCTGTACCGAACTCGGGCGCCGCGACTTCGCTTGATCGTTACGGTCATACAGTGCCGGTCAGGACAGTGGGACCCCACTGTTCGGCCGCCGGGCCCCTTCCGCAACTGCCGATCGGCACGGTGCCGCCACCGGCGACACCTGCCGTAGCGGCGTGAGGCACCTGCGGCTCAGGCCGCGGTGAGGATGCGGGGCCCGTCCGGGGTGATGGCGATGGTGTGTTCGGAGTGCGCGGTGCGGGAGCCGTCCGCCGAGCGGATGGTCCAGCCATCCGGGTCGGTGACGATCCGGTCGGTGGTTTTCGCGAACCATGGTTCGATCGCGATGGTGAGCCCCGGACGGAGCGGGAAACCTCGTCCCGGGCGGCCGGCGTTGGATATGTGTGGATCCTCGTGCATGGTCCGCCCGAGCCCGTGACCACCGAATTCGGTGTTCACCGGATAGCCGTGGGAGCGGGCGACGGCCGATATCGCGGCCGAGATATCGCCGATCCGGTGACCCGGCTGCGCCGCCTCGATCGCCGCGGCGAGAGCCTCCTCGGTGGCGCGAACCAAGCGCTGGTCCGCGGCGTCGGGTGTGCCGACGATCACGGTGGTGGCGGCGTCGGCAACCCAGCCGTCGATGCTCAGCGCCAGGTCCATGGTCAGCACATCGCCGTCACGCAGTGGGTAATCGAACGGCAGGCCGTGCAGAACGGCGTCGTTCACCGACAGGCAGACCGTGTTGCGGAACGGTCCGCGCCCGAACGACGGGGCGTAATCCCAGTAGCACGACTTCGCGCCGCGTTGCCGAATCCTTTCCCGCACAATACTTTCCAATTCGATCAGGTTCACTCCCACCGCGGCCTTGTCGCGCAGTTCCGCCAGGATCTCGGCCACGAACGCCCCGGCGACGCGCATCCGCTCGATCTCCGCGGGCGTTTTCAGTTCCACCATCACTACCTCCACCAGACTTCGGTATTTCAATACCACTCTTGCGGTACTTTAATACCACTCTTAAGCTGGTGCTCATGGTCCGCCTCCCCCTGACCCCCGCACAGATCGAATCCGGCCGCCGTCTCGGCGCCCGGATCCGGACCGCCCGCGCCGACCGGGACCTCGCCGAGGTCGCCCGCTCGGCCGGCATCTCACCGGAAACCCTGCGCAAAATCGAAACCGGCCGCCTGCCCTCCCCCAGCTTCGGCACGGTCGTCGCACTCAGCCGCGCCCTCGACCTGCCACTGGACGAGCTGGCCGCCACCTGGACCTCCTCGGATCTCGCCGAATCCGCCTGACCGACGGGTTCAGTCGCCGGCCCTCCGCAGCGACAGTCGCGCCCACACCTACTCCGGCCGAGCCGGTCTGTTCAGAGCGCCCCGCCCGCGTCGACCATCTGGGTGGTTCCGGTGACGTAGCGGGCGGCGTCGGACACCAGGTGCAGAACGGTGTCCGTGATGTCCTCCGGCTCCGCCGCCACGACCGGGAGACGGTTGAGGGTGCGGGCGGCCTCGTCGAAGTCGGCGCGGGTCGGGTTCTCCAGGTCCGGACGGAACAGCCGGTAGGTGGCGTCGTTGAGGATCATCGGTGTGGCGACCGTCGACGGGTGGACCGTGTTCACCCGGATGCTGTGCGGGGCCAGCTCCTTGGCCAGCACCTTCATCAGCATGACCAGACCGGCCTTGGAGGCCGAATAGTGCGCGGTGTTCTCGTTGGCATAGACCGCCGCCAGCGAGCTGGTGATCACCACGGAACCGCCGCGGCCGCCGTCGATCACCTGCGGCACCGCGGCCTTCAGCGTTTTCCAGACCCCGGTGAGGTTGACGTCGATCATGTCCTGCCAGACCTCTTCGCTCATCTCGAGGGTCGGCGCGGGGCTGGAGATTCCGGCGTTGGCGACCACGATATCGAGCCGCCCGAAGGCGTTCACGCCCTCGGTGACCGCAGCGGTCAGAGCCGCATAGTCGCGGACATCGGCGTCGCGGGCCACGATCCGGCGACCGGTGGCCTCGACCAGCCGGGCCGTCTCGGCGAGGTCGTCGGCATCGGCCAGCTCGTAGGGGACACTCGCGATCTTCGCGGTGGTGTCGACGGCGATGATATCGGCGCCTTCCCGGGCGAAACGTACCGCGTGGCTCCGTCCCTGCCCCCGGCCGGCACCGGTGATGAATGCGACCTTGCCATCCAGAATGCCCATGAACTGCTCCGTATCCACAGTGAGTGATTCGCCGCCGGCACCAGCGACAATATGACACGAACTGCCAAAAGTCGACCGCCGCACCGGCCACCCGAATACGTTGGTCCGGACCGTTCGCCGGATATGACATATGATCGCGATGTCCCGCAGCGCGGCGGTACCGGCCGATTCCCATCAGGACCGACGACTCGTTTTCTCCTGCCGTTGTCCGCCGACCCGCCTGGAGCAAGCCATGACCACCCCGCCGGATCTCGGGCGTGCGCACCCCTCGCCCGGACGAGGCGATGAACAGCGCGTCGCACTGCATACCCCCGAGTTCGCTGCTCATCCCCACCACGCCTACCGCGAAATGCGCGAACGCTACGGCTCCCTGGTGCCGGTGGAGCTGGCTCCCGGGGTCCCCGCCACGCTGGTGATCGGGTACCGCACCGCGCTGCGAATTCTCAATGATCCCGATCGTTTTCCCGCCGATCCCCGCACCTGGGAGCAGACCGTCGCCGAGGACTGCCCGGTGCTTCCGGTCCTGCAGTGGCGCCCGAACGCGCCACGCAGTGCGGGTTCCGCGCACGCCCGCTACCGCGGGGCGACCACCGCGGCCCTCGACGGCGTCGACCTGCACGCCGCGCGCCGCACCGTAGAGCAGTTCGCGGTGCCGTTGATCAACAAGTTCTGTTCGGCGGGGTCGGCGGACCTGGTTCGCGAGTACGCGTTTCCGCTCACCTTCGAGGTCATCAACGCGATGCTCGGCTGCCCGCCCGAGATCAGCGAACGTGCCGCCGCGGCCACCGCGGCCATCTTCGACGGTATCGATGCCGAAGCGGGAAACCGGATGTTCGGCGAGGCAGTCGGCGACCTGGTGAATGCCAAACGCACCGAACCCGGCGACGACATCACCACCCGGCTGTTGCACGACCCCGCCGGCTTCGACGACGCGGAGATGCTGCACCAGGTCCTCGCGCTCTACGGAGTCGGGATGGGCCCCATGCAAAGCCTGATCATCAACGCCCTCAGTCTCATGCTGACCGACAACAGGTTCGCCGACGATATGCTCGGCGGCTCCGTCTCGACCCGGGACGCCCTGGACGACGTCCTGTTCGACGATCCGCCACTGCCCAACGCGAGCGTCACCTACCCCCGGCAACCGGTCCTGATCGACGGCACCTGGTTGCCCGCGCACGAGCCCGTGGTGATCAGCCTCGCCGGTTGCAACAACGACCCGGCGATCCGCGCGGGCAACCACACCGGCAACCGCGCGCATCTGGCCTGGGGCGCGGGCCCGCACAGCTGCCCGGCGCAGCACACGGCATATGTTGTCGCACAGGAGGCCATCGACCAGCTACTCGACGCCCTTCCCGAGATCGAACTGGCCATTCCCGCAGGGGACCTGACCTGGCGGCCGGGTCCACTCCATCGCACCCTCGCCACGCTGCCGGTTACCTTCCCGCCCTCGCCACCCCTGCACATCCCCTGAAGGTTCATGGCCGGCGAGGTACCAGCCCATGAGAGAAGGGCCTTGGTCAGCGGCCGGGATCACGCACGGATTCACATCGGTGTCGCCGCGAGCGCTCGGCCGAGTCCTCGCCCGGTTCAGGCGACGGTGAGCACATCGTCGAGCGTAACCAGGGACAGATTGCGCTCCCGGATGATGTCCACCAACTGGCCGTAGCAGCGCGTGACCGGCGGAAAGTTGGCGTGCCCGATGACGATCGACTGCGGAGTGAAGTATCTGCGGGCGCAGTCGATCAGGTATTGCTCGGTGATGAGCCCGGAATCCGACAGCGAGCCGTACCACATGACCGGCACGGTGTACCCGAGGTCGGCGGCGACCCGGTCCACCCGGGCATTGTGCCGGCCGAACGGCGGCCGGTAGTACGGCATCCCGTCGACACCGAACATATTCTGCAGGAACAACTTACAGCGCGAAAGGTCATCCGCGACGGCGAGATCGGACAGTGCGGTCAGGTCGGCGTGGTCCCAGGTGTGATTGGCGAGCTGGATCTGCCCGGACTCCACGAGCGGGCGCAGTTCATCGCGATGCTCGATCCACGATTGGTAGTAAGCGGTGACGAAGAAGGTGAATCGCGCCCCCGTATCCTTCGCAAACCTGATGTAGGCGCCGACGACCTCCGCACTGGCTCCATCGTCCACGGTGAGCGCCATACTGCTTCCCGGCCCCGGCAGCGCGGTGATGGTGGCGGGCGGGATCGACGTCTTCCGGCCAACCGGTGGCGGCAGCAGCGCCGGTCGAACCGGCGCCCGGGCCGGACCGGCCACCTCGGGCCTTTCCGGCGCGTCCACAGCGACGGGATCACCTTGCGCCGCACTACAGCCGGCCACCGCCATCGCGGTCCCCGCGGCCATCATCGACAACATCGAACGCCTGTCCATCGCCACCCCGATCACATCGAATCGCGCTACCGCAAAGACACAGTGACGTGCTGTTATGCGTTCGGGACTCTACCGGCGTGACGGGAGAACCTACGGAATCGCCACGCAGATGAGCCACGCCCTCGGCCACTTCGGCCGCCCGGGCCGATCGGCATACGAATCATCACGGACCCGAGGCGCAGATCGCCCCGGCGCCAGGAGCGCCGGGGCCGGCGGTCCGGAATCAGTGTTTGTTGCGCTTCGTAGTCGATTTGCTCGGCTTCTTCTTGGAATTGCTGTCACTGTCCGGTTCCCATTCGTAACCGGGTGTGCCGTTCGCACAATAGGAATCGGCGACCTTCGTATCGGTGGCGTCGAATTCGCACCAGCGGTCGCTGCCGCAGGCGGCGGAACCCAGGCCGGCGGTGAGAGCGATGACGGCGGTGCAGGTAAGGGTGCGGAGCCGGGAGCGGGTGTACATGTTCGGTCCTCGTGGATCGGTGGGGAAAGGTGCCGGTGACGACGTGGATCAGGTGGTGAGCCGGAGCCGGGCCAGGACGGCCCGATGGTCGGTGCCCGGGATGGTCAGCGTGCCGATGGTGTCGGTGGTGCCGCCGGACACCAGGATGTGGTCGATTCCGATCAGTGGGCCCCACGATTTATCGGCCGGGTAGGTGAGCAACCGGCCGGCGCCCGCCTGTTCCGCGGCGGCATCGAAACTCCCGTTCACCAGAGTCCGGAAGGCGACGTGGTCGCTCGTCGCATTGAAATCGGCGCCCACGACCACCGGCCCCTCTGATTCCCGGAGGATCGCGTCGACAGTGCGCATCTCCCGTGCCCAGACGGCATGGTCGGCGGTGGGCGGAATCGGGTGGAACGCGTACACCGCGAGCGGGCCGAGCGCCGGGTGTTCGAGGGTCGCGGAGAGATTACGCAGGGTGAACCCTTCGTGCTTCACCTGGCCGGACAGCGGGAAACGGCTGTAGATTCCGGTACCGCTGCCACCGAGCCCCGGTTCGAGATACTGGTGCGGGAACAGCTGGTCGATTCCGGCAGCGGTCAACCGCTCCACCGCGGACGGGGTGAGTTCGTTGACGGTGAGCACATCGGCCCGCCCGGCCCGGGCCGCGGCCACGACCGCCGCCATATCCGCCTTGCCGAACAACACGTTCGATTGCAGGATCGTGAACTCGGTTCCGGTCGCGGCGCGGCCGTCGGGGACGTACAGCGGCAGCTGGGTCCACAACACCCCGGCGAGCACGATCCCCGCGGCCACGGCACTGCGCCAGCCGCGGGCCAGCAGGAACAGCAGCAGGGCGGCGAGGGCGCCGAGCATCAGGTAGGTCGCGCCCGAGGCCAGCAGGATGAGCTCCTGTCGTTGCCAACCACCGAAATAGAGCGCTATACCGAGGCCCCCGGCGATCAGCGCACACCACCCCGCGCCGAGCAGGACCCGGCGGACAATTCTGTGCTTCACACTCGTCAACCTATCCGGCACGGTTGCGAAAACCTTGCCGGGAGCTTGCCCGCACCGCAGCACTCGCGGAACGGAGCCGACGCGATATCCGAGCAAACCGAGCCGGAAGCCGGGCGCCGGTTTCGACGCGCCATTCTGCCGCGCGCCGCCGATATGTCCGCGTTCCCGCACGGCACGCGGCACGAACATGTGCTGCTCGGCGATTTCGGGATCGCCAAGGCCGTCGCCGAATCCACCTCGCTGACGGAGACGAGCGCACTGGTGACGACCGTCCGTTACGCGGCGCCGGAGGTGCTGTCCGGGTTCCCGGCCGGGCCGGCGGCCGACCAGCACTCACTCGGGTGCACCCTGTTCCATCTGCTGACCGGCCGGCCACCGTTCGACGCCGACAACGGCTGAACAGCGGGGCGCTCAGGCCGCGGCCAGTCCACGGAGAACGAGTTCGATGTGATGCGCGCGGGCTCGCGTATCGGGGACCAGCTGGGCGATGCGGATGAGTCCGAGGAGTTGGTAGGCGATATCGCCGGCGGTCACATCAGGTGCGAGGGTGTGGTCGGCGCGCGCACGGCGGACGGCCTCCTGCCCGATCTCCGTGAGGTGCACGAGGCAGCGTTCGAGGTCGGCGTTCGACGGGGGGCCGGCGGCGAGTAGGTCGACCATCGCCTGATTGCCGACGAGTTGATCTGTCGTCGCGGCGAAGAACGTGCGCAGAGCCGCGAGCGCGGATAGCCCTTCGGGCAGGGTCGCTTCGGCGAGTTCGGCGAGATCGGTCCCGGTGACCGCCTGGAGCAGGCTCTCGCGGGTGGGGAAATGCCGGTAGAGGGTACCGATACCGACACCGGCCGCGGTGGCGATTGCCCGCATATCCACCGTTATCCCGTTGTCCCGGAGGGATTCCCGTGCGGCCGTCAGAATCCGCTCCCGGTTGACGGCGGCGTCGCGCCGCTGTTTCCGCTCCGCTGTCACTGTCTCACTATAGCGAAGCGGAACATCGGTTCCTCTTGATGTACGCTGATCCGGAACACATGTTCCGGAAAGGGCGTGGAAGGTATGCGAACGATCGTGATCACCGGAGGCACCGACGGTATGGGTGCGGCACTGGCACGACACTTCCTGGACGCGGGCGATCGGGTGGTCGTGATCGGCCGCAGCCGCGCGAAATTCGAAGCTCTGCAGCAGGTCCCGAACAACCGGGCCGAGTTCATCGCGGCCGATCTGTCGTCTGTCGCCGAGAGCCGCGACATCGTCCGGCGACTGCGGTCCCGGTACGAACGCATCGACGCCCTCGTCCTCGCGGCGTCGTTCATCCGGCAACGCCGCCACGTCACCGCCGAAGGTCACGAAGCGTCCTGGATCCTCTTTTTCGTCTCGAAATATCTGTTCGTCACCGGGCTGGCCGACCGGCTCGGCGCGGCCGCCCGGCCGATTGTCGTGAACACGGCAGTACCGGGCGCGCGCGCCGACGCGATCGACTTCGACGACCTCGGTATGAGCCGGAGGTTCAGCTTCGCCCGGTCGAACGCGCAGCAGCGGCGCGCCAACGAGTTACTGGGCCTGCTCGCCACCGGCCACGACCCGCGTCTCGCGTACGTGACGTGGGGGCCCAGCGGGCTGGTCCGCACCGGATTCGCCGGCGAGGTCGGCCCGGCGATGAAGATCTCCGCCGCGGTACTCGGCACACTCGTGGGCACACGACCGGAATCCGCCGTGCGCCCGATCATCGACCTGATCGACACCCCGGTTCCGGGCCGGGCCGCCTACCGCGGTGCGAAGAAACGGCCGCTTGTCACCGGTGATCACGACCGGGAGGACATCGCACGTCTGGTGCAAGTCGTCGAACACGAGCTGGGGTGACCCCGCCGGCCCCCGGCCCGGCAGCCGCAACCAGCTCGTCCCCCGGTAGCTCCGGAACGCGTTCATGTCCCGAGCCCGCAGACAGGGACCCGGCCCGCCCCGAGGTTCGGTTCGAGCCGGATCCGCAGCGTTCAACTCACTGAATGAGCGAGCTGCCGGTCACGACCAGCCCGATCACGCTCTGCAGTATGCCCGCGCCGGCAGTGATGGCGACGGCGACCAGACTGATGATTGCGGATGCCAATCCCATGATGAACTCCACTTCGGTAAGGGTTTTCCGACTCCGCCCGGGTAGTCGGAAAACCGGGCCCACGCCCCGGGGCCCGGCAGGTCCGACCGTATACAGCCGCAGGTGGGAGGGGTCCCGACGGCGAGCTCACGGCCGGAACAGGTGTGCTGCATCAGGTCCCGGCGCCCTGGTGTGCGGCGTTCGAAACCTGGATGCGCACGCGGCGCCGCGCGGATACGGTGTCCGGCGAAGCGAGCAGCGCCGCGCCGTCCGGTCCCGGGCCGGCGCCGGATCAGGAAGGGCCCCGTGCGCACCGACGAGGATTTCGTGGCATATATCGCCGACCGCTTGGCGGCCCTGCCCGGCGTTGCCGCCGTCTCGCTCGGCGGATCGCGGGCCCAGGGCACGCACGGCCCGGACAGCGATTGGGACTTCGCTCTCTACTATCGCGACCGGTTCGATCCGGCGTCGTTGCGTGCGATCGGATGGGACGGGGAAGTCTCCGAACTCGGCGCGTGGGGCGGAGTGTTCAACGGCGGCGCCTGGCTGACGGTCGACGGCCGCGCTGTCGATGTGCACTTCCGCGATCTCTCGGTGATCGAACACGAGCTCGCGGAGGCCGAACAGGGCCGCTTCCGCTGGGAGCCGCTGGCGTTCCATCTCGCCGGTATTCCGAGTTACCTGGTGGTGGGTGAGCTCGCGGTGTCCCGGGTACTGCGCGGCGACCTGCCGCGACCCGGGTTCCCCGACGCCATGCGGGAGGTCGCGCCGCCGATCTGGTGGCGCCAGGCCGACCTCACCCTGCGCTACGCCCGCTCCGCGCACGCGCCCCGCGGGCGGGTCACCGAAACCGCCGGCGCCCTGGCCACCGCGGCCATGCAGACCGCGCACGCGATCCTGGCCGGGCGGGGTGAATGGGTGACCAACGAGAAACGGCTGCTGGAACGTGCCGGTCTGCGCGAGATCGATAGCGTGATCACCCGGTTGTCCCCGGATTCCACCCAGCTCGCCGGGCAGATCGATGCGGCCCGGCAGTTGTTCGAATCCGCTGCGGACACGGACCGGCGCGCCCGGTGACCACGCAGTAACGGTACGGTCTCGGCAAGATCGAATATCACAGGTTCGGTACCAATGACCTCGCGGGTTGGGCACGGTGCCGTGTCGGCCCTAGGCTCGCGGAGGGCCGGGCACAGCTCGGCCTTGTTCGACGGCCCACCGTCTACGCCCCTGCGGGAGGTGGCGCCGAGTGATACGAGACCCGGAAAAAGGATGAGGATGAAAAAGACTCTTGTGACCGCCGCCGCGGTCGTCCTGCCCCTCGTCTTCGCGACTCCGGCCATCGCCGAACCCACCCCCGTGGAACCGGGCCCGCCCGCCGCGGTCCTCGCCGAACCGGCCGCCGCCGGACCGCTGGGCACCACCTTCCCGATCCGCACGGGCGGCGATATGGCCATCACGGTCCGGCCGTCCGACGCCGAGGTCGCGCCCCGCGCGGACGGTCAGTCGGTGCTGGTCTTCGAGGTCGGCGCGGAGCAGACGGCGGGTATGCCCTACTTCCTGCCGACCCTGGACCTGCGGATGGTGACGACGAACGGCGATATGGTCTATCCGCTCACCGACGTGCCCGGTGAATACCCCGCCGGTTTCATCGAGCCGGGCAAGCCGCGCAGCGGACTGGTCGCCTTCGGACTCACGGACGGGCAGGTGCCGAAGGAAATCGTCTTCGCCACCAACGACGACTTCGTCCAGAGCGCTTGGACCCTCTGACCGGCCGCCTCCGCTACGGCGTACCCGGAGCTGCCCCGGCACATCCGTAGCCGGGTCCCCGTCGAGCACAACACCCAGGTCCCGCGCTTCAGCCGGACAGGGCACGGCGAACTACGTCCGTGGACCCCTACTCCAATTCGCCCTCGGTCTCGAGATAGATCTGGCGCAGCCGGTCGAGGGTGTCCTGTTCGGGTTGGGCCCACAGCTGCCGCTCGGCGGCTTCGAGGAGCCGTTCGGCGATACCGTGCAGGGCCCACGGGTTGGACTGCTCCATGAACTTGCGGTTCGTCTCGTCGAAAACGTAGCTCTCGGCCAGTTTTTCGTACATCCAGTCGGCGATCACATCGGTGGTGGCGTCGTAACCGAACAGATAGTCCACGGTCGCTGCCATCTCGAAGGCGCCCTTGTAGCCGTGCCGGCGCATGGCCTCGAGCCAGCGCGGGTTCACTACGCGCGCGCGGAAAACGCGGGTCGTCTCCTCGGACAGGGTCCGGGTGCGGACCGCATCCGGGCGGGTGCTGTCACCGATGTAGGCCTCCGGGTTCTTACCGGTCAGCGCCCGCACCGTGGCGACCATCCCGCCGTGGTACTGGAAGTAGTCGTCGGAGTCGGCGATATCGTGTTCGCGGGTATCGGTGTTCTTCGCGGCCACCGCGATACGGCGGTAGGCGGTGCGCATATCCTCGGCCGCGGGGGCGCCGTCGAGGTCGCGGCCGTAGGCGTAACCACCCCAGGTGGTGTAGACCTGCGCGAGATCGTCGTCGGTGCGCCAGCTCTTGGAGTCGATGAGCTGGAGCAGACCGGCGCCGTAGGTCCCGGGTTTCGAGCCGAAGATCCGGGTGGTGGCGCGGCGTTCGTCACCGTGCTCGTCCAGTGCCGAAACTGTGTGGGCGCGCACGTAATTGGACTCGGACGGTTCGTCGAGCGCGGCCACCAACCGGACGGCGTCGTCCAGCAGGGCCAGCACATGCGGGAAAGCGTCGCGGAAGAAACCGCTGATCCGGACCGTCACATCGATGCGCGGGCGGCCCAGTTCGGCCAGGTCGACGACCTCGAGCGAGGTGACGCGCCGGCTCGCTTCGTCCCAGATCGGCCGCACTCCGAGCAGCGCCAGGACCTCGGCGATATCGTCGCCGGAGGTGCGCATCGCGGAGGTCCCCCACACCGACAGGCCCACCGATCGCGGATACTCGCCGTGGTCGGCCAGATAGCGCTCGAGCAGCGAATCCGCCATGGCTCGCCCGGTTTCCCAGGCCAGCCGCGACGGCACCGCCTTCGGGTCCACCGAATAAAAGTTGCGGCCGGTCGGCAGCACGTTGATCAGCCCGCGCAGCGGCGAGCCGCTGGGCCCGGCCGGAATGAAACCACCGTTGAGGGCGTGCAGGACGCGGTCGATTTCGACGGCGGTCCCGCGCAATCGCGGTACCACCTCCGTCGTCGCGAACCGCAGCACCGCGGCCACGGCACCCCGGTCACCACCGGCGTCGCCGAAGAGTTCGCCGGAAAACCGTTCGACGAGACCGTCCACCGCCGCCGGTGCCCAGTCCGCGGCCTGCAGCGCCATCAGCAGCTCGCGGGCACGCGCCTCCACCGCGTCGACGCGTTCGCGTGCCTCGTCACCGGATTCGCTGAGCCCCAGCGCTTCTCGCAGGCCCGGTACCGACATCTCGCCGCCCCACAGCTGCCGGGCGCGCAGCATGGCGAGGACCAGATCCACTTCGCTCGTACCCGCCGGCGCACGACCCAGAATGTGCAGGCCGTCGCGGATCTGTACATCCTTGATCTCGCACAGCCAGCCGTCGACGTGCAGCAGCATATCGTCGAAGGTTTCTTCGTCCGGGCGCTCCGCCAGCCCCAGATCGTGGTCCATTTTCGCCGCGCGCATGAGCGTCCAGATCTGCTGCCGGATCGCGGGCAGTTTCGCCGGGTCGAGCGCCGAGATATTGGCATGCTCGTCCAGCAGTTGTTCGAGCCGGGCGATATCGCCGTAGCTCTCCGCCCGGGCCATCGGCGGGATCAGATGATCCACCAGCGTCGCGTGGGCTCGCCGTTTGGCCTGGGTGCCCTCACCCGGATCGTTCACCAGGAACGGGTAGATCAACGGGAGGTCGCCGAGGGCCGCATCGGTGCCGCAGGCGGCCGACATACCCAGGGTCTTACCCGGCAGCCACTCCAGGTTTCCGTGTTTGCCGAGATGCACCATCGCGTCGGCGCCGAAACCGCCCGATTCGGTCGCGGTGGCGAGCCACCGGTAGGCGGCGAGGTAGTGATGGCTGGGCGGGAGGTCGGGGTCGTGGTAGATGGCCACCGGGTTCTCGCCGAAACCGCGCGGCGGCTGCACCATCAGCACGATACTGCCGAAACGCAATGCCGCGATCACGATTTCGCCGCGCGGATCGGCCGACCGGTCCACATACAGTTCGCCCGGCGGCGGGCCCCACGCCTCGATCACCGCGTCCCGCAGCTCGTCGGGCAGCGTGTCGAACCAGGCCGTGTAGATATCGGCGCCGATCCGGATGGGGTTGCCTTCCAGCTGTTCGGCGGTCAGCCAGTCCGGATCCTGACCGCCGGCGGCGATGAGGGCGTGCATCAGCGCGTCACCGTCGCCCTCGTCGAGGCCGGGAACGGCACCGGGGGCGCCGAGATCGTATCCGGCGGCGCGGAGTTCGCCGAGCAGGGCGATGGCACTGGCGGGGGTGTCCAGGCCGACGGCGTTGCCGATCCGGGCATGTTTGGTCGGGTAGGCAGACAGCATGAGTGCCAGCCGTTTCCGTTCGGCCGGGATATAGCGCAGCCGGGCGTGCCGTACCGCGATACCGGCGACCCGGGCGGCACGCTCCGGGTCGGGGACATAGGTCGACAGGCCGTCGGCGTCGAACTCCTTGAAGGAGAACGGCACTGTGATGATCCGCCCGTCGAATTCGGGCACCGCGACCTGAGTCGCCACATCCAGCGGGGACAGCCCGTCGTCGTTGGCCGCCCATTGGGCGCGGCCGCCCGTCAGGCACAGGCCCTGCAGGATCGGGATGTCCAGTTCGGCGAGCGCACCGATATCCCAGGCTTCGTCGTCACCGCCCGCCGACGCCGTGGCCGGTTTGCTTCCGCCCGCCGCCAGCACGGTGACCACGAGGGCGTCGGCCTGCCGCAGGGTGGCGAGCAGTTCCGTTTCCGCTGTCCGCAACGACGCGCAGTAGAGCGGCAGCGGCACCGCACCGGCCTCCTCGATCGCGGTGCACAGGGCGTCGATATAGCCGGTATTGCCCGCCAGGTGCTGCGCCCGGTAGTAGACGACACCGACCGTCGGCTTCCCGGCCACCGGATCCGGGTGCCGGGCGTCCCGCTCGAGCCGGCCCCAGCTGGGTAGCTGCACCGGGGGTTCGAAGCCGTGACCGGTCAGCAGCACGGTATCGGACAGGAAGTTGTACAACTGGCGGAGATTCTGCGGCCCGCCCGCCGCCAGATAGTTGTGTGCATCGGAGGCCACGCCGACCGGCACCGTCGAACACTCCATGAGCTCGGCATCGGGAGCCATCTCCCCGCCCACGGCCACCACCGGTACGCCGCTGTCGCGCACCACGGCGAGACCGTCCTCCCAGGCACGTTTGCCGCCGAGGATCCGCACGACCACCAACTCGGCGCCGTCCAGCAGGGCGGGCAGGTCGTCCACCAGCAACCGGGCCGGATTGCCCCACCGGTAGTCGGCGCCGCTGGCGCGCGCGCTCAGCAGATCGGTGTCGGAGGTGGACAGCAGCAGAATCACAAGGGTGACCTTTCCTGGGGTGACGCGCCCGTCGGGGGTTCTCGGTGCTCGCCGGAGAGGGTCTGGCTGTGTCAGTGGCGCGACCGCACCGGAGTTCCACCGGTTTCCTCGTCACCCGTCGAGCGCTCGCATGGTATCGCGCCCGCCGGATGGTCCCGTCCCGGGCATACGGCACATTCCACCGAGTACCGGGCGGCCGCGGCCCCGGTCACGCCGGCTCGCGCAGGTGAGGTTCCGCCGAACCCGGCCCTCCCGACGTGACTCCGCCCGCACCTCCGGCTCACCGCGGCGCGCGGGATCTATGCCGTGAACAGTGCCACGAACAGCAGCACGGTGACCACGACGAGTACCGGAGTCGCGAGCTTGGTGACCCGTGCGCGATAACGCCCGGGGAAGGCGAAGGGCAGGACTGCGGCGGTGACGGTCGCGGCGGGGAGAGCCCAGACGGTACCGAAGATCAAGCCATAGCCGTGCGGGTCGGCCAGGGGGTCGGTGGCGAAACGCGACGTGAGCACGAGATGCACACAGCGCAACCAGATCAGCCCGGCCACGCCCCCGACGACACCGGCCAGCAGGGCGATCACCCAACGGAAATCGGACGGTCGCAGAGGATTCCGGGGCGGACTCACCGGATTCGCTCCGCGGTCACCGTGACGATCTCGATGGCCGGGCCGCATACGTCCCTGACCCCCGCGGAAGCGTCTCTTGCGGACTCGGACACCAGCGAACCCGTGCCGGGTGCGCTCGTCGGATCCGAGCACTGTGCACGGGTGGACGACAAGCTGGGTCGATGTGTACAGCGGGGCCGCCCCGCGGCGTATCGGGGCCGAGCACGGGCGGTAGCCGGGCATGGTTTCATGAACACCCTTTCCACGGTCGCAGCCCAGCACGCGGGCCGACGCAGCAGCTGACAATCAGCCGGCCGGTAGCCCGTCGAATCCGGCGGGCAGACCTCCCGACAGTGCTGCGCACCTGCGCCATCGACAGCGCGGACGGAATCACCCACCCGGCACCACCGCATTCCGGAGCGGCCGTCCCCTGCCCGGTCGTTCCGGAATCCGGCCGGACTCGGCGACACACCCGACCACGGCCGAGCCGCGGAGTCAATCTACGAAGCCGCGCCCGGGACCCCTCCCGGCCCGCCGCTGAAACGATCCCGATGTCCCGGGCATGCGGCCGGGTGGACATCGATATCGGGAGAATCGTCACGGAGTTCCTGTGTCTCCTCGTGGTCGCCGGGTTCGTAGCACTCCTCTTCGTTCTGCGCGCGCAGCGCACCAACCGGAAGGTCCGGATGTCATGTGGTGAATGCGCGTACAAGACCGCATGGTCACCGAAGTCGCCGGCCGAGGCGACGCTGGTGGGCCATTACGGGCAACGGCACCCGGGCATCGCTCCCAGCGGCCTGCTCGAGTGGCGGCAGTGAACAGCGGGTTCCACCCGCAGCAACCGCGGGGCCACATCCTGTTCACCCGGTTCGATACCGACCGTGCACTCGGGATGGGCTCGGGCGATTTCGGCATGCTGTACTCGTTCATCGACCCGGCGGGCCTGCTCGCCGCCGGCTTCGGGGCTACGCGCACCTACTGGGACTGTTCCTGAGCACACCGTCCGCCGGGCGGTCGCCGGTCGACCGGCACACTAGCGGACCTCGTATCCTGGTCGGGTCATGTCACGTACCACTGCCGACTCCTGTCCCGGTGTCCTCCGGCTGCACGAGGCCGCCGACGGACCGCTGGCGCGGGTCCGGGTGCCCGGTGGCCGGCTGTCCCCCGCGCAGGTCCAGGCGCTCGCGGAGGCCGCGCACCGCCTGGGCGACGGAAATATCGAACTGACCTCGCGCGGCAACGTGCAGTTGCGGCAGGTACGCGATGCCGGCGCGCTCGCCGATCTGCTGGGGGCGGCCGGGCTGCTGCCGAGCCGGACCCATGAGCGAGTCCGCAATATCATCGCGTCCCCGCTGACCGGGCGGATCGGCAACTATCCGGATATCCGGCCCCTGGTGTCCGCGCTCGATGCCCGCCTGCTCGGCGCACCGGCGCTGGCCGATCTCCCGGGGCGGGTGCTGTTCACGGTGGACGACGGCCGCGGGGATGTGAGTGGCCTGCGCCCGGATATCGGAGTGCACGCGCTGGACGCCGACCGGTTCGCCCTGCTGCTCGCCGGCCGGGACAGCGGCGTCCGGATACCGGCTGCCGGCGCGGTGGATTCGCTGGTGGCCGCCGCGCACGGTTTCCTCGAACTCGGCACCGGCCAGTGGCGGTTGCACGAGGTCGAGAACGGCGTGGCACGGCTGACCGAACTACTCGGCCACTCCCCCGGCGCCGAACGGCTGGAGTTCGCCGACACCACCGCACCACCGATCGGCTGGCTCCCGCAGGACGACGGGCTGGTCGCGCTCGGCGCCGGTGTGCGCCTGGGTTCGCTGCCCGCCCGGACCGCCGAGTTCCTGGCCGCGATCGAACGTCCCCTCCTGATCACTCCGTGGCGCAGCCTGGTCGTCACCGATCTCGCGGAGGGAGCGGCCGAGCAGGTGGTCCGGGTGCTGGCCCCGTTGGGCCTCATTTTCGACGCCGCCTCACCGTGGCTGCAGATCACCGCGTGTGCGGGACAACCGGGTTGCGCCAAATCCCATACCGATGTCCGGGCCGACGCCGCGGCCGCGGTCGAATCGGGCCGTACCACCGCCGGTACCGCCGAAGCCCCGGCGATTCCGGCGGAGCGCGTGGTCACCGCGGGACGTCAGCACTGGTCGGGGTGCGACCGGCACTGCGGCCGGCCGGCGGGACAGGTCACCGATGTGATCGCCACACCGGACGGCTATCGGGTCACGCCTGCCCGGTAGGTGAATCGGCGCGCGGAACGGGCACGACTTCCGCGCCGGCGGGACCCGCCCGCGGCCGACAGCGCGCGAGCCGCCCCTTGCACGCGAGCATTTCGGCCTACGCAGGTTCACCGGTGTCGCATAGCATCGGTCCCGGCGGGCGCCCTCCCGCACAGGGCGCTCAGGCCGTGCGCACCCGCTTGATTCCCGCGTAGGCGCGGGGCGCGTAGCGCAGTCGCTCCGGGAGCAGCGGCCAGATCGTGCGCACCGTGGTCGCGAAGAGCCCGAAGAGCTGCTGATCGCGCGGGGTCCACCGCAGATCGAGGATGTCGCGGGCCCGCTCGGGCATGAGCGCGTTGGCCAGCCACACGTTGAATGCCATGACCGGCCGCCAGATCACCGACCACACCGGTTCCGGGATCCCTGGCATCGCCGGAATCCGGACCCTGCCGAGCCGCAGCGCGAAATCGGTGGTCGCATTGGCTTCCAGCACTTCGTCGATGGTGCGGTTCCAGTATTCCGCGAACTCGGCGTAATTCGACACCACTACCCGGTCGGACAATCCGTACATCCGCCACCAGGTGATCCCCTCGGCGATCAACTGATCCTTTTCCGCGTCGGTGAGCGGAGTGCCGAAATGTTCATTGACGGCGAGAGTGAGTTCGACGAAGGTGGCGTGCGTCCACCAGTACACCTCCGGGTTCAGCGCGTGGTAGCGCTCGCCGCGCGAGTCGGTGCCTTTCAGTGGGCGGTGGTAGTCGCGCACCCGGCCGGCCTGGGCTTCGGAATCGGCGTCGTAGATCATGCCCTGGATCTGGGGCAGGGAGCGGATCAGGCGGTCCCAGGGATCGGCGAAGAAGTTCGAATGGTCCTGGAGGGCGGCGCCGACGGCCGGGTGCATGTTCTGCAGGATCCCGGTGCGGCCCAGAAACAGCATGTTCCGGAAATCGCCGGCATATTTCCAGGTCAATGAGCCGGGCCCGATCGGCGCACCCACCGGGGCGGATGTGACGGCGGTGTGCGGAGCACCCACGATCCGATCTCCTTGTCTACACGGAGTGAAACTTTGAGACGTATATTAGTTCACCGTCTCACCCTCTCGGTCGGTCGGGTACGGGAGAACACTGTCCGCGGCCGATCGGCGGCCGGTCGCGGTTAGACTGTCGTATCGTTGTCCGGACTGATGTCCATACAGATGTTCATGAGGGATCGACCCGTGACCCGGCGATGCGGCAGGGTTCGGGGCGCGCTGACGAAAGCGAGTACACGATGAAGACCAAAGGCGCTCTCATCTGGGAATTCAACCAGCCGTGGCAGATCGAGGAGATCGAAATCGGCGATCCGCGCAAACACGAGGTGAAGGTCGCGCTGGAGGCGGCGGGGATGTGCCATTCCGACCACCACCTGGTGACCGGCGGCATCCCTATGATGGGATTCCCGGTACTCGGCGGCCACGAGGGCGCGGGCAAGGTCATCGAAGTCGGCGAGGCCGTCGAGGATCTCGCCGTGGGCGATCACGTGGTGCTGTCGTTCATCCCGTCCTGCGGGAAGTGTCGCTCGTGTCAGGCCGGTTTGCGCAACCTCTGCGACCTGGGCGCACTGCTGCTGGCGGGCACCTCGGTGACCGACGGCTCGTTCCGCATCCAGGCCCGCGGCCAGGACGTCTACCCGATGGCACTGCTGGGCACCTTCTCCCCGTACATGGTGGTCCACGAGAGTTCGGTGGTGAAGATCGATCCGTCGATCCCGTTCGAGGTGGCCTGCCTCGTCGGCTGCGGGGTCACCACCGGATACGGGTCGGCGGTGCGTACCGCCGATATCCGGCCCGGCGAGGATGTCGCGATCATCGGTCTGGGCGGGGTCGGGATCTCGGCCCTGCAGGGCGCGGTCCACGCCGGAGCCCGCTATATCTTCGCGGTCGACCCGGTGCCGTGGAAACGCGAGCAGGCGTTGAAGTTCGGCGCGACGCACGCCTACGCGACCATCGAGGAGGCCACCGCGGGCTGCGCGGAGATCACCTGGGGCGGGATGGCCAAGAAGGTGATCGTCACCGTGGGCGAAGTCCACGGCGAGGACGTCGACAGCTGGATGGGTATCACCGCCAAGGCCGGCACCTGCGTACTGACCGCCATGGGCAATCTGACCGACAACCAGACGACGCTGAACCTGTCCATGCTCTCACTGCTGCAGAAGAACTTGCAGGGCACCATTTTCGGGGGCGGCAACCCGCACTACGACATTCCGCATCTGCTGTCGATGTACCAGGTGGGCAAGCTGAATCTCGACGATATGGTCACCCGGCAGTACCGGCTCGAGGAGATCAACGACGGCTACCAGGACATGCTCGCCGGTCGCAATATCCGCGGAATCATCCGATACACCGACGCCGACCGCTGACCCGGCGACGCAGCATCCCGCCGAGGCGCAGCGCAAAGGAGTAGATGTGAGTTACCGGGTCGTCCAGTGGGCCACCGGATCCGTGGGCAAGGCCGCACTGGAGTGCATTCTCGATCATCCGGACCTCGAACTGGCCGGCTGCTGGGTGCATTCGCCGGACAAACACGGACGGGACGCCGGGGAGTTCATCGGCCGCGCGCCGGTCGGCGTCACGGCGACGAACGATATCGACGAGATCCTCGCGATCCCGGCCGATGCCGTGGTCTACGCGCCGCTGCTGCCCCGCCCGGACGAGGTCGCGGCACTGCTGCGGTCCGGGAAGAACGTGGTGACGCCGGTCGGGTGGTTCTACCCGACCGGCGACCGGGCCGCGCCGCTACAGCAGGCCTGCTACGACGGCGGGACCACCCTGCACGGCACCGGTATCGATCCCGGCGGTGTCACCGAGGTGTTCCCGCTGATCCTGTCGGCCATGTCGTCGGCGGTCACTTTTGTGCGCGGCGAGGAGTTCTCCGATATCCGGAGCTACGGTGCGCCCGATGTGGTCCGGCACATCATGCGGTTCGGCGCCGATCCCGCCGAGGCGGCGGCGGGACCGATGCAGAAACTGCTCGACGGCGGGTTCCGCCAGTCGGTCCGGATGATCGTCGACACCCTCGGTTTCACCGTGCCACCGGAGATCCGGACCGTGCACGAAATGGCGGTGGCGACCGCACCGATCGACTCGCCGATCGGGACGATCGAACCGGGACAGGTGGCCGGTCAGCGGTTCCACTGGGAGGCGGTCGTCGGCGGTGAGACCGTGGTGCGGATCGGAGTGAACTGGTTGATGGGTCAGCAGCATCTCGATCCGCCGTGGGACCTGGGCGCGGCGGGTGAACGTTTCGAAATCGAGGTCGAGGGCGACCCCGGTACCTTCGTCACCATCAAGGGCTGGCAGGCCGAACCCGGCGATCCGGTGGACCGGAAGAACCCGGGAATCGCCGCTACGGCCGCCCACTGTGTCAACTCGATTCCGTATGTCTGCGCGGCCGGGCCGGGAATCCGGACCTCGGTGGAGCTGCCGATGGTGGCCGGTCGCGCGCATCCGAGGTTGTTGCGGGCGGCGGCGAGCGGAGGCAGCGGCGAATAGCAACCCGCACCGCAACTGGTATGACCACTTGACCTCTTACCAATAAGCGGCCTAGATTCGACCTCATGGCTCTGAAACGGATCGCCCGGCGGTCGGTGCCCGACGAAATCTTCGATCAGCTCGTCGACGACGTCCTCACCGGCGAGCTGCCGCCCGGATCGGCCTTGCCCGCGGAACGACAGCTGGCCGAAGCGCTCGGCGTATCACGACCCACGGTGCGGGAGGCCGTCCAGCGGCTCGCCCGCACCGGCCTGGTCGATATCCGTCAGGGCGGCAGTACCACCGTGCGCGATCCGCGTCGCCACGGCGGGCTGGAACTGCTGCCCCGGCTGATCTTCCGGGGCGGCGAACTCGACCACGGTGTGGTGCGCAGCATCCTCGAAACCAGAGCGTCGCTGGGCAGGGAGGTCGCCGGGTTGGCCGCCCGGCGCGGCGGCGCCGAACTCGGTGCGGCACTCGCGGCCGCGGCAGACGCTGTGGCGGAGCACCAGGATGCACTCGGACGGCAGCGTGCAGCGCTCGTGTTCTGGGACCGCCTCGTGGACGCGGCCGATTCCATCGTGTACCGCCTGTTGTTCAACCAGTTGCGCGGCATCTACGAACCCGCGATGGCCGCACTGGCCGGCGTGATGGATGCCGAGGTCGGACAGCCCGATCGCTATCGCGCGCTCGCCGCTGCCGTCGTCGCGGGTGATTCCGATACCGCCCGCAGCCACGCCGAAGCGCTGCTGTCGGCCGCCACCGAGGAATTCGACGCGCTGTTGAGCCGTCTGGAGCGGAGCTCACCGTGAACATCTCCGAATCACTCCGGGCCCGGCAGGCCCGGCACTCCGAAATCGACCGTCTGGCCCATCAACGGCTGTCGGCCGACGAGGCGCACGCCCGGCGCACACGACTCACGCTGCGGCAGGTACTCCGTGGTTTCGTGCGCGCGCCGTCACCGTGGGTAATCCTCACCCTGCTGGCCGGCGCAGCGACCGCCAGAATGCTGGTGGGCGACTGGCGGATCACCGATGCCCTGGTCCCGGTGCTGATGATCGCGGCGTTCCCGTTCGTCGAATGGATCATCCATGTGTGCGTCCTGCACTGGCGGCCACGGACCCTCGGCCGGTGGCGGGTCGATTCGCTGCTGGCCCGCAAGCACCGCGAACATCACGCCGATCCCAGACGCTCCGAGTTGGTCTTCATCCCGTGGCAGACCTTCCTGTGGTTACTGCCCGCGCTCCTGGTGATCGCCTTCCTGGCGTTCGGCCGTCCCGGTCTCGCCCTGACCTTTCTGACCGGTGTGGGGGTGCTCGGGCTGGTCTACGAGTGGACGCACTACCTGGTCCACACCGATTACCAGCCGCGCGGTGCGGTACTGCGCGCGGTGCGGCGCAACCACCGGCTCCATCATTTCAAGAACGAGCACTACTGGTTCGCGGTCACCACCGCCGGCACCGCGGACCGGGTCCTGGGCACCTATCCCGATCCCGCACGAACCCCCAACTCCCCCACTGTGAAAGCTCTCCACGCACCGCACGCGAGCTAGTGCTCACGCCCGGCGCAACGCCAGCACCGGAATGGTGCGGATACCGCGGGTCTTCTCCTCGTATTCGGCAAAACCCGGATAGCGGCCGGCCTGTTCGGCGTAGATCCGGTCCCACTCCGCGCCCGTCACCTCCGAGACGGAGACCGCATAGCTCTCGGTACCGCGCTCCACGGTGGCCCGGCCGGCGGTGACCAGGTTGTAGTACCAGTCGGGGTTGGTCGGCGCACCGGCTTTGCTCGCGAAGACATAGATCAGGTCGCCGGGATTCTGCTCGTCGGGCATGTACATCGTCGGCGTCACCGCCTCGCGGCCCGACTTCCGGCCGCGATGGTGCAGCAGCAGCATCGGCGCGCCCTCGAACGGTCCACCGACCCGGCCCTCGTTGTCCCGGAACTCGGTGATGATCTGAGTATTCCAGTCGTCTGCCATACCCGGATTATGCAGTGATCCGGTCCGCGGTACCGGTTCCGCTCGGCGTGTGGCGCTCGTTTTCTCCTCGTCGGCGGGGCTGTCAGACTACAGATCATGGCCTTCACCGACGACCCCGACGGCGACCAGTTCTTCGCCCTGCGCACCTTCCGCGCGGACGGTTCGCCGGTCACCACCGCGATCTGGCTCGCACCGGCCGGAGGCCGCTGGTACGCATACACCCCGGGACGATCCTGGAAGGTCCGGCGGATCATCGCCGACCCTCGAATCGAGGTGGCCCGCTCCACCTTCGACGGCACTCCGACCGGGCCTTGGCGCGCCGGAACGGCTCAGGTGCTACCACCCGGCCGGCGGCAGACCGCCGCGCAGGCGCTGAAAGCTAAGTACGGCAACAAGTTCCGGATCTTCGTTCTCACCACCCTGCTCGGCAGCGTGCGCCGCCGCGGCGGGCGCGCGGTGGGCCTCGAGCTCGACATCCCGGACGGCCTGCCCCCGCTGCGCCGGTGAGAAATCAGCCGGGGCCCGTCCACGCCGGGAATCGGGACCTGACGTTCCGCGCGAGCAGACGTTCGGCCCCGGCGCCGCGTCCGGCGCTACGTATCGGCCGCCGGCCAACCTGTCCGAGGTGGTGGGCCGGCGGGCAGGTAACGGTGTTCAGCGCAGGCACAGTGGCGCGATATCGGACCGGCCGCCGGAGGTCGGAGAGCTCAGGTACATGCACGGGCTCTGGCCGGCCGCGGTGATTTCCGCTCGGATCCGATCCCAGGTGGGCGCGTCGAGTGCGACGTCACGGGCCAGGACGAAACCCGAGAGCCGGCTGGGGTCGGTGACCAGCGCCCAGGAATAGTCGGGGGCGAGCGCGGTGACGATGTAGTTCGTGGGACCGTCGAGCCCGTCCTGGCCCGGCACCCCGGGAAAGCTCACGTGCAACTGCGCCCGGGTGACGGGGTCGTTCACCTTCGCGGTGCCCCGGATCTCGTTGCGGCCACCGGACCAGGTGACGCACTGGTTGTAGACGCCGATATTCCCCTGCGGGTCGAGGGTGTACTCGGCCCGGGTGTCCCGAGCGCATTCCAGGTTGAACGGTTGCGGAACGGCGGCGAGCTGGTTCCAGGTGCCGAGATAGCGATCGAGGTCCAGGGCGGGTACGGGAGCGGGACCGGTAGGCGCGGCGCCGGCTCCGCCTGTGGTGACGGCACCGAAGGCGATGAGGGCGGCGACGAGGCCGAGTGCCCGGCGAGCTGCTCGATGGGTGGTCACGATTACTCCTCGTGAATCGGTGTGGGTGATGGGTGATTACTACCACCATATAGATGCATAATCGATGCGTACACCATCGACGACATTCAGGAGGACCGATGGCGACCGACACCCTCGCGCGACTGACGGGCGTGGCCACCGCGTGCTACGGCGCGGCCGTCGCGGTGCGCCCCGCTCTATTGTTGACGCCGTGCGGCTGGAGCGACGACGATCCGGCCCGGCGTGTCCTGACCCGCACCACCGGATTCCGCGACCTCGCCTCCGGTCTCGCCATCGCCCTGGCGCCCACCCCCAGCGCACTGCAAATGGCCCTCGCCGGCCGGGTCGCTGCGGATTTCTCGGATGCCGCGGTCCTGGCCGCGGCCCTGCGCGGGCGCCCGGAACGCGGCAAAGCCGTCCTCGTCGCGGCGGGCTGGGGGCTGCTGTGCGGCGTATCGGGCCTGCTCGCGACGCGGGAACGGTGACCGTGGCGACCGGGCCCCGGCGTGCGAGCGGTCCGCGAAGGCCCGGGCCCTGCCGGGGCCGGACGCCGCAACGGGCAGAATAAGACGATGCCCGCCGGTTCCCCTCCCGCCGACCACGCGGCCGGGTACACCGTCCGCGCGGTCGCCGATCGGCTCGGCATCCCCACGGCGACACTGCGAAGCTGGAACCAGCGCTATGCCATCGGCCCGTCCGGGCACCGGCCCGGTACCCACCGGCTGTACACCGAGGCCGATATCGCCCAGTTGCGGTTGATGCTCGAGCTGGTCCGGGACGGTGCCACGCCGGCCGGCGCCGCGGCGGTGGTCCGCGCTCCCGCCACCGGCCCCGGCGATCGCGATTCACTGCTGAGCGCGGCGTTCCGCCTCGATCACCCTTCGGTGACAGCACAATTGAACGCTCACCTCGACACCCACGGCGTAGTGGACACCTGGGAGAACCTCTGCCGCCCCGCTTTCGGCGAGATCGTCGCCCGGCAGGAGAGCGGCGAAGGCTGCATCGATGTCGAGCATCTGCTGTCCTGGTGCATCACCGTGGCGCTGCACCGCGCGCAGCCGCCGGACCGGTTGCCGGCGCGGCCGATCGTACTGGCCTGCACCGGGGGCGAAACCCATGCGCTGCCGCTGGAGGTGCTGCGCGCGGCACTGACCGAGCGCGGCGTGGGCGCTCGCATGCTCGGCGCCGATGTTCCCACGGCCGCGCTCGCCGATACGCTCGCCCGGCTGCCGCGTGCCGCCGACCTCGTCCTCTGGTCGCACCACGAATCGACGGCCCTGACCTCGAGCGTGCGCGCCGGGGCCGAGGCCGGAGCGCGGGTTTTCGTCGGCGGTCCCGGCTGGGACGCGGTGATCCTGCCGGCGGGGGCACGGCACCTCACCGGCCTCACGGACGCCCTCACACAACTCGACTGAGCCGCCGGATCTACGCCGGCCCAGCGGCCGGTAACCGCTCATTGCCGGCACACACATTCCACGAGTTTCCGGGCTCGGGTCGCATTCGCTGCATAAGCGATGCATAATCGATGCATGGGCGGCCGCGGGTCGCCGATCGGAGGAACACGATGAACGATCACGACGAATCGGGCCGCACCGAGAGACAGATCGCGGTCGTGGGCAGCGGAGTCGCCGGGCTCACCGCCGCCTGGGTGCTCTCCGGCACGGCCCGGGTGACCCTCTACGAGGCCGATCCCCGGCTCGGCGGTCACGCCGACACCCACGACATCCGCCTGCGGGACGGCCGCACGATCGGGGTGGACACCGGCTTCATCGTGCACAACAACCGGACCTACCCCACGCTGCTGCGGCTGTTCGCCGATCTCGGCGTCACCACCCAGGACACGGATATGAGCATGTCGGTCCGGTGTGACGGCTGCGGTCTGGAGTACGCGGGAGCGTGCGGAATCGGCGGATTGTTCCCGCGCGCCGGATCGCTTCTGCGCGGCCGGTACCTGCGCCTGCTCACCGAAGTACCGCGCTTCCACCGGCTCGCGCGCGCCGAACTCGCCGGCGATCCCGCCGAGGCGCTCACCCTCGGCGAGTTCACCGGCCGAGCCGGGTTCTCCGACTACTTCGTCAGCCACTTCCTGACGCCGCTCGTCTCCGCGGTGTGGTCGTGCGATCCGCGCACCGCCCTCCGCTATCCGGCCCGCTACCTGTTCACCTTCCTGGAACACCACGGCATGCTGACGCTGTTCGGCTCGCCTACCTGGCGCACCGTCCGCGGCGGGTCGGCCGGCTATGTGCGGGCCGTCGCCGACCGGCTCGCGGTGGTGCTGACCGGCACTCCGGTCCGGACGGTGCACCGCCGCGGCGACGGAGTCGCGATCCGCGACGACGCGGACGAGGTCCGGGTCTTCGACGCGGCGGTGATAGCCACCCACCCCGATCAGGCGTTGCGAATACTGGCCGAACCCACCGTGGCCGAACGGCGGCTCTTGGCCGCGATGCCCTACTCGGTCAACCACACGGTGCTGCACACCGACACCTCGGTGCTACCGCGCGCCGCCCGGGCCCGAGCCTCGTGGAACTACCGCCTGCCCGGCTGCGCGGCGACGCCCGACCGGGTGCTCGTCAGCTACGACCTCACCCGCCTGCACCGCCTGGACGAACCGGCCGCACCCCGGTTCCTGGTCACCCTCGGCGACGAGGACCGGGTGGCCCCGGAGGCGGTCCTGGACCGCATGGTCTACGAACATCCCCGATACACACCGGAATCGGTGGCCGCGCAAGGTCGTCTCGCCGAACTCGGCTGCTCCCGCATCGCCTTTGCCGGCGCCTACCACGGCTGGGGTTTCCACGAGGACGGTGCGCTGTCCGGCGTCCGCGCCGCCGAGAAGCTCGGTGCGCACTGGCCCGGCCGGATCCTGCGTCCCCTTCCCACGTCATGACCGCCCGGCTCGTGTACACCACGATCGAACACAGGCGCCATGCCCCGGTCCGGCATAAATTTCGGTACCGCAGTTACAGCTGGCTGGTGGACCTCGACGATCCGGCCCCGCCGCGACACCACTGGTTGGGTCCGGTGACCCGGATCCGCGCCGCCGATCACCTCGGCGATCCCCGTCGCAGCCTGCGCGAGAACCTCGACGTGTACCTGGCAGAGCACGGAATCGACCTGCGCGACGGACCGATCCTGATGCTCACCAACGCGCGGGTATTCGGCTTCGTCTTCAACCCGCTCACGCTGTACTGGTGCCGTGACGACACCGGCACACCGGTCTGCGTCGTCGCCGAGGTGCACAACACCTATCGCGAGCGGCATCCGTACCTGCTGCGCACCGACGGAGCCGGGCGGGCCCGGGTCGGCAAGCAGTTCTATGTCTCGCCGTTCAACGCGGTGGACGGCGAATACCGGATGCGCCTACCCGAACCCCGCGAGCATCTGGATCTGTCCATCACGCTGCGCCGCGACGAACCGATCCTGACCGCAACGGTCACCGGCACCTGCCGTCCCGCGACCACGCGCGCGATCCTGCGGGCCGCACTGTCGATGCCGCTGGCCCCGCTCGCGGTCGCGGCACGGATCCGGATCCAGGGCGTGCTGCTCTGGCTGCGGGGTCTTCCGATCGTCCCCCGTCCCCTCTCACCGAGCGAGGAGCAGTCCCGGTGACAACCGATCTGTCCGACCACATCTCACCGGCCCGAACCGGTGTCGAACGCCCGCCGACCGGGCCGCGGACCGCGGTCGCGGCATCCGTGGCCGACAGGCTCTTCCGCCGGGCCGTACGCCGCTTACCGCTGCGGGTGGAATACCCGGACGGCCTGGCCCTCGGCCGCATGCCGGACGACCCTTCCGCACCCCTGCTGGTTCTCCACCGCCCCGGCGATTTCGCCACGCGACTCGGCGCGGCGGGCCTCATCGGCTTCGGCGAGTCCTATATGGCCGGAGAGTGGTCCGCACCCGACCTTGCCGCGGTGCTGACCGTGTTCGCGGCCGATATCGAGAACCTCGTCCCGCCCGTCCTTCAGCGGCTACGCCGGCTCTACGTCGCGAAACATCCTCGTACCGAACGCAATACCCGCCGCGGTAGCCGCGGCAACATCGCCCGCCACTACGACCTGTCCAACGAGTTCTTCGCCCTATTCCTCGACGAGACGATGACCTACTCGAGTGCACTGTTCCCCACGACCACCCCACCGCCCCGGTGGTCGGATCTCGCCGGCGCGCAAGAGCGCAAAATGGACCGGATACTCGACGCGGCACAGGTAGGACCCGGCACCCGAATGCTCGAAATCGGCACCGGGTGGGGCGCTCTCGCCGTCCGCGCGGCCGAACGCGGCGCCACCGTCCGATCCGTAACGCTGTCGGTCGAGCAACAGCGCCTGGCTCGCGAGCGGATCGCCGCGGCCGGCGCAGCCGACCGCGTCCAGGTCGATCTGTCCGACTACCGGGAGATCACCGGCGAATACGACGCGGTGATCTCGGTCGAGATGATCGAAGCTGTTGGATGCGAATATCTAGATACGTACTTTCTAGCTGTACGACAGCTCCTCGCCCCGCGGGGCAGAGCGGCGCTGCAGGTGATCACCATGCCGCACCACCGCATGCTCGCCACGCGAAACACCTACACCTGGATCCAGAAGTACATTTTCCCCGGCGGATTCCTGCCGTCCGCACGCCTCCTCGCGGATACCGTCGGTCGCCATACCGATCTCCGGGTGAGCGAAAGATTCTCGATGGGTGGGCATTACGCGCAAACCCTCCGACTGTGGCGGGAACAGTTCACCCGCAACGCCGCGCCCGCCGCCGACCTCGGTGCCGACCCGGTGTTCCGGCGGATGTGGGAGTTCTACCTCGCCTACGCCGAGGCCGGATTCCGCAGCGGCTACCTGGATGTCGAACAGTTCCTACTCACCCGAGGAGACGAGGAATGATCCACGCGCTCGACGCTCTACTCGACCGGACGATTCTCCCCGGCTACACCCGGGCCGGCTACCACCTGCGCAAAATCTGCTGGGCCGGTGAGGATCCCGCCCCCGGCGCGCTCCGCGGCCGGACGGCGCTGGTGACCGGCGCCGGGTCGGGTATCGGTGCGGCAATGGCGACCCGGCTGGCCGCGCTCGGGGCGGTGACTGTCCTCGCGGTGCGCGATCTCGGCCGCGGCGAGCGAACTCGCCATCAGATCCGCACCGCCGTACCGGGCGCCGACATCCGCCTGGTGCGCTGCGATGTGGCCGAACCGGACAGTATCGACGCCTGCGCCGACGCCCTGTCGGCCGAGTTCCGCACCCTCGACATCCTGGTCCACAACGCCGGTGTGCTCCCGGTGGAGCGGGCCGAGAATTCACGCGGGCACGAACTGACCCTGGCCACCCATGTCCTCGGCCCGCTCCGGCTCACCGACCGGCTCGTTCCGCTGCTCGGCGGGTCGGGCGACGCCCGCATCGTTTTCGTCGCGTCGGGCGGTATGTACGCGCAACCGCTCCCCATCCAGGACCCGGAGTACCGCCGCGGCGAGTATCACGGCGCCACCGCCTACGCTCGCAGCAAACGAATCCAGGTCGCGGTGACACCGCTGCTGGACCAGCGATTGGCCGACCACGGGGTGAGCGTGCACGCGATGCATCCGGGGTGGGTCCGCACCCCCGGCCTCACCGCATCGCTCCCCCGCTTCAGCTCCGCGCTGCGACCCGCATTGCGTACCGCCGGCCAGGGCGCCGATACCGCTGTCTGGCTCACGGCCACCACCCCGGCACCGATGTCGGGGCATTTCTGGCACGACCGGCATATCCGGCCGGAGCATTACCTGCCCCGCACCCGCTACTCCGAGGAGCACCTGCTGTCGATCTGGCAGTACTGCCGGGGCGCGGCGGGGATGCGGGCAGCGTGACGGGTCAGGGCGATGCCTGATCGCTGTCCTTGAAACTGCCCCAACCGTGCCAGCGGTCGATCTCGATTACCGCGGTCGTCCGGGAGCGGACACGATCGGGGTAGGGGTTCCCCGTGTACATCCGGGACATCCGGTCGATATCGGCAAGTTCCGCGTCGGCACGCAGCTCCACAACGCGGCCGATCAGGCTGATGTGGTTGTACCAGTTGCCCTCGTCGAGGACGGTGAGGGTGACCCGCGGATCGCGGCGCAGATGTTTCAATCGCACGCGTCCGTCGTCCATGTTCAGCAGGATGCGACCGTCCTCCCACAGATACCAGGTGGCGGTGGAGACCGGTGCGCCGTCCGATCGCAGCGTGGTGACGGTGCACGGATTGGGGCCGGCGAGCATCTCGGCGGCAGCCGGGGGCAGCGGCGGTGTCGACATTCGGGCTCCTGACCTGTTCGGGGGCGGTGCACCAGTTCTAACGCAGACCCCCGGCCACGGAGAGGAGCCACGCGCGAATCGATGCCGGGTTCCGCACCCGGGACCGCCCCGGCCGCCCGGCCCCGCATAGGGTGTGCGCATGTCCGACACACGCACCGGCTATCTCACCGACGCGGGCGAGATCTACCGCCGATCGTTCTCGATCATCCGTGCCGAAGCCGAGCTCGACCGGTTTCCGGCGGATATCGCGCAGGTGGTGGTGCGGATGATCCACGGCTGCGGCCAGGTGGATCTGGCAGGCGATGTGGCGTTCACCCCCGGTGTCGTGGCGGCCGCGCGGCAGGCACTGCGCGACGGTGCACCCATTCTCTGTGACGCGAACATGGTGGCGTCCGGAGTCACGCGCACCCGGCTGCCTGCCGATAACGAGGTGCTGTGCCTCCTGCGGGATCCGCGGGTGCCGGAGCTGGCGGCCCGCCTCGGGACCACACGGTCGGCGGCGGCGCTGGAACTGTGGCGGGACCGGCTCGGCGGTGCGGTGGTGGCTATCGGCAATGCCCCGACCGCCCTGTTCCATCTGCTGGATATGGTCGCGGCCGGGGCGCCCACGCCGGCCGCGGTGCTCGGCATTCCGGTCGGCTTCGTCGGTGCCGCCGAATCGAAGGACGCCCTGGCCGAGACCACAGGTCTGGAATACCTGACCGTGCGAGGACGGCGGGGCGGCAGCGCGATCACCGCCTCGGCCTTGAACGCGATCGCGAGCGAGAAGGAATGACGGTGCGTACCGGGAAACTCTGGGGTGTCGGGCTGGGGCCGGGAGACCCGGAACTGGTGACGGTGAAGGCCGCGCGGATCATCGCCGAAGCCGATGTGGTCGCGTTCCACAGTGCCCGGCACGGGCGCAGTATCTCGCGGGGTATCGCCGAACCGTATATGCGGGCGGGCCAGCTCGAGGAGCATCTCATCTACCCGGTCACCACCGAGACCACCGACCATCCCGGCGGCTATCAGGGCGCGATCGACGAGTTCTACGCCGCCGCCGCCGAGCGACTGGCCGCCCATCTGGCGGCGGGCCGGTCGGTCGCGCTGCTGGCCGCCGGTGACCCGCTGTTCTACAGCTCGTACATGCATATGCACCGGCGGCTCGCCGACCGCTTCGAGGCGGAGATCATTCCGGGCATCACCTCGGTGAGCGCCGCGACCGCCGCCCTGGGCACCCCGCTGGTCGAAGGCGAACAGGTTTTGACGGTCCTGCCGGGCACCATGCCCCCGGATGAGCTCACCCGCCGCCTCGCCGACAGCGATGCGGCCGCCATCATGAAACTCGGGCGCACCTATCCGGCCGTCCGCAAGGCGCTCGCCGATTCGGGCCGGCTCGATCGCGCCTATTACGTCGAACGGGCCAGCAGCGAACGGGAACGGGTGCTGCCCGCCGGGGAGGTGGACGAATCCCAGGTCCCGTATTTCGCGATCACCATCGTGCCGGGCCCCGAACCGACCACCGCCCTTCCCCACGGGCAGCGTTCCGCGGCAACCCCGTTCGACGGCGGTGCGCGGGACGGCACCGAATCCGGGGAGAACGCCGGTATCGCCGCGGTCCCGTCCACGACCACCGGAACGACCGCACCCTCCCCGACCACCTCTGCCGCCGCCGAGACGGCATCCACCACGCCCGGGTCGAGCGACGACGAAACCGGCGAAGTGGTCGTCGTCGGACTCGGTCCGGGTGATTCCGCCTGGACCACCCCCGAGGTCACCGCGGCCCTCGCCGCCGCGACCGACCTCGTCGGCTACACCACCTATATCGACCGGGTCCCGGTCCGGGCCGGACAGCGCCGCCACGCCAGCGACAACCGGGTGGAATCCGAACGCGCCGCCATGGCGCTGGATCTCGCCCGGCGCGGTGGAAAAGTGGTCGTGGTGTCCTCCGGTGACCCCGGGGTTTTCGCGATGGCGGCCGCGGTGCTGGAGGAATCCGCCGACCCGCAGTGGGCCGGGGTTCCGGTGCGGGTGCTGCCCGGCGTAACGGCGGCGAACGCGGTCGCCAGCCGGGTGGGCGCCCCGCTGGGTCACGATTACGCGATGATCTCGCTGTCCGACCGGCTCAAACCGTGGGAGGTCGTGGCACAGCGGCTGGCGGCGGTGGCCGCCGCCGATATGGCGATCGCGGTCTACAACCCGGGCTCCAGCCAGCGCACCTGGCAGGTCGGCGCAATGAAGGACATCCTGCTCGGACACCGCGCAGCGGACACTCCGGTGGTCCTCGGCCGCGATGTCGGCGGGCCGGCCGAATCGGTGCGGGTGGTGACGCTCGGCGACCTGGAACCCACCGAGGTGGATATGCGCACGCTGTTGATCATCGGTGCCTCCACCACCGCGATGGTCGGCGACGCCGGCGCGCCCCGGGTGTTCACCGCACGGCGCTATCCCACCCGATAGCAGCATCCGATAGCATTCCACTATGGAATAACGTCGGTGGAAGGGACACGTGGTGAACGGCAAACGGAAGCGGCCGCTGAACTCCACGGCCGCCTCACTCCTGGGTTTCCTGCACGAGGGTCCGATGTCGGGGTGGGATCTGGTGAATATCGCCCAGGAACGGATCGGCGACTTCTGGACGATCACCCAGAGTCAGGTCTACCGGGAGCTGGCCACCATGGATGCCGCGGGTCTGGTGGTCAAGGGTGAAACCGGCGCCCGCGAGCGCACCCCGTATCGCATCACCGACGCGGGCCGCGCCGAGTTCGCCGAATGGATCGCCCGCGACCCGAGTGCGGAGACCATCCGCTTTCCGTTGTTGCTCACCCTGAATTTCGGCGGTCACCTCGACCGGGACCATCTGGCCTCGATCATCGACAACAGCCGCAAGATCCACCAGGAACGCCTGGACCGGTACCGGGCGCAGGAGTGTGCGGCGATGCCACCGCACGCCCGCGCCACCCTGGAATTCGGTATCGGCTACGAACGCGCGGTCCTGGAGTGGTTCGACCGGCTGCCGGACCTGCTCGCGTCCTGAGATCGGCCCGCATCGGGAGGGGCCGGGTCCCTCGCCGAGCGGATCCGGCGGCAGCATTCGCCTCGGATACCCGGTTCGAAAAGCAGGCATCACGCACCGTTCCACACGGAGTTGCGCGGTCCGGTGCCGGAGAACTCGGCCCAATCCGCGAATAGCGCAACGGACCGGGCGCCACCTCGGCTGATCCGATTATTTCTCCCAGTCGTCCGGTCCGATACGGTGCGCCGCAGCATATTCCGTTACCCATGCCCGCGCGGCGGCGACCGTGGCCACCTCGACAAGGCCGGGCGGGGCGGGCGGCCGGTCGACCATCACCACCGGAAGTCCCGCATCCCGGGCCGCGACGAGTTTGGCCGCGGTGGCGTCACCGCCGCTGTCCTTGGTGACCAGCACCTCGATCCGGTGCCGGGCCAGTAACGCGGATTCCGCCGCCACCGTGAAAGGTCCCCGGGCGAGCAGGATTTCGTGATGCGGCGGCAGCGCGGATTCGGGTGGATCGATGGCTCGGACCAGATACCAGGGCCGTGGACACTCCGCGAACGCGCCGACCCCCTGACGGCCGATGGTGAGCAGGATGCGGTCACCCAGTTCCGCGGACGTTCGTGCGGCAGTGGCCAGATCGGGTACGCGGATCCACCGGTCGCCGGGTTCGGCGGTCCAGCCGGGGCGATTCACCCTGACCATGGGCAGGCGCAGCGCCGCACTCGCCCACGCGGCGTGCTCGGTCATGGTCGCGGCGAACGGGTGGGTGGCATCGACAAGCAGGTCTATCCGGTTGCCGGCCAGCCAGTTCCGCAGTCCTTCGACGCCCCCGAATCCGCCGACCCGCACCGTCCCGCCGGGGTGGACCGGGTCGGCAACGCGACCGGCGAGCGAGGACACGATCTCGAGTCCTCGCTCGCCGGCGAGTGCGTGGGCGAGTTCACGGGCTTCCCCGGTCCCGCCCAGTAGCAGAATTCTCAGGGCTGACCGCTGAAGTAGGCGACAGCGGAGTCCAGCAGCGGCGGGCCACCGGCCACCGCGAGACCGATACCGGCGCCGATGATCGCGCCCGGAATCAGGCCGATACCCAGGAACAGGAACCCGATACCCGCACCGATGGCCGCACCCACGGCCGCACCCAGTGACGCGTCCTGCAGTTCGTTCATGAACCACTGCTGGGCACCGATGAACCGGGCCTGCGCCGGTGCCCCCGCGACGGGGGTGGCCTGCGGGGTGAGAGTCAGCCGGCTGCTGTCCTTGTCGATCGTGGCGGCGACGGCGACCACCTGATCGCCGGTGCGCTGGCTGAGCGGAATACTGGTGAGGCGCTCGCCGGCGGCATTGGTCAGCACGACCGCGTTGTTCGCGGTGTCCAGCTGGAACACACCCCCGGACACCGTGGTGACCAGCGACTTACCGGCCTCGGCCAGGGCCAGGGTGTAGTCCACGCCGCGATCCTGGCCGGTGACCTCCGGTACCGCGTTCTGCGGCTGTTCGACGGCGGGGGCCGCGGGAGCCGGAGCGGCGTAGCCGGTGCCGGCGGCAATACCGGTGGCCGCGGCCGCCATGATCGCGGTCGCGGCGAATTTCTTGTATTTCACAATCGAGTCTCCCCGTTGCGCGCGAGTCCGTTGACCCACGCTCGGAACGCACACCGACATTACTACCGCCGCCCGATTCGCCCATGCCGCATTCGGCATCCCCACTACTGACGGGCCCGCTCGCACTACGTTTCCCGGACGTCCCCGAGCTGCGCGGACGGGGTCTTCACCACCGACCACTGGGTCACCGGCAACTGCGGCCGCCAGGTGGTGAAGCGCCCCAGCGGTTCCCCGCGATAGACCTGGAACCGGCGCAGGGTCCCACCGTGCGCGCCGGCCCACGAGACGAGCAGCGCCTCCGATTCCGCCGTGACCGCGTTGGCCACCAGGCGCCCACCGCCGGGCAACCGCGACCAGCACCGATCGAACAGCCCCGGTGTCGTGAGGCCGCCGCCGAGGAATATCGCGTCGGGTGAACCCGGTACCGTCCCGGCGGTGATCTCGGCGATTGCCTCGCCGCGGATATCGATCTCGGGGACTCCCAGTGCGCGGGCGTTGCCACTGATCTGGTCGCGACGCCGGTCCAGGGTTTCGAAAGTCACCGCGCGGCAGAAGGGGTGGGTCCGGCACCATTCGATGGCGATACTGCCGGAGCCCCCGCCGATATCCCAGAGTGTCTCGCCGGGCCCGGGGGCCAGCGCGGCCAGGGTCAGCGCGCGGATCTCGGACTTGGTGAGTTGCCCGTCGCCACCGTAGGCGGCGTCGGGGAGTCCGGGCAGCCGGGTCAGGCGGAGGCGTCCCGGCTGCCCAGCCACCGCGACAGCCACGATGTTGAGGGGGTCGCCGGGCGGTTCCCGCCAGTCCGCTGCGGTTCCCGAGACCACCCGTTCGGCCGGGCCGCCGAGTTGCTCCAGAACGGTCACCTGCGAGGGTCCGAAACCGTTGTCCCGCAACAGCTCCACCACTCGGCCGGGAGTTCCGGCGTCCGCACTCAGCACGAGCACCCGGCGTCCTTCGGTGAGTTCCGGCAGCAACCGCGGCAGCGGCCGGCCGACCACGCTGACGATGCTCACCTCCGGCAGTGACCAACCCAGCCGGGCGCAGGCCAGCGATGCCGACGACGGCTGCGGCAGCACCCGCAGCGATTCCGGGCCGAGCAGTCGCGCGAGCGTGGTTCCGATGCCGTAGAACATGGGATCGCCGCTGGCCAGGACACCGAGCCGGGTGCCGTCCCGTTCCGCCAGCAGTCCCGGTAGTGCGGGCAGCAGCGGCGAAGGCCAGGCCTGCCGGTGTGCGGTGACCTCGTCCGGGAGCAACGCCAGCTGCCGGTCCGACCCCAGCAGCACCGCGCACTCCCGCAAGGCCGCGCGCGAGGTCTCGGCGAGCCCCGGCCAGCCGTCGGCGCCGAGACCGATCACGGGGATCGGGGGCCCGGCCCACCGGAACCCCGGACCGGTGCTCATCGCCGACCGCCGGCCGGCTGCCGGGGGAGCCCTTGTCCGGCTCGTGCGCGACGGGCAGCCGCGGCGTTCACAGCGGCATCCGCCGCCAGACGCCCTGGGGCAGCAGGCGCATACCGACGAACACCAGGCGCAGGATCCCCGGAACAGCGACCTGCCGCGCGCGGCGGCCCAGCGCGGTGACCACGGCGGCGGCCACCTGGTCGGGAGTGATGGAGAAAGGGGCCGGGCGCATCCCCTCGGTCATCCGGCCGATGACGAATCCCGGCCGGGCCAGCAGGAGATGCACGCCGCTACCGTGCAGTGCGTCGCCGAGACCACTGGCGAAACCGTCGAGCCCGGCCTTGGCCGAACCGTATACGTAGTTGGCACGGCGCACCCGGACCCCGGCAATCGAACTGAACACCACGAGGTGACCACTCCCCTGGGTGCGCAGCTCGTTCGCCAGCACGGTGAGGACGCTGAGCTGGGCGGTGTAATCAGTGTGCACCACCGCCAGTGCGTGGGCGGGATCGGTTTCGGCCAGGGCCTGATCGCCCAGCACGCCGAATGCCAGCACCGCGACCCCGATCGGGCCGTAGTCGGCGACGATCTTGCCCAGCAGCGCGGCATGGCTCCCGGTATCGTCGGCGTCGAACTCGACCGGATGAACCGCCGTCGCACCGGCCGCGGTGAGCGCCGCGGTCTCGGTGTCCAGATCCCCGCACCGGCGCGCGGCCAGCACCACGGTCCGGCCCGGGGCCAGCCGCAGCGCGACCTGCAGACCGATTTCACTGCGCCCACCCAGCACCAGCACGGTGCCCGGGTCGATCCCTCGTGTACGACGCGCAACCATGCGCTCAGTCTGTCATCCGGCGCCGTTCGCAATCCGCACCGGGACCTCGGGCCACACTCACGCCACCCGCTACGGTCCTTTCATGACAACGCACACCGTCGAATTGTCGCCCGCGGCCGTGGAGTTCCTCACCGAACGGCATCTGGCCACCCTCACGACCCTGCGGGCCGACGGCACTCCCCATGTGGTGCCGGTGGGATTCACCTGGGACGGTGACGCCGGGCTGGTCCGCGTGATCACCAGCGGCAGCTCGGTCAAGGCGCGCAACATCCGGCGCTCCGGCTACGCTGCGGTCGGCCAAGTCGATGGGCGGCGTTGGCTCACGCTGGAAGGCCCGGCCTCGGTCCTGGACGACCCGGAGCAGGTCCGGGAGGCCGAACGCCGCTATGCCGAGCGCTACCGCACCCCACGGGAGAACCCGGCCCGCGTAGTGCTTTCCATCGAGGTGCGGCGGGTGCTGTGCGGGGTGGCGCTGCGGAACGCATGAGTCACACGACACCACCCCGCCACCCTGGGTCCCCGATACCCGGCCTCGGTAGGTACCCAGCGACCCCGGAGCCGGTCACCGGCAGGCCGCGCCCGGCCGAGACGGCGACGCCACCGCGCACACCGAACTCGCTGCCGGGCGCCGTCGCCCGGTATCAGCGCAGCCGGTGCTTGCCCACAATGCCGTCCAGCGGCACGCCGAACGTCCACTCGGGGCGCTCGCTGTCGAGACAGCCCGGGCCGGGACCGAGTATCAGGCCGGCAGCACCGTGAGACCGTGCGGCCGCTGGTTCATCGAGACGCAGCCGTCCTCGGTGACCACCACGATGTCCTCGATCCGGGCACCCCACTCACCCGGGAAATAGATCCCCGGTTCGATGCTGAAGGCCATCCCCGGACGCAATTCGAGATCGTTGCCCGCGACCATATAGGGCTCCTCGTGCACCGAGAGCCCGATCCCGTGGCCGGTGCGGTGCACGAACGCCGGTCCGAAACCGGCGGCTTCGAGCGGTTCGCGGGCCGCCGCGTCCACGGCCGCGGCCGGGATACCCGGGCGCACCGCCGCGACGGCCGCGGCCTGGGCTCGTTCCAGTTCGGCGCAGCGTGCGGCGATCTCCGGAGCGGGTTCGCCGAGCACGTAGGTCCGGGTGGAGTCGGAGTAATACCCGGGCTCCACCGGACCGCCGATATCGATGACCACCACATCCCCGGCCTCGATCCGCCGGTCGGAGACCTCGTGATGCGGGATGGCGCCGTTGGGCCCGCTTCCGACGATCACGAACGCGGCCTCGGTATGCCCTTCGGCCACGATGGCCTCGGTGATGTCCTTGCCGACCTCGGCTTCCGTACGCCCGACCTGCAGGAACTCACCCATCCGGGCGTGCACCCGGTCGATGGCGGCACCGGCCCGGTGCAGGGCCGCGATCTCGGCCTCGTCCTTGATCATCCGTAGCTCGCGCAGGACCGGAGTTGCGGAGACGGGCAGGCCGCTGAAACTCCGCGCCAGCGGCAGCAGATGCAGGGCGGGCATGGCATCCGCGACCGCCACCCGCGATCCGATATGCAGTGCCGACTGCACCAGTTCGTACGGGTCCACCCCGTCCACCCAGTCCAGTACCCGCAGTCCGAGCTCGTCCACCGCGGATTCCCGCAGCCCGGCGACCTCCAGTTTCGGCACCACCACCGACGGGGTGGCCTTGTCCGAGGTGATCACCAGGCAGGTGAGTCGTTCGAACGACTGTGCGGCGGACCCGATGAGGTACCTGAGATCGGGCCCGGGCGTGATGAGCAGCGCGTCCAGATGCGCCTCGCGGATCAGCTGTACCGCCCGCTCCAGCCGCTGCTCGTAGACCTCCACCGCGAACCGTGACTCCGTGTGCGCGCTCATGGACTCGAACTTACCCGGCTTCAGGGGAGGCACACCGTATCGGTCGGTAGGGCCCGGTAGATTCCGGCGGGTGACTACGACCGACACCACGCCGCGTCCACTGCTGCTGCTGGACGGCGCGAGTCTGTGGTTCCGGGCATTCCACGCCATCCCGGACAAGATCACCGCGCCCGACGGCAGATCGGTGAACGCCTTGCGCGGATTCACCGATATGGTCGCCGCCCTCATCACCCGGCACCGCCCCGCCCGCCTGGTGGTCTGCCTCGACCTGGACTGGCGCCCGCAGTTCCGGGTGGATCTGGTGCCGACCTACAAAGCACATCGCCTGGACACGTCCGCGAGCGCCGAACCCGGGGCCGAGGAAGTGCCGGACCGGCTCACCCCGCAGGTCGACATGATTCTCGAGGTGCTCGCCGCGGCCGGTATCGCCACCGGTGGCGCCGCCGGGCTGGAGGCCGACGACGTACTCGGCACCCTGGCCTCGACCGAACGGACCGATCCGGTGGTCGTGGTGAGCGGCGACCGGGATCTGCTGCAACTGGTACGCGATACCCCCGCCCCGCCGGTCCGGGTGCTCTACGCCGGACGCGGCCTGGCCAAGGCGGAACTCTTCGGCCCTGTCGAGCTGTCCGCCAAATACGGTGTGCCACAAGAGAATGCGGGCCCCGCCTACGCCGATATGGCCACCTTGCGCGGCGATTCCTCCGACGGGCTGCCGGGAGCCGCCGGAATCGGGGAGAAAACCGCCGCCACCTTGATCGACCGGTTCGGCTCGCTCGAGGCATTACGTGCCGCTGTCGACGATCCCGCCGCCGATCTCGCCCAGGGGGTGCGGGCCAAACTCCGCGCGGCGGCCGACTACCTCGACGCCGCGGCGCCGGTCGTGCGGGTGGTCCGCGACGCGAATGTGATCCTGTCCCGGCCCGATATCCTGCACCCCATTCCGGCCGATGCCGACGCCTTGAAGGAGCTGGCCCGCGCCTACAACGCCGAAAGCCCGGTCAAACGTTTGATCGCCGCCCTCGCGACCTGCGAATAGCAGACCGCCGCAGCGTCGGCGACCGGCGGACCGCCCCCCCCCCCCCGCGCTACAGACCGAAAAACCTGCGGACCGCGCCGCCGGTGTGGTGGGCGCGATTCCCGCGGGCGCTCGCCACAAGCGCGCATTGCCCCCGCGGCTCGGCGCGGGCGCGGGCGACTCGAGCCGCCGATCACCGGTGCCCGGGCCGACGACCCGGGCCCGGTATCCGAGCGCGAAGACCTGCCGGAAACGCAGAACCCGCCGGAGAGCACTCTCCGGCGGGTTCTGGTTATGCCGCACTCAGCTCGGACGGCCCACCTCGTAGGTCCCATCCTCCTTGGTGATCTTGATATTGACCTTCTTGGCCTCGCCGCCGACCTTCAGATCGCAGGTGAACGTCGAGTCCACCGCGACCTCCTGGCCCGCGGGGCACTGAACATCCTTGACGTCCTCGATGCCGTAGGACTCCTCGAGAACCTTCGTCACGCCGGTCTGCACCGCGGCCTGATCGAGTTCGTCCTTGGCGGTCAGCATCAGGATCGCCACCACCACGCCGGCCACGACCGCCACGCCCAGCAGCGAGAACACGACGATCAGGCCGGTCTTCTTCCCGCCCCCGCTCGACGGCTGCTGCTGCGCGCCCCACTGCTGCTGGGCGGGTTGCCCCCACTGCCCCGACTGCGCCTGCGGCTGCTGACCCCACTGCTGCTGGTTCGGATCGCCCCACTGCTGCTGCGGTTGCGGCTGATTCGGATCCCCCCACTGCTGTGGTTGCGGCTGTTGAGGCTGCTGCTGGTTCGGGTCCCCCCACTGCTGCGGCGGCGGCTGCTGACCCCACTGCTGCTGCGTGGGCTCACTCCATTGCTGCGGTTGCGGCTGCTGTGGTTGCGGCTGGGGCTGGCTCCACTGTTGCGGCTGCGGCTGCGGCTGGGGCTGCCACTGCTGGCCGCTCTGGTCGCCACCACCCCATTTCTGGGTGGCCTGCGCCTGCTGCGGATCGTTCGGGGGTTGCGCGGGTGGCGGGCTCCCCCACTGCGGCGCCGCGCCGGGCGGCTGCTGCCCGCTCCAGGCCTGGGTGGGATCGTTACGTCCCTCCCCGGGCCCCGGGGCGTCGTTCGGTCCGTACGGCCCACTCATCTGGTTGCCTCCACTCGCATTGTCGAACACACGGTAGCCCCCCGCGTGCGGTTGAAATCAAATCACAATCGATGGTCTCACGCTGGCTCTACCGGGGCATGAGCGCGGGCCCTACGTGGTTACGCTGCGCTGCCGCCTCCGGGCCTGACACGCTCATGCTCTGCCCATTACGCACGAGCGGGGGCCCTACGTGGTTACGCTGCGCTGCCGCCTCCGGGCCTGACCCGCTCATGCCGCGTCCACCGCAACGACACCACGCCGGATCGCTCGCACGGCCTTGGCCGCGGTGTTCGCGACCTCGGTATCGTCTGCGGTGGAGTGGATCTGGTCGAGTAGATCGATCACCTGACGGCACCAGCGCACGAAATCCCCCGCCGAGAGCGGCGTGCCCTGATCCCCGCCCGCGAGCATGGCGTCCACCAGAGCGTCACCGCGGGCCCATTTGTAGATGCCGCCGACGAATCCGAGGTCCGGTTCGCGGGTCGGGGCCAGCCGGTGCTCGGCCTCGTCGGTGCGCAACCGGGACCACTGCGCGATGGTGTCGGCCACCGCACGCCGGATCGGCGCCGTCGGCCCGGCGGCCCCGAGATACCCTCCCTCCGAACGCGATTCGTACACCAGAATCGACACAACCGCCGCCAGCTCCGCCGGTCCCAGGCCGCGCCACAAGCCCTGGCGCAGGCATTCGGCGACCAGCAGATCGCTTTCGGCGTAGATCCGGGCCAGCCGCCGCCCGTCCGCGGTGACCTCCCCGTCGTGCACGAACCCGCGCTCCTCCAGCAGCCCGACGATCCGGTCGAAGGTCCGGGCCAGCGAATTCGTGGTCGCCGCGACTTTCTGGCGCATGGCCTCGGTTTCCCGGCGCACCCGGTGATAACGCTCCCCCACCCGGGCCAGCTGCTCACGGTCGGGCCGAGAGTGGGCGGGGTGGGCCCGCAGGGTGCGCCGCAGGGTCGCCAATTCCGGATCGTCCGCGCCCCGGGCGCGTTTCTCGCGCCGCGGGCGGCCGGGTGCGGTGATCCCGGTACTGCGCAGCGCCGAGGCCAGATCCCGGCGGGTGCGCGCCGTGCGATGGTCGACCCGGCGCGGTAACCGCATCCGGCCCAGCGGTTCGGCCGGGACCGGGAAATCCGCGACCGAGACCCGGCCGGCCCATTTGTCCTCGGTGAGCACCAGCGGGCGCGGATCCCCCGGAGTGGCATCGGGTTCGAGAATCACCGCCAGACCGGCCCGGCGCCCGGCACCGATCGCGACTACATCCCCGCGCCGCAGTTCGGTGAGTGCCGCGACACCCGCCGTGCGCCGGTCGCTGCGGGTCTGCTGGGTGAGTTGCCGTTCCCGCTGTTTGATCCGTTCCCGCAGGGTGAAGTACTCGAGAAAATCGCCGTCGGTACCGCCCAGCTGGTCGGCGAGCTTGTGGAGCTGCGCCTCGTTGCGTTCGATACCGCGGACCAGGCCCACCACCGAGCGGTCGGCCTGGAACTGCGCGAACGAGCGCTCCAGCAGCAGCCGCGCCTCGTCGGAACCGAGCCGGTCGATCAGGTTGATCGACATGTTGTAGCCGGGCTTGAAGGAGCTGCGCAGCGGATACGTGCGGGTCGAGGCGAGCCCGGCAACCGCGCTGGTATCGACCTCGGGCTGCCAGAGCACTACCGCGTGCCCTTCGACATCGATACCGCGCCGGCCCGCACGCCCGGTGAGCTGCGTGTACTCCCCCGGGGTCAGTTCGGCATGCGTTTCGCCGTTGAACTTGACCAGCCGTTCCAGCACGACCGTACGAGCGGGCATATTGATACCGAGCGCCAGCGTTTCGGTGGCGAACACCGCCCGGACCAGGCCTTTGACGAACAGCTCCTCGACGGTGTGCCGGAACGCGGGCAGCATACCGGCGTGATGCGCGGCCAGCCCGCGATGCAGCGCCTCCCGCCATTCCCAGTAGCCGAGCACCTCGAGATCGGCGCGCGGCAGCTCCCCGGTGTGCTTCTCGATGATCGCGTCCACGACCTCCGGGTCGGCGGCACCGCCGAGGTCGAGCCCGGACCGCAGGCATTGCGCCAGCGCCCCGTCACAGCCCGCCCGGCTGAAGATGAAGGTGATGGCCGGTAGCAGCCCTTCCTCGTCGAGCCGGGCGAGCACCTCCGGCCGCGGCAGCGGGCGGAAGAAACGCCGCGGGCCGCCCCGGCCGCGCGGACCGCCCCAGCCCTCCATGCGATCGGATGCCTCGCGCTGTTTGATGTAGCGGACCAGGTCGGAATCGACGAGGACCCGCTGGTCCGACGATTCGCTGTCGAACAGATCGAACATCCGGCGGCCCACCATCACGTGCTGCCACAGCGGCACCGGGCGGGTCTCGTCCACCACGACGGCGGTGTTGCCGCGCACTGTTTCCATCCAGGAGCCGAACTCCTCGGCATTCGACACCGTCGCGGACAGGCTGACCAGCCGTACCTCCGCGGGCAGGTGCAGGATGACCTCCTCCCAAACCGCGCCGCGGAAGCGGTCCGCCAGGTAGTGCACCTCGTCCATCACCACATACGACAGCGCGCGCAGCGCGTCCGACGAGGCGTAGATCATATTCCGCAGCACCTCGGTGGTCATCACGACCACGTGGGCGTCCGGATTGATCGACTGGTCGCCGGTGAGCAGGCCGACCCGGTCGCGCCCGTACCGTTCGGTCAGATCGGCGAACTTCTGGTTCGACAGTGCCTTGATCGGCGTGGTGTAGAAACATTTGCCGCCGGACGCCAGCGCCAGATGCACCGCGAACTCCCCGACCACGGTTTTCCCGGCGCCGGTGGGCGCGCAGACCAGCACCCCGTGTCCCTGTTCGAGGTAGGTACAGGCCTGGCGCTGGAAGGGGTCCAGCTCGAATGTCAGCTCGGCGGCGAACCGGGAGAGTTCGGCGGTCAGCGACGCGTGCGATGTCACGTGTCCGAGACTAATGGAGGATTACGACACCGGTCGCGCCGATAAAATCGCCTGATCGCCGCCGGTCCGCGCGAAACGGCTCAGAGTGTGTCCGAATAGTCCGATGCGGTGCGGGTCGGCGTATCGGACGCAGGCACCGGATCCGCCGCGGTGATCGGCGCCGCCGGATCGACCCCGGTGGGTGCCCCGATCTGCGAGGCCTGTTCGTCGTCGAGGGCCCCGAGCTCCTGCTCGGCGCGTTTGGCCCGGCGTTTGTCGTTGACCCGGGCGAATTGCACCGCGACCTCGAACAGCACGGTCAGCGCCAGCGCCAGCGCCAGCATCGAGAACGGATCCTGCGGTGTCACGATGGCCGCGAAGACGAACAGGCCGAAGATGATGCCGCGCCGCCAGGCCTTCAACCGCTCGTAGGTCAGGATCCCGAGCAGGTTGAGTCCGATGATCAGCAGCGGCGTCTCGAAGCTCACGCCGAAGATGATCAGCAACTGGATGATGAAGCTGAAGTACTGCGAACCGCTCAGGGCGGTGATCTGCACATTGTCGCCGATGCTGAGCAGGAAACTCAGGGCGTGCGCGATCACCCAGTAGGCGAGGATCGCGCCGACCACGAACAGCACCGAACCCGATGCCACGAAGCCGACCGCGTACTTGCGCTCCTTCGGGTACAGACCGGGCGTGATGAACGCCCACAACTGGTACAGCCAGATCGGGCAGGCCATCACCACGCCGGCCGTCATACCGACCTTCAACCGCAGCATGAACTGTTCGAACGGCGCCGTGGCCAGCAGCCGGCACGCCCCGTCCGGGGACAGCGAGGCCCGCGCCGAATCGGGAAGATCGCAGTACGGGCCACGCAGGATCTCGCCGAGGCTTTCCACACCGAGGAACGAATGCGCGTACCACAGGAAGCCCACGATGGTGGTGACGAGAATCGCCGCGAGCGAGATCAGCAGCCGGGTGCGCAGCTCCCGGAGATGCTCGACCAGCGACATCGTGCCGTCGGGATTGGTGCGGCGTTTGCTGCGCCGGGGGTCGAACGGAATTCGCATGGTGTGTGGATGCCCTCGTATCAGCGTGCCTCGCTCCGCTCGGCCTGCGGCACCGGACCGGCCCCGGCGGTGCCCCGCACGGGAGAGGTGTCAGTGCCCGGTCGGCAGCGCCGGGTCGACAGCCGTCGCAAACCGGGCCCGGGCGCTGCCCGGGCCCACGGAGACGGGCCTCAGAGCGTTTTCGACTCGTTCCGGGTCTCGGTGGCCGATGCGTTCGCTTCCCGGCCCGCCGGCAGTTCCGGTGCGGGCTGAGCTGCGGGGCTCGCGGACTTGCCGTCGTTGTGCATTTCGCTCACCTCGCTTTTGAAGATGCGCAGCGACCGGCCGAGACTGCGGGCCGCGTCGGGCATCCGCTTCGCGCCGAAGAACACCACGAACACCGCCGCGATGATCAGCCAGTGCCAGATGCTCAGACTGCCCATTGTGGTTACCTCCCAAGACTGTGGTCTGTCCGATGCTACCTGGCGTAATGGCGGCATCGAACGGGAGCGGGGGCACTCACAGCGATGTGACACCGTTGGTCAACCGCTGTTCACCACCCCGCCGCCCGGGCGCGCCGCCCCGGACGCGCCGGGTCAGGGCGATTCGTCCAGCCCGGCACCCTGATAGGCGGCCAGCGCGGCCTCGGAGCGGTCCCGGACCGCCCCCACCAACTCCGGTGGTCCCAGGACGGTCACACCGGACCCGAAGCCGAGTACCAGCCGCGCCATCCAGTCCAGGGTGGCGAACCGCATCGTCGCCTCGAGGCTGCCGTCCGGGTGGACCACCATCCGATGCATCGGGTACTGGTCCAGCACCCAGGCGTAATCGGCGGCGATCAGCAGCCGGGCCAGCGGCACCGCGGGGTCGTCCTGGAACAGATCCAAGCCCGCATCGGCATCGCGTGCCTCATGGGGCGGCCGCGCCGGTTCGGCCAGTTCTTCCGCCGATTCGATCCGGTCGAACCGGAACAGCCGCACCCCCTCGGCCTCCCGGCACCATCCCTGCAGATAGCTGTTGTCGTCCACCGCCACAATGCGAATCGGGTCGACCACCCGCGTCGACACCACATCGCGGCTGGCCGAGTAATACTCCAGCCGGACCGCCCGGGCCGCCGCCACCGCGGAACGGACGGCGGTGACGGCGGGTGCCTCGACCGGCGGGCCGGGTGACGGCGCGGGCGGTACCGCATCCGAGATCGCGGCCTCCAGCTTGGCGATGGCCGCATGCGCGGCGGTCGGGTCCACCATGCCCGGTAGATCCACGATGGATCGCAACGCCACCAGCACCGCGGTCGCCTCGATGGACGTCAGCCGCAGCGGACGTTCGATACCGGCGGTGAAGGTCACCTGCACGCTCTCCTCCGAGAACGACAGGTCGATCAGGTCACCGGGCCCGTAACCGGGCAGGCCACACATCCACAACTGGTTGAGGTCGGCCATCAGCTGTTTCGTCGTGACACCCAGGTCCGCGGCGGCCTCGGCTGCGCTGATACCGGGATTGGCCACGAAATACGGCACCATGTTCAACAGGCGCGACAGCCGCGCCGAGAGTCGCGTACTCACAACGGCACCTCGGTCCGATCGAACACCGAACGCAACCGCGCCACCACATCGGCGCGCAGGTCCGCCGGTTCGAGCACCAGCGCATCGGGCCCCAACCCGGTGATCAGGCGAGCCACCCAATTCTGCGATCGGATCGGCACCTCCAGCACACTGCCCGGCCGCCCGCCGAAACTGCGGGAGCCGACCACCTCACCGATCCGGCGCAGATCCCGGCCACGGCCCTGCGCCACCCAGATCGTCGCCGATCCGGTGACGGGCGCACTTCCGGTGACGCGGGCGACGATCTCCCGCAGATCCGTACCGGCCGGCGCGCGCACGGCATTACGCGGCCCGTACGGCGTGATCTCCGCACCGATCCGGGACAACCGGAAGGTCCGCACGGCATCCCGGTCCCGATCGTGTCCCACCAGATACCAGCGGCCCCGCAACGTGACCACACCCCAGGGCTCCACATCGCGCATCAGGTACGGCGAATTACTGGCCCCGCGATGTTCGAACCGCACCGCCTGACCGGCGTCGATGGCCGCGAGCAACTTACCCAGCACCGGTTCGGACCCGCGGGTACGCGCCGGCACCGCGGGAATGGCGGCGAACGCGGTATCGGTCTCCACATGGATACCGGCGGCCCGCAGCTTCAGCAGGGCACCGGCCGCGGCGGACGCGAGCTCGGGCGACTCCCACATCTGCAGAGCGACCGCGACCGCCGCCGACTCCTCGCTGGTCAGATCGATATCGGGTAGTTCATAGGCATCCCGGTTGATGCGGTAGCCCTCCACGGTGGAGAACCGGCCGGAGGCCCCCACCTCCAGCGGAATGCCCAGATCGCGGAGCTCGTTCTTGTCCCGCTCGAACATCCGGCTGAACGCCTCGTCGCTGGCACAGTCCTCGTACCCCGCGACACTCTCCCGGATCCGCTCCGCAGTCAGGAACTGCCGGGTCGACAGTAGCGCGATGACCAGATTCATCAGGCGCTCGACCTTGGATATCGCCACCCGAACAGCGTAATGCAGTGTTTGATTGCGGCGCCTCCGGCGCCGCTGGTTCGGGGGGTACTAGGTGTCGATTCTGATCGCGTAGCGCACGGCGGGGCGGCCGGCGCTGCCCGCGACCGTTCCCACGGGCTGTGCCAAGCCGGACCGCTCGAGCTGTTTCAGTGTCCGGCGCGCCGAGCGGGGCTCGATGCCGAGGGCGGCGGCGACATCACCGGCGGTGACCTCGCCGTCCGGCCGGGCCGCGACGGCCGCCTCGAGTTTGAGCAGGGTCGCCCGGGACAGCCCCGCCCGGCGGGCCGCGATGTGCAGGCTCAACGGCTCCTCGGTCCGGTTCGGGTCCGGGCTGGTTTCGGTGATCACGAAATCACGGCCCGCGCCGACCGAGACGACGGCGGTGAAAGGTCCCGCGCTACGGCAGCGTTCGACAGCCCGGCGGGCCAGCGCCTCGGCGTCGGCCGCGGACCGCCCGACGCCGAGTCCGATCCGCACCCAGACGTGGCGTTCCGCCAGCTGCTCCAGCAAGGGCATCACGCTCCAGTCGCAGGTGTGCTGGGCGAGCACCCCCCGGGTGCTGACCAGGACATAGCTCGATGGACCGGTGGGGAACAGGCTGCCGGCCAGGGCGCGGATATCGTCGGCGAGCCGGTCGTCGGGTGCGGGTAGTTCGATCATGCCGAGCGCAACCTGCGCGTCCGAGGAGATGCGTCCGGCCAGCTCCATGGTCACGGTGTCGAGCGCGGTGCGGACCGACGCGATCGCGGGGGCCAGGCGGATCGCGTAGCCGTCCTCCCGGATCAGGTCGTACACCGACCGGACGCAGGTGATCGCGACCGCACCGGGACGGTGGCGCGCGTGTTCCCGGTGGAATTCCGCGAGGCGCCGGGTGTCGATCCCGCTGCGGTACTCCAGGGTCGCCACGTCGCCGGTCGGTATTCCGACATGGGACAGGCTTTCGACCACGAGCGGCCGGGCCAGCGTATCGATGGATATCCGGGCCGGATCGTGCCCGGCGGACATCAGCTCCACGAGTGCGCCGTACAGGGTGGCGCCGGTGTAGTCGATATAGGCCGCGGGCTTGGTGACCACGCCCGCGGTATGGGCGAGCGTGTACGGGATCACGCCGGTGAACAGCAGCGCGTCGACCTCCGGGCGCGCCGCGACGACCTCGGCTGCCTGCGCCTCGTTGCGGTAGGTGAGCGGTACGACGAGGTGATCGGTGAACTCCAGGGCGGCAACACGTTTGACCAGCGAGACCAGATCCGACGGCCCGACCACGCCGATCCGGTAGGTGTGTTCAGCATTCGACGACATTGACGGCGAGACCCCCCATCGAGGTTTCCTTGTACTCGGCCTGCATGTCCGCTCCTGTGTCGCGCATTGTCTTGATCACAGTGTCCAGGCTGACTCGATGATTCCCGTCACCGGCCAAGGCAATTCGTGCCGCATTGATCGCCTGCACGGCCGCGACCGCGTTGCGTTCGATGCACGGGATCTGCACGAAACCGCCGACCGGATCACAGGTGAGCCCCAGATTGTGTTCCATCGCGATCTCGGCGGCGTTCTCGACCTGCGCGGTACTGCCGCCCAGGACTTCGCACAGCGCGCCGGCCGCCATCGAGCACGCGGAACCGACTTCGCCCTGACAGCCGACCTCGGCACCCGAGATGGAGGCGTTGCCTTTGTAGAGCGCGCCGATCGCCGCCGCCGTGAGCAGGAAGCGCCGGATTCCATCGGCGCCGGCTCCCGGGACGAAGCGTTCGTAATAGTGCAGGACCGCGGGGATGATTCCCGCTGCCCCGTTCGTCGGGGCGGTGACCACCCGGCCCCCGGCGGCGTTCTCCTCGTTCACCGCCATGGCGAAGGCGTTCACCCAGTCCAGTTGGTGCAGCGGATCGAGGGGTGCCGCCGCGGCCACCAGCCGGCGGTACAGCCCCGGGGCCCGGCGGCGGACCGCCAAGGCACCGGGCAGCGACCCATCGGTGTGCAGACCGGCGGTGACGCAGTCGCGCATCGTTGTCCAGATCCGGTCGAGCCCCGCGACGATATCGACTCCCGGACGCAGCGCGTGTTCGTTGGCCAGCGCGATATCGCTGACGCGCAGACCCGTGCGGGCGGCGCGGGCGAACAGTTCGTCGCCGGTCCGGAACGGGTGGGGTACGGGGATGCCGGCGGCCTCGGCAACCTTCCCGGCCTCGGTGACGAATCCGCCACCGATCGAATAGTAGGTCCGCTCGACGGGTGGGCCCCCGGCGAACTCGGCCGTCAGCACCATCGCGTTCGGATGGCCGGCCCGCCGGGCGGCACCGTCGAGTACGAGGTCGGCGGGAGTGAACGGGATGGGGTAGCGGCCCGCCAGGTGGAGAGTCCCGGTGCGTGCCAGCGCGGAGTACCACCGGGCGGGCCGGCCGGGATCGACGGTTTCGGGGTCCGCGCCGTGCAGGCCGGCGATCACCGCCGCGTCGGAACCGTGTCCGCGGCCGGTGGCCCCGAGTGAGCCACACAGCAGGGCATGTACCCGGCGTACCTGCGGAAGCCGCTCGGCGCGCTCCAGTTCGGCGAGGAACATGCGTGCCGCGCGCATGGGGCCCACCGTGTGGGAACTCGACGGGCCGATGCCGATCGAGAAGAGGTCGAACACGCTCACGGTCACGGTCCGGGGATTCCTTCCTGTTGCGCTTTTCGGGACGCTCGCTCATTATTACGGTCCTGACCGAAATAGTCCACCGAAGGAAAGGCCGGTTGAATGTTCGCGGATGAGAAGGAGCTCGAACTCGAGCTCAGCCGGCCGAGCCCCGAGCTCGTCGCCGAGGCCGCCGAATGGCAAGGTGACGTGATAGTCCTGGGTGCCGGCGGAAAAATCGGGTCCGGCGTGGCGACGATGGCGCGGCGCGCGCTGGATGAAGCGGGCCGGAAAGACCTTCGGGTACTGGCTGTCTCCCGATGGACGGATACGGTCGCCCGTGAACGCCTGGAAACCGGCGGAGTAGATACGGTCACGACCGATTTATCGGATCCGGTGGCCGTGGACGAGCTGCCCGACGCGGGCAACGTGGTCTTCCTGGTCGGCGCGAAGTTCGGTACGTCCACCAACTCCGACGAGGCCTGGATGACCAATACGGTGCTTCCCGCCTATGTCGCCCGGCGTTACGCACAGGCCCGGATCTCGGCGCTGTCCACCGGTAACGTCTACCCACTCACCTCGCCGATGACCGGCGGGCCGGTGGAGACCGACGAGACCGGCCCGGTCGGGGAGTACGCGATCACCTGCCGGGGCCGCGAACAGGTCTTCACCCATGGGGCACGGACCCGGGGCACCCGGGTCGCGCTCGTCCGGCTCAATTACGCGTGCGAACCGCGCTACGGTGTCGTCGCCGATATCGCCCGCCGGGTGCACGCCGGAGAACCCGTCGACCTGTCGATCGGCGTGGTGAACGTTGTCTGGCAGCGCTACACCAACGAGGTCGTCCTGCGCGCGCTCGGACAGGCGGACACCACCCCGTTCCTGCTCAATCTCACCGGCCCGGAGATCGCCTCGGTACGCGCCATCGCCACCGAACTCGGCGAAAAGCTCGGCGTGGCACCACAGTTCGTAGGTGTCGAAGGTACGACCAGCCTGCTCAGCAACGCCTCGAAGTGCCACCGTCTCTTCGGCTACCCGGACCGCACCCTGGGGCAGCTGATCCAGATGCAGGCCGACTGGATCGGCGCCGGCGGCACCCTGTGGAACAAACCCACCAAATTCGAGCGCCGCGACGGGAACTTCTGATGGCGTCGCTCCTGCCCGACGCCGAAAACACCCTGCTGCACCAGGGGACCGTCGTACCGGCCCACCCTCTGGCCCTCGATCACACCCGCACTCTCGACGAGCGGCGGCAGCGCGCGCTGACCCGCTACTACGTCGATGCCGGTGCGGGCGGCCTCGCGGTCGGTGTGCACACCACTCAGTTCGAGATCCGCCGGCCCGAGGTCGGCCTGCTGCGACCTGTTCTCGAACTCGCCGCCGAGGAACTCGACGCCCGCGCCGACCGGCGACCGTTCCTCCGGATCGCCGGCGTCGCCGGGCCTACCGGACAGGCGGTTGCCGAGGCCGAATTGGCCCGCGAACTGGGCTACCACGCCGTGCTGGTCTCACCCGGCGGTCTGGCCGACCGCGATCTCGACTATCTCCTCGACCGCAGTGCCGCCGTCGGGGAGGTACTGCCCGTCATCGGTTTCTATCTGCAGGAAGCCGTCGGCGGACGCTATCTGCCCCGGGATTTCTGGCGCCGGTTGGCCGACCAGGAGTCCACCGTCGCGGTGAAGGCGGCGCCGTTCGACCGCTATCGGACGCTCGAGCTGGTCCAGGGAATCGTCGACTCGGAGCGCGGCGGCGAGGTCGCGCTCTACACCGGCAACGATGACAACATCGTCGGTGATCTGCTCGCCCGGTACGATCTGTGCGGTCCGTCCGGCCCGGTGACCCGCCGGTTCGTCGGCGGATTGCTCGGGCACTGGGCCGTGTGGACCCGGGCCGCCGTGCGGCTGCACGACCTCGTCCGCCGCGCGTGGGCGGGCGACGAGACCGCGCGCGACCGGGCACTGGCGATGTCCGCGGGTGTCACGGACGCCAACGCCGCGGTATTCGATGTACGCAACGATTTCGCCGGTGTCATCGCCGGGGTACACGAGGTGTTGCGCCGCCAGGGACTTCTCGAAGGAACCTGGTGTCTCGATCCGGCCGAAGATCTGTCGGACGGCCAATCCGCGGAACTGACCAGAATCCTCGACGCGTACGAGTGGCTACGCGCCGAGGACGGCTTCGTCACCGCAGGACTCGAAGGATGGATGTCATGAGCTCGACCACTGTCGACGCGCGCACCGCGCCACCGGACGAGGCGAAGGCCGCCCGCGCGAAGAAAGCGGTCTTCGGGGCTTGGCTGGGGTTCTACGTCGACCTGTTCGATATCTATCTGCCGGTCATCGTGCTCGCCCCGGCCTCGGTGTACTTCCAGGCCACCGGCGCCTCGCCGGGCACGATCGCCCTCATCAACGGATCGGTGTTCGCCGCGACTCTCATCGGCCGGCCCTTGGGCGCGATGCTGTTCGGACATCTCGCGGACAAGTTCGGGCGTCGCCGGATCACCGTGGTCTCGGTGACCGGATTCGGTGTGACCACCATGGCGATCGGACTGTTGCCCGGCTACCAGCAGATCGGCATTCTGGCCGTGATCCTGTTGATCGCGCTGCGGTTCATCGACGGCGTCTTCCTCGGCGGCGAGTACACCTCCGCGACGCCGACCGCGCTCGAGCAGAGCGCGAAGGAACGCCGCGGCCTCAACGGCGCGATCATCTCGACCGGTTTCCCGCTGGCCTACTGTTCGATCGCGCTGATCACGCTCGGCCTGCTCCAGGTGATGCCCGCCCAGGGGATCGACTCCGCCTATGTCCAATGGGGCTGGCGCATCCCGTTCTTCATCGGCGCGGTGCTCTCGGTCGGCTTCGCGATCTGGTACTCGCGCAATGTCGAGGACAGCGAGGAGTGGCAGCAGTCGGAGAAGGTGAAGACGCCGCTGCTCGAATTGTTCAAGGGCCGGTCCGGACGCGATTTCCTCCAGGTTTTCGTGCTCACGACCGGTCTGTGGTTCACCAGTTACATGCTCACCACCGTGCTACCGGGCCTGATGAAGAGCGAAGCGGAACTGAGCCCGAACTCCACCACGCTGGCCCTGGTGATCGCGAACGCCATCGTGGTCGCGGTCTACATGGGGAGCGGACTGCTGTCGCAGCGGATCGGCCGCCGGCCGATGCTCATCGCCGGCGGGCTGCTGTGTATGTTCGTCGCACCGATCCCGTACACACTCATCGCGTCCGGGAACGTGCGATCCTTCGGTACGGTCCTGGTGCTGCTGATCTCGGTCACGGTGCTGATCAGCGTGCCGTGGGGATGTCTGACGACGTACCTGACCGAGCGGTTCACCCTCGGCGTCCGGGCCTCGGGTTACGGACTCGGCTATTCGCTCGGCATGGTGATCCCCGCGTTCTACGCCTATATCCAGAGCGGGCTGTCGGCGTTCATGCCGCTGCCGTACACGGCCGTGGTGCTGCTGTGCGTCGGCGGACTGCTCACGGTGGTGGGCGCGGTACTCAGCCCGGAGACGCGTGACGTCGACATGAAGTGAGGAGAGCGCATGCGGATCGGCTTCGCGGGCGTCGCCCATTCGCACCCGTTCAGTGACGCGCGCAACGCGCGGTCGCTCGGGGTGTCCGATCTGGCTGTCTGGGATGCCGACGACCACTCCCGGCGCGCGGACTTCGTCCGGGAGTGGTCCGCCACCGAATACGAGACCCTCACCGGGTTGCTCGACTGGGGACCGGACGTGGTGATCGTGACCCCGCGGCCCCGGCGGATCGCCGCGGTGGTGGCGGCGGTACTCGATCGCGGTGTCGCATGTTTTCTCAACAAGGTTCCGGCAGCGAGCCCGGCGGCCCTGGCCGACCTCGACGCGGCGGTCGGCACCCGGTCCGGGCGGTTCCTCACCTCCTCGGTGCTGCGGTTCGCACCCGGGCTGCGCGCGTTCGCCGGCGAACTCGAGCGGCCGATCGCCGTCCACGTCTCGGTGCGGCACGGGATCGATATCTTCACCACCCCCGAACGCCGCTGGCAGGACGATCCGGCCGACGGCGGCGGCACCGCGGTCTCGATGGGACTGCACGCCTGGGAGATGCTCGATACCGTCCTCGGCCACGCGATCACGCCACTGGGCGGTGTGACGGCCTGGGTGCCGGACAGTCGCACGATCTCGGAGAACGTCGTGACCGTGCATGCCCTCACCGACGGAGGCATACCCGTCAGCGTGGACATCGTGGGAGCCGGGACGGATGAGGGCTACGAGGTGGTGGTGCACACCGAGACCGGCGTGCACCGGATATCGCTGAGCGGGTCCGACGACCTCGGTTACATCGATTGCCTGCGCGCGGTACTGGCGATGGCGCAGGGCGCACCATCGCCGGTGCCGTGGGAACGCAGCCGCGCGGTGGTCCGGACGACTCTGGCCGCCGCTCAGCTCGCGCGTGCGGGCGGCTGATCGGTCGCGAGCCGGTGGAAGGCGGCCAGGACCCGGGCCTTCTCGTCGCCGGGCAGCGGCGGAGCGTACGGGTCGGTCAGTAGATCGGTCGGCAGGATGCCCTCGGCTCCCGCGATCCAGGCCATGCGCTGGACGTATCCGTCGAACGGCTCCCGGAAGGTGGCCGCGGCGAATGCGTCGAGCCGGCGGGTGGCCTCCAGGAACGCGGGCAGATCGGGGCCGGAGAAAGTATCGAGTACCGCGCGGGTGAGACTCACCGCGGCCGCCGCGATGCCGACGAGGGCAGTCTCGGCGCCCCAGGTCAGGGAGGCACCGAACATCCGGTCTTCCCCGGTGACGGCGAGTTTGCCACGGTTGCGGACCAGGGCGATCCGATCCTGGCACGCGATCGCCTCGGAGAGCCGGGCGAGTTTGACGGCCGCCACCGCGGGGTGTTCGACGACGGCGGCGAAGGTCGAGTCCGGATAGGGCGTGGTGTACAGGTCGAACGCGATGAGCGGCAGCTCGGCGGCCGTCCAGAGCTCGTCGAGATGGCGCAGCACCGCTGAGGTGTCACCGGGCACCGGGAACACCAGGACCGCTTCGGCACCCGCGTCCGCCGCGACGCGGGCCTCGCCGGCGTTCGCGACACCGACCACGGTCGAGGCGCCGGCCCGCCGCGCGGCGTGGATCAGTTCGGTGCGCACGGCCGCGGACAGGTGCGGCCCCCGGCCGGTGTGGGCGGCGATAGCAAGACCGTCCGCCCCGGCCGCGACCAGCGCGCGGAAGTAGTCGCCCGCGAATTCGGGACGGGCCACACCCGCCGCGTCGAACGGCGTCGCGGGTGCCGAATAGAGCCGGCCGCGTGCCTGCCCCGCCCACTCGCGTGCTCTTCCGAACCACTCCATACCGCCAACCCTATCCATGTCCCGACACCATCCCGACGAGGAGTGACCTGTGACCGTTTCGATTCCCGACTTGATCCTGTTGCGTCGCGAGCTGCACCGCAACCCGGAAGTGGGGCTGCATCTGCCGTGGACCCAGGCCCGGATCCTGCGGGCCCTCGACGGCCTCGGTCTGGAGGTGTCCACCGGCACGACCACGACTTCGGTCACCGCTGTCCTGCGCGGCGGCGCCGCCCGGAGCGCGACGCGACCCACGGTGCTGGTCAGATCCGATATGGACGCACTCCCGGTGGAGGAGGCGACCGGCCTGGACTACGCCGCCACCAACGGCGCCATGCACGCCTGCGGTCACGACCTGCACATGGCGATCCTGGTGGGCGCGGCCCACCGGCTCGCCGCCCGCCGCGCCGAACTGGCCGGGGACGTGGTTCTGGTGTTCCAGCCCGGTGAGGAGAACTGGGGTGGCGCACTCGCGATGCTGGCGGAGGGCGTTCTCGACGTGGCGGGCCGGCGCGCCGATGCCGCCCTCGGTCTGCACGTGTTCTCCTACGAGCTGCCGCACGCGGTCTTCGGAATGCGCCGCGGGGCGATGATGTCGGCCTCGAATACCTTCACGGTCCGGTTCGTGGGCAGCGGCGGACACGGCTCGGCGCCGCAGACGGCCCGCGATCCGATCGTCGCCGCGGCGGATTTCGTCTCGGCCCTGCAGACCACGGTCACCCGGTCGTTCGGCATGCTCACCCCGGTCGTCGCGACCGTCGGTCAGATCGTGGGCGGCCACAGCGGCAACGTCATCCCCGATACGGCCCGGGTCAGCGGTACCGCGCGGGCGTTCACCGCGGCGGACTCGGGCCGGCTGCGGATGCTGATCGACCGGGTGGCGCACGGGATCGCCGCCGCACACGGTGTCGCGGCCGCGGTCGAACTGGACGAAGTCGCGATCCCTACCGTCAGTGCCGACGCGGAAGCCGATTTCGCCATCGCTACAGCGCGGAACCTGTTCGGGCAGGGGACGGTGGACATCATGGACCAACCCTTCACCGCGTCCGAGGACTTCTCGTGGTTCCTGGATCAGGTACCGGGCGCGTTCGTCCTACTCGGCGCGTGCCCACCGGACCGCGACCCCGCGGCGGCGCCTTCCAACCACTCACCGTTCGCGGTGTTCGACGATGCCGTCGTCGAACGCGGAGTGCGATTCGAGACCGAATGGACGATCGCGCGACTGCGCGCCCTCGCGACAGCCGACGGTTCCGGCGCCGAGGAGGCTCCGAAACCTCGCCGAATCACATCGAGGCGATGAGCCGGTCCACGCGTTCGTCGACCGAGCGGAACGGGTCCTTGCACAGCACGGTGCGCTGAGCTTGGTCGTTCAGCTTGAGGTGGACCCAGTCGACCGTGAAATCCCGGCCCGCAGCCTGGGCGGCGGTGATGAAATCGCCGCGGAGTTTGGCGCGGGTGGTTTGCGGTGGGGTGTCCACCGCGGCGTCCACGGCGTCGTCCTCGGTGATCCGTTTGGCCAGGCCTTTGCGCTGCAGCAGGTCGAACACGCCGCGGCCGCGTTTGATGTCGTGATAGGCCAGATCCAGCTGGGCGATCTTCGGGTCGGCCAGCTCCATGCCGTAGCGGTCCTGGTAGCGCTGGAACAGCTTGCGTTTGATCACCCAATCGATCTCGGTATCGACCTTGGCGAAATCCTGGGACTCCACCGCGTCCAGGGTGCGGCCCCACAGGTCCACGACCTGGTCGACCTGGGGATCACGTTCCCGATTGCGCAGATGCTCCACGGCGCGGGCGTAGTACTCGCGCTGGATATCGAGGGCGCTGGCCTGCCGGCCCCCGGCCAGCCGCACCGGACGCCGGCCCGTGAGATCGTGGCTGACCTCCCGGATGGCCCGGATGGGGTTGTCGAGGGCGAAATCGCGGAACGAGACCCCGGCCTCGATCATCTCCAGCACCAGGGCGGCAGTGCCGACCTTGAGCATGGTGGTGGTTTCGGCCATATTCGAATCGCCCACGATCACGTGCAGACGCCGGTACTTCTCGGCATCGGCATGCGGTTCGTCGCGGGTGTTGATGATCGGCCGGGACCGGGTGGTCGCCGAGGAGACCCCCTCCCAGATGTGCTCCGCGCGCTGCGAGAGGCAGAACGTGGCCGCCTTCGGTGTCTGCAGCACCTTGCCTGCACCGCAGATCAGCTGCCTGGTGACCAGGAACGGCAACAGCACATCGGAGATCCGGGAGAACTCACCGGCCCGCACGACCAGGAAGTTCTCATGGCACCCGTAGGAGTTGCCGGCCGAATCGGTGTTGTTCTTGAACAGGTAGATATCGCCGCCGATCCCCTCCTCCGCGAGGCGCTGCTCGGCGTCGATGAGCAGTTCCTCGAGCACTCGCTCCCCGGCCCGGTCGTGGGTGACCAGCTGGACCAGGCTGTCGCATTCGGCGGTGGCGTACTCCGGATGCGAACCGACATCGAGGTAGAGCCGGGCGCCGTTGCGGAGGAACACGTTGGAACTGCGCCCCCAGGACACCACCCGGCGGAACAGATACCGGGCCACCTCGTCGGGGCTGAGCCTGCGGTGCCCGTGGAAGGTGCACGTCACACCGAATTCGGTCTCGATCCCCATAATTCGTCGCTGCACACTATCGAGATTACAGCGCGGAATGATTCCTGCGGGTCGGAGCGGAAAACCCGATGTATACGGCTTGGCAACGATTAGGCCGTCGATCGTTCGCCGGGCGCTCGGACGGAGGCCGCGACAACCCCGAAACAGGCCCGGATCCGGACAGCGCCGAGCCACCGCACCCGTAGCGCCGTCTCCGCTCCACGGAGACGGCCCGTGCACCCTGACGTGGTGCACGGGCAGGTGGACTCGCTCCGCCGCGAACGGCGGCGCCGCTCAGTCCGGTTTTCCGCCGGCCTCCGATTCCGTGGAATCGGACGATTCGCCATCCGCACGGCCCGTACCCAGCAGCTCTTCGAGGGCAGTGCGGCCGATCCGGCGGAAGGCACGCCGGGGACGGGACCGCTCCAGGGTGGCGACCTCCAGCGAGCCGACGCCGAGGACCCGCTTCTCCTTGTCCGGTCCCTCGGTCGACTGCAGCGCTGCCACCGCGATCCGGATAGCCGCCACCAGGTCCAGCCCCGGACGGTAGGACTCCTTCAGTGCCGCCACGATCGGTTCCGTGGTACCGCCCATCACCACGTATTCGCGCTCGTCGACGATCGAACCGTCGAAGGTGATCCGGTACAGCACCGATTCCGGCTCCTGCTCCGCGTAGCTCACCTCCGCGACGCAGATCTCCACCTCATACGGTTTGAGCTGGTCGGTGAAGATCGATCCGAGCGCCTGCGCGTAGGCGTTCGCCAGGGCCCGGCCGCTGACGTCGCGGCGGTCGTACTGGTAGCCCCGCAGATCGGCCTGCAGGATCCCCGCACGCCGCAGGCTTTCGAATTCGTTGTACTTACCGACCGCGGCGAACCCGGTCCGGTCGTACAGTTCGCTGACCTTGTGCAGGGTGGCCGACGGGTTCTCCGCAACGAACACCACGCCTTCGTCGTAGGCGAGCACGATGACACTGCGGCCGCGGGCGATACCTTTGCGCGCAAGTTCGGTCTTGTCGCGCATGATCTGTTCGGCGGACGCATACAGCGGCAGGGTCATGCCCGTGCGCTCCCTTCCTCGGCGGCCTCACGGTCGGCCGCGATACCCCGGGCGATCTCCTCGAGCCGGGGTTCGGCCACCTCGACCGCCCCCTCTTCATCGACGAGGATCGCCGTGGGATAGATCCCGCGCAACAGATCCGGACCGCCGGTGGCAGTGTCGTCGTCGGAGGCGTCCACCAATGCTTCGACCGCGATCCGCAGGGCGCGATCGGCGTCGATTCCCTTGGTGTACAGCTTCTTCAACGACGTCCTGGCGAACATCGAGCCGGAGCCCACGGCGGTGAAACCGAATCGCTCCTCGCTGCGTCCACCGACCACGTCGTAGGACACGATGCGCCCGGCCCGGTCCGGGTCCGTGGCGTGCTGGTCGAAGCCGACCAGCAGCGGTACCACGGCCAGCCCCTGCATGGCGGCCGGCAGGTTGTCGCGCACCATCTTCGACAGTTTGTTGGCCTTACCGTCGAAGGTCAGCGAAACACCCTCGATCTTCTCGTAGTGCTCGAGTTCCACCGCGAACAACCGCACCAGTTCGATCGCCATACCCACGGTTCCGGCGATACCGGTGGCCGAGTAGGTATCGGTGATGTGGACTTTCTCCACATCCCGGCCGGCCAGCAGGTTGCCCTGGGTGGACCGCCGGTCACCGGCGATCAGCACACCGCCGCGATAGGACACCGCGACCACGGTCGTACCGTGCGGTGCGATATCCCCCGCGGCACCGCCGCCGGGTTTCCCGGCGGCGGTGGGCTGGCCCAGCAGGTCGAATCTGTTGCTGGGCAGCAGATCCGGCGCGTTCTGGCGCAAATGTTCGGAAAAGGATGACAGGGCGTACCCCAAATGGAGACGCGTGGGGTCACCTGCGGTCACTGGCCACCTTTCTGCACGTAGGCGCGAACAAAGTCTTCGGCGTTCTCTTCGAGCACATCGTCGATCTCGTCGAGCAGGTCGTCGGTGTCCTCCGCCAGCTTCTCGCGCCGTTCCTGACCGGCGGCGTCTACGCCGTCGACGCCTTCGTCATCGTCGCCGCCCCCGGCGCGTTTGGTCTGCTCTTGTGCCATCGCAGCCGACCTCCTCTGTTTCCACCGACCGGACGCTGGTACGTACCGGACGAATCGTGAGCAGCCTGGTGTGCTCGTTCTTCAACACTACCCAGCCGGGCCGACACGTAGTCGGATTACGTCCCACCCCGCAGCCGGAAACCACCGGCCGCCACCCGGCGCGGCCTTCAGGTGGTGAGCTGTTTAACCAGTTCAGCGGCGGTATTGACCCCGTCGAGAAGCTTGCCGACGTGGGCTTTGGTCCCGCGCCGGGGCTCGAGAGTCGGAATCCGCACCAGCGAATCACCGCCCAGATCGAAGATCACCGAGTCCCAGCTCGCCGCCGCGATATCGGCGCCGAAACGGCGCAGGCATTCACCACGGAAATAGGCACGGGTATCGGTGGGCGGCTTGGTCATGGCGTCCAGCACCTGCTGTTCGGTGACCAGCCGTTTCATCGAGCCGCGGGCCACGAGCCGGTTGTAGAGGCCTTTGTCGAGACGCACATCGGAATACTGCAGATCCATCAGATGCAGTTTGGGCGCCGCCCAGCCCAGCCCCTCCCGGCTGCGCATCCCCTCGAGCAGGCGGAGTTTCGCGGGCCAGTCCAGCAGATCGGCGCATTCCATCGGGTCGCGTTCGAGCTTGTCCAGCACCATGGTCCAGTTGTCGAGGATATCGCGCACCCGGAAATCGTCGATGCCCTGCACCTCGACGAACTTGGCGACTCGTTCGTGGTAGAGCCGCTGAATCGCGAGTCCGGTCAGTTCCCGGCCGTCGGCCATCGCGACGGTCGCGCGCAGCGTGGGGTCGTGGCTGATGGTGTGGACCGCGGTGACCGGACGGGCCAGCTGCATATCGGACAGGTCGGCCCCGGATTCGATGAGATCGAGGATGAGCGCGGTGGTGCCCACCTTCAAATAAGTCGACATCTCGGCCAGGTTGGCGTCACCGATGATGACGTGCAGCCGGCGGTACTTGTCGGCGTCGGCATGCGGTTCGTCGCGGGTGTTGATGATGCCGCGTTTGAGGGTGGTCTCCAGGCCGACCTCGACCTCGATATAGTCCGACCGCTGGGACAGCTGGAAGCCCGCGTTGTCGCCGGACTGCCCCATCCCGACCCGCCCTGATCCGCAGATCACCTGGCGGGAGACAAAGAACGGGGTGAGCCCGAGAATAACCGCGTTGAACGGGGTTTCCCGGCTCATCAGATAGTTCTCGTGGGTGCCGTAGGAGGCGCCCTTACCGTCGACGTTGTTCTTGTACAACTGCATCCGGGGGGCGCCGGGCACACTCGAGGCGTGCCGGGCGGCGGCTTCCATGACCCGCTCCCCCGCCTTGTCCCAGATCACCGCGTCCATCGGGTCGGTGACCTCGGGGGCGGAATACTCCGGATGGGCGTGGTCGACGTAGAGCCGGGCACCGTTGGTCAGGATCATATTCGCCGCCCCGACCTCGTCGGCGTCGATCACCGGCGCAGGCCCGTTCATCCGGCTGAGATCGAAACCGCGGGCGTCGCGCAGCGGCGATTCCACTTCGTAGTCCCACCGGGTGCGCTTGGCGCGGGGCACCCCCTCGGCCGCGGCGTACGCCAGTACCGCCTGGGTAGAGGTGAGGATCGGGTTGGCCGACGGTTCGGTAGGAGTGGATATCCCGTACTCGACCTCGATACCGATGATGCGCTGCATATCATCGAGCGTAGGCGACGATTCGCCCCCGGCACGCGAGCAGCGCCTCGTCCCGGCGAGCGAATCATCCCCCGAGTCGTACTTCCGGCGGATGCCGGCACCGGCCGCGGCCCCGCATGCTCGGTGGTATGACCAGCACCGCAGCGGATTCCGCCACAGCCGGATCGACGCCCCGCCCCGCGCGGCTGGTGGCGCTCGATGTGCTGCGCGGGATCGCGATCCTCGGCACTCTCGGCACCAATATCTGGATTCTCACCGACCCGGAGGGCATGGTCGGTTATCTGAACCGGCTCGTCGCCGCGCCCGAGGACGGGTGGACGTGGGCCGAGAAGGTCCTCCAGCAGTTGGCCCAGGGAAAGTTTCTCGGCCTGCTGACCGTGATGTTCGGGGTCGGCCTCGCCATCCAGCAGTCGTCCGTGCGGCGGGCGGGGCGGCCCTGGCCCGGCGGGTATCCCTGGCGGGCGGCACTGCTGTTCCTGGACGGACTGCTCAACTTCCTGCTGGTCGCCGAGTTCGACGTGCTGATGGGATACGCGGTGACCGCCCTGATCGTCGCGTTCCTGCTCGCCCGCAGTCCGCGCACCCAAGGCCGGTGGCTGGTCGGCACCTTGTGCCTGCATCTGGCCATGATCGCGCTGTGGGCCCTGAGTCTCGCCACGCGGCAGCCCGCGGCGCCGGCGGCGGCCGAACCGCTGTCGCCGAACCCCTACGCCGACGGCTCCTTCTGGGACCTGGTGCTGTTCCGGGCCGAGAACGCCGGCCTGTTCCGGGCCGAACCGGTGCTGATCCTGCCGCTGTCGATCGCCTTGTTCCTGGTGGGTGCCCGGCTGTTCCACGCGGGCGTGTTCGCCCCGGCCGGTGCCCGGTTGCGCCGGTGGCTGCTGGTCGCCGGTCTCGGTATCGCCGCCCCCGTGGACCTGCTGCTCGGTGTGCTCGGCGGTGGTGACTGGGTACTGATCACCCGGTATGCGATCGCGCCGGTGGTTTCCCTCGCCCTCCTGGCCCTGGTTGCCGAGTTCTACCTGCACCGGCCGCGGACCGGTTTCGCGGGCCGCCGCCTCGCGGAGGTCGGCCGGACCGCGCTGAGCTGCTACATCCTGCAGAATCTGGTGGCCGCGATGCTCTGCTACGGCTGGGGATTCGGTCTCGCCGCGCGGTTCGCTCCCGACGCCCGGGTCCCGTTCACCGTCGCCGTCTACCTGGTCGTCGTCCTGGTGATCACGGTCTTCGCACATGTCTGGCTGCGCCGGTTCGACCGCGGCCCGGTGGAATGGCTCTGGCATCTCGGGTATCAGCGCCTCGTCCGAACGTAGCTACCGACCGATAAAAGTGCCCACGGGGAAATATTGCCCATCGGGCACTTTTGTGGCATCCTGGGGATATGGCCGCCGAACCGAACCTCGGACTCCGGGAACGAAAGAAGCGCGATACGCGCAAAGCGCTCAGCGACGCCGCGCTGGAGTTGATGTTCGAGCGCGGCCTCGACAATGTGGTCCGCGAGGATATCGCCGAGCGGGCCGGAGTGTCGGTGCGCACCTTCAACAACTATTTCGCCGGCAAGTACGAGGCGTTGGCCTACCGGCACATCGAACGCCTCCAGCGCAGCGCCGAACTACTACTCACCCGTCCGGCGACCGAACCACTGTGGACCGCGCTCACCGAAGCCCTCGTGGAACCCCTCCGGGACGACGGCGCCGGCGGTTCGCCCACAGCGGAGATGCTCGCCGAAACCCGGAAATTGCAGGCAGCGCCCGAAATGCAGGCCGCCGCCGCGAAGGCCGTCGGCGACGATCTGGTCATCGCCGTCGCCCGCCGCACCGGCACCGACCCCGCCGACCTGTATCCGAAACTGGTCGCGGCCACAGTCAACGCGGCCTACCTCGTCGCTCTCGACACCTATTCGCGTTCCGACCCACCCACCCCGGTCACGACCGTAGTGCGGACGGCTCTGGCGCAACTGGCGGAAGGCCTCCCCGAACCGAACAACTGACGCCCGTCCCGTCATCACCCGAACGCCTCCGAAACCGTAGGCGGGCTCCGGCCTGCCCGCACACCGAAATCACACCGAACACCCGAATCGACAGGGGTTGTCCCATCATGTCCGAAAACAGAACATCCGAACCGCATCACGACGTGATCATCGCCGGCGCCGGCCCGAACGGGCTCATGCTCGCTTGCGAACTCGCGCTGGGCGGAATACGCCCGATCGTCCTGGATCCGCTGCCCGGGCCGAGCGACGAGCCCAAAGCCAACGGATTGGTCGGGCAGGTCGTGCGGATGCTCGATATGCGCGGGCTGTACCCGGGTTTCGCCGCGGAACTGGCCCGGAAGGGCTTTCCGGACGAGCCCGACACCCCGGAACCGAGCCCCCGCTACCTCTTCGCGGGCATGACGCTGGACCTCACCGAGGTGCCGGACAATCCGCTCTACGGCCTGCCGGTTCCGCAACCCCTGCTGGTGCGCCTACTGGCCGGCCGAGCCACCGAACTCGGGGTCGACCTGCGGTGGGGACATCGCCTCGACGACATTGCCGACCACGGCGATACGGTCACGGCCACAGTGACGCATCCCGGCGGCAGCTACCGGCCGACAGCGCGCTACCTCGTCGCGGCCGACGGCGGCACGAGCCCGGTCCGCAAACGACTCGGGATCGCGTTCCCCGGTCTCACCACGGGCGACCGGATCACCCGGATGGGCCACGCCGAGATACCGGCCGAACTGCGCACCGCCGACGGCGGTATCGACATTCCCGGAGCCGGCCGGTTCCACTTCGGTCACAACAGAATCGAGCGCGGCGGCATGTTCGTGTTCGCCGAATTGATCCCCGGCACACCGATGGTCGGTGCCACCGAGTACGACGCCGGCGCGGTCCCCGCGGACACCCCGATGACCTTCGACGAACTGCGGGACAGCATCCGCCGCGTCCTCGGCGCGGATCTGCCGATGCGGCCGCCCGCCGGTCCGGGGCCGCACGCCCTGCGTCGTATCGTCGACCAGAACACCCGGCTGGCCGAGCGCTACCGGCAGGGCCGCGTGTTCCTGCTGGGCGACGCGGCCCACGTGCATTCGGCCACCGGCGCCCCGGGCCTCAACCTCGGACTGCAGGACGCGATCAATCTGGGCTGGAAGCTGGCCGCACAGCTACGCGGCACCGCGCCGGAGGGTCTGCTCGACACCTATGAGACCGAACGGCGACCGATCGCCGAACGCGTGATCGCGCAGAGCCTCGCGCAGACCGCGTTACTCGCTCCGGGACCGGAGGTCACCGCCCTGCGCGGCCTGTTCGAGGAGTTGCTCGGCACACCCGCGGTAGCCGGGCATATCGCGCACCTGCTGGCGGGTTCGGATGTGCGGTACGACATCGGTGACGACCATCCGCTGTCGGGCCGGCTGGTACCCGATCTCGTGCTCGACACCGGCAGCGGGCCTCGCCGGATCGCCGAACTGCTGCACTCCGCGCGACCGCTTCTCCTCGACCTGGGTGCCGGAATCACCGCTACCGCAGAACATCGGGACGATCTCGATATCGTCGTCGCCACCACCTCCGACACCAGCGCAAAGGCCCTGCTGATCCGCCCGGACGGTTATATCGCCTGGGCGACAGACGGTTCCACCGACACCGGTCTGCACGCCGCCCTCGACCGCTGGTTCGTCCCGGCGCGGCCGGCGCCCACCCGCGTCGGCTGAACGACGCGCCGGACGGGACCGTCGCGGGGCACACGATGCCGGTCGCCGAAGCGACCCGCACGCCGATACTCGCCCAACGCCCGCCACGTGCCCTGGCACGGATCGGATGACGACAGCGCACCGGAGGTCGTAGCCGCCCGGCGCTGTCCGTGATCGCACACACCACGGGGCGCATCCGAGGTGTCCGACACACTTGCGTGCTCTGCCTGTACTCGCCGGGTACCTGCGACGATGATCTGACCGGGCACCGGCCGGCGCCATTGCCGGCGGTCGACCGTTATCGGAAAGGGAGCGCAAGGTGGAGCCGAAACAGACCGACGGCGAGCCGGATTCCGGCGCAGCCTCCGCACAGGCAACCGGCGTACCGGCGCGCCCCACCGCGATCCGGACGTGGATGGGACCGCTGCTGGTCGTCACCGCGCTGATGTCGCTGCTGGCGACCATGTATCTGGGCTATGTCATCGACCCGGAGAAGAACCTGCACGATTTCCCCATCGCGCTGGTGAACCAGGACGACGGCGATATCCGCGACGGCACCCCGGTCAATGTCGGTGATCAGATCACCCAGGCGCTCACCGACCGGGTTCCGGCGGACAAGGTCGACCTGCGGGTGGCCGGTATCGCCGAGGCCCAGCGGCTCCTCGGCAACGGTGAGGTCTACGGGGCGATCCTGCTGCCCAGCGATCTGTCCAAGCGGTTGTCGATCCTCGGCGCCGGTGCCGTGGTTCCCGGGGATATCGAACGGCCGGCCATCACCGTGGTCACCAACCCGCGCACCGGTACCTACGCCACCCAGATCGTGCAGATCGTGGCCCAGGAGGCACTGACGCAGGTCGACGCCGAGGTAGGCAAACAGTTGACGGCGGCGGTCGAGGACGAATTGAATTCCGCGCCCGCCGGCGGTACCGAACTCACCGGCGCCGCCCGCCTGGCCCTGGCCGACCCGATCGATGTCCTCATCGATCCGTACCGGCCGCTACCGGACGGGACCGGTCGCGGGCTGTCGGCGTTCTTCTACACCCTGCTGGTGGTGCTGGCCGGTTTCACCGGGGCCATGATCGTGCACACCATGGTGGATTCGGCCCTGGGATTCATACCGACCGAATACGGTCCGTGGTTCGTCCATCACCCCACCGCGCCGCATTCGCGATTGCGCACGCTGCTGCTGAAATGGGGCGTGATCACGGTCGCGGCACCGATAGTCTCGGGAATTTTCCTGGGTATCGGGACACTCCTGGATATGCCGCTCGACCACGCGCTGGCCCTGTTCCTGTTCAGCACGCTCGCGATCGTCGCGGTGGGGGTGACCGCGCTGTCGATCCTGGCGGTGTTCGGTTCCGCCGGTCTGCTGGTGAACCTGGTGCTGTTCATCGTGCTCGGCCTGCCCTCGGCCGGCGCCACCATCCCGCTGGAGGCAACCCCGCAGTACATGGCCTGGCTGGCCGCGTTCGAACCGATGCACCAGATCTATCTCGGTGTCCGCTCGATCCTCTACTTCGACGCCCACGGCAACCCCGGGCTGGCGCGTGGCGTCTGGATGAGCCTGCTCGGCCTCGCCATCGGCTTGGTCCTCGGAGCGGTCGCCACTTTCGTCTATGACCGCAAGGGGCTCGAACGGCGCAGCCGCTGAGCGGCTCGAACTGCACAGCCGCTGAGCGGCTCGAACTGCACAGCCGCTGAGCGGCTCGAACTGCACAGCCGCTGAAAGGAGCGGCCGTCGCGGCGACAGCAGGCGACTGCGCAAGAACGGTCAAGCAGATCCCGGGGCCGAACAGACAGACTTTCTCCGTGACCACCCGACGTGACCGACTCCGCGAACTCCTCGATGCCGTGCTCGACGAGGACAATGCGACCCTCGGCCAGATGGCCGCCGGCGTCTACTCGTCCCCGTTCCATTTCGCCCGGCAGTTCAGCCGTGGCACCGGCGAATCTCCGGTGAGTCTGCGGCGGCGCGTCCTGCTGGAACGCGCTTGCTGGCAGCTCGGAACGGGTGCCACCGTGACAGAGGTGGCCTTCGGCGCGGGATACGACACGGTGGAGGGATTCAGCCGGGCGTTCACCCGCGCCTTCGGTCATCCACCGAGCGCGACCCCGCCGCCGACCGGCCGGGCACCCCGGTGGCTGCCGGCGGCGAACGGAATCCATTTCCATCCACCCATGTCGCTGTGGGTCGAAGGAGAACCGAAGGGACGCGCCGAGATGGACCCGACCGCGCTGCTGCTGCACCACGATCTCGACGACACCCGGCTGCTGCTGAAAGCGGCGGCGGGTTTGCGCGAGGAGCAGTACCGGCGGCCCCGCGCCGGCGCGGCCATGGTGCTGCCGTGGGATGGGCCGGAGGATTCGATCGCCGCGGTGCTCGACCATCTGATCCGGACCAAGGAGTTGTGGCTCGCCTCGATCGACGGCGCCGATACCCCCGAGTACGGCGGCGACGATATTCCCGCGCTGTCGGCCCGCCTCGACGATGTGGGCCCGCGCTGGCTGGACACGATCCGTGAGATCGACCGCCGTGGCGGCTGGGGCGACACCCTGATCGACGCACTGTGCGAACCACCGGAAAGCTTCGTACTCGGCAGCGTGATCGCCCATGTGCTCACCTACTCCGCGTATCGCCGCCAGCAGGTGCGGTACTGGATCCGCGGTGATTCACCCGATGACGACACCGTCGGCTGGGGCGACCCGATCGACTGGCTCCGGAAGCGAGACTGAATTGACCACCCCCCGCACCATCTACAACACGGCGACCAGTCTGGACGGCTATATCGCTACGCCGGATCATTCGCTCGCCTGGCTGTTGTCCCGTGAATCCGACGAATCCGGCCCCATGAGCTTCACCGAGTTCCTCGCCGGGGTCGGCGCGATCGTCATGGGCGCCAACACCTACCAGTGGATACTCGACAACCAGAGCACGGAGCCGTGGCCCTACGCGGTACCCAGCTGGGTGTGCACCCACCGCGAGTTCCCGCCGCGCACCGACGCCGATATCCGCTTCACCCACGCAGAGGTCCCCGCGCTCCACCAGGCGATGACCGCCGTAGCGGCCGGAAAGAACCTCTGGATCGTCGGCGGCGGCGAGCTCGCGGGCTCATTCGCCGACCACGGCCTGTTGGACGAGATCATCGTCTCCGTCGCCCCGGTCACCCTGGGTGCCGGCGCTCCGCTGCTGCCGCGCGAACTGGAACTGCGAGTAAGCGAACTGGCAGCCAACGGCGAATTCGCCTGCATCCGTTACGCAGTGGTCCGTGGACCCGACTGACGATCGCCCCGGGTGCCAACGGAAAGCCCGGACCAGGAGCCGGTCGGCTCAGCGCGACGACCAGATCTACTCGGCGCGGATGCCGTCCTGCAGGGTGAAGTAGCGCCGGTATCGAACCCCGGCCGACCGGAATTCATCCTGTTCGGCACCGTCGTGCCGCACACCCACGGCAGGAGCGACGGCGGAGGTGCGCCTAGCCGGACGAAACCGAAGCCGTCCAGGAGGCGAAGGCCCGCGGGTTGCGGGTCTGCAGCAGGATCCGCCCCGGGCCGGTGAAATCGAAGACCAGCCCCTCACCCGATTTCAGCGATTGCAGGGACCGTCCGGATACCGCACGGCGGATGGTGAACTGCATCGCGAGGTCGTACGCCACCACATGCCCGGTATCGATACTCACCTGCTCACCGGCTGGTAGATCGAATACGTCGATGGCGCCGAAGACCCCCACCACCACGTCTCCCTGGCCCTCCGCGCGGAGACCGAAACCGCCCTCGCCGCCGAAGAGATTCGCGAAACCGCCCCACTGACTCTCCACCCGCACCCCGGCCGAATTCGCGATCCAGCCACCGCGGCTGATGAAGTACGGCCGGTCCGGGACGATCGGCAGCGCGAGCATATCGCCGGGTAGTGAGGGCGCCACATCCACCCAGCCGCCGCTCGCGGGCGCGGTGAACGTGGAGACGAAGAACGATTCGCCCGACAGCACCGAACGTTTGAGCCCGGCCAGGATTCCACCTTCGGCCTTGGCTTCCAGCGTCACTCCGGCCGAATGCGCCACCATGGCACCGGTTTCCACTCGAACCGACTCCCCGCCCGCCAGCACGCAACGCGCCACGGCAGACGACGGGTTGTGCCGCAGTTCAACTTTCATGAGCCGACACTACCGCCCCGTGCAGCACCGGCCGGGATTCGGTACGCGACCGCCTCCCGAACGGTCACGCACCGGGTTTCCCGAGGTCCGCGCACGATCTTCGGACCCCATCGATACCGAACAGCGTTACACGCCAGCTAACGAGAGGTGAATCAATCCAGCAACCGCAGAGCATCCTCGTCGCGGGCCACGATCGCGCGCCCGTCGGCCGCGAATACGAGGGGGCGCTGGATCAACCGGGGATTCTCGGCGAGGGCGGTGATCCAGCGCTCCCGGTCCGCGGCGGTGCGACCCCAGCCGGACATTCCGAGTTCCTTGGCAATGTCCTCGCCGGTCCGGGTGATGTCCCAGGGCTCGGCCCCCAGTCGCTCCAGCGCGGTCCGCAGCTCCGCGGCGCTGGGTGGATCCTCGAGGTATCGGCGAACCGTGTACGCGGTGCCCGCGGCATCCAGATGTGCCAGCGCCGCCCGGCTCTTGGTACAGCGGGGGTTGTGCCAGATCTCGGTTTCCGGAGTACTCATACCGCGAGCGTAACCGCCACGTACCACTCACATATGCATCCATCCGGGCCACACACGCGACCATGCGTCCCGCGGCTCGGCGCATTTCCACACCACGACGTCCCTGGTGTTGCCGAGGAAACCGAGGCGGGTGTCGACCCGGCCCAGGGGCTCGAGTACGGCGAACTGCTCCCGCAGCCTGCCGGTATCCCCGCCTACGCAGATCATGGTGGTCGCGGTATCGGGCGGCGCACCGAAGTAGCCGAACCCGCGGGCCGGGCTGTAGACGGGCGGCAGCCGATCGCCCGCCAGCTGATCCAGCGCTCCCGCCTGCCAGTAGCCGCCGGCGATCACCGCGGACCGCTCACGTTCCCGAGCGGGCAGTGATTCGTAGGCCGCGACCACGCCGGCGGCCAGTTCCGGCCAGCCGAACTCGCCGTAGAGGCCGATCTGCATTGCGGCCGCGGCGTCGTTCTCCGGTGGCGGAATATCCGCCGCCGGCTGCCACGGCGTGGAACCCAGGACGACCAGCACCGATACGGCCGTCAGCCCTGCCCCGGACCCGACGAGCAGGCGCTTGCGCAGCCGCGACGACGACCGCCGGATCACCTCCGACACCGCCACCGCGCCCGCCGCGAACATCGCGGCGTACATCCCGGCCACGTAGTAGATCCGGCCGCCGGTGACCAGGAATATCACCGTCAGCAGCACCGTGGTGAGCCCCAGGAAGCGGTACGGGCGCAGCGCCGGGTGCCGTAGCAGAGCCCAGGTCCCGTAGCACAGCAGGACCGCACCGAGCGTGCCCGCGATCAGCACCGCCAAGGGGACGAACCCCACCATGCCGCCGGTGGCTTGCTGTTCCCGTCGCACCGCCGCGGTCAGGGCGAACTGCGGCCATCCGTGCCCGGCCTGCCACAGCAGCGCGGGGATGGACACGAGCACGACGATCACCCCGCCCAGCCAGAGCAGCGGCCGGCGGAGCAGATCCCGCGGCCCGAAGACCAGCACACCGGCGGCCAGCGCCAGCCAGAAGAACGGAATGAGCCATTTGACCTGCATATCGATCGCCGTCACGACGGCCGCCGCCAAGAGCAGACCGTCGCGCCGGGTACGCACCCAGCGCACGACCAGCCAGGTGATCAGCACCCACAGGGCGGTGTCGAGGGCGTTGGTGGACAGATTCTTGGCCTGCAGCAGCAGGAAGGGCGAGGTGGCATAGGCCACGGCCGTCAGGATCTGGGCGCCGCGACCGCCGCCGAATTCGCGCGCGATCTCGGCGCTCACCACCACCGCGGCAAGTGTCAGCACGATGGCCGGTATCCGCAGCACCACCAGGGAACCGGGCGCGAGGCCGTCCATCATCCCGGCGAGCAGTGGCAGGAGCGGCCCCTGGTCGGCATAGCCGAAGGACAGTCGCCGGCCGGCCGCCAGGAAGTACAGTTCGTCGCCGAAATAGCCGTAGCGGGTCGCCGAGGCCAGCAGAACCAGCGCCGACACGACGGCCACACCGAGTACCGGGGCCGTGGCGAACGCGGGCAGGGCGGCGGTGTCGCGGCGGGGTGGATCTGCGATGCGGGTGGTCGTCACGCGATCTCCTGGGGTGTGAACCTGACCCCTGGAACATATCCGGCCCGCACCGCGCTGCCGTCCGCCTCCGGGACGATTCCGGGGCGTGTATCCCGCGCCACGATGTACACCCGCAGGACGATCCGCGGGAGCGGGCGGGCGGCGTACACGAAGCAGGGCCGCGCTCCCGTGGGAAGCGCGGCCCTGACGGCAGTTCCGTTACAGGTACTGGCCGGTGTTGGATTCGGTATCGATCGCCCGGCTCGCGCTGGCGTTCTTACCGGTGACCAGCGTGCGGATGTAGACGATCCGCTCGCCCTTTTTACCCGAGATACGGGCCCAGTCATCGGGATTCGTGGTGTTGGGCAGGTCCTCGTTCTCGGAGAACTCGTCCACGATCGAATCGTAGAGATGCTGGATCCGCAGACCCGGATTGCCGGTGTCGAGCACCGCCTTGATCGCGTACTTCTTGGACCGGTCCACGATGTTCTGGATCATGGCGCCGGAGTTGAAGTCCTTGAAGTACAGGACTTCCTTGTCACCGTTGGCGTAGGTGACCTCCAGGAAGCGGTTGTCCTCGCTCTCGGCGTACATCCGGTCCACGACCCGCTCGATCATGGCGTTGATGCAGGCCACCTTGTCGCCGTTGAACTCGGTGAGATCGTCCGCGTGCAGCGGCAGATGCTCGGTGAGGTACTTCGAGAAGATGTCCTGCGCGGATTCGGCGTCGGGCCGCTCGATCTTGATCTTCACGTCCAGCCGGCCGGGCCGCAGGATCGCGGGGTCGATCATGTCCTCGCGGTTGGAGGCGCCGATGACGATGACGTTCTCCAGCCCTTCCACACCGTCGATCTCGCTGAGCAACTGCGGCACCACGGTGGTCTCCACATCCGAGGAGACACCGGAACCGCGGGTGCGGAAGATCGAGTCCATCTCGTCGAAGAACACGATCACCGGGGTGCCCTCGGACGCCTTTTCCCGGGCCCGCTGGAAGATGATCCGGATATGGCGCTCGGTTTCACCCACGAACTTGTTCAGCAGCTCGGGGCCCTTGATGTTCAGGAAGTAGGACTTCGCCTCCTTGGCATCCTGTCCCCGCGCCTCGGCGATCTTCTTGGCCAGTGAGTTGGCCACTGCCTTGGCGATGAGCGTCTTACCGCAGCCCGGCGGGCCGTAGAGCAGGACGCCCTTCGGCGGACGCAGCGCGTATTCGCGGAACAGGTCCTTGTGCAGGAACGGCAACTCCACGGCATCGCGGATCTGTTCGATCTGCCGGCCGAGCCCGCCGATATCGTGGTAGCCGACGTCGGGCACCTCTTCCAGCACCAGGTCCTCGACCTCGGCCTTGGGGATGCGCTCGAACGCGAAACCGGCCTTCGTATCGACCAGCAGGGAATCACCCGGCCGCAATTTGCGGATCGGGGAGTCCGGATCCGCCAGATCGTCGGCCTCGGCGAGCTTGGACAACGGGCCGGACAGCCACACCACCCGCTCCTCGTCGGCATGGCCGACGACCAGGGCGCGGCGGCCGCCGTCGAGCACCTCGCGCAGGGTGCCGATCTCGCCGATGGCGTCGAACATGCCCGCCTCGACAACCGTCAGGGCCTCGTTCAAGCGGACGGTCTGTCCGTAGGTGAGGGTGGTGGTGTCGATATTCGGCGAGCAAGTCAGTCGCATCTTGCGGCCGGAGGTGAACACGTCGACGGTCTGATCCTCGTAGACACCGATCAGAATCCCGTAACCGCTGGGCGGCTGACCGAGCCGGTCGACCTCCTCACGCAGCGCGACGAGTTGCTGCCGCGCCTCCTTCAGGGTATCCATCAACTTGGTGTTGCGAATGGTCAGCGAATCGATACGGGCTTCCAATTCCCGTGAGCGATCCGGTGAGTCGGCGAGTTGCCTCCGGAGTGCAGCCGCTTCGGCGCGTACTGCCTCGAGTTCTCTCCAGGCCGCCGAATCCGAATTCTCGATGGGGCTCATGTGCTGCTCCTCCCAGTCCCGGTCTATCAACGCTACCGGGCGCGACCCGTTTGCGCTGTCCGACATGGTTTCGTCGTGATCACATATAGTCCGCAGACCTCTGCTGGTCAGACAATGTTAGCCTGCCCTAACCCCAACTCGGTGGGCCTACCCACCGACTAGCCGAAAGGTTGCCAGCTATGCACCTTCCCGCACGGATGCCGTGGTTGTCCCGAGTCGCGGCGACGACGATCACGGCCGCCGCCCTGGCGGCGGGACTGACGGCATGCGGATCGGACGACGGCACCGGAACCCCCGAGACGAGCGCGGCCACCAGCAGTGTCGCGGACCCCACCACCGCGGCCGAACACGACCATGACCACGGCGACTCCGGGGACGCGCCCACCGCGGAGAGCCTACAGGCCACCCTCGAGCAGATCACAAACCCGGATGTCTCGGTGGACGACAAAGTGAACCTGATCGTCGACGGCGAGAACCGGCGCGGCCTGCTCGAACAGCTCAACGCGGCGCTGCAGTCCTACCGGGGTATCACCTACCAGGTCGCCGAGGTCACGGTCGACGGGGAGACGGCCACCGGTCAGACCACCATCACCAGCCCCACCGGCCAGAGTGCCCCGCCGATGCCGATGACCTGGCAGCACGAGGACGACATCTGGAAACTGTCCGACGCCGCCGCGTGCGTTCTGCTCAGTTTCGCGCAGATCCCCTGCGCTCCCGCCTGACGGGCGCAGCCGGCCGGAGCCCGGGCCACGGGACCGGGGCACGGCCACCCGCACAGCATGTCACCTGTACACGTAGCCTCCCCGATCAGTTCGTCCAGGCCCGCGGTGGAGCCTTCTCCGGCCCCGCCGCGGGCCTTGCTGTCCGGCGGTGAAAAGGCCCGTCAGCCCTTCGAGGGCCGCCGTTGCGGCTTCGGGGTCACCACACCCTCGGCAAGCCGTCGCGCGCTCACCAAGAACGCCGTATGCCCCTGCATCCGGTGTTCGGGCCGCACCGCCAGACCCACCACATGCCAGCCCCGCACCATCGACTCCCAGGATCGCGGTTCGGTCCAGCACTGCTGCTCGCGCAACGCCTCCACCAGCTTCGACAGCTGCGTCACCGTCGCCACGTAGACCATCAGCACTCCGCCGGGCACCAGGGCCCGCGAGACCGCGGGCAGGGCATCCCACGGCGCCAGCATGTCCAGGACGACCCGATCCACCTGATCCCCCGCGTAGTCGGCCACATCGGCGACCGTCAACTCCCAGTTCGCAGGCCGTTCGCCGAAGAACCGTTCCACATTCCGGACCGCGTGCTCGGCGTGGTCCTCCCGGATCTCGTAGGACACCACGGACCCGTCCGGCCCGACCGCACGCAGCAGCGAACAGGTCAGCGCCCCGGAGCCGGCACCCGCCTCGAGGACCCGGGCGCCCGGGAACATATCGCCCTCGTGCACGATCTGCGCCGCGTCCTTCGGGTAGATCACCGCCGCGCCGCGGGGCATGGACATCACATAGTCGGTCAGCAGCGGGCGCAGAGCCAGATACGGGGTGCCGTTGTTGGAGTGCGCGAGCGTGCCCTCCTCGGCGCCGATGAGTTCGTCGTGGTCGATGGCGCCGCGGTGGGTGTGGAATTGTTTACCCGGTTCCAGCAGCACCGTGTACAACCTGCCCTTGGCGTCGGTCAGCTGCACCCGGTCGCCGACGACGAATGGCCCGGTCCGTCTGGCCGTCATGAATCTCCGTTCCGCGTTTCCCCTGCGCGCGCTCGTGCGCGCGGGCACCGTGTCGGTACCGACGGATAGCCTGCCAGGTATGTCAGCGCCCCCGAGCACACCCCCGTCGAGTCGCGGCCCCGATACGGCACCCCGGCCCGTACGTCCGGCGCTGTCGCCTTCGCGCGCAGCCGATTTCAAACAGTGCCCGCTGAAATACCGCCTCCGCGCGATCGACCGGATTCCGGAACCGCCCACCCGCCAGGCGGTACGCGGCACGGTCGTCCACGCGGTCCTCGAAGACCTCTACGCGCTGCCGGCCGCCGAACGGGATCCGGAACGGGCGATGACGCTGGCCGAACCCGCCTGGTCGCGGGTGCTCGCCGCCGAACCCGGAGCGGCCCGGCTGGTCGACGACGACGGCGGACTCGACGGCTTCCTCGCGGAGGTCCGGGCGCTGGTGCGCACCTACTACCGGCTGGAGGATCCGCGCCGCTTCGACCCCGAATCCTGCGAGACCCGGCTCGAGGTCGAATTGGCCGACGGTGCTCCGCTGCGCGGTTTCGTGGACCGCATCGATGTGGCGCCCACCGGCGAGCTGCGGGTGGTGGACTACAAGACCGGCCGCGCGCCGGACCCGACCCGGGAGACACGGGCACTGTTCCAGCTGAAGTTCTACGCCCTTATGCTGCTGCGCACCCGCGCGGTGGTCCCGGCCCAACTGCGGCTGGTCTACCTGGCCGACGCCCAGTTGCTCACCTACACCCCCGAGGAGCAAGAACTGCTCCGGTTCGAGCGCACGCTCATGGCCCTCTGGGAGGCGGTCCGCACAGCGGGTAGCACCGGAGATTTTCCACCGAATCCGGGTTGGCTGTGTGATTACTGCGCCTACAAAAGCCTGTGCCCGGCATTCGACGGAACACCACCGCCGTATCCGGGCTGGCCCGCGGACGCGGAATCCACCGCCGAAACCTTCGCAGAATCGGTATCGGACTGAGACTGTATCGACCCGCGCCGCCGCCGGCGGCGGCGCGGGCTCGTGTCAGAAGGCCCGGCAGGAACGGATATCGGTGGCGAGGATGGCGCGGGCACCCAGTTCGGCGAGCTGGTCCATCAGTTCGTTGCCCTGTTTACGCGGCACCAGGGCGCGCACCGCGACCCAGTCCGGATCGGCCAGCGGCGCCACGGTCGGCGATTCCAGGCCCGGGGTGAGCTGCGCGGCCCGCTCGAGCAGGCTCTTCGGGCAGTCGTAGTCCAGCATCAGGTACTGCTGAGCGAACACGACGCCACGCACCCGGGCAATGAGCTGGTTACGCGCCCGGTCGCGCTGGTCGGAGTCGGCCTGTTCCACCAGCACCGCCTCGGAATCGCAGAGCGACTCCCCGAAGGCCACCAGGTTGTGCTGGCGCAGGGTCCGCCCGGAGCCGACCACATCGGCAATCGCGTCGGCGACACCGAGCTGGATCGAGATCTCCACCGCACCGTCGAGCCGGATCACTTCCGCCTGGATCCCGCGCCGGGACAGGTCGGCGAGCACCAGGTTCGGGAACGAGGTGGCGATCCGTTTGTCCTGCAGATCCTGAACGGTCCAGTCCTGGCCCTGCGGGGCGGCGTAGCGGAAGGTGGAGCCGCCGAACCCGAGCGGGAGACGCTCGGCCACCGGCGCGCCGGAGTCCAGGGCCAGATCCCGGCCGGTGATACCGAGGTCCAGTTCCCCGGAACCCACGTAGATGGCGATGTCCTTGGGCCGCAGGAAGAAGAATTCGACCTGATTGGCCGGGTCGAGCACGGTGAGATCCCGGGAATCGGTGCGCTTGCGATAACCCGCTTCGGCGAGGATCGCGGCGGCGGATTCGGAGAGTGCGCCCTTGTTGGGTACTGCGACGCGCAGCATGGCTGGTCCTTTCGGCTTCGGAGGAATAGACGGGGCGTCTACAGATGTCGGTAGACGTCCTCCAGCCGCAGCCCGCGGCCCACCATCAGCACCTGCACCCAGTACAGCAGCTGGGAGATCTCCTCGGCGAGTGCCTCGTCACCCTCGTGTTCGGCGGCCAGCCACACCTCGCCGGCCTCCTCCAGCACCTTCTTGCCCTGGGTATGGACACCCGCGTCCAGTGCGGCGACGGTACCCGACCCGGCGGGCCGGGTGGCTGCGCGATCCTGGAGCTCGGCGAACAGGGCCTCGAAAGTCTTCACGACTGGTCATTGTTTCAGACCAGCGCGCCGCGCCTCCGCCCGACTGCGCATCGCTGTGCCGTAGCCCTCATTCCGTCGGCGCACCTGGACCCGGCCGGCACGTCCGCGGGCGGGCAACCCCGCCCACGGACGTGCCGATCGGGCATTCCCATGTCATCGACGTGTCGCCCTGCGCATCAAGCGCCGCACCGAACGCCGCGGCGGGTGCGGGGCCCTCGCTACTGCTCGGCGAGCAGTGCCTCCAACTCGGCGACCGCGGTGCGCAGGTGGCCGGCGAAGGCGTACATCTCATCGGCCACCTGGGTCGGTGTGGCCAGGTAGAGGTTCCATCGGTCCGGCAGCAGGACGTAGGCGACGCCGATGCATTTCGGGCTGGTGGATCCGAAACCGAAGTAGCGGATATTCACCGAGGGCGCCGAGCTGGTGCTCAGGTAGTCGTCGCGCATGATCGTCCAGCCCGGACTGCGGTACAGCGGAATCTCTTCGGTGACGCCGAGTTCGGCGCCGCGCCGACGCTGGATCCATTCGAGTTCCCACAGGTGCTGCTCCGGCGCCGCACCGGACTGGCACTGTTTGGCCCGCGCCACATGCGCACCGGCGGCGGTGCGGGCGGCGGCGAGCTTCGCCGCGGTATCGGCCGCCGGGTCCTGCATGGTGTCGACGAACGCGATCATCTCCGGGGTGATCACCCGCATCGCCTCGGTGCGGCCGTTGCGGTACTGCCGGGTGGCGATGGATTCGTAGGTGGCGCCGGTGAGTCCCTTGCTACGGCGGTGCGCGAGCTGGTAGCTGAGCTGGGCGAACGCGTCCGGGGAGATACCGAGCTGTTTGGCGCGGGCGGTCCCGAACCCGTCGAAGGAGACCGTGGTGGTGGCGTTGTCCGCGGCGTACTGCGCGAACGCCGCGCCGGCGGCCACCACCGCGGCACGCTGATCGGCGTCGAGCCGGAATTCGATCTGCTCGACCGGCGGCAACCCCTGCCCCCGCGCGCCGGACCGTTCCGTATGCCCGGCGACCGGAGTCTCCAGCAGGGCGTCGACGAAGGACAGAACGGTGGTGCCGTCCAGCCCGCAGTGTTCGATATTGATCCCGGCCTGGCCGTCGGCGAACACGATGAAGGACACGGATTTGTCGAACCAGCGGTTGGCGCTGTCACCGTGCAGCAGGGTGTCGGACGCATGGAGTTCGTCGCGGGGTGCGAAATCCTCGAGGCAGACGCAGAACAGCGCTGTCTCGATCGTGTCGAGCGCGGCGGCATTGTGCGGGTCGGTGAGCAGTTCGGCGCGCGCATGTGCCCACTCGGCACGGGCCGCGGTGGTGAGGTGCCCCACCGAAGTACCGGCGGGTGCGGGCTCGGTGGCGGATTTCAGGATCGTGCGCAGACCCGCCACCAGATCCTCGAACGCGTACGGGTCGCCGTCGGGGCCCAGGACGTCCATCCGGAACATGCTGCCCCGGTGCAGGACCAGGATGTGCCGGGCCGTGGAGGGTCCCGGCCATTCCTCGCTGTAGGGCACCCGCACGGTGTCCTGTTCGGCACCCGGTATCCGGGTCTCGGAGAACAGGTACTTGTTCTGCCACATCGACAGCCGCTGCCCCCGCTGCGTGACCGGGGGAATTTCTTCCTGATCGAGCGCCACCTTGTAGTCGACGGCCGCCGTGACCAGCCCCGCGGCCCGTTCGGCCTGGCCCGCCGGGGTGGAGGCCGCCAGCACGGTGTCGTCGCGGAACAGGAAGAAGAAATTGGCGTTCAACGCGATCCGGTCTCGCCGGCCCAGGTACCGAGACGGCCAGAACCGGTCCAGCCAGCTGCCCACACCGGGGGTTTCGTCGTACTCGCGCAGGGCCGCGTGCAGGGCCCGGCCGGCGCCGTCCGGTCGCAGCAGATCGGCGACGGCGTCCTCGGTGACCGCCAGTTCCTCGGCGGTCAGCAGGGGGGCGCACCACTGAACGAAGCGGGCGCAGCTGTCTTCCAAGGTCGGCAACGGGACCCGGGGCAGCTGATCCTCGGCGGCAAAGGTGCTTTCGGTCAAGTCTTCTCCTGTATTTTCGGCGCGCCTCCGGCGCGCGTGGTTTCGGCCCCCCTTGGGCCTCCAAGGGCCTCGTAAGACTCGGCACCGCAGCGGGTCGCATTCAGGTCGGCACGGTCCCAGCGGCGCGGTGGCTACGAAATCGGTCGGGACACATACAGATTGGCATACAACCTACCTTCGTCCTCCAGGCCGGCCGTCGCGGTGCCGTTGGCGGTGAGAGTTTCCAGTACCTGTTCACGTTCGGCGTCCGAAGCGAACCGGCGCTGGGCGAACTCGCCCGGCATCCGCTCCGTGCGGTATCCCAGGGCGTCCAGCTCCGCCTCGATCGGACCGAAACCGTACATCCGCAAGACGAAGTGTGCCATCCACGGCCGGCGGTCGGGATGGGCGGTCGCGATCCGGGCGATCGTCTTCTCGGTGACATAGCCGATACAGCCGGTCGAGATCACCAGATCGGCCTGCGCGAGAATCGCCCGCTGCTCATCGCTGGGTTCGGCGGATTCGAGGTCGGCGTGCACGACGGCGTCCAGCAGTGCCGCGGACCGCGCGTAGTCCAGGGCCGGCTCGGAGGCGTCCATTCCGATGAACCGGACACCCGGAAGGGCATCGGCATCGCGAACACGGTCGCGGTCACGGTAGATGAGATCCCCGGTCCCGAGGCCGGGCTCGGCATAGGACTGCGCCAGCTCGGTGAGGCTGGTATCCAGTCTCAGCAGGGCGGCGTTCACACCGTAGGAGCAGCCGACATCGAGCACGGTGGGCGCGGTCCGTGTCGCGACCTGGTAGGCCAGGATCTGCTCCCGCAGATACGGTTTCGCCAGCTCGGGTATGCAGTAGTCCAGTTCGGACATGCGCGCGTAGTAGTCGCGGGGGTCGGGCCTCGAGTAGATATCGTCGAAGGATGCTTTCCCGGTGGTGTGCAACGGCACGGGCACGTTGTGTTCCTCTCGGTAGGGCGGTACCCACTCGATCGTGGACCTGATCAATCGAGCAGCCGGTCACCCCGGACGGCATTCGCCGCCGCGTGATGATCCGGGAGCACCCGCCCGAACAGCTGGCGGGTGCGTTCCACGGTGCCGATGACACCGGGGCGGTCACTGTAGGCGAAGATCGCCGTATGCCGAGGGGACGCGCCCTGCACCGGGGAAACCCGGTGCAGCGAGAACCTTCCCTGGAAAAGTTGCAGGTCACCGGGGCGTAGGGTGAGCCGCCGAACGAGCCCGTCACCCGACCCGGTCAGCACCGCGTGGACGTCGCCGAGGTTCTCGGCACGCGGGGAGCGGATGTTCGGGCAGTACTCGAACACGCCCCCGGACTCCGGCGCCGCCGTCAGCATGCTGACGGTGAACTCGTTGGTATCGAAATGCCACGGATGCGCATTGCCCGGCGCCACCACGTTCAGGACCAGACCGGCCAGCGGATCGGCGAATTCGTGCAGCTGCTCCCGGCCGAAACAGTCGGCGAGGAATCGCTGGAACTCGGGGTTGGTGTAGAGCTGCTGGATCAGCGAATCGGCCGGAATCCGGTCCCGCGGGACGAAGGCGTTCCCGCGTTCGAAGATGATCCGGCCGGGATGCTCCGCGGGCAGATCGGTGTCGAGTGGGATGTTGTAGGCATTGACGCGTTCGGTGCGGTAGTACGCGTGTGGCGCCATCCGCTCACCCTGTTCGCCCAGCAGCGGGTGCAGCTCCGGCCGGATGAACTCGCGCAGTACAGTGCATCCGTCCTCCGCGAGGTCGGCCCGCGCCGCCGCTACCGCGGCACGCCATTCCGGCGTATCGGGTTCGGCGAGCGGGTAGCGGGAAGTGTCGACGATTTCGTCCAAGGTCACCGTGGCGGCCATAGCGATATTGTTATCGCCGAATGTGCGACACGCCCGGCAAATCCCGGATCTGCCCGGTGAGCCCGGTCACGGACCGTTCGGTCTTGTTGATTCGCAACACTATTCGCGGGAAAAGATTGTCGGTTCCCACCACCGGTCCCGAGTTCCCGGAGTATCTACCCGCGCTGCCAGAGACACATTTCGAGATCGGAGTGGGTCAGCCCGATAAGACTTTCCCGGTGGATCCGGGACGGATCGACGGGCACCGGTATCTCACACGGCACCACGAGAACCCCGCATCCCGCCGCCGCGGCGGCGGCGACCCCGGTGACCGAGTCCTCGACCGCCACGCAATCGACAGGGTCCAGCCCGAGCAGTTCCGCCGCACGGAGATAGACCGCCGGATCGGGCTTTCCGTGCGGCACCTCGTCCCCGCAGACCGATACGTCGAACCGATCACGGCCCAGCGTTTCCAGCGCCAATTCGGTGAGCGAACGCTTGGTATTGGTCACCAGGGCGCAGGGCAACCCCGCCGCCCGGACCATATCCAGCGCCTCGACCGCGCCCGGCCGCCACGGGATCGGCCCGGTCATGAGTTCGGTGACCCGCTGCTCCAGGAAGTGCCCGGCCGCCTCCACCGCCGAAGGATGCGGCTCCAGCCCCAGTTCGGTGAACATGATCCGTAGCGCATTGGCCCCCGACGCGCCGATGAGCGCGTGCCGGATCTCCTGGGTCATCTCGCGGCCCAGTTCCCGGGCCAGTTCGCGGACGCCGATATCCCAGAGCTTCTCCGAATCGAGCAGCGTGCCGTCCATATCCCACAGGACCCCGGCCAGCTGGGCCATACGCTCGGACCTTTCGTTCACGGTGAGTGGTGCCGGGCCACGGCATACGGCCGGAAACCCCCGGCCGACGGTAGGCCCACCCCGGTGGCGGCGGCAAACCCGGGTGCCCGGATCACACCAGCTGGGAATCGGTGATGACCAGGCGTCCGCCGGCGGGCACCACCCGGAACGACCGGCTCTCCGACTGCACCGACCCGTCGCTCATCGTGTAGGTCACCGTCGCGACGGCGGAGCCGTCATCGGACGGGCGGACCGAGCCGATACTGACCGACCCGATGGTCGACCAGAACTGGGTGTATGCGGTGTACCCGCCCGTCACGGCCTGATACTCGGGCGAGAGCTGAGCCCACGCGGCGGACGGATTACCGGGCAGCATGCCGTAGTAACCGCGGACGAACTGTTCCACGCGCGCGGCCGAGGGTGGGCCCGTTTCGGTGGTGGAGGTCGTGGTGGTGCTGGGTGCGGCGCTCGTGGTCGACGGCCGATCGCTCGGCTCTGCTTCCGCTTCCGCGGAATCGGTGACCTGCGGGGCGGCCGCCTGGCTGGTGCCCGGCGTCCCGGCGGGGGTCTCGCCGCCACTGTTGGCCAGGGCCAGGCCGACCACGACCACCACCAGCAGCGCCGCGGCTCCCGCCAGCACCGCGACCCTGGTCCGCCCACCCGAACCGCGGCCAGCCGCCGGACGAGCGGGCGCGGGTGCAGGAGTCACCGGTGCGGGTCCCGCGACCGGAGACTGTCCGGGTCCGCGGAAAGCGGGCGCCGCGGCGGATACGGGAACACCCGGCCGGGACGCGGCAGGTTCCGGACCCGGATCGTGCTGCGACAGTGGAGCCGTCGCGGCGAGCGTGGGCGGCAGCACCTTCGTCACTGCGGGCGGCGGCCCCTCGACCGGCTCCGGTGCACGCCCGGCTGCTACCTCGTCGAGCATGACTCGTGCCTCGTCCATGGTGGGCCGGTTCGCCACCTCGGTCTCCAGCAACCGCATCAGCACCGGGCCCAGTGCGCCGATACCGGTGGGCGGTTCGACCTGCCCGCCGGCGACCGCGTGCAGCACGGCCAGCGGGTTGTCGCCGTCACCGAAGGGCGGGCGGCCGGTGGTCGCGTGGTAGAGCGTCGACCCGAGCGCGAAAACATCCGACGCGGGTATCGGCTGTTCGCCGCGTGCAATTTCGGGGGCGAGATAGGCGGGGGTGCCGGCCAGGAAACCGGTCGCGGTGACGGTGACGTCCCCGGTGGCCCGCGAGATTCCGAAATCGGTGATCTTCACCGTGCCGTCGTCGCCCACCAGGATATTCGCCGGTTTCACGTCCCGGTGCACGATGCCGGCATCGTGGGCGGCGGCGAGCGCGGCGGCCGCCTGGGCGCCGAGTTCGGCCACCTTCAGCGGTGCGAGCGTGCCGTCGAGATTCAGCCTGCTGGCCAGGCTGGGCGCGTTCATGTACTCCATCACCAGCCACGGCTGGCCGTCCTCGTCGGCCACGTCGAATACCGAGATGGCGTTCGGATGGTGCAGCCGCGCGGCGATCCGGCCTTCGCGCAGTGCGCGTTTGCGCGCCTCCGCGGTCTGCTGTTCGGTCAGGTTCGGGCCGAGCAGCACCTGCTTGACCGCGACGGTGCGCTGCAGCCGGATATCGAGGGCACGCCACACCACACCCATGGCGCCGGTGCCGATGGGATCCGTGAGCCGATACCGTCCGGCGATCAGCCGATCCTTGCTCATCTCTGTCGTGGCCCCTTCTGTTCGCCGCCGAGTCGTCCCGCACTCCGCGCGTCACAGGCGGCTGCCTACGGTTCCGCTTCGACCAGGCGCGGGCATCGCACCCGAACGGCACGGTTCGGACTTCTGGTTCCGCGGGAACCTCGGCGGAAATTCCTGGAAATAGTACGCTTTCACACCGGGAACACCTGCGGGCAGTACGGCATTACGGGCCTGCGCACACGCCGGTTACCTGCGGTTTCCGAATCCGGCCCCGGTAGGGTCGGTATCGACCCCACCGGCAAGTGACCACAATCACATCGGCCGCACGTTTACTGCGGCTCAGGCATTGAAGTACTTCGCCTCCGGATGGAGCAGGACGAAGGCGTCGGTCGACTGTTCGGGATGCAGCTGCAATTCCTCGGACAGTGTCACCCCGAGCCGCCCCGCGTCGAGCAGGTCCACCAGTTTGGCCCGGTCCTCGAGATCCGGGCAGGCGCCGTAACCGAACGAGTAGCGGGCGCCCCGGTAACCGAGCTTGAAGTATTCCGTCACATCGGCCGGATCGGATTCGGCGATCGCGTGCCCCTCCAGCGTGAGTTCTTCCCGGATCCGGCGATGCCAGTACTCGGCGAGCGCCTCCGTCAGCTGGACCCCGATTCCGTGCACCTCCAGATAGTCCCGGTAGTTGTCGGCGGCGAACAGTTCGTTGGCGAAGTCGGCGATCGGCTGTCCCATGGTGACCAGCTGGAAGGGCAGCACATCGACCTGTCCGGTCTCCCGGGCGTGCTCGCGCGACCGGAGGAAATCCGCGACGCAGAGGAACCGGTCGCGCTGCTGGCGCGGGAAGGTGAAGCGATACCGCTGCGGCGCATCGGGTTCCGGTTCGGTGAGCACCACGACATCGTCCCCCTCGGACACCGCCGGGAAGTACCCGTACACGACCGCCGCGTGCTGCAGGACGCCCTCGGTGCTGAGCCGGTCGATCCAGGCCCGCAACCGTGGACGGCCGTCGGTTTCCACGAGTTCCTCGTAGCTGGGCCCCTCGCCCCCGCGCTGGCCCCGCAGCCCCCACTGGCCGAGGAACAGCGCGCGCTCGTCCAGCAGCCCGGAGTACTCGTGCACCGGCAGACCCTTCACCACTCGCGTACCCCAGAACGGCGGCACCGGCACCGGCACATCGGCGGCCACATCCGAGCGCACGGGAACCTCGATCGGGACCTCGACGGCTCGCCGCTGCTCGGCGATGCGCTTCGAACGTTCGTGGCGGGCTTTCCGTTCCGCGGCCTTCTTGCGCTGGGCCACGGCTTCGGGGCTGTCCGGGTCGAGGGCGGCGCCGCGTTTGACGGCCATGATCTCGTCCATCAGACGCAGGCCTTCGAACGCGTCGCGCGCGTAGTGGACATCGCCGTCGTAGACATCGGTGAGGTCGTTCTCCACGTAGGAGCGGGTGAGCGCGGCACCACCGAGCAGCACCGGGAACTGTTCGGCCACTCCCCTGGTGTTCAGCTCCTGCAGGTTCTCCTTCATCACCACGGTGGATTTCACCAGCAGCCCGGACATTCCGATCACGTCGGCCTTCTTGTCCAGCGCGGCGTCGAGAATGCTCGCGATGGGCTGCTTGATCCCGAGGTTCACCACCTCGTAGCCGTTGTTCGACAGGATGATGTCCACCAGATTCTTGCCGATATCATGCACATCGCCCTTGACCGTGGCCAGGACGACGCGACCCTTACCGCTGTCGTCGGTGGCCTCCATATGCGGCTCCAGATGCGCCACGGCGGCCTTCATGACCTCGGCCGATTGCAGCACGAACGGGAGCTGCATCTGTCCGGACCCGAACAGTTCACCGACGGTCTTCATGCCGGACAGCAGGGTCTCGTTGATGATCTTCAGCGGCGGCACTTCCCGCATCGCCTCGTCCAGGTCGGCTTCCATCCCCGCCTTCTCACCGTCGACGATGCGCCGCTCCAGCCGTTCGAACAGCGGCAGCGCGGCCAGTTCGTCGGCGCGCGAGGCTCGGGAATCGGCGGTCGACACCCCTTCGAACAGCTGCATGAGCTTCTGCAGCGGATCGTATCCGTCGCGGCGCCGGTCGTAGACCAGGTCCAGCGCGGTCTCCCGCTGCTCGTCCGGAATCCGGCTCATCGGCAGGATCTTCGAGGCGTGCACGATGGCGCTGTCCAAGCCCGCCTGGACGCATTCGTTCATGAACACCGAGTTCAGGACCTGCCGCGCGGCCGGATTGAGACCGAAGGAGATATTCGACAGCCCCAGCGTGGTCTGCACCCCGGGGTGGCGGCGTTTGAGTTCGCGGATGGCCTCGATGGTTTCCAGGCCGTCGCGCCGCGACTCCTCCTGGCCGGTGCCGAGGGTGAAGGTGAGCGTGTCGATGATGATATCGCCGACGTGCAGCCCCCAGTTGCCGGTGATATCGGCGATCAGCCGCTCGGCGATGGCGACCTTGTGCTCCGCGGTGCGGGCCTGGCCCTCCTCGTCGATGGTCAGCGCGACCACCGCGGCACCGTGTTCGGCGACCAGGCTCATCGTCTGCTGGAACCGCGACTCGGGGCCGTCGCCGTCCTCGTAGTTCACCGAGTTCACCGCGCAGCGGCCGCCCAGATGCTCCAGCCCGGCGCGGAGCACCGGGGTCTCGGTGGAGTCGAGCATGATCGGCAGGGTGGAGGCGGTGGCCAGGCGGGAGGCCAGCTCCGACATATCCGCGCTACCGTCGCGACCCACGTAGTCGACGCAGAGATCGAGCATATGGGCGCCGTCGCGGGTCTGGTCCTTGGCGATATCGAGGCATTTACCCCAGTCCTGGGCCAGCATGGCCTCACGGAACGCTTTCGATCCGTTGGCGTTGGTCCGTTCGCCGATCATCAGCACGCTGGCGTCCTGTTCGAACGGCACCGCCGTGTACATGCTGGAGATACTGGGCTCCGGTTGCGGCGTACGGCGCTGCCCGATCGGCGCCAGCGTGGGTTCGACCTCACGAACGGCCGCGGCGACCTGCCGGATATGTTCCGGCGTGGTACCGCAGCAGCCGCCGACCAGCGCCAGACCGTAATCGGCGACGAAACCACGCAGCGCCGCGGCCAGCTCCTCGGGAGTCAGCGGGTACTCGGCGCCGTGCGCGCCCAGCACCGGCAACCCCGCGTTGGGCATCACCGACACCGGGATCCGGGAATGCTGGGACAGGTAGCGCAGGTGTTCGCTCATCTCGTCCGGCCCGGTGGCGCAGTTGAGGCCGATCAGGTCGATACCGAGCGGTTCGAGCGCGGTGAGCGCCGCGCCGATCTCACTACCCACCAGCATGGTGCCGGTGGTCTCCACCGTGACGTGGGTGATGATCGGGATCCGGCGGCCGGCCTGCTTCATCGCCCGGCGGGTGCCGGTGATCGCGGCCTTGACCTGCAGCAGGTCCTGGCAGGTCTCGATGAGCACCGCGTCGGCGCCGCCGTCGAGCATGCCCAGCGCGGCCTCGGTGTAGGCGTCGCGCAGGCTCGCGTACGGGGCGTGACCCAGTGTGGGCAGCTTGGTTCCCGGGCCCATCGAGCCCAGAACATACCGGGGCGTCCCGTCCGGACCGGGCCCCATCTCGTCGGCGACCTCACGAGCCAGCCGGGTGCCCTTCTCGGACAGGTCCCGGATGCGGTCGGCGATATCGTAGTCGGCGAGGTTGGGCAGGTTGCAGCCGAAGGTATTGGTCTCCACCGCGTCGGCGCCGGCCTCGAAGTACGCCCGGTGGATATCCCGCAGCACCTCGGGGCGGGTGTCGTTGAGGATCTCGTTGCAGCCCTCCAGGCCGCGGAAATCGTCGAGGGTGAGATCCACGGCCTGCAACATGGTGCCCATCGCACCGTCGCCGATGACGACACGCCGGCTGAGGGTGTCGAGCAGGGTGGTATCGAACTCGGCGGGGCGGGAGGCAGACATGGATTCCAGAGTAGTGGGCGCCACCGACGGCATGTTCGCCTAGTTCACACCCCTGTGCGGGCGGACACAGCCGCCGCAGGCCCGCGGACCGGTCGCGACAGGCGCGGGGAGACCGATACTGCGCGCCGGTTGCGACCCGCACCGTAGGCTGACTCGGGTGAGCTCGAGTGAATCACCAGTGGATCGGGAACTGCCCGCGTTGCGTGACCCGGTGCTCGTTGCCGCCTTCGAGGGCTGGAACGACGCTGGTGACGCGGCCAGCGGAGCGGTCGAACATCTGGAGCTGATCTGGGATGCGCGGCCCCTGGCCGAACTCGATTCCGAGGACTACTACGACTACCAGGTGAACCGGCCGATGGTCCGGCAGGTGGAAGGAGTCACCCGGGAGATCGTCTGGCCGGCGACAGTCTTGTCGGTGTGCTCCCCGCCGGGTAGCGAACGCGATGTGGTCCTGCTGCGCGGGATCGAACCGAATATGCGGTGGCGGCGTTTCTGCGCCGATCTGCTGGAGTTGATCGATCAGCTCGGGGTGGAGACGGTGGTCATCCTGGGGGCGCTGCTGGCGGATACCCCGCACACCCGGCCGGTGCCGGTGACGGGTTCGGCCTACAGCAAGGAAGCGGCCGAGCGGTTCAACTTGGAGCAGACTCGCTACGAGGGGCCCACCGGTATCACCGGGGTGCTCCAGGACGAATGCGTGAAGGCCGGAATTCCGGCGGTGTCGTTCTGGGCGGCGGTACCGCACTACGTCTCGCAGCCGCCGAACCCGAAAGCGACGATCGCGCTCCTGCACCGGGTAGAGGATGTCCTCGATATCGAGGTGCCGCTGCGCGAACTCCCGCAGCAGGCCGAGGAGTGGGAGTCGACGGTGAACGAGATGACCGAAGCCGATGACGAGATCGCCGAATATGTGCGCTCGCTGGAGGAGCGCGGGGACGCCGCGCTCGATGTGAACGAGGCCATGGCCAAGATCGATGGTGATGCCATCGCGGCCGAATTCGAGAAGTATCTGCGCCGGCGAGGGCCCGGCGGCTTCGGGCGCTGAGGGGGTACGCCGAGCCGCCGCCGGGCCGCCGGTTCAGCCCGCTACCGACCAGATTCGGGCGGCGGCGTCACTGGCCAGTTTCGCGATGAGCAGTTCGCGTGGAATGGTCTGGCCGGTGAGGTGATCGAGCGAGGGCACCACCACGTGGTGGGCATCCGCTCGCTGGAGTTCCCGGGTCAGCTCGGCGAATGCCGTTCCGTCACCCGCATGTGATTCGTGGAATGTCGCGGCGAAGCAGAGGCCGTGGGCATCGGCCAGCTCACGTAGCGCGGCCTCCATATCATCGCCGTCGCCCGCGGCCAGATCGTCGCGTAAATACCCATATACCAACGCTTCCACCCGAACCTCCTGAATCCTTCCCCGCACAAGGCGGGGAACCATTTCCTGCTCCGGGATCTCCACCCCGCATTCGCGGGGGTGTTGCTTGAACCGGCGCGAAGCCGGTCCGATTCGAGCATGACCGAAGGTCACAGGGCGCAGAAGAGGTCATGCGGGGGACATCTGTATGCCCTATGGGGTCCACGAAAAGTTTGCTGGTGCAATACTGGCGGCGTGACTGCTGCTGAAGATCGTCCGCTGTGGGCCATCCGGATGCGCTCGGAACGCGATGCGCGTGGGTGGTCACAAGCCGAGGCCGTACGCGCGCTACGCGCCAAATCGTCGCACAACCTACCGACCGACAGCACCCTGCTACGTAATTGGCGGCGTTGGGAATCGGGCGAATCCCGCCCCGACGATTTCTACGCCCCCCTCATCGCCGCCGCCTTCGATACCGCGGCCGCGGCGTTCTTCCCCAAGGCCCGGCCGAGCCGGGACGACGAATTGCTCACCGCCACCGGAATGGACACGCTCGAGTTCATGGGCCGGCTACGGATGTCCGATGTTTCGACCGCCACCCTCGATGCCGTCCGGATCACCGCCGAACGACTGTGCCGGGAATACGCCTCCACCGATGCCCACGAACTCCATCGCGAAGCTTCGGGCTGGCTGCGGCGGATCGCGGCACTACTCGACAGCCGGCTGACCCTCGCCCAGCACAAGGAGGTGCTGGAACTGGCGGGCTGGGTCGCGCTGCTGCTCGGCTGCCTCGAATACGATCTGGGCCGCCGGGGCGGCGCCGAGGCCACTCGCCGGGCCGCCCGGTCCCTCGGCCTGGAATCCGGCCATCCCGAAATCATCGGCTGGAGTTCGGAATTGGCGGCGTGGTTCGCGTTGACCCAGGGCAACAATCGCGGCGTCATCCTGGCGGCCGAAGCGGTGCCCCCGGAATGCGGGAACAGCGGTGTGGGCGTCCAACTCGCCGCGCAACGGGCGAAAGCATGGGCGCGACTCGGCGATCGCACCGCGGTGGACGCGGCGCTGGCGGAAGGCAGGATGCTGCTGGACCGGCTCGGCCATCCCGAGGACCTGGAGAATCATTTCGTCGTCGATCCGCAGAAGTTCGATTTCTACGCCATGGACTGCTGCCGGGTCGTCGGCGACGATGCGCGGGCCGAACGTTTCGCCCGCGCGGTCCTGGCCGATTCCACCACGCTGGACGGCACCGTCCGCAATCCGATGCGCGTGGCCGAGGCCCATCTCACGCTGGCCATGGTGGCCGCGCGCGGACGTGATCTGGAACTGGCGGTCTCCGAGGGCCTCTGCGCGTTCGAGGCGAAACGGCGGTCGCTCCCCTCGCTGCTGAGCATCGGCGGCGAGGTCGGCCGGGAACTGGTCGCCCATTTCCCCGACGACCCGCGGACGCAGGAATACCTGGACGAACTTCGGGCCCTGTCCGGCGTCTGAACCTGTCCCACCGGCGTCGATACCCGTCCGGCGAGCGCGGACGCCGGTGGACAGGCCGATACTGTTGCACCATTCCCCCCGCGCCGGTTACTCGGTCCGGGATGTTCGGATGCTGAGCACAAGTAACGCCGTGGACAGCGCAATGGCACCGGCGAGGGCAACCATGAGCAGTGCGGCGGTCGCCGGAGCGAGATGATCGAGCATGGTCAGATGCACGAGAAAGTGGGGAACCGACCAGGTCAGATACATGACCAGCGCCGTGCGGGCCGCCCACTCCCCTCCGTGGACCGTGGCTGCACCGAGCACCACCGCGCTCGCCAGCGTCATGGCGCCGTAGTCCCGCATCAGATGCTCGTTGTAGGCCATACCCATGCCGACCACGGCAAGTGCGAAGAACCGGGCGGGAAAGAACAGCGCCCAGACGCCGACTACGGTCTGGGTCGCGGCGAGAAACCCGATGCCCGCACGGATCCCGCACCGCATCACCGGCCACCTTCGCGGACCGGAAGATCGGCCAGGAATTCGTCGAATGTGATTCGGCCTACCGCACGGTCCGGGGCGAGATGGTTGCCGGCGCGATAGTCGCGAAACATTTTGCCCGGCAACCGGACCGACACGACCGGACGTCGCCGCCCGATCGACCGCAAATAGCTCCGGGCCAGGCCTGGGAGATCGCGCACCTGCGGTCCGCCCAGATCCGGTACCCGGTGCCCGGCCGAGCCGGCCGAAATCGTGACCAGCCGGTCCGCCACCTCGGTGACGTCGATCGGCTGGACACTCATCCCGGCAGGCACGATGGTGACCGGCAGCCTCCGCTGTACATCGCAGATCGCGGCGACCAGGTCGTGGAACTGGGTCGTGCGCAGGATCGTCCACGGCAGGCCCGACTCCTCGACCAGGTGTTCACACGCCAGCTTGGCCCGGTAATAGCCGAACTCGAAATTTTCGATGCCGACGATAGAGAGGTACACGAGGTGCGGGGCGCCTGCTGCCCGCGCGGCCTCGATCAGATTGCCGGTCGCGGCCACGTCATGGCGCCCATTGGTGGTCGCCAGGTGCACGATCGTATCGACGCCGGCGACAGCTGCGGCCGGCCCGCCGCGCCTGCGCAGATCGCCGACCACCCACTCGTGCGCCGCCGGCGGCCGCGTCTTACGGGTGAGCACCCGCACCTCGTGCCCGGCTTCGAGCAGCCGTGGTACCAGTGCGCGTCCAAGTCTCCCGGTGCCCCCGGTCACCAGCATTCGCTTCGATTCCGCCATGTTTTCCTCCGTGGTTTCGAGACTTCCTCTCGGCTGGCACCACTAGGAACCGGATAGCCCTCCGGAATGTGACAACCGGTCGAGCTGCCTACCGGCGAACCGGATCTTGTCCGGCGCGGCGACGATCCGGATACGGGCGATCCGGCCGTCCGCGATTTCCGGCACGAAGACACCGGCCAGCGTCGAGGACGCCAGGGCGATCGCCGCCGGCGACCCGTTCACTTCGCGAATGGACACGGTCAACCCGGCACCGGAACGGCCGGTAACCGCTGCCATGTACCGCGCAACCTTCGCGGCTCCGCGAACCGGACGCCGGGCCACTCCCGGGGCACCACCGCCGTCGGCGACGGATACCGCGTCATCGGCCAGCATCTGCTCCAGGGCGGCCAGATCGCCGCCCCGAGCCGCTTCGAGGAACCGCTCGACCAGCGCCCGGTGGACCCGCATATCGGTGGGGCCCGGACGTTGTGCGATGCCGCTGAGCCGGTTTCGCGCCCGGTGGTACAACTGCCGGCAGTTCGACTCCGAGAGCTCGAGCACTCCGGCCACTTCACGGTGGCTGTAACCGAATGCTTCGCGCAGCACGAATACCGCGCGCTCGGCCGCGCTGAGTCGCTCGGCGAGCAGGAGAAACGCCAGCGATATCGTGTCCCGCTGCTCGGCCGTCTCCAGCGGGTCGAGCGGGCCGTCACCGGTCAGCACCGGCTCCGGCAGCCACGGCCCGATATAGCGCTCCCGCCGATGCCGGGCCGAGCTCAGCAGGTTCAGGCACAGGTTCGTGGTGACTTTCACGAGCCACGCGTCCGGCGTTCCGACCGAACCCGGTTCGGTGTGCTGCCAACGCAGAAATGTTTCCTGCACAATATCTTCCGCGTCTGCGGCAGATCCGAGCAACCGGTACGCCAAGCCGAACAACCGCCGACGGTACCGCTCGAAATCATCGACCACACGTGGTTCCACCGTCCGGTCCTACCACCTCACCCCATCGGCCCGGGTGTGGCCCGGACTTTCCCACATCGGCCACTGGCGCCTCCGGCCGCGCGAAAGCACGAGCCGAGCCCTCAGCGGTGTGCGGCGTCGGGGACCCTGGCCGGGCATGCGGTCCCCGGAACAGTGACCAACTCGAAATGCCACCACTCGTTGTCGAAGGTGCGGCACAGCCCCCAGCGGTTGCCGTTGGCTTCCAGCCAGGCGGCTCCCGCCTGCGGCGCGATATCGACCGCCCGCCCGGTGACATGTGTCGACTCCTCCGGCGGCAGCACCCAGCGCCGGGCTTCCTCCGGCGTTCCGTAGGTGCGCAGCCCGTCCTCCCACATCGACTGCTGTTCGGCCGGGCTGCGGTAACCGGAGTTGATCCACATCGGCACACCGGCGGCATGCGCATCCTGCTCGGCCATCGTGTACGCGAGGGCCAGCAGGGGGTCGAGCCCTTCGGTGCCGGCCGCCGCCACTTCGGTGAGCGGCGGTACCGGGAACGGCGAGGCCGCGGCTTCGCCGCCGCCGTGGACAAGACCGCCGACTGCGATCGCTGCCGCTATCACCGCCGCGGCGGTGCGACCGGATACTGCGCGCAAGCGGAAGAGCATGCGGATGATCTTATCGACCGCGGAACCCCCGACCAGCTGCGTTACCTATGAGCTGCACAGATGTGATCGGGAAGCGGTCGGGGATCATGCGGTGAATCCGCCGTCGATGTTCAGGCTCGCGCCGGTGATGTAGGCGGCGTCGGGCCCCAGAGCTGCCTGATGGCCAACAGCGCGGCGGCGCTGAGCGCCCAGGACGCGGAGGTCCGGTGTGAGACCGGCCGGCCAGGACCACATCACTCGACGGCGGTGCCCTCGAGTTCGACCAGCTGACCGGGGATCGCCAGCCGGGTCACCCCGAGCATCGTGGTAGCCGGCGCCACCCCGGCAGTGCCCAACCGCGACGCCAGCACGCCGTAGTGCTGGAAAAGCAGGTCGACGTCAGTGGTGTAGACGTTGAGCCGCACCAGGTTCCCCAGCGACATACCGGCTTCGACGAGCACAGCCTCCACGTTGTCGAGGCTCAGCGCCAGCTGCGCCGCCATATCATCGGCATGCCGGGGCTCGCCGTCGCCGCTCATCGCGGTCTGCCCGGAGCAGAACAGGGTCCGGGTGTGCCCGGAGACGAGCTCACCCTGGTTGAAGCCCATCGCCACCGACCACGTGACCGGGTTGACTGCCGTTCGTACCGCTACCACATCAGCTCCGTTCGATCATCGAAATACCGACGCCCACCGGCGTAGATGCCGTTGTCCCTGACGCCGTGGTGGTGAGCCTGCCAGCGAATCACGACATCCTGTGTCGTGTATTCGGTAGGGTTTTCGGATGCGTGCGGACCGGCTGGTGTCGCTGGTGCTGCTGTTGCGCCAGCGCGGCCGGCTGACCGCGACAGAGCTGGCCGACGAGCTGGAGGTGTCCACCCGCACCGTCTTGCGCGATATCGAGGCGCTGTCCACCGCCGGTGTCCCGGTCTTCGCCGAACGCGGCCGGCACGGCGGTTTCGCGTTGTTACCCGGGTTCCGGACCGAACTCACCGGCCTGAACCACGACGAAGCGCTCGCGTTGCTGGTCGCCGGATCACGGCGCGGTGCACAGGCATTCGGCCTCGGCTCGGCGCTGGCTTCGGCGATGCTGAAGGTGGTCGACGCGCTACCGGAGAGCTATCGGGACACCGCCGCCGATGTGGCCGAGCGATTGCTCATCGAACCGGAGACCGATCTGCTGTCCCGCCGGCTCGCCGCCGAAGAGGTCCCCGGCATCATATCGGCCGAGGTCCGGCACGCGGTGCTCGCCGGAAACAAACTGCGCATCCACTACGCGGCGGTCGGCCGGACTCCGGAATGGCGCACGGTGGACCCGATCGGCCTGGTCATCGTGCGCGATCAGGTGTACCTGCTGGCCACGAGATCCGGCGCGGACCGCACCTACCGGCTGTCCCGGGTCCTGGCCGCCGAGGAACTCGCCGAACCGGCACAGCGATCGGACCGGGTCGACCTGGACCGGGCCTGGCTGGAGCGCAGCACGCGGTTCCGGACCGGCGGCGACCGGATCGCCGTGCTGGTACGGGTGAACCCGGCGCGGCGTGAGGATCTGGTGAGCACCGCACTGGCCGTCCACACCGAGGAACCCGGCCCGGACGGCTGGCTGCGACTGGAGGTGACCTACCAAGACGCACGACATGCCGAATGGGCGCTCTGGCAGCTCACCACGGACGCGGAAGCCCTGGCCCCGGAGTCGTTGCGCACGTCCCTGCGCAACCGCGCCGCCGCAATGGCCGCCCGCTACGAAGACCCCTGAGAACGGCCTCCTTCCGGAGTTCTCGGTCTGCCCGCTACCCGGACAGTGGCCGAGCCACCCAGTCGGCGATATCGGCGACTACCTCCGGATCCACATGGTGCGGACGGGTGTAGTCGGCAGGCATCGAAGGTCCTTTCCCCGGAAAGAACATGTGATCGTCGGCAGGATAGGTTCGGAACGTGATGCGGGGGCGTCCGGCGAGGGCCGTGCGCCATCCGGCCAGGTCGTCCTCGACGGTCACCTGGTAGTCGCGTTCGCCCTGAAGGAACAACATGGGCACTGGCAGAGTGGCGGCCACGGCCGCCGGGTCATAGGCCCGGAGGTCCAGCCAGTAGGGTGCGGGCATCCCGAAGGGCAGTTCGTCCGCAGGAGTGTCGACTGTCAGCTCCGGGCTGTCGACCAGTTTCGCCTGTGCGACAGCGGCCTCGACGGTGGGCAATCCCGCCGCGGTGGCCGGATCGACTTCCTTCAGATGCGCAATGACACGCACCAGCGACCAGTGCAGCGGCACCGTATCTCCGGCGAGAACGACCAGGCCTGCCACGGCGGGTTCGGCAGCGGCCACCCGCGGCGCGAATCGACCGCCCATACTGTGACCGACGACGAAGACCCTTTCAGCGTCGACCGCCGGACATTCGCGAAGGAGTGCGACACCCGCGACGGCGTGGGGTATGTACTCGTCGGTCGGTGTGAATCCTCCCGACGCCGCGATTCGGTCGCGGTGTGCATAGGTCACCTTGTCGAACCGCAGAACCGCCACGCCGCGACAGGCCAACCCCCAGGCGATGTCCTTGAGGGGTTTGTTCGGCCCCGCGGTGCCGTCCCGGTCGAACGGCCCGCCACCGGCCAGCAGTACCGCCGCCGGATACGGCCCGTCACCACGCGGAACGGTCAGGGTGCCCAGCACCGCGAGCGCCCCCGAACCAACCGTCACCTCCTGCTCGCTGAACGCGGCCGGGTCGGCATACGCGGGCGCCCGCCACGTCTCCACGGTCGATTCGATTCGCTCCATATGTCCTCCACCGACTCTCATCGTTCTTATCTTTGAGAAAGGTATCACCAATGAGACAATGGGAACCGTGGATACCCTGGAGCTGCTGGCACACCCCGTGCGGTTACGGATCGTGCACGCCATGTCCGGCGGGCGAACGCAGACGACCACCCAACTGTGCACCCGCCTGTCAGGCGTATCGAAGGCAACGGTCTACCGGCACGTCGAACTACTCGCGACCGCGGGCGTTCTCGAGATCGCCGGCGAACATCGGGTACGCGGCGCCGTGGAACGCAGCTACCGTCTCCGCGCCGGCGGCGCCGCCGTCGACGCCCAGACCGCCGCCTCGGCGACCACGGAGGATCATCGCGGGATCTTCGCGGCCGCCATGGCGACGCTGCTGGCCGAGTTCAACACCTATCTCGACAGCGACACCGCCGACCCCACGGCCGATTCGGTCGGATACCGGCAGCACGCCGTCTGGCTCTCTCCCGGCGAGATCGAGGACCTGATCGCCGACCTGCGCACGGCAATCCTTCCGCGCCTGCGGAATACACCCACACCGGACCGCACACAGTATCTCCTCAGCCCGATCCTGTTCCCGATCGGCGGACAGGACGAAGACGAGCCTTCACCAGACGAGACTGCGACCAGGTCGTGACCACGACGCCGGCCACGACGTGGCCTCCCTGCCCGGACTCGCGATGCGCCGCATCGCCGACGCCGCCCGCACCGTGCCCCACGCCCGGCGGCGGGTCGATGTCGGCGACGGCTCCGCCTTCGCTATGTCTGGACACCTGGCCGCCTACGCTGGCATCGCCCCCGTCACTCACCGCTCCGGCACCTCGATCCGAGGCGAACATCCCGCCCGCTCCGGCAACCACAAACTCAAACGAGCCCTGTTCCTGTCCGCGTTCGCCGCCCTGCACGACCCTGCCTCCCGCGCCTACTACGACCGCAAGAGAGCCGAGGGCAAGAAACACAACGCCGCCCTCATCTGCCTCGCCCGCCGACGCTGCGACGTCCTCTACGCCGTGCTGAAAACCGGTCGGACCTACCAGGCGGCCCGCAGCCCTGCCGCCGCATAGCGCGCTCGGACAATACAGCTCAATCGGCGACCAGGGCTGCCTGCAGCGCATCCACGCTGTCATAGATCCTGGTCACCGGCCACGGGGGCGACTCCGGGGCGCCGCGCCATGTCAGATGGACTATCGCCCAGCGACCATCCTCCAACAAAAGCAGCACATCGTCGGACGCCTGTGCCTGGGCAACCACCCCTCCCCGATATCCGACCAGCGGATGTTCAGGCGAAAGCTCGGCAACCAGTTCACGCGCGAGAGCCGAGCGCTGATCCTCCCCATCACCGCCTCGCAGGTCCCACCACGAACCCGGTAGCTCTAGCTCTGGATATTCGACCAACCCCACCATGGTCACCAGAGTTCCACACCACTACGCCCCAAATCACCGCAACCTCTCCGCTCGACAATCGACATAGGCACACCCCCCGGCCCGGACGACCCCATCGGCGCCGATGCGCTGGCCGGAAACCTCTTGAACCGCTGAAAAACCCGGGCCAGTAGGCCTCGGTCGGACGAACCCGAACCGGGCGCACCCCCTCGTGGGGTACGCCCGATTTCAACACCCTTGTTCGGGCCACCACAAGGCGATGGTCAGCCCGAGCAGACCCAGCACCAATTGCGCCAGCGCCACGTCTGCCATCAACCGGCCGGTCCCGGTACTCGATGGTCCCCACCCCAGCGATAGCCGCGCGGATACAACCGCATCGGGGTAATGAGGTCGGCGTTATCGGTGACCAGATGCCGCACCGCTTCGACATGCTCGAATCCCGGCACGACAACTGCTCGCGCATCGTGCTCCCCGGCATGACGAGCCAGCGCCAGCGCGGTCACCCGCGGCCCCGCGTCCGTGAACACGGTGAATACGAGCCGGTATCCATGCCGCTCGGCCAGCGCATGCAGATCGACCCCGGCAACCGGAGTATCCCGCCGGACCAGTGCCACCGCGGCCGGGCGATCAGCAGTGCCCACGAGGACCTCCCCCGTCCGCACACCACCGCCGCACAGCCCGCGCAATTAACTCCAGCCGTTCGATCGATGGCGGCGCCACCACGGGCCCATCCGGTATCCCCGTTCCACCCCGCACCCGAGCCGGTAGCAGACAGGACCCGCGCGAGATCCGACCATCCGATAACCCACTGGCATACATGATGAATCCCCTACTCCTGGAATAGTCTTGGCAAGCACCCGGCGCAGGGTCCAGCACGGCATCAGCGACCAAACTGTGAATGATGGACCACCAGCTCGCGACACTCCTGGCGTTGATCTGGTGTCCCCCAGGACTTCTGGGAGGTGGCCTGCGCCGGGCGCTTCCCCAGCAGAACCCGTACGAGGTTGAACTGGAAGCTTCCTGTCCGGCAAAACCAGAAAAATATTGCGACATTCCAGTTTTGGGGTGCCACGGGTTCCGAACTGGGGCAGACTACATTCCGAATCGAGATGCACCGGGGTTCCGAACTGGAGGAACGGGGATGGCAGATAAGGCAACCGACAGCACGTTCGCGCGGCGGATGTTGGGTCGGCAGCTACGGCATCTACGGGAAACATCGGGGGTCAGCGTCGAGACAGCCAAGAAGGCTATCGGGGTCGGGCACCAGACACTGTGGCGATTGGAGACCGGTCAGTCGACGCGGATCTCAGCGCTACAGGTGCGGGAGCTTTGCCGGATCTACAAGGCACCCAAGGAGGTCGAGGACGTTCTGCTGGATCTGGTCGGTGGACTGTCCTACAAGTCCTGGTGGCATGCATACCGAGAAGCAGTGCCGAAGGACTTCGACCTCTATTTGGGATTGGAGATCGCAGCCAGCCGATTCCTCAGCTATGCGCCGACACTGCTTCCCGGTCTGGTCCAGACACAGCCTTATCGACGAGCGATGATCTGGATTGCGAATCCGGGGATGTCGACGCTGGAAGTGGAGCAGCGCATCGAGATCGCCGCCCGAAGACAATCGCGCCTGCGCGAAGATCCGAACATGAAGGTGGAGATCCTGGTCAGCGAAGCTGCCCTCCGTCACCGCGTCGGCGGCGGCGCGGTGATGGCGGAGCAGTTGCGCTACCTGGCAGAGGCCAGCGAACTGCCGAATGTGTCTGTCAGGGCCGTACCGTTCAGCGCCACCCATGTTGGCCTGGACGTCGGATTGTTCGTCCTCCTGGAGTTCCCTGAACAACGAACCGCATGGATGTCGGAGCCGCCCGTTGTGTACGTTCAGGGGTATACCAGCGACCAATATTTGGAGCGGCCGGACGAGATCGCCCGATACCAGGATGCCAGCATCCGAATCGGACAATCGGCACTGAGCCAGGACGCGACCAGAGACCTGGTCCTGAAGATAGCGAAGGAGCATGATGAACAGCGCTGACCTCTCCGGTGCACGATGGTTCAAGAGCAGCCGCAGCTCGGGTAGTAAAGAATGTGTCGAGGCTGCGCACTTGGGCGAAGGGTTTGTCGGCGTTCGCGATTCCAAGAACTCCTCCGGGCCGGCATTGGTATTCACCCCTGGCGAATGGGACGCCTTCCTTGGTGCCACGAAGGCCGGCGAGTTCGACTAGCCCCCGCACCCACGATGGCCGAGATATCCTGCCCATGGTGGTTCTTCCCGAAGCCAAGGGGGCACGATGAACAGCGCCGATCTGCGCGAAGCACAGTGGTTCAAGAGCAGCCATAGTTCGAGCACCAAGGAATGCGTCGAGGCCGCCCATCTGAGTGAAGGGCGAGTCGGCGTGCGGGACTCCAAAAATCCAGGTGGCCCTGCCCTCGTCTTCTCCCCCTGCGAATGGGACGCATTCCTGACCTCGACGAAGTCCGGACATTTCGGCTGGCCCTGAGACCGAAGACGCTGAAGCCTGACTCACGAACGTATGGTTCACTCGGTAGTCGCAACACTCTCGCTCCGGGAGGTTGCGGCGACCGCGTCACGTCCAGCGGACCTGACCGAAGGACCTGCAATCGCATGCGAGCCCGAATCCGCTTCGCTCCCAGCGCCACAAGCCTCCTCCTCCGGCAGGACGTACGAGTACTCAGACGACTGCCATGTGGGCGTCCGGTCCGCGACCTGCCGGCGCACAGTCAACGTTCCGCCGCCGCCCGCAGTCGGTCGAAAGCGCACGGGAACGAAGCTCGGCCGAGGTAATTCTTGATCTGAGCCGAGCAAGCCTCGACACTGTTCACGCTGGTGTCGACCTCGAGGTCATAGATTCCGTGGGCGTGAACCGCGGCGATCTGTCCGGCTGCCGTGCCGGGCGAACGATCACCCCGCTGCTGTTCGCGGCGTTGCAGTTCGCCCAGCGAGCAGCGCACACCGACGAAAACGACGTCGAGGCCGGTCATGACGGTCAGGCAGTCCCGAAGGCGCCAGGGCTCACTCAGAACGTGGTCCATGACGACGTCGTTGCCCGCCGAGGCCATGGCGGCAACCGCCCGATGAAAACCGGCCCGGGTTCTCCGAAGGATCTCAGCGAGCGCGACGTCGTCGAGTTCACGAGTCCGGGCCACGGAACGCATCGCACCGATCATGTCGACGCCCATATGAAAGAAGGGCCGGTCCAGGTCGACAAGCAGTTGCCGCGCGATACTCGACTTGCCCGAACTCGACACCCCATTGAGAAGAATCACCTGACCGGGCGCTGTATCCGTCAGCGAGTCCAGGCCATCGAGGGGTTCATTCATGTCTTTCATGGTGGCGGAGCGGACCGTTACCCTGAACTGCGAATGCGACTGGCGACAGGTGGATCGGACCACCGGGGAGCGACAGTTGGGGCATCGTCCGCCTGGGTGCTTCACCGTTTCGAGGAACGGGAAGGCCCATGCTCGACATCACCCCTGCCGAGGCTTGCGACTCCACCGAGATCATTGCCTTGCGATATGCCGCCGAAGACTGGCTCGCCCAACGCGGCATCGACCAATGGGCTCCGCGCGAAACTCCGGAATCCGTGTTTCGACAGCAGATCGACGCCGGGGAGTTCTTCGTCGCCCGGCTCAGCGACCGGCCGAAGATCATCGGCGCCCTACGGCTGATCTGGCGCGATCCCGTCATCTGGCAAGAACTCGACACGTTCGCCGGATACATCCACTCACTCGTTGTCTCGCGCAATCACACCGGCCTCGGAATCGGCCGCGAAATGCTGGAGTGGGCCGCGCACAGCGCCCGGCACGCAGGTGCAGACCTGCTGCGTTTGGACTGCGCCGAAACCAACCTGCCCCTCTCCGACTACTACCGGCGCAACGGATTCAACCAGGTCGGCCGCCGCGAGCTACACAACCCGCAGCACAAGGTCGCCCTCTTCGAGCGCAGACTCACTTCCAGCATGATCGACACATACACCCGAGTTGACAGAAACTGTCGTATAGATAGAGACTCCTTCTAGGGCGCCTGCTCAACAGGCTGGTGAAGGAGTTATGGATGTCATTGCGGGAGAGACAGCGGCGGCAGGTTCGCGCCGAGATCCAGCGTGCGGCGTTCATGTTGTTCGCCCGGGCGGGGTTCGATCAGGTGACCACCGACCAGATCGCCGCTGCGGCGGGTGTCTCGCCGAGCACGTACTTCCGGCACGTCCGCAGCAAAGAGGACCTACTGCTGGACCCCGTCCGAGAGGGGGGAGCCGGGATCGCGGCCCTGCTGGAGAGCAGGCCGCAAGACGAGCCCGCCGATATCGCGCTGGCTCAGGCCATCCTCGCCCGATCGACCGCGCTCGGGGTCGAGGAACTGGAGCAGTGGCGTGCCGCCTTCGCTACCGCACCGCAGTTGCTCGACCGTGTCGCATTGATCCCTTCCGATCACCGGGTGCGCTTGGTGGAGTTGGCCGCACGACGGATGGGCACCGACCCCACCGGCGATAGTAGCCCTGGCCTATTGGTGCACCTCATGCTCGCGGCAGCCGAGTTCGGATACCTGCAGTGGCTGCGGAACCCCCACAATCTCGAGGCCTCCCTACCGGTCTGTGTCGAAGCCGCCGTCGCTGCCGTCCTGGACGACCGCTGGCGCGCGAACCGCGCGGACCCACGCTCCACAGCAGCCGAATCGGACAGGAAGTAGCACCGTGAAGCAGCAGAATCCGATCCCCGAGGCGGCGGATGTCGTTGTCGTCGGGTCAGGGGCAGCGGGCATGACCGCCGCGATAACGGCCGCCCACCAGGGTCTTTCCGTGGTGGTGGTGGAGAAGTCGAGCCGGTGGGGTGGATCGACCGCCCGCTCCGGCGGCGGGGTGTGGATTCCCGGTAATCCGGTGCTGCGCCGGCAGGCACCCGCCGACGATATCGATGCGGCCCGCGCCTACCTCACGACCATCATCGGCGAGGGGGTCGCACCGGAGATGATCGACACCTATATCGACCGCGGCCCAGAGGCGTTCGAGTTCCTGGCCCGCTACACGCCACTGACGATGCGCTGGGTTCCGGGCTACAGCGACTACTACCCCGAGGCGCCCGGCGGTCGATCCCACGGCCGATCGGTCGAACCGAAACCCTATGACGCCCGAGCGCTCGGTGCCGAGCTCGCCACCATGGAGCCCGACTATTCCAAGGCTCCACGCAACTTTGTGCTCACGCAAGCAGACTTCCGGCAGATCCATCTCGGACTGCGCAATCCACGGGCCCCGCTGCGCGCAATGACGATCGGCACCCGCTGGCTCACCGGCCGGCTACGCGGTCGGCATCTCCTCGCCCGTGGCCAAGCGCTCAGCGCGATGCTGCGCCAAGGATTACGCGATGCCGGCGTCGCACTTCTGCTCGACACACCCCTCGTCGACCTCGTTACGGACGGCGAGCAGATCACCGGCATCACCGTACGTCGCGCCGACTCCGAACAGACGATCATGACCCGCCGCGGAGTGATCCTGGCCTGTGGAGGGTTCGAGAACAACGAAGCCATGCGAAAGCAGTACCAGCGGGAACCAATCGGTGCCGACTGGACCGTCGGTGCGGCGGCGAACACCGGAGACGGCATCCGTGCCGGCCGGAACATCGGCGCGGCCACCGCTTTCATGGACGATGCCTGGTGGGGCCCAACGATACCGCTGCCCCGCACTCCTTGGTTCTGCCTGGCCGAACGAAACCTGCCCGGTAGCCTCATCGTCAACGACCGCGGTGTCCGTTTCATGAACGAATCGCTGCCCTATGTCGAAGCCACACACCGCATGTACGGCGGCGAACACGGGCAAGGCGACGGGCCGGCCGCCAATATCCCCGCGTGGCTGATTTTCGATCAGCGCTACCGAAATCGCTACCTCTTCGCCGGACTGCCACCCCGGCAACCGCTGCCGCGACGCTGGTTCGACGCCGGTGTCCTTTTTCGTGCTGACACGGTGGCGGAACTCGCCGAAAAGATCGGGGTATCCGCAGACCGTTTTTCTGCCACCGTCACCCGGTTCAACACCTTCGCCCGCACCGGCATCGACGAGGACTTCGACCGCGGTACCAGCGCCTACGACCGCTACTACGGCGACCCTCGGCAACGCCCGAACCCCAACCTCGGCGCCCTGGACACCGGGCCCTTCTACGCCGCGCAGCTCGTCCCCGGCGACCTCGGCACCAAAGGCGGCCTGGTCACCGACATCCACGGTCGTGTCCAACGTGACGACGGAACCACTATCACGGGCCTCTACGCCGCCGGTAACACCAGCGCACCGGTCATGGGGCACACCTACGCCGGCCCCGGAGCCACCATCGGTCCCGCCATCGTCTTCGGATACCTCTCCGCTCTCCACGCCGCTACCAGGTAAGAACGACAGAGGCGGGTCGTACCCGGAACTCGGCCCTTTTCCGTCTATCGGGAGATCGCGGCGACCGCCGCATCGACACCGGTGCCGCTGCTCGCGCGGCGTCAGGAAGTAAGCCTGGCCCGATGGAGAGCGACGTGCTGACACCCTGCTGGGCATCACCACCGCGCTGGGTAGTCCACATCAGGAAAGGTCACGGGTTCGGGCGGATGGCTGCCAGCGCCGCGTCCACCGACTGGTCGGCGAGCGTATCGGGGAGCGGCAGGTGCCGGAACAGTGCGCGGAAGTAGATCGGCGCGGCTACCGCGTCGAGTACGAAGCCGATATCGATATCCGGGTCGATTTCGCCGCGGTCGATCGCCGAGCGCAGTGCGCGGGCCGTGGTGTCGCGCCGTGGTCCGAAGACTCTGGACCACAGTTGTTCACGTAGTTCGGGGTCGGCGGAGAGGTCGGCGACCAGGGCGGGCAGCACCCGGCCCAGCGAGGTGTCACGCACTGCCGCGACGAGTTCGCGCATGGACGAGACGAGGTCCGCGCGGAGATCGCCGGTATCGGGCGTCGGCTGGAGGCCGAGGAGGTCGGCGACGACATCGACCACCAGGTGTCGTTTCGACGGCCAGCGCCGGTAGATCGCCGGGCGGTGGATACCGGAGGTGGTGGCGACCCGGCCGATGGTCATCCCCGCGTATCCCTCGGTGTCGAGTAGGGCGCGGGCGGCGGCAAGCACCGCGGTATCGATCCGGTCGTCCCGGACCCGACCCGCCATCAGAACACCGGCCGTGGCATGAGGACCACCTGCCAGCCGTCCGGGTCGAGGAAGGCGATCGCACCGTTCGCTGCCCAGTACGGATTCTCGGTGGGCACCGGTTCGGCGCCGAATTCCCCCAGCCGCTGCACGGTTTCGTACATCCGGGTTTCCGAGGTGAAGTACAGCACGAGGAGATTCTCGTTGCTCGGCGCATCACCGGGACTGCCGTCCCTGTGGGTGGTGAATTCGAGATGGTATTCGGCGCCCGGCAGCCCCAGCATCACACCGTCGTAGCCCTCGTGGTTCTCGAACCGGTAGAGCTCGGTCAAACCGAGACCATCCACGTAGAAACGGATCACCTCGCCGAGACGGTCGGTGGGACGGGCGAATCTGACTTGGGTGACGCCCAAGGTGTCGGGCCAGGTGGTTGTCGTCATAGCTTATTACGGTACGGTACGTACTGTAATAACGCCACGGCGACTCCCACCGGAAGGATGCGCCGGTCACCGGCTGGGGTTGCACCGGATGACACGCCGACGATCCGGACGCGCCGATAATCGAACACACTTTCTAACGTAACCCGGAGTAACTCCGATAGCTTGCCCACATGGTCGGCTCCCCACATGAGGCGATGCACCGCCTCATCCAAGACAACCCCGGTGTCTTCGCCCGCGTGTTCCGGGTTCTCGGTCTCCCTTTCGACGACCCCGCCGAAGTCGCGGTCCTCACCAACGACCTCACCGAGATCCGCCCCCTCGAACGCCGCGTCGACACCCTGCTACAGATCACCACCGTGCGCGAGGGCCCGTTCCTGCTACTGGTCGAAGCCCAGAACAAGAAGGACCCCGACAAGCCCAGCGCCTGGGCCTACTACCTCGCCCATCTGCACGAGAAATACCGGCTGCCGGTCGTGCTGCTCGTCGTCTGCCGCGACACCGCCACCGCCGACTGGGCCACCGAACCGATCACCATCGGGCTGCCGCAATGGACCAGTATCACCGTTCGCCCACTGGTCCTGGGCCCGCACAACGTCCCGGTCGTCACCGACCCCGCCGTTGCAGCCTCTGATATCCCCTTGGCCGTACTGTCGGCGATCACCCATGCCAAGGACCGCAGTATTGATGCGATACTGAAAACACTCGCCGACGCCCTGCACGAACTGGAAGACGAGGAAGATTTCAACGTCTTCGCCGAACTCACCGAACTCGGCCTCGGCGTGACCCGAGCCGCGAAAACCTGGAGACAACTGATGAGCGTGGACCTCTCGTTCTACCGATCACGCACCTCCCAGCGCCTCCGCGCCGAGGGCCGCGCACAAGGCCGCGCCGAAGGCCGTGACGCAGGCCGCCTCGAAGGCCTCGCGGAGGGCCACCTCGAAGGGCTCCACAAAGGGCGCATCCAAGAGGTGGTCGAGAAGATCCTGCGGCTGTTGGAGACCCGCGGAATCGCTTTCTCAGCCCACGACAGACAGCGCATCCAGGTCTGCACCGACCTCGAGGTCTTGGACCGCTGGTTCGACCGGGCCATCGCCGCCACCGATATCACGGACGTCTTCGCCGAGTAGCCGCGACTGTCAGCGGCAGGTACCGCGGATGTCGATCGACTGATCCAGGAGTCGGTCAGCATGATCTAGTGCGACAGAGCAGACCAGTGGACCGGCCAGCGGCGCATCGGGATTCGCGGACCAGTCGTCAGGCTATGAGGTAGCGGATCCGCCTTGTCCTTCACCGGCAATTGCGCTTTTACTCGTCCGGTCGCTCTTCGAGCACACCTACGAGGGCCGAGGCGAGCAGGGTCACGGCATGGTCGGCGTCGTGGGTCAATTGCCGGAGGAGGTCGAGAGCGAGACGTCCGGGCATCTCGGCGAGGGCCTGGGTCAGCCGGAGACGCACCACTGAGTCGGCCGGGTATGCGGTGAACTCGTCTGCCAGCGCGCTCATGATCCGGTCGGCCCAGGCTTCGTCCGCCGCCAGCGCTCCGAGAAGTTCGGCCGCCTCCACATCGTTCGGGCCGTCGACCACCGTGCGGACGAGTTCCGGGACGGCTGTGGTCTCGCCGCGCGCGCCCAGGGCGAGCGCGGCGTATCGGCGGACCGTGGTGTCACGATCCGCGAGCGCTTCGGTCAGCGCCGCGGTGGCTTCGGGACCGGGTAGTTCGGCGAGCGCGTGGACCGCGCGCCGGCGGAGTTCCGGATCCCCCGAGCGGACACCGGACAGGAGCCCGGCTACTGCGTCACCGTCGGCTCGCGCGAGAGCCCATCGCAGCGAGCCGGCAACAAACGGATCGGATTCGCCGAGGATCGCCGCGGCCAGCAGCTCCGCGGAGGGCGGGACGTCCTCGGCCGGGGCCAGAACGGCCTGCTGCCGCCGCGCGGCGCTCGGGGAACCGAGGCCGTGCAGGAGTTCGACGATGCGCAGGACGTCCGGCCAGCCCGAAGGTTCGGCCGCGTCGACCGTGCGGAGCCGATCGAGCAGCTCCCGCTCCCGGTCCAGACGTTCCCCGGTTTTCCGGATGAGGTCGCGGACCAGCGTGGACGGGGTGAATCCGGGATCGTCGAGGGCGCGGCCGATCTGGCGCAGGGACAGGCCCAGCGATCGCAGACCCTCGACGTGGAAGATCCGCCGGATGTCCTCGGGTGCGTATTCCCGGTAGCCGCCCACGGTCCGGCCGGTGGGCCGCACCAACCCGAGGGAGTCGTAGTGCCGGAGCATCCGGGTACTCACCCCCGAGCGGCGCGCCACCTCACCGATCAGCATGCATTCGCTTCCTCTGCGCCGGGACCGAGCGCCACCACTCGTTTCGCCTCGTCGACGGCGAGGTCGAAGCCGGCGTCGGGGTCGCGCAGGAGGCGCTGGGTGGCAGACGCATGGGCACGGACTTCCGGGTCATTGTTCGCCGCTGCCGCCTCGAGAACTGTCTCGGCCGCCTCGCCGAGCGAAACGAAGGCGCGGCTCAGGCTCAGCCGGACCTCCCGGTCGCCCCGGCCGAATTGTGTGGCCAGTTCCGTGGCGAGGACATGTTCCTCCCCGTCGGGCACGAGAACGACGGCAGCGCGCCAGGCACTGCGCGCGACCTCCTCGTCGGCGTCGCACAGTAACGACCGCGTGATCGCCGGCCAGGCGTCCCGGTCCCCGATCTTGGACAGCGTGTGCAGCGCTTGGCTACGGGCCTGTCCGCGCTCGGAACGGAGCTCCGCGCGGAGTTTCGGGACCGTCAGCTGCGCCGGGAATCGGGTCAGTGCCCACGTCAGCATGTCGCGCACGAAGAAGTCCGGTTCGACAGCGCACCGTTCTATCAGCGCATCGATGTACTCCGGCGCGGGCTGCGTCCCAGCGGCCAGCGCGGCTTTGAGCCGTGTCGACGAGTCGCGGGCCGCCAAGGCGCCGAGCAGCCGTGTGTTCTGTGGGTTCCTGTATGTCGCGTTGATGGGTACCACCTCCGACAGCCAGTGAAGACCTTGTCACAGTGACAAGGTCAAGTGCGTGAGCGCGGCGCATACCCTGGAGGTGGTCGCACTCGCGGAGAGTACCGGGCTTCTCGTCCGCAGTTCGACCGAGCGGGCCCGGCTTCAGCCGGTGCAGATGACCGCGACGAGGCTCGCGATCACCGCTCAGTCTCCAACCACGGTTCCGATGCCGGCGAGGATGAGGTCGATTCCGGCGACGAATTGCTCACGGTCGTCGTGGTCACGCAACTGGGGCGCCACCTGGCGGAGGAACGGGTACTGCGCAGGGTCGAGTTGCTCCCAGTGTTCGGCGGCCGCATCCAGGAATGCCGACCGATCGGGATGGGGGCGGCGGGCGTTCGCGGCGTTCTGTCCGGCGACGCCCAGAACATAGTTCAGCAGCGCGGAGCCGGCGTCGAATTGCGCCCGGCCGGGGACGCCGAGCGCCCGGAGCTGCCCGCCGAGACCCTCGAAGATCTGCAGTACCGCGGTTTGCCAGGGGGCGCGGGAGAGCTGGGTGCCCACCCACGGATGCGCGTCGATCGCATCGAACACTCCGAGGGCGAGGGCCCGGATCTTCTCCTGCGGCGCCGAACCGCCGGCCACGTCGTCGATGACGTGGGCGACGATATGATCGGCGGCCGCGATGAGCAGCTCGTTCTTGTTCGCGACATGCCAGTAGATCGCGCCGCTCCCGGTGGCCAGCCGGGCCGCGAGCGCGCGGAAGGTCAGTGCGTTCTCGCCGTCGGTGTCGAGGATCTCGATCGCGGTCTCCACGATCCGCTCCTTGGACAGCGCATCCGTGCGCCGTTCGGTCCGCTGCGCCTTGCTCACCATGGGCACCATCTTGACATAAATGGAACGTCGTTCCAAACTTCATGGAACAGCGTTCCAACCATGCGGAGGAGAACACCATGACAGCGACACCGATCACGATCATCGGGGCGGGCCTCGGCGGCCTCACCCTCGCCCGCGTACTCCCGGCATCGATTTCACCGACGCCGCCACCGCGACCGCACGAATCGCCGCCGAGTTCGCCGGCTGGGCCCCCGAACTCACCGCACTGATCACCGACGCGGAAACCGCACCGGTCCCGCGCATGATCCACAGTCTCCCCGACGGCCACCGCTGGGATCACACACCCGGAGTGACCCTCCTCGGTGACGCCGCCCACCTGACGCCGCCCACCTGATGCCACCCTCCGGCGACGGCGCGAACCTGGCCATGCTCGACGGCGCCCAACTCGGGCTGGCGATCGCTGCGCATCCCGGCGACCTCGAAGCCGCCCTGACCGCCTACGAACAGGCGCTGTTCCCGCGCAGCGCAGCGGCCTATGCGGACGCGCGCGAAATCATCGACCTCTGCCTGGGCGACCACGCACCCCACGGGCTCATCGACCTGTTCACCGGCACCGGCGAACTGCAGCCCTCCTGATTGTGGGCGCCCCCTGTACATGGCAGGCGGGTGCGGTTTGCGGGGACGCGCCTTTACCTGTGCGGTAATTGCCGCCCCGCGCCGCACGAACCTACCGTCGGGACATGTCCGTTTATGGATTCGCCCATCTGCGTAATCGCAGGCCGCACCCCGATATTCTCGAGTACCTGGAGCGCATCCAGGCCACGTTGGAGCCGTTCGGTGGACGTTTCGTCATTCACGGCTCCCCGGTCGAAGTCCTGGAGGGTAACTGGCCGGGGAGCATGGTGCTGATCGAGTTCCCCGGCCTGACCGAGGCGCGGGGCTGGTACCACTCGCCCGCTTACCAGGAAATCCTGCCGCTGCGCGCCGAGCACATCGACGGTGACCTGCTGCTGATCGAGGGCGTCGGCCCCGATTACGACCCCCGTGAACGCGCCGGGAAACTGCGCGCCGGTACCCCGCAGAGTTGAAACATCCGCCGGCTACAGACCACCGCCGATAGCGCAGAGCAACTTTCCGGGACCTGGGCGGCAGTACCTGCACCTGCTCTCGGTAGCTACTCCGATCGCCGGGTACACCGCCGCGCGGTCTCTTCGACCTGGCTGATGACGCGCTCGAGGTGCGCGATCTCGTCGTCCAGGGCTTGTTTGCCGGCGGGTGCAGCAGGGCGACGGCCGAATAGGCGACCGTGAACACCAGCAGGTACCGATTCTGTTCGAGCCCTGCCCGGCTGGCACGACGCAGCGCCCGCCGCGGTGGTTACACCGTTGGCGTCACGCCGAGTTCGGTGAGAAGACCGCGGACCCGGCGCTCGATGTCGTCGCGGATCCGGCGCACGGTCGCGAGATCGGCACCGGCGGGGTCGTCGAGTTGCCAGTCCAGATAACGGGTTCCGGGAAAGTAGGGGCAGGTGTCTCCGCAACCCATGGTGATCACCACATCGGACAGTTCGACGGTGCCGGCGGTCAAGAGGGTCGGGATCCGGGCGGAGATATCGATGCCTGTCTCGCGCATCGCCTCGACCGCAACCGGGTTGACGGACCCGGCGGGTGCGGTGCCGGCGGAGCGGACCCGGACCCGTCCCCCGGCGAGGTGGATGAGGAACGCCGCGGCCATCTGGGAGCGTCCGGCGTTGTGGACACACACGAACAACACGCTGGGGGCAGAGGACATGGAGCGGAGACCTTTCAACGGACCGGCGCCGGGTCGAGCCGCCGGCGCAGGGCGAGGGAGACGTAGACCAGGGCGAGCAGGACCGGGACCTCGATCAACGGCCCGACGACACCGGCCAGGGCCTGGCCGGACGTCGCGCCGTAGGTGGCGATCGCGACGGCGATGGCGAGCTCGAAGTTGTTGCCCGCGGCGGTGAACGCCATTGTCACGGTCCGTGCGTACCCGAGCCGAAGGGCTACACCGAGGGCGATACCGCCGGCCCACATGAGTGCGAAGTAGATCAGCAGTGGCACCGCGATCCGCACGACATCGAGTGGGCGGCCGGTGATCTGTTCGCCCTGCAGCGCGAACAGGATCACGATGGTGAACAACAACCCGTAGAGCGCCCAGGGCCCGAGCACCGGCAGCAGTCGCGTTTCGTACCAGTCCCGGCCGCGAGCCCTCTCCCCGACCCGGCGGGTGAGATACCCGGCAGCGAGCGGGATCCCGAGGAACACGAGCACCGAGGCAGCGATATCGGCCGGCGAGGCCTCGATCGTGGTCTGCTCCAGACCCAGCCATCCCGGCAGGACCGACAAGTAGAACCATCCCAGAGCCGCGAACATCAGCACCTGGAACACCGAGTTGATCGCGACCAGCACTGCGGCGGCTTCGCGGTCGCCGCAGGCCAAGTCGTTCCAGATGATGACCATCGCAATGCAGCGTGCGAGTCCGACGATGATCAGCCCGGTCCGGTATTCGGGCAGGTCCGGCAGCAGCAGCCAGGCCAGCGCGAACATCACTGCCGGGCCGATCACCCAGTTCAGCAGCAGCGATCCGAGCAGCAGCCGCCGATCACCGGTGACGGTGCCGAGGCGGTCGTAGCGGACTTTGGCCAGCACCGGATACATCATGATCAGCAGCCCGGCCGCGATCGGCAGCGAAACTCCGCCGATCTCGACCGCCGACAGTGCCCCGCCCAGCCCGGGCACGAGACCGCCCAACGCCAACCCCGCCGCCATCGCTACACCGATCCATACCGGCAGCAACCGGTCCAGCATCGGCAACCGCGGCGCCGGCGCCTGAACCACCGCGCTCACGCCGGGGTGCAGCAGACGGTTTCGGCGTCGCCCCGGCCATCGGCGCCGCAGCATGCCTGCGCCGCCTCGCGATCGGAGATCTCACCGGCCCCCGGAGCAGCGCCGAAGGATTCCGAATCGGCCAGCACCGTGTACACCTCCCACCGCTCCCGGCCGGGCCCGGTCACCCACACCTTGTCCTGCTTCGCGAAACAACATGTCGTCGCGATCTGCTCCTCGGTGAACAACCCCGCCTCCGCCAACCGCGCGATCTCGGAATGGACCTTGTCAGAGGTCTCGACCTCGACGCCGAGATGGTTGAGGCTGCCGCCGTGACCGGGGCTCTCGATGAGCACCAGCTTCAACGGCGGTTCGGTGATCACGAAGTTGGCGTAGCCGGGCTTCCGTTTCGCGGGTTCGGTGCCGAACAGGGTCGAGTAGAACCCGACCGCCGTCTCCAGATCATCGACGTTGAGCGCGAGCTGTATCCGGGACATCATGACCACCACCTGTGTGACATATATCAAATAGCTGACGGCAGCAAGTCTGCCACCTTTTCGACATAAGTCAATAAGCGCGGGTAAGGTGGTGTGCATGCCGAAAGCTCTGCCCGTCCTCGACACCACCGCGCCCGTGTGCTGCGCCCCCGTGGCCGCCGGACCGGTCGACGACGAGGCCGCCCTGCACGTCGCACTGCGGTTGAAGGCACTCGCCGACCCGGTACGCGTGAAGCTCATCTCGCTGCTGCTCGCCGATCCGGATACCGGCCGTACCGGCGGCTACCTCGCTGCGGCGGTCGAGTTGTCGGAATCGACCGTCAGCCATCACCTCACCCAGCTCCGCAAAGCCGGGTTCATCGACTCCGAACGTCACGGGATGAGCGTGCTCCACCGGGCTCGCCGTGACGCCCTCACCGCACTCTGCACCGTCCTCGACCCCAACTGCTGCCGCTGACCCGGTTCCCCGGCCATCGCGAACGCCTTCCCGTCACGGGCCGGCAGCGTCGACCGCGACTTCCGCCCCGGTCGGTCATCGGCAAGGGCGGACCGGGCACGGGCCCGTGCGCGAAGGCCGCGCCCAGCTCGTCGAGCTGGGCGCGGCCTCGGGTGACGTGATGCCGGGAGAGTCGCTCCGGTCGGAGGTGTCACGACATGAGATCAGCCGGATCGGACTGCCCGCCGCCGAAGACCTCCTCGACGAGGCGCTGCAGCGCCGTCTGGAACGCCGCCGACAGTGACATCTCGGCATCGTCGACATAGTTGAGCGCGGCGGTCAGCGTTTTGCTGCCGTCGGGCGTACTGAACATCAGTGCTCCGTGACCCGCGGCGCCCCCGTTGTGCGTGATGACCGTGCCGTGCCCGGTGTCCTGGACGAATACTCCGAGGCCGTAGTCCATACCGGGGATGCCCGTCGGGTGCGGGGCCCGCATCTCGTCCAGCAGCTCGGGCGGCAGGAGCTTGCCGCTGTTCAGCGCCGAGATGAAGGTCTGCAGGTCCCGAGTGGTCGAGATCATGTCACCGCCGCTGGAGATCCAGGAGGGGTTGTGCTCGGTGACGTCGACCGTCCGCTGCTCACCGGCGTCCTCGTAGCGGTAGTACGCGTGGGCGTGCGGCGCGGGGATTTCGGTCTGGCTGGTCGGTGCCACCGTGCCCGTCAGCCCCAGTGGCCCCAGGATCCGGCGCTGCATCTCCTGAGCGACCGGACGTCCGGTGACCTTCTCTATCAGCAGCCTGGCCAGCACGTAGTTGGTGTTGGAGTAGCTCCAGCCGGCACCCGGCTCGAATCGGGCCGGCTTCGACAGGGCCACCCGCACCAATTCGTCCGGCTGGTAGGTCCGGAACCGGTTGTCCACCCACTCTTTACCCGACGGAGTGGCGGCGATCCCCGCCACGATCGTCCCGTCCGGGAAGTACTCGCCGGTGAAGTTGAAGATCCCGCTGGTGTGCTGCAACAGCATCCGGACCGTGATCCGCTCGTCGAGCCCGAACTCGGGCAGGTACGTGGCCACGGGGGTGTCCAGCCCGACCCGGCCCTCCGCCACCAGTTGGAGCACCAGGGTGGCGGTGAAGGTCTTGGTGTTGCTGCCGATCCGGATATGCCCGTCGATCGGCGGCTTCGCAGTCTCGCCCAGCACGCTCACCCCGGCACTGCCGGTCCACTCGCCCTGCGCGTCGCGGACACGCAGGGTGATCCCGGTGAAGCCGGAATCGACGATATCGTCCAACGTTTTCTGAAGTTTCCGGGCATCCGGCCACGCCGACGCCGGCAGAACACCGCTGTTGTCGCCGGCGTCGAGGGCAGCGGTGATCTTGCGGATCATCTCGGCCGCAAGGTAATCGGGCTCAGTGGACCGGGGCCGGGCGCCGGCGCCGATCGCAGCGAGGACGGTACCGCGGAAATTGCCGGCTTCGACCCGATCCTGCGTCGCGAGCAGGTTCACAGACGCAGTCAGGGCGGGCAGGACCCGGTCGGCGAGTTCGGCGACGGTCTTGCCCTTCAGGACGACGTCCTTCGTCTTCGCCGCAAGCACATGGCCGACCGGACCGGTCGACGACGCGAGGACGAGAGAACCCTTCGTGACGGCCGAGTGGGGCATACCGGTGGCGGCCATCAGCGACAGGGCACCGTACGCGGCGGTCCGGAGGGTGGCTTTGTCCCGGTCGGTCAGGGTGGTGAGCATGGTGATCTTCTCCTTCGAAATGCCTTGTGGCGATGAGAAGACTGTCGCTGCCCCGGCTGACACCTGCCTGACACCGGCCTGACGCTCCCGCTGACACGGTGATCGGTGGACCCCTCGAAACCGAAGCGGTGGCGGTTACCCCAGATCCCGGCCGGTGGCTACGCGAGACGGACGTCTGCGGTGGCGAGGCCGAAGATCTTGCGGCCCGCGGATTTCGCGACGATGACGACGACGGCGCTCCTGGTCTCGGGGTCGACGGACTTGACGCGCCCGGTGAATTCGACAGTCCCCGCGGAGCGGGCTTCGACGACCGTATAGTTCGACAGCCGTACCCCGTACCGGAGGATCGCGCCCGGGTCACCGAGCCAATCGGTGACGAACCCCGCGCCCAGGCCCATGGTGAGCATGCCGTGGGCGATCACATCCGGTAAACCGGCGAGCGCGGCGACGCCGTCGTGCCAGTGAATCGGGTTCGCGTCACCGGAGACGCCGGCGTAATTCACCAGATCCCCCCGCGTCAGCTGTACGGTGCGCGGGGTCAGTTCGTGACCGGCCGAGATATCGTCGAATCGGATTGCGGTGCGCAGGTCACGGGTCCGGGAGACCGGGGAAAGGCGCGGGTCGGCCCCTGGAGCCGGCTCCGCGGCCGGCCCCTCCCCCTCATCGGAGGTGACCGAATCCCACAGGGGCGTTCCGATGCCGTGCATGACCACGCCATCGATCGTGTCGCCGACCCCGGCGTCGACCTCCTGGCCGGTGAGACCCACGACCGTCGTGTGCATGACGTGCACAACGTCACCGGATCGGTCGGTGAAAGTGTTGGTGATGGTGAGCAGGTCCTTGCCTGCCACGCGACGTACCGCCGAGAGCTCGACATCGCTGATCAACCGGTCACCGGTGAGTATCGGCTTGTGCAGCTCGAAGACCTGGTCGGTCTGCACGAACACGTCGTAGCCGGTCATCACCGTGTCGAAAAGCCGGCGATTGGCCAGCATCGCGGCAATCGAGACGAACGTGGTCGGCGCGACCAGACCCTCATGCCCCAGCTCCCAAGCAGCATCCTCACTCCAGTGGGCGGGGTGGAAATCCTGTACAGCGCGGGCGTATTCGCGAATCTTCTCCCGTCCCACCTCGTAGTAGTCGTCCGCGCGATAGCGATACCCCACCAGCCCAGCCATATCCAACGCTGTGTCCACCAAGGCCTCCTGACTCCTGAATTGTCGATACTCGTAGTCGGCATCGGCGTCCGGAGAACCGCATTCACACGCGTCGGCGCTCTTCCACACCGCAGAGCGCAGGGAGAAGAACCCCTCGCTGCGACCGGCCCGCTACGGGCATATCGCAACTCGGAACTGCTCCCGGTCCAGGGATGCCGCAGATCAGGCAGACCGTAGCACCGGTGCGTCGCTGATCAGCGGCGACCGGCGAAACTGGTTCTACCACGTCGGCACCCGGCGAACGAGGCCGGCAGCACCATCCGCGATATCGCCGCCCTGGCAAGCCGAGCAGTGCCTGCGCTGCACGGGGAACGTACGCAGGTCAGGCGAGCAGGGCGCGAGTGTGCGATGTGCCGGGTTCGCCGAGCACGGTGCCGGTAGTCCCTGCCTCCACCACAACCCCGTCGGCGAGGACGAGCATCCGGTGGCAGTGGCCGGCAATCACCGACATATCGTGGCTGATGACGAGCACGCCGATACCGGTGTCGATGCGCGTGCGGTCGACCATCCGCATGATCGCGGCGGCCGTCTCGGTGTCGAGGGCGGAGGTGATCTCGTCACAGATCAGGACCTCGGGCGCGGCGGCCAGAGCCCGGGCGATCGCCACCCGCTGCCGCTGCCCACCGGACAGTTCGTCCGGATAGCGGTGCAGCAGCGCGGGGTCCAGTTCGACCTGCCGCATCAGGGCGTCGGCCCGGCCGGGCACCGCACGACGCGGCACTCCGCTCAGCCGCAGCGGGCGCGACACAGTCTGCAGAACGGTGCGCTTCGGGTTGAGCGTGGACAGGGGGTTCTGCGGGATGAGCTGGATACGCCGCCGGTCCCGGCGGGAGCGTGCACTGCCGATACCGAGCGTGCGCCCGTTCACCTCGAGGGTTCCCGACGCCGCGGTGTGCAGGCCCGCAAGCACCCGGGCGAGCGTCGTCTTACCCGCGCCGGACGGCCCGGCTATCGCCACCGACTCCCCGGCGCCGACGGTGAGATCGACCGATTCCAGCAGGGTCCGGCGGCCGGCCCGCGCGGACAGGCCCGTCGCCCGGAACGCAACCTTGTCCTCCGGCGCATGCTCCGCGAGCGCGGCCGGCCGCAGCGTGGCCCGCGCCGTGCCCAAGGAGATCACCTCGTCGGCCAGTCGATGCAGTGCCGAGGTGTCGTGGCCCGAGACCAGCACCGCGACCTTGTCGTCGGCCGCCAGCGTGCGCAGCAGCTCCGCGATCTCGTTGCGCAGTTGCCCGTGCAAACCGGCCAGCGGCTCGTCGACGACGAGCACCCCGGCCCCACGGGCCAGCGCCAGTGCGAGGGCCACCCGGCGTTGCTCACCTCCGGACAGTTCCCCCGGCCGGCTGCGTAGCACGCGCTCGGGCAGCCCGGTCCGGCCGAGCGCCGCGATCTGTTCCGCGCGGGTGGGCCGGCGCGCCGCCGCCTCGGCCAGCAGCGATCCGATCCGCATCGTCGGGTTCAGCGCGGCGCCCGGATCCTGGCTGACATAGGCCAGGTGCTCGCGACGGAAGACCTGTAACGCCCGGGGTTCCAAGGCGAAGACGTCCTGTCCGCAGACATGAACCGAACCATGTGCCCGCGTGGTGCCGTCGGCCAAATGGCCCAGTACGGCCCGCAGCAGAGTTGTCTTCCCCGCGCCGGACGGTCCGGTGATCGCCGTGATGGTGCCCGGCGGCACCTGGATCGACGTCTGCGCCAGCAGTTCGGTGCCGGAGCGCGCCCGGACCGAGAGTTCCTCGACCACAACACCTGTGGTCATACCGTTCGCCTCCCTCGGCCGAACGCCGCCACGGCGCTGTTCACACTGACCGCGAGCAGGCCGATCGCCAGGCTCGGCGCCAGGACAGCCGCGGGGTTGAGCAGGATTCCGGAGGCATTCTCGCGGACCATGACCGCCCAGTTGGCGTCACCGAGCGTGGTCGGCAACTGCAGAAACGCCGCGGTGCTCACCAGATACATCGCCTCCACGAACCGCAATCCCAATTGGGTGAGCAGCGTTTCCCGCAGGTTCGGCAGCAGCTCCCGGGTCACGAGGTAGGCCGCCCCCTCCCCGCGGCCGCGGGCGGCCTCGATGAAACCGGCGGCCGCCACGCCGGCGGCCGCCGCCGCGAAAACCCGCGCGGTATACGGCGTCCCGGCGACCACACAGATCACGACCAGCCCCACCGCACCGGATTCCGGCCAGGACAGCATGAACAGGAGCATTGCCAGCACCGGCGGCAGCAGCATCCCCAGGTCCGCCGCCCGCTCGATCCACGCCCCCACCCGCGGATACAGTGCAGCCACGGAGCCGAGACCGGCCGCGCAGCCGGTCACCAGGAGCGCGATGATCAGCGCGACCAGCAACAGTCCCCAGCCGCCGTGCAGCAACTGGCTCAGCACATCGTGCCCGAGCCGGTCACCGCCCAGCCAGGCCTGCCCGCTCGGTGCCGCGAAGGTGATACCCACCGCGTGATCGACGGTATGCGGTGCGAACACCGGGCCGAGAACCGCGAGAGCGACCACGGCGCCGGCGAACAGTGCGGGCAGCCAGAGCCGGAGTGGACCGGGACCGGCCGGAAGCGTGCGGTCGAGAGCCGGAATCGTCATGCCCGGCCTCGGTTCGACCAGACCCGCAGGGCATCGGCCACCAGCAGGATGACCATGATCGTTGCCCCGGTCACGGCGACAACGGCCGCGACCAGGGCGGTGTCGCGATCGGCTACCGATCCCGCGACCATGGCGCCCATTCCCGGATAATTGAAGATCGTCTCGACGACGAGCGCGCCACCGAACAGGGTGCCGACCGAGGTCGCGAACGACATCGCGATGGTCGGCAACGCGAACGGCAGGATGTGGCGCACCAGCACCGCCCGTTCCGGAAGGCCGTTGAGCATCGCGCTTTCCACATGCGGCGCGGACGCGGCATCGGCCACCGCCCCCCGCACGACCCGCAGATTCCAGCCGGCCTGTGGTATCGCCAGGGCCAGCACCGGCAGGATCAGCATGTCCGGAGCGGCCGGGTAGCCGGCCCGGTCGGTGAAGGTCACCGCGGGCAGCCAGTCCAGCCAGAGGGAGAAGACCAATACCAGCAGGGTCGCGACGACGAATTCGGGCACCGCGATCACGAAGGCCGAACCGGGTTGCAGTGCCCGCGCGGCGAAACCGGTGGGGCGCGCCGCCCACCACACGCCGAGTAGCAGCGCTACGACCACGGTGACCAGGATGGCGATCGAGGCCAGCAGCAGCGTTTGCGGGAACTTGGCCGCCAGCATCTCGTTGACCGACTGCCCGCGCGCCGTGGTGCCGAAATCGCCGGTGAGAACGCCACCGAACCACTCCCCGAAACGATCCGGCAGCGGCCGGTCCAGCCCCAGTTCGCGTTCTTTCGCCGCGATCTGCTCGGCACTCGCATCCCGGCCCAGCACGGCCCGGGCCGCGTTACCGGGCAGCAGGTCGACGACCACGAACACCACCGCGAGCAGGGCGATCAACAGGCCGATCCGGCGCGCCAGCACCGCGGCGAATCCGGTCAACGCGACAACCACGCCCGTTCGAGTTGAACCCGGCCGTATCCGCCCAGTGTCGGCAGGCCGTGCACGGAGCGGGCGGCGATATCGATCCCGTCGGCCATCCCCCAGACGAGGTAACCGCCGCGCTCGTGCTGGATCTGCTGGATCTCCCGGCAGGCCGCGGTGAACTCCGGCCCCGGCGGCGCGGCGAGGGCATCGGTGTAGGCCTTGTCGAACGCGGCGTCGCGAAAGCCGGTTTCGTTCCATTTGGTCCGCGAATACATCACCTTGCTGGCGAAGAACACCACCGAATCGTTGGTGCCCCAGTTCACCGTGTACAGCGGCGCCGTGAGCCAGGTCTCGTCGTAGAAGGCGTTCGCCTCCTGCACCACGACCTCGATCTTCACCCCGATCTCCGCGGCCTGGCTCGCGAAGACCTTGGCCGACTCGACCTCGCCCACGGCCTCTTGTTTCGTCAGCAGGCGATAGGACTTCGCGGTGTCGAATTTCGCGTCGGTGAGCAGTTGCCGGGCGCGGTCGAGATCGCGCTGCCGCTGCGGGATCGACGTATCGTATTCCGGGTCGGCGGTGCCGAGAATATCGTTGGCCACGGTGCCGTACCCGGAAAGTACCTGCGCCACCATCGCTTCCCGATCCACCGCGAGACGCAGCGCTTCGCGTACCCGCGGATCGGCGAACGGGCCGTCGGCGGTGCGCATGGCGATCGCCACCGCGACATCGTCCGGGCGCCGGATCACCTCGAGTTCGTCACGCGTTTCCGCCATCCGCCCGGCCACCGCGCCCACGCTCGAGGCGAGATCGATCTGGCCGGCCATGATGGCATTGGCCATCGCGTCGGGACTTTCGAACAGCGTCACCTCGACGGCGTCGAGAAGCGGCGCTTCCCCATACCAGTTCTCGTTGCGCACCAGGCGGGCGTTGCCGTTGTCGTAGGACTCGAGCCGGAACGGGCCGGTCCCGACCGCCGCGGTGAAATCGGTGGTCCCCTGCGGGACCACGAAGGTCATCATCCGCAGCAGCAGCGGCAGTTGACTGTTCGGGGCCGCGCAGGTCAGCATCACCGCGTCGGCGCCGGCGGGCTGGATATCGGCGGCCGACGGCACCGGCACCTTGGTTTCGCCGGCGATCTCCCGTAACCGGCGCAGCGACCAGACGACATCGTCCGACGTCACCGGCCGGCCGTCGTGGAAACGCGCCCCGTCCGCGATCGTGAAGGTCCACTTCCGCTGCTGCGCATCAGCTTCCCACCGCGAGGCCAGCCGCGGCGCCACATTCGGATCCGCCCCCGGAACGGTCAGTGCGTCGTAGACCAGGGAGGCGATGAGGAAATCACTCTCGTTGCTCAAGGTCTGATGCGGATCCCGCTCGATCTTGGACGATTTCCCGATTGCACCGACCCGCAACGTCCCACCCCGCTGCGGCGGACCCTCCGTACCCTCGGGCGAAGATCCGTCACCGCAACCGGCGACCAGCAATACCGCACCCAACCCGAGGCCGGCCTTGAAGACATGGCGCCTACTCAAATCCACAGCTCGACCTCACCCAGCCCATTCCAAGGTTAGCCTCTGCTAACTGGAATGAGGGTATCGCCGGTGTGGTGAACCGGGCAACACCCCGGCAGGCATTGGTCGCCCACAGCTTTCTCATCCGGTCCCCCGGCGTAGCCCATCGCCGTGGCGGCCACCCACATAATGTGTACGGAGTGTCCGGTAGCGACGAAAAAGGGCCGAGTCAGGTCGAACTCATCGGGCCGGTCGCCGGGGTGATCACGTATGTGATCGCGGCCGGACTGATTCTGACCGGTCCGGTCATCGCGTTGACGGCTTCGCCGGCCGACGCGCTGTGCCCGGGAATCATCACCTTCCCGATCGGGATGGCGCTTGCCGTGCAAACCTTCGAGTGGCGAGGAACCGAGCGCCGATTCCGGGCCGTGGGGCTCCTTGCGACAGCGGAGATCACCGCGGTCCGGATACGCCAGGGGGGCGAGTCCCCGGATGTCGCCGAGCTACGGGTCCGGATCAGCGGTCCCGGTGTCGACCCGTTCACGTCGGACTGTGAGGTACCGAGCGTCGCGCCCCGGCCGCAGGTCGGCGACCGGCTCCGGGTTGTGGTCGATCCCGCCGACAACTCCTTCGCGATCGGCTACGACCACCTGTTCGAACCGGATTGAGCGAACCTCGGTGCAGCGCGGCGGGTTCAGACGCGTTCTTTGGACCGGGTGCGCACCCGCAGGGCGATCGGTTTCTGGGTTTCGGCGAAGAAATCGTTGCCCTTGTCGTCCACCACGATGAACGCCGGGAAATCCTCGACCTCGATCTTCCAGACCGCTTCCATACCCAGTTCGGGGTATTCGAGAACCTCCACCGATTTGATGCAGTCCAGCGCGAGCCGGGCCGCGGGGCCGCCGATCGAGCCGAGGTAGAAACCGCCGTGTTCCTTGCAGGCGCGGGTCACCTGCGCGGACCGGTTGCCCTTGGCGAGCATGACGAACGAACCGCCGGCCGCCTGGAACTGGTCGACGTAGGAGTCCATCCGGCCCGCGGTGGTGGGCCCGAACGAACCGGAGGCGTAACCATCGGGGGTTTTCGCCGGGCCGGCGTAGTAGACGGCCATATCGCGCAGGTACTGCGGCATCTCCTCGCCCGCGTCCAGCCGCTCCTTGATCTTGGCGTGCGCGATATCGCGGGCCACCACCAGCGGACCGGACAGCGAGAGCCGGGTCTTCACCGGGTATTTCGACAGTTCGGCGCGGATCTCGTCCATCGGGCGGTTCAGGTCGACCTGCACCACATCGCCGCCGAGGATCTCCTCGGTCTGCTCGGGCAGATACTGCGCGGGTTCGCGCTCGAGCTGTTCGAGGAACACCCCCTCGGGAGTGATCTTGGCCAGCGCCTGCCGGTCCGCGGAGCACGACACCGCCAGCGCCACGGGGCAGCTCGCGCCGTGCCGGGGCAGCCGCACCACGCGCACATCGTGGCAGAAGTATTTGCCGCCGAACTGGGCGCCGATCCCGAACGACTGGGTCAGCTTGAACACTTCCTGTTCGAGTTCCAGGTCGCGGAAGGCGTGACCGGTCATCGAGCCCTCGGTGGGCAGGTTGTCCAGGTAGTGGGCGGACGCGTATTTGGCTGTTTTGAGGGCGAATTCGGCGCTGGTGCCGCCGATCACCACGGCCAGGTGGTACGGCGGGCAGGCCGCGGTGCCCAGCGAACGGATCTTCTCGTCCAGGAACTCCAGCATCCGCGTGGGGTTCAGAATCGCCTTGGTCTCCTGATACAGGAAGGACTTGTTGGCCGAACCGCCACCCTTGGCCATGTAGAGGAACTTGTAGGACGGGTGCGCGGGATCGCCCGGCGCGGAGTAGAGCTCGACCTGGGCAGGCAGGTTGGAGCCGGTGTTCTTCTCGTCCCACATGGTGAGCGGCGCCAGCTGCGAATACCGCAGGTTGAGTTTCGTATACGCGTCGAAGACGCCGCGGCTGATCCATTCGCCGTCGTCGACCCCGGTGAGCACGCCCTCGGATTTCTTACCCATCACGATCGCGGTGCCGGTGTCCTGGCACATGGGCAGGATGCCGCCGGCCGAGATGTTCACGTTCTTCAGCAAGTCGAGGGCGACGAACCGGTCGTTACCGCTGGCCTCGGGATCATCGATGATCCGGCGCAGCTGCGCCAGATGCGCGGGCCGCAGATAGTGGCTGATGTCGTGCATCGCCTCGGCGGTCAGCATCCGCAGCACCTCGGGGTCGACCTGCAGGAAGGTCCGGCCACCGGATTCGAAGGTGCTGACCCCTTCGGTGGTGAGCAGACGGTACGGAGTGTCGTCGGCACCGATCGGGAGCAGGTCTGAATAGCGGAACTCGGGAGCGGTCACCGATCGCACTCCTTCGGAGGTGGTTGCGAGTAGAACACGGCACCGCCGCGAACGCCGCTGTACCGGAGATCGAGCGTAGCGACCACTCCCCACACCACCCCGAGTTAGGCAAACCTAAATCGTAACCTGGGTGGCGCGCCCGCGTCTTCTTCTCAGGTGCGGAGTTCGAGCAGCAGGTACGCGGCCAGCGACGGACCGTCGGCGAACCCCCACTGGATACCGATACTGCTCCACGAGGTGGAAGCCCTCGTTGTCCATCGGGATGACGAGCGCGAAATCGGGTTTCTCGATCACCGAGTAGAGGCCGGGCGACCCGTCCCCGCGCTCGATCCGATCCTCGCGCACCGTCAGCCACGGATTTTCGTACACGACCCTGGATGACACCGTCCCGATACTCACGCATCCAGTGTCAGGCCGGGACTACCGATGCGGAGTCATACCGCTTCGGCGGCCGATTCCGGGACGCGCAACTGGGACCCGGGTTCGACGCCCAGCCGGCGCTCGAAACCCTCCGGAACCACGATGTCCGAACGATCCAGTTCGGTGATCGAGGTCTTGCGCAGCCCGAGCAGCGCCGAATCGATCCCGCCGCGCAGGATGTCCAGCACGTTCTCCACCCCGGCCTGCCCGTTCGCCGCCAGGCCCCACAGGTAGGCGCGGCCGATCATGACCGCCCGCGCACCGAGCGCCACGGCCTTCACCACATCGCTGCCGCGGCGGATACCGCCGTCGAGCAGGATTTCGATCTCGTGACCCACCGCGTCCGCGACCACCGGGAGGGCGCGGATGGAGGCCGGGGTGCCGTCGAGGTTGTTACCGCCGTGATTGGACACGGAGATGGCGGCGACCCCGGCATCCACGGCCCGGCGCGCGTCGTCCACCCGCATGACGCCCTTGAGCATCACCGGGCCGTCCCACTGCTCGACCACCCAGGCGACATCGGCCCAGTCGGGTGCGGTGGTGCCCATCCATTCGCCGTAGGCACCGAAGAATCCGGGTGCGGGGGCGTCGCCGAGTGCCATATTGGGAGCGGTGAGGTCGGGGAGCGTGCCCGACCGCAGATAGCGGGTGAGCCAGCGCGGTTTGGTCATCACCTGCGGGGCGAAGCCCGCCATCGTGCGCAGATCCAGTTTCTCCGGGATCACCGGCGAACCCCAGTCCCGGCCGTGCGAGAACGACCAGTCGAGCGTGAGGATGAGCCCCAGCGCGCCCGCCGCCTTCGCCCGCGCCATCCGCGCGGAGATATCGTCCTTGCTACCGCACCAGTAGAGCTGGAAGAACGTCGTGGGATTGGCGGCGGTGACCTCCTCGACGGATTTGCTCGCGAACGACGACAGGCCCATCGCGGTGCCCCGCGCGGCGGCGGCCCGCGCGACCGCGACCTCACCGTCCGGGTGGACGGCCTGGACACCGGTCGGCGAGATGATCACCGGCATGGAGATCTGCTGCCCCAGCACCGTCGTGGACTGGTCACGGTCACCGATCGGGCCGGCGACATGCGGGGCGAAACCGAGCTCGGCGAACGCCGCCTGGTTGTCGTCGATGGTCTGGCCGCGCTCGGAGCCGGCGACGAGGGCGCCGTACACCGATTTCGGCAGCCGCTTCTTGGCCCGGCGGTGCGCCTCGGCGACGGTTTCGAACCACGGGTTCATGGTCGGATCCTTTCCACTGGTTCCGGCCACCATTGCCGGACCTGTTCGAACAATTGGGAGACGAGCCGGGCGAGTAACCGCTCGCCCTCGGCGGCGGTGGCGCCGGTGGGGTCGCCGAGAACTCCGTTGGCGCTGACCGCCGCGACCCCACCGGCCCGCAACTGCGGCAGCACCTCGGCCAGCGGGCGGGTATCGCCCGGCCGGGCACGCTCGGAACGCACGCGATCCGGCGACAGTGTCAGCTGCAGCGAGGTTTCGGTGCGGCCGGCATGAGCGTCGCCGGAGTAGCGCGGCAGGAACAGCCGGACATCGCGGGATTCACTGCGCAAGAGGGCCACCGCCCGCCGCAGTGGTTCCACATTGCCGCCGTGACCGTTGACCAGCACGATCCGCTCGAAGGTGTCGGTGGCCGACCGGCACAGTTCGACGATCAGCAGCTCCAGCGCCGCCTGGCCGATCGAGAGCGTTCCGGGGAAACCACTGTGCTCCCCACTGGCGCCGTACGCGACGGGCGGGGCGACGAGAACATCCGGGCAGCGATCGGCCAGACCGGCGCACAGCGCGACGGCCAGATCGGTATCGGTGGATACCGGCAGGTGGGGGCCGTGCTGCTCGGTCGACCCCACCGGCACCGCCAGCAGGGCGCCGGCGTTACCGAGGTCACCTGCCTCCGGCCATGTGAGGTCCGCCACCATCATGCGGCAGACATTAACGTCACTCACTGACAAAATCAATAGGGCCGTGCTCCGGGGGCGCCCCCACGGGGAGTCGACCGCCGGAACTCGGACCCCCGGCGTGGCCGCCGGGCACGTCCGGCCCGCGGGCCACCTTGGATTACGCGGCCGCTACGTTCAGAATCTTCCTGTGACGGCACAGCATCCGCGGGGGCGGCCCCGCGGCACCACCAAACGAGAGCTCGAACTGATCGCCATGCGACTGTTCAGCGAGCAGGGGTTCGAGGAAACCACTGTCGAGCAGATCGCGGCTGCCGCCGGAATCAGTGGCCGGACCTTCTTCCGGTACTTCCCCGGCAAGGCCGAGGTGCTGTGGTACTCGTTCGACGACGAGGTCACCGGGTTACGCGCCGCCTTCGCCGCCGTTCCGCCCGGCGAGCCGATGATGGCGGCGGTCCGGCGCGTGGTGGTCAATGCCAACCGCTATCGCGCCGAGGACGTCCCCGAATTGCGCACCCGGATGAAACTGGTGGCCGATGTCCCCGCACTGGCCGCCACCGCCGGTGCCCACTACGACGCCTGGGAACGGGCGGTAGGCGAATTCGCGGCGGCACGGCTGGGTGAGCCCGCGGAGTCGCTGATCCCGATGGCCGTCGGCCGGACCACCCTCGCCGCCGCCCGGGCCGCGTTCGACGCCTGGCTCGCCCGCGCCGACGCCGATCTGACCGTCTATCTCGACCGCGCACTGGCCGGATTGGAGCAGGGTTTCACCACGCAGAACGCGGAACCGGTCACAACCACCGGATAAACCGAACCGGAAGGTTTCACCGGCATATCCGCAGGGGTATGACTAGGCTCGGTATCGGCACGACCGCCGAAGTCACTACGATGTACCGGACCGCCGTCGAAAGGGGCACAAGTTACATGTCCGAGGTGTCCATGGGCCTTTCGGCGGACTCATTGGCCGAGGTATCGGTCGACAAGCTGCTCCCGCAGCTCGTCGAGCACCTCCGCCAGAACCGAACCGCTCTGCGGGAGGAGTGGGCGCGGCGAATAACCGAAGCCCGGCTGCTCACCGCCATGACTCCCGAAGAGGTCTTCTCCGAGGCCACGTCGGTGTACGACAACTACGTCGAGGTGCTCGAGACCGGTAGCGTCGAAGCGCTGCAGGCCTATGCCCGCGATCTGTCCGAGCGCATCATTCCGCGAGGAGTCGAAACCGACGAGGTTCTCGGCATGGTGCTGCTGCTGCGCGATGTGCTGGCCCGCTCGCTGTTCGAGAAGTACCAGTCGAATTTCGAACTGCTCAATGCCGTCCTCGACGCCTACGAACCAGCCGCGAACCGGATCGCGAACACCGTGGGCGTTTCCTTCGTCCAGGAGCGCGAGCGCGTCATCCGGCAGCAGCAGGAAGCCATCCGCGAGCTGTCCACCCCGGTTCTCCAGGTGCGCGAACAGCTGCTGATCCTGCCGATAATCGGCGTGCTCGACAGCCAGCGCGCCCGGCAGCTCACCGAACAGCTGCTACGCGCGATCCGGAACAACCGAGCCAAGGTGGTCGTCATCGATATCACCGGTGTGCCCGATATCGACTCCACGGTCGCCAACCACCTGGTGCAGACCGTGGACGCCTCCGGGCTGATGGGTGCCAGCGTCATCATGACCGGCCTGTCCTCGGAGATCGCGCTGACACTGGTGACCATCGGACTCGATCTGTCGAAGATGAACGCGGTCGGCGATCTGCAGGGCGGTATCGAAGAAGCGGAACGGTTACTGGGCTATGAAGTGTCCAGAGTGACCGAGCGCAGCGAACGCGATTCGCGCTGACGGAATCGTTATGCCAGTACCTATCCTCAAGCAGGGCACATATCTGATCGCGTCCGTGCAGTCCGCGCTGACCGATGCCGATACCGAGCGCCTGCAGGACGACCTGATGAACCAGGTCAGCAAGTATCGCGCGCAGGGCATCATCGTCGACGTGACGGCCATCGACGTGATGGATTCCTTTGCCGCCAGATCCCTGCGCACAATCGCGCATATGACGCAGCTGCGGGGCGCCGAGACGGTGATCGTCGGCCTGCAGCCCGAGGTCGCATTCGCTATGGTGCAACTCGGCCTCACCTTCGAGGATATGCACACCGCACTGGACCTCGAGGAGGGCTTGGCTTGGCTGAACCGGAAGGCTTCGGCCCGGCACCAGCACCGAGATGGTCGTGACAGTGGCCGCTGATCGGGTGGTAATCGCGGTGAAGATGTCGAACGACATCGTGACCGCACGTCAGGCCGGGCGGGAGCTGGCCGAGGAGCTCGGCTTCACGCTCACCGATCGGACCATGATTTCCACCGCGATCTCCGAGGTCGCGCGGAATATCACCAGCTACGCCGGCAGCGGCGAGATCCGGCTGCACGTGGACGAGCGCGACGGACGTCGCGCTCTCGTAGTTCAGGCCAAGGATCAGGGGCCGGGCATCATCGATATCGCCCGTGCCATGGAAGACGGTTATTCCACCGGCCTGGGTCTGGGCTTGGGCCTGCCCGGCGCCAAACGTCTCATGGACGGTATGGCCATCGAATCCGGACCCGGCCAGGGCACCCTGGTGGAAATGTGGAAGTGGGTACCCCACGGTGCATGAGGACGGGTTCATCGGCCGGATCGAATGGGCAATGGCCGGTCGCGCCCTCCCCGGTCAGGATGTCTCCGGGGATCGCTGCGTTGTCCTGGACACCGGTACCGGCACCGTACTTTTCGCGGTACTCGACGGTCTCGGCCACGGCGCCGCCGCCGCGGCGGCGGTGGACCGCGCCACCCGGGTGCTCGCCGAGAATCGCGCCGAACCCTTGGATGTGCTGATGGTGCTGTGCCATCGGGCGATGTCGGATACTCGGGGTGCCGCCGTGACGCTGGCCCTGTTCGGCGACCAAGAGGCGCAGTGGCTCGGAGTCGGGAATGTCGACTCGCAGGTGCTCACCGCGGGGCCCACCGGGCCGCAGGTCAGCGCCACCGTATTGCAGAGCGGCGGCATCGTCGGGTATCGCCTGCCCCCCACGCTCCAGCCGCAGACCGTCCCCGTGCGGCCGGGTGATCTGCTGCTCATGTCCACCGACGGTGTGGCGGTTGAGCCGGACGCGGGGATCGACCTGGCGAAATCGACGGCGGAAATCGCCCGGGAACTGGTGGACCGGCACGCCAAGGACAGCGACGACGCGCTGGTGCTCGCCGCCCGGGTACGTGGTGTTTCGAACGGAGTCGCCCACGAGCGAGAAGCGTCGTGACCCCGCGGGGCAGACGATGAGCGAGATACTGACGGCGTTCCTGGACGCCTACGCCGACGCACTGCGCCGCCACCTCGCAGCCCCCGAACGCGACGGGCTGGCCGAGGCCCATGAGCTCGGCCGCCGGGCGCTGGTGCAGGGAATCAGCCTGCTCGATCTCACCGAGCACCACTTCCGCGTCGCCAAACAGGTACAGCTCGAAGCGGGCGAACCGGAGTCCGCGGCCGTCTCCGCCCGCCCGGATAACCCGCTGGCCGAGAACGCGCTCGAATTCCTCTTGCAAACGCTGATCACCCTCGACGTGGCAACCCGCGGCTACCTCGACGGCACCCGCCGCTACGAACAGCAGCGGTCCCGTGCCGACGATCTCGCCGGTCGCGACGAATTCCGCACCGCCCTGGTGGAATCGCTGCAGGACGGATTCTTCGTCGCCGACGCCCGCGGCACGCTGATCGAAGTCAACAAGGCGTTCGGCGAGCTCACCGGGTACGGGGCGACCGGCGTCCCCTATCCGATACCGCACCCCTGGTCTATCCCGGAGGGCCCGCGCTACCCCGATCTGGGTACCGAGGCTTCGCGTTTCGTCGTTCCGATCCAGCACCGGGACGGCCGGCGCCGCTGGATCGGGGTGAGTACCAGTGCCCTGGTGAAACCGGACGGCGAGGAACATATCTTCGTCGGCACCGTCCGCGATGTCACCGCCGAGCACGACGCACAGGCCCGCGACCAGGCCGCTAATCGGCTGGCCACGGCACTGGCCGCGGCGACCACCGTAGCGGAGGTGCTCGAAGTCGGCCTGGACGAGTTGCGGCGCACGGTCGGCGCGGAGACCGCTGTGGTGGCCGTATGGGCCGGCCACGCGGCGCCGGAGGTGTACGTCTCCGGGACCCCGCCCACCGGATCATCGGAGTCCACCGGCCTCGAACCCGCCACCGAGGCGATACTCAAACGTGCCCGCGTACGCCCCGGCCGCACTCTCATCGCCGTCCCCGAGAGCGCGGGCAGTGCCGAGGGGATCGTGGCCCCGCTGGGCGAAACGGGTGACGCCGCGCTATGGTTGCGCTTCGCCGTACCCCGGGTGGTCGACGCGGCCGATTGGACGCTTTTCTCGCTGCTCATCGGCCATCTGAGCCTGGCCGTACAGCGGGCCCGCAACTTCGACCAGGCCCGCTCCACCTCGCTGACCCTGCAGCGGGCGATGCTGGGACCGATCGAACTCCCGCCCCGTTTCTCGGTGCACTACGAACCGGCGCTGCCTCCGCTCGAGATCGGCGGCGACTGGTACGACGTGGTACCGCTACCGGACGGAACCATCGGCGTCGTGGTCGGCGACTGTGTGGGTCGTGGCCTGTCCGCGGCGGTGGTGATGGGTCAGTTGCGGACAGCGGCCCGCGCGTTGTTGCTGCGCGGCGCCGGACCGGCGCAGCTGCTCTCCGAACTCGACCCGGTGGCGGCCCGCATACCGGGCGCCCTCTGCACCACCGTCTGTGCGGCGGTCCTGGATCCGGTGCGCGGACTGGTCCGCTACAGCAATGCCGGCCATATGCCGCCCATCCTGGCCGATGTGGATCACACCGGCCGGCTGCTCGAGGGCGGCCGGTCGGTTCCGCTGGCAACGTTCGAGACCACCCGCCGCCCGGAAGCCACCACACCGCTGCCGCCGGGTTCGACCCTGGTGTTGTTCACCGACGGGCTGGTGGAGCGCCGCGGCGAGGATATCGACGAGGGTTTCGCGAAAATCAGCGCGACCCTGGCCGATACCGCGGCGAAGCTACCGCGCGAGGTCGCCGATTCGGTGCTGTCGGCCTTGCGCCCGGACGGCGGATACGACGACGATATCGCCATGGTGGTTTATCGGCAGCCACCCGAACCGCTCCGGCTGGACCTACCGGCCCGGCCGGACCGTCTGACCATGCTGCGCCGCACCCTGACGGCGTGGCTGTCCGCCGCGGGGGTACCGCACAATCTGACCGCCGATCTGGTCGCGGCGACCAACGAAGCGTGCAGCAACAGTATCGAACACGCCTATCACGAAGGCGCCACGGAGACGGAACGGGTGATGCTCACCGCCGAATGCGACGGCGACCGGGTGGTCATCGAAACAACGGATACCGGAACCTGGCGGCCCCGGCCGGCCGATCCGGGGCCACGCGGCCGCGGAATCGATATGATGCGGGCACTCACCGAGGAACTCGAAATCGACCATCCGGGCCCCGGCACGCGGGTGCGGATGTCGGTGACCCTGCCGGCAATCACGTTCCCGGTGGCCAGCGCCCTGCGCGGGACGAACAACCGGTCCCGCGGGGGCTCGATGCAGCGAGATCGAGAGGCTCATGGCAGATTATGACGATGTGACGAACTCTTCTCCAGACGCGAACCCACTCACGGATACGATGACGACTTCGGTCGCCGACCACGACGGCGTCACCGTGCTCACGGTTACCGGGGAGGTCGATCTCGCCACGGCCCCCGCCCTGGAGACCGCGATCGACGCGGCACTCGACGCGGGACCGGCCCAGCTGGTCGTCGATCTGGCCGCCGTGAGCTTCCTGGCCTCGGCCGGGATGGCCGCACTGGTCGCCGCACATCAGCGCGCCGGCGACAAGACCACGATCGCGCTGGTCGCGGAGGGCCCGGCCACCAGCCGCCAGCTCAAGATGACGGCACTGGACCAGGTTTTCGACTTGCATTCCACCCTGGACGACGCGCTGGCCGGCTTCCGGAGCGACTGAAACCCGCGGGCTCACCGAACCGGGCGGTCCCGGAGATTCCGGGACCGCCGCTAGGACCCTGGGTCCGGCCGCGCTCGCCCCGTATCCCCCGGTGCGAGCGCTGTCCGGCCTCCTGAGTCAGTCGCAGAGCGTGCGCAACTGTTCGATCAGCGCGACCCGATCGGCCGGGGTCGCCGCCAGCGGCGCGACATTGAGCACGGTGACGCCCGCTTCGGCGAAGGCGGCGATCCGTTCCTTCACATATCCCGCCGGGCCGATGAGCGAGACGTCCCGGACCAGCTGGTCGGGGACCACCCGGGTCGCCTCGTCCTTCTTCCCCTCCAGGTACAGCTCCTGGATCCGGTCGGCTTCGGCACCGTAGCCGTACTTCGTGGCGAGGGTGTGGTAGAAGTTCTTCCCCTTGGCGCCCATTCCGCCGATGTAGAGCGCGAGCATGGGTTTGACGAACTCCAGCAGTGGTTCGACATTCTCCCCGATGGCCAGGGCGGGACCGGCGTAGACGTCGAGCGGTCCGAGTTCGGGGTCGCGCCGCTCCTTACCGGTACGCAGCGCCTCACCGAAGACCGCGTCGGCGCGTTCGGGCAGGAAGAAGATCGGCTGCCAGCCTTCGGCGATCTCCGCGGCCAGGGCGACGTTCTTCGGGCCGAGCGCGGCGAGCAGGACCGGGATCCGTTCGCGCACGGGATGGTTGATCAGCTTGAGTGGTTTGCCGAGCCCGGTGCCCGCCCCTTCGGGGAGCGGGATCTGGTAGTACTTGCCCTGGTAGGTGAGCCGTTCCCGCCGCCACACCTTGCGGCAGATCTCCACGAGTTCGCGGGTCCGCCCGATCGGCGCGTCGTAGGGGACCCCGTGGAAGCCTTCGATGACCTGCGGGCCCGAGGCGCCCAGCCCCAGCACGAAGCGGCCGTCGGAGACGAAATCCAGTCCGGCCGCGGTCATCGCGGTCAGCGTGGGGGTCCGGGTGTAGAGCTGCATGATTCCCGAGGCCAGCTGCAGGCGGGAGGTCTTGGCCGCCAGGTAGCCCAGGGCGCTCACCGCGTCGAACGAGTACGCCTCGGGAACGAACACGATGTCCAGGCCGGCCCGTTCCAAATCGGCCACTTCGGCCGCGGCCTCGGTGAAGCCGCCCGAATAATTGATACTCAATCCGATCCGCATGCCCTCAACATAAACCCGGCTACGGGGTGGCCCGGCACCGGCCACGCCGGGGGACGCGGTAGGTTGAGGGCAGTTACACCGTGCGCAGTGCAGCTAACTTCGAGCTATCGTGTCGAGAAAGGCCTGATCGTGTCGCAGCCCACCCAGTCGCCCCAGTCCACCGCCACCGGTTTCGGCGGTTCCCCGATCGGCGACTACCTGGGCGAACTCGCGGCGAAGGTGCCCGCACCGGGCGGCGGCGCGGTCGCGGCACTACACGCGGCCCAGGGCGCCGCCCTGGTGGCCATGGTGGCGCGATACACCACGCGCGCCAAGGATGCCGAGCACCGGCCGGTCATCGACCGGATCATCGAATCCGCCGACGCGGCCCGCGAACGCGCACTCGCCCTGGCCGATGCCGACGCCGCCGCCTTCACCGCGGTGGGCGCGGCCTACAAGCTACCCAAGGACACCGACAGCGAATCCGCCGCCCGGGGCGCCGCGATCGAGGCCGCCCTGCTGGAGGCCGCCCGGGTGCCGGCGGCCGTGGTGGACGAGGCCGACGGGATCCTGACCCTGGCAACCGAACTGCTGCCGATCGGAAACACGAATGTAGTCACCGATATCGGTGCCGCCGGTGCGGCCGCGCGGGCTGCCGCGGTGACCTCACAACTGAATATCGAGATCAATCTGGGTTCGCTTCCGGCCGAGCTAACCACGGCATTCACCGAGGTACTGGGCCGGATTTCGGAAATCACTGCACGCGCGGATTCGCTACATCAAGAGGTGCTCCACGCGGTGCGCGCGGGCTGAAACACGTGCACATATCCGCACGCGGGAATTAACCATGTATATGCCGAACTGGGATTATTCGAGATTCTAGGAAGAACGCAGTACGCGTAGAATGGGCGGCGTTCGGAGATTTTCACACTGCTCCACCGCTCGCCCCAGGCGACATCAGCTAGACCGGCCGGCGGAGCACCGGCGGCCGGGAAACTGTTTGCTCCAGCTCGACGAGTGCAGGAGGTAACGGTGAGGATCGGGTACACATCGGCGCCGGAAACGGCGGAAGTCCCTGAACCGGGTATCGATGTCATCACCGAACACGGAGTCGTATCCAATATCGCCGACTGCTCGGCGGATCCGGGCGCTCTGACCCCTGGTCAGGCCCGACGGGCCCGCGATATCCACAGACTCTGTTCCCCCGAATGTCTGGTCCGCAGACGTGCCGGCCTGATCTTGGCCATTGCCACGCCGCCGGACCGGCCCGCTTTCGGTATTTCGCCCGGCCGCTCGGCCCATCGCGGCGATTGATTCCCGCGCGGCGGATTCGTAAACCCGCCTATGCGTGTCTTTCTGCCCGCCGGCGCATTCCGGCGTGCTTCCAATAGCTTCACCGCGCTCTCTACGAATGGTTCTCGAGCAGCTCCACCCATTGGCCGGGCGGCGATCGACACATGTCGTGCGACCACTAATCAAGGAGGGAAAGTTGAGCACCATATTCACGAATGAAGAATCCGAATCGGATGTTCCGGCGCGAAAACCCCGGCGCGCCCGGTTCGGCGGAGCCGGCCGTAATCACCCGTTGAACATCGTCCTGGTCGCGCCTCCGTACTTCGATGTGCCCCCGGCCGGTTACGGCGGTGTCGAGGCCGTGGTCGCCGAACTCGCCGACACGCTGGTCGCGCGTGGGCACCGGGTGACGCTACTGGGCGCCGGAAAGCCCGGTACGGAGGCGGAATTCGTGCCGGTCTGGGAGACCACCCAGGCCGATCGGCTGGGCGACCCGTTCCCCGAGGTCGTCAACGCGCTGAAGGTCCGCCGCATGGTGGAGAAACTGGCCCGCTCCCGGCATATCGACATCATCCACGACCACACTTTCGCCGGCCCGCTGAATGCCCCCGCCTACGAAAACCTGGGTATTCCGACCGCGGTCACCGTGCACGGGCCGGTCGACAACGATATGTGGGAGTACTACGGCGCGCTCGACGAACACACCCGCCTCGTCGCGATCAGCGACCGGCAGCGGGAACTGGCGCCGAGTTTCAACTGGATCGGCCGCGTGCACAATGCGCTGCGCCCCAGCGAATGGCCGTTCCGCACCGAGAAGCAGGATTACGCGCTGTTCCTCGGCCGCTACGCCTCCTACAAGGGTCCGCATCTGGCCCTGCACGCCGCGCACGAGGCCGGTATCAAACTCATCCTGGCCGGTAAATGCAACGAACCGCCCGAAAAGGCCTTCTTCGCCAAGGAAATCGAACCGCTGCTCACCGATACCGACCACGTCTTCGGGGAAGCGGACGCGGTCGCGAAACGGGAACTGCTCGCGAATGCGCGCTGCCTGTTGTTCCCCATCCAGTGGGAAGAGCCGTTCGGCATCGTGATGATCGAGGCCATGGCCTGCGGTACACCCGTGGTCGCGCTGCGCGGCGGTGCGGTCGAGGAGGTCGTCGAAGACGGTGTCACCGGCATTCTCTGCGATCATCCGGACCAGTTGCCGGCCGCCATCGCCAAGGCGAGCGAACTCGATCCGCATGCCTGCCGGCGCCGCGTCGAAGATTATTTCGGCGTGGATCAGCTGGGTGCGGGGTATGAGGCCGCCTACTACCGCATACTCGATGCGTGGGACGAAGCCCACAGCAGGGGACAGGCATTGACCGCCGTCGGTATGCGCCGCAACGCGGTACCCGCGATCCGCGCCGACGCCGGCACGACACCGGTATGGAGTAGGGCATGAACGCACCGCCGAGAATTCTCAACTCCGGCCAGCCCGCCGCCGTCAACGGCGGCGGGGGGACGGTCACCCTGGTCGAGGCGAGCACCTTCTGCTTGTCCGACCCACTCGGCGATATCCATTCCGGTACTTCGCAAGGCCTGTTCTACCGCGATTCGCGGGTGATCTCCCGCTGGGAGCTGCGCCTGGACGGCCAACCGGCCGAACATCTCACGGTGCTCACGCCGGAGGCGTTCAAAGGCCGGTTCATCCTGCGCAAACCGCCCCGTGCCGGGGTCGCCGACAGCACCGTGCTCGTGGTGCGCCGGCGGCTCATCGGCAACGGCCTCAAGGAGGGCATCTCCGTACACAACCTCGGTCACGAGGACACGGCGATGACCATCACCATGTTCGTCGACGCCGATTTCGCGGACCTGTTCGCCGTCAAGGAAGGCCGTAACCATGGCGGCGGTGCCGAGCACAACGCCGTGGACGGCGACCTGCATCTGACCGATCACAACGAACCCGGCCGCGGTCTGACCATCAGCGCCACGGCCGGGGCCGTGATGCTGCCCGGCACCATCACCTGGCAGGTGGTGGTGCCGGCCCGGGGCCGGTGGGATACCGAAATCCTGGTCCAGCCGGTGGTTTCGCACCGGCGGGTCCAGGCGTCCTTCGGTGACGACGAGGACAGCCCGATCAGCCGGCTCAAGGCCTGGCGGGCCACCGCCACCGATCTCACCGCCACCGATCCGGCGCTGTCGGACGTGCTGCAGCGCACCGAAAGCGATCTGGGCGCGCTGCGGATCGACGGCAGCAGCGACGGCGCACCCGCCTATGTGGCCGCGGGCGCACCCTGGTTCATGGCCCTGTTCGGCCGGGACAGCCTGCTCACCTCGTGGATGGCACTCCCGCTGGATTCGGCACTGGCGGTGGGCACCCTGCGGCGGCTGGCGGATCTGCAGGGTACGAAGGTCAATCCGATCACCGAAGAGGAGCCGGGCCGCATCATGCACGAAATGCGGCACGGCCCGGCCAGCGGCCAGGTACTCGGCGGCACCGTGTACTACGGCTCGGTCGACGCGACCCCGCTGTTCGTCATGCTGCTGGCCGAATGCTGGCGCTGGGGCGCCGGGGACGCGGTGGTCCGGGAGCTGCTCCCGGCCGCCGACGCGGCACTGGCCTGGATCGATGAATACGGCGATGCCGACGGCGACGGATTCGTCGAGTACCGCCGCAAAACCGATCGCGGATTGAGCAACCAGGGGTGGAAGGACAGCTTCGACTCCATCAACGACGCGACGGGCCATCTGGCCGAACCGTCCATCGCGCTCTGCGAGGTCCAGGGATACGTGTACGCGGCGCGGCTGGCCCGCGCCCAGCTGGCCGAGTACTTCGGCGATACCGGCACCGCCGCGCGCCTGCGCGAACAGGCCGAGAATCTCAAAGACCGGTTCGACGAGGCGTTCTGGGTCGCCAAGAACGGCTGGTACGCGGTCGCGCTGGACGGACAGAAGAACCAGGTCGATTCGCTGACCAGCAATGCCGCCCAGTGTCTGTGGACCGGGATCGTCTCCGACGAACGGGCCGCCGAACTCATCGAACGGCTCGCCGATGTGTCCATGGACAGCGGTTTCGGGCTACGCACGCTGGCGTCCACCATGGGCGCCTTCAATCCGATGAGCTACCACAACGGGTCGGTATGGCCGCACGACACCGCGATCGCCGTGGCCGGACTGTTGCGGTACCGGCATATCGCGGGCGCGAGCGAGCTGGCCGAACGGCTCACCACCGGACTGCTGGACGCGGCCGGTGAGTTCGGCGGGCGGCTCCCCGAGCTGTTCTGCGGATTCGCCCGCACCGATTTCCGGTCCCCGGTCCCCTACCCGACCTCCTGCTCCCCGCAGGCGTGGGCGAGCGCCGCGCCGCTGCTGCTGGTGCGCTCGTTCCTCGGATTGTCGCCCTGTGCGCCGCATCGCACCCTGCGGGTGACGCCGCAGCTGCCGCGGGAATGGGGCAAAGTGGGTCTGACCGACCTCCGGCTGGGTCCGGCGACGGTCAGTATCCACGCCGAGGGCACAACGATGCATGTCCACGGGTTGCCCGACGACTGGAAACTTGTCACCGAATAGCAATCGCCCGGTGTGTCTACATCGCGAACCGGTGCCGGGAAGGTATCTTAGCTGGTTCTGTTGATCATGGCCCCTTAGGATGGACGTCTGTCCACCAGTCCTCCGTAAGGGGTGGAACCATGAATATTGTTGTCCGGCACGTTTTTCTGGCACTCGCGATCGCACTGTCGGTGATCGTCGTCCCCGCCGGGGCGAACGCCATGACCGGCGACGTACCCCGCCCCGCACCGGTCGCCTCGGTCGTTCCGGCCGACGGCGCCGTGGTGGGGATCGCCCACCCAGTTACCGTCCGGTTCCCGGATGAGGTCGCCGATCGGGCCCACGCCGAGAAGTCTCTGTCGGTCACCGCCGGGGCCCCGCTGCCCGGTACCTATGCCTGGCACGGTGACCGGGAACTGACCTGGACCCCCACCGGATTCCTGCCGGCGAACACCACGCTCACGGTGAATTTCGGTGATCAGCGCACCCAGTTCCAGACCAACGGCGGAGTCGTCGCCGACGCGAACATGTCCACCCACATGTTCACCGTCAGCATCGGCGGCCAGGTCGTCCGGACGATGCCGGCGTCCATGGGTAAGCCCGGCTACGAGACCCCGACCGGCACATACCCGGTGCTGGAGAAATTCCGCAACATCATCTTCGATTCCCGCACGATCGGAATCCCACTGGACTCCCCGGAGGGTTATCTGATCGACGGTGAATGGGCCGAACGCCTCACCTGGGGCGGTGTCTTCGTCCATTCGGCGCCGTGGTCGGTGGATCAGCAGGGTAATTCCAATGTCAGCCACGGCTGTATCAATCTCGCGCCCGCCGATGCGTCCTGGTACTACGAGAACGTCGGCATCGGCGATCCGGTGACGGTTCACTGGTGAACCGTCGCGGCCACTGTGCTGCGCGACGATCGCGTATCCACTAGAACAGTGGAAGCATTACGCGCAGTGAATCGTCGAAGGGGGCCGCGCCATGGACCGACCACCGCCGGAGCACGGCACCCGCAGCGGGCACTCCCCCACCCATCCCGCCGGCAACCCGGGCGGGGGAGATTCCCCGCACTCCCCCTCGCTTTCCGGGTTCGACGATCCGGATCCCCCGCGCGGGCTCCGCAGCCTGAATCTCCCGGTCCCCCCGGATCCATCCGGTGCAGCTACCGGCCCCGGAGACCCGGCGCCCACCGCGCCCATCCCGATATCGCCGGGTGCGGCCGGTCCGGGCACCGCACCGCAGGGCCCAGCTGGTTCCGGCCCGATGCCACCGGGCTCGGCTGGTTCCGGCCCGACAGCTCATGGCCCGGACGGCCCCTCGCTGCCCCCGGGCACGGCCGGGCCCGGACTCATGTCCCCGGCCGGTTCACACCCGACACCGCCGGACGCGACCGGCCCCGACCCCGATGCCCGCTACGAGGGCAATTGGTCGGACTGGATGATGTCGTCCGACGGATATCCCCCCAGGCCCGGAGCCGGCCCTGCGGAGGCGATATCGCCGGGCGCCGCCGAGCCCAGGGAGGCCGTAGCAGGCACCGGCGCGGCCGACAGCCGCGACCATGCCGGCACGAACCCGGTCCTGGCCGTCGACGGCACACCGGGCTCGCCTGTGACCGTCCCGGGGCCGTCCACCGCGCGTCAACGGCTGCGGGACCGGCTCACACCCCGCGAAGGCGCCGCGCCGGCACCACCCCGGTCCACCGCCCCACCGGGCCGGACCCGGCTGCTTCCGGTGCTGCTGGGCGGCGCGGCGGTGGTGGCGCTCGCAGCCGCCGCCTACGTTCAATTCGCGGTGGTCGGCGCCGGCGAACCGGCGCCGTCCACCCCGGCGCCGACCGAACCCGGAATATTCGGTGCACCGGCACCCGGGGTGCCCGTCGCCGATCCGAACTGCCCGGCCGAACGCACCGGCAACACCGTGCAGGGCAACGGTCCCGGCGGCACCGGCTCCGGGCCGGAGGTGATCTTCGGTTTCCAGTACGCCTACTACGTGGCGCGGTCCGGCGAACAGGCGCGGGCCCTGGTGGCACCGGAAGCCGGTGTGCCCGTGGCCGCCGACATCCAGCGCGGTATCGACACCATCCCGCCCGGGACCACGCACTGTATCCGGATCACCCCGGGAGCTTTCGTCGGCCAGTACACCGTGGCAATCACCGAGCACCGGCCTGAGACCGCGCCCGTCGGCTACAACCCGCAACTGGTCACGACGATGCGAATCGGTGACCGTACCTTGATCACCGGTATCGGGCCCATGCCCTGACCGGAACGATTCGGCCCGGATCGCTTTGCGGGGTGGTCGCCGGGGACAGCGGCGGGCAGACTCGGAAGATGGACGCTATCGGCACGGCTCGGGTCCCCGATCATCCGACGGTGCAGGCCGCCCTCTCCCTCGCCCGCCGTGCACCCTCGGTGCACAACACCCAACCGTGGCGCCTGGTCTTCGACGGCCACCGGTTGCAGCTGTACGCCGATACCTACCGGCGGCTGTCGTCGGCCGACCCGCAAGGCCGTCAGCTGATCATCAGCTGCGGCGCCCTGCTCGACCACATCCGTACCGCGTTCGCGGCAGCGGGCTGGTGGACCGAGGTGATCCGTTTGCCCGATACCGCCAGAGATCATCTGGCCGAGATCGAGTTCGCGCCGGCGCGCGATGTCTCCGACACCACCCGGGCGCGCGCGGCGGCCATCGATCGCCGCTACACCGACCGATTGCCGATGCTGCCACCCCGCGACTGGGAGCAGGTGGAACCGGTGCTGCGGACGGTGGCGGCAGCGCACGAGGTTTCCGTGGACGTGCTCGAAGGGTCGGCCCGGCTCCGGCTGGCGGCCGCTTCCGCCCGGTCGGCGGCACTGCGGGAATACGATCCGCAGTACCTGAACGAATTGCACTGGTGGGCGGGCAACGACTCGCCGGCCGACGGTGTCCCGCTCTCGGCCCTGGTCTCGGCCGCGGAACTCGCTCAGGTGGGTGTGGGCCGGGCGTTCCCGACCGCGCCGCCGTCGCTGCGCCGCGGCGAACTCACCGATGCCTCGCAATTGCTGGTGATCGGTTCGGCCGCGGACGGTCCCCTCCAGTGGCTACGGTCCGGTGAAGCCCTTTCCGCGGTGCTGCTCGAATGCACGGCCGCGGGTCTGACCACCTGCCCGCTGACCCATATCACCGAGATCCCGGTGAGCCGCCGCGCCATCGCGAACCTCGTGCCGGGACCTGCCGAACCACAGGTCGTCGTCCGGGTCGGCACGGCACCCGCCACCGCCGCCCAGCCGCCGACGCCACGCCGTCCGGTCGGCGACTTCCTCGATCTGCACCGGGCAGCCTGAGGTCCGCACGGGCGAGGCAACAGCACAGGTCGCTCGCCCGGGCCGGGGAATCGCCACGACGGAACCGCGCCGTTCGCCCGTTACGCTGTCGTGATGCCCCAGCAGCCGACGCCGGGCGTACGGCGGCACGCGAACCAGGGCCCGAAGGCCGCCGCCGGGCCGCGCTGGTCGACGCCGCCCGGGAGATCTTCGCGGTGCAGGGCCTGGACCGCACCGCTGTCCTTGATCGCGCGCCGGGCCGGGTCGGGCAGGGCGTGCTGTGCCGGCACTTTCCCGATCGCGACGCCCTCGCCGCAGCGGTCCTGGAGAAGAACGTGCGCGAAATCGAGGGCGCCACCGCCGCCGACGGCGCGACCCTGGCCGGGGTTCCCGGTGTGGTGACCTGGCAGCCGGCGCGCACCACCGGTCTCAGCCGGAACTGTCGGCCGGCTGACCCACCGGCCATCCGGACGAGGCGGGCCCCGGCCGGTAGCTCGCCGCGGCCGGAGTCGCGCCGAACCGCCCGACCGGAGACTCGGCTACCCCCGGTGCGGAAAACCCACGATGGCCACCGGAACCGGAATAGGGTGCATTCATGACTGCCGCGATCGATATCTCCGGTCTGGTGAAGACATTCGGCCGCACCCGCGCCCTGGACGGTCTCGACCTGCAGGTCGCCCCGGGTGAGGTGCACGGTTTCCTCGGCCCCAACGGAGCCGGTAAATCCACCACCATCCGGGTTCTGCTGGGCCTGCTGCGCGCCGACGGCGGTACGGTCCGGTTGCTCGGCGGCGATCCGTGGTCGCAGACCGCCGAACTGCATCGCCGGCTGGCCTATGTACCGGGCGATGTGAGCCTGTGGCCCAATCTCACCGGTGGTGAGGTGATCGACCTGCTCGGCCGGTTGCGCGGCGGGCTGGACGAAAGCAGACGCGCCGATCTGCTGGAACGTTTCGATCTGGATCCGACGAAGAAGGGCCGCACCTACTCGAAAGGCAATCGGCAGAAGGTCGCACTGGTCGCGGCGCTGGCTTCCGATGTGGAGCTGCTGTTGTTCGACGAACCCACCTCGGGACTGGATCCGCTGATGGAGGCGGTGTTCCAGGAATATGTGGAGGAGGTGCGCCGCGCCGGGCGCACCGTTCTGCTGTCCAGCCATATCCTGGCGCAGGTCGAGGCATTGTGCGATCGGGTGACGATCATCCGGCACGGCCGGGCGGTCGAATCCGGCACCCTGGCCGATCTGCGGCACCTCACCCGAACCTCGATCGAAGCCGAAACCCAGCGCCCGGTCACCGGTTTGGCCGCCTTGCGCGGCGTCCACGATCTGGTCGACGACGGGACCCGGGTGCGCTTCCAGGTGGACACCGTCGATCTGGGCGCGGCCATGGAGCATCTCACACCCTTCGGCATCCGGACCCTGACCAGTCAGCCACCTACCTTGGAGGAACTGTTCCTGCGTCACTACGGGGACGAACTCGCGGCCGCGGGGGTTCCGGAATCGTGACTGTCCGGCAGCCGGCCCGGTATGCGGGCACCTTCACCGGAACCGGTGTCCTCACCCGGTTCGCGTTGCGCCGCGAACGCTTGCCCCTGGTGGCGTGGATCGTGGGCGGCACGCTGATCTATTGGTCGCAGGCGGTCGCGCTCGACGCGGCCTATCCCACCCAGGAGAAACTGGATGCCCTCGCCGGCAGCATGGCCGGCAATGCCGCCATGATCGCGATGGCCGGACCGCCGCGGGTACTGAACACGGTCGAGGGTCAGGTTGCTTTCCAGTCCAGCGCGTTCGGCATGGTGGTGGCCGGGCTGATGAGTATGTTCCTCATCGGCCGGCACACCCGGTCGAACGAGGAATCCGGCCGGGACGAGCTGATCCGGTCCGGCGTGGTGGGCCGTTATGCCCCGGCGAGTGCGGCGGCCGTCGTGACCGTGGCCGCGAATATCCTGCTGGGCCTGGCGATCGCACTGAGTTTGATCGGCTACGGCCTGCCGGTCCCGGGCTCGATCGCGCTGGGCGTCGCTGCCACCTGCGCCGGTTTCGTCTTCGGTGCGATTGCGCTTCTGGCCGCGCAGCTCAGCGCGAGCACCCGCACCGGCTACGCGATCACCGGCGCGGCGCTGGCCGTGTCCTATCTGCTGCGCGCGGTCGGCGATGTCGGCAACGGGGTCCTGTCCTGGTTCTCGCCGCTGGGCTGGGGTCAGGCGATGCGACCCTACGACGGCGAGATCTGGTGGCCCGCGGCACTCTCGGTGGTCGTGGCGGCGGGCACCGGTGTGGTGGCGGCGCGGGTGCTGGACCGGCGCGATTTCGGTGCCGGGGTGATCCCCCCGCGGCCGGGGCCGGCCCGGGCACCCGAATCGCTGCACGGAATATTCGGTCTGGCCTGGCGGCTGCAGCGTGGGTCCCTGATCGGCTGGTCACTGGGGATGTTCTTCGCCGGCCTGGCCTTCGGCACAATCGGCGACGATGTCGACGATCTGCTCGGCGATATCGATCTGAACCAGATCCTCGGCCAGAACATGGGCAGTATGGTCGACGCGTTCTATGCGATGGCCGTGGCGATCCTGGCGATCATCGGGTCGGCGTACACGATCTCGTCCGGCCTGCGCCCGCGGGCCGAGGAGGCGGCGGGACAGGCCGAACCGCTGCTGTCCACGGAACTCTCCCGGCTGCGCTGGCTGGCCGGTCACGCGGTGATCATGCTCGCGGGATCGGCGATCGTGGTCGCGCTGAGCGGGTTCGGGATGGGGCTCACCTACGGCCTCCTGGCGGACGACCTTTCCCGGGCCGTCACGCTGACCGGTGCCGCACTGGTCTACCTGCCGGCGGTGTGGGTGCTCGGCGGGGTCACGCTGTTCCTGTTCGGTGTCGCACCGAAACTGACCTCCGCGGCCTGGCTGGCCATGGCCTTCTGCGTGGTGGTCCTGATGTTCGGCGCGACCCTGAAGTTCCCCGCCTGGCTCATGAGTCTGTCCCCGTTCGACAACCTCCCCCTGGTGCCGGCTCAGTCGTTCGACCTGGTCCCGGTACTGATCACGCTGGTGGTGGCGCTGCTGCTCGGCGCGGCAGGCGCGTTCGGTTTCCGCCGCCGCGACCTCGAAACCAACTGAGTACCGGGGCCGTCCGGACCGCGCACCCGGGCCGCCCGGACGGCGGGAGAACAGCGACCGCTCGGCGGCTCACTTCCCGTTCAGGTACACCGGCAGGCGGCTGTGCCCGTTGGATATGAAACTGGCTACCGAACCGAGTTCCTCCGGCGCGACAGCCAGTTCCATATCCGGGAACTTCGCGAAGACGGCCGGTAGGGCCACCGCCGCCTCCAATCGGGCCAGCGGCGCGCCCAAGCAGTGGTGGGCGCCGTAACCGAAGGCGAGATGGCTCTTGACCGTCCGGGTCGGGTCGAATTCATCCGCGGTGGCACCGTAGACCTTCGGATCCCGGTTCGCTCCGGCATACCCGGCGAGTATTGCGTCACCCCGGGCGATTTCGACTCCCCCCACCACCAGATCCTGCACCGCGAAACGCAGGAGGAGATGGGCGAGCGGCGCCTCGAAGCGTAGAACCTCTTCGATCAGATCCGGCCAGGGGACCCGGCCTTCGAGCACATCCGCCCGCTGCCGGGGCCGGACGAGCAGCTGATAGACAGCCTGGTCGAGCAGATTCACCGTGGTCTCGTGCCCGGCGCCGATCACCAGCATCAACGTATCGGCCAGTTCCTGTTCGGTGAGCGGAGTCTCGGTATCGGCGGTATCGGCAACGAGCAGCGTCGTCATATCGTCGCCGGGGTGTTCCCGCCGGTAGGCGACGAGCCGGAATATCACCCCGTACAGGTCCGTATAGTTGGCCGCGGATTCCTCCGGGGACAGCGAGGTATCGAAAACCCCGTCCACGCATTTCCGCAGATTCGCCTGCAGTTCTTCCGGAACCCCCATCAATTCGCTGATCACCCGGATCGGCAGCGGATACGCCAGGCGCTCCCGCAGGTCCACGGCCGTGCCGGCCGGTGTCGCGGCGAGGTCGGCGAGAAGTTCCCCGGTGATCTGCTCGATCCGGGGTTTCAGTGCCATGGTGCGCCGATGGGTGAACGCCGGGGCCACGATCTTGCGCAACCGGCGGTGCTCGGCACCGTAGGCGGTGAACATATTGTTCACCGCCACCCAGGGCAGCAGCGGCCAATCCGCGGCGATCTCGCCGTTGCGGAAGGCCGGCCAGTGCTGCCGGGGGTCCTTGGATACCTCCGGTCCGGCCAGTAGCTGCTCCAGCAGGGCCGCGTCCGTGATCGACCAGGCGGGCACACCGCCGGGCAACTCGATCCGCGTGACCGGTCCCCGTTCCCGAAGATGGGCACTCTCGCCCTGGATATCCGAGCCTGTGGGATCGAGGACTACAGGGGTGATGTGCTTCTCCATCGAGAACTCCTCACTCGACTATCGAAAACCGGCCATTCCGATCGGTGGACTCGGCGGGAACTCGACCGGAAGTGATACCAGCGCCCGGTAGAACGGATCGGGCCGCCACTGCAGCTCCGACCGCGGGACCGCCAGTGCCATTTCCGGTAGTGCGTCCAGAAGTTGATCGATGGCGTCCTGGACGATCAGCACCGCCGGCGACTGGGCGGGGCAGGCGTGCGGACCCGCGCCGAAGGCCAGATGCGACCGGTTGTCCAGGATCTCGCCCCGGCGAATCGCCGGGTCGTTGTTGCAGGCGCCCATACTGATGATCACCGGCTGATGCGCCGGTAACCACACCCGGTCCACCAGAATGGGCTGCCGCGGGTAGCTGATGCAGAAGTTCGCGATCGGCGGGTCGTTGAACAGGACGTCGTCCAGCGCGTCCCGCGTCGACAGGCTCCCGTCGAGCACGGTCGCCGCGAACCGGTCGTCGGTGAGCATGAGCAGCAGGGTGTTGACGATCAGATCCTGCGGCGGCTCGAGCCCGGCTCCGTACAGCAGCACCAGCTGCTGCACCATCTCCTCGTCGTCCAGACCCACCGGATGCTGGACGAGCCAGCTCGTGACATCCTCACCCGGGGTCGAGCGTTTGAGCCGGACCAGGTCCAGCAGCGCCTCGGCCAGCATCGCATTTCCCGCAGCGGCGTCGGCCATGCCGAAGATGAGCGCCATCCCCTCGGACGCGCGCCGCCCGATCTCCGGTGGGACGCCCAGCATGGCGCTCAGCGCTGCGAAGACGAGCGGCTGCGCATACTGACCGAGCACATCGCATCGGCCGGTCTCGCAGAAGGAATTGATCAGCGGAACGGCGATCTCCTCGACGGTCGCATGCAACCGGTGCAGATCGACCTTGCCCAGCGCCCCGGCGACGGCCGAGCGGTAACGCAGATGGTCCGGGCCGGCACTGCGAATGGGATTCGGGCGCCATTCCAGCATCGGCAGGACCGGACAGTCGGCGGGGATACCGCGCTGCCAGATCCGCGGATCGGCGGGGAAATGTTCCGGATCGTTGAGGATCCGGAGTGCGGCGTGATAACCGACGACCAGGGTGGCCGGCACCCCGGGTGCCAGCTCCACCGGAGCGAGCGAACCGTAGCGCCGCCGCATCTCGCGGTACGCCGCATGTGGATCGGCCGCGAATTCCGCCGAAGCCAGCGCAATGCGCGGCCCGTCGAAATCACCTGGTGCCACGGTCGAGCGAGTTCGGCTGCCGTCGGTCAAGGTCCCCCGATTCCTGACGATTTACTCTGCGGCCGGGCACGCCCGACCGCCGGACTCGATCTGGAACTGTACCCAGAACTCAGCCCGGATGCCCGAATCACGCAGCCTCACATCGCTCTTCGGCCCAGACACGGGCGGCCGCCGCCGGTGCGGCACCGGTTGCCCAACCAGCCGCCACCTCTCACGACACCCGGGCGTGACCCACACCCGGACGCCACTACGTGATCTTCATCACCCGATGCCGAGCAGATGCTGGGGCGAACGAATGACGGACCTTCCGATCCCGGTCCCAGCCGTTTCAGGCACCGCCGGAACGAATCGGCGGGATCGCCGGGAAAAGGACCGGCAGCGAGACCAGGGCCCGGTGGAACGGCCCCGGCCGCCACCGCAGCTCGGCGCGCTCCACCGCGAGCCGCATCTCCGGGATCGCGTCCAGAAGCTGATCGATGGCGTCCTGCACGATCAGCAACGCCACCGAGCGGGCGGGACAGCTGTGCGGGCCGATACTGAACGCCAGGTGCGAACGATTGTGGGCCAGTGCCCCGGTGTTGATCGCGGGGTCGTTGTTGCAGGCGCTCATACTGATCATCACCGGCTGATGCGCCGGTAACCAGATGCCATCGATCAGCATCGGCTGGCGCGGATAGCTGATGCAGTAGTTGGCCAGGGGCGGATCGTTGAACAGCACCTCGTCGAGCGCGTCGCGGGTGGACAGGCTCCCGTCGAGGACATGGGCCGCGAACCGATCATCGGTGAGCATCAACAGAAGCGTATTGGCGATCAGGTTCTGCGGCGGTTCGGTGCCCGCTCCGTACAGCAGCGCCAGCTGCTGCCTGATCTCCTCGTCACTGAGATGAACGGGATGCCGTACCAGGCGGCTGGTGATGTCGTCACCGGGATGTACTCGCTTGAGCCGGGCCAGTTCCAGCAGCGCGTCGGCCTGTGCCGCGTTGCCCGCGGCCGCGTCCACGGTGTCGAACATGGCCGCCAGCCCCTGCGCCGCCCGATGTCCCAGTTCGGGTGGGCAGCCGAGCATGGCGTTGAGTGTGGCGAAGATGAGTGGGGAGGCGTACTGGCCGACCACATCGCAGTAGCCGTCCGCGCAGAACGAATTGATCAGCGAGATCGAGATCTTCTCGATGATGGTGTGCATTTCGTGCAGATCGACCCCGTCGACGGCCGCGACCGCAGCCGACCGGTAGCGCAGGCGATCATGTCCCACGGTGCGTAGTGGATTCGGCCGATATTCCATCATCGGCAGCACGGGGCAGTCCGACGGGACATCACGCTGCCAGACCCGGGGGTCGGCGGGAAAATGCTCCGGATCGTGCAGGATCCGGACCGCGGTGTGATATCCGATCACCAGGGTGGCGGGGACTCCGGGTGCGAGTTCCACCGGGGCCAGCGAACCGAAACGGCCGCGCATCTCCCGGTAGATCTTGTGCGGATCGGCCGCGAATTCCTCCGTGTACAAGGGAATACGCGGGCCCGTGGTAACAACGGGAGAACCGTGGGTCAGTGGAACACTGTCGACGGCAAAGAACTGATCAGATCTCGCTGTGGTCAAGACGTCACACTCCGAGGTTCGGATGAATCGGTGAATAGTGCGGTTTCACAGACGTATCCGCCGACCCATATATCCCGTTCAGCGGCGTCCGCTACGAGCCATCAGCAATGAAGTTGTGTGTCGTACGCTACCGGCCACGGCGCCGCTGCACAGGCGATTCCCGGTGCGCGGTGGCGAACTTCGCGCTACCGGTCTCAGGACAGGTACACAGGCAATTCCTGATGACCGTTGGAAACAAAGCTCACCACCGGTTTCAGCTCGCTCGGATCCACCGCCAGTCGCATATCCGGGAAACGGCGGAACAGCGCGGGCAACGCGAGTTCGCCCTCCATCCGGGCCAGTGGCGCACCGATGCAGTGGTGGGCGCCGTGCCCGAAGGCGATATGGTCCTTGACGGTACGGGCCGGATCAAAGGTATCGGTGGTATCGCCGTGCACTTTCGGATCACGACTGGCGGCCGCGTACGACGCGAGGATGGCCTCGCCCTTACCGATCCGCAGTCCCGCGATCTCGATATCCTCCACCGCGAAGCGCAGCGGCAGATGCGCGACCGGTGCCTGGTAGCGCAGGGTCTCCTCCACCACATCCGGCCAGCCGACCTGCCCGGCCAGCGCGGCGGCTCGCTGCTGCGGATGGGTGAGCAGGGCGACGATGGCCTGATCCAGTAGGTTGACGGTCGTCTCGTGGCCGGCGTTGATGACCAGCATCAGCGTATCGACGATCTGATTCTCGGTCAGCTGGGACCCGTCCTCGTCACGGGTCGTGATCATCACGCTGGTGATATCGTCGCCGGGGTTCGCGCGCCGGTAAGTGACGAGTTCGGTGACCAGCCCGTACATCTCGACATAGTTGGCCTGCGCCTCCTCCTGCCCGATGGTGGTGTCGAAATACCGGTCGACACAGACCCGCAGCCCGGGGCCCAGGGTGTCCGGCACCCCCAGCAGTTCGGTGATCACCTGGATCGGCACCGGATAGGCATAGTTTTCGCGCAGATCGACGACCGCACCCGCCGGGGCGGCGGCCAGTGTGTCGAGAAGTTCGGCGACCAGCGCCTCCACCCGGGGCCGCAGGGCCGCGGTCCGCCGGTGGGTGAACGCGGGCGAGACCAGTTTGCGCAGGCGCCGATGATCGGCACCGTAGGCGGTGAACATGTTCTCCACCGCGAGCCACGGCAGCAGCGGCCAGTCCTCGGTGATCTCACCGTTGACGAACGCCGTCCAATGCTGACGCGGATCCTTGGACACCCGCGGATCGGCCAGCAGGCTTTTCAGCACCGCGGCATCGGTGACGGCCCAGGCCGGCACCGCGCCCGGCAACTCGATAAGCGCCGCCGGGCCCTGGGCACGCAGCCGGGCCGACTCACCGACGACATCGGCGCCGGCCATATCCAGGACGATGGTTTCGCGTGGCAACGCGCGTTCTCCTTACACGAGATTCAGTGGCGGTGACGGCGGAAAAACGACCGGCAGCGCCGCCAGCGCGCGGTGGAAGGGCCCCGGGCGCCAGGCGAGTTCCTCCGGCGGTGCCGCCAGCTCCAGTTCGGGAAGCGCGTCGAGCAGTAGATCGATCGCTCCCTGGACCACAACGAGCGCCGGTGACTGTGCCGGGCAGGTATGCGGTCCGATACTCCAGGCCAGATGGGATCGGTTCCCGATGGGGTCGCCGCCCCGGATGGCCGGATCGTTGTTACACGCGGACAGACTGATCAGCACCGGCTGGTGGGCCGGCAACCAGGTGTTCTCGATGAGAATCGGCTGGCGCGGGTACGTGGTGCAGAAATTCGCCATCGGCGGGTCGTTGAACAACACCTCGTCCAGCGCGTCTCGGGTGGAGAGGCTGCCGCCGAGCATACTGCCGCCGAACCGTTCGTCGGTCATCATCAGCAGCAGGGTGTTGTTGATCAGGTTCTGCTGCGGTTCCACGCCGGCACCGTAGAAGCTGATCAGATTGGACAGCAGCTCCTCGTCGTCCAGTTTCGCCGGATGGTGGACCAGGCGCGAGGTGACATCACCGGCGGGATCGGACCGCTTCTGGAAGATCAGTTCCATCAGCGCCTCGCTGAGGTGGTTCATCCCCCATTCGGCGTTGACGGTGTCGAACAGCGCAGCCATCCCGTTGGCCACCCGCTCCCCCAGTTCGGGAGTGCAGCCGACCATACGGTTGACCACTTCGAAGACGAGCGGGAAGGCGTACTGCGTAACGAGATCGGCCTCACCCGATTCGCAGAACGCGTTGATGAGCGGAACCGCGATCCGCTCCACCGTCTGGTGCAACTCGTGCAGATCGATTCCGTCGATCGCGTGCACATACGCCTGACGATAGCGCTGATGGAGTTCGCCGCTGTTGCGCAGCGCGTTCGGATACCACTCCATCATCGGCTTGACCGGCGAATCGGCCGGGATACTGCCCTGCCAGGTGCGCGGATCCGCCGGAAACCGGTCGGGATCGTTGAGGATCCGGACGGCCGCCTCGTAACCGATCACCAGGGTGGCCGGCACATCCGGGGCCAGATCGATGGGTACCAGCGAACCGTACCGGCTCCGCATCGCGGCATAGGCGCGATGCGGGTCATCGGCGAACTCCGCCGAATAGAGACTGAATCGAGGGCCAACGCCTCCGGTGGGTTCTCCGTGGATCACCGGGCATCCGGCGAACGGAGGTTGTTGTTGCGGAACCGGAGAGAACTGCGTGGTCAAAGACGAGACTCCAATCGATGGAACAGATATTCGACAAGCGTGATCAGGCCCTGCAGGCAGGTGCGCCGATCCCGCGCGTCGAGCGCAACGAGCGGAGTGTCCGCGGTCAGATCCAGCGCCTCCCGGATCTCCGACAGCGGAAACCGGTTCGCGCCCTCGAACTCGTTGACCCCGACCGCATAGGGCACATTGCGTTCCTCGAGAACCGCGAGCACCTCGTCGGCTTTTTCGATCCGCCGGGTATCCACCAGCACGAGCGCGCCCAGCGCGCCCTTGGCCAGTTCCTCCCAGAGCGGAATGAACCGCTGCTGCCCCGGGGTGCCGAACAGGTACAGGGCCAGTTCGGGATTGAGCGTGATACGCCCGAAATCCATCGCGACCGTGGTCGTGGTTTTCGAACCCAGCCCGCCCAGATCGTCGATCCCGACGCTGGCCTCGGTGATGGTTTCCTCGGTACGCAGCGGTTTGATCTCCGAAATACTGCTCACGAAGGTGGTTTTGCCGACGCCGAAATTACCGGCCACCAGCAGCTTCACCGACCGGGTCACCGTCTCCGCGACATAGTCGACCGAACGTCCGTAATCCGCGGACCGATCAGGCCGGGAGAGCACGGAGCCCATTGAGTACCTCCTCGAGCAGGGCGATCTCCGGCATGATCTCCGCCGGGGTCGGGTTGTTCAGGTGTCCGCTGTCCAGCAGATCGGAAACGACGATCGTCACCACCGAGGGCGGAAGGTCGAGGTATGCGGCGACCTCCGCGATCGACAGCGCACCGCGTGAGCACACGTCGACCACTCGGCGCGCGTCCGGAGTCGCGCCCGGCGCCGGGTCCGATACGGCGATGACAAGGGTCACCAGGCCCAGTTCACGGGTCGGGCGCGAGCGCCCGCCGGTCCGCACATACGCACGGACCAGGTCTGGATCACGCCGCGACCGGCTCATTGCAGATCGCCGCCGTGTGCGCCTCTGCGAGGCTCACTGCCGAGCTCGTGACCCACCCGGCCGGCCAGCTCGTTCATCCGATGAGCGATGAGACCCACATCGATATCGGTCATGGTGGCCACACCCAGCAGCGCACCCTCACCCGCGGCGGTGATCATGATCATGCCCTGGTCGTACTCGGTCATGTTCTGCCGCACGTCGTTTCCGGTGCTCCCGCAGAATTCCCCGAGCGCCTTTCCGAGCGAGCGCAGGCCCGACGCCGCGGCCGCGAACCGTTCGGCATCGTCTTTCGCGATACCGGCCGAATGCGCGATACGCAGCCCGTCCTCGGAGAGCAGAACGGCGAATCGGACGCCGGGAACCTCGAGATCGTCCAGTAACCAGCCCAGTTTATTGGTGCTGTCGGATACCACTGTCCTCGGTGAACCCATCAGGATGTCATCCCTTCGGTGTTTTCGGATGCGGCGGCTCGGCCGCTCTTGGAGCCGCTCTGCCATGCGGCGGCGATATCGGGGCGAGCCTGCCCCGGTTCGGTCCTGGATTGCCCGGACAGGCGATCGTTGATATCCGCGGGCACGGCCGCGGCACGGCGCCGGCGTCGGGGTAGACCACCGCTGGTGATGTCGTGGACGGTCGTCCGCTGTTCACCGTCGGTGTCCTCGGCGGATTCGGCCGCGGAGGCCCACTCGCCGGGAGTGGACCGCTCGGCCGGGCCGGACACCGCGGCGTGCGCGCCGGTATCCACAGCGGAATGCGCTCCGGCCGTTGCCGATACCCCGTTGCCTACCAGGGCGTTTCCGGAGCTGCCGGATACCGAGGAGGCCGGGCCGCCGGGTACCGCGGCGAGTTCCCGCGGTGCGGCGCCACCGTTGGCGAGAGCGTCGTTGTCGTGATCTGCCTTTGGAGCGACCAGCAGTGCCTCCGGAATGTAGACCATGGCGCGCATACCGCCGTAGGCGTTGGGACCGTCGATGTAGACGGTGAACCCATAGCGGCGAGCGAGGGCGGCGATGCCGGGGAAGCCGACCTTGGGGGCCGGGCCCAGCTGGTGGATATCGACCGAGCGTTCGTTGGCGAGGACCTGACGGGCCTCCTCCATCTGCTCGGAGTTCATTCGCACACCGGCGTCGTCGACGATCACGGTCACCCCGTGATGACCTTCCTGGAAGGTGACGTCGACGAACGAGGTCGGCGGTGAATAGCGCAGCGCGTTGTCGATGAGCGAGGCCAACGTGTGTACCAGCGGCTCCACCGCACGGCTGATGACGACGCGGTCGAGCTGGGAGGGGCGCACCCGCAGATAGTCACGGACACGGCCGGTCGCGCCGCCGACCACATCGGTCAGCGACTGGGCGGGCCACCGGCGGCCGGGCAGGCCACCGCAGACGATCACGTAGGACTGCGCCTGACGGATCATCTGCTGCACGGTGTGGTCGATACGGATCAGGGTCTCGTAGACGCGGTCGTCGCGATGTTCGCGCAGCGCGGCGCTGACCACCTGGCTGACATCGGCGCCGAGGCTCACCACGGAGGTACCGAACGAACGCACCGCGGCGCTGGTGGCTTCGCGGGCAAGGGTTTCCGAACGTTCCCGGCCGGCGTCGGCCTCGGTCCGGACAGCCTCTTCGGCGGTGGCGACCGCGGTACGGGTCTGTTCCTCGGTTTCCCGGGTGACGGTTTCGCGGGTTTCGCTCTGGACGGTACGCAGATCGTCGGAGACCCGGTCGATGATCCAGCGCAGGCATTGCGCGAAACGCGAGTTCTCGAGTCCCGGGGGAACTTCGGGCCCGACGGCGCCCTGTTCGAAGCGGCGCACGGATTCCGAGAGCGCGGGTAGCGTGCTGGCGGCGAGATGCTCGAGCGCGTCCTCGCGCACGGCAAGCTCCCGCTCCAGCACAGCGAGTCGCTTCTGTTGATCGCGCACGGCCCGAACGGCGTACCACGCCACGCCGAACACCAGTAAGAGGGCGAGTATCCAGGGAAGCAGCACGGCGGTATTCAGATTCATCAGCTTTCTCGTCGTTGACGGGGTTCGAGGTGCGCTACGCGGTGCCGTGACAGGCCACGGCGCTTCGTCTCGCCTTCCTCGCGACGCCGACCATGTTCGCCCTGGCCGGATGAGGTCTGCGCCGGGCACCAGCGATTACGGTCGGTGACATATCCCTTAGTTACTTTCGGCTACTCGAAAGTAACTAAGGGACAAGTCATTCGGCCGTTCGCTGACCATCGGAGCACATCCTCCGATGGCCCGGAACCCGACGACTCGCCCACAGTAGCAGCATTGTCGTGAACTCTCTCAATAACGGTCGATAATCGATTGTCACCGATCCGTGATTGCGTCGCGACCTCGCGGAATGCGGAAAGGCATTGCGCGGGTGAAGATCACGAAGGCGATTGGCCGCGCGACAGCCGGCCCACCGAGGGCGTGCTCCAGCCCACAGACGGCAGCCGTCCCCTATCACCAGCCACGGAATCCGGAACGGACCGATCGGTCGGCGATTGGCAACCGGAGCGGAAAATTGATATTGGAGCGGATACCGAATGCCACGGCCGGCCGTGGGTTACCGGAGTCGTCCCGCAACGGAAATCAATAACACCGCCCGCGGAATCCACCCGGCCCGAACAACTCGGGCGCGCGGAAATGTCCCGGTTCCGGTAGCACACGGGTATTAAAGGGAAGCAAATGCGACCGTTCCACGGGGAATCCGCTTCGGTCCATACCAGTGGACCGCTACCCCGCACGAATCCGAACCAATTCGGGTATAGACCAATTTCGGGCGGCGACCCGTAGGTCACCGCCCGAATAGGTGCTTGTCCGGTCTGTCCCGGCCTACACCGTGAACCCCAGGGCCCGCAGCTGCTCCCGGCCGTCCTCGGTGATCTTGTCCGGACCCCACGGGGGCATCCACACCCAGTTGATCTTCAGATCGTCGACCAGACCGCTGCGCACCAGCGCATTGCGGGACTGGTCCTCGATCACATCGGTGAGCGGGCAGGCGGCCGAGGTCAGGGTCATATCGAGCACCGCGGTGCTCTCCTCGACCCGCATCCCGTACACCAGGCCCAGATCCACGACATTGATACCGAGCTCGGGGTCGACCACATCGCGCATCGCCTCCTCTAGGTCGGCGAGCTGCGCGAGTTCCTCGGCCGTTAATTCGACCTCGGCGGGCGCGGTCTCCGCGGCAGATTCGGTGGCGGAAGTATCGGTCATGCTGTTTCCCCGTTCCGTACTCGGTCGGTCTCCGGCGTAGCAGTGCCCGAGGCCACGGCATTCGCCGCGCCGTCGATCCGGAGCACCGCGTCTTTGAACGCCATCCAGCCCAGCAGTGCGCATTTCACCCGGGCCGGATATTTGGCGACACCCGCGAACGCGATCCCGTCGCCGATCACATCCTCGTCGCCCTCGACGGTGCCCCGGCTGCCGATCATCTCGTTGAACGAGTCGACAACTCCCAGCGCCTCGGTGAGGGGCAGGCCGATCACCTGATCGGTCAGCACCGACACCGACGCCTGGCTGATCGAGCAGCCCTGCCCGTCGTAGGACACATCGGCGACATCGCCGCCCGCGCCGAGGTGCACTCGCAGGGTCACCTCGTCACCGCAGGTGGGGTTCACGTGGTGCACTTCGGCGCCGAACGGTTCCCGCAGGCCGCGATTGTGCGGATGTTTGTAATGATCCAGGATCACTTCCTGGTACATCTGCTCCATGCGCATGTTCTAGACAACCCCGAAGAAGCTCTGGGCCTTCCGCACCGCGGCGACCAGTTTTTCCACCTCGTCCACGGTGTTGTACAGCGCGAACGAGGCGCGCGCGGTCGCGGCGATACCGAAGCGCCGGTGCAGCGGCCAGGCACAGTGATGGCCCACCCGGATGGCCACGCCCTCGTCGTCCAGGATCTGTCCCAGATCGTGCGCGTGGATACCGTCGGCGAGGAAGGCCACCGCGCCGCCGCGGTCGACGTTCTCGGTGGGGCCGACGATCCGGATGCCCGGGATACCGCCGAGGCCCTCCAGGGCCGCGTCGACGAGCTCGTGCTCGTGCGCGGCCACCGCCTCCATCCCGACTTCCTGCAGATACCGCACCGCGGCACCGAGCCCGACCACCTGCGAGGTCATCGGCACACCGGCTTCGAACCGCTGCGGCGGTGGTGCGAAGGTGGTCTGCTCCATCGTCACGGTCTCGATCATGGAACCACCGGTGAGGAAAGGCGGGGTCTCCGCGAGCAATGCCCGTTTCCCGTACAGCACACCGACTCCCGACGGTCCGAGCATCTTGTGCCCGGAGAAGGCCGCGTAGTCCACGTCCAGAGCATGCAGGTCGACCGGTGCGTGCGGTACCGACTGGCAGGCATCCAGCACCACCAGCGCACCCACGGCCCGGGCCCGGCGCACGATCTCGGCGACCGGCGCCACCGCGCCGGTGACATTGGACTGGTGGGTGAAGGCCACGACCTTGGTCGCCGGCGACAGTTCCAACGACGACAGGTCGATACGCCCGTCCTCGGTGACGCCGTACCAGCGCAGCGTGGCACCGGTCCGGCGGGCCAGTTCCTGCCACGGCACCAGGTTCGCGTGGTGTTCGAGTTCGGTGATGACGATCTCGTCGCCCGGGCCCAGGTGGTACGGGAAGCGGTCGTCGGCGAACGAATAGGTCACCAGGTTCAGCGATTCGGTCGCGTTCTTGGTGAACACGATCTCGTCGGCCGCCGCGCCGACGAAGCCGGCGATCACGGCGCGGGCCTCCTCGTACGCGTCCGTGGCTTCCTCCGACAGCTGATGCGCGCCGCGGTGCACCGCCGAATTGCTTTCGAGCAGGAAGGCACGTTCGGCGTCCAGCACCGCCAGCGGCCGCTGCGAAGTGGCCCCGGAATCCAGGTACACCAGCGGCTTCCCGTCCCGGACCGTACGGTTCAGGATCGGGAAGTCGGCCCGGATCCGGGCGACGTCGAAGGCGGGCAGGGTCGCTGTCATATCACGCTCCGGCGGTCGCTGGACGGGGGACGGCAGTCGGCGAAGCCGACGGGGTGGGTGAGCTCTGCGTGAACTTCACGTAGCCGTTGGCGTCGAGTTCCTCGGCCAGTTCCGGGCCGCCCTCGGCGACAATGCGCCCGCCCACGAAAACGTGCACGAACTGCGGCTGGATATAGCGCAGGATGCGGGTGTAGTGGGTGATCAGCAGCACGCCGCCGTTTTCCCGCTCCTTGTAGCGGTTGACGCCCTCGGAGACGATGCGCAGGGCATCCACATCCAGGCCGGAGTCGGTCTCGTCGAGAATGGCGATCTTGGGCGCGAGTAGCCCCAGCTGCAGGATCTCGTGCCGCTTCTTCTCGCCACCGGAGAAGCCCTCGTTCACACTGCGGTCGGCGAAGGCGGCGTCGATCTCGAGTTCGTTCATCGACTCCTTCACCTCCTTGACCCAGTGCCGCAGCTTGGGCGCCTCGCCGCGCACCGCGGTCGCCGCGGTGCGCAGGAAGTTGGACGTGGATACCCCGGGAACCTCGACGGGGTACTGCATGGCCAGGAAAAGGCCCGCGCGCGCCCGCTCGTCCACCGACATCGCCAGCACGTCCTCGCCGTCGAGGGTGATCGAACCCGACGTGACGGTGTACTTGGGATGGCCGGCGATGGCATAGGACAGCGTCGACTTGCCGGAACCGTTCGGCCCCATGATGGCGTGCGTCTCACCGGATTTCACGGTGAGATTCACACCATTGAGGATCTTGACGGTATCCCCGTCCGGGGTGTTGACCTCGGCGTGCAGGTCCTTGATTTCCAGAGTGGTCATGGGTTGCTGAATTCCTTCGGTGGGCTGTGGGGGTCGGTCAGGCGCCGATCGCGGCGAGTTCGGCCTCGATGGCCGCTGCCAGCCGTTCGGCGACCTCCGGAACCCCGATTTTCTGGATGATCTCGTGGAAGAAACCGCGCACCACGAGGCGGCGGGCGACATCCTCCGGAATACCGCGGGCGCGCAGGTAGAACAGCTGCTCGTCGTCGAACCGGCCGGTGGCCGACGCATGGCCGGCCCCGACGATCTCACCGGTCTCGATCTCCAGGTTCGGCACCGAATCGGCGCGCGCGCCGTCGGTGAGGACCAGATTGCGGTTGATCTCGAATGTGTCGGTTCCCTCGGCGGCGGCCCGGATCAGTACATCGCCGACCCACACCGTGCGGGCATCGCCCTTGTGCGAATCGGGATCGCCCTGCAGCGCGCCCTTGTACAGCACATTCGACTTGCAATGCGGGACAGCGTGATCGACCAGCAGGCGCTGTTCGAAATGCTGTCCGGCGTCGGCGAAGTAGAGGCCCAGGAGTTCGGCGTCGCCACCCGGACCGGCGTAGCGGACATTGCCGGTGAGCCGCACCAGATTCCCGCCCAGGGTGACCGCGGTATGCCGCAGTACGGCATCTCGCCCCAGGGTCGCGTGATGCGCGGTGGCGTGCACCGCGTCGTCGGCCCAGTCCTGGACCGCGACGACGGTCAGCCGGGAGCTGTCGCCGAGCACGAACTCGATGTTCTCGGCGTACGTTCCGCTGCCCCGCTGGTCGATGACGACGGTCACGACGGCGAATTCGGCCAGCCGGACCTGGAGATGACCGTAAGCGGTCTTCCCCTCGCCCGGCCCGGTCACGCGCACCACGACAGGTTCGGCGACCTCGGTCTCCTTGCCCACCGACACGACGGTCGCCTGCTCGAATCCGGAGTACGCCTGGGCGGCGACCCGATCCGACGGGGTTCCGCCGGTGCCCAGCCGGGCATCGTCGCGGCCCACCGTTTCCACGGTGACTCCGGCGACGTCGGTCACCTCGACCCCGGCCTGCCCGTCCCGGGTGGCCGTGCCGTTGTGCAGACCGCGCAACCGGCGCAGCGGGGTGAACCGCCACGCCTCGTCCTTGCTGGTGGGGATCTCGAAGGCGTTCACATCGAACGAAGTGAAGACCTCGCCCTTGTTGATCGCCGGTGTACGAGCCTCGGCGGCCTCGGCAATATTTTCCACTGCCATCAGCCGACGGCTCCTTCCATCTGCAGTTCGATCAGGCGGTTGAGTTCGAGCGCGTACTCCATCGGGAGTTCCTTGGCGATGGGCTCGACGAATCCGCGCACCACCATCGCCATCGCCTCGTCCTCGGTCATACCGCGGCTCATCAGGTAGAACAGCTGATCCTCGGACACCTTCGACACGGTCGCCTCGTGACCCATCGTCACGTCGTCCTCGCGGATATCGACGTAGGGGTAGGTATCGGACCGGCTGATGGTGTCCACCAGCAGCGCATCGCATTTCACCGTCGACTTGGACCCGTACGCGCCCTTGTTGATCTGGACCAGGCCTCGGTAGGACGCCCGGCCACCGCCGCGGGCCACCGACTTGGAGATGATGTTCGAGGAGGTGTGCGGGGCCAGGTGCACCATCTTGGAACCGGTGTCCTGATGCTGGCCCTCACCGGCGAACGCGACCGAGAGCACCTCGCCCTTGGCGTGCTCACCGGTCATCCACACGGCCGGGTACTTCATGGTGACCTTGGAACCGATATTGCCGTCGATCCACTCCATGGTCGCGCCCGCCTCGGCCTTGGCCCGCTTGGTGACCAGGTTGTAGACGTTGTTCGACCAGTTCTGGATGGTGGTGTAGCGGCAGCGGCCGCCCTTCTTCACGATGATCTCGACCACGGCCGAGTGCAGCGAATCGGACTTGTAGATCGGCGCGGTGCAGCCCTCGACGTAGTGCACATAGGCGCCCTCGTCGACGATGATCAGGGTGCGCTCGAACTGGCCCATGTTCTCGGTGTTGATCCGGAAGTAGGCCTGCAGCGGGATATCCACGTGCACGCCCGGCGGCACGTAGATGAAGGAACCACCCGACCAGACCGCGGTGTTCAGTGCGGAGAACTTGTTGTCCCCGGCGGGGATCACGGAGCCGAAGTACTCGCGGAAGATCTCCGGGTGCTCCTTCAGCGCCGTATCGGTGTCGAGGAAGATAACGCCCTGCTGTTCCAGATCCTCACGGATCTGGTGGTAGACGACTTCGCTCTCGTATTGCGCGGCGACACCCGACACCAGCCGCTGCTTCTCCGCCTCCGGGATGCCCAGCTTGTCGTAGGTGTTCTTGATGTCCTCGGGCAGATCTTCCCAGCTCTCGGCCTGCTTCTCGGTCGAGCGCACGAAGTACTTGATGTTGTCGAAGTCGATTCCGTCGAGGTTGGAGCCCCAGTTCGGCATCGGCTTACGGTCGAAGATCCGCAGGGCCTTGAGCCGGTTCTCCAGCATCCAGACCGGCTCGCTCTTCTTGTCCGAGATATCGCGGACGACCTCCTCGGACAGGCCACGCTGCGCGCTGGCGCCCGCCACGTCCGAGTCGGCCCAGCCGTAGCCGTACTTACCCAGTGAGGCGATCGCCTCCTCCTGGGTGAGCGGTGGCACCTGATCGGTGGTGGTCGTCATTCGGCGCTCCTTCCGGAGTCGTTCGTTGCGTCCGTTGCGGGCTGTGCAACGGTTGATGGTGAAGCGGTGTCCGGTCGGACGGCGGCCGGGGTCGGCAGCACCGTCAGGGGTACGTGGGTGGTGCAGGCGCAGTCGCCGTTGGCGATGGTGGCCAGCCGTTGCACATGGGTTCCGAGCACTTCCCGGAAGGCCTCGAGTTCGGCCTCGCACAGTTCGGGGAATTCCTCGGCCACATGCGAGACCGGGCAGTGATGCTGGCATATCTGTACGCCGGCGCCCACCTTGCGGGTACTGGCCGCGAATCCCGCGTCCGACAGGGCGGTAGCGATTTCCTCGGCTTTGGCGGCCGTCCCGGACCGGCCGTCCGCGTCCGCGGGCGTGGAGGAGATCTCGTCCCGGTCCGCGGCGGGCAGTGCCTCGATACCGTCGACCAGGGTGCGGGCCCGTTGCCGCGCGAATTCGGTGACCGCTGCCTCGCCGCCGATCTCCCGCAGTTGCCGGATGGCCGCACCGGCGAGATCGTCGTAGGCGTGACCGAGCATTCCGCGTCCGGCCGCGGTGAGCTGATACTGCTTGGCCGGCCGGCCGCGACCCTTCTGCTGCCAGGGCGCCGAGCGACCGGCGCGCGCCTGCCCGGATTCGATGAGCGCGTCCAGATGCCGCCGCACCCCCGCGGGTGCCAAGCCCAGCGCACTACCGATCGCGGTGGCGGTGATGGGCCCCTCTTCCAAGAGGAGGCGGACGATCGCGGCGCGGGTATGGCCCTCGGTCACGGGCACGCCGACAGACCCGGTACCGGCCCGGTGACCAGCCCTTTCGTCCACGTTCGGCAAACCCACAGTTTTCACAACATCAGTGTGGCGGAATTCGTTCCCGAAATCTAATAAGGGTGCCCTGACCAGGAGGGTCCCGGCGGCGGCCCCGAATCGGGCCGAGCGTCGGAAACCCCTGCTCCACCGAGAAAGTCCCGATCATCGCGGCCCGCGTGAAGTCGCACAGTGATCTGCTTCACTCTCCCGGCCGGCACCGGCCGGAAGCGTCGAGGTTTGCTACCTGGCTGCGCGGAGCGGGTGGCCGGCCGGCCGCGACAAGGAACACAGTGCTCACGAGGCGGTACCGCTCCCTGTGCCGTCCGGCAGAGTACCGGAACCGGGCCAACAGGTCAGCAGTAGCTGAACGGTGCCCGGACCCGGATTCCGCCCGCACCGGACGCGCGCCGCAACGACCCCGGAGGCCGGTCCGCGCCGACCCGTCGCGCGCGCTCCCACGGCCTGGGGTCCGCGCGCGGATCCGGCGAACTAGTGTCGATGCCCGTGACAGGACAGGCAGGCGCCCCGGGCGCATCGGCGTCGCTCGGGCAGCGAGCGCTGAAACCGGTGCGGCGCGCCCTCGGACTGGACATCAAGACCCCGGATCACACCATCGCGGTGCTGCACAGCGATGAATCCGAGGTCCCGGGGCTCGATCGCCGGGAGCGCCGGCAGCTGGACCGGATCCGGCTGATGGGCGCGACCGGCACCGTGCTGATGGCGATCAGCGCGCTGGGTATCGGCGCGCAACCGGTCCATCAGAACCCGACCTCCGGAATGCGGGTCCTCGGTATCTTCGCCCGCGCGCACACCGGGTCGCTGGCCATGTGCATGGTCGGCACGGTAACCGTCGTCCTGGCCTGGCTCCTGCTGGGCCGGTTCGCCGTGGGCAGTCTCGGCGGGTCACCACGGCACCGCCTGACCCGGCGCCAACTGGACCGCACACTGCTGCTGTGGATCATTCCGCTCTGTGTCGCACCGCCGATGTTCAGCAACGATGTCTATTCGTATCTGGCGCAGAGCGAAATCGCGGCTCGCGGCATCGACCCCTATCTGGAAGGCCCGGTCGCGGGACTGGGCATCGACAATGTGCTCACCAACAACGTGCCCAACATCTGGCGCGAAACCCCGGCACCATACGGGCCCCTGTTCCTGTGGATAGGTCACGGAATCGCCCAGATCACCGGTGAGAACATCCTGGCCGGTGTCTGGGTGCACCGGTTGCTCGCACTCGCCGGTGTCGCGCTGATCGTCTGGGCGCTGCCGCGCCTGTCGGTGCGGTGCGGGGTGGCGCCGGTGAGCGCACTGTGGCTGGGAGTGGCCAACCCGCTGGTGCTGTTCCATCTGGTCGGCGGGGTGCACAACGACGCGCTGATGCTCGGCCTGATGCTGGCCGGGCTGGAATTCATGCTGCGCGCGATTCACGGCCTGCCCGGCGACGGCGGGCCACCACCACTGGACGGCCGGGCCTGGGCACTCCTGATCGGGGGCGCCGTCACCATCAGCCTGTCCTCGTCGGTCAAGGTCACCTCGATCATCGCGCTGGGTTTCGCGGGCATGGCCCTGGCGCGGCGCTGGGGCCCGGGGATACGCCCCGTTCTCGCCGCCGCGGCGCTGCTCGGATTCGTCGCGGCACTGACCACCCTGGTGATCAGCACGGCGAGCGGGCTGGGGTTCGGCTGGCTGAACACGCTCAACACCGCGAGCGCGGTGCGAAGCTGGATGTCGCTGCCGACAGCGCTGGGTATCGTCACCGGATTCGGCGGTGTCCTCCTCGGCCTGGGCGACCACACCACCGCGCTGCTGAGCATCACCCGTCCCATTGCCGCAGCCGTCGCGGCCTTCATCACGGTGCGGATGCTCGTCGCCACCTGGACCGGCCGGATGCATCCGGTGGGTGCGCTGGGCGTGTCACTCGGTGCGATCGTGCTGCTGTTCCCGGTGGTCCAGCCCTGGTACCTGCTGTGGGCGATCGTTCCGATGGCGGCCTGGGCCACCCAGCCGGTGTTCCGGATACCGGCCATCGGTGTCTCCGCGGTGGTCAGCGTGATCCTCATGCCGCGCGGCGCCGACCTCGAAGTGTTCCAGATCGTGGGCTCGGCTGTCGCGACGGTGATCATCGCGGTGCTGTTCATCGTGGTCACCCGGAACGCTTTACCGTGGCGGGCGCAGCAGGGGGTGTCGGCCCCGTCACAGCCGGCCGGGGCATACGGTGGGACCTCGTGACCGCTACCCGTGTACCCGCCGTTCAGGTGGACCACGTCGCCAAACGCTACGGCGAAACCGTCGCGGTGGACGGTATCGGTTTCACCGTCGAACCGGCACAGGTATTCGCGCTGCTCGGTCCGAACGGTGCCGGCAAGACCACCACGGTGGAGATGTGCGAAGGATTCGTGCGCCCCGACGCGGGCACGGTGCGTGTCCTGGGACTCGACCCCCTGGCCGATTCCGAGCGGCTACGGCCCCGGATCGGCGTGATGCTGCAGGGTGGCGGCGCGTATCCGGGGGCCCGCGCCGGCGAGATGCTGGACCTGGTCGCCTCGTATTCGGCGAATCCGCTGGACCCCGATTGGCTGCTGGGTGTGCTGGGCCTGTCCGACAGTCGCCGCACCCCGTACCGCCGGTTGTCGGGAGGCCAGCAGCAGCGTCTCTCGCTCGCCTGCGCGCTGGTGGGCCGGCCGGAGATCGTCTTCCTCGACGAACCGACCGCGGGGATGGACGCGCAGGCCCGGATCATGGTGTGGGAGCTGATCGACGCGCTGCGCCGCGACGGGGTGAGCGTGCTGCTGACCACCCACCTGATGGACGAGGCCGAAGAACTGGCCGACCATCTGGTCATCATCGACCACGGACGGATCGTCGCCTCCGGGACGCCGGCGGAGGTCACCGCGCACGGCGCGGCGGGTCAGCTGCGGTTCGCGGCACCACCACGCCTCGATCTGAAGCTGTTGCAGCGGGCGCTGCCGGAAGGGTTCGCACCCACCGAAACCAGTCCCGGCTCCTACCTGGTGGAGGGCGAGATCAACCCGCAGGTGCTGGCGACGGTGACGGCGTGGTGCGCCCGGGTGAATGTCCTCGCCACCGATATCCGCATCGATCAGCGCCGGCTGGAGGACGTTTTCCTGGAACTCACCGGACGGGATCTACGCGCATGATGCGATACCTCCGCTCCGGCCTCCGCCGACCACGTGTACAAGCTTGGAGGGAGGCTCGATGACAAAGCCGGATCTCACGGCCAACCGGTTCGAACCGGGTACCTTCGCTCCCGCGCCCCGGCCGGCGGCGCGGATCGCCATGCTGATCGCGCAGACCCGTCTCGACCTGGTGCTGCTGCTGCGCAACGGGGAGCAACTGCTGCTCACCATGTTCATCCCGATCACCCTGCTGATCGGCCTCGCGGTTCTGCCCTTCGGGGACATGGGCGCGGACAAGATCGACAAGATCGTGCCCGCGGTGATGATGGTGGCCGTGATGTCGACCGCCTTCACCGGGCAGGCCATCGCCGTCGGATTCGACCGGCGCTACGGCGCACTGAAACGACTGGGCGCCACTCCCCTGCCCCGCTGGGGAATCGTGGCCGGGAAGAGCGGTGCGGTCCTGCTGGTGGTGATCCTGCAGGCCGTACTCCTCGGACTGATCGGCGTCGCGCTGGGCTGGCGGCCGGGCCCGGCCGGGCTGGCACTGGGCGCGCTGCTGATCGCGCTCGGGACCGCCACCTTCGCGGCGATGGGGCTGCTGCTCGGCGGCACACTCAAGGCCGAGGTCGTACTGGCGCTGGCCAATATCCTCTGGTTCGTCATGCTGGGTATCGCCAGCGTGGTGTTCGCCTCCGAGGAGCTACCCGAGATCGTGCACACCCTGGTCCGGCTGGTGCCCTCGGGGGCGCTGGCAGTCGCCCTGGAGCATGCGCTCAACGGCGGGGTCGACTGGCTGGGCGTGGTGGTGCTGCTCGTCTGGGGAACCGTCGCCGGGCTACTCGCCGCACGCTGGTTCCGCTTCGAATAAGCAGTTTCGAACAGGGGGTCCGGGCCCGCGCGGCCCCAACCCGCCCAGAACACCGCCGAGGCGATCACCGGGCCCTCGAAGGTCCCGCACCCCCGATCGATGCCCGACTGCGCGGAACTCTTCGAGCCCCTGGAAGTTCTCGGCACTGTTGAACCCACATGCCCAGCAGCCGCGCCGGCTCAGCGAGCCACACCGAGGATTCGGCCGACCTCCGTCCTTACCTGCCCAGCGGCGACGCCGAGCCCAGCGAGACCCTGAAAGGTCTTGGCTCGTCCATGGGGCCGAAACCCCCGCGCGGAGGCGCGCCAACGATCACGACAACTTGTAGTAGACCGGCTGCGGCCGGGTCCGGGCCGCCCGCTACCATCGTGACGTGCTCTATCGCGGATTCCTGCGACTCGTGGACCGGCTTCCCCTGCCCTCCCGGCGCGCCCAGCTACTGATCGCCCTGTCGGTCCTCGGCACCCAGGCCGGGATCGCGGTGACCGGTGCGATCGTGCGGGTCACCGCCTCCGGGCTCGGCTGCCCCACCTGGCCGCAGTGTTTCCCGGGCAGTTTCACCCCGGTCGGGGTCTCGGAGGTACCGGGCATCCATCAGGCGGTGGAATTCGGCAACCGGATGCTCGTCTTCCTGGTCACCCTCTGCGCCGCCCTCATCGTTATCGCGGTCACCCGCGCCCGGCGGCGCCGCGAGGTGCTGATCTACGCGTGGCTGATGCCCGCCGGGACGGTCCTGCAGGCGATCGTCGGCGGTATCACCGTCCTGTCCGGGCTGCTGTGGTGGACCGTCGCCCTGCATCTGCTGGCATCCATGCTGATGGTGTGGGTGGCCGCCGTGATGTACGCCAAGATCGCCGCACCCGACGACGGGGTGGATACGGTCCGTGCGCCCGCGCCCCTGCGCCGGCTCACCGCGCTCAGCGGTGTGGCGCTGGCCGGGGTTCTCGTCGCGGGCACATTGGTCACCGGCGCCGGACCCCACGCGGGTGACAAGAGTATCGACCGCCCGGTGGCCCGGCTCGAGGTGGAGATCGTCACCCTGGTGCATCTGCATTCGCAGTTGCTCATCGGCTATCTGGCGCTGCTGATCGGCCTGGCGTTCGGCCTGTTCGCCACCGGCATCACCAAACCGGTACGGGACCGGTTGTTCGTCCTGCTCGGCCTGGTTCTCGCGCAATCCCTGGTCGGGATCGTCCAGTACTTCACCGACGTCCCCGCCGCACTGGTCGCGATCCATGTGGGCGGCGCGGCGCTGTGCACGGCCGCCACCGCAACGCTGTGGGCGTCGTTGCGCACCCGGGAATCGCTGCCGGTCGCGGCCGCGGAACCGCGGACCCAACCGGCCTGAGCGCCGTACTCGGACGAGCTACGGCCCCGTCGGCCGCGGTCGGCGTGGCGGTACATCTCGCAGATCCCGAGTTACCACACCCGCCCGGCGGCACGCAGGACCAGCACATCGCGTGCCTGCAGCCTGAGCGACGATCAGCCGGCCGCCTCGGCCCGCCGGCTCCCGGCGGGCCCGGTCTGATAGCTCCGGGCGACCAGTGCCGAGGTCAGATACCACAGCCCGGTCGGTATCGCCGGATCGAAGCCGGTGAGCAACCGGACCCGTTTGAGCCGGTAGTCGAGCGTATTGGTGTGCATATGCATGAGCCGGGCCGTGCGCTGGCGGTTGAAATTGTTGGCGATGTGCTGGCGCAGGGTTTCCAGGAGTTCGGGATGTTCGTCCAGCGGGTCCAGGATGGCGCTGAGATGTTCCCGGGCCGGGCCCGGCCGGGTGATCTGGAACTCCAGTGCCAGATCCGAGAACCGGTGCAGCCCACCGCCGTCGGTGATGCGCGCGACGATATCCAGGAGTTCATGGGCGCGGTCGGTCGCCCCGGGGATATCCGCGGTGACCGCGGTGACCACGGTGCCGGTGATCGCGACCTGCGCGGCCTGCGACAGCCGGGCGATCAGTTCGTCGAGCGATTCGTCGGGGAAGGCGCGCGCCGGCAGCAGCACGGTGCCACCGTCGATACTGAGCAGCGACAGCGCCCGTTCGCCGCAACTGCGGGCCAGCTCGGCCTGCACCCGGCGTAGTTTGCGCCGCGCCACGATGCGACCGTCGACCCGCGGCGCCGATTCGTCCGGATGCGGCGGCAGCGCCAGGGCCAGGACCTGATACGACTCCGCGATCTCGATCCCGCATTCCCGGGCCATGGTTGCGGTGCTGTGCCCGCCGAGCAGCGCGGAGGTCAGTGTGTGCACGGCGGTGTGGTGTTCGGAGACCACACCCCGGTATTCGCTCACGTAGGCCAGGGCGACTTCCGAGGTGATCGTGTCCAGGATTTCCAGCATCCGGCGCGCGGTGGCCACCAGTGACGACGAATCGGCCGGGCCGGCGGTGGACATGATGTGGTCGAAACCGAGTTTGAATCCCTCGTGGATGGCGTGGTTGATGGTGTCGATCGGAATACCCTCGCGCGCCCATTCGGCCGCGGCTTCACGCACCAGCTGGATCTCTTGCGGAAGTTCGCGGCCGTCGAGCCGGTTGAGCGTGAGTTCGAGACAGAGGCGGGTCACGGCGGTGACATCGCCCTGCAGCGCATCGCCGGGCAGTGTTCCGCACGGCGCCACGTTCTCGACGAAATGGCCGACCATCTGACGTGAGAGGGACGAAACATCGCGGAGATGGTTCGAAATCGGACGGCCGGACATTGTAAGTCGGGAACGAGTCGGACTACTGACCGCCATATCGGCTCCTTCTACCCCCGGGCTGACGCTCGAAGCCCTAACCGTAGCGTGAAGTGGTTACTCGTCAGTAGTTTTTGTCGAGGAAACTGTTCGCGCTACCTGAAACCCGGGTAGGCGACCTGTGAGCACGCACAGACCGCCCGCGACGCCTCACTTCTCGTTGCGCGCCTTCGGGAAGCGAGTCTGCCCGGCGACCCAGCCCGCCATCTTGGCCCAGTGCCCGGCGCGCGGGGTGGTCTTGGCCACCAGTTCCCGCTCCCAGCCCTCGGTGGCCGTCACCCCATCCACGGCATCGATCACGGCCTGCGCGGTGGCGAGGTCTGCCACCATCCGGTCGCCGAGCACCCCGTCGGCGCCGACCAGCGTGATCCGGACGCCGAGGCGTCCCACCGGCTGCAGCACGGCCTCGGCCGATCCGCCGTGCGCGGCGACGAACTTGCGCACCGATTCGACGGTCTCTTTCGGCGCGCGAACGGTGACGGTAGCGGTTTCTGCACTCATATTCCGGAGTTTACCGACGAGTAGGACCGCCGCCCCGGGGCCACCCGCCCGGCCGGCGGCAGCCGGCGGCGGCGAATCGGCCGAACCCGCGTGCCGCGCCTCCGGGCGCCCGTGTAGAACTGGACCATGCGCGCCATCCAGGTAGACCGCCACGGTGGTCCGGAGGTACTGACTCTCGCCGAAGTTGCCGACCCGCAACCCGGATCGAAGCAGCTACTGGTCGAGGTCGACGCCATCGGTGTCAATTTCATCGACACCTATTTCCGCACCGGCACCTATCCGCGGCCGGTGCCCTACATTCCAGGTTCCGAGGGTACCGGGGTGGTGGCCGAAACAGGTTCGGAGGTCACCGAATTCGCCGTCGGCGACCGGGTGGCGTGGGCCGCCGGACCGAACAGCTACGCACCGCGGGCCGTGATCGACGAAGCCGTCGCGGTGGCCGTACCCGAGGGCGTCGACCCACCGATCGCCGCCTCGGCACTACTGCAGGGAATGACCGCCCACTATCTGATCGAATCGGTCTACCGGCCGGAACCGGGTGAAACGGTCCTCGTGCACGCGGGCGCCGGCGGGGTCGGGCTGCTGCTCACACAGTTGGCGGCGGCCCGCGATATCCGAGTGATCACCACGGTGTCCTCGGACGAGAAGGAGACCCTGTCCCGCGGCGCCGGGGCCTGGGAAGTGTTGCGCTACGGGGACGATCTGGCCGACCGGGTCCGCGAACTGACCGGCGGTACCGGCGTGGCGGCGGTGTACGACGGCGTCGGCGCGGCGACGTTCGACGCGAGTCTCGACGCCCTGCGCGTACGCGGGATGCTGGCCTTGTTCGGGGCGGCCAGCGGACCCGTCCCGCCGGTCGATCTGCAGCGTTTGAACGCGGCGGGGTCGGTGTTCGTGACCCGGCCCAATATCGCCCACTACACGCGCGATCGCACCGAACTCGATTGGCGCGCGGGCGATATCTTCGAGGCGGTCGCCGATGGATCCCTCACCGTCCGGATCGGCGCCACCTATCCGCTCGCCGAGGCCGCGCAGGCGCATCGCGATCTGGAGAGCCGCAAGACCACGGGCTCGATCGTTCTGCTCCCCTGAGGCGACCCGGCGCGGTACTCAGCTCGGGCCTCACCCCTGCAGGCCCTGGCGTAGGCAGGCCACGCGACGCCCGAGAAATGCGCTGTCCGGTAACCCATCCGAGTTATCGGACCGTCCAGATGGTCGGCGATATCGAGGCGCTGCTCACTGCCGAACTGCGCCAGCTCGCGGCCGAATTCTTCGTTGACCAACGCGGCCTGGTTCATCGCCCGCAGGACGACGGCATGCTCCCGGGAAAAACGCCAGTAGGCGGCAAGGTGGAACCGCACGGCCTCCGGATCGCTGAAGTCCGGATTGTGCGCTGCTTGCCCGGCCTGTTCGTCGCTCGCTGCATCGAGGTCGGCCAGCAGTGCCCGCAGTAGATCCTCATTGCCGGCGCCGGGCCCGCCGGCCTCACCCTCGCCATCGACCTCGCCCGCCGGAACATCGCCGTGCGCCTCATCGACCGGGCCACCGAGTTCGCGGCCGGTTCCCGCGGCGACGGAATCCAGCCCCCGTACGCTCGAGGTGTTCGACGATCTCGGCGTCCTGGACGCGGTCCGCTCCGCCGGGGCACCACCCGCTGTGACCAGGGCTTGTATCAGCGGGCAGTGGGCCGGTGAGTTCCGGATGAGCGAACCCGCCGAGCCGACGCCGGCCATCCCCTATCCGAACCCGTGGGTCCTCGGCCAGGCGCAGACCGAGGCGATCCTGCGCGAGCGGCTGGCCGGGCTCGGGGTCCGGGTCGAACTGGGCACCGCGCTCGAATCGTTCGATCAGGATGCCGGCGGGGTCACCGCGCGACTGTCGGGTCCGCACGGGACCGAGACCGTGCGGTCGCCGCATCTCATCGGCGCCGACGGCGGACGCAGTACTGTCCGCAAGACACTCGGTATCGCCTTCACGGGTACGACCGACGAATCGATCCGGATGCTGCTCGGCGATATCCGCGCTGACGCGCTAGACCACGATTTCGGATACTGGTTCGCCACCGCCGAGAAGCCCATGGACGGGATCGCCCTCTCACCGCTGCCGGGTGCGCCCACTTCCAGTTCGCGGCACCGCATCCCGGCGATACCGAGGCCACGGTCACGAGTCTGCAGAGCCATCTGGACCGCCTGGCGGGCGCAGCGGATGTCGCCCTGACCGACCTCGCCTGGGCCACCGTGTGGCGGCCCAACATCCGGGCTGGCCGAACGGTTCCGGGTGGACCGGGTCCTCCTGATCGGCGATGCCGCGCATGTCCACCCGCCGACCGGCGGCCAAGGAATGAACACCGGCATCCAGGATGCCTACAACCTGGGCTGGAAACTTGCCGCCGCGCTGGCCGGCGACGAGCTGCCGCTGGACAGCTACGAACCGGAGCGCCGGGGTCGCGGCCCGGGTGCTCGGGATCAGCACCGAACTGCTGGCCGAACTGACCGACGGCGCCGAAGACGCGATGAACCGCGGGACGGAAACATACCAGCTCGATATCACCTATCGCGATCCCGCCGACGCCCGCCGGATCGCCTCCGGCGACCGCGCACCCGATGCTCCGCTGAAGAACGCCGAGGGGCAGCCCGTTCGGCTGTTCGACCTCTTCCGTGGACCACACGCCACCCTCCTGTGTTTCGGGTGCGGCGCAGGACGGCCGCCGGTTCCGGGTGCCCGCACGGTCACCGTGGTACGCCCCGGCGCGCCGGCTTCCCAGGGCGACCTGGTCGATGTGGACGGCCACGCCCATACCGCCTACAACGCTGTCGACGGAACGCGCATCCTGGTGCGGCCGGATGGCTACCTCGGCATCGCTCCCTGATCGCGGCCAATCCCCGATAGCGTCCGCGACCGAACTGCCGCACAGTCACCCGATGCCGGACGTACGGTGTCGGGTGACCGACGGCGGGCGGACCCGGAAGACAGTGCGGCCACACGTACCCCGGCGGCCGGTGGCGTCTATCCGGCGATATCGCCCGGCGCGGGCCGTTCGTCAGCCGAAGAAGACGTCCCCGAGAGTGGTCCAGCCCAGGACGGAATCGACGGCCAAGCCGCAGAATACCACCGCGAGGTAGTTGTTGGACTGCAGGAACAGGCGCAACGGTTTCACCGATTCGCCGCGGCGCACACCCGAGTAGAGCTGATGCGCCATGAGCAGGAACCAGGCCCCGGCCACCAGCGCCACGGCCGCGTAGATGACCCCGGTGGCCGGGACCAGCGCCAAGGTGGTGAGCACCGTCAGCCAGGTGTAGACGACGATCTGCTTGGTCACGGCCTGTTCGGTCGCCACCACCGGCAGCATCGGCACCCCGGCCGCGCGGTAGTCCTCCTTGTACCGCATGGCCAGCGCCCACGTATGCGGCGGCGTCCAGAAGAAGATCACGCCGAACAGGGCCAGCGCCGGCCAGCCGATGGTCCCGGTCACCGCGGACCATCCGACAAGCGCGGGCATACAACCCGCAGCGCCGCCCCACACCACGTTCTGCGAGGTGCGGCGTTTGAGGCCGAGGGTGTAGACGAAGACGTAGAACAGGATGGTCGCGACCACCAGCGCGCCGCTGAGCAGGTTCGCCTGCCACCACAACCAGGCGAACGAACCGATCCCCAGGACCACCCCGAAGACGAAGGCGTGCGAGGTCGGTACGGCATCGCGGGCCAGCGGGCGTTTGGCGGTCCGCTTCATCACCTTGTCGATATCGGCGTCGGCAACGCAGTTCAAGGTGTTCGCGCTCGCCGCGCCCATCCAGCCACCGAACAGGGTCGCCAGGATGAGCCGGATATCGACCTCGCCGCGATCGGCCAGCAGCATGGTGGGAATGGTGGCCACCAACAGCAGTTCGATCACGCGAGGTTTGGTCAGTGCGATATAGGCCAGCGGACGCCGGGCGATCCGGGCGAGTTTCTCGCTACCGAGGACGCGGTCCGCGGGCGCCGGCGCGGAATCGTGGGCACCGCCGACCCCCGTGTCATGACCGATCCGCACTGTCTCTCCTCGTACGCTGTCGAACGGACGCAGCCGGACACCGGTCGCCCGCAGCCACACCGGCCGGGACGGAGCCGGAGGCCGCTGCGCATCGCATCCGGTTCGCGGGCGAGCAGCGCGCGGCTGCGACGCGGCTACTACTACTACAGACGATGGTAGACCCACGACCGGTACGCCCCGCCGCTCGCCCCTGCGACCTCGCCCACGCGCCGGGGTCGCGCAGGCCGGTCGCCACGCCACAACCCCGGCGAAGACACCCCGCGAAACCGGCGCGTCCGGCCTGTCCGGGGGCCGTGCACGAAGACGCCCAGGCGCACCTCCGCCTTTGCTCCGGCCGTGCGCGGACGTCGGATGGGCTTCGCCCTATAGCGCCCATTAGGGTATTGGGGGTACGCGGCGCGATCGTCACCGCGGCCGCACCGGTTCGCCACCACCCGCCCGCCCCTTTTCGACGCCTCGAAAATGTCAGGAGAAACACGGTCGTGTCAGTGACAGACGACATCCGCGCCCTCACCCAGCCGAACCTCCCGGACGACTGGACGGACCTCGACACCAAGGCCGTCGATACGGTCCGTGTCCTGGCCGCCGACGCCGTGCAGGCCGCAGGCAACGGCCACCCGGGCACTGCGATGAGCCTGGCGCCGCTGGCGTACACCCTGTTCCAGCGCACCATGCGGCACGACCCCGCCGATCCGGAGTGGGTCGGCCGGGACCGGTTCGTCCTGTCCTGCGGTCATTCCAGCCTGACCCTCTACATCCAGCTGTACCTGGCCGGTTTCGGGCTCGAACTCGATGACCTGCGCAATCTGCGCAAATGGGGTTCGCTGACCCCGGGCCATCCGGAGTACCGGCACACCAAGGGTGTCGAGATCACCACGGGCCCGCTGGGCCAGGGCCTGGCCTCCGCCGTGGGTATGGCGATGGCGGCCCGCCGCGAACGCGGCCTGTTCGATCCGGCGGCCGAGACCGGGGCGAGCCCGTTCGACCACCACATCTACGTGGTCGCCTCCGACGGCGATATGGAGGAGGGCGTCACCTCCGAGGCCTCCTCGATCGCCGGCACCCAGCAGCTGGGCAACCTGGTGGTGATCTACGACGACAACAAGATCTCCATCGAGGACGACACCACCATCGCCTTCACCGAGGACGTGGCGGCCCGCTACGCGGCCTACGGCTGGCATGTCCAGGTGGTGGAGGGCGGCGAGGATGTCGTCGCGATCGAAGCCGCGCTGGCGGCGGCCAAGGCCGAGACCGGCAAACCGTCGCTGATCCTGCTGCGCACCATCATCGGTTATCCCGCGCCGAACAAGATGAACACCGGCGCCGCGCACGGGGCCGCCCTCGGCGCGGACGAAGTGGCCGGTACCAAGCGCGCCCTCGGCTTCGACCCCGAGCAAAGCTTCCAGGTCGACGACGATGTCATCGCGCACACCCGCAAGGCTGCCGAGCGAGGTGCCCGGGCGCACGCCGAGTGGACCGTCGAATTCGACGCCTGGGCGCAGCGCGCCCCGGAGGCCAAGGCCCTGTTCGATCGGCTGTTCAACGGTCAGCTGCCACAGGGGTGGACCGACGGCCTGCCCACCTGGGAACCGGACGCCAAGGGCGTGGCCACTCGTAAGGCCTCGGCCAAGGTGCTCGCCGCCGTCGGGCCGGTGCTGCCGGAACTGTGGGGCGGTTCGGCCGACCTCGCCGAGTCGAACAACACCACCATCCCCGATTCGCTCAGCTTCGGCCCCGAAGCCATCTCCACCGGGATGTGGAAGGCGAACCCGTACGGTCGCACCCTGCACTTCGGTGTCCGCGAGCATGCGATGGGCTCGATCCTCAACGGCATCGCGCTGCACGGCCCCACCCGCCCTTACGGCGGCACCTTCCTGGTGTTCAGCGACTACATGCGCCCGGCGGTCCGCCTGGCCGCGCTGATGCGGATTCCGGTGACCTACGTCTGGACGCACGATTCGATCGGACTCGGCGAGGACGGCCCCACCCACCAGCCGATCGAACATCTCGCCGCGCTGCGCGCCATCCCGGGCCTGTCGGTGGTGCGTCCCGGTGACGCCAACGAAACCGCCTACGCCTGGCGCGCCGTGATCGAGAAGCACAGCGGTAAGCACAATTCGCCGTTCGTCTCCAGCGATGCCGTGGGCACCGGCGGCCCGGCCGCGCTGGCGCTGACCCGCCAGGATCTGCCGGTGCTGGAGGGCACCAGCCTCGAGGGCGTCACCAAGGGCGGTTACATCCTCGCCGAGGCATCCACCGGTGTCCCGCAGGTAATTCTGGTCGGCACGGGCTCCGAGCTCCAGCTCGCCGTCGCCGCGCGCACTACGCTGGAGGAGCAGGGTATCGGCACCCGGGTGGTCTCGATGCCGTGCGTGGAGTGGTTCGACGCGCAGGACAAGGCCTATCGCGACGAGGTGCTGCCCCCGGCGGTCGCCGCGCGGGTCGTGGTCGAAGCCGGTATCGCCATGCCGTGGTACCGGTTCACCGGCGACGCGGGCGAGATCGTGTCGATCGAGCATTTCGGCGCCTCGGCCGATTACAAGACCTTGTTCCGCGAGTTCGGCTTCACGCCGGAGGCTGTGGTGGCCGCTGCGCAGCGCACGCTCGACAATGTGAAGGGATAAGGGTTCATGGCACAGAACGAGAACGTCGCCGCCCTGGCCGCGGCCGGAGTGTCGGTGTGGCTGGACGACCTGTCACGCGACCGGATCAACTCCGGCAACCTCGCCGAACTGATCGCCACCCGCGGGGTTGTCGGCATCACCACCAACCCGACCATCTTCCAGGGCGCCCTGAGCAAGGGGCACGCCTACGACGCGCAGGTCCGGGAGCTGGCCGCCCGCGGCGCCGATACCGAGGCCGCGATCCGCACCATCACCACCGACGATGTCCGCGCGGCCTGCGATGTGCTGGCCCCGGTGTTCGAGCAGACCGGTGGCGTGGACGGCCGGGTCTCCATCGAGGTCGATCCCCGGCTGGCCTTCGACGCCGACAAGACCGTCGCCCAGGCGGTGGAACTGTGGAAGATCGTCGACCGGCCCAACCTGTTCATCAAGATCCCGGCCACCGAGGCGGGCCTGCCGGCCATCACCGCGGTGATCGAGGAGGGCATCAGTGTCAATGTGACCCTGATCTTCTCGGTGCAGCGGTATCGCGCGGTGATGGGCGCCTATCTGGACGGGCTGCGCAAGGCACGGGTCGCCGGACACGACCTGGCCAAGATCCATTCGGTGGCGTCGTTCTTCGTCTCCCGGGTGGACACCGAGATCGATCAGCGGCTCGAGGCGATCGGCACACCCGAGGCCCTGGCGCTGCGCGGTAAAGCGGCCGTGGCCAATGCCCGGCTCGCCTACGCCGAATACCTGGACGTCTTCGGCTCCGGCGGCGACCATGCCTCGACCTACAGCCATCTGGCCTCTGCCGGCGCCAACCGGCAGCGGCCGCTGTGGGCCTCGACCGGGGTGAAGAACCCGGATTACCCGGACACTCTCTACGTCACCGAGCTGGTCGCCACGAATACGGTGAACACGCTGCCGGAGAAGACACTCGAGGCCGTCGCCGATCACGGTGAGGTCCGCGGGGACACGATCTCGGGTACCGCCGACGAAGCGGCGGGAGTCTTCGAACAGCTGCGGGCGGCCGGGATCGACCTCGACGACGTCTTCGCCGTGCTGGAACGCGAGGGTGTGGACAAGTTCGAGAAGTCCTGGGAGGAACTGCTGGAGGCAACCACCGCCGAGCTCCAGTCAGCAGGAGGTAACTGACCCCGATGGCCGGCGCCCCGGAGAGCACGCAGACGGCATCCGGCACCCCGTGGCGTAATCCGCTGCGGGACAACCGGGACAAACGGATTCCGCGTATCGCGGGCCCGTGCAGCATGGTGATCTTCGGTGTCACCGGAGATCTCTCCCGGCGCAAGCTCATGCCGGCCATCTACGACCTCGCGAACCGGGGGCTGCTGCCCCCGGGTTTCGCACTGGTCGGTTTCGCCCGGCGGGAGATGTCGGACCGGGATTTCGGCGATATCGTCCACGAGGCCGTCCGCGCACACGCGCGGACCCCGTTCCGGCAAGAGGTCTGGGATCATCTGGCCGAAGGGTTCCGGTTCGTCCAGGGCACTTTCGAGGACGACGACGCCTTCGCCCACCTCGCCGAAACCCTCGCCCGGCTCGATGCCGAACGCGGTACCGGTGGGAATCACGCGTTCTACCTGTCGATCCCGCCGAACAGCTTTCCCGTCGTGCTCGACCAGCTGCACCGGCACCGGCTCACCCGCCAGGACACGGCGGACGGCCGCGCACCGTGGCGGCGGGTAGTGATCGAGAAACCGTTCGGGCACGATCTGGACAGCGCGCGCGAGCTCAACGCGCTGGTCAACCGAGTGTTCCCGGAGGAGACCGTCTTCCGGATCGACCACTATCTCGGCAAGGAGACGGTGCAGAACATCCTGGCGTTGCGCTTCGCCAACCAGCTGTTCGACCCGATCTGGAACGCCAACTACGTCGACCACGTGCAGATCACCATGGCCGAGGATATCGGCCTGGGTGGGCGGGCCGGCTATTACGACGGTATCGGCGCCGCCCGCGATGTGATCCAGAACCATCTCCTGCAACTCCTCGCGCTCACCGCCATGGAGGAGCCGATCAGCTTCGAACCGCGGCAGCTGCAGATGGAGAAGATCAAGGTCCTGTCCGCCACCAAACTGGTCGAACCCCTGGACGAGACCACGGCCCGTGGCCAATACGCGGCCGGCTGGCAGGGCGGTCAGGAAGTGGTGGGGCTACTCGACGAAGAGGGTTTCGACCCGCAGTCGCGGACCGAAACCTACGCCGCGCTGACGCTGGAAGTGGACACCCGGCGCTGGGCCGGCGTTCCGTTCTACCTGCGGACCGGTAAACGTCTCGGGCGCCGGGTCACCGAGATCGCGGTGGTGTTCAAACGGGCACCGCACCTCCCGTTCGACCAGACCATGACCGAGGAACTCGGCGAGAACGCGCTCGTCATCCGGGTGCAGCCGGACGAGGGCATCACCATGCGCTTCGGTTCGAAGGTTCCCGGATCATCCATGGAAGTCCGCGACGTGAACATGGATTTCAGTTACGGCGAATCGTTCACCGAATCCTCGCCGGAGGCCTACGAACGGCTCATCCTCGACGTGCTACTCGGCGAACCCTCACTCTTCCCGGTCAATGCGGAGGTCGAATTGTCCTGGCGCATCCTGGATCCCGTTCTGGCCCGGTGGGCCGATGACGGTAAACCCGAACAGTACGAGGCCGGCACCTGGGGCCCGGACTCCGCCGCCGAGATGCTGGCCCGCACCGGCCGGGAATGGCGGCGGCCGTGATCATCGATATCCCCGACACCACCACCGGCGCCGTCACCAAACGCCTGGTGCAGCTGCGCGAGAGCAACGGCGTGATCACCATGGGCCGGGTCCTGACGCTGGTGGTCTGCACCCTGGACAGTTCCGAAGCCGAGGACGCCATCGACGCCGCCAACGACGCCAGCCGGGAACACCCTTGCCGGGTGGTAGTGCTGGCGCGGGGTGACCGTTTCGCGGCCACCCGGCTGGACGCGCAGATCCGGGTCGGCGGCGACGCCGGTGCCGCCGAGGTGATCGTGCTGCGCTTACAGGGGGAATTGGTGAGCCACGAGAGCAGTGTGGTGATTCCGTTCCTCCTGCCCGATACCCCGGTGGTCGCGTGGTGGCCGCGCGGCGCCCCGGAGTTCCCCTCCAGGGATTCGGTCGGCCGGCTGGCGACCCGACGCATCACCGACGCCACCTTCGCGCCGGACCCGCAGGCGACCATCAAGAAACGTCACGATTCCTATGCCGTCGGCGATTCCGATCTGGCGTGGAGCCGGATCACCTACTGGCGGGCGTTGCTGGCCGCGGCCATGGACGAGCCCCCGTTCGAACCGGTGGAATCGGTCACCGTCTCGGGCCTGCGCGAAGAACCCGCCCTCGATATTCTCGCCGGCTGGCTGGCCGGGCGGCTCGGCTGCACCGTGGTCCGGAAAACCGGGAATCTGCGGGTCGAACTGCACCGCCCGTCGGTATCCATCGCCATCGAGCGCCCGCAGACAGGGGTCACTGCCACCCTCACCCGCACCGGCGAGCCGGTGCAGCGGATAGCGCTGGCCCGCCGGGAAACCCGTGACTGCCTGGCCGAGGAACTGCGCCGGCTGGACGCGGACGAGATCTACGCCGAGGCCCTGGCCGGAATCGAAAGGGTGACCTATGACCACCAGCAGTAATGCGGCCTCCCCCGCCGCCACCGTGGATGTGCACACCGACAGCGACGCGCTGACAACGGCCGCCGCCCGGCGGTTCGTCGAGATCCTGGTCGCCGCGCAGGCCGAGCGCGGCACCGCTTCGGTCGTGCTGACCGGTGGCGGTACGGGTATCAGTCTGCTGGAGAAGGTCCGCGCCGACCCGGGCGAGCTGGACTGGTCGAAGCTCGACTTCTTCTGGGGTGACGAGCGCTTCGTCCCCGCGGGCGATCCCGAACGCAACGAACTCCAGGCACACCGGGCGCTGCTCGACCACGTCCCGGTGGACCCCGCCCGCGTGCACACCGTCGCCACCTCCGACGGCGAATACCCCGACCCGGTCGAAGCCGCCGCCGAATATGCCACCGCGGTCCGGGCCCACTGGGCCGCGTACGGCGGTTTCGACCTGCACCTGCTGGGGATGGGCCCCGACGGGCATATCAATTCCCTGTTCCCCGGGCACGCCGACACCGTCGGCGAACAGCGCGAACCGGCGGTCGCGGTCACTGATTCCCCCAAACCACCCCCGGTCCGGGTCACCCTGACCTACCCGGCGATCCGCCGGTCCCGGCATGTGGTCCTCGTGGTGTCGGGCGCGAACAAAGCCGAGCCCGCCGCGGCCGCGCTGGCCGGCGCCGACCCCCTCGAGATCCCCGCCGCAGGCGCTCACGGGACGGAATCCACCCTCTGGCTCCTGGATCAGGACGCGGCCGCCGCGCTGCACTGAGCCCATCTCGTCGGTCATGGCGGGCGGTCCTGGATCGGTACGGAACACGCTGCGACAGAATGCGACCGGTGGCCACCCGCGAGCGGGCGCGCTCGGGTTCCGCGGCGACTTGCCGCGCCGGGGCACCGGGACCCTCAGCAGTCGCGTTTAAGCTGGTAGCGGTGAGGGTCCGGTGAATATCGACGAGGCCGAACAGCGGTTCCGTGCCGAGATCGCGGCGCTGCTGCCTGCTGCGGTGACCGTACCCGAACGAGAACTCGCGCCGGGGCTGACCGGCACGGACTTCCTCGACCTGTTCACCGCGCAGGTGCTGAGCCGACAGGCCGATCTGGCCGCCCGGCGGCTGGGCGCGAGCGGACAGGGGTACTACAGCATCGGCTCGTCGGGGCACGAGGGGAATGTGGCGCTTGCCGTGGCGAGCCGAGTGACCGATCCGCTGCTGCCGCACTACCGTTCCGGTGCTCTGTTCGCCGAGCGCGTGCGCCGGGCCGGGGGTACGGATCCCGTGCGGGATCTGCTGCTCGGGGTGGTTGCCTCGGCCACGGACCCGATTTCCGGCGGGCGGCACAAGGTGTTCGGCAGCGCGAGCGCCCACATCATCCCGCAGACGTCGACCATCGCCTCCCAGCTACCGCGCGCGGTGGGACTCGCGTTCGCGATCGACCGTGCCGCCCGGCTCGGTGTCGGGTGCCCCTGGCCATCGGATGCGGTGGTGCTGTGCGGTTTCGGCGACGCCTCGGCCAATCATTCCACCGCCGCCGGTGCGATCAACGCCGCCGTGCATACGGCGCACCTCGGGGTAGCGGTTCCGGTGCTGTTCATCTGCGAGGACAACGGGATCGGGATCAGTGTCCCCACGCCGCCGGATTGGATCGAGCAAGCGTACGGTCACCGGCCGGGCCTGCGCTATTCCAGCGCGGACGGCTGCGATCTCCTGGATGCCGTCACCACCGCATCCGCCGCCGTGGCGTGGGTGCGCCTGCACCGGCGGCCCGCGTTCCTGCGCTTGCGCACGGTGCGGTTGTTCGGCCACGCCGGTTCCGATGTGGAATCCGCCTATCGCGACAGTCCCGCGATTGCCGCCGATCAGGCCCGCGACCCGGTCACCGCCACCGCTCGCCGGCTGGTCACCACCGGCATCTGCACACCACGGGAGATACTCGACCGGTACGACCGGCTGGCCGGGCATGTGGCCGCCACGGCCGAAGACGTATGCCGGGAGCCGAAACTCGGGTCATCGGCGGAGGTGATCGCGCCCCTTGCGCCGGACCGCCCGGAATCGGTACGCGCCGATGTCGTACGCCCGAGCCCGGCGGCGCGGCCGCCTGCACGCAGGTCCACGCCGCACCCTCCGAACGGCGGCCGTGACGCCTTCCTCGCAACCGTGGACCACTCCGCCCCGGCCATCGGCCGCACACCGGGGGTCGATAAGCCCCTGAGGTCCGGGCACGAACCATCCCTGGTAACCGGGCTGGACACGCATACGGAAACCACTCACCACGAATCCCCGGATCCGGAGCAGGACAGGTCCCCGAAAACCGGCCCTGGACACACCGCGACGACGCCGGCGGACGCGGTGACGCTGGCGCAGGCACTCAACCGGACCCTCGCCGAAATGCTCGCCCGCGACCCCGATGTGCTCGTTTTCGGCGAGGATGTCGGACGCAAAGGCGGCGTCTACGGGGTCACCAAGGGGCTGCAGAAACGATTCGGGCCGCGCCGGGTATTCGACACCCTGCTCGACGAGCAGAGCATTCTCGGGACCGCCCTCGGCGCCGGGCTCGCGGGTTTCGTCCCGATTCCGGAGATCCAGTACCTGGCCTACGTGCACAATGCCCTGGACCAACTACGCGGCGAGGCGGCCACCCTGTCGTTCTTCTCGGCCGGCCGCTACCGCAATCCGATGGTGGTGCGGATCGCCGGCTACGGGTACCAGCGGGGTTTCGGCGGGCATTTCCACAACGACAATTCCGTTGCCGCGCTGCGCGATATCCCCGGAATCGTAGTGGCCTCCCCGTCCCGCCCCGACGATGCAGCGGCCGTGCTCCGCACCTGCGTTTCGGCGGCCCGAGTGGATGGGCGGGTCTGTGTGTTCCTCGAACCCATCGCGCTGTATCACACCCGCGACCTGTACGACCCCGGGGACGAGCAGTGGGCCACCGCGCTCACCGATACCCACGTGCCCATCGGGCGGGCCCGCGTGTACGGCACGGGAACCGATCTGACGATCGTCGCCTTCGCCAATTCCGTACCCATGAGCCTGCGGGTCGCCCACCGGCTGACGCAGTGCGGGATCACCGCCCGTGTGCTCGACCTCCGCTGGCTGTCCCCGCTGCCGCTCGACGATCTGCTCCGGCACGCCGAAGCCACCGGCCGAGTGCTGATCGCCGACGAAACCCGGCGCAGCGGCGGAGTCAGCGAATCGGTGTGCACGGCACTGGTGGACGCCGGATTCACCGGCCCCCAGGCCCGGGTGACCAGTGCGGACAGCTTCGTCCCGCTCGGGCCGGCCGCCGCGTCGGTTCTGCTGAGCGAGGCCGATATCGAAGCGGCCGCGCACCGGTTGGTCACCGGCACCGGGGAGCACCGGCCGGGATGACTCCCGCGCACCCGGTGCCGGATCGACCGCTGCCGTTCAGATATCGATCCCGAGGTTGATCGCCGCGAGATAGCCCTCGCCCTGCCGCGCGAGCGCGAACATTCCGGACTCGTCGAAGATGAAATCGTCCGTGTTCTGGGTGTTCTCTTCCCAGCCGGGGTGATCGGTGTACGGCGCGGTGGCGTACACCGCCGTCTTGGTTTCGTCGTCGAAATAGAGCTGGGTGGTCAGCACCGTCTTCTTGTCGATATGCACCTTCACGTGGATATGGGTGTGCGGCCGGTGTACCAGCCCGGGAAGATCGTGGTGAACGACGCGATGCCGGTGGCATCCGTGGGCTGTACGGCGGAATTCATCCGGCTCGGCACTCGGCGCTCCGGCACAGCCCGATGCCCGGCCGCGGGCGGCGGCCGGGCATCGCGTTCGAGTGGTCGGTGTCAGGTGACCGTCGTGAGGTCGTACACGGTGACACCGTCGACCTGAGTGGCGGTGAAGGTGTCCGCCACCCATTGGCTGATCTTCGACGCCTCCGATTCCGACGCCGATCCCGGGCCGCCGTCGTGGCCCCCGGCGATGAAGTAGTGGATCGCACCGTCGGCCACATACTGCTGGAACTGTTCCAGCGTCGGGGACGGATCGCCGCCACCGAATCCGCCGATCGACATCACCGGCGTATCCGAGGCCAGCTGATAGTCCGCGGCATTCATCGAACTGATCGTGGCTGCGGCCCACCGGAACGAACTCCCGTTCTCTTCCAGCAGCCCCGTGACGGCCTCGCTGCTTCCACCGGACCCGGGGCCACCGCCCTGCCCCGGTGCACCCGCCGCCCCGCGACCGTCCGGCTTTCCGCCGGCTCGAGCTCCCGGAACAGAACCCGGTGATCCCTGTCCATCGCCGGCAGCACCGCCGGGCCCGCCGTCACCCGTGGCTGCACCGCCGCCCCCTGCCGCGGAACCATCGCCGAGGGCTGCTCCGCCGGGGGATCCACCGTCGGTGCCGGGCGGCGGTCCACCCATACCTCCAGGCCCGCCCGCGCCGGTGCTCGGACCGGCCAGCACGATCGAGCCGGAATGCGGGGTGGCCAGGGTGTCGACGGTGTAGGCGACCGGTCCGGCCAGACCGACGAACAGCACCGCCAGTACCGAAACCACCGCGAGCTTGCGGGTCAGCGGGAACGCGACGACCACCGTGGCCGCGGTCCCGACGGCGAGTACCACCCAGCGCAGCCACGGCACGAAATCCTCGGTCCGGCCCAGGAATACCCACGCCGTCACCGCGGTCAGCGCTACCGTCAGCGCGAGGACGAGACGAACCCACAACCGGTCCCGTTCCCGCCATACGGCGACCCCGCCCGCTCCGGCGACCACCGCGACCGCCGGAGCCAGTGCCACCGTGTAGTACTGGTGGAACGTGCCGGTCATCAGGCTGAACACCGATCCGGTGACCAGCCCCCAGCCGCCGAACAGCACCAACGTCGCCCGTTGCCGATCGGTGCGGGCAGCCTTGCCACGCAACACCGTTGCGGCGACCAGCAGAATCAGCGCCGCCGGGATCAACCAGGCGATCTGGCCGCCGATCGACGCACCGAACAACCGGGTGATCCCGGCATCGCTGCCGAATCCGCCACCCGGGCCACCAGAGGAGCTGAGCCGGTCGAGCCCGTTGTATCCGAGGGTCAGTTCGATGATCGAATTATTCTCCGACCCACCGAAATACGGTCGCGAATCCGCGGGCCACAACTGGGCGATCAGGATCCACCAGCCCGCCGCGACCACCATCGCGACACCCGCGGCGAGCAATTGCGCAATACGCTTACCGAGTTTCGGCGGGCCGGCGAACAGGTAGACCACTGCCAGCGCGGGCAATACCAGGATCACCTGCAACTGTTTGGCCAGGAACCCGAAGCCGATGAATGTCCCGCACAGCACCAGCCAGCGCCAGCGGCCGTCCTCGACGGCCCGGGTCATCGCCCACACCGCGGCGATCATCAACAGCACCAGCAACGCGTCGGGATTGTTGAACCGGAACATAAGTGCGGCGACCGGAGTCACCGCCAGCACCAGCCCCGAGAGCAATCCGGCCGTCGTTCCGAAGGATCGCCGCACGGTCGCCGACAGCAGGGCCACCGAGGCGACGGCCATCAGCACCTGCGGCGCCAGCATGCTCCAGCTGCCGAATCCGAACACCCGGGCCGACAGTTCCATCGGCCACAACGAGGCCGGTGTCTTGTCCACGGTGATCGCATTGGACCAATCCGAGGAGCCGAAGAAGAACGCCTCCCAGGATTTGGCGCCCGATTGCACCGCAGCCGCGTAGAACGAGTTGGCGAACCCGTTAGCGGTCAGATTCCAGAAGTATGCCGCCGCGGTCCCCACCAGCAGCACCGCGAGCCCGATCTTCTCCCACGGAATTCGCCGCCCCTGCGGCGGCGCCGGCATCGTCGGCGCCGGACGGAGCGTGGTCAGCGTGGTCATCGCACCCTCCCGGGGCTCGCGCCGGTGCCGAGTCCGGCCGCGTCCAGGCCGGGTGCGCGCGCCGGGCGCGCGGCGGTATTGCTCGAGTTCTCGGTCATGACGACCACGATCGGCCGCCATCCTCCCCCTCCCCTGGGCCCTCGCTGGGAGAACCCTGGTAATCGGGCGACCTGCGGCGACTGAAACCGGTCTACCGCCGCCATTTTCTCCCCTGAACTGGGAAAACAATGGTTGCCAGCTGATTCGCAGGTTGTTGGAAGGTCGCCTCGAGCCGGGCCGAACACGATGGCGATATCGGGCAGGGGCCGACCCTGTCCGACGGCCTGAACGTCAGGCCGCACGCAGAGGAGGAATATCTCGCAATGCAGATGATGAAGTCGAAGCTCGCGAAGGCCGCCGTGGTCGGCGGCGCCGGACTGGGAATGGTCGGCCTCGGCGCGGGCGCGGCCAGCGCCCAGCCGGGCCCGGGTCCGGTCCCCGGCCCCCAGCACAACCAAGGCCCCCAGCACAACCAAGGCCCGCAGCACAACAACCCGGCCCCGCAGCAGCACCCGGGCGGCCACGGCTTCTGGCTCTTCGACCACTGGGTCCCCATGTCCTGGTGACCCGACCGGGGTCATGATTCGCGATCAGCGCCGACACGCTATGGCAGTCTCGGGCTACGGGATGGGACTCCGGAGCAGGAGTCCCACCCCGTCTCCCCGGAACATCACGGGTCACCCGCACCCGGCGCGGGTGCCGCGAACGCCACGACCCGGCCTGTCGGTTCGAGTGTTTCCGCTTCGCCGAATTCCTGGCCGACGACGAAGAGCCGGGGTCGCGACCGCGGCTGAGTGCGCAGGCGAACGCTCCCCGGTCGAGTTCGACCGTGCCGAGCACCGCGCCGCCCTCCGCCACTCGGACACACCGCCGATTGCCGACGTCGGCGTACCACACCGCACCCTCGGTATCGAGGCAGATGCCGTCCGGATGGTCGCCGGGGGTCGGCGCCCAGACGCGGTGCCCGCCCAGTTCGCCCGAGCCGGCGATCTCGTAGGCGGTGAGCTGCTCGGCATAGGATTCGGCCACGATCAACGTGGTGCCGTCCGGGGTGACGGCCATACCGTTCGGAAACGCGAGATCCCCGGCGACCCGGCGCACCTCGCCCGCCGGCGTCACCACCACGACGAACCCCGGCGCGAACGCGCCGCCGGGAAAATCGAACCCGATGCTGTTCACATACGCATTCCCGTGCGCGTCGACCACGATGTCATTCCACGGTCCGTCGGTCAGCGACGTGAGATCGGCATGCGTCACCAGCGACCCACCGGGTTCACGGCGCAACAACCGCCCGTGCGCCGAATCCACGATCAGCAGCCGGCCGTCGGGCAGGAAATCGATGCACATCGGAAACGACTCGACCGTCGCCATCACCTCGGCACGACCGGCACCGTCGAGCGCGATCACCTGATGCGCGCCCCAGTCCGAGAACCACAACCGCCCCTCCCGCCAGCGCGGCGATTCGCCGAACACGATCCCGTCGAGCAGCACCTCGCCCGTAGTCATCCGATGAGTCCCTTCCGCCTGTGGTGGTAGTACAGACGCGACGACCAGCCGGAACTCATCGCCAGGTCACCCGGGCGACCCGCAGGAAGTTACCGCCGAGCACCGCACCGATTGCGGCCTCGCTCCAGCCACGAGCGGCAAGGTGGTTACCGCTACAGCAGGCGCCGCTGTACGACGTCGGCCGTGATCGTGTCCACCATCTTGCCGACCGCGGCGGCGTCCGGCGGCTCGGCAGCCCCCGCGAACAGCAGATGGCCGGCGCCGATCAGCGAGAGTGCGAGCGAGTCGATATCTGCGTCGGCCGCGATACGGCCGAGGGCGCATTCCTCGGTGAGATACGCGGCGATCATCGCGCCGGCCTCGGTGAGGATCGGAATACCGGGGCCGGGCGTCGCCGTCCGCAATCGGGTCCGGAGTTCGTTCCGGAAGATGACGAGGCCGACGATCGCCACTGCCACCGGGTCGAACAGTTCGAGTAGCGCACGGGTGAGATTGCCGGTCACTGTGCCGGTACCGGCGGCAGCGCGCAGCGTGGCCGCCTGCTCGCCGAGCCGTGCCACACGATCGTGGACGAGTTCGACGAGGAAGGCGTCGAAGTCGGCGAAGTACCGGTGCAGGACTCCCTTGGCGACCCCCGCTTCCGTGGTGACCGCTCGGCTGGTGAGCGCGTTCGCCCCGTCCCGCAACAGGATACGTTCGGCCGCGTCGAACAGCTGCTGACGCGCGTCACGGATATGCACACCGGTCGGCACCGAGTTCGTCCCTCCACTTGTCGCCGAGCCCACCGATTGCCTAGTGGGCAAGCGCCCACTAGCATGGGCGCATGCCCACTATATCGCCGCAGCCCACACCTGCTTCCGGCCAGGAGTCACACCGGCACCGTGAGGTCGCCGAATCGTTCGGCGTCGACCCGCAACGCTACGACCGAGCACGCCCCCGCTACCCCGATGCCCTCGTGGCACGGATCATGGCCACGAGTCCCGGCCGGCACATTCTCGATATCGGCTGCGGCACCGGAATCGAAGCCCGGCAGTTCCAGCAGGCCGGGTGCACGGTTCTCGGGGTCGATCCGGACGAGCGGATGGCCGAATTCGCCCGGAGCACCGGGGTCGAGGTCGAGGTCGGCACCTTCGAATCCTGGGATCCCGCCGGCCGCACCTACGACGCGGTGGTCGCGGGTCAGGCCTGGCACTGGGTGGACCCGGTCGCCGGCCCCGCCAAGGCGGCACAGATTCTGCGCCCGAACGGCCGGATTGCCGTGTTCGGGCATGCTTTCGACGCTCCCGCCGAGGTCACCGACGCACTCGTGGCAGCCTACGAGAAGGTCGCACCCGATTCCCCCTTCGCCCGGGCGACCGCCCACGCGAAATCCGCACTGGAGACCTACCAGGAGATGTTCGCCGCAGCCGCCGACAGCATGCGCCGGACGGACGCGTTCGGCGAACCGGAACAATGGCGCTTCGACTGGGAGCAGTCCTACAGCCGGGACCAGTGGCTGGACCACCTGCCCACCACCGGCGCCCTCACCCGCCTCGCACCGGACCACCTCGCGATCGTGCTCGACAGCGTCGGCGCCGCCATCGACAGAATCGGCGGCGGTTTCACCATGCCCTACACCACCCTCGCCGCCACCGCGTCCCTCACCGGCCGGTGACCGTCGCGTAGACCTCCGCAAGATCGCCGGCGGGGCCGGTCGTGCGCCAGGCGATGAAGCCGTCCGGGCGGACGAGGAGCGCGCCCTCGGCGGAGATCCCGACGGAAGCGGGCCAGTCCGCGGGCAATTCGACGGCCCGTACACCCAGATCACCGGCGGCGGTGCGCCAGTGGCGGCCCGCGGGTCCGGTCAGTACGGCGAATCCCGACTCGTTCACGTCGAGCGTGGACAGTTCGGGTTCGTCCAGCCAGCGGTGCGGTAGGCGGGAGCCCGGAGCACCGTCGAGACTCGCCACGACATCCTCCGTGGACGGTACGGGCGGGACCGGCCCGATGATCGCGCCCGAGTCGTAGCGATAGCCCATGGTCACCATGGGCGCGTTCCACGCGCTCACCGCGGCACGCTCGGCGACCGCGCGCGGATCCCAGTGCAGGCGCGGGTTCTCCCACCGCAGCAGCGCCTGGCGGGTGACGAACTCCGCCACCGCGTGCCGCTCGTCGTGGTAGCTGTCCAGCAGCGCGGGGCCCGCTTGCCCGGACAGCACCATCGCGATCTTCCACGCCAGGTTGTGGGCGTCCGCGAGTCCGGTGTTGAGGCCGAACGCGCCCAGCGGCGAGACGGACCGGGCCGCGTCGCCGGCGAGGAACACCCGGCCGCAGCGGAACTCCTCGGCCATCAGAACGGTCGCCCGCCATTCGACCGCTCCGATGATCTCCACCGGCACCTCGGCGCCGAGCGCGGTACGTATCGTCGCGCCGATATCCCCGATATGCGCCGTGGGCACATGGATCACCCAGCGATGCTCGCCGACCGCCAGCAACATGCCCTGGACGTCCGGGTGACCGATCTCGGTCATCGTCGGCATGGAGCCGAAGTATCCGACGAGGTCGGCCTCGAACAGGATGTTCATCGTGGGCTCGCCGATCCGGCCCGGACCGGTGGTGGCGATCCCCAGCCGTTCCCGCACGGTGCTGCGCAGCCCGTCCGCGCCGATCAGGTAGTCCGCGCGCACGACGCGCCCGTCCGACAGCGTCACGTCGACTGCGGCGTCGTCCTGCGTGATATCGGTGACCGCGACGCCGAATTCCACCGTCGCGCCGCGCTCGCGGGCCGCCGGCAGGAGTACGGCATCGATCCGGTCCTGCGGGTAGTGGCCGCGCGGTTGCTCCGCCACGGTCGCGTCGAACATGGCGGGACGGGGCGGAATATGGTCGCGGTCGATCTCGGCGACGGTGCGCGCGTCCGCTTTCCAGGGCAGGGCCGATTGCACAGCTGCCTGGTCCAGCGCTTTTCCGAGCCCGACCTCGCGGAAGATTTCGAGGGTCCGGGGGCTGAGCCCGAGCGCGCGCGGATGGACCGAAGGCGCCTCCCGGCTTTCGAATACCTGCGCCGGCACCCCGTGATGGGCCAGGAGAACAGCGGTGGCGAGACCGACGGTGCCGCCACCGGCGACAACGACCTGTGTCATGAGAATCCTCCCGTTCAGGGACGAGTGTGCCACTGCCGCGGCCGGGGAAGATCGACGGGTACTGTCAGCCGATCCCGTGCTCGGCCAGCGCATCGAGTAGTGCGTGCGGCCGCTGCTCGACCGGCAGGGGTTCCACGAGGGCCACCGCACAACCGATTTCGGCGGCGGCGCCGTCGGCCGCACGACTGTCCCCGATCATCAGCACCTCGGCAGGCGCGATACCGATACGGTGACAGGCGGTCTCGAACAGCCGAGGGTCCGGTTTGACCGCACCCTCCGCATACGACAGCACGAATTCCTTCACATGCTCGGCGACCCCGGCCAGTTCGAACACCGGCCGGATATCCCAGGCGATATTGCTGATGACCGCGGTCGGTATCCCGGCCGCCGCCACCGTACGCAGGGCCGCCGCGGTATCCGGGAACGGGCGCCACGCTTCGGCCGACAGCAACTGCTCGTACAGATATCCGGGATTGCCGACTCCGGAACCGCGGAGCACCGCCCGATACAGTTCGCGATGCAGCGGCGGGTCCAGATCCCGCCGGCCCCACGCGTCGCGCAGCTGTTCCGGCAACCCACCCGGCTGCCCTACGGGCGCCGTCATCCGGCGCATCACCTCGGCCTGGGCGTCGCCGGCCAGGGGCTCTCCGTCGTGACCGGTCAACGCATCGAGCACCGGTTCGAAGCGGAACAGGGTGCCGGAGAAGTCGAACAGAACACCGTGAACTGTCATGCCGGCCAGGCTACGGATGCTCCGGAACGCGCGGGTGAACGGTCGTCCGGCCCGCGCCGGGGTCGAGCACATCCGCAGTCTCCGGATGCGCCGATGAGGACGCGAACAGCAGGCCACCCTGGGCCGCGTCGCTCATCGGGTGAGTTCGGCGAGACTTTCCAGCAGGAACGCGTTCACCGCATCGGTAGCCTCCAGCTGCACCAGATGGCCCGCCCCGGGTACGCGCCGGACGGCGCGCAGATCGGGCAGCGCGGCACGCATGGTGTCGAGCGGGTCGCGACCGCTGAATCCCTCCATATCCGGGTCGTTTTCGCCGTAGACGAAATACACCGGCACCGTCGGCGCGGCGCCCGCGTAGTCCGCCGTGAGTTCCCAGTTGCGGTCGATGGCGCGATACCAGTTCAGCCCGCCGGTGAACCCGGCGCGTTCGAAATCCGCGGCGAGGGTGTCGAATTCGGCAGTCGAGAGCCAGGGCCACGGTAGTTGGGGCGCCTGCGGCAGGGCATCGATATAGCGGATTCCGGGCGGGTGCTGCCAGACGTCGAGATAGTGGAAATCCCCGCTCAGCGCGTAATACACGCGGGAGAGGAATTCGCGAGGCTGCTCGGCGAGGTGCACGTCGGCGACGCCCGGTTCCTGGAAGTACTGCAGGTGCAGGAAATGCCGTTCGGCCATTTTCGCCCAGTAGTACCCGGGTGGCTTCGGGGCGCGGGGGGCGAAGGGGTTGTTCAGCACGACCAGGCCGCGTACCCGTTCCGGTGCGCGCAACGCCAGCTCCCAGAGCAGCGCCGCACCGAAATCGACGCCCACGAATACTGCCTGATCGGCGTCGATATCGTCGAGCAGCGCCAGCAGATCGCCGATCACGGCCTCGTTCGTGTACTCGTCGATCGATTCCGGTGCGTCGGTGCGGCCGGCGCCGCGGAGATCGGGGGCGATCGCCCGGTAGCCCGCCGCCGACAGCGCGGTGACCTGACGATGCCAGACGTATCCGGTGTGCGGGAACCCGTGACAGAAGATCACCGGATGACCCCCGCCCTGTTCGGCGATGTGCATGCGCACGCCCCCGGTGTCGACGAACCGATGTGTCGGCGCCACGGAACCTCCCGAGTACTAGAACGCGTTACAGTTTCACGGTAACGTCCCGGGACTGTGAGCGGAATACCACACCCCCTGAAGGACCGAATCGCAGTGGTCACCGGCGCGAGCCGCGGGATCGGCAAGGGCATCGCACTGGAATTGGGCGCGGCCGGCGCGACCGTCTACGTGACCGGACGATCGCAGCAACGCGGCAAGCTCCCCGGCACCGTGGCCGAAACCGCCGCACAGATCGACGAGCTCGGCGGCACCGGTATCCCCGTTGTCTGCGATCACGGCGACGACGACGCGACGGCGGCGCTCTTCGAGCAGATAGCCACCGAACAGGGCCGGCTCGATGTGCTGGTCAACAACGTCTACAACTCCCCCGCCGCCGCGCGCTGGCTGGGACGCAAGTTCTGGGAGGTACCGCCGAAGGCCTGGGACGAAACATTCCAGATCGGGGTGCGGTCGCATTACGTGGCCAGTGTGTACGCGGCGCCGCTGCTCCTCGAAACGGGTGGGCTGATCGTCAATGTGTCCTCGCCCGGTTCACAGCGCTATATGCACAACGCCGTCTACGGTGTCGCGAAAACCGCGCTCGACCGGCTCACCGCGGACCTCGCGCACGATCTGGCCGATACCGAGGTCACCGCCGTGTCGATCTGGCCGGGCATCGTGGCCACCGAACTCCTGCAGCTGGTACCCGCCGACGCCGAGGGCAAGCGTGTGGTCACCCTGCCCGGTGAGGGCAGCTTCGATCTGGACGAGGCCGAGACTCCGCGCTTCGCCGGCCGCGCGGTGGTCGCGCTGGCCGCCGATTCGAATCGGCAGAAGCGCACCGGGAAAGCCTGGAAGGTGGCCGATCTGGCCGCGGACTACGGGTTCACGGATATCGACGGGCGCGTGCCGCGGCACGACTGACCGTCAGGCGAACTTGATCTCGAGCCCGATACCCAGGATCGCGATGAACCAGACCAGCCCGGTGAAGACGGTGATGCGGTTCAAGTTCTTCTCGGCAACGGTCGAGCCGGACAGCGCCGACTGCGTCCCACCGCCGAACAGGCTGGACAGACCTCCGCCCTTGGCGCGGTGCAACAGCACCATCAGCACCAGCAGCAGGCTGGTGACGATCAGGAGGATATCCAGGAACATCCGCATGCCGGACAGTCTAAAGGGTGCTGCTGGGCGGAGCCCATCAGGTCTGCACACGGCCGCAGCGGAGGCGGAGCTACGCACAACGCGCACGGCCGCAGCGGAGGCGGAGGTACGCCTATGCCCGGGGATCCACTGACACCAGGTGGGTGAGCGTCTCGTCGTGCGCGAACTCGGCGACCGCGCGTTCACGCATCAGGTCCTGGGCGGTGAGCCGCACCTTGTGCTGCTGCATATGTTCCGACCACGAGCGCACCACGAACGCCTCGACGTAGCGGTCCTCGGCGCCCACGTCCCGGTACAGCCGCCACTCCATCGCGCCCGTGCGCTGCCGGGACCGGCCCACGAACCCCATCGCCGCCAGGAACTCCGGCACCTTCGACGGTGGCACGTCGTAATCCTTCAGGACCAGCACCGGGCCGTCGTCCGGCTCGGGTTCGACCACCAGCTGCGGTTCGGGCCAATAGGCGTGCGGTGTGAGGTCGAAACCGGCGGCGAACTGGCGCATGGGCAGCCAGACCGCGCTCAGCGCGCATACCCCGAGCAGTGCGCCGGCGACCAGCAGGGCCGTCACCGCACCGAAGGCACCGGCGATCAGACCCCACACCACCGAGCCGATCGCCTGGCCGGCCATGAAGACCAGCATGTACACCGACAGTCCGCGCGCCCGCACCCATCCGGGGAGCAGCAGCTGCATCGTGGCATTCATGGTCGAGAGGGTCAGCAGCCACGCCGCACCCGCGAAGACCAGCAGGATCAGCACCAGCGCCTCGGTCCGCAGCAGGGCTGTCCCACAGGTCGCGATCCCGAACATCAGCGCGGCGGCGGCCACCTGCTGGGTCGGGGTGAGCAGGGCCCGCACCCGCGCCAGGCTGACCGCGCCGAGCACCGCGCCCACTCCGAGCGCCCCGAGCATGATGCCGTAGCCCGAGGATCCGAGGCCCAGCCGATCACGCGCGATCACCGGGAGCAGCGCCCACAGCGCGCTGCCGGGCGCGACGAACAGGATCGTGCGCAGCAGCACCCGCCGGATGGCCGGTGCCGACTTGATGAACCGGGTTCCCGCCTGCAGTGCCGCCAGGGGCCGTTCGCTCGGGAACTCGCGATCTACTTTCGGCCTTCGCCAGAGCAGGAGCGCGGCGACGATGGCGCAGAAGGAGAAGGCGTTGAGAGTGAACACCAGGGCCGGTCCCGACAGCGCGACCAGCACGCCCGCGATCGCCGGTCCCACCGCACGTCCGATGTTCATGTTCATACTGCCCAGCGCCGCGGCGGACGGAATCTGGTCACGCGGGACCAGTTCCGGCTGGATCGCCTGCCAGGAGGGAGCGACCACAGCTTGACCGCACCCGAGCAGGAACAACAGCGTGAGCAGCACCGAGGGGGTGGTGTGCCCGGTGGCGGTAGCGATCGCGAGGACCGACGCCAACATTGCCATGGTGCATTGCGCGCCCAGCAGCAACCGCCGGCGGTCCAGCAGATCGGCCAGCACGCCGGACGGGATGGACAGGATCATCACCGGCAGCGTCGTCGCGGTCTGCACGAACGAGACCAGCGCGGCCGCATTCGGTTCGTCGACGAGAACCCACTGCGCCCCGACCATCTGCATCCAGGTGCCGAGATTGGATACCAGCTGGGCGATCCACAGCGCGCGATAGACCGGGGAACGTAGCGGCGCCCATGTGGAAACTGGTTTCGGCGCGGCTGTGGTCACTCGGCACAGCATAGCGTCGCGCTCTGACCGGACTCGCGGCGAAGGGCCGCGGAGCGGGGCCGGGGAGTCCACTGCGGGCGCACCGGGTCCGGGGCGCTGGATGTCACCGGGCGGCGATCCGCCGGTCCGCCGGACGGGGCCCCCGGCACTGCCCGCTTACACTGTGAGCCGGTCTTTTTCACTGATGAACACCGTGGCGATCACGCTCACCACCGCAGTGGCCACCAGGTACCCGCAGGCGAGCCAGGGTGCCGAACCGCCGGCCGCGATCAATGCTGTGACGATCATCGGGGTCAGGCCCGAGGCGTAGATCCCGGAGAACTGGTAGACGAACGACAGTCCCGTATATCGCACCTCGGGCGGATACAGGCCGGCGTACAACGTGCCCTGCGCCCCGTAGAACAACGCATGCGCCACCCCGAACACCGCGACGATCGCGAGAGTGAACACCACGATGTTCCCGGTCTCGAAGAGCAGGAAGACCGGGTACACCAGCACCCCGTAGGCCGCTATCCCGGCGATATAGACCCGGCGCGGCCCGAAACGATCGGTGAGCAGGCCGGACACCGGGATCAGCACGGCCATCACCACGGCCGCCAGGGTGACGGCCAGCAGCACCGGAACCTGTTCGAAGCCCAGCTGTCCGGTCGCGAAACTGATCGCGAACACACCCCAGGTATTGAACGCCGCGCCCTCGCCCCAGCGCGACAGCAACCCGAGAACAGTATTGCGCCGGGCACGAGCGTTGCGGAACAACTCGACGACAGGCACTTTCGATATCCGGTTGAGCCGGTCCACCTCGCGGAACGCGGGCGTCTCGTCGATCTTCAGCCGCACCACCAGCCCGATCAGCACGAGCACCACGCTGGCGCCGAAGGCGATCCGCCACCCGTAGTTCAGAAAATCATCTTCGCTCAACACCGTCCGCAGCAGCGCGAACACACCGGTACCCAGCGCGAGGCCCAGGGCGAGCCCGACCTGCGGATAACTACCGAACAACCCCACTTTCCGCCGTGGGCTGTGCTCGACGGCCAGCAGCACCGCGCCGGCCCATTCCCCGCCGAGCGCGAAACCCTGCAGCATGCGCAACAGCAGCAGCAGGATAGGCGCGGCGACACCGATCGCGGCAGCGGTGGGCAGTACACCCATCAGGGCGGTGGAGCCGCCCATGATCGCCATCGTCAAGGCGAGCGTTCGCTTCCGGCCGATCCGATCGCCGATATGGCCGAATACGAGTCCGCCGACCGGCCGCATCAGAAAACCGACGGCGAAGGTCGCGAACGACAGCATGGTCCCGACGAACGCACTGTTGTCCGGGAAGAACAGTTTGTCGAAAACGATGCCCGCCGCGGTGGAGTAGAGGAAGAAGTCGTACCACTCGACGGTGGTCCCGATGAGGCTCGCCACCACAGCTTTTCTGGTATCGGCGGCGGCGAGCCGGCTGTCGGCGTGCTCGGCCGAGTCCGCCGTGCGGCCGGGCGCCGCCGCGGTGTCCAGCAACGACATGGTGTCCCCTTCGGTACGGCAGCGACTCGACGGGTGAGGATAGGGCGGGACGGTGCACGCCGGCAGGGTTGAAATCAGCGAGATCCGAGGCGGCCCGGACCGGATGTCGCCACCCGGGTCGCCCTCGTGCTCCGGGTAGCATCGCCGTCATGCCGGGACGAGCACTCCGATTCGGTGCGGCCTTATCGCTGATCCTGCTGGTGTCGTCAGCGTGCGGGAACGGCGATTCCACCACCCCGGAATCCGAGGCGAGCCCGATGGGCACGACCTATCTCTCGACCGAGGTGACCGGCACCCCGATTCCCGGCGGCGGGCCGCTCACGCTCGATTTCGCGGACGGCCGGATCACCGCGGACGCCGGATGCAACACCCACAGCGGTGCGGTGGACCTGCGCGACCACGTGCTGCACGTCGCCGAACTGGCGAGCACTCTCGCCGCCTGTCCCGGTGAACGCGCGGACGCCGATGCCTGGGTGGGCGATCTCCTGCGCGGGGACCCGACCTGGGAGCTCGACCGCGACCGGCTCACCTTGTTCGGCAAGAAGTCGACTGTGGTGCTCACCGACAAGAAGGTCGTCCAGCCGGACCGGCCGATTCGCGGCACCGAATGGGTCGTCACCACACTGCTGACACCGGATGCGCGGATCCAGTCCCGCACGATAGACGAGGTCCGGCCCACGCTCTCCATCGCTGAGGACGACGGTCTCACCGGATTCGCCGGCTGTAACCGCATCACGGGTCGCGCCGTCGTCACCGACACTCCCGCCGGCGCCGATATCGCCTTCACCGCCGCCACCACCCGGATGATGTGCGCACCCGAGGTCATGGAGGTGGAGCAGGCGGTCCTCGCCACCCTGGACGGCACCGCACAGGCCACCGTCGACGCCGATGTCCTCACCCTCCGCAACCCGAACGGCCACGGTCTGACGCTGCGCGCCCAGGTCTAGCGGCTGAATACCACGCTCTCGAACGCCCCGGTCTCCGCGTCCATGGGCACGCCCTCACAGTTCGGGCCGGGGAATGCCGCCACGTGCATATCGGTGTCGTTGGTGAGGACCCCGGCGGCGCCGGGGGTGTTGTAGCACCGGTCGGAGTCCAGATCGTTCAGCACGGACGGGCCACCGATCTGCGAGCGGTAGACGAATTCGCCGGGGGCCGCGTGGGCCCCGGCCGTCACGGTGAGCGCGATCGCCGCGCCGGCGGTGACGGCGCCCAGGGTTTCGACGATATATCGCACGTGCGCTTCCTCTCGTCGGAGTTGCAGGCTGCTCACGTCCAGCACCGCAGTATTCCGGATAGCCGGCCGAAACTCCGGTAGCCGGCCCACACCGCCCGTCGATGGGCCCGTCGCGGTCCGTAGCTCAGGAACGCCCAGCGACGGCAAGCGCAGACCGGGTGGCGAAATCGCCACCCGCGGGCGATGCTCGAGCCACCCGAACCGATCGGGTCTCCTCAGCCTGCACCACACCGCCTTCACGCTCGCGATCATCAGCTTGCTGGGCGCTGCGGCCTTCGGCTTCCGGGCACCAGGACACGACGAGGCCCGCCGGGCCGGAACCCGGCGGGCCTCGTTTCGTTCACCTGCTCAGGGCAGGGGCCCGCCCGCGGCGATCGCGGACAGGGTGGCGAACTCGTCGCCCTTGAGCGAGGCGCCGCCGACGAGGGCGCCGTCGATATCGGTCTGCTTGGTCAGCTCGCCGACATTCTTGGCGTTCACCGAACCGCCGTAGAGCACCCGCACGGTCTCGGCGACCTCCGGGCCGGCCAGCTGCGCCAGCTCACCGCGGATGGCCCCGCAGACCTCCTGCGCATCGGCCGGGGTGGCGACCTTCCCGGTGCCGATCGCCCAGACGGGCTCGTAGGCGATGACGACCTTCGCGATCTCCTCGGACTTCAGCCCCTTCAGCGAACCCCGCAACTGCTCGAGGTTGTACTCGACATGGGTGCCGGCCTCCCGGACGTTCAGGCCCTCACCGATGCAGACAATCGGGGTGACCCCGTGCTTCAGCGCCTGCTTCGCCTTGGCGAGCACCGTGGCATCGTCCTCGTTGTGGTACTGGCGGCGCTCGGAATGCCCGACCACCGCGAACGCGCAACCCAGCTTCGCCAGCATGGCCGCGCTGACCTCACCGGTGTAGGCGCCGGATTCGTGCACCGACACGTCCTGCGCACCGTAGGTGATCCGCAGTTTGTCGCCTTCGACCAGCGTCTGCACGCTACGCAGATCGACGAACGGCGGGATCACCGTCACATCGACCTTGTCGAAGTACTTGTCGGGCAGCGCGAACGCGATCTTCTGCACCAGGGCGATGGCCTCGAGATGATTGAGGTTCATCTTCCAGTTGCCCGCGATGAGCGGTTTCCGGGCCATCTAGGACTCCTCAGCGTCGTCGAGCACGCTGATACCGGGCAGCGTCTTACCTTCCAGGTACTCCAGCGAGGCGCCGCCACCGGTGGAGATATGCGAGAAATCGCCCTCCGGGATACCGAGCGCACGCACGGCCGCGGCCGAATCACCACCGCCGACGACCGTGAACGCGCCCTTACCGGTGGCCGCCGCGATGGCCTCGGCCACGCCGCGGGTGCCCGCCGCGAACTTGTCGAACTCGAACACACCCATCGGGCCGTTCCAGAACACCGTCCGCGCCTCGGTGAGCAGCGCGGCGAAGCGCTGCACCGATTCGGGACCGATATCCAGGCCCATCCAGCCGTCGGGAATCTCGTGGGCCGGCACGATCTTCGATTCCGCGGTGGCGGAGAAGGAATCGGCGACGACGATATCGCGGGGCAGATGGATCACATCGGCGTAGCGGTCCAGCAGGCCCTTGCAGGTATCGATCATCTCCTCCTGCAGCAGCGAGGAACCGACCGGCAGACCTTGGGCGGCGAGGAAGGTGAAGCACATCCCGCCACCGATGACCAGGGTGTCGACCTTGGGGGCCAGCGCTTCGATCACGGCCAGCTTGTCCGATACCTTCGACCCGCCGAGCACCACCGCGTACGGGCGGTCGGTGGATTCGGTGAGCTTCGCCAGCACATCGGCCTCGGCCGCGACGAGTCCGCCGGCGTAATGCGGCAGCGCCTTCGCGACGTCGTACACCGACGCCTGCTTGCGATGCACCACACCGAACCCGTCGGAGACGAACGCACCGTCGTCGCCGACCAGTTCCACCAGGGCGGCCGCCAGCTTCGCCCGCTCCGCGTCGTCCTTGCTGGTCTCGCGCGGATCGAAGCGGATGTTCTCGAGCAGCAGCACATCACCGTCGGTGAGACCCTCGGACCGGGCCAGCGCGTCCTGCCCCACCACGTCACCGGCGAGCTGCACATTCCGGCCCAGTTCGGCCGCGAGCCGGGTAGCCACCGGGGCCAGCGACAGCGCGGGATCCGGTGCGCCCTTCGGGCGGCCCAGATGGGCGGTGACGACGACCTTGGCGCCGGCTTCCACCAGCGCGCGGATCGTCGGCACCGAGGCGATGATCCGGCCCGGATCGGTGATCTCGCCGTTGTCGAGGGGCACGTTGAGGTCGGAGCGCACCAGGACGCCGCGGCCCTCGACGCCCTCGGCGAGGAGATCGTCCAGAGTTTTGATGCTCACGCCGGACCTACAGGGACTTGCCGACGAGGCCGATGAGGTCGGCGAGGCGGTTGGAGTAGCCCCACTCGTTGTCGTACCAGGAGTAGACCTTCACCTGGTCGTCGATCACCTTGGTCAGCGGCGCGTCGTAGATCGAGGAGTGCGGATCGGTGACGATATCGCTGGAGACGATCGGGTCGACGCTGTACTTCAGGATGCCCTTCAGCGGACCCTCGGCAGCCGCCTTGAACGCCGCGTTGATCTCGTCGACCGTCGCCTTCTTGGCCAGGTCCGCGGTCAGGTCGGTGATCGAGCCGGTGGGAATCGGCACCCGCAGCGAGTAGCCGTCGAGCTTGCCGTTGAGTTCCGGCAGCACCAGGCCGATGGCCTTGGCCGCACCGGTGCTCGTCGGCACGATGTTCACCGCCGCGGCACGAGCCCGGCGCAGATCCTTGTGCGGGCCGTCCTGCAGGTTCTGATCCTGCGTGTAGGCGTGGATGGTGGTCATCAGCCCCTTGACGATGCCGAACTCGTCGTTCAGCACCTTCGCCAGCGGGCCCAGGCAGTTCGTGGTGCAGGACGCGTTGGAGATGATGTTCTGGCTGCCGTCGTACTTGTCGTCGTTGACACCCATCACGATGGTGATGTCCTCGCCCTTGGCGGGCGCGGAGATGATGACCTTCTTGGCGCCCGCAGCCAGGTGCCCCTTGGCCTTGGTGGCGTCGGTGAAGATACCGGTGGACTCGACCACGACATCGACACCCAGATCGCCCCACGGCAGCGCCGCCGGGCCCTCCTTGATGGCCAGCGCCTTGATGCGCTGGTCACCGACCACGATGGTGTCCTCGCCGTCCAGCGACACATCCTGGGGCAGCCGGCCCAGGATCGAGTCGTACTTCAGCAGCGTGGCGAGGGTCGCGTTGTCGGTGAGGTCGTTGACCGCCACGATCTCGATATCGGTGGTGCCGAGCGCTTTCTGCGCCTCCACCGCCCGGAAGAAGTTACGTCCGATACGACCGAAGCCGTTGATACCTACCCGGACAGTCACGTTTCTCGCTCCTCAGCTGTCAAGCGGATGATTCCGATGCTCCACTCACACTAATGCCTTCGGGTCACCGCCCCGACAGCCACCTCGGCCGCCGCGGTATTCACGCGATTGCCGCGATATCCCCGTTGTCGAAGTAGATGGCCTGATGCAGCTCGCCACCCAGCGCGGCGGCATAACGGGTGAGCACCTCTTGTCCAGAGATGTCGCCCTGCTCGATATGGGAAACCCGGCCTTTGGTGACCCCCATCCGCTCCGCGACCTGTTCTTGTGTCAGCCCTCGGGACCGCCGTATTTCGGCCAGACGCTGTCCGAGCACCTCGGCCAGGAGCTGTCTTTTTCCTTCCGCAACGGCCGCTTCGCCGCCGGCTCGTTCGACATGTTCGGAACGGATATCTTTCCAGCGTCGGTAACCCGTCATAGCGCATCCTCCTCTGTACGGGTCTTGACATAGTCGGCGTACCGCCGTTCAGCAAGAGGTATGGCATCCACATACCACTCGCTCCAGCGATTTCGCTTATCCCCCGCAACGAGCAGGACACTCGAACGCCAGGGATCGAATGCGAACAGAATTCTCGTGGTGCCGGCCCGCAACTCTTTCAGGTTCTTCAGCGCCGACCCTGTGATCCCATCGACGAGAGGACGCCCGAGCCCCGGCCCTCCCTCGGCCAACGCATCCAATGCGTGCACAACGCGCGCATGCGCGGCCGGATCGAGACCATCGATCCACTCGAGCACCTCGTCGACGACGTAGATCTCCCACTCGTCACCACATGCGAAGTATATCGAAAGATATACCTGGCTGAAGATCGAACGAGCCTTCGGTCGGGTCGGCTGCTGACGCCAACCGTCTGATCGTCGGCAGCCCTCGCTTACGCGTCGTCGAGCAGCTCCGCCGTCACCGCCGACTCCGTATCCGGGACCCCCAGCTCCTTGGCCCGCCGGTCCGCCATCGACAGCAGACGCCGGATCCGGCCGGCCACGGCGTCCTTTGTCATCGGCGGATCGGCGAGCTGCCCGAGTTCTTCCAGGGATGCCTGCCGATGCTCGACGCGCAGCTTTCCCGCTGCCGCCAGATGATCGGGCACATCGTCGCCGAGGAGTTCCAGGGCCCGCTCTACGCGCGCTGCCGCCGCGACCGCAGCCCGCGCGGACCGGCGCAGGTTCGCATCGTCGAAGTTGGCGAGCCGATTGGCGGTGGCGCGGACCTCACGCCGCATCCGCCGTTCTTCCCAGGTGAGCCGGGTGTCCTGGGCCCCCATCCGGGTGAGCAGCGCGCCGATCGCCTCACCGTCGCGGACCACCACCCGGTCGGTACCGCGGACCTCGCGCGCCTTCGCCGAGATGCCGAGCCGGCGTGCCGCCCCTACCAGGGCCAACGCCGCTTCCGGCCCGGGGCAGCTCACCTCGAGGGCGGAAGAGCGACCGGGTTCGGTGAGCGAGCCGTGGGCCAGGAAGGCCCCGCGCCAGGCGGCTTCCGCATCGGCGACGCTGCCGCCCACCACCTGGGCGGGCAGGCCGCGCACCGGCCGGCCGCGGACGTCGAGCAGCCCGGTCTGGCGGGCCAGGGCCTCGCCCTCCTTGGCGACCCGGACCACGTACCGGGAGGATTTGCGCAGGCCGCCGGCGCTGAGCACATGCACATCCGACCCGTATCCATAGAGTTCGAAGATCTCCCGCCGCAGCCGCCGCGCAGTGGATCCCATATCGACTTCGGCTTCGACGATCACCCGCCCACCGACGATATGCAGACCGCCGGCGAAACGCAGCAGGGCGGACAGTTCGGCTTTGCGCGCACTCACCTGTGTAACGGCGAGCCGGCTCAGCTCGTCTTTCACTTCGGCTGTCATCGCCACGAGACGTGCTCCTTTCCACCCAACCCTGACCGCACATCCTGACCCATGTGCCGGCCCTCGACTCGAAGCCCCGGCAAAGCCGGCCGGGGCTCGTGGATCAGTTGATCCAGTGCGGCGGCGAGCTTTCCGGCATCGTGCCGGGCCGTTCCCGCGTCGGCGACATCGGAAAAGACTACTCGCGCCCGCAATTGCCCCGCAGCCCTGGCGACATGTTCACGCTCCCGCCCTTCCGGCACGCACCCGGAATCGACCAGGACTTCGTCGACCGCGAAATCCGGTGCGTGCTGGGACAATACATGCAGATGCCGTTCGGCGGAGAAACCCGCCGTCTCGCCGGGCTGCGCGACGAGGTTCAGGATCAGCACCTTACGCGCCCGGGTGTAGACGAGCGCGTCCCGCAGGCCGGGCACCAGCAGATGCGGGATGACACTGGTGAACCACGACCCCGGTCCGAGGATCACCGCGTCCGCCCGGTCGATGGCCGCGGTGGCCTCGGCGCACGCGGGCGGGTCCGCGGGCAGCAGGCGCACCCGGCGGACCTTGCCGGGGGTTGTGGCCACGGCCACCTGCCCGCGGATACAGCGGCTCACTCGCGGGTCCGCTTCCAGACCCGAGACGTCGGCTTCGATATCCAGCGGGATGGTCGACATGGGGAGCACCCGGCCGCTGATACCGAGTAGTTCGCCGACCTTGTCGAGGGCAGCCACCGGATCGCCGAGTACCTCGGTGAGGCCGGCCAGCAGCAGATTGCCGACGGAATGCCCGGCCAGCGCACCGGTGCCGCCGAAGCGGTGCTGCACGGTGCGGGTGAGGACGCCGTCGGCATCGGCGGCGAGTGCGGCCAGCGCCATGCGCAGATCGCCGGGCGGCGGAACGCCCAGTTCCCGGCGGAGCCGGCCGGAGGATCCGCCGTCGTCGGCGACGGTCACCACCGCGCTGATCCGCCGGGTGAACCGGCGCACCGCGGACAGGGTGGCGTAGAGGCCGTGGCCGCCGCCGAGCGCGACGACAGCGGGACCGGAGGGTTGTGCGGGATCGGCGCCGGAGCTGCTCATTCGCGCCCCAGATCCCGGTGCAGCACACGAACCGCGTCCACCGGGCCGTCCTCACCATTGTCGATCTTGGTGCCGGTGAGTTCACCGAGGGCCTCGGCGATCGCGACACTGCGATGTCTGCCGCCGGTACAGCCCACTGCGACGGTCATGTATCGCTTCCCCTCTTGGCGGTAACCCTGGGTGGTCAGCTCGATCAGGTGGTCGCAGGTCCGCAGATAGTCCTCCGCACCCGGACGCGACAGCACATAGTCACTGACCACCGCTTCCTGACCGGTGTGCTGCCGAAGTTCCGGTACCCAGTGCGGATTGGGCAGAAACCGCACATCCAGCACCATGTCCGCGTCCAGCGGGACACCGTACTTGAATCCGAACGATTGGACCGTCAGCTGCAGTGCGACGGGCGTGCCGCCCCCGTAGACCTCTTCGAGTTTGCGGTGCAACTGGTGGATCGACAGCTCCGTGGTGTCGATGACCACATCGGCCGCGGATTTCACCCCGGCGAGCCGGACCCGTTCGGCGGCGATCCCCGCGGACAGGGTTCCGTCGGCGCTGTCGTTCTGCAAGGGGTGGCGCCGCCGGGCGAAGCCGAAACGGCGGATCAGCACATCGTCGGACGCTTCCAGGAACAGGATCCGGGTGGGCACACCGCGGGTCCGCAACTGTTCGGTGACCGCGGGCAGATCGCCGGTGAAGAAACGGCTCCGCACATCCATCACGATCGCCAGCCGCCGGATCGGCGGATCCGCCGAGGCCCCGAGCTCCACCATCCGGCCGATCAGCTCGGGCGGCAGATTGTCGGTCACGTACCAGCCGAGATCCTCCAAGACCCGCGCGGCGGTCCCCCGCCCGGCACCGGAGAGTCCGGTCACCAGCACAACCTCGACCGGGGTTGCCGAGCCCGGGTCCCCACCCGGCACCACTTTCGTACTGTTGTTCGATTCGACGCGAGTCATGTACCACCCGGATCTTGTTCGGGAATGCGTTGTCGGTCACCCAGCTGTAGGCCTGCACCCGCTCGCTGCCACGGGGGCGCAGGAACAAACGTACGTGACCCGGGCCGATCACCGCGCCGTTGCACCGAACGCCGCGCCGGACGCTATCGGTCGTGCAGGGCGGCCAGTACCGCCTCCGCGGTCGCCCGGCCGATCCCGGGCACCTCGATGATCTGGTCGACGGTGGCCTCTTTCAGCCGGGCCACCGAGCCGAAATGCGTGACCAGCGCGGTCCGCCGGGCCGCGCCGAGCCCGCGCACCGAGTCCAGCGCCGATGCGGTCATCCGGCGGGATCGCTTACTGCGATGGAAGGTGATGGCGAATCGGTGGGCTTCGTCACGTACCCGTTGCAGCAGGTAGAGAGCCTCGCTGGTGCGCGGTAACACCACCGGGTCCGGTTCGCCCGGCACCCAGACCTCTTCGAGTCGTTTGGCCAGGCCCACGACGGCGACATCGGTGATGCCCAGTTCGTCGAGCACCTCCGCCGCGGCCGCCACCTGCGGCGCGCCGCCGTCGACGACATACAAGTTCGGCGGGTAGGCGAATTTCCGGGGCCGTCCGGTCCTCGGGTCGATCCCGGGACGCGAGATGAGCTCCTCCTCCTCCCCGAGATCCGCCGCGACTCCCGCGACCTCGAAGTCCGGCACCGGCGCCGTCCCGGCGAGATCGGCCTGTTCGGCGGCATCCCGTTCCCGGCGCAACCGCAGGAACCGGCGCCTGGTCACCTCGGCGATACTGGCGACATCATCGGAACGGCCCTCGCCCGCGGCCTCCTTGATCGCATAGTGCCGGTAGTCGGATTTCTTGGGCAGACCGTCCTCGAACACCACCAGCGACGCCACCACATCGGTGCCCTGCACATGACTGATATCGACACATTCGATCCGCAGCGGAGCGGTATCGAGATCGAGCGCGTCCTGGATATCCTGCAAGGCCACCGACCGCGAGGTGAGATCGCCGGCCCGGCGGAGTTTGTGCTGGGCGAGGGCCTCCGCAGCATTGCGGGTGACGGTATCGGCGAGGGCTTTCTTGTCGCCGCGCTGCGGGACCCGCAGCCGCACGGAACCACCCCGCAGCTGCGACAGCCAGCGCTGCACCTCGTCGGCATCGGCGGGCAGTTCCGGAACCAGGACCTCCCGCGGTACCACCGCCGCCGGCTGATCCCCGGCGGTCTGCGCGGCGACCGCGGCCTGCTCGCCGTAGAACTGGGTGAGGAACTGCTCGACCAGCGCGGCGAGTTCACCCCCCGGTTCCGGGGTATCCGCCGCATCGCCGGATTTGTCCACCACCCAGCCGCGCTGACCGCGTACCCGGCCGTCGCGCACATGGAAAACCTGCACCGCGACCTCCAGGTCGTCACCGGCGAAGGCGATCACATCGGCATCGGTCCCGTCACCGAGGACGACGGCCTGTTTCTCCAGCGCCCGGCGCAGGGCCTGCACATCGTCGCGCAGCCGCGCCGCGGTCTCGAAATCCAGGTCCCCGGACGCGACGTGCATCCGGCGTTCCAGTTCCTTGACCAGCCGGTCGGTGCGCCCGGCCAGAAAGTCGCAGAAATCGTCGACGATGCGCCGGTGCTCGGCCGCCGATACCCGGTCCACACAGGGCGCCGAACATTTGTCGATATAGCCGAGCAGGCAGGGGCGGCCGATCTGCCCGTGCCGTTTGAACACCCCGGCCGAACAGGTGCGGGCCGGGAAGACCCGGAGCAGCAGATCGAGCGTCTCCCGGATCGCCCAGGCATGCGCATAGGGCCCGAAATAGCGGACCCCTTTCTTGCGCGCGCCCCGATAGACGAAAAGCCGCGGATATTCCTCGTTCAGCGTGACGGCCAGCACCGGATAGGACTTATCGTCGCGATAGCGCACATTGAACCGGGGATCGAATTCCTTGATCCAGTTGTATTCCAGCTGTAGCGCTTCCACCTCGGTGGAGACCACGGTCCATTCCACACTCCCGGCGGTGGTGACCATCTGCCGCGTCCGCGGATGCAATGCGGCCACATCGGCGAAATACGAGTTGAGCCGGTTGCGCAGACTTTTCGCCTTGCCGACGTAGATGACCTGCCCGTAGGAGTCCCGGAATTTGTAGACGCCGGGTTCGAGCGGAATACTGCCCGGCTGCGGCCGGTACGTCGCGGGATCTGCCACGCATCCAGCGTAGTAGCGGCCTCGGACAGACTCCGCCGCCGGTCGGCGGTCGGTGCGGTTCCTGCCGGCCGGGACGGCCCGCAGCGTGCCCCCGGCGGCTTCCCGCCCTCCCCACAACAGGTCCACCACTGGCGGGCTGCGCCCGCGGCGACCGAGCCGGACAACACGACGGCGCGCGGCTCCGGCTTGTAGTTCGGACAGGCTGTGGGTACTCCGTACCGGCGGATACGGCCGGCGCCCGGTCAACGGACGCCTCGTCGAGCACTCGTCGATGGCAAGGAGCACCAGGGTCGCCTGTGGTCGCGCTGCGCAGCGCCCGGCCTGTTCCGGTGGTCGCGGCGACCGGAACAGGCCCGGATCACAGGCCAGGGGTACCAGCGAAACCGCGCCCGGTGGTTCGCCTTCATATGTCGCCCCGGACCGCTACAGTGCGGAATATGCGCCCGATACAACGGATTCGGTACGCGCTGGCGGTTTCGGCGCTGCTCGTGGCAGGTTCACTCAGCGGATGCGGGGACGAAACCGGCGCCGCCGGGCCGTGCGTACCGGCGCCGAACGGAACCCCGGTCACCACGGCCCCGGGGCCCGGCACCGCGGCACCCGCCACTCGCGATCTGGCGACCAACCCGGAGATCGCCTCGGGCTACCGCAGCGATATGGCCGCCGTGCGCACCACCGGATACGCGGTATCCACCGCGAACTCGCACGCGACCCGGGCCGCCTGCGAGGTGCTGCGCGCGGGCGGTACGGCGGCGGACGCGCTGATCACCGCGCAGACGGTGCTCGGGCTCACCGAACCGCAGGCGTCCGGTCTCGGCGGCGGGGCGTTCCTGCTGTACTACAACGCGGAGAACGAGACGGTCGAGGCCTACGACGGCCGGGAGACCGCCCCGGCCGCCGCGACGGAGAACTATCTGCGCTGGATCAGCGATACCGACCGCACGGAACCGCGCCCGGACGCACGGGCCAGCGGGCGGTCCATCGGAGTCCCGGGGGTGGTGCGCATGCTCGGCATGGTGCATGCCGACCACGGCCACACCGAGTGGCGTGAGCTGTTCGACGCCGCCGTCGCGCTGGCGGACCAGGGTTTCGAGATCAGTCCCCGGCTGGCCGGCCAGATCGCCGAATCCGCGTCGGAGCTGGCGCGGGATCCGGGCGCCGCCGAGTACTTCCTGAACCCGGACGGCTCCCCCCGGGCCGCGGGCACAATGCTCACGAACCCGGCGCTGTCCAAAACCCTCGGCACCCTCGCCACCGAGGGAGCCGACGCGTTCTACACCGGCCCACTCGCCCAGGACATCGTCGCCGCGGCCGGTACGAGCACCGGCGGGCGCACTCCCGGCGCGCTGACGGCCGCCGATCTCGATGCCTATCGAGCGGTGAAGCGGACGCCGCTGTGCACCGATTACCGCGAGCACGAGATCTGCGGAATGCCCGGACCGTCGTCCGGTGGTATCACGGTGGCCGCGACCCTGGGCATTCTGGCGAATTTCGATATCCCCGCCCTGCCCCCGGAGCGGGTGGACCGCAACGGCGGAGTCCCGCCCGCCGAGGCCGCGCATCTGATCGCGGAGGCCGAGCGGCTCGCCTACGCCGACCGGGACAAGTACATCGCCGACCCGGATTATGTGCCGCTGCCGGGTAATTCGCCGGATACGCTCGTCGATCCGCAGTACTTGCGGGAGCGGGCCGGTCTGATCGATCCCGGTCGCAGTATGGGCACCGCGCAGCCCGGTGATTTCGGAACGTCTCCGCTGGGTGCCGGGCCGCAGCAACCCGAGCACGGCACCAGCCATATTTCGGTGGTCGACTCGTACGGCAATGCCGCGGCCATGACCACCACTGTGGAATCGGCATTCGGTTCGTTCCATATGGTCGACGGTTTCCTGCTGAACAATCAGCTCACCGATTTCGCCGCCGACCCGCTCGGCGCCGACGGCGCGCCGGTGGCCAATCGGGTCGAACCGGGCAAACGCCCGCGCAGTTCCATGAGCCCGACCCTGGTCTTCGAACGCGGTGACGGCACCGGGCCGGGCGCGCTCACCCATGTGGTCGGCTCCCCCGGCGGGTCGGTGATCATCCAGTTCGTGGTGAAAACCCTTGTCGGCATGCTGGATTGGGGCCTGGATCCGCAGCAGGCGGTGTCCGCGGTGTCGTTCGGTGCCGCGAACACCCCGGTCACGGGCGTCGGCGGCGAGCATCCGGCGATCGATACGAGCGACGACGGCGCCCACGACCCGCTGGTCACCGGACTACGGGAACGGGGCCATCAGGTATCGGTGGCCCCACAGACCAGTGGGCTCAGCGTGCTGGCCCGCGACGGCGAAATCGGCTGGGTGGGCGGCGCCGATCCGCGGCGCGAAGGCGAGGTACTCGGCGACACCCGGTGACCTGGGGACTCGGCTCGGCTACGGAGACCGCCGGCCGGTTGTGACCTACCTCGCCGGAGACGCAGGGAAAGTTGCCACGCGGTAGCGGGTGTGCGATTTTGGAATCAGAGCCCGCGATGCGGCGGGCTTCCGGACGAGAGGGTCGTACCCGGCGTGCGACAAGACGACCCACGGAGGTCGTCATGTCGTTCTCGTGGGTCGTGCTCATCGTGTCCGGGGTTCTGGAAGCAGTTTGGGCCACCGCCCTGGGAAAGACCGAGGGCTTTTCCAAATGGCCGCCCACCGTCCTGTTCGTCGGCGCGCTGATCGCCAGTATGGCCGGGCTCGCCTACGCCATGCGCGATCTTCCGGTGGGCACCGCGTACTCGGTATGGGTGGGTATCGGCGCGGTGCTTACCGTTGTCTACGCCATGGCCACCGGGGAAGAACCGGTCACCGTTCTCAAAGCCGTCTTCCTGGTGATGATCATCGCGGGAGTGGTCGGGCTCAAACTCGCGCACTGATCGCCCGGGGCCGCCGGAAGCACCGCTCCGGCGGCCTCGCCCGGTGCTTCCGCCGTGTACCGTCGTGCCGGGAAGCGCGGCTGGGCGGTGGCCGCCCGGTGCGCTCCCGGATCTCGGGCTCGGCCGACAGCGCGCCCTTGTCGACGCGTTCCGGGCGAGAAGGGTTCAGTCGCTTTCGGTATATTTCGCGCCCAGTTCGCGGAGCCGGTCGAGCGCTGCCGCGGCGCGGTCACCGTCGTTGGAGCGGATGGCCAGCATGGGCACGTAATCGTCGTTCACCAGTTCCAGCCGGGCCCAGGCCTTGTGGTCCGGAAAGGACACGCCCCGAACATGTTTCCACTCGAATTCGTTGTCCCCGAGCACATTACGCACCACCACGCCCCGCTCACCGGCGCGCACCCGCGGCCGGGTGAGCAGCAGGACCGCCGCGGCGCCGAAGATACCGATGGCCGCCATCGCGAACTGGTCCACCACCCGGAAATTCACCCCGGTGTAGTCCACCCGCAGGAACACCCCGAGCAGGACGAACGACACCACCAGGAAGATGGCCACGATCACCGCGGTCCGGCGCGCCTTACGCGGCCGGACCTCGAACTCCCACCCGGCCGGCTCCGGCACCGCGGATTCGGCCCGCTTCGCCGGCGCGGGGCTCGCCCCGCGCCGCAGGATCCGTCCCACCGGCATGACTCAGCCCGCCGCGCGGAGCCCGCGCAAGGTCAGGGCGGCGTCCAGCGCGGCCGCGGCCGCCTGTTCGCCTTTGTTCTCCACCGAATCCGGCAGGCCCGCCCGGTCCAGCGCTTGCTGCTCGTTGTTCGTGGTGAGCACGCCGTTCGCGACCGGTGTGCTCTCGTCCAGAGACACCCTGGTCAAGCCCGCGGTCACCGCGTCACAGACGTACTCGAAGTGCGGGGTGTCACCGCGGATCACCACACCGAGCGCCACCACCGCGTCATGGGTGCGGGCCAACTCCTGCGCCAGCACCGGCAATTCCATGGCACCGGCACAGCGCGCGACGGTGACGTGCCGCACCCCGGCGCCCGCGGCCACCCGTTCGGCATTGGCGACCAGGGTGTCGCAGATCTCGGTATGCCAGCGGGAGGCGACGATCGCCAGGCGCAGGCCCTGAGCGTCGGCCAGCGCGAAATCCGGTACTCCGGTGCCGCTCATCGGTTTCCGCCTTTCGATACGGCCACGGTCATTGCGCCGTCTCCCCGAGGTCCAGATCGTCCAACCCCACCAGGTCGTGGCCCATCCGATCGCGTTTGGTGCGCAGATAACGCAAGTTTTCGGCGTTGGCCCGGACCGGCATCGGCACCCGTTCGGTGATCCGCAGTCCGTAACCGTCGAGCCCGACCCGCTTCGCCGGGTTGTTGGTGAGCAGCCGCATCGACCGCAGTCCGAGATCGACCAGGATCTGGGCCCCGGTGCCGTAGTCGCGGGCATCGGCGGGCAGACCGAGCTCGATATTGGCGTCGACCGTATCGTGTCCGGAATCCTGCAGCTGGTAGGCCTGCAGCTTGTGCATCAGGCCGATACCGCGACCCTCATGCCCGCGCATGTACAGCACCACGCCCCGGCCCTCGGCGGCCACCATTTCCATGGCGGCATCCAGTTGCGGCCCGCAATCGCAGCGCAGCGATCCGAAGACATCGCCGGTCAGGCATTCCGAATGCACCCGCACCAGAACGTCCTCGCCCTCGCCGATATCGCCGCGGACCAGCGCGACATGTTCGACGTCGTCGTAGATGCTCTGATAGCCGACAGCGGTGAACTCGCCGTGCACGGTGGGGATACGCGCCTGCGCGACCCGCACCACATGCTTCTCGTGCTTACGCCGCCAGGCGATCATCTCGGCAATCGAGATCAGCGCCAGTTCGTGTTCGTCGGCGAAGACCCGCAGCTCATCGGTGCGGGCCATATGCCCGTCTTCCTTCTGACTGACGATCTCGCAGATCACGCCCGCGGGGCGCAGCCCGGCCATTCTGGCCAGGTCCACCGCGGCTTCGGTATGCCCGGGGCGGCGCAGCACTCCGCCGTCCTTGGCGCGCAGCGGCACCACATGCCCCGGCCGGGTGAAATCGTTGGGTTTGGCGTCCATATCGGCGAGCAGGCGGATCGTGGTGGCGCGGTCGGCGCCGGAGATACCGGTGGTGACGCCTTCTCTGGCATCGACCGAGACGGTGTAGGCGGTACCGTGTTTGTCCTGGTTCACCGCGTACATCGGGGGGAGGCCCAGACGGTCGCAGTCGTCGCCGGTGAGCGGTGCGCAGATGTAACCCGAGGTGTAGCGGATCATGAAGGCCACGAGTTCCGGGGTGGCTTTCTCCGCGGCGAAGATGAGGTCGCCCTCGTTCTCCCGGTCCTCGTCGTCGACCACGACGACCGGTTTACCGGCCGCGATATCGGCGACCGCGCGCTCGATGCTGTCGAACCTGGTCACGTCTGCACTGCTCCATCTCGATTGGTCCTGATCACACTACTGGGTAGGCCCGTCCCGTCCGGGCGCGGCCGGAGGTATCAGCCGCGTTGCCGGAGGCGCTCGACGTACTTGGCGATCACATCGACTTCGAGGTTGACGACGGCCCCCGGGGTGGCCGCACCCAGGTCGGTGAGGCTCAGCGTGGTCGGGATGAGCGAGATCTCGAACCAGTCACGGGTACCGTCGGCGGCCGGTGTTTCGGCGCGGCCGAGCCCGGACACGGTCAGTGAGATGCCGTTGACCGTGATGGAACCCTTCTCCACCACATACTTGGCGATCGCATCGGGCAGCGAGACCCGGACCACTTCCCAGTTCTCGCCGGGCGTCCGGGTGAGGATGATGCCGGTGCCGTCCACATGTCCCTGGACGATATGGCCGCCGAGACGGCTGTTCACGGCGGCGGCACGTTCGAGATTGACCCGCGCGCCCGGACCGAGGCCCCCGATGCTCGACCGGCGCAGCGTTTCCCCCATCACATCGACGGTGAAAGCATCGTCGACAACATCGACAACTGTCAGGCACACCCCGTTGACCGCGATCGAATCGCCGTGCCCCGCATCGGAGGTGACCAGCTTGCCGCGGATCGTCAGCCGAGCCGCGTCGGTCAACTGTTCGCAGGCGACGATCTCACCCAGTTCCTCGACAATGCCTGTGAACATGCCTTCTCCCGTTCGCATCGGTGTTCCGCATCCGGAACGGCGGGAGCGGTACCGAATATTCCCAGTTCGCCGTCCACAGCCAGACTAGTGGGCGCCCGCGGCGCACAACCACGCCGTCACCCGGTGTGTGGAACACGGCTGGCTCCGGCAACCCGGCCCGCCTCGCCGGAGGCCGTCACGATCCGCATCGATCCGGAAATTTTCCGATCAGGCGATTGTCATCACATTCCCGCAAAAACCGGCAGAACACCCTCCGACCGGCCCGTACCTGGTACGGACCAGTCCAGGAAACCTCCGCTTTTCCCGGCCGAGATCGCATCGAAACCCGAAATGTTGCTCGATTTGCACGCTCACACCGGCTAACGCAATATTGTGAGGTGACCGGTTCACCGACCTCGACAGCGGGCGGCGCAGCCGGGCGCAGCGTTCCCACGATGACGGCCACCGCCGCGGAAGACCGTGCGCCACAAGCCTTCACGAACAACTGGATCAGACCTACGCCGAGGGCCGCCCGGGTCCGCGGCGGGTCGGCGATCCGGTGTCCCTCGGCCCAGCGACAGTGTTGTCCGGGCATCGGATCCCGCGGTGACAGCGCGAACGGATCCGTGCGACCTCCACCTGCCCCGGAAGTCCGCGCCCCCGCCAGGCACGTCCATTCACTCGAGGAAGCCGAACCCCCTCAATGACCACATTCACCGAGTCCACCTTGGAGCGGCACTGCCGGCGGTACCGGGAGAAGGATCTGTTACCTGCCGTGGTCGATCCACTGTCGCGGCGGATCATGCTGCATATCGGCGCCGCCTATGGCGCCGTCACCATGCCCACCGAACTCGGCGAGTCGGTACTGCAACGATTGCGGGTCGCCGGGATCGCCGGTCCCGTCTTCGCCCATCCGCGGGCGCTGCGCTGGACGTTCCTCACCGGCCCCACCCGGCACGATGAATTCCCGGCCACCGCCGCGGCCGAACTGTTCCGCCGCTATACCACCGTGGCCGGCACCGGGAGCCAGATCGTGCTGCCCTCGGCCGAGGACGAACTCAGCGGGTATCGCCTGTGGGTGGCCGGGCCGGACGCGCTCGGCACGCGGCCGCCGCAACAGGCGGTGATCGACGCGGTATGCGAGGCGGGGCGCCGCGGCCGCTGAACGCGCGGCCCGGTGCCCGGAGTCGCTGCAGCCCGCGTCAGTGCGCGGCGTGGTGCGCCGACCGCGCGGCAGCCGCCTGGCTGCGCAGTGTCTCCACGGTCGCGCCGGGGTCGGCGGTGTTGTACACGGCCGACCCGGCCACGAAACAGTCGATCCCGGCCTCCGCGGCCTGTTCGATCGTTTCGGCATTGATCCCGCCGTCGATCTCCACCACCAGCCGCAACTCCCCGGCATCGACCAGCCGGCGTACGACGCGCGCCTTCTCCAGCACGTCGGGAATGAACGACTGACCACCGAAGCCGGGCTCGACACTCATCACCAGCAACGTGTCGAAATTCCGGAGGATCTCCAGATACGGCTCGATCGGGGTATTCGGCTTCACCGACAACCCGGCCTTGGCCCCGGCCGCCCGGATATCCCGCGCCACCGCCACCGGATCGTCGGTGGCCTCGGCATGGAATGTCACGTTGTAGGCGCCCGCCTCGGCGTACGGCGGCGCCCACCGGGCCGGATCCTCGATCATCAGGTGGCAGTCCAGCGGAATATCGGTGGCCTTCAGCAGGCTCTGCACGACCGGGAGCCCCAGGGTCAGATTCGGTACGAAATGCGCGTCCATGACATCGACATGCAGCCAATCCGCACTCGCCACTGCCCCGGCCTCCTCGGCCAGCCGCGCGAAATCCGCGGAAAGAATGGACGGAGCGATCATCGGGGCAGCCGGACGGGTGAACGTGGGCTCGGACGCAGTCACAGCGCCGCAGTCTAATGGCCGCCGTCGGCTCCCTTGAATGCACCCAGCGCACCACCGAGACCGGTGGGCCGTCGACGGATTGCAGCACCCGCCGGACAGAACGTCCCCAGGTGGCGCCCGAGGTTCTGGACCAGTCCCGCTCGAACGTGCCCAGCGGCGGCGCCGAGTTCAGCGAGGCCCTTGAAGGTTTTGGCCCGGTAGGGCCCAAGGGGGCCAAAACCCCCGCGCGCGCCAGCGCGCCAAAAACACAGTAGCCTGCCAGGCGTGATCAATACTTCGGCGGAAGAGGGGATTCACGGCTCCCCGGTGGAGATTCGGGTGGCGGCTACGGTGACGCAGCTGCCGATCGTTCGCGGTCTCGCCGAAACTCTGGTCCTACTCAGCGATTTCACCCTGGACGAGGTCGCCGATATCCGGCTGGCGGTGGACGAGGCCTGTTCCACCCTGATCGGTTTGGCCGCGCCCGATACCAGCCTGGATTGTGTGTTCACCATCGGTGAGACCGATCTGCGGGTGCGCGTCGCCGGGGTGGCCGGGCGCGAGGGTCTGCCCGATTCGCACAGCTTCGGCTGGCATGTTCTGCGTACCCTCACCGATGCCGTGGACGCCCGGCAGGAGTCCTTCGACCAGCAGGTTTCCGGATATCCGACAGCGGTCGAATTCCGTCGGGTCCGGGGGAAAGCGTGACCGAACAGGATAAACCGCTCGAATCTCCCGATGCCGTGCCCGACCCGGGTGACGGTGCGGATAAGGAGACCGCTGTCGACCGGGACGGTGACGGCGGTGGCGATCCGGGTACGGCCGCGGATACCGATTCCGAGGACGAGCTCGAGGACGCTCCACAGGTCAGCGGGTACGACGATGTCGCGGGGCTGTTCGTCCAGTTGGCGGCCGCGGAACCGGATTCGGCCGAGCACGTCACCCTCCGGAACCAGCTGATCGGTCGCTGCATCCCGCTGGCCGACCATATCGCCCGTAAGTTCAGTGGCCGCGGGGAGCCGTTCGACGATCTGACCCAGGTGGCCCGGGTGGGACTGGTGCACGCGGTGGACCGTTTCGATGTGTCGCGTGGCTCGAATTTCCTGTCGTTCGCGGTGCCCACCATCATGGGCGAGGTGCGCCGGTACTTCCGGGACAACACCTGGGCGATGCGGGTGCCGCGCCGGGTGAAGGAAACCCATCTGCGGATCGGGGCGGCAGTGGATTCGCTGTCGCAATCGCTGGGCCGTTCCCCGACGGCCAAGGAAATCGCGGCCGAACTCGATGTCGATCCGGACGAGGTGACCCAGGCGGTGATCGCCGGGAATGCCTACCAGCCGACGTCGATCGACGCGGCGTCGGTCGGCCGCGATACCGACGCGTCGCTGCTCGACACCCTCGGCGAGGAGGAAGCGCAGTTCGACCGGGTCGAGGAGTATGTGGCGATCCGGCCGCTGCTGGCCGGGCTGCCGGAGCGGGAGCGCCGGATCTTGACCATGCGGTTCTTCGAGTCGATGACGCAGACGCAGATCGCGCAGCAGATGGGGATTTCCCAGATGCATGTCTCGCGCATTCTCACGAAAACATTGGCTCGGCTGCGGGACCAATCGTCCCGGGAGTAGTGGGGTCCGGACCGGCACCGCATGGTCCGGTTCGGACTTCCGGCTGTTGTGCCCGCTTCGCCGTCCGGTCTACCCTCATCACTGAGAGTCTGAGTGGGAAATTATCTCAGCTAACCATTCGTTGAGTCCCGCCCCTCTCGACAGACCAGATCAACCGACGTGCCAGATCAGCCCGTAACCCGGCACCGATTCGGGTCGCGCGTCGACGGCGACGCGGCAGAAGGTGATGTGATGTATGACCGCTGAAACCATCGCCCGGCAATGCACCCTGTGCGAAGCCCACTGCGGAATCCTGGTGACCGTCGAGGATTCGGCGGTCACCAGGATCGAGGGTAATCCCGAGGATGTACTGTCCAAGGGATACATCTGCCCCAAAGCGACCGCCATGGCGGGGCTGCACGATGATCCGGACCGGTTGCGCACGCCGGTCAGGCGGGTGGGTGACCGGTTCGAAGCGATCGGCTGGGACGAGGCGTTTCGCGAGGTGGGTGCCCGGTTGCGGCAGGTGCGGCAGGCCCACGGCCCGCATTCGGTGGGTATGTACCTCGGCAATCCGGCGGCACACAACTCGGCCATCATGTACGCCATGGCGCTCCGCGCCGGCCTGATGACCCGCAATTTCTACACCGCGTCCTCGATCGACCAGTTCCCCCAGGAATTCGTGGCCTGGCAGATGTACGGCTCGAATTTCCTGATGCCGATCGCCGATATCGATCGCACCGACCGGCTGGTGATCATCGGCGCGAACCCGGCGGTGTCCAACGGTTCGGTCACCACCATGCCGGGCGCCAAGAACCGAATCAAGGAGGTGCGGGCCCGCGGCGGCAAGGTCGTGGTGATCGATCCGCGGCGCACCGAAACCGCGCGCCTGGCCGATGAACACCTGGCGGTACTGCCGGGCGGCGATCCGTACCTGCTGCTGGCGGTGCTGCATGTGCTGCTCACCGAGGACCTGTGCGACCGGACCGCCCTGCGGGAGCGGTGCGCCGGCGCGGAAACGTTGCGGGAGTTGGTATCCGGCTTCTCGCCGGAGGACGCGGCGCCCTACGCCGGGGTCGATGCCGAGACGATCCGGCGGCTCGCGCGGGAACACGCGGCGGCGAAAACCGCGGTGATGTACGCGCGGATCGGGGTCTGCCAGACCCTCACCGGGACGATCACCCACTGGCTGGTCAACACCATCAACGCGGTCACCGGCAACCTCGACCGCGCCGGTGGTCAGATGTATGCCACGCCCGCGGTGGATCTGCTGCCGCTCGCCCGCCGGATGTCACCGATGCACGGTGCGTGGACCGACCGCTCCGGAAAGTACAAATCGTTCCGCACCGAACTCCCGGTCGCGGCACTGGCCACCGAGATACTCGACGAGGGCCCGGAACAGATCCGCGCCATGATCACCTACGCGGGAAACCCGGTACTGTCCACACCGCAGCGCGGCCAACTCGACAAGGCCCTGAGTTCGCTGGATTTCTATGTGGCCGTGGATATGTACATCACCGAGACCACCCGCCACGCGGATATCATCCTGCCGCCGGTATCGCCCTTGGAGCGCGAGGATCTCGACATCCTGCTGACGATGTTCAGCGTGCACAACAACGTCCGCTTCAATGCGCGCGCAGTCGCACCGCCGGCGGGCGGCCTGGAGGACTGGGAGATCATGGCGCGGCTCACCACCGAAATCCTGCCGCTGCCGCTGCGCGCGGTCACCGGCCGTGCCCTCAACGCCGTATTCGCCCGGTTCAGCCCCCTGCGTGCGGCGGCACTCGGGATGGCGGTCGGCCCGCACGGCGTGCTGCGGCGCGGCCGCGACGGTGTCACACTGACGAAGGTGCGTGCGGCGCGCGGCGGTATCGATCTGGGACCGCTGCGGCCACGGCTGCGTTCCCTCATCGCCACCCGCGACCGTCGGGTGCAGCTGGCACCGCGGTCGTTCGTCACCGAGGCACGCCGACTGCTCGACGAGGCCGGCGCCGCCCGGGACGACGGTTTCGATCTGCGGCTGATCGGCCGCCGCCACCTGCGCAGCAACAATTCGTGGTTGCACAATGTGCCCTCGATGGTGAAAGGCCGCGACCGCTGCACCGCATTGATGCACCCGCAGGACGCGACCGCGCGCGGTGTGGCCGAGGGCGACCGGGTCACCGTGAGTTCGCCGACCGGCTCCATCGCGGTACCGGTGGAGATCAGCGCCGATATCCGGCCCGGGACGGTCGCGGTTCCGCACGGCTGGGGGCATCAGGAACCGGGCGTCGGCTGGACGGTCGCGGCCGCGCATCCGGGCGCGAACGTGAATCTGCTGCACGATCCCGAACAGGTCGACCGGATTTCCGGAAACGCCGCGGTGAACAGCACCTGGGTCAGGGTGGAGCCGGTCGAACAGGCCGCCCCGATCGGTTGATTCGGTGCCCGGCCGATCAGTCCGGGCCGCGCAGCTCCCGCTCCCGGCGCAGTCGCGCCGGGGCCACCAGCCACCACGCGGCGTCCAGCAGCTCACGCAGGTGCTCGGCGGCGACGCGGTCCAGATCGACGAGAATGTAGGGGTATCCGTCGTAGTGCGGGGTGGTGTAGAAGGCCGGGTCACCGGTGGCCAGCAACGCCTGTTTCTCCGCCATTTCGCAGCGCAGGGCCAGACCGCCCTCGGCCTCCGTGCGCAGCCGGGCGAAACTCTTCCCCGCCGCTTTCAGCGCGGGGGCCCGGTAGGAGGTCGATTCGGCGACCTCCGGCAGTTCGGTCGCCATATGCACCACGTTCTCCCAGGTGAGGCTCATGGCGACAGTCTGCCCCGACGGTCGGCGACGGTCTCGGAAATCCGTCGCCGACACGATCTCCGGGCCGGTTCGTATCGATCCTCGCGCGGCTAGCGAGGCTTGCGCAGCGCGGCCACGAACATCGCGTCGGTGCCGTGCCGGTGCGGCCACAACTGCACCGTGGGGCCGTCGCCGAGCCCGGTGACACCGGGCAGTAGCGCACGCGCGTCGAGCTGTTCGGCGCCGGTGCGGCGCACCAGATCCGCTACCACGGCCACGGTTTCCGGCAGATGCGGGGAGCACGTCGAATAGACCACTACCCCGCCGGGCCGGACGAGATCCCAGGCCGCGGCCACCAGTTCACGCTGCAGGACGACCAGATCCGCGATATCGCCGGGAGTGCGCCGCCAGCGCGCCTCGGGGCGGCGCCGCAGCGCGCCCAGACCGGTGCACGGGGCATCGACCAGAACCCGGTCGTACCCGGCTGTCAGACCGCTGTCACGGCCGTCGGCGATATGCACGTCGACCGGTAGCCCGCGGGTGGCGGAACGGACGAGGTCCGCCCGGTGCGCGGCCGGTTCCACCGCGTCCACCCGATAGCCGTCGATATCGGCCAGTGCGCCCAGCAACGCGGTCTTTCCGCCGGGCCCCGCGCACAGGTCCAGCCAGCGCCCGCCGTCGGCGCCGAGCAACGGCGCGCGGGTGAGCGCGAGCGCGACGAGCTGACTGCCCTCGTCCTGGACCGCGGCCATCCCCTCACGGACCGGTTCCAGCGCCCCTGGGTCACCGCCGCCCTCGAGATACACCGCGTACGGGGACCAGCGGCCCTCCTCGCCGCCGGTGACCAGGGCCAGTTCCTCCGCGGTGATATCGCCCGGGCGCGCCACCAGATGCACCACCGGGCGGGCGTCATCGGCGGCGAGCAGCTCACCCAGTTCGCCGGCGTCGGCGCCGAGCGCGTCGGTGAACGCCTGCGCGATCCATACCGGATGCGCGTATTCGAAGGCGAGGCGCCCGATCGGATCGTGCGGCGCGAGCCGCGCCACCCACTCGTCCGGCGTCCGCTCGGTGACGCGGCGCAGCACGGCGTTGACGAACCCGGCCCGCCCCGCACCGGCTTCGGTACGGGCCAGCTCCACCGAAGTGTGCACGGCCGCATGGGGTTCGACCCGGGTCCGCAGCAACTGGTAGGCGCCCAGCCGCAGGATATCCAGGAGCGGACCGTCGATCTCCGCGATATCGCGACCGGCGCAGTCGGCGATCACCGCGTCGAGGACGCCTAGTGTCCGGCACGACCCGTAACCGAGTTCGGTGGCCAAGGCGGCATCCCGGCCCTGAACGGAGTATTCGCGCAGCAACGCGGGGAGCACCAGATTGGCGTAGGCGTCGCGGTCCCGGACCGCGCGCAATGTCTCCAGCGCTACGGTGCGCGCCGGATCCGCGACAGCGTCGCGCTTGCCGCCCGGTTGCGCGGGCGAACCACTTCGGCCGGGCCGTGGACTGTTCGCTCCGGGGCGGCGGCCACCGCCGCGTGCCTTCGTTTCCGGGGAGCTCCGAGGCGGACCGTCGCTGCGCCTGCCGGACCCGTGTCCGCCGCGCCGGTCTCCGCCGCCAGCGGGACGGCCGGAACCGCTACGCGGCGGTTTTCCTCCGGTCCGGTCACCCGGACCCCCGCGCTCACCACGGGCCCGGCCGTCGCCCGGAGCTCCTCGCCGCGGCCGGTCCGCCGCCGCGTCGAACCCACGACCGCCGTCCGCGCGCTTCCCACGATGACGACCGTTCTCGCCGGCGTCGCGCCCCTGTTCACCGGCAGGCCGGCTATCCGGCCGAGACCGTGCTCCCCGTGTCACTTCCTCACCCGGTCGGCGGTCCGGTCGTTCACCCGATCGCGGCTCGGCCCGGCGCCGTTCCTGGTCTCGACCGCCCGCGCGCTCGTTCTGCCGCGCATCGGCCCGGCGCCCGGATCGTCCGGAATCCGCCCGGCCTTCCGCCGATTCGGCCGGACGCCCGCCTTTCCCGGACCGGCCGGCACGCCCTTCCCGTGGCGAGTCAGCGGCTCCGGATCGCTCACGGCCGGAATCGCGGGGGCCGGTCCGCGGGCGGGAATCGTCCGCGTCACCGCGCCGGCGCACCGGCCCGCCACCCTCACGGCCGGTGGGACCGGAAGAGCCCGCTTCCCCGCCCGGCTCCGCCCCGGCGGAGTCCGGCTTCGGGCGGCGGCGGAACCCGCGCGGCTGCTCGTCCGCGGGGCCGGTCATTCGACCACCGTGCCGGGCTCGAGGCGGGCGCCGCGCGCCCAATCCAGAGCCGCCATCATGCGCTTGCCCTGCGGCTGCACCCGGTCCAGCCGGACCGCGGTGGTCGCGGTGCCGATATAGACGCCGGTCTTACGGACGTCGATCTGCCGTTCCGGCAGCACATCCTCGACCAGTTCCACCGGACCGAGTTTCAGCCGGTTGCCGGCCACAGTCGTCCAGGCACCTGGATGCGGTGTCACCGATCGGATCGCGCGGCCCACCGCGAGCGCCGGCTGATCCCAGCGCACCTGCGCCGCGTCCACAGTGATCTTCGGCGCATAGGACACGCCGTCGGTGGATTGCGGAATCGCCTGCAGGCTACCGTCTTCCACGCCGTGCAGGGTTTGCTCCAGCAGCGCGGCCCCACTGTCGGCCAGCCGGGCGAGCAGGTCGCCGGCGGTATCGGTGACGGCGATCCGCTCGGTCACCACGCCGTAGACCGGCCCCGTGTCCAAACCTGTTTCGATCCGGAAGGTCGACGCCCCGGTGATCTCGTCGCCCGCCGCGATAGCGGCCTGCACCGGAGCCGCACCCCGCCAGGCGGGCAGCAGCGAGAAATGCAGATTGATCCAGCCGTACCGCGGAATATCCAGGACCTCGGCGGGCAACAGTGCGCCGTAAGCCACCACCGGGCAGCAATCCGGCGCCAGATCCCGGAGGGATTCGACGAATTCGGGGTCGGCGGGTTTGCGGGGTGTGAAGACCGGGATACCGTGCTCGCCGGCGAGCTGCCCGACCGGTGAACGCTGCAATTTCCGGCCACGCCCGGCCACGGCGTCCGGCCGGGTCACCACCGCGACCACCTCGTGCCGGGAGTCGATCAACCGGCGCAGCGCGGGGACCGCCGGATCCGGGGTGCCGGCGAAAACGATCCGCATCAGCGGTCCCGCTCGGCCAGCGCGCGACTCGGCCGGATGGTGATACCCGCGGTGAACCAGTCGGATTCCCGGATGGTGCGCATGGCCAGTTTCCGGTCCGGCGGATCGAGCCGGTCGATGAACAGGGTCCCGTCCAGATGATCGGTTTCGTGCTGAACGCAGCGCGCCAGCAGGCCCTCGGCGTCGAACTCGACCGGAGCACCGGTCATATCCACCCCGGTCGCGCGTACCCGCATCGCCCGTCGCGTGTCGTGATTGACCCCCGGTATGGACAGGCAGCCTTCCGGTCCGATCTGTTCCTCGTCGTCGAGGACGGTCCAGACCGGGTTGATCAGGTGCCCGCGGGCGTCGCCGGTGTCGTACACGAACACCCGCAGGCCGACACCGATCTGCGGAGCGGCCATCCCGACACCGCCGTCGTCGTACATGGTGTCGGTCAGATCGGTCACCAACTGCCGCAGTTCGGGGCCGAATTCGGTGACCTCGGTCGCGCGGGCTCGCAGGATCGGATCGCCGAACAGGCGGACGGACTGGACGGTCACGGTAGCTCCCGGGGGCATGAGACAGGCAGGAAAGTCCCCATTCTAGGGTGCGGAAGTCCGCCGCCCGACACGCGCAGCGCCAGACTCCCGATCCCGAGTTCGGCGAGGGCGCGCCGAAAATTCAGATGTTGCCGCCGATGATGACCTGCGGGATACCCGTGCCGAGCGCGACCGGCACGCACACCGGATCCGGAGCGTGATCCGGATCGAGCGCCTCCAGCAGCAATTCCGCGACGAACGGGTCGTACACCATATGGAAATGCCCGGTGAGGTCCGCGGGGCAGCGATCCTGGAGGACGATGTTCTCCGCGCCCGGTCCGCGCAACGCGATATTGCCGAACGGCTGGATCATCTCGTCGACCCGGCTGCCGATCGTCACGTACCGGACCCCCGGGACAGTGTCGCCACCGGCATTGAGTTCCTGCATGAACGGCGAGCCCTCCGCCTGCTGGACGGCGGCCACCGAAATGACCTGTTCGGCCAAGCCCATGGCACCGGGTATCTGCTGGGCCACCGGCACCAGCCCGTACATGACACCCCCGTAGGTGGGTGAGGCGAGGCCGACCCAGGTGCCGACGGACGGGGCGCCGCCGAGTTTGTTGATGTAGTACCGGGTCGCGGTGGCGCCTTGGGAGAAACCGACCATATCGACCTGATCGGCCCCGGTCGCCGCGCGAACCTCGGTGACGAATCCGGCGATCTGGTGGGCGCTGAGCACGATGTCTTCGGTACCGAATGTGGTCGCGCCGGGTTTACCGCCGTAGTTGAGCGCGAAGACGCAGTATCCCTGGTCCACCAGCCGGGGGCCGATAGCCGACCAGTCGGTGTAGGCGCTCGCGTCGGTGCCGTGCGCGAGGATCACCGGTCGCGGATGGGCAGCGTCCGGGACACAACCGAAATCGTTCGCTCCCCGCGGTACCGCACCGGGGTGGTTCTTCGTGTACAGCACCGCGGCGAGGTGGTCGGGTTGGGCCGGTGCCCATTCGGTGGGCACCGCGGGCGGCAGATATCCGGGGGGCTGGGCCGCGCTGCCGGTGGTTCCGAGCAGCACCGACCCAGCCAGTGCGACGGCCAGGGTCACCACACGTCGGCCGACCCTGCCGCGCTGCGCGCGGCCCCGCCCGGCCGACCGGAGAAATCGTTTCACCACCTAATCTTCCACCCTGCCGGCGCGGTGGAAAACCGCAGGACGAGGTCTTGATCACCCCGTTACCTGCCGGACTCCTCGTCTCCGGCGAGGATGCGGTACAAGGCTTTCCGTGCTTCGGTGAGTACCTCGGCCGCCTTCGTGGCCTGCTCCGGCGTACCGACGGAGGCGACCTGCGCGACCGCGCCCATGAGCGGGGGAATCAGGGCACGGAGATCGCTGGTATGCGCACCGACACCCTCCTTGACCTCGGCCCACGGATCACCGAGTTCGTCCCGGTGTTCGGCGACGTAGGCGGTACCTGTCTCGGTCAGCTGCGCGGTTTTGCGTCCGGCGACCTTCTCGATGGTGATCAGGCCCTCGTCTTCCAACTGGGACAGTGCCGGGTAGATGGATCCGGGGCTGGGCCGCCACAGGTCCTCACTGCGTTCCCGGATCTGCTGAATCAGTTCGTAACCGTGCATCGGACGCTCGGTGAGCAGCAGCAGGATCGCCGACCGCACGTCACCGCGCCGTCCGCGACCACCACGCCCCCGGCCGCGACCGAACCCCGGCCCGAATCCGGGACCGAAGCCCGGCCCGCCGAATCCAGGGCCGAAACCGGGACCGAAACCGGGCGGGCCGCCGTGCCGGAACCCGGCGCGGCCGGGGCCGAACTCGGGGTCGAAGCGGTTCCGGTGGCCCCGGCGGCCCCGTCCTTTGCGAAATTCTGCGTTCTCCATGTTTTCCATTTCAGCCTCCAGGGCTTCTCGATCGGTTTGCATAGCATCGACGATATATCGACAATCTATCCAACGCAACCCGCTTCCGAAAATTCCGGAAGACAATCGCGCCCCCGCCCGGCCTCGTACGGCCCGAGTCACAGCTGACACTCGCGCACTCCTCATCCCGAGGCGGCCGACGTCCGGACTCGACTGAGTGCGCTCTGGGAAGAACGACGGTCCCGGCCCTGCCACCAGGGCGCCTGGCCACAAATGTGCAGCCGAGTTCACCGATCGCAGAAGATACGGCTCAGCCGATGTCGAGTGGGTCTATCTGCACCCGTGCCGGTGTCTCGGCACGCTGACTGCTCCGCACGGCCTGCGCGGCGGTCAAGGCCCGGGCCAACGCGGTGCCCTGCGCGCGGGGAGCACGCAACAGCACACGTTCCACCGCGCCGGTCGGATCCTCGTTACGGGAACCCGCAGGTCTACGTGCCGCGGCGGGTAACGGAACCGGACCCAGCACTTCGACCGCGGCTGGTAGGTCGGTGACGGCGAGGAGGTCGTTGATCGCGTCGGGGGCGCCGTCGACCGCTGCCATCCGTACCGCCGGTGGGAAACCGACCTCGGCACGCTGCGCAAGTTCCGCGGCCGCATGTCCGGCGGGATCCCAGCGCAGCAATGCCTGCACCGTGGGTACCGCCGGGTCCGCCATCACCAGCACCCGGCCTTCCGATTTCACCAGGGCGGCGGCCCCCAGCCAGCGGCGCAGCGTGTCCTCGGCGGCACGCAGATCGGCGCGGCCGAGCAGCGCCCATCCGTCCAGGAGCAAACCGACCCCGTACCCGCCGGGCAGGAGCGGTTCGGCACCGACAGTGGCCACCACCACCTGCGGTCCCGGCTCGACCGTATCCAGTACTCCCCCGCCGCTCGACCCACGGATCGGTACTCCGGGAAACGCCCGCCCCAGTTCCTCCGCCGTCCGGGCGGCACCGATGACCACCGCACGCAACACTCGCCCGCCGCAGCCAGGACACCGGAACGCTGCCTCCGTCCGGCCGCACCACCGGCACACCGGACTGTGCGCCACCTGCCCGGCCGATCCGGCCGGCCCCTCCATCTCCGGCAACGACAGTGGTCCCACGCATTGCCGGCAGCGGGCGGGCGTCCGGCATTTCGTACACGCCAGGGCCGGGACATACCCGCGCCGCGGCACCTGGACCAGCACGCCCTCCCCGGCGGCCAGCGCCTGCCGGGCGGCCGCGAAAGCGGCGCCGGGGATCCGGACCGCGCGCGCGATGGGATCCCGGTCCAGCGCGGCATCGGAATCCCCCGGTGCGCCGATCCGGGGTGAGGCCGCGCGGACCGTCGCCCGATCGGCGAGAAGATCGTGCGCCCACCCCGACTCGACCACCGCCTGTGCCTCCGCGGTCCGCGCGAAACCCGCGGCCACAAAGGCCGCACCGGTGTCGTGTGCCCGGAGCATGGCCACCTCGCGGGCGTGCGGGTAGGGCGCGCGAGGTTCGGCGTAGGTGTCGTCACCGTCGTCCCAGATCGCGAGGAGGCCCAGGTCCACGGCGGGTGCGAACACCGCGCTGCGGGTGCCGACCACCACTCGCGCCGTGCCGCGCAGCACCGCGAGCCAGCGCCGGTACCGGGCCGCCGGCCCCAATCCGGCCGAGAGCCCGACCGCCAAATCGCCCACCAGCACCGCGCATTCCCGCAGGACCCGATCGAGATCTCGCTGGTCGGGGACCATCAGGATCGCGCTCTGCCCGCCGGCCACCACGACGGCAGCCAGTTCGGCCAGCCGGCGTGCCCAGTTCTCGCCGGGCAGCGCCTGCCACGCCGCGCGGGCACCCCGCCGCCCGGCCAGCGCGGTCAGGAATGATTCGCCGTGCCGATACCGCCGCCAGGCCCCGGTATCTACCGCGGCCGGAACCACCCATGACCGACCCTGGACGCGAGTTTCGTCCGCAACCCGCGCGCCGTCTTCGAGAATGCGCTCCTCCCCCTCGGCGTCATCCGCACCCGCACCTGTCCCGGGTGAAGGACCGGTAGGTGCCGCCGCCGCGTTCCCTCCGGCCGTCCGCTCCCCACCGCCTGACATCTGCCCGCGCGATCCGAACGCCCGATCGGCATCACCGGACACCCGCACCGGATCACCTGCCGCCGGTGAGCCGGCGGGAGACTCGATATCCGCCTCCGGATGAGAAGAGCCGGCCCGGGGCGGCGGCTCATCGACGCCCGGGCCCCCGCGTGCCGTATCCGCCGATTCGAGCGCGGCAGAACTGTTCGGCGGTTCCTGCCGGACACCACCGCGCCCGCCTTCTTCTCCAGGTAATCGGTCACTGTCCGGCTCGCCGGCTTGCGGCGGGACGGCAATCGGTTCATCCGCGTCGCTCCGTGCGCCCGCTCGTGCTCCGCTCTTCCCGCCGCCGTTCTCCACCCGCGCGTGCCGGGGCGGGATCGCCAGCCGCAGCACATCGGCGCGGGTTCCGGCACAACGCGCCGCCACCGTCGTGGCGAGCCGGAGGATCTCCGGTGTGAGCACCTGTTCCGCCGACACCACCCGTTCCAGCCGCACCAGTTTGCCCGGATGCTCGGAACCGGTGTGCCGCGACAGCAGATAGCCGTCCACCAGGCGACCGGCGAATCGAACCCGGACCCGCACACCGGGCCGGGCGATCTCATCCAGTTCCGGCGGCACCAGATAGTCGAAATCGCGGTCGAGATGGGCCGGAGTGAGCAGGGGCAGAACCCGGGCGACCGGATGTGACAAAGGCTCCGCCTCGGCCGGCCCGGCCTTCTTCCCGCGACGTACCCCCGACTCGGCCGACACCCCCGGCGACTCGAGGTCCCCGGGGGTGTCGGCAGCGGGTCGCGGCACGCGGAACGCGGACCTACAGCCCGGCGGCGGCGCGCAGTTTGTCCGCGCGGTCGGTGCGCTCCCAGGGCAGGTCGATATCGGTGCGGCCGAAATGCCCGTAGGCGGCGGTCGGCGCGTAGATCGGACGCAGCAGATCCAGATCGCGGATGATGGCGCCGGGCCGCAGATCGAACACCTCGGTGATGGCGGCCGAGATCTTGGCCGGATCGGCTTTCTCGGTGCCGAAGGTCTCGACGAACAGGCCGACCGGGGCCGCCTTGCCGATCGCGTACGCCACCTGGACCTCGACCTTTTCGGCCAGGCCGGCGGCGACCACGTTCTTGGCGACCCAGCGCATCGCATACGCGGCCGAACGGTCGACCTTGGAGGGATCCTTGCCGGAGAACGCCCCGCCACCGTGGCGGGCCATCCCGCCGTAGGTGTCGACGATGATCTTGCGCCCGGTCAGGCCGGCATCGCCCATGGGGCCGCCGAGCACGAACTTCCCGGTCGGGTTGACCAGCAGCCGGATATCGGACGTGTCCAGGTCGGGGACGGCGATATCGGCCAGCACCGCGTCGACGACCTTTTCCCGGATGTCGGGGGCCAGCAGATTGTCCAGGTCGATATCGGCGGCGTGCTGGGTGGAGACGACCACAGTGTCCAGCCGCACCGCGCGGTCACCCTCGTATTCGATGGTGACCTGGGTTTTGCCGTCCGGCCGCAGGTACGGCAGCACGCCGGTCTTCCGGACTTCGGTGAGTTTGCGGGACAGCCGGTGCGCCAGCGCGATGGGCAGCGGCATGAGTTCCGGGGTGTCGGTATTGGCGTAGCCGAACATCAGCCCCTGGTCGCCGGCGCCCTGCTGCTCGATTTCGTCGTCGGAGCCGGCTGTGCGCGCCTCGTGCGAGGTATCGACACCCTGCGCGATATCGGGGGACTGTGCGCCGATCGCGACATTGACGCCGCAGGAGTTGCCGTCGAAACCCTTTGCCGAGGAGTCGTATCCGATTTCCAGGATCTTCTCCCGGACGATATGCGGGATATCCGCGTAGGCCTCCGTGGTGACCTCGCCCGCGACATGCACCTGACCGGTGGTCACAAGGGTTTCCACGGCGACCCGGCTGCGCGGATCCTGGGCCAGCATTGCGTCGAGGATGGAATCGCTGATGGCGTCACAGATCTTGTCCGGATGACCCTCGGTCACGGACTCACTGGTGAATAGCCGGCTACCGGACGTGCGCACAGTTTCCCTCTTCTCAACGGTTACTCGTGTCCCGGATGGACCGTAGCGCACAGCTCCGGTCGCGACCCTGGACTCCCAGACTATTAGAACGCGCGGCCGGTTTGTGGCTCCGGACACCGCGACGGGCAGGTTTCCGAGCGCAGCGTCCCGCCGGGATCATCCGGGTGGTCGCGTCGGCCCGCACACACCAGTACGGGTGAACGACGCATGCGGCAAGAGTTCGAATCGGCGCGATTCGATTCTCGGCAGTGCCTGATTCTGCATCAGCCGGGCCCTGCGTGGTTACGCTGCGCCGCCTCCGGCCCGCTCACGGAGGAGCGGACCCAGCGCGTCGAGGACACGGCTGGCCAGCAGCGCCTTGGAACCGTGATCGAGCGCCTGTTCACTGCCGTCGGCGCCGAGCAGCCAGCCGTCGTTGGTGTCCACCTCGAACGCCTTGCCGTCGCCCACCGCATTGACCACCAGCAGATCGCAGCCCTTCCGGGCCAGTTTTGCCCGGGCGTGGGTGATCACATCGCCGTCCTCGTCACCGGTCTCGGCGGCGAACCCGACAATGGCGGTTCCGGGCAGCTGTCCCTCGCGCCGCGCCTGGACCAGGCCCGCGAGAATATCCTCGGTCCTGGACAGGGCGATGCTGTCGGGCTCGGCCTTACCCTTTTTGATCTTGGCGGCGGCCACCGACGTGGGCCGGAAATCGGCGACCGCGGCCGCCATGATGACCGCGTCCGCACCCACCGAGTGTTTGTCGACGGCGGTTTTGAGCTGCTCCGCCGTGGTGATGTGCACCAGGTCCACCGCGGCGGGGGGTGCCATCTCGATGGTGTTCCCGGCGATGAGCGTGACCTGCGCGCCGCGCTGCGCGGCCACCCTGGCCAGCGCGTAGCCCTGTTTCCCGGAGCTGCGGTTCCCCAGGAAACGCACCGGGTCCAGCGGCTCGCGGGTACCACCCGCCGTGATCACGACCCGCTTACCGGCCAGATCGCGAGGTACGGCGTCCGCACGTTCGAGCAGCAGCGTGGCCAGACCGAAGATCTCCTCGGGCTCGGGCAACCGGCCCGGACCGGTATCGGTACCGGTGAGCCGGCCCGACGCGGGTTCCATCACCGTGGCGCCGTGCGCGCGGAGAGTGGCCACATTCGCGACGGTCGCCGCGTGCTCCCACATCTCGGTGTGCATGGCGGGTGCGAACAGCACCGGACATCGGGCCGTGAGCAGAGTCGCGGTCAGCAGATCGTCGGCGCGGCCGTGCGCGGCCCGCGCCATCAGGTCGGCCGTGGCGGGGGCGATGACGACCAGTTCGGCCTCCTGCCCCAACCGCACATGCGGGACCTCGGGCACGTCGGCGAACACCCCGGTGTGCACCGGGTGGCCGGACAGCGCCTCGAACGTCGCCTTGCCCACGAACTGCAGTGCCGCCTCGGTGGGGACCACCCGGACGGTGTGACCGGTCTCGGTGAACCGCCGCACCAGTGCGCACGCCTTGTACGCGGCGATACCGCCGCCCACCCCGACAACTACCCGCGCCATCGCGCGCCTCCTGCCCTATCGGCCGTTCACCCGGCTATCGGGTCATTCGCCTTCGGTGTGCTCGAGCAGATCGCTGTGGATCTCGCGCATTGCCACCGACAGCGGCTTCTCCTGCGGCAGCGGCTCGACCAGAGGGCCGACGTACTCGAGGATGCCGTCGCCCAGCTGGTTGTAGTAGTCGTTGATCTGGCGGGCACGCTTGGCCGCATAGATCACCAGTGCGTACTTGGACGAGGTGCGGTCGAGCAGCTCGTCGATCGGCGGGTTGGTGAGGCCGATCGGGGTGTCGTAGGCGGGCGCGGCGATATCGGTACTGCTCACTGAGGAGGCTCCTGCGGGGTCGGGGCTCGGACACGCGGCGACGTACAGCCGCGTATCGGGCTACGAATTGGAATTCGTGCTGACGAACAACGATACCAACTGCGCACAGGCGCTGGTCACGGTGTCGTTCACGATCACGGTGTCGAACTCGTCACGCGCGGCCAATTCCACCCGCGCGGTCTCCAGCCGGCGTTCGATGACCTCCGGCGATTCGGTGCCCCGGCTGCGCAGCCGGTCCACCAGCTCCTCCCAGCTGGGCGGCGCGAGGAAAACGAGCACGGCCTCCGGCATCACCTGCCGGATCGACCGTGCTCCTTCGAGGTCGACCTCGATCAGCACCGGCAGCCCCTCCGACAGAGCGGCTCGCACCGGCGCGGCCGGAGTACCCGACCGCTGCAGCCCGCCGTGGATATCCGCCCATTCGAGCAGATCGCCGGACTCGATCATCGCGTCGAACTCGGCCCGGCTGACGAACCGGTAATCACGGCCGTCGACCTCACCGGGACGGGGGTCCCGGGTTGTCGCCGACACGCTGAATACCAGTTCCGGCAGCCGTTCGCGGACACATCGCACCACGGTGGACTTGCCCACGGCCGAGGGGCCGACCAGTACAACCAGCCGACCCTTCGTCATGTTCTCGATCACCGAGGGTGTCAGGCGCCGAGATCGAATTTGGCGAGCAGCGCTTTACGCTGCCGATCGCCGAGACCACGTAGCCGACGCGTCGGCGCGATCTCGAGCTCAGTCATGATCTCCTCGGCCTTGACCTTGCCGACCTTGGGCAGGGCTTCCAGCAGTGCGCGCACCTTCATCTTTCCGATGATCTCATCGGTCTCGGCTTGGCCGAGGACCTCTTTCAAGTCGGTGCCGCCGCGCTTCAGGCGATCTTTGAGCTCCGCCCGAGCACGGCGAGCGGCAGCCGCCTTCTCCAGAGCAGCGGCGCGCTGCTCATCAGTCAGCTGGGGAAGGGCCACGGTTCCTCCGTCTCATCATTTCTTGCATCAACTCCCTGCCGATAACCCGACAGTCTCAGCGACCGTACCCACGACGCCCCCGGATTGCGAACCCACCCCCCAGGTCAGGGCATGAATCGGACCCCGTAACGCCCCCTTGCCGCAAGGTGCGCATCGCGGCTTGCCCGCGCCCGCACGACCTGCGGACCGGACACGAAACACCTGCTCAGCAGCGGGTTTTGAGCGCAGCGCGGCATTTGCGGTGCGATAACCACGGGCCCGCAGGACCGCCCCGCTACCTCCCAACCGCCCTACCAGGAATTTTCTGGGATTTTTTCGGCGGAGCACACTTCCCGCGGCCGGCGACGGGGTCACGGGGTGTGTTCCACCGTCTCGATGCGCCACGAACAGTAGGGAAAACAGGTTCGTATCGTCCGCCTCGGCGACGTACGCCGCGGTCCGACAGCTCCCGTGAGAGCCGCGCTCCCGCCGGCACAGACGTCGGTCAGGCGAGGAACGCGAACTCCTCTTGAAAGGCCCCCAGGCGGTCCCGTAGCGCGGTAACCGAAGGACCGGCACGCAGGACGTCACGGGAGACGTTCGGGACCGCAGCCGACCACAGGGATGCAGGAAGCAGCGCGCGGACAGCCGCAGCGGTGCCGCCCTGCGCCCCGACTCCCGGTAGCAGGATCGGTCCGTTCATTGCGGTCAGGTCGGGGATATCGGCGAGTGTCGCGCCGATGACCACGCCCACCGACCCCGGTTCGAGTCCGCGGTTCACCTCCGCCGCGGCATCGACCACCGTTTGTGCGAGCGTTCGCCCGTCCACCATCGCCCGCTGCACCCGGGCGGCTTCCGGGTTGGAGGTGGCGGCCAGCACGAACACGCCGCGCCCGTTGGCCGCGGCCAGGTCCAGGGCGGGCTGCAGGGCGCCGAATCCGAGGTACGGCGAGACCGTGACCGCGTCGGCACCCAGCGGCCCGTCCGCGAGCCAAGCCCGGGCGTAGGCGTCCATCGTGGAGCCGATATCGCCGCGTTTGGCATCGGCCAGCACCAGAGTCCCGGACGCACGCAATACTTCGATCGTGCGTTCGAGGACCCCGATCCCCGCCGACCCGTAGGCCTCGAAGAAGGCGACCTGCGGTTTGACCACCGCCGCCACCCCGTCGAAAGCCTCCACACAGATCTCGGCGAAGGTTTCCAGGCCGTTGGCGTCGCCGGGGAGATCCCAGGCCTCCAGCAGCGCCGGGTGCGGGTCGATCCCGACGCAGATCGGTCCGTGCGTGCGCTTGGCCGCCGCCAGCCGCTTTCCGAAGGTCGTCATCGCCGCGCCCTCAGCCGCGCAGCGCCGAATGCAGTTCCTGCAGGGAGCGCACGCCCAGCCCGCCGGCGATACTGGCCTCGATCCCCTGGACGGCCGCGGCGGCACCCTGCACGGTGGTGATGCAGGGGATGTTCACGCTCACCGCGGCACTGCGGATCTCGTAACCGTCCACCCGGGGCCCGGAGTTGCCGTACGGGGTGTTGAACACCATGTCGACCTCGCCGTCGCGGATCTGTTCCACGATGGACGCGGCGGGCGGTTCGCCGCCGTTCGCCGGCACCGGGTCGGAGTGCTTGCGTACCTCTTCGCAGGGGATCCCGTTGCGCCGCAGCATTTCCGCGGTGCCCGCGGTGGCCAGGATCCGGAAACCCAGATCGTGCAGCCGTTTGACCGGGAAGACCATGGCCCGCTTGTCCCGGTTGGCGATCGAGACGAAGACGGTGCCTTCGGTGGGCAGCGACCCGTAGGCCGCGGACTGGCTCTTGGCGAAGGCGGTACCGAAATCGGCGTCGATACCCATGACCTCACCCGTGGATTTCATCTCCGGGGAGAGCAGCGAATCCACCTGGCTGCCGTCGGCGCGGCGGAAGCGGTGGAAGGGCAGGACCGCTTCTTTGACCGCGACCGGGGCGTCCAGCGGGACGTGCCCGCCGTCACCGTCGGGCAGCATGCCCTCGGCGCGGAGGTCGGCGATGGTGGCGCCGAGCATGATCCGGGCGGCCGCCTTGGCCAGCGGTACCGCGGTCGCCTTGGAGACGAACGGGACCGTGCGGCTGGCGCGCGGGTTCGCCTCCAGGACGTAGAGCACATCGTCCTTGAGCGCGTACTGCACGTTCAGCAGCCCGCGGACGCCGATACCCTTGGCCAGCGCGATGGTGGAGCGCCGTACCGCTTCGATATCGCTGCGCCCCAGCGTGATCGGCGGCAGCGCGCAGGCCGAATCACCGGAGTGGATCCCGGCTTCCTCGATATGTTCCATGACCCCGCCGAGGAACACCTCGTCGCCGTCGCAGAGCGCGTCGACGTCGATCTCGATGGCGTCTTCGAGGAAGCGGTCCACCAGCACCGGGTGCTCGGGGCTGAGTTCGGTGGCGCGGGAGATGTAGCCCTCGAGGGACTTCTCGTCGTAGACGATCTCCATCCCGCGGCCGCCGAGCACATAGGACGGCCGGACCAGGACCGGGTAGCCGATATCGGCGGCGATCTTACGGGCCTGCTCGAAGGTGGTGGCGGTGCCGTACTTGGGGGCGGGCAGGCCGGCGGCGACCAGGACGTCACCGAATTCCCCGCGGTCCTCGGCCAGGTCGATGGCGGCGGCACTGGTACCGACCACCGGAACCCCGGCATCGGTGAGCTTCTGCGCCAGACCCAGCGGGGTCTGCCCGCCGAGCTGGACGATCACACCCGCGACCGTGCCGGATTCGGTTTCCGCGTGATAGACCTCGAGCACATCCTCGAAGGTGAGCGGTTCGAAGTAGAGCCGGTCGGCGGTGTCGTAGTCGGTGGAGACGGTCTCGGGGTTGCAGTTGACCATGACCGTCTCGTAACCGGCGGCCGACAGCGTCTGCGCGGCGTGCACACAGGAGTAGTCGAATTCGATGCCCTGCCCGATGCGGTTCGGCCCGGAGCCGAGGATGATCACCTTCGCACGGTCGGGCTGCGGGGCGACCTCGGATTCGGCCTCGGGGTCGAGCTCGTAGGCCGAATAGTGGTACGGGGTCTTCGCCTCGAATTCGGCGGCGCAGGTATCCACCGTCTTGAACACGGGGCGCACCCCGAGCCGGTGCCGCAACGAACGTACGCCGCCCTCCCCGGCCAGCTCCGGCCGCAGCGCGGCGATCTGCCGGTCGGACAGGCCGTGGTACTTCGCCCGGCGCAGCAGCGGTTCGTCCAGGACCGCGGTGTCGAGCAGTTCCCGGCGCAGCTCGACCAGCCCGGCGATCTCGGCGACGAACCACGGGTCGATCCCGGACGCCTCGGCGACGTCCTCGATACTCGCGCCGAACCGCAGAGCCCGTTCCACCTGGTAGATCCGGCCCTCGACCGGGGTGCGCAGATCCGTCAGGATCGCCGCGATCGCGGTATCCACATCACCCTGGTCCGGCGACGCCGGCGCCCAGGCGGCGTCCTCGGTGGTCCAGAAACCGGTGGACTTGGTTTCCAGCGACCGCAGCACCTTGCCCAGGGCCTCGGCGAAATTGCGGCCGAGCGACATGGCCTCGCCCACCGATTTCATCGTGGTAGTGAGGGTGGGGTCGGCGCCGGGGAACTTCTCGAAGGCGAACCGCGGCGCCTTCACCACCACATAGTCGAGGGTGGGTTCGAAGCAGGCCGGGGTTTCCTTGGTGATGTCGTTGACGATTTCGTCCAGCGTGTAGCCGATGGCCAGCTTGGCCGCGATCTTGGCGATGGGGAAACCCGTAGCTTTGGACGCCAGCGCCGAGGACCGCGACACGCGCGGGTTCATCTCGATCACGATGAGCCGGCCGTCGCTGGGGTCCACCGCGAACTGGATATTGCAGCCGCCGGTATCCACGCCGACCTCGCGCAGGATCGCGATACCGAGGTCGCGCATCTTCTGGTACTCGCGGTCGGTGAGCGTCAGCGCGGGTGCGACGGTCATCGAATCGCCGGTGTGCACACCCATCGGGTCCACGTTCTCGATCGAGCAGACGATCACGACATTGTCGCGGCCGTCGCGCATCAGCTCGAGCTCGTATTCCTTCCAGCCCAGGATGGATTCCTCGATGAGGACGTTCGCGGTGGGCGAGGCGGCCAGACCGCCACCGGCGATCCGGTCCAGATCCTCGTCGTTGTAGGCCATCCCGGAACCGAGCCCGCCCATGGTGAACGAGGGTCGTACGACAACCGGGAAGCCCAGTTCGGCGACGGTATCGCGGACCTCGTCCATGGTGTAGCAGACCCGCGAGCGGGCGCTCTCCCCGCCGACGCTCGCCACGATGTCCTTGAACTTCTGCCGGTCCTCACCGCGCTGGATGGCCTCGAAATCCGCGCCGATCAGCTCGACCCCGTATTTCTCCAGCACACCGCGCTCGTGCAGGGCGACCGCCGTGTTCAGCGCGGTCTGCCCGCCCAGGGTGGCCAGCAAGGCGTCCGGGCGTTCCTTCTCGATGACCTTTTCGACGAATTCCGGGGTGATCGGTTCCACATAGGTGGAATCGGCGAATTCCGGGTCGGTCATAATGGTCGCCGGGTTGGAGTTGACCAGCGAAACCCGCAGGCCCTCCGCGCGCAGCACCCGGCATGCCTGGGTGCCCGAGTAATCGAACTCGCACGCTTGACCGATGACGATCGGGCCCGATCCGATGACCAGAATATGTTCGAGATCGGTACGGCGAGGCATCAGGCTCCCTTCATCTGACCGGCGAACCGGTCGAACAAGTACGCGGCATCATGAGGTCCGGCGGCCGCTTCCGGGTGGTATTGCACGGAGAAGGCGCGACCGTCCACCAGACGGACCCCTTCCACCGTGCCGTCGTTGGCGCAGACATGGCTGACCTCGGCCTTGCCGAACGGGGTGTCGAACTGTTCACCGCGCTCGCCTTCCAGCGCGAACCCGTGGTTCTGCGCGGTGATCGAGATGCGGCCGGTGTCGTGCTCGACGACCGGGATGTTGATGCCCCGGTGACCGAACTTCATCTTGTAGGTCCCCCGGCCGAGCGCGCGGCCCAGGATCTGGTTCCCGAAGCAGATACCGAACAGCGGCAGGCCCTGGTCGAGCAGGCCCTGGGTGAGGGCGACCGCGGTATCGGCGGTGGCCGGATCGCCGGGGCCGTTGGACAGGAACGCGCCGTCGGGTTTCAGTTCCAGGATCTTGTCCAGGCTCGCCGACGACGGGACCACATGCACCCGCATCCCGCGCTCGGCGAACATCCGCGGGGTATTGGATTTGATGCCGAGGTCCACCGCGACCACCGTGAACCGGGGCTCACCCTCGGGTTCGACGGTATAGATCTCGTCGGTACTGACCTCACCGGCCAGGTCCGCGCCGAGCATCGACGGCTGCCCGGTCACCCGGGCGAGCAGCTCCGCGGGCTCGGCGAGCGCGGGCCCGGAGAAGATACCGGCCTTCATCGACCCGCGGCTGCGCAGATGCCGCACCACCGCGCGGGTGTCGATCCGGGCGATCCCGACGATGTTCTGCTCTTCCAGCTGCCCCGGCAGGGTGCCGGTGGCCCGCCAGTTCGAGGCGCGGCGGGCGGGATCGCGCACCGCATAGCCCGCGACCCAGATGCGCTGCGATTCGTCGTCCTCGTCGTTCCAGCCCGTATTACCGATCTGCGGGGCCGTCGCCACCACGATCTGCCGGTGATAACTCGGATCGGTGAGCGTTTCCTGGTAGCCGGTCATGGCGGTGCAGAACACCGCTTCGCCGAGGGTCTGCCCGATCGCACCGTAGGCGTTCCCGCGGAACACCCGCCCGTCCTCGAGGACCAGGGCCGCGGCTGTTGTCGTACTCGTCATTGTTCGTCGTCTCCCGTCGTTGCCCGCGCCCAAGCCGGATACACCGTTTTGTCGTCGCCCCGGAACCCGGTGTCGATTTCGGTTCCGGTCGGCAGCGTCCAGCGGATCACCAGGACGCCACCTTCGGTCATGACCTTGCCCGCGTGCCCGCGTTCGGTCCGGATGGCGGTGATGGATTCCGCCGGTATCCAGATCGCCGAGGCGCCCTGGCGGGCCAGCAGGATCCCTTTCTCGAACCGGGTCAGCTCCGCGGTCGCGCGGAATCCCAGGTCACCGACGGCTATCCGGTCCTGCCAACTCGGCGCCATGGTGCTGCCGAGATAGAGACCGGTGGCCGGTTCCAGCACTTGCGCGCCGGTGTCGTCCGGGACCGGGGGCAGGTCACCGATCCGGTCCTCCTGCCGGGCCGCGCGATTGCGCCAGCCCCGGTACATCAGATACACCGCCAGCACCCACAGCAGCACGCAGAGGATGACCCAGAGTGTCCGTTCCATCAGTGGCCTCCCACCGGTGCGGGGGCGGCGGCCACACCGTCGCGGGCGGTGATCCGGCCGCGCAGCAGTGTGGTGGTGACCCGGCCGGGCAGCGTCATCGACTGGAAGGGCGTATTGCTCGCGATACTGGCGAGGTGCTCGCCCTCCACCGTCCAGCTCGCCTCCGGGTCGACCAGGACCAGGTTGGCGGGTTCGCCGACCTCGATCGGCCGGCCGTGATCGTCGAGCCCGACGATGTCGGCCGGACGTTCACTCATCACCCGCGCCACCCCGCGCCAATCCAGCAGACCGGGCCGGACCATGGTCTCCACCACGATCGACAGCGCCGTCTGCAAGCCGAGCATCCCGGGCCGGGCCGCCGCGAATTCGCAGCATTTGTCCTGTTCGGCATGGGGTGCATGATCGGTGGCGACACAGTCGACGATCCCGGCGGCCAGCGCCTGCCGCAACGCCTCGGTATCGGATCCCTCGCGCAGCGGCGGATTCACCTTGTTGACCGCGTCGTAGGTCTCCAGCCGGGCGTCGGTCAGCAGCAGATGATGCGGGGTGACCTCGGCCGTGATCGCGATCCCCTGGTCCTTGGCCCATTTCACCAGCTCGACCGTGCCCGCGGTCGACGCATGGCAGATATGGACCCGCGCACCGGCGTCGCGGGCGAGCAGCGCGTCCCGCGCCACGATGGATTCCTCGGCGGCCCGCGGCCAGCCCGCCAGTCCCAGCCGGGCCGCGGTCGGGCCCTCGTGCGCGACCGCGCCGCGGGTGAGCCGGGGCTCCTCGGCATGCTGGGCGATCAGTACATCGAGGGACCGCGCGTACTCCAGCGCCCGCCGCATGATCAGCGGATCGTGGACGCAATGCCCATCGTCGGAGAACATGCGCACCCCGGCGACGCCGGCGGCCATCGTCCCCATTTCGGCGAGCTGTTCGCCGGCGAGCCCGACGGTGACGGCACCGACCGGATACACATCGACGAGCCCGACTTCCCGGCCGCGCCGCCACACGTGATCGGTGATCACCTGCGTATCGGCGACCGGCGCGGTATTGGCCATGGCGAACACAGCCGTATACCCGCCGAGCGCCGCGGCGGCGGACCCGGATTCGATGGTCTCGGTGTCCTCCCGGCCCGGTTCCCGCAGATGTGTATGCAGGTCCACGAACCCGGGCAGCAGTACCTGTCCCTCGGCCGCGACTATCTCGGCATCGCCGGCCGTCAGCCCGGTCCCGATCTCCCGGATCACCCCGCCGGAGATCAGCACATCGACCGGTTCGCCCTCACCGTAGAGACGCACTCCGGTGATCAGCACCGTGTTCACGCCGCGGCCTCCTGCACACCGACCAGCAGGCGGAAAAGCACCGCCATGCGCATATGGACTCCATTCGTCACCTGTTGCAATACGGCCGCGCGCGGGGAATCCGCCACCGACGACGCGATCTCCATCCCGCGCAGCATCGGGCCGGGGTGCAGCACCACCGCGTGTTCGTCGAGCAGACCCACGCGCCGTTCACTCAGGCCATAGCGGACGGCGTATTCGCGGGCCGACGGGAAGAACCCGCCGTTCATCCGCTCCGCCTGGACCCGCAGCATGAGCACGGCGTCGGCGCCGGGCAGCTCGGAATCCAGATCCACCGAAACCCGCACCGGCCAGTCCTCGACACCCACCGGTAGCAGCGTGCGCGGCGCCACCAGCACCACTTCCGCGCCGAGGGTGGACAGCAGGAAGGCATTGGACCGGGCCACCCGGCTGTGCAGGATATCGCCGACGATCACCACCCGCCGCCCGGCGATATCACCCAGCCGCTGCCGCAGCGTGAGCGCGTCGAGCAGAGCTTGGGTGGGATGCTGGTGCGTTCCGTCACCGGCATTGATCACCGCGGGTACCGCGCTGCCCGATTGCCGCGACCATTCCTCGAACCAGTGGGTGATCTGATGCGCCGCGCCGGAAGCGGGGTGGCGCACGATGAGCGCGTCGGCCCCCGCCGCGTGCAGGGTGAGCGCGGTATCGCGCAGCGACTCCCCTTTCGCGACCGAGGAACTGCTCGCGCTCACATTGATCACATCGGCGCTCATCCATTTGCCGGCGACCTCGAACGAGACCCGGGTCCGGGTGGAGTTCTCGAAGAACACCGTCATCACCGTGCGGCCGCGCAGGGTGGGCAGTTTGCGCACCTCACGGCCCAGCAGCGCCTGCTCGAAGCGTTCGGCCTCGTCCAGTAGTTCCGTGGCGGTCTCGCGATCGAGATCGGTCACCGTCAGCAGATGCCTCACTGTCCCTCCCCCTGATGCAGAAAGACGCCGTCGCGGCCGTCGTGTTCGGTCAGCAGCACCGAGACATCCTCGGCGCGCGAGGTGGGCACGTTCTTCCCGACGAAATCGGCCCGGATCGGCAATTCCCGATGGCCGCGGTCGACGAGAACGGCGAGCTGCACGGCCCGCGGCCGGCCCAGATCGCGCAGGGCGTCGAGTGCGGACCGGACCGTGCGCCCGGAGAAGAGCACATCGTCGACCAGGACGACCAGCGCGTCCTCGACCCCGCCCTCGGGGACCGAGGTGCGTTCCAGCGGCCGGTGCGGTTTGCTGCGCAGGTCGTCGCGGTAGAGCGTGATATCCAGCGAACCCAGTGCGGGTCGCACCCCGGAGAATTCCTCGATCTTGTCGGTGAGCCGCGCCGCGAGGGTGGTGCCCCGGGTCGGGATGCCGATCAGCACCACACGGGGTGTGCCCGGGTCGCCGGAATCCAGCGCGGTGCGTTCGATGATCTGATGCGCGATCCGCGCGACGGTCCGGCCGACATCGGAGGGGGACAACAATTCCCGTCCCGCCGCCACCCATTCCGGTGTATGCCGCTCTGCGGGCGTGGCCTCGGCAGCGCCGGACGTGGCGGCCCGTTCTTCGGGCACAGCCATACCGACCTCCTTCCCCGCCTCACCGGACGGTCCGTTAAAGGATGTCTTACGCCGAGCAGCCTATCAGCCCCGCCACGGCACTTTTCACCAGGTGAGGCGGCCGAAGCAGGTGTGAGCGCGGCCACCCGCACACCCGGGCCGCCGCCGGTGTGAGGCCCGCTACCCGGCGCGTGCCGCGATCACTCACGGACCGCCAGGACATGACCGACGGCGGGGTCGGCACCGACCGCGCCGGGCCGCCCGTAGGGCGCGACGAGATCGTCCCATGTCCAGACCGGCACCGAGCAGGACGATCTGCGGACAGCCCGCACCGGTGGCCTCCTGGACGGAATCGTCGACGGCTCGGACCGCAAGGGTGCGGCCTTCGTAGAACTGGCCGGCCAGCGTTTCCAGACGCGACCAGCGATCGTCGCCGAATCCCGGGCGCGCGGCGGCGACGAACGCCTCGGCGAGCGGGTCCGCGTACAACCTGTCGGGTCGCGCGGTCTCCCGGACCCGGACGAGCGCGACACCGAGCGCGGTCATCGCCACACCGGCGGTCGGGATCGGTACAGCTGGTTCGGACATCGACGCTCCCTCCGGGAAAACCTGCTTGTCGCCCGGCCAGTCAACCCCACGGAACGCTCCGGCGTCACCGAAGTCGCGCTCTTCTACCACTTCCGGACGAAACACACGACGATCGAACATGCGTTCGACTATCCGCTATGCTTCGACTATGTCGACACCGCTGCAAGGATCACTCCTCGACGGCTTCGGCGCGATCGAACTCGAACCGCTCGCGGGCACCCGCCGCACCCACCTCACCGAGGGAGCCTGGGTGGATCTGCGGCCAGGATGGCTGCGCGGCGCCGACGAACTCTTCGACCGGCTGGCCACCACCGTTCCGTGGTACGGCGAGCGACGCCCGATGTACGACCGGGTGGTCGAGGTACCGCGACTGCTGTGTTTCTACGGAGAGTCCGAGCCGCTGCCCGATCCCGTACTCACGGACGCACGCAGCGCGCTGTCCGACCACTACCGCAACGAGCTCGGCGAACCGTTCCGCACCGCCGGACTGTGCTATTACCGCGACGGCCGCGACAGTGTGGCCTGGCACGGGGACACCCTCGGACGCGGCGCCGTGCAGGACACCATGGTCGCCATCCTCACGCTGGGCGCACCCCGGCCGCTGCTCCTGCGGCCCCGATCCGGCGGCCCGAGCCTCCGATTCCGGCCCGGCCACGGCGACCTGTTCGTCATGGGCGGGTCGTGCCAGCGCACCTGGGAACACGCCGTACCGAAATCCCGGCGCGCGACCGGGCCACGGATCAGCATCCAGTTCCGGCCGCGCGATGTGCGCTGAACGATCAGTTCCGGGCCGGCGGGGCCGGTAGCGCGCGACGGCGGATGGCCGCGGCCTCGGACCAGATACGCCGCTGGACCCACTCGGTGGGCACCACTCCCGCGGCGCACAACTCCGCCCGGGCGCGGCGCGCGGCCCCGACCATCCGCCGGTACTGCCGGAAGACCTGCACCTCACCGTCACCCGTCTCATCCAGGTACGCGTAGTCCATGTCCGACGACTCGGCGTCGCCGAGCCGGGCGACACCGACCGCCCAGTCACGCAGCCATTCGGCGGAACCCGCGAGCACGAGCAACCGGCCGAAGCGATCGATCCGGCACTGCCCGGCAGGTGGCCGGAGATAGCCCGCGGAGCCCGCGAACATCTGCTCCCGCCATTCCTCCAGCGCCGCCACCGCGGCCGGAAGCCCGAATGTCTGCCACCGGACAGTGCCGTCCGGCCGACCACGCAGGGGTAACCGGCGGCTCAGCGCCGCGGCCGTCTTCCGCGTGAACACCGTACGGTCCGAGGGCACGAGCACGATCGGATCGGCGGGCGCGCTGTCGAACGGATTCGGGTCGAGATGCCGTGCATCGATGACCACCAGGGTCCCGGGACGCCGCTGATACGACAGCCCCCACAACAGCCGGGCCAGTACCCGGGCACCACGCCAGTCCGAGAGCACATGCCAGGTGTCGTGGAAACGATTGGTGGAGAACCGGAAATCGGTATCCGGCCGCAAACTGATCACCGTGTAGACACGCCCGTCGAGCAGCATGACGCGCCGGTGCAGTTTCAGCAGTTCATCGGTGGCCGCGACACGGCGCGGCCGACTCGTCCGCGTGGCCATGTCACCTCCGAATCCCGCCTCGCGTAGCCGGACAAGGAGACCACGAATACGCGGGGCGGACAACGGATTTTCCGCCGGCGGCTACGGGGTGCGCAGCACCGAGCGCACCAGTTCGGCCACCGCCGCGAGCAGCCGATCACGCGCACCCGAGCGGACGAGATCCGGCACGGTCGCACCGGCCAGGCTGTCCATCAGCAACCGGCCGACGACCTCGGCGTCCAGCTCCGGGCGCGCCTCGCCCAGCAATGCGGTGATGTGCCGGCGCCAGAACAGGTGGAATTCCTCGGTGCGCGGATGCGGCGCCACGGTCCGGTAGATGGCCATCAGGTCCATATTGTCGATCGACAGGCACGCCAGGGCCTCGAGGAACGCGACCAGCCGGTCACCGGCCGGCGCACCCGGCCCCAGCGGCGGCGGCCCCTCGGTGACGGCCGCCCGCAGCGTGAGCGCGCTCTCCGCGACCAACTCGTGCAGCAGGCCGGCGCGGTTGCCGAACCGGTGGAAGATCGTACCTTTTCCGACTCCCGCGGCGGCCGCGACGCGATCCATGGTGACGGCTTCGGCGCCGTGTTCCGCCAGCAGCGCGGCAGTCGCGTCGAGGATCGCGCGCCGGTTGCGGGCAGCATCCGCACGTTCCTTCGCGGGAGCCATCACACCACCTTCGTTGACAAGTTGACCGTCGGTCCATATCGTAATTCGGTAACTGGACCGACAGTCAACTTAAGGAGTTTCCTGTGCAGGCAATCGTAATGACGGCTACCGGTGGACCCGAGGTGCTGGTCCCCCGCGAGGTCCCGCGACCGCGCCCGGCCGCCGGTGAAGTGCTGATCCGGGCGGCGGCGATCCCCGTCCTCTATCCCGAAACCCAACTGCGCTCGGGAGCGTTCCCGACGACCACACCTCCGCCCATGGTCTTCGGTTTCCAGGTCGCCGGGGAAGTTGTCGATGTGGGCGCCGGTGTCGCATCCGATCTCGCGGGCCGGCTCGTGGTCGCCGACACCGCCGGTGTCGGTTCCTATGCCGAATTCGTCTGCGCAAGCGCCGAGAGCACGACCCCCATACCCGCCGGTGTGCCGGTCGAGGAGGCGGCCGCGGCGATGATGAGCGGTTCGGTCGCACTGGCGCTGCTGGAGACGGCGAACCTGACCGGATCCGAGACCGTGCTGATAGAAGCGGGAGCCACCGGCGTGGGCAGCTATCTGATCCAGCTGGCCCGGGAGTTCGGCGCGGCGCACGTGATCGCCACGGCGGGTGGCGCCACCAAAATCGAGCATGCCCGGGCCCTGGGCGCCGATCTGGTCATCGACCACCGCGAGGAACGGTGGACCGACCGGATCGGCGAGAGCGCACCGGCCACCGTCGATGTCGTGTTCGATTCCCTCGGTGGTGCCTCGGCGACAGCGCTCTTGGCGGCGATGACCCCCGGTTCGGGCCGGATGCTCAGCTACGGCTGGCTAACCGGGGCACCGGCGCAGGTATCGGCCGCCGACCTCATTCCGGGCGGTCTCACCCTCACCGCCTGCGCGGGCGCAGCCTGGCACGGGCGGGTGCACCGGGCCAGAGCCGATACCCTCGCGCGGGTACCCGCACTGGCGTCCGCGGTCGAGACCGTACTGCCCCTCGACGAGGCCGCTCGGGCACACGAATTGGTGGAGTCGCGGATTCCGCTGGGCAAGGTGATCCTGCGACCGTCTGCGTCCGCGTAATCCTCCGGCCGACCGCGCCACCATCCTGTGTACGCGACCGCGGCCGTGATGCTGCGACTGTCCGCCACCGCATAGTTCCGGAACCCGCCGCGCCGCCGACAATGCGACGGCAGCGGCGCCCGGTGATTCTGCGGCCCGTCCATGACCGCACACCAACCGGCGACAGGCCTCATCGCCGAGCAGGCAACGGTCAGCGGCGCAGTACGAAGAAGTACGGTTCGGCCATCCCCCGCATATCCATGACACCGAGCAGTGCATCGGGGCCGAGCCGGCGGAAGTGGTCGATAATCGGCTTGTGGTCGTAGACCATGGCAGCGCTCACCACGCCGCGGTACTCGATATCGCGCAATCGCGCGGTCGGTTTGCGGGTACGGAGTGCCGGGGCGAGGGTGCGCAGGTTGTTGCGCATCGGGCGCAACCACTCCGGTTTGATCTTGTCCGCCAGCGCGAGCGGAACCCGGCGGGGATCCACCGCGAAAACGGTGCCGCGCTCATCGGTGAACAGCAACGGATGGACCTCTTCGGGTGCATCGAACTGTTTTCCGTACCAACCGGATTCGGTCAGCATGCCATCCATCGGATGGCCGGTCGGCAGTTCTTCGCCGCGCCAGCGGCCGGTGGTCACCTCATCCACCCGGGCGGCGGGGAGACTGTCGAAGATCTCCCACGCCTGCGCGGTGGTGCAGCCGCCGTCGGGCAGCACAATCTCGGTGTTCTCGGTCATTCCCGCGCTCCTCGAACTGTGGTGGGACGTTGCGACGAACAGCCTATCGCTCTCTCATCCCGGGCGACGCCGCGGCGGATACCACTCGGGCATCATCGGGCGCCGGTCGATCCGGGGCACCGAGATCAGCCGGTGATCTCCCACTCGTAGACCGTGAGTTCGGACGATCCGGAGGTGTGCAGCGGATCGGTGAACACCACCGCCTCGGCCGCCGCGCGGGAATCGGCGAGCACGATGTAGGCGCCACCGGTTCCGTCCGTGAATGGGCCGGCCTCCTGCAGCATGCCCTGCGCGCGCAGGCCATCCAGGAACTGCCGGTGCGGTTCACCGACGGCCGGATCGTAGGCGGGGGCGCGCAGCGCAAGTACCAGATACTTGCGCACGTCAGCTTTCCGTTTCCGGTTCGGCCCGGGTCGCCGACGCGGCCGCCCGGATCTGCGGCGCCACCTGCACCACCTGACCCAGTACCCCGTTGACGAAGCCCGGGGAATCGTCGGTGGACAGCTCCTTGGCCAATTCCACCGCCTCGTCCACGGCGACGATCGGCGGAACATCGGTGGCGTACAGCAGTTCCCATACCGCGACCCGCAGGATGGCCCGGTCCACGGCCGGCAGCCGCCCGAGGGTCCAATCCTGGAGGTACGACTCGATCGTGCCGTCGACCCGGTCGAGCTCCTCGGCAATACCGTCCACCAGGGTCCGGGTGTAGGCGTGAACCGGCGCGACCGCCTGGTCGTGGGCGGCGAGCTCGATCCGCTCATCGGCCAGATCGGCGGGGTCGACATCCCGGGCCTCGGCCTCGAACAACAGATCGACCGCCCGGCGCCGGGCCTTGTGGCGGGCGCCGAGTTTCTTGTACGCGGATTTCTTGTCCGCCGACTGGTCGGCCACGATCAGGAGTTGACTCGGCCCAGATAGCTGCCGTCGCGGGTGTCGATACGGAGTTTGTCACCGGTGTTGATGAACAGCGGGACCTGGACCTCGGCGCTGGTCTCCAGGGTGGCCGGCTTGGTGCCGCCGGTGGAGCGGTCGCCCTGCAGGCCGATATCGGTGTGGGTGACCTCGAGTTCCACCGCCACGGGGAGTTCCACATACAGCGGTGCGCCCTCGTGCATGGCGACCTGCACGGTCATGTTCTCCAGCAGGAACCGGGCCTGTTCACCGATGGTGGCCTCGGCGATGGAGATCTGGTCGAAGGTCTCGCCGTCCATGAAGACGTAGTCCGAACCGTCGTGGTACAGGTAGGTCATATCCCGGCGGTCGACAGTGGCGGTCTCCACCTTCACACCGGCGTTGAAGGTCTTGTCGACGATCTTGCCGGACAGCACGTTCTTCAGCTTGGTCCGCACGAAGGCAGGACCTTTACCCGGCTTGACATGCTGGAATTCGACGATCTGCTGGAGATTCCCGTCGATCTTCAGCACGAGGCCGTTCTTGAAGTCGCTGGTGTCCGCCACTGTGTTCGGGTCTCCTCGGTTCTCGGGCGACCGTCGTCATCCGACGACGATCAGGTCTTTGCTGGTGTTGGTGAGCAGCTCCGGGCCCCCTTCGCGCACCACGAGCGTGTCCTCGATCCGGACCCCGCCGCGGCCGGGAAAGTACACACCTGGTTCGACGGTCACCGCAACGCCAGACAGCAGTGTACCCGTGCCCGTTTTTGCGATGCCGGGTGCTTCGTGGATGCGCAGACCCACCCCGTGACCCAGGCCGTGCACGAACAGTGAACCGTGGCCGGCCGCGGCGATGACCTCGCGGGCGGCGGCGTCCACATCCGAGCACGGAATACCGGGGCGCAGCGCCTCCCGGCCCGCGCGCTGCGCCGCGTACACCAGATCGTAGACCTCGCGCTGCCAGCCCGCGGGCGGGCCGAGGACGAAGGTCCGGGTCATATCGGAGTGGTAGCCGCCCACGATCGACCCGAAGTCGATCTTCACGAAATCGCCGGTGGCCAGCACCGCATCGGTGGGCCGGTGGTGCGGAATCGCGGAGTTCGGCCCGGCGGCCACAATGGTCTCGAAGGCGATACCGGCGGCGCCACGCTCGAACATGGCCCATTCCAGATCCCGGGCGACCTGGCGTTCGGTACGGCCCGGACGGAGCTTCCCATTCTCCAGCAGCGCGGCCAGCGCCTCGTCACCGACAGTGCAGGCCGCGCGCAGCAGATCGACTTCGTAGTCGTCCTTGACCATCCGCAGCTGTTCGACGAGACCCGGTGTCGCGACGAAATCCAGCCCGGTACCGAGCTCGGCGAGGCCGCGGTGCTGGTCGACGGTGACGATATGGCTTTCGTAGCCGAGGCGCCCGAACTGCCATTCCCCCGCCAGTTCCACCACCCGGCGGGCCACCGCGCGGGCGATCTCGGCCCGCAGATCGGGAACCTGCTCGGCGACCTGGGTGTCGTAGCGGCCGTCCGTCGCGATCACCGTGTGATCCTCGGCGGTGGCCGTATCCCAGGAGTGCACCAGCAGCGCGGCATTGGACCCGGTGAATCCGGTCAGGTAGCGGATGTTCACCAGATCGGTGACCAGCAGACCGTCGATCTCGTTCTCGACCAGCAGGTTGCGCAGCAGCCCCCGCCGCGCGGCGTAATCGGGCCGCACCTGTGGATCACGGCCGGAATCAGCAGACATGGAAACAAAAGTACCGCCGCGACGCGCGCAGTACACAGGCCCGGCCCGGCGCGCGGGATCCGGAACGATCGGTATTCACAGGATTCGCGCGGCTTCCCCGTTATCCACAATTCACGGCCGGGGCCGCCACCGGCCCGGTATCGCCGGAATCGTGAACGGTGTGACGACACTCGGTTTCCTGATATTGACCGGATGGTGCGCGGCGCTCAGCTGCTGCGATATCCGAAGCCGTCGCCTGCCGAACCCGCTCACGGTGACGGGAGCGGCGGCGGTCCTGATCTACGCGGGTCTCACCGGGCACTTCTGGACCGCGCTACGAGGCGCCGGGCTCCTGGCGATCCCCTATCTGGTGATGCACCTGCTGTGGCCGGCGGCGCTCGGGGCGGGCGATGTGAAGCTCGCCGTGAGTCTGGGTGCGGCCGCCGCGCTGGGCGGCGCGCAATCCTGGATGTGGTCCGCCCTCGCCGCGCCGCTGTTCACCGCCGCGGCCGGGATCGGCCTGGTTGTCGGTCGGCACACCGCACCCCGGCTGTTCCGGACCATCCGGCCGGCCGGCCCGGTGCGGGCACGCTCCCCCGGCAGCGCAACCACGACTGTCGCGCACGGTCCCTCGATGTGTGCCGCGACACTTCTGGGACTGGCCCTGTGGTGATCACCTGGCAGTCCCGTACCGGAACCGGCGCGGGGCCCGATGAGCACCGCCGACCGCCTGCCCCGGGCGCGGCATCCACATGGGAAGATAGTCGGCGTGCTGCGCTGGATAACTGCTGGAGAATCCCATGGACCCGCTCTCGTCGCCATTCTGGAAGGGATGGTCGCCGGTGTCGAGGTGACCTCGGAGGATATCGCCGCGCACCTGGCCCGCCGCCGACTCGGCTACGGTCGCGGCGCCCGGATGAAGTTCGAGGCGGACAAGGTCTCCGTGATCGGCGGGGTCCGGCACGGGCGCACCATGGGCGGCCCGGTCGCCATCGAGGTCGCGAATTCGGAATGGCCCAAATGGACCACGGTGATGTCCGCCGATCCGGTGGACGAGGCCGAACTCGCCGAACTGGCCCGCAACGCCCCGCTGACCCGGCCACGGCCCGGCCACGCCGACTACTCCGGAATGCTGAAGTACGGCTTCGACGACGCCCGCCCGGTACTGGAACGGGCCAGCGCCCGGGAAACCGCGGCGCGGGTCGCGGCCGGTACCGTGGCGCGGGCCTTCCTGCGCCAGGCGCTCGGCGTGGAAGTCGTCTCCCATGTGGTCTCCATCGGGACCGCGGCGAACACCACCGGCGTCGTGCCCACGGCGGCGGATCTGGCCGCCATCGACGAAAGCCCGGTCCGGGCCTTCGATTCCGCGGCCGAGGCCGCCATGATCGCCGAGATCGAGGCGGCGAAGAAGGACGGCGACACATTGGGCGGTGTTGTCGAGGTCGTGGTCAACGGGCTCCCGATCGGGCTGGGTTCCTTCACCAGCGGCGAGAACCGGCTGGACTCGCGGCTCGCGGCGGCGCTGATGGGGATCCAGGCCATCAAGGGTGTCGAGGTCGGCGACGGCTTCGAAACGGCCCGGCGGCGCGGCAGCCTCGCACACGACGAAATGCGTCCCGGACCCGACGGCGTCCTGCGTTCCACGAACCGCGCGGGCGGTCTGGAAGGCGGGATGACCAACGGCGAGGCGCTGCGGGTGCGGGCAGCGATGAAGCCCATCTCCACCGTCCCCCGGGCGCTGGCCACGATCGATATGTCCACCGGCGCGGAAGCCGCAGCGATCCACCAGCGCTCCGATGTCTGCGCGGTACCGGCCGCCGGGGTCGTCGCCGAGTCCATGGTGGCACTGGTGGTGGCGCAGGCAGCGCTGGAGAAGTTCGGCGGCGATTCGGTCGCCGAGACGGTGAGCAACCTCGACGGCTACGTGAAGCGGATCAGCGGGCGCCCGCATCTGAACCCGGGCGACCATATCGCCGCCGACCCGGCGTAATGATCGTGCAGTCCGATCCGCACAGCCCGCGGGTGGTGCTGGTCGGCCCGCCGGGCGCGGGAAAGACGACCATCGGCCGGAAACTCGCCCGCGAACTGGGGGTCGAACTCTACGACACCGACGCCGGGATCGAGGAGACCACCGGCCGGACCATCCCCGAAATCTTCACCGCCGACGGTGAACCCGAATTCCGCCGCATCGAGGAACAGGTGGTGGCCCGGGCCCTGCGCACCCAGCGGGGCGTGGTCTCACTCGGCGGCGGCGCGATCCTGTCCGCCGCCACGCGCGCTCTGCTCCGGGAACGGACAGTGGTGTATCTGGAGATCAGCCTCGCGGAGGGGCTGCGCCGGACCGGTGCCACGAATACCCGGCCGCTGCTCGGCGGCACCGATCCGGGCGCCAAGTACCGGGAAATCATGCGGATCCGGCGGCCCCTGTATCGGGAAGTCGCATCGGTCCGGGTGCGCACCGACGGCCGCAGCCCCGGCCGGGTGGTTCGCGCGATCATGGTCAAACTTTCCCTCGAGTCCGTCCTGGCCGAGACCGGGGACACTGAAGCTGCCACGGGTACGAATCCGCAGCGCACCAGTAGGTCCCGCGCCCGCCGGCGAGCCCGCGCGCGAGCCCGGCGCGCGGCCACCACTCAGCAGCAGCCTGCCGTGCCGGCTGCCGAGCGCGCCGGCGCGGACGACACAGCGCCGAAGAACCGTGCCGGGCGATCGGAAACGACGGCTGCCGGCGCGACCGGCGCCGGATCCGACCGATCCGAATCCGCCGACAACGGTCTGCGCACTCCCGGCCGCTCCCGGCGGGCCCGGGCCAGGCGAGCGCGGGCCCGGAGGCAACAACGCGACCAGGCAGAGCAGACACAGACAGGAACGGAGCAGCCCAGGTGACAGAGCCGACACGTATCGAGGTCCGCACCGCACAGCCCTATCCGGTGATCATCGGCCGCGGTTTGCTCGGTGATCTCGTCGAGGTCGTGACCGGTTCCGGTGGTGTGCGCACCGTCGCCCTCTTCCACCAGCCGTCACTGGTCGAAACCGCCGAGGTGGTCCGCACGGCGCTGGCCGAGGCCGGGCTCGACGCCCACCGGGTGGAGATCCCGGACGCGGAGGCGGGTAAAGAACTCGCGGTCGCGGGTTTCTGCTGGGAGGTACTGGGCCGTATCGGCCTGACCCGCAGCGATGTCGTCGTCAGCCTCGGCGGCGGAGCGGCCACCGACCTCGCCGGTTTCGTTGCCGCCACCTGGATGCGCGGCGTGAAGATCGTGCATGTGCCGACCACGTTGCTGGCGATGGTGGATGCGGCAGTGGGCGGTAAAACCGGTATCAACACCGAGGCCGGTAAGAATCTGGTGGGCTGTTTCCACGAGCCGTCGGCGGTGCTGGTCGATCTGGTGACCCTGGAAACCGTGCCGCGCAACGAGATCGTCGCCGGTATGGCCGAGATCATCAAGGCCGGTTTCATTGCCGACCCGATGATCCTCGAGCTGATCGAACGTGATCCGCAGGCCGCGCTGGACCCGACCGGTGATGTGCTGCCGGAGCTGATCCGGCGCGCGGTCGCGGTCAAAGCGGAGGTGGTCGCGGCCGATCTCAAGGAGTCCGCGCTGCGCGAGATCCTCAACTACGGCCACACCTTGGGACATGCCATCGAACGCCGGGAGCGCTACCGGTGGCGGCACGGCGCGGCGGTCTCGGTCGGCCTGGTCTTCGCCGCCGAGCTGGGCCGGTTGGCCGGCCGACTCGACGATGCCACCGCCGACCGGCACCGCAGCATCCTGGAAAGCGTCGGCCTCCCCACCACCTACGATCCCGATGCCCTGCCACAGCTGCTGGAGGGGATGCAGACCGATAAGAAAACCCGCTCCGGTGTGCTGCGCTTCGTCGTCCTCGACGGGCTGGCCAAACCCGGACGGTTGGAGGGTCCCGATCCCGCATTGCTCGCGGCCGCGTACTCGGCGGTCGCCGGATCCGGGACGACCGGCGGCACCGCGATCCTGCTGTGAGCCACCACTGAGGACGGCCGGGGAAATCTCCGGCCGTCCAGCCCCGGCAGCAATGAGAATGCCCGGCCGTTGCCGCACGCGCTGAGCTCGGGCTCGGCAACGCCGGACAGCCGGAGTTCCACCCAACGGCACTGCCCGACTACGAGGTCACGTCGGCGACCCGGACGAGGCACGTGTCACCGGTTGCGGACCTCGGGTAGACGGCTGTGCGTGCAGTACTCCGTGGGTTGCGGAACCCACGGGGTCGCGGCTCCGGACTCAGGCGGGCGAACCGGCCGGTGTCAGCGTGTCGGCAGCTGCGGGGCGGTCGTGTTCGCGGCGTACCAGCATACGGCCCACCGCCACGCCGACGAGTCCCGGCACGAAGATCAGCAGCACGATGAACGCGGAGGCGGCGGTGGATTCGAACAGCAGTCCGGCATCGCCGAGATCGATCCGCGGAACGAAATCCAGCACCCAGGAAACCAGGCCGCAACCGATTCCGCCGACCACCGCAGCCTGCAGCCACAGCATCGTCAGATCGGTGCCGTGTTCGGGATTCGGGTGGGCCCGCCGGTCCGAACGACCGTCCCGCAGCCCCCACGCCACCGCGGCGCCGATCAGTACCACCAGGCACAGCAGCCGCAACCACAGCCCGTAGGTCGGGACGAACCCCATCGCGAATCCGAGAAGTACCCGGAGCACGACGGCCAGTCCACCGAGCGCCAGTGCCCGCAACAACCACGCAGTCATGCCGATCACCATAACGCCCGGCGCGCAAAGCTAGAACCCGTTACAGAAAATCGAGAGCAAACTATGCGATGCCGGACTGATCAGCCCAGGTCCGCGACGGCCGCCGCCATCGCCGACCGCGGCGCCGGTTGCCCGGTGAATTGCTCGACCTGCCCGTACGCCTGTTCGAGCAGCATCTGCAGCCCGCCGATCACGATATGCCCCGCGGCCGCCACCGCTTCGGCGAGCGGAGTGGGCCACGGGTTGTACAGGGCGTCGAGCACCACCGGGGCCCGTGCCACAGCGGCGGCGACCGCCCCGGCCGCCTGATACGGCACCGTGCTGATCACCGCCCCCGCCTCCGCGCAGCGCCCGGCTAGCTCCGGTGCGTCGAAGCCGATCACCTCGGCTGTCGCGCCGAGTTGCGCGGCGAGTTCGCGGGCGCTCGCCGCCCGGCGGGCATCCCGCGCGACGATGGTGATCCGCCGGGCACCGAGTTCGGTCAGTGCCAGCAACGCCGGGCGCGCGGTGCCGCCCGCGCCCAGCACGACCGCTTCGGTCAGCGCGGTCACCCCGCCGCCGCGCAGCGCGCCCAGCACACCGTCCACATCCGTGCAGTCCGCACGCCAGCCGGACTCGGTCCGGACCAGGGTGTTGGCCGATCCGACCAGCACCGCCCGTTCGGTCCGCGCATTCGCGTACGCCAGTGCCGCTTCCTTGCCCGGCATGGTCACCGACAGCCCGACCCATTCCGGACCCAATCCGTCCACCAGCCGGGGCAATTGCTCCGCGTTGCACTCGATCCGGTCATAGGACCAGTCCAGCCCCAGCGCGTGATACGCCGCCAGATGCAGCTGGGGGGACCGGGAATGAGTGATCGGACTGCCGAGCACCGCGGCCCGCCGCGGGCGGGTTGCCGCCGCCGTCTCGGCCTCGGCGACCGAATTGTCAGCGCCCACTGTCGAGAATCCCGCTTTCCAGAGCCAGCTCGATGTTCTGCAGATGCTCGTTGTAGCTCTGGGTGAACAGCGTGGTGCCCTGCTGGTCGACGGTGACGAAGTACAGCCAATCACCGGGTTCCGGTTTCTCCATCGCCTGGAGCGCGCCGATCGACGGTGCGGCGATCGGGGTGGCGGGCAGCCCGGCCATGGCGTAGGTGTTCCACGGCGTGGTCTGGGCGCGGTCGGCGTCGGTGGTCGCGAGCTCCGTCTTGTCGAGCGCGTAGTTGACCGTGGAATCGAACTGCAGCGGCTGATCGACCTCGAGCCGGTTCAGGATCACCCGGGCGACCTTGCTCATATCCTGGGGCAGCGCTTCGCGTTCCACGAGGGAGGCGCCGATCAGCGTCTGGTAGGGGCTCAACCCGTTGGCGCTCCCGGATTGCAGCAGCCCGGTGGATTCGTAACTCGCCGCACTCTCGCTGACCAGTTTCCGCAGAATCTCCTGCGCGGAACTGTTCGGGTCGAAATCCCAGCTACCGGCGGCGATCAGGCCCTCGAGCTGACGACGCCGGTCGGGCACCTGCCGGACCGCGTCCATCGCCCATTCCGGCACCCCGAGGGCCGCCAGATCGGTGCCCGCCCCGGCTTCTTCGAGTTGCTCGTAGGTCACGCACCGGCGCTGGGCGTCGGCACCGACACAGCTCGCGGTGGCGATCTTGGTGTAGATACCTTCTTTGCGGGCGCCGGTGTTCACATCGTGCTGATCGTGCAGCTGCCGGCCCTCGGAGATCACCAGATTGCCCACCCGCGATTCGGGAGCGATCAACGCCGCGACGGCATCCCGGGCCGGGCTCCGCTCCGGAATGGCGTAGTAGCCGGGCTGTACGGAACTCATTCCTTCGTTCTGCACCGCCGCCTCGTAGAAGGCATCCGAACTGGCGACGACTCCGGCTTCGGCCATGGAGCCGGCGATCTCGGCCGCCGTATCACCGGCCGCGACCTGGACCACCACCGGCGCGCCACCGGGTCCGGCGAAATCCTCGGGCGGGGTGTAGCGGTTGACGAGTTTGTACACACCGGCGCCGATGACCAGCACCAGCACCACCGCGGCAGCCGCCCACAACCACTTCCGGCGGCCCCCCTGCTCTTGTTCCCGCGCACGGCGAGCAGCCGCCCGGCCACCGCGGCGGGGCGCGGGGCGAGTGCCGGCCCGGGTGCGGGCGCGCGATCTCGGTTCGGGGGCGGGCTCGGGCTCGTCGTCGTACTCGTACTCGTCCTCGTCGATGTACTCGTCGTCGTCGACGTAGCGGGGAATGACCGCGGTGTCGTCGTCCTCGTAGGGATCCCAGCCCGGGTCCGGGTCCCCGTCCCACTCCGGATCATCGGCGACGGGCGTGGGCGCCGTCCGGCGGGATCGCTCCCAGGCCCGGTCGTCGCGGCGGTATTTCCGCTCGGCCTCACGCTGCCGGAATCGCGCCTCCGCCTGCGCCCACCGATCCGTCATACATCGTCCCCGAACAACGCGGTACGTGCCGCGTCCTCGGCCGACCTCATCATCGAACTCCGTTCGTCCAACCAGCTCTGCAGGATCGATACCGCAGCCGCCTGGTCGATCACCTGCCGCTGCCCACGTGCTCGGACACCGCTGTCCCGCAGAGCGCGTGCAGCAGACACCGTAGTCAAACGTTCGTCGGAAAGGCGGATCGGCACTTCGGGCAGCGAGTCGCGCAACTTTCCGGCGAACTCGACCGCCAGCCGTGCCGCGGTCCCGCTTTCGCCGCGCAGGGTCCGGGGCAGCCCGACAATGATCTCCACCGCCTCGTACTCCGCGGCGATCGCGACGATCCGCGCGATATCCGTTCCGGCCGGCGTGGCACCGCCGGCGGCAGCTTTACCCGGGCTTCCTCCGGACCTGCGGCCGCGGCCGGGCGCCCCGGCCCGCGGCACGGTCTCCACCGGGGTGGCGAGAACACCGTCGGGATCGCTCGCAGCCACGCCGATCCGGACACTTCCCACGTCGATTCCCAACCGTCGGCCCCGGCCCGGATCGGAGTCGGGGTGGGGCCGGTCTACCGGGGTGTCCGGGCCGGAAGCAGCCGCCATCAGCCGGCGTGTTCGCCGATATGGTCCCGGACCGCCGCCAGACCCGCGTCGATTCCCGACGGATCCGAACCCGCGCCCTGGGCCATCTCGGGCTTGCCGCCACCCCGGCCGGAGATACTCGGACCGAAGACACCCACCAGCGCGCCGGCGGCGAACCCGAGCTCTTGGGCCGCCTTGTTGACGGTCACGACGAACGGCACCTTGCCCTCGTTATTTCCGAGCAACACCACGATGGCCGGCGCCGACCCCAGCCGCCCGCGGATATCGGTCGCCAGGGTGCGCAGATCGCCGGCCGCCACCCCCTCCGGCGCCGCCGCGGCCACCAGGCGCACCTCGCCGATCCGTTGCGCTGCCTCGGCATAAGAACCGGCCGAGGACAGTACCGCGGCGACCTTGGTGCGCTCCAGTTCTTTCTCGGCGACCTTGAGCCGGTCCACCAACTGCTCGACCCGGCCCGGAACCTCGTCGGACGGCACCTTCAGCATGGAGGCGACACCGGCGAGCAGCGCCCGCTCCTTCGCCAGATGCCGGTAGGAATCGAGGCCGACGAACGCCTCCACGCGCCGCACGCCCGACCCGACCGACGACTCCCCGAGCAGGGTGATCGGGCCGATCTGCGAGGAGTGGCCGACATGGGTGCCACCGCAGAGTTCCATGGAGAACGGCCCGCCCATCTCCACCACGCGCACCCGGTCACCGTAGTTCTCGCCGAACAGGGCCAGGGCACCCATTTCCCGGGCCTTCGGCAGATCCGTGACGAAGGTGTTCACCGGATAGTCCGCGCCGACACCGTCGTTGGACACGCCTTCGATATCGGCCTTCTGCTGTTCGGAGAGCTGGCCCTGCCAGTTGAAGTCGAATCGCAGATACCCGGGCTTGTTCATCGAACCCGCCTGCACCGCGTTCGGTCCGAGGACCTGCCGCAGCGCGGCGTGCACCATATGGGTACCGGAATGCCCCTGGGTGGCACCGCGTCGCCAGGCCGGATCCACCTGCGCCAGCACCACATCACCCTCGGTGATCTGGCCCTGCTCCACCGTGCACCGGTGCACCCACAGTTTCTTCGCGATCTTCTGCACATCGTTGACCGCGAGCTTGGTACCGGGCGCGGTGAGGGTGCCGCGATCGGCGATCTGACCGCCGGATTCGGCGTAGAGCGGGCTACGGTCCAGGATCACCTCGATATCGCTGCCCGCGAGCGCGGTCGGCACCCGGACCCCGTCCCCGATCAGCGCCAGTACCCGCGCCTCGGAGGTCAGCTCGTCGAATCCGGTGAACTCGGTATCGCCCCGGTCGACCAATTCCTTGTAGACGGACAGATCGGCGTGGGCGTGCTTGCGGGCGTGCGCGTCCTCCTTGGCGCGCTGCCGCTGCTCGGCCATCAGGGACCGGAAACCCGCCTCGTCCACCGAGAGCCCGGCTTCCGAGGCCATCTCCAGCGTCAGGTCGATCGGGAAGCCGTAGGTGTCGTGCAGGGTGAAGGCGTCGGTGCCGGAAATCCTGCCCGCGGTACCGGCCGGCGTCGCCGCCTTGACCTCTTCGACGGTCTCATCGAAGAGCCGGGTGCCGGTGGCCAGCGTTTTGCGGAACGCCGTCTCCTCACCGACCGCGACGGTTTCGATCCGCGCGAAATCGGTGGCCAGTTCGGGATAGGACGGCGCCATGAGCTCGCTCACGACCTTCATGAACTGGCTCATCACGGGCTGTTCGGCGCCGAGCAGCCGGGCCGAGCGCACAATCCGGCGCAGCAACCGCCGCAGCACATAGCCACGGCCGTCGTTGCCGGGGTTGACGCCGTCGGCGATCAGCATCGCGGAGGTGCGCGCATGGTCGGCGATGACCCGGAACCGCACATCGTCGGCGTGTTCGACGCCGTAGGACCGGCCGGTCAGCTCCTCGGCCTTGTCGATGATCGGGCGCAGCAGATCGGTTTCGTACACATTGTCGACGCCCTGCAGGATCAGCGCGATACGCTCGATCCCCATCCCGGTGTCGATATTCTTCTTCGGCAGCACACCCACCGGCGGGTGGCCCAGTTTGGGGCTGTCCTCACCACGGATGTCCTGCATGAAGACCAGATTCCAGATCTCCAGGTAGCGATCCTCGTCCGCGACCGGTCCGCCGTCGCGGCCGTATTCGGGGCCGCGGTCGTAGTAGATCTCCGAGCAGGGACCACCGGGACCGGGCACGCCCATATCCCAGTAGTTGTCCTTGCCGTCGCGGAACTGGATCCGCTCCTCGGGGATCCCCGCCACCTTCCGCCAGAGTTCGGCGGCCTCGGGGTCGGCCTCGTACGCGGTGACCCAGATCCGCTCCGGGTCGAAACCGTAGCCGCCGTCCTCCTGGGGCTTGGTGATCAGTTCCCAGGCGAAACGGATGGCGCCTTCCTTGAAGTAATCGCCGAACGAGAAATTGCCGGCCATCTGGAAGAAGGTGTTGTGCCGGGTGGTGACACCGACCTCCTCGATATCACCGGTGCGCACGCATTTCTGCACACTGGTCGCACGCGGATACGGCGGCGTCTGCTGCCCGAGGAAATACGGTTTGAACTGCACCATGCCCGCGTTCACGAACAGCAGATTCGGGTCGTCGAGGATCAGCGATGCACTGGGCACCTCGTTATGCCCGGCACGAACGAAATGGTCCAGGAATCGCCGTCTGATCTCGTGGGTCTGCACAGATATCCAGCCTACCGGGGCGGCGCACCCGATTTATCACCGAGCCGGGTTTGCGGGTCGCAGGCCCCGGACGATCCTGCGCAGGGTGCTCACCCGGGGGCCGACGGTGCGTTCGTTGCCGTGGTCGGTGGGGTGGTAATAGTCCACGCCGACCAGTTCGTCCGGCGGGTACTGCTGCGCGAGCACCCCGCCCGGGTCGTCGTGCGGGTAGCGGTAGCCCTGGGCGTTGCCGAGCCGCGCGGCGCCGGAATAGTGGCCGTCCCGCAGATGCGGCGGGACCGCCCCGGCCTTCCCCGCCGCCACATCGGCCATGGCCGCGCCGATGGCCGCCACCACTGCCCCCGATTTCGGCGCGGTGGCCAGATGGATGGTCGCCTGGGCCAGCGCCAGCCGCGCCTCCGGCAGTCCGACCAACTGCACGACCTGCGCGGCGGCGGTGGCGGTCTGCAGGGCGGTCGGGTCGGCCATCCCGACGTCCTCGCTGGCGTGGATCATCAGGCGGCGGGCGATGAAGCGCGGATCCTCGCCGGCGGTCAGCATCCGGGCGAGATAGTGCAGGGCGGCATCGACATCGGAGCCCCGGATGGATTTGATGAACGCGCTGATCACGTCGTAGTGCTGGTCACCGGCCCGGTCGTAGCGGACGGCGGCCTTGTCGATACTGGCGGCGACCAGGTCGAGGTCGATCCGGCCGTCCAGGGACGATTCCGCGGAGGCCTCGAGCGCGGTGAGCGCCCGGCGGGCGTCACCACCGGCGATCCGGATGATATGGCCGACGGCCTCCTCGGTGACGGTGTACTGCCCGTCGAGCCCGCGGGGGTCGGCGAGGGCGCGGTTCAGGACGGCCCGGATATCGTCGTCGCCCAGCGAATGCAGCTGTAGCACCAGCGACCGGGAGAGCAGCGGCGACACCACCGAGAACGAGGGGTTCTCCGTGGTGGCGCCCACCAGCAGCACGATCCGGTTCTCGACCGCGGCCAGCAATGCGTCCTGCTGGGTCTTGGAGAAGCGGTGCACCTCGTCGATGAACAGCACCGTCTGCTCGCCCGCGACCAGCCGGCGGCGGGCGACATCGATCACCGCCCGCACCTCCTTGACCCCCGCCGACAGCGCGGACAACGCCTCGAACCGGCGCCCGGTGGCATGCGATATCAGCGACGCCAGTGTGGTCTTACCGGTCCCCGGCGGACCGTACAGCAGCACCGACGCCGCCCCCGACCCCTCGACCAGGCGACGCAGCGGCGAACCCGGACCGAGGAGATGCTGTTGCCCGACGACCTCGTCGAGTCCCGCGGGCCGCATCCGGACCGCCAGCGGCGCCCGTGCCCCGGCCTCGCGCGCGGCCTGATCCGGCGAGGCGACATCGGGCGCCACAGCTCCCCCACCGGGCATATCGAACAGACCGTCACTCATGCCTGCGACCGTACCGCCCGCCACCGACCCACCCTCCGGACCAGACCCCCGCGCCGCCGCAGGCAGCGCCATGGATACAGCTCAGCTCAGGTGTTCGTCGAGTTCCGCGCAAACCGCCTCGGCGAAATCGCCGACCGCGTCGTTACCGAGGCAGCGCGCGTCCTCGGCGAGACCGGCCCAGCGGTTGAGCAGGGCGTCCGACCGCGGTACCGACAGCCCGTGTTCGCGGACCGCGGCGATGCGCGCGTGATCGGCGGGCAGGAACCAGTACGTGCTCAGCCAGACCCAGATCAATCGTGCTTCGAGAATCTTCTCGGCCAGCAGGGCATCGTCGGCGAGCGCCGGCCAGACACCGACCACCTCGGCCCGCCAGGCCTCCACCATCTGCAGGGCCCGTTCCCGGGACAGTTCGATATCGCACAGGCAGCCCGGGAAGGACACCAGCGCGTACGCGATATCGAGCGTGGCGTCGCGGAACCCGCCCCATTCGTAGTCGAGGATGCGGGCGCCTTCCTCGTTGAGGATCACATTGTCCGGGCACAGGTCCGAGGGGCTGAACGCCCGGAACCGGCCGCCCTCGAACAGGCGTGCACCGTGCGTGATCTGCTCGGTCACCTCGTCGGGTACCTCGATACCGAGTTCGCGCCGCAGCAACCCGGGGACCTCCGCGACCGCGGCCTCGGCCTGCTGAGCGATTCCGTCCACCCGGTGCAGACCGTCGACGCGGCGCAGCAGGGCCACGAAATCGGGTTCGCGCCCGACGGTGGCGGCGTGCATCCGGCCGAGCGCCTGCGCGAACGCCATCATGGCGTTCCGGGTGGCCGGTTCGGCACCCGATGCGAGCACATCGGTGAGTTTGGTGTTCTCCCCCAGATCACTGAGGATGAGCAACCGCTCGGGCAGGCTGTGCGCGATCAGATACGCGCCGGGACGTTCGTCACGGCTCAGCGCGGTGGTGAACTGATACGAGACCGCCTCCCGGAGGAAGGCCGAATCGACGCTCGCGACGCCCGGCATGATCGTGACGTTCTTGGGGTCGGCGACAGCGCCGCGCACCTGTTTGACGATCAAGGTGCGAGGTAGGGAAAAAGCATTCTCGGCGACCCGGACCCGCAGGACAGTCGTCCGTCCACTACCGCTGAGTTCGGTGGGGTCGCTCAGCTTCACCGGAGCACCCATTCGCTTTGTGAGCAACTGTTGCGCTGCGGATACGACTTCGGTGGCTCGTTCGGCCAGTAGTGCAGTCATCGCATCTCAAGTTACTCGCATTCGGTCACTTCTAGCGAGCGGTTCCACAACCTTTCCGTGTCGCCCGGCGTGTCAGGCGTGTTCTCCGGCCCGGCTACGGCCTGCTTGACAGCGCTGCGCGGGTCGGGTTTTCTCGATCTGAACTGCTGTGCGCCACACCGGAAACCCGTTGAGCCGAAAGGTATGCCAGCGTGACCGACACACCGCGTTCCGCCCCCGATTCCCCCGGTGATCCGGACACGGCAGGCAGACAACCCGCACCCGCCGAACCCCGGCCCGGCGCCGGCGCCGAACCCGCCGCAGACACTCCCCGGACCGCCGATTTCCCAGGTGGAGCGGTACGAACACCGGGCCACGGCACACCCGTCGCCGCAGACGAGATACCCGCCACGGGGCCTGCCGCGCGCACGATCACCGACAAACCCGTCCTGCCCGGCCCCGCGGGCCGGCCGGAAGCGCCGCCGCCGGGTGGCGTGGGTCCTGACCCGGTTGCCGGGCAGCCGGTCTACGGCCCCGCGGGCACCGGACCGGCGCCGGATTCACAGGTCTACGGGTACGAGGCAGTCGGTACCGGGATCCCCGGCCGGCTCGATATCGGGCATGCCCTCAGCTACGGCCTGGAGAAGTTCCGCCGCAATCCCGGGCCGTGGGTGGCGGTGACCTCGCTCGGCTTCATCATCTATCTGCTGTTCTATCTGGTGGTGCGGATCACCGAACCGCGGTCGGCGTTTCCCCTGCTGTTCCTGTTCGCGGCGGTCATGGCCGGGCTGTGGGTGCTCCAGGCCGCGCTGGTGCGCGGTGCGCTGTACGAAACCGACGGCTACCGTCCGGGTTTCGGCTCCTATTTCTACCTCGGCAGTCTGGGGAATGCGTTCCTCACCGCGCTGCTGGCCTTCCTCGCGACCACCCTGGCCTCGGCGCTCTGCCTGATTCCCGGGATGCTGGTGGGTATCGGCTGTATGTTCTCACTGCATTTCGCGATCGAGCAGGGGCAGACACCGGTCGAGGCGATCAAATCCAGCGTCCTGCTGACACTGCGGGATCCGTGGCGGGTCCTGTTGCTGGTGCTGACCGTCGTCGTGGTGACCTGCCTGGGCCTGCTGGCCTGCGGGCTCGGTCTGCTGGTAGCCGGTCCGGTGGCGGCGATGGCGGTCACCTACGCCTATCGCACGCTCACCGGCGGTCCGGTATCGCCGGCCTGACGGCACCGGTGGTTCACCCCCGGGCGAGGAGCCGGTCGGCCGTGGACCGGCCGGTCATCGGTCCGCCACCGTGCCGCAGCACCGTCGAGCCGGCGTTCCGGAAAACTCGCACTGCGACAACCGCTCTGGGAATCCTCCGAGCGCGCGGCCGGCCTCCGCTACCCGACGACCGCTCTTTCCGCAGAGACGATGTGATGACGCTCGGGCAGGCCCGGATACCGGGTGCCCACGATCAACCGCTCGTTCCACAGCCTCCGATAGTCGCGGGGCATCACAGTCGCGATCCGAAAAACCTGATGGCCGGTACGCCTATCCGGCGCTCACCGCGGTTGCGGGGGCCTTGGCCGAATCGCCCGATTTATCGTCGCCCTTGCTCTGCGGCCGGGCATCCAGCCCGGCCTCTTTGCGCTGCTGCGCGGTGATCGGCGCCGGGGCGTCGGTGAGCGGGTCCACACCGCCACCGGTCTTGGGGAAGGCGATGACCTCACGGATCGAGTCGAGCCCGGCGAGCAGGGCGACGATCCGGTCCCAGCCGAAGGCGATACCGCCGTGCGGCGGCGCGCCGAAGGCGAACGCGTCCAGCAGGAAGCCGAATTTCTCCTGCGCCTCGGCCTCGTCGATCCCCATCACCTGGAATACGCGTTCCTGCACGTCTTTCCGGTGGATACGGATACTGCCGCCGCCGATCTCGTTGCCGTTGCAGACGATGTCGTAGGCGTAGGCGAGCGCCGACCCCGGGTCGGTGTCGAAGGTGTCGATCGATTCCGGCTTCGGCGAGGTGAAGGCGTGGTGGACCGCCGTCCATGCCGAATACCCCAGCGCCACATCGCCGCTGGCGGTCGCTTCGGCGGCCGGTTCGAACAGCGGGGCGTCCACGATCCAGACGAACGACCACGCGTTCTCGTCGATCAGTCCGACCCGCTGCGCGATCTCCGACCGGGCCGCGCCGAGCAGGGCCCGCTGCGCTTTGGCCGGGCCGGCCGCGAAGAACACACAGTCGCCCGGTTCGGCGCCGACATGGGCGGCCAGTCCCGCGCGTTCGGCCTCGCTGAGGTTCTTGGCCACCGGGCCGCCGAGCGTACCGTCCTCGCCGACCAGCACGTAGGCGAGGCCCTTGGCGCCGCGCTGTTTGGCCCAGTCCTGCCAGGCGTCGAGCTGGCGCCGCGGCTGGTTCGCGCCGCCGGGCATCACGACCGCGCCCACATACGGCGCCTGGAACACCCGGAACGGCGTATCGGCGAAGTATTCCGTGCATTCGGTGATCTCCACCCCGAAGCGCAGGTCCGGTTTATCGCTGCCGAAACGACGCATCGCCTCGGCGTAGGTCATATGCGGGATGGGGGTCGGGATCCGATAGCCGATGAGCTCCCACAGCGCCACCAGGATGTCTTCGGCCAGCAGGATCACATCCTCCTGGCGCACGAAGCTCATCTCGAGATCGAGCTGGGTGAACTCGGGCTGGCGATCGGCGCGGAAGTCCTCGTCGCGGTAGCAGCGGGCGATCTGGAAGTACCGTTCGATACCGCCCACCATGAGCAGCTGTTTGAACAGCTGTGGGCTCTGCGGCAGCGCGTAGAAGTTACCGGGCTGCAGTCGCGCCGGCACCAGGAAATCACGGGCGCCCTCGGGTGTCGAACGGGTGAGCGTCGGGGTTTCGACCTCGACGAAGTCGTGCCGCGCGAGCACCGTGCGGGCCGCGGCATTCACCTTCGACCGCAGGCGGATGGCATGGGCCGGGCCTTCCCGGCGCAGGTCCAGGTAGCGGTAGCGGAGCCGGGCCTCCTCACCGGGCTGTTCGTCGAGCTGGAACGGCAGCGGGGCGCTCTCGTTGAGCACCTCGAGCTCTTTGACGTCCACCTCGATGGCACCGGTCGGCAGTTCGGGGTTCTCGTTACCCTCCGGCCGCAGCTCGACCACACCGACGATCCGCACGCAGTACTCGGCGCGCAGCCGATGCGACTGTTCGGCCGCCGGGCCCTCCCGGAACACCGCCTGCGCGACGCCGGAGGCATCCCGCAGATCGATGAAGATCACGCCACCGTGGTCACGCCGCCGCGCCACCCAACCGGAAAGGGTCACGGTCTGACCGGCCTGTTCACTTCGCAACGAACCGGCCAAGTGGGTGCGCAGCACGGGATTCCTTTCGACGTTCGGGACACACCGGGGACGGCCACCGGATGCGGTTGCCATCGTAGTGTGCCCCGGCGAGCAGGCTGTACCGGATATATTGCCAGCATCGAGCAAAGTCGTAGCAAACACGTTCGCCGACGGGACGCATGCCATGACCTTCAACGAAAATCTGCCGATCGACCCGGGCCGGGCCTCCTCGGGTGGCGGTCCCGGCCGCAACGGCAAGCTCGCCCTGGGCGGCGGAGCCGGCGGGCTGATCGTCCTGGTACTCGCCTTGCTGATGGGCGGGGACCCGGGCTCGACACTCGGTCAGTTCACCGGCGCACAGGATGTGCAGACCAGCCCTACAGCCGACACCCCCGAGCACTGCCGTACCGGAGCCGACGCCAACACCTACGTGGACTGCCGGGTCGTGCTCACCGCGCAGAGTCTGGACGCCGTCTGGGGACAGGAACTGCCGGACCAGACCGGCGTCACCTATGAACCACCCGGGCTGCGCCTGTTCACCGGCTCGGTGTCCACCGGCTGCGGGTACGCCACCAGCGAGGTCGGCCCGTTCTACTGCCCTGCCGATCGGACGGCGTATTTCGATGTGGGTTTCTTCCAGGAACTCGTGGATCGTTTCGGCGCCACCGGTGGCCCGCTGGCCCAGGAGTACGTGGTCGCGCACGAGTTCGGCCACCACATCCAGACCCTGCTCGGCGATATCGGCCGGGCCCGGCAGGATCCGCAGGGACCGGAGTCCGGTGCGGTGCGCACCGAACTACAGGCCGACTGTTACGCCGGTATGTGGGCGCACTACGCGGACCGCACACCCGCCCCGGGTTCGGATACACCGTTCCTGCAGCCGCTGGACGACGTCGATATCGGCGACGCCCTCTCGGCCGCCTCGGCGGTCGGCGACGACCGGATCCAGGAGTCGGTGCAGGGCCGGGTGAATCCGGAGGTGTGGACGCACGGCGCGTCCGAGCAACGACAGGGATGGTTCCTCGCCGGCTATCGCACCGGCGAGGTCCGGTCCTGTGACACCTTTTCGGCGACCGATCTGAGCAACCCGGCCGACCTGCGTTGACGCCGCGGCCGGTCAGAACTGGCTGTCGTAACCCGCATCCTCATCAGCATCCACCGCGCCGATGACTTCCGGCGCCGATTCGCCCAGCGGCCCGGTGAGATCGTCGTTACCGGTCACGCTGCGATAGGACTCGACCGTGCGGCCGTGCTCCTCGTCGCTGTTGCGCTGCCCGGCCGCCGCCCCGCCCGGCGCCCCCATGAACCCGCTCGACGCGGGCGAGGTGGCCGCGGGAGCCGTCCCCATCGGAAAGGCGCCCGGCCGGAGCACGTTCGTCAGCGGCGGCTGGGTGGACCCGGGAACCCCGGGCACCGACGGCGACCCGGGGGTCCCCGGAGTGCCGCTCGGTGATCCCGTCGACAATCCCGGGCTGCCGGTCGGCATACCAGGACTGCCGGTGGTGGTCACCCCGGCGGTCGTCGTCGATGCCGGATCACCGGTGGTGGAACCCAGCACGGACTCCAGGCCCGACGGATCCGAGGCGAGGCTCTGCGCCTGCTGCAGCATCGGCTCACCGACGCTCTGTGCCACCTCCTGCGCGGTCTGTGCGACCTGCTGGGGGTTGACACCGAGCAGTTGCTGCACCACACCGCCCAGTTCCGCGGTCTTGCCCGCGAGATCACCGCGGGTGATGTTGGCGACGGTCACCGCCTGACCCAGATGCTCGGTCGCCGACGCGATGAGCGCGGCCTGCGCCGGCGGGGTCATCACCACCGGCGCGAGGGCCGTCGCCTGGCCGAGGAAGGATGCGGCGATGGTGGTGAGCTGCGCGTTGCCCTGCTGCACCACCGCGGCGGCGGCCTGGGTCATCGCCGAGATATCGAACCCCCGCTGACTGGTCTGCAGCCCGGAGTTGTTGGCTTCCTGCCCGGCCGTCTGCGCGGTCTGGGCGGCGTTGCTCTCCCACGACTGCCCCATCGCGGACAGGCTGCTCTTGCCCACCCCCATCGCCACCTCGATGACCTGGGAGGCCTGACTCATGATGGCGGTCGGATCCAGGGCACCGATCACGCCAGTGCCGAAGCTGCTCAGCAAATCGCGGATCGGCGCGAACAGCACATCGATACCGGGCAGCGCGGGCAGCGCCGCGCCACCGAGCAGCGCGCCCACCGGGTCGGCGGGAAGGGCCGGGGCCGCGGCGGCGGGAACACCGGCCGTGGCAGCGGGCGCACCGGCTCCGGTCGCCCCCAGCGCCTGGCCGAGGACCCCCTGCGCGGCCTCGACAGCCGGAGCCGCGGCCTGGTTGACCGCACCCAGCAGGTAACCGGCCTGGTCGGAAACATCTTCGGCAGCACCGGCCAGGATGTCCTGCGGAGTGTCCCCGGTGAGTCCCGACAGCCCGGGGACCCCGGCCGGCATACCGGCCGTCGCGGGCCCGTCGTCGGAAACCCTTTGCGACAGGATGAATTCCGGTGATTCGACCGGCGCTTCCCCCTCCGGGACCTGGCCGAGCGGCACGTTCTGGATCGCCGCGCCGGGGTCCGGCGCCACCGCCGCCGGTGCGGCGGCCGCAGGCACGGTAGCGGGCGCGGAGGTGACCGCCTGCTGTAGCTCGGGGGCGATCAGACCCGTGGTTCCGGCGCCGTTGTCGAGCGGTTTCACAGCGCGCCTCCCGCCGCACCGAGCGCGCCGGCGGTCCCGTCGTCGGTGAGGTCGTAGTTGAGCGCCGAGGAGAACGCCGCCTGGGAAAGATGCTGGTACTTGGCCGACAGATCGTTGATATCGCGGGCCTGCAGCACCTGGGCGGCCGCGAACATGGCCAGATAGTCGGCGCCGATCAAACCGAAAACCGGTGTCAGCGCGGCGATATTCTTCAGGGCGTCGATATTGGCGACGCCCGCGATCTCGGTGCCGATCCCGGCATTCGTCGTACCGAACGCCCGCAGCGCTTCGGTCTCCACCGAGGTAATACTCATCGGGCTCCCCCCTGATTCTTCGTGAACATCATCGTGGCCACCGCGTGAACTTCTCGTATGCCGCAACGACACACACCCCTGCGGCACCAAATGGTTGCCGCCCGAATATAGCCCACCCCGGCGCCCACGCACGAGACCGTCCCGGTCGCGAAAACTAGAACAGGTTGCAAATTAGAACGAGTTCTATATTGTCTTCTCCATGAAGGTCGCAGTGACCGGCGCAGCCGGCTACCTGGGTACGAATCTGCTCCCGCTGCTCGCCGAGCGTGGCGACGAGATCACCGCCATCGATCGGGTAGCCCCCCGGCAACCCGCCGCGGCGAACGTCACCTGGGTGAGCGCCGATGTCCTGGACCCCGCCTCCATGCGAGCCGCCCTCGACGGCGCGGAAATCGTCTACCACCTGGTTGCCGTGATCACTCTCGCGGACAAGAACGACCTCGCCTGGCGGGTGAACACCCAGGGCGTCCGGGTGGTCGCCGAGGCCGCCCATGCCGTCGGGGCGCGCCGGTTCGTGCACGCAAGCTCGATTCACGCCTTCGATCAGTACAGCTGCGGGGGCAATATCGACGAGACGACGCAGCGGTCCACCGACGCCGGCCTCCCCGTCTACGACCGCTCCAAATGGAACGGCGAGATCGAACTCCGCACGGTGGTCGAATCCGGCCTGGACGCGGTGATCTGCAACCCCACCGGCGTATTCGGCCCCGCCGATCACGGGACCCCGCTGTCCCGGATCAACCGGTCCCTGCGCGACGCCGCACGCGGCCGTATCCCGGCCATGATCGACGGCGGTTTCGACCTGGTCGACGTCCGCGATGTGGCACGCGGCCTCCTCCTGGCCGGCGAACACGGCCGGACCGGGGAGAACTACCTGCTCGGCGGCGAGATGATCTCGATGCTGGACCTCTGCCGGATGGCCGCGCGGCACAGCGGGAAGAAAGGGCCCCGGTTCTCCATCTCTCCGAAGCTCGTATCGGGTCTCATTCCCGTCATGGAGCCGATCGGGAAACGCCTGGGCACCGATATCGTCTCCAAGGCCGCACTCGGCGCGCTGATCTCGGCGCCGCTCGTCGACCACGGCAAGGCCTCCCGGGAACTGGGATATCAGCCCCGCCCGATCGACGACACCGTCCGGGACCTGGTCGCCTTCTTCGCCGATCCACACGCCCCGCTGCCCGATTTCACGCCGGCGGCTTGACAGCGTTTAGAACGCGTGTTCGACTGGACGCGTGCGGTGGCAGAACCAGACGCTGGACGCCGACGACGGCGCACTGCCCGGCCTCGGCCGGGCCGGGTTCGGCCGCACCGTACAGACTCCCGAGTTCGACGGGATCACCTTCCACGAGGTGCTCTGTAAGAGTGCGCTGAACAAGGTCCCCGACGAATCGAATCTTCCGTTCCGGTGGACGATCAATCCGATGCGCGGCTGCTCACACGCCTGCCGCTACTGTTTCGCGCGCGGATCCCACGAGTATCTCGAGCTCGACGCCGGAACCGATTTCGACACCCAGATCGTGGTGAAGACCAATATCGCGGCCGTACTGCGCCGCGAACTCACCCGCCGCTCCTGGCATCGGGAGCGGGTGGCGCTGGGCACCAATACCGACCCGTACCAGCGCGCCGAGGGCAGGTACCGGCTGATGCCCGGCATCATCAGGGCGCTCACCGATTCCGGCACCCCGTTTTCGCTCCTCACCAAAGGCACTCTGCTGCACCGGGATCTCCCCCTCCTGACCTTGGCCGCCCGCGAAGTTCCCGTGCACATCGGTATCTCGCTGGCTCTCCTCGATCCCGAGCTGCATCGCGGGCTGGAACCCGGTACCCCGGCACCCCGAGCGCGGCTCGACCTGGTGCGAGCGTGCAGTGACGCCGGTTTCGCGGTGAATGTCATGGTGGCGCCGGTCATTCCCTATCTCACCGACGGCCGCGCTCAGCTCGACGAACTCTTCGGCGAGCTCGCCGCGGCCGGGGCGGAATCAGCGGTGGTCCTGCCCTTGCATCTCCGGGGCAGTACCCGCGGCTGGTTCCTGGGCTGGCTGGCCGAGAACCATCCCGCACTGCTACGCCGATACCGTCCGCTGTATCGGCGCGGAGCGGTGGTCGCGCCCGAATACGCGACCTGGTTGCGCGAGCGGGTCGATCCGCTGCTGCGCGAGCACGGCCTGCGCCCGGAAGAGCCGAGTGTCCCGCCCACACCGCCGACGCCGGCGCCGGACGAGGCGCCCCAGCTGGAACTCTTCGCCTGACTGCCGGTTTCCGTGCGGAACCACTTCCGCACCGGACCGATCCGACCCGAGAAAAAAGCGCCGATGGCGGCGCGGCCGAATGATGAGAGCATCTCCTCCGCCCGCGAGCCCTCCGGACACCAGTCCAGCCAATAGTCTCACCGGCGCGACGCGCGGCAAAAATCAGCAAGCAGGCCCACTACCTGCGGTTTCATCTCGCTTGCGGCGGTGTCGTAGCTATATCCGAGGAGCCAGGCGGCGCACCGGAGGCGCGCTTTCCCGGCGCGGTGGACCCCCACAGGGGTAGGTTGGCGACTGGCAGCTCATTTCGACGAGGAAGTGAAGCACGCGTATGGTTGCGCAGCACGACAGCATCGGCCGTTCCGAGCAGGTCGAGAACAATTCCGGCGCAGCAGTATTGGACCGGGTCGTCATCCGCTTCGCCGGCGATTCCGGCGACGGTATGCAGCTCACCGGCGACCGGTTCACCCATGAGGCGGCGGCGTTCGGCAACGATCTGGCCACCCAGCCCAATTTCCCGGCCGAGATCCGGGCCCCGCAGGGCACCCTGCCGGGTGTGTCGTCGTTCCAGATCCAGATCGCCGACCACGATATCCTCACCGCCGGCGATCAGCCGGACGTGCTGGTCGCGATGAATCCGGCGGCGCTGAAGGCGAACCTCGCCGAGTTACCGCGCGGCGGCACCCTCATCGTCAACACCGACGAATTCACCAAACGCAATCTCACCAAGGTCGGCTACACCGCCGATCCCCTCGCCGACGACAGTCTGACCGATTTCGTCGTGCACCAGGTCCCGATGACCTCGCTGACGCTGGCCGCCACGGAACCGGCCGGGGTGGGCAAAAAGGACGGTCAGCGCGCCAAGAACATGTTCGCGCTGGGGGTGCTGTCCTGGATGTACGGGCGCCCCCTCGGCGGCACCGAGAAGTTCCTGCGGGAGAAGTTCGCGAAGAAACCGGAGATCGCCGAGGCCAATATCCTCGCGTTCCGGGCGGGCTGGAACTACGGCGAAACCACCGAGGCCTTCGCCACGACGTATCACGTCGCCCCCGCCACGCTCCCCGCGGGCACCTATCGGCAGATCACCGGGAACACCGCGCTGGCCTACGGCCTGATCACCGCCGGATCGCTGGCCGGGATCCCGCTGTTCCTGGGCACCTACCCGATCACCCCGGCCTCCGACATCCTGCACGAACTGAGCAAACACAAGAGTTTCGGAGTCACTACCTTCCAGGCGGAGGACGAGATCGCCGGGATCGGCGCCGCGCTGGGAGCAGCATTGGGTGGTGCGCTCGGGGTCACCAGCACCTCTGGCCCCGGCCTGGCCCTCAAGAGCGAAACCATCGGTCTGGCCGTGATGACCGAATTGCCGCTGGTGATCGTCGACGTCCAGCGCGGCGGCCCGTCCACCGGGCTGCCGACGAAAACGGAACAGGCCGATCTGCTGCAAGCTCTCTACGGCCGTAACGGCGAATCTCCGGTGGCTGTGCTGGCGCCGCGCTCGCCGGCCGACTGTTTCGCCACCGCGGTGGAGGCGGCCCGGATCGCCCTCACCTACCGGACGCCGGTCCTGCTGCTGTCCGACGGGGCCATCGCCAACGGTTCCGAGCCGTGGGCGATACCGGCGGTCGGCGAACTCGACCCGATCGACCCGGATTTCGAACCAGCGGGTGACGGTGAGTTCCGGCCCTACGCCCGCGATCCGGAAACTCTCGCCCGCCCTCTCGCGGTACCGGGAACAGCGGGCCGGGCCCACCGGATCGGCGGTCTGGAGAAGGCCGACGGCAGCGGTGACATCTCCTACGATCCGGCCAACCACGAATTGATGGTCCGGTTGCGGCAGGCCAAGATCGACGGTATCTCGGTGCCGGCCGCCGAAGTCGATGATCCGGACGGCGACGCACACGTGCTGCTGGTCGGCTGGGGCAGCTCCTACGGGCCGATCGGCGAAGCCTGTCGGCGGGTGCGCCGCCGCGGTGCCCGGGTGGCCCAGCTCCATCTGCGCCATCTCAACCCGCTGCCGCCGGATCTCGGCGATGTCCTGCGCCGATACGACACCGTGGTCGCACCGGAGATGAACGGCGGGCAGCTGGCCTGGCTGCTCCGGGCGAAGTACCTGGTGGACGTGCAACCATGGACGAAGGTGGCGGGAACGGCGTTCTCCGCCCAGGAGCTGGTCGGCGTCATCGACGCGGCGCTGGACGGAACGCTGGCCGAACTGGAACAGGCCAAGGGCTTCACCGCCAGAGCACAGGCGACCTATCGCAGGAACGGGGGCGCACCATGACCATCATCGAAACCTCGCTTGCCGGAACCGAACTCGGCATCACGCCGATCTCCGGGCTGTCCGGTGTACCGACCACCACCGAGCCGCAGAAGGCGAAGGACTACACCTCCGACCAGGAAGTCCGCTGGTGCCCGGGCTGCGGCGACTACGTCATCCTCGCCACCGTGCGCGGGTTCCTGGCCGAACTCGGCCTGCGCCGGGAGAACCTGATGTTCGTCTCCGGGATCGGCTGCTCGAGCCGGTTCCCCTACTACCTCGACGCCTACGGTATCCACTCGATCCACGGCCGCGCCCCCGCCATCGCCACCGGGCTGGCGGTGACCCGTCCGGACCTGTCGGTCTGGGTGGTCACCGGTGACGGTGACGCGCTCTCCATCGGCGGCAACCACCTGATCCACGCCCTGCGCCGCAATGTGAACATGACGATCCTGCTGTTCAACAACCGGATCTACGGGCTCACCAAGGGCCAGTACTCCCCCACCTCCGAATCCGGCAAGGTCACCAAATCGACGCCGATGGGTTCGGTGGACCACCCGTTCAACACCCTGTCGGTGGCGCTCGGCGCCGAAGCGACATTCGCCGCCCGGGCCCTCGACTCCGACCGGGCGGGCCTCACCGAGGTGTTACGCGCGGCCGCCGAACATCGTGGTACCTCGTTCGTGGAGATCCTGCAGGACTGCCCGATCTTCAACGACGGCTCCTTCGATGTCCTGCGCCGCGGCGACAGCGAATCCCGGCTGATCCACCTGCGGCACGGACAGCCCCTGCGTTTCGGCGCCGACGGCGAATACGCCGTGGTCCAGCGGGGTTTCGGGCTGGCCGTCGCGCCGTCGGCGGAGGTCGCCGAGGCGGATATCGTCGTGCACGACGCCCATCGCGACGACCCCGAGTACGCCTACGCCCTCTCCCGGCTGTCCGACCAGGACCTGGACCACGTGGTGACCGGTATCTTCCGGGCGGTGGACCGTCCGACCTACGACGACGGCGTCCGCGCCCAGACCACCGCGGCCCAGGAAAAGAACCCCGCAACCCCCGATTCCCTGCAGCGCCTGCTCACCGGCTCGGAAACCTGGACGGTGTAAGCCGGATCATAGGTCCGCGGTCGGAGCCGAGGGGGACTGGTTCGCAAGGGTGATAAGCGAATCGGTCCGCAAAGACGCTGTGTTTTCGGCGCCGCCTCCGGCGGCGCGGGGTTCGGGGCCCCCTTGGTCTCGATTCTTCACTCCGCCGCTCCTCCGCTTCGCTCCCCCGCTCTGTCGCTCCAGAATCGAGACGGGCCCCGAACCACCAAGGTTCTACTGACCGCATGCGGAGAAACGGGGCGGGACCGCATGCGGGCAGGGCCTGGCGACAGACAGATCAATTGCGCCGGGTGAGCACGGCTGCTGGTCACCGTCAGTACAGGGCGGCGATCTCCTGGTCGGTGAGGACAATCGGCGCAACGTAGTCCTTGGCTCTCGCCGACGTGACAGCCCGGTACAACGGCCTTTCCGGGAGACCCGCGTCGCGGGCCTCGGCGCGCAGCTGGTGGACCAGGAGGTCGGCAACCGCGACTCCGGCCGCCAGTTCGCTGCGGTACAGGACGTCGGCCAGCCGGCGCAGGCCCAGGAGGTGCAGTTCCCGCCCACTGCCCGCATCGGTGTACATGGCCAGCGGGACGAGCTGGCGATCCGGTCCGGCGGTGAGCCGCAGTACCACGCGGCTGATCCGGCCGGGGTAGATCAGCAGTTCGACCCCGGTCACCGCGGGCACCTCCAGCCGCCGTGTCCGCCACGGCGTGCGGGCGTGCAGCGTGTTCCCTGCCAGCCACAGACGCCGGCGCCGCGCTGCCAGGAATACGCCTACGGCAGGTACGGCAACAGCGAGTGCGACCACGATCCCGAAGACCGGTCCGAGGAAGAGTCCGACCAGCGCTCCGACTCCGACCGCGACGGCGCTCGCGATCACGGCGGCCCGCCGCATCAGGGGCTCGAGGGCCTCCGGCGCGACCAGGTCCAGCCCGATCGGCTGTTCGGCGTCGGGCGGGGGTGAATCGGTCACGGCGGCGCTTTCGGCTCCGGGGCAGGGTCGCCCCGGAGAGTACTACGGCCGGTCGGACAGCGTCGCGACGATCTCGGCCAGGGGGATCTGCCGCTGGTCGCCGGTGCGCATATCCTTCAGCCCGATCGTCTGTTCCGCCAGGTCGCGGTCACCGAGGATGAGGGTGTACCGGGCACCCGACCGGTCGGCGGCCTTCATGGCCCCCTTGACCCCGCGGTCGCCGTAGGCCAGATCCACGCCGACGCCGGCCGCGCGGAGTTCGCCGGCCAGGACCACCATCCGCTGTTTCGCGGCGGCACCGAGCGGCACCCCGAACACCTCGCAGCGAGCCGGATCGCCCGCGCTGACGCCTTCGGCGGCCAGCGCGAGGACCGTGCGGTCGACACCGAGCCCGAACCCGATCCCGGACAGCGCCTGGCCGCCCAGTTCTTCCATCAGGCCGTCGTAGCGGCCGCCGCCCCCGATCCCGGATTGTGCGCCGAGCCCGTCGTGCACGAATTCGAAGGTGGTTTTCGTGTAGTAGTCCAGACCGCGCACCATCCGCGGATTCAGCACATACGGCACGCCGAGGGCGTCGAGGTGCGCGAGGACCTCGTCGAAGTGTGCCTTCGCCGATTCGGACAGGTGATCGAGCATCAGCGGGGCACCGGCGGTCATCTCCCGGACCTCGGGCCGCTTGTCGTCGAGTACGCGCAGCGGGTTGATCTCGGCCCGGCGCCGGGTCTCGGGATCGAGGTCGAGACCGTACAGGAATTCCTGTAACCGCTCGCGGTACTGCGGACGGCAGGTCTGATCGCCGAGCGAGGTGATCTCCAGCCGGAACCCGGTGAGCCCCAGACTCCGGAATCCGGCATCGGCGACCGCGATGACCTCGGCGTCCAGCGCCGGATCGTCGATGCCAACCGCCTCCACCCCGACCTGCTGCAGCTGCCGGTACCGGCCCTTCTGCGGGCGTTCGTAGCGGAAGAACGGGCCCGCGTAGCTCAGTTTCACCGGGAGCTGACCGCGGTCCAGACCGTGTTCGATCACCGCGCGGATCGCACCGGCCGTACCTTCCGGCCGGAGGGTGACGCTGCGGTCGCTGCGGTCGGAGAAGGTGAACATCTCCTTGCTCACCACATCGGTGGACTCGCCGACACCGCGGGCGAACAGTTCGGTGTCCTCGAAGATCGGCAGCTCGATATGCCCGTACCCGGCGAGTCGGGCGGCGCGGAGCAGGCCGTCGCGCACCGCGACGAACTCGGCCGAACCGGGCGGGACGTAATCCGGGACCCCCTTCGGGGCGGAGAAGCTGCTGGTCTTCGTCACGGTGAACCAGTTTCCCTCACCTGGCCCGGTCGAGTCCAACCGGTTCCCCGCAGCCGCCGCTCCGCGCGGCCGTCCCGGGCGACATCCGGGGGCGCGCCGCCGGAGATGGCAGACTCTGAAGCCGGAAGTAACAGACCAGCAGCGACCGGCCGGGCCCGGGCCCGGCCGCCGCACGGGAGGAATGTGGTAGTGCCGAGCAATGAACAGCGCCGAGCGGCGGCGAAACGCAAGCTGGAACGACAGCTCGCCAACCGAGCCGAACGCGCGCGCAAGCGTAAGCAACTCACCATCGCCGGATCCGCGCTCGGTGTGGTCGTGGTGATCGCCGCCGTGACCGGTGTGTATTTCCTGACCCGTGGCGAGGACACCCCCGATTCCGCCGCGTCGCAGACCACCGACGCCTCGCTGTCCAGCACCCCGGGCGCCGCCCCGCCGCCGCCCGCGGCCGCGAAACCCGCCACGGTGAACTGCACCTATCGCGACAGCGCCGAACCCGCCGCCAAACCGGTGGAGAAGCCGCGCGCGGAGGGAATCCAGACCGGCGACGGCAACGCGGAGCTGAGCCTCAGCGTGGACACCGATCACGGCCCCCTCGGGCTGACCTTGAACAATGCCGAGTCGCCGTGCACCGTGAACAGTTTTGCCAGCCTGGCCGGCCAGGGCTATTTCGACGGTACGGAATGCCACCGCCTCACCCAGGGCGAGGGTCTCAAGGTGCTGCAGTGCGGTGACCCGACCGGCACCGGCACCGGCGGCCCGGGCTACGAGTTCGACAACGAGTACCCCACCGACCAGTACCCGCCCAACGATCCGGCCCTGCAGCAGCCGGTCGGCTACCAGCGTGGTGTCCTGGCCATGGCCAACGCCGGGCCCGGGACCAACGGCAGCCAGTTCTTCATCGTCTACGGCGATTCGATGTTGCCGCCGAACTACACGATCTTCGGCACGGTGGACGACGCCGGACTGGCGACCCTGGACACCATCGCCGGGATCGGCCAGGACGAATCCAACGGTCCGGGGGACGGCAAGCCGAACCAGCCGGTCACCCTGAAGTCGGTGCGTATCGACTGAGGCCGGCCCGGCGGGTACGCCTCCCGCAAGGGTTCCGTAGATATATGCTGGTCGACGTCGACGTTGCGCAGACTGTGCCTCTACATCTCGGGTAATCTCGAAAGCGGGAGTGCGCGTGACCATGTCGCGCTCATCGGTCGCTGTTCCGGGCCGGGGCGCTACCGGTGGGATCTTCCGGCGAATGTTTCCGGAGGGCGAATCCCGATCGCCCGGCGCGGCCCGCCGCCGCCGGGCACCATGAAGACCCATAGTGACCACCGCAGTATCGGGAGCAGCCATGTCCGAGGATATCGACGATATCGGCCGGGAAACCGCGGCCATGATGAAGACGATGTTGCAGATCGCGACCCTGGTCGCGCTCAAGACCCGGGAACGCGGTCAGCGCGAGGCCGAGGCCCGCGTGAAACTCACCGAGGCACGGGTGAAAGAGGCCCGGGAACTGCAGATCCGCGAGGCACGCGATGCCAAGTCCAAGGATCCCCGCAACCTGGCTTTGGCCCAGACCATTTCACGGGCAGCGGCCGAGGTGAAACCGGGCTCCTCGGTCCCGCAACGGGAAACAAGCGGCTACCGGGGAGTGCAGCTGGAGAAGGACCGCGTCACGCTGGAACGGTTCACGGAGAGATCCGACCAGATGGCCGGCGCGGCCACCGCGGTGAGTTACGACTCGGTGGAACGCCGGGAGGCCCTGGCCTCGCATCTGGCCAGGATCGGGATCGCCCCGGAACTCGCGGCGGCCCGGATGCTGGTCGAGGTAGGCCAGGCGGGTCCAGCAAGCGAAGCGGCCCGCAACCGCCCGGATCGGACACCCGCGGTGCAGCGGGCGCGGGAGCAGGAGCTGAGCCGAAGCCGCGGGCTGGAGCGCAGCCGGTAACCCACGCCGATCGGCACCAGAAAACGCCCGTCGTCGACGGGCGTTTTCTGGTGCCGGGACCACGAACGGTCAGCGCCGTGGATCGTCGATCTCGATTCCACCGGCAGGCTCGGATTCCTCCGCCGGGGACTTCGGGACGTCCCCGGGTTCGCTGAACAACCCGAGCGGCGGTGCGGCGAGCGGTAGCGGATCGAGCCTGTCCTTGTGCCCGTTACGCACGCTGCAGTACTTGAACGGCCCGCGCGGGTCGAGCAGTACGGCCATGTGCTGATCGGCATGGTCGAGGAACCATACGCTCATCCCGGTGGCCGGATCCCGGCGCAAATGCTCCCAGGCACGCCAAAGCGCATCGAGCCGGACCACTGCCTCGGTGTGCTGCCACCATTGCGGGCACCAGACGGTATCGCTGAGGTCGCTGACCTGACGGCGATAGACAACGCTGAGGTAGTTCTCGACGAACTCCACCACGTTCTCGTAGACGAGCTGTCCTTGCTGTGGGGGGGTCTCGGTCACAGCGGGCGAACCTCCTGCCTGTCTCCCGGCCCGGTGTCCGGTCCCGGGGGTTCTTCTCCCGGTCCGTTATCCGGTTCCGGGGGTGTTCCTTTGATGAGCGACGGAGCACCGATCAGGTCGGTGATCCGAGTCTTCTGCTGCGGATCGTGCTGTTCGATGGACTTCTTCACCAGCGAGGCATACTCGCCCTCCCACCATGGCACAGTCCGCACCAGGACCGGCGGAGCTCCGGACGAGAACACGATGGCCCGGCCGCGCGGCAGCGTGGCCAGCGCCTGCACCGTGAACGTCTTCGACGATCCCAGCGACCGCGAGTAACTCTTGCTGCCCTTGGATTCCGAGACCGACGCCGAGATGGCCGAATGCTCGCCGATGGCCTCCGAACGCTCCCGCAGGAAATTCGCGTCGTCGACGCCACTGCCGAACACCTTGATATTGGCGGCCGACCAGAGCGCGTTCATCCCGTCGTCGCCCCAGCACCGGGCACCCTGCGCCCAGGACTGCAGGACGGTCATCACGACGATGCCGCGCGACCCGAAATGGCTGTACTGCTTGGGCAGATCCTTCCAGCGCACCACATTCGCGGCTTCGTCCAGCACGGCCAGCAGCGGAATCGGCAGCCGCCCGAAGGCCGACCGCGACGCCTTGCGCATGGCGACATCGATCACGGCCTCGGTGAGGGCGCTCACCAGCGGGGCAGCGGAACCACGCCCCTCCAGGGACAGGCTGTAGAGCGTTCCGTTGTTCTCGATGAACTCGAGCTCGTCGAGCTGGGCCCGGTCCCGTTCGTTGGGATCCGTCCGCGGGGTCACCCATTTGTGCACATTCCGCAGTTTCAGGCAGCGCACCATTTTCTTGGCAGTACTGAAGATTCCGCTGCGGGTCCGCGGATCGGCGTCGTACTGGGCGCGCAGACCGGACGCCGAGTAACCGTGCCCGGCATTGGCCAGCAGCACGACCGGATCGCGGTCGTTCGGGTTCGTCACCCATTCCCAGATCTGGGTTATGGGCAGCTTGCCGACCGCCGCAGCCAGAAAGAGACCGGCCAGCAGATCTTCGGCCTCCGGGTCGAAGAAGTTGTCCTTGCCGGAATCCGAGCCGCTGTCGGCGTCGGCGAAATGCCCGGCCAGTCGCGCCGCCCGCATCTCGCAGCCGTCGCTGTGCACGTCCACCCAGTCCAGCGGGTTCCAGTACCAGGTGGGTTCTTCGGCGGCGACGCCCTGCGGGTCGAACACGAAGGTCCGGCTGCCCTTGGCTTCGCGGACATCCCTGGTCGCGTCCACGACATCCCGCTTGTTGGAGGTCGCCAGGACCGGCCCGATGGCACTGAGAATCGCCGGGATGACCCGGGAACTGGACTTGCCCTGCCGCGGACCCCAGATATCGAGGTGCAGATCCTCGTAGGAGCCGTACAGCATGGTGCCGTCGGCGACGGCCACCCCGATCGGCACCCCGGGCGCGGCGTTTTCGCCGAGCCGCACGCCGAGCTGCCCGGCTTTCTCCCGGACCCCGGCCTCGGTGAGGGCCGCAATAGCGCTGCCGTTGCCCATGACACCGGCCTTGTCGTCCACAGCGAGCCGGCCCACATTCCGCTTCGCGGCAGCCCGCCGGCGCCACAGCACAAAACCCGCCAGCCCGGCGACGACCAGCACCAGAATCGCTGTGGCACCGGCGGGCCAGCGGAGCTCCCCTTTGACCATGCCGGCGATGATCGCGATCGGGTTGACCGGCATATCCTGCTTCTGCAGCGACAGCATATTGCCGAGATGCAGCGCAATCCAGACGGTTCCGATGACAGCGCCGCCGACGTAGATCGAAATGAGCGTGGGATCGGGCCCCTTGATGGCCGGATCCTTCACCGGTTTCTGCTTCGCCATACCTGCCTCCTCAGTGGTCCCCGCCCGCGGTCACCGGTAGCCGTCCAGGCGCCAGCCCTCGGGCGTGCGCACCACGGTCGCGATAACGGTGGCCGGCGCCAGGGGTTCCTCGCGGCCGTCCGGGTAGACGACGGTCTGCTCGATTCCGATCTTGTACTGCCGCACAGCGGGATCCGGCCCGGCGGGCGGGCGGTCGCCGGAGGCGAAGGTGAACGCCTCGACCCGCGCGCCCGCCGCCGCCCATTCACCCCACCGCAGGGAGACACCCGGGGCGCCCGCGGTCTCCGTGGACGCACCGAGCACCCGCACCAAACTCGGGCCCAGGAACCGCCGTGCCCGTTCCAGCGATGCACCCGGTACCTCGGCGGCGGGTTCCCAGTGGTAGATCTCGCGCAGCGCCGCCACCGCGACACCGTCGGGCGTCGCCGGATCCGGTGCCGGTACGGCCTCCAGCTGCCGAGGGGTGGAAACGGCCGGGGCGCTGCCCGTTTCCGCGTCGTCGCCACTACCACAACCGCTCAGCACTGCGATGCCCAGCATCAGCACCACCACCAGTCCCGCACCAGCACTCGTCTTCTGGTTCCAGGCTAACCGCCCGACGCGCCGGTCCGGTGTCGATCCGCGCGTGTTCACAGCACCCTCCTCGCTCGGGCGTCACCGGGGACCGGGGCCTGCGCCACACCACCGGGAGCGTCCGCGGTATCCGCGGGGGCCGCGTGGATCATCTGCCCGTCACCGGCATAGATACCGACCTGGGCGGGCCCCCGGGCACCGAAATCGCTGAAGACCAGGTCACCCGGCTGTATTTCGGTGAGCGCCACCTCGGCCCCGGCCTCCCACTGCTGTTCGGCGGTGCGCGGTAGCGAGATGGTTCCGGACGACGCGGCGAAAACCGCGGCCGAGGTCAGACCGGGCCCGTCGAGCCCGCCGCCGCTCGGCCCCTGCGGTCCACCGCCACCCCAGACATACGGGGTGCCCAGCCAGTCGTGTGCGGCCTGCACCACCTGGTCGCCCGGGGTGCCGCCCTCGGTATCGGGCGAGAATCGGCCGGCCGCGCCCGGATCCCGGTATTCCGCTTCCATCGCCAGGATATTCGCCACATAGGGCTGGGTCTCGGAGTAGTGCGCGGCGACCTGATTCGGCATGCCACCGGAGGCCAGCACCGCGCCTTCACCCGCGTTGTAGGCGGCCAGGGTCAACGCGACCACATCCCCCTGCACCCGGCCCTCGGCCATCCATCCGGTGATCTTGTGCGCGATCGCGCACATATACCGGCCCTGGCCGACGATCGCGTCGCCGTCATCCCAGACGCTCGCCGTCCCGTTGCCGTCGGCGTCGATCACATAGGGCTGCCCGTCATCCGGGTTGATACTGGCCGCGGTACCGGGCAGGAACTGCGCGAGCCCCTGCGCGCCCGCCGGCGAGGTGAGACCGCGCCGGAAACCGGATTCCTGGCGACCCTGCGCGGCCAGCAGCGAAGGCGTCACTTCCGGGCAGAGTGATCCCGCCCGGCGATACCAGATCTCGAGTTCCGGCGGCACCTTGCCCACGGCCAGCGCGCCACCGGGCGTACCGAAACCGCGGACGCACTCCGGGTCGGTCGAATAGGCGCGGGCGCCACCGACATCGGGGGTGGGTGCCCCGTCCAGCCAGGGCATGGGATCGATCTGACGGCCACCGGTGAACCGGCCACCGGGCACGATCTCGAAATGCAGGTGCGGACCGCTGGATTCGCCGGCCGAGCCGACCGCGCCGATATGCTGACCGGCCCGCACCTGCTCCCCCACCCGCACCAGCACCCCGTCGTCCCACATATGTCCGTAAACAGCCGAGTACGCCCGGCCGTTGCCCGGATCCACCGAATCGACCACGATCCAGTTGCCGAAGCCGGAGGCCGCGCCGGCGGCCACCACGACCCCGTCGGATACCGCGAAGATCGGTGTCCCGTCGGCCGCGGCCAGGTCGATACCCTTGTGCCCGCCGCCCCGGGAGCCGAAGACATCGGAGACGGAGAACGTTCCGGCCGCCATCGGCCAGATGCGGCCCAGCGGTCCGGCGTCGGCGGCGAGCGAGGGCGTCGCGGTCGCGGCGGGGTTCGCGGGGGAACTCGGAGCTGCACCGGCCGCCCGCGGATCACCCGGCGGGTAGCCACCCGGTGGCAGGTTCGTCGTTCCGTCCGGATCGACCACCGAACCGCCCTCGCAGGGATCGTCGACCGCGGGCATCACGATGACCAGAATGACTGTCATCAGTCCGAGTACCAGCCCGAGTGCCGTCCACAGCACAGATTTCGCGGTCACTGCCGCACCCTCGCAGGGTTCACGTGCGACGCCGGGTTTCGTTGAGTGTATCGGCCAAGGCCCGGTTCACCTCGGCGGCCGCGGCCAGCTGCTGTTGCAGCAGGGTGACCTTACGTCGCAACGCGACCGTGTCCAGCCGTTCCAGATTCGGTCCCTCCGCGGCCCGGACCCAGTTCCGCACCGAATTGGTGTGCACCCCGATCTGTTCGGCCACCACCCGGCACGCTTCCGATTCGCTGCGCAGTTTGCCGGTCAGCGCGATGACCTGCTCCACCGCGGCGGCCCGGACTTCGGGCGATACCCGCCGATACGACCGGTGCGGCATCATAAACCGCTCCCTCCCCCGGGCTGTTTCCCGTCCGGAACCGCGGCCGCACCGCCGAACCGTCCCGGATGCGCGGTGAATTCGTCGAACCGCTGGTTGGTGTCGTGGATTCCGCTGAGTTTCTCGGCGGCGGTGAATTCCATGTGGAACGGGATACCGGGCCGGCGGTCCTCCCCGATCTTCAGCAGGAACTTGCCGGTTCCGGGTGGGGCGGGGCGCAACTGCCCGGGTTTGAGTGCCTCTCCGGTGAGTGCCTGCGGCGCCGACCACCCGGTCACCATCTCCTCCTCTGCGGAGGTGAACGGGATCGTACTGTCCAGCCGTTTGATCTCCTCGGCCGGTAACGCACCGAAGATCTTCGCGCGCGCCCGTTCCAGGAAACCGAGAGCCTTCGCGATCGCCGCCTCCGACCCCAGGGCCTGCAGGTCCTTGATGGTGTGGCTGATCATGATCAGCGCGGTGGCGATACCGCGCTGCAGGCGGGTCAGCTCGTCGACCCGGTCGACCATGAAATCGCCGAGGCCGAGCACCTGCCACAGCTCGTCCATCACCACCTGGAAGTACCGCTGCGGGGCCATCCCGGCGTCGGTGAGGGTATGCGCGGCCTCCACCGCGGCGAAACCGTCGGCCCAGCAGGCCAGCATCACGGCGGCCTTGAGTTTCTTGTCCCCCTGGGGGATGTGGGAGACGTCGATACACACGGCGACCGACTCGGTGTCGATCGGCACCGTGGTCTGCCCGTTGAACACCGCGCCGAACGGGCCCTGGGTGAGTGCCCGCAGCGAGCGCCGCAATCCCCTGATCGCTTCCTGGTAGTCGGCCGGGTTGTCGGCGCCGGCATCGAGGGTCAGTTCCTCGCCGCCGGCGACAATGACCTCCAGCAGGTTCTCCATGATCGGCGGCCGATCCGGGGTGTAGCCGCTGCTCGGCCGGTACAGGATCCGCAGCGCGGTGGAGATCAGTGTCTCCTCGTAATCGCGCACCCGCGCTCCGCGCACCAGTTCCACCAGACCGGCGATCAGCGTGACCTGCCGGGCATGCAGATCCTGCAGCACCTGGCGTTGCAGGTCCGGGTGGTCGCCGAGGAGTGGCACGATATCGCCGAGCACCCCGCCGGCGAGCGGGTTGAGTTTGCCGTGACCGTAACCCAGGTCGATCACCTGGCCACCGACCAGTTCCACCAGGCGCCGGTAGTCGGGTTTGACATCGGCGAGGATCATCGGGGTGATGTTCTGCGCCACCCCGCCGAGGACGATCCGCCGGACCAGCGACGATTTCCCGAACCCGTTGAGACCTAGTACGAAAAGGCTCGGCGCCGTGATGAAACTACCACGCATGAACCAGTTCATCGGATCGAAGCAGACCGGGGCCCCGGTGTGCAGATGAGAACCCAGCGGGGTACCGATCAGCGGCGCGCCGGCGCCGACCGACCACGGCCACAGGCCGGCCACCTGCGCGGTCGTGGCCCGGTATTCGACCGGGCGGCCCACCACGTTCATCCGGCCACCGCCGGACCCGGCGAAGCCGCGGTCGGTCAATTGCGCGGTCTGCCGGTCGAAACCGTCCTGGAATTCCTGTTCGACGCGGGCCTCGTAGTTACGCCGCCGGATATCGTCGGTGCGGACCCGGAAGGTCGCCCAGGCCGCCCGCAGACCGGCACCCTCACGGCTGACCTCTTCCAGCCGGGAGCGGGTGGCCGGGTCGAGGAGCGGCGGGCCCGACTGCCGGCGCTTTTCGGCGCGCACCCGCGCGCGGCGCGCCGCCTTGTCGAATTCCGGCGTGCCCATGGCACGGTCGGCGGTGGTGTCGACGCGGGCGCGCCGCACCCGGTTCCCGGTGCCGCGGTCGCGCGGGTCCCGATCGCCGCCCTGTGGTGCACTGCCCCGCCGTTCGGTACGCGAGCGTCCGCCCTCGCGTCGCGGCGCGGACTCGGGCCCGTATTCGGTATCCCGGCCACGCCGCTGCTCGTCCCTGTTCGACCGTGCCCGGTCGCCGGTGGCGACCCGGACCCGGTTCCGTTCCCGTACAGGTGGCTCGTGCTCGCGTACCATCAGTCGTTCACCCTGCCAATGCTTTAGGTATGGTCGCGTGCTCGGGCAGGATCACCCCGCAGCCGAGCGATGCCGCGAAAGCCGCCGACTGATACCGATAGCAGCGGCGGATCTTCAACCGGGCCTGTGTGGACAGGTCGCGGGTAATGGCTTCGATACGCGGCAGATCGCCGCGTAGTGGTTCGGTGATGGTGACCAGCGCACCGAACCGGGTGACGCCGTGGCCGCGGGCCTGCTCCTCGCGGGCCTGCTGGGTCGCACCGACCCGCAGGGTCGCCGAAGCCGACACCACACCGCGTTCGCTCTGCTGCGCGACCAGGGCGTTCTTGAAATCGTCGTCCACGATTTCGGCGGCGTCGGCCGCCGAATGCGGCCGGTAGACGATGGCGACCCGTTTCCGCGGGACCTCCGGGTTCGGCGCGAGCAGACGCTGCAGGACCCGCTCGTCGACCGCGCCTTCCGGGGCGGTGTCCATCTCCCAGGTGACCGACCGGCCGCCGTCGTGCAGGAGATGATCCCATTTCTCGTCGTGCGAAACAGGTCCCGCGTCGGCCCAGTCCAGGCCGTGCCCTTCCGGTTCGCCCGCGGCAACCTCGAGATCGGCCTGTGAGGCCGGATCGTAGCTACGCCGGATGAACGAGATGACCTCGTCGGCCGACATCGGCTGGGCCCGTACCCCGGCTTCGGCCAGCGCCGCGCAGATCCCGGGGAGCCGGCGGCCGATCTCGACGGCCTCCTCGGCCGGGTTCTTCCGCCGTTCGGCGGTGGTGGCCTTGAAGGTGATCGCCACCCGGGGCAGCAATTGCACCCGTTCCTGCGGTAGTTCGGTGGCCAGTTCGTACATCACCTGCTGGGCCAGCTCGGGTGCCTCCGGCCTGGTGATCGTGGAAACCTCGGTGAGCAGCCGGTTCCCGGTCTCCGGGACGGTGTCGATCACCGGGACGACGGCGACGATATCGCTGGTCTGGCCGACCGAGGCCAGGAAGGTCCCCCAGGCCGAGACCCAGCGGTCGATCACCGGCTGGTCCACCGCCTCATGACCCTGCGGCCAGGCCCGCAGCACGACCGTGTACTGGGCGAACTGCGGAAGATGGATCATCCCGAAGCTGTAGCCGCCGGCATCGATACCCTCGTAGAGCTTGGAGGGGGCGAGCAGACCCGGAAGCCGGGTGAAACCACCCGGCACCCGGGAAAATCGACCGCCGCGGTACACATGCTCGCCGCGGCTGCGCGAACGCATCCAGTGGAACATCATCAATCCCGTCTCGTAGCCGGAGCGACCCCCACGCCGCATGACCAGGGGCGCCATGATCACCACACCGGCCCCGCCCACCACGGCACCCCACTGGAAACCGCCGACCATGGCGACGACCAGCGCGGTGATCACCACGACGAAGCCGAGCACGGTCTCTTCCCACCGCAGGCCGAAAAGGCCGGCGCTGCGCGGCTTCTGCCACAGCCCGTAGGAGCGGCGCTCGTAGGTTTCGGTGCTGGTCATCGCGGGATGGTGCTCCTACCGAGGTCAGGGGAACGGTTGGTCCAGCGGTCACCCGCGACATCGCCCATGGCCTGATCGGCCCGGGTCATCCCGGCGGTCGCGGACCGGGCGGCGCCGATACCACTGGCCACGCGGTTCGCACCGGACGGTACACCGCCGCCACGTGGCGGTTCACCCGGCCGCTGCGCCTGCGATGCCGGAGCGCCACCACCACCGCCACCGCGCGGTGGCGGCGCCGGACGCGGGGCACCACCACCACGTCCGCCACCCGGTGGCGGCGGACCCGCTGCACCGCCGACGTATCCGGCCCGGCCCGGGGCGGCGGCGCCCTTGGTTCCCACCGCTTTGGTGCCCATGGCGCCGAGGCCGGCGGCCGCGAGGAGGGTGCCCCCGGTCGCGGTCAGACCGGAGCCGCCGCTGCCCACGATCGCGACGGCCGGTGTCACCAGCCGCATCAGGGCGGGCAGCACGAACGCCACACTGCACAGCAGCACGATGGCGACCAGCATCCGCTGTGCCTGTTCCGCATCGGGCAGGCCACCGGCCGGGGTCAGCTCGTCGACATGGCCCGCCGTGGTGAAAGCGATCATGTAGACGATCGCGGCCACCGGTTTCCACAGCATGAACGCAATGATCCAGCCGACCAGCTTCTGATACGACTGTTTGCCGGTATTCATGCCCGAGGCCGCGGCCGCCAGCGGCAGCACCCCGGCCGCGATGACCAGCAATCCCTGCCGCACGATGGCGAGCACGATCTGCGCCAGCGCACCGAGCAATCCGACGATCGCGATGATGAGTACCAGACCGGGCGAGAAAGCTTGTAGCTTACTGGTTTTCACCATGAGCTCGGCCATGTTACGGGCATTTCCGTTGGTGGCGTCCTGGATTATCCACTCGGCGAACCGGTCCGAGGCCTGGGTGCCCGCGACGATGACCGCGCCGAGCATCCAGGAACTGAACACCACTCTGGTGAACATGCGGAACGATTCGGCCGCCTCGTTCATGGCGGCCCCGCGTCTGGCCTCGGCCAGGCGTAGCCCGGTGATGATGATCGAGGCGATGAGCAGGAGTATCTGCACCTGATAGGTGTAGTCGTTGATCTTGGTGAACAGGCTGCCCGAATCGCTGGCGACCTCGTTGGGCACCTTCATCCAGAAGGTCAACGCCAGGATGATCGCCTCGCCGAGGCCGTTCATCAGCGAATCGACCACCTTGCCGAAGGTCGAATCCCAGGCCTTGTCCTTGACCGCCGTCGCGGCCTCGCCCGGATGGGCCGCCGCATTACCCGCCTTGCAGACCGCCGAGGCCGCGTCACCCAGCGAAATCCCCGGAATACCGAGGTCGTCGAGCGCGTCGTGGATCTCGTTGCAGGTCTGGTCCCAGCCGTACGGCTGGGAGTTGGCCACCACCGGGGTCGTGATCATCACGGTGAAGATCACCGCGAAGATGGTGACGAACCGTCTGGCCAGCGATACCCGCCGCGAGACGCCGGGATCGGCTCGCCGGTCGTCCGGACCGCTGTCTTCGCGCACTGCCTGAGCTTCCACTTTCCGTCCCAACATCGGAATCACCATCGAGTCCACCCCTCCAGCGATTCGACATACTCGGTCTGTGTGTTCGGCGAGGTGGTCGGCTTCAACCGCCAATCACCCGCGTCCCACACCATGATCAGCCGCATGGTCACCCATACCGGTTTCCCGTCCAGCGCCGGAGCGCGCAGCGCCAGCCGGACGATCGCCATATCGTCGGCATAATCGTCGATCTTGAACGCATCGGAGGCCACCAGATACTTGGTCACCGATGTGGGCTGCTGCTCGGGCAGCAACTCCGATTCCAGCGCCTTGTCGTAGGCCGCGATCTGCTGCGCCGACACCCGCACCTGCCGCACGTACAGGTCACGGTGCGCGGGCCGGGCGTTGAGCCGGTAGGTGATCTGGGCCGCCGCCAGCGCGGCACCCTGCGGGGTATGCGAATACCCCACTGCCAGGCCGTCTTCTATCCGTTGCGGGCCGTCGGAGGTGGAGAACGGCACCGAGGCGCCGAACACCCGCTGCCAGCCACGCGGCGCGGTGGTACCCGCGGGCGCCGCCGTGAGCCAATCCGGATCGGCCGGATTACGCTGCGGCGACGGGTCCTGCGGCAGCACCTGACCCGCCGGATTGTTCGGAATATCGACCCGGCGGTTGAACACATCCAGATCCGGATCCGCGAAGCCCTCACCCACCGCCGCCGTGGGCGCCGGCCCTGCTTCGGGCTCGTCCTCACGTCCGGTCCACATGACCACGCCCACGACCACGATCAGTGCCAATACCGCCGCGGACGCCACCACGCCGAAGGAGACGCGGTCACGCTGATAGGTCTCCTTCCCGCTCACTTCGGGGCCTCCACCTTCACTGTGTCACCGGGTAATTCCCGGACGGGTTCGATAGGCCGGGTGGTCGATCCCGGATCCGGCAGCCGTAACCGCCAATCCTGGGCGAACCATTCGACCGTCGTATGGTTCACCGCTCTCGAACTGTCCGAGTACTCGCTGTACACGTCCACGGCCGCGCGCTGATCGGAGTACTCGGTGATCCGGTACCCGAGCAGGCGCGGCGCGTAGACCGGATCCGCGGGCCCGCTGATGGACACCTGCACCCGGTTCACCGCCCATTCGTCCTTCGCGGGCCCCGGAACCACTTCCCGGGCAGCGATATTCGACCATTGACTGTCATCCGCCACCGACAGTCGCACGGCGTGCACCATCGCCGCAACCCCGGCACCGGGCGGGGAATGTTCGAAACCTGTTGCCGCATTGTCTATTTCCGCAGTCGGGCCTTGATCGGTCTGCGGGATCGGCACGCCCTGGAACGGCTGCCAGCGCACATTGGTCGGCGGTGTGGACAGATCCGGCGGTGCCGCCGCGTCACCGTCACCGCAGCCGGACGCGCCGGTCAGCAACACCACCGACAGCAGCCCGACAGCAACCCGGTAGGCACCGAACCGATGCGCGGCCGGTGTCTCGGTCGAATTCATCCGCAGGTCGTTCCCCTCGCCTCGCCCCGGCTCATCCGGGCAGGAACGCCAGAGCGATACCGGAGGCGGTGCTGGCGACGGTTGCGCCGAGCAGACTCATGAGCACCCCGTGCGAGGCGTCGTTCATCGCCAGATCACCTTTGAAGGTGAGCCACAATTTGCCCGCCGAGACGATCAACCACGCCAGACAGCCCATGAGGACGAACCACAGCAGCCAGTTCAGCAGCTGCATCAACGGTTCCAGCACCTCGGCCGGCATCTGCTTATAGGCCAGCACACCGGCCGCCCCGACCAGATCCATCTCTACCTCACGTTCCGATGACGGAATTCATAATGGTGCCCGCGCTCGTGGCCACCACTCCACCGATCATCGCCCCCGCCACCATCTTCGGGGATTCCAGACCGCCACCGGTCCATTTCTCCCAGGCGAATTTGCCACCCGCGTAGATGATGCCGCAGATACCGGACAGCAGCACGAACCAGGTGAGATAGCTGACCAGATCCAGAATCTTCTCCGAACCGGGCGGTGCTTCCGGGGTCGGATTGCCCACCTGGGCCAGGACGACGGTGTCGTAGGCCTGTTGAACCGCGAGGGTTACAGTGCTCATCGGATGCCTTTCTCGATAGGTGAGGCGCACACCCGGGTCCGCGGGAGCGCGGGGATCATGGGACGGGAAACATGCTCGACGGTGGTCACGGCATCACTCCTCCACGAATCTCGATCGGCCCCGGGCGGGGGTGGCCTCCGATTCTTCCAGTACGGCACGGGCGGCCGCGACGATCTCCGAGCCGAGTTCCCGGATATCCAGCGGGACTTCGTCGAGCGGATCGATCCGGCGCCGGCGTTGCGTCGCGGCTGCCACCCCCGGCGTCCACACCGGCAGTTTCTCCGGCTCGACCAGCGTCCACTCCTCGTACCAAGGCACCTGCCACACCTGCCCGGCCAGCGACGCGACCACGTCGCGGTAGCGGCGGATCTCCGGCGCCATCCGGCCCGGGCGCGCCGCCACGGTGATCAGGCCGAGTACCTGGCTCGGCCCGGCGAGCCCGGCATGGTGCTGGCGCAGCAGATCATGCGCGTGGGTCAACCCGGCAATGGTCTCCCGGGCTACCAGGACGACGAACGGCGATTCGCGCTCGTAGACGCCCGGCCAGCGCCGGCCCGAATCGGCCGCGGGCGCCAGGATATGCGCGAGACTGCTGGCTCCGGCACCGCCGTGCACCCCCAGCAGCCACACCAGCGGGGCACGACCGGCACCCGGCACCGGGCGATCCCAGATCTCGGCGCGGCGCGATTCCGGTGGGGGCACCACTCCGGCGGCAGCGTTACGGTCAGGTCGGCGAGGAAGATTCATAGCAACAGACATGATGCCCTCCCCCGATGCGGCATGCGGTCAGCGGAGGCCGCAGCGAAGGCGGAGGTATCGCAACATGATGCCCTCCCCCGATGCAGCATGCGGTCAGCGGAGGCGGAGGGATCACACCACGATGCCTCGCTCGGTGTAGCGGCATGCGGCCGACGGAGGCCGCGGCCACGGCGGACGGATCGCATCATGCTGCCGCCCCGGCCAGTAGCCGCTCGTAGGCCTGCCGGGTCTCCCGGGCCAGCGCTACATGACGGACGAGTTCACCACGAGCCAAATGCGGGTCGTAGGGGACCTCGACGATATCGCGGACCCAGCCGGACAGATGCTCACGCAGGTGGTCCGCGACCCGCGAATCGACTCCCGGTTGCTGGTGCGAGACCACGATCGTGGTGTCCCCGACGATTCCGCCGCCCATCGGTTCGGACTGGTCGCCGTATTCGTCGTCCAGCCATTCCAAGGTCACCCGGAGCCGGTTGGCCGCATCGCTGCGCGCCGGAATCGACAGCACCAACGCCACATCCGCGTCGTCGAGCAACGGCCGGAGTTGCCGGCCCGCGATCGGGTTGCCGCCGTCGAAGATCCCGGTGTAGCCGGCCTGGTCCACCGCCCGGGCGACGGTCAGATAGCTTGCCCGGCGGCGCAGCGGCGCGGCGTCCCGCCACAGCAGGCCGATCCCGGAGGTGGCCCGTGACATACAGTCCTTCAGCGGCGCGGGTTCGTCGTCACCGCGCCCGTACAGCCACTGCTGCAGGCTGATCGGATGCAGATGTTCGTCGGCGCCGCGCAACGCGATATCGCCGCCGGCCGGGGTGGCGTCCACGGCGATCGTCGCCGTACCCGCGAGCCCGAGTTCACCGGCCAGGCCCAGGGCGGTCGTGGTGGTTCCGGCACCGCCGCAGCCACCGACCACCAGGATCGGCCGGGCCGCCCCGGGAGCACGGTTGCGGCTACCGCCGCGCAACCGCACCACGGAGGCCTTCCCGGTTCCGCCCGGCTCGTCCGCGCCGTCGGAATCCGGTGCGGTATCGAGCCAGCGGCTCCAATCCTCTCCCATCGCGCACTCTCCTCTATCCGGCCGTTATACCCGTGATGAGGGTGCGGCCGTCGATCACCGCGGTGGTGACCGTTTGCCTGCTGTAGGTGGCCGGCTCGCCACCGGGCCGGTACTCGGTGACTTCGACGGAGTACCGGCCGTCGGCCACGGTCACGATGCGCACGCAGTGCGCGGTCCCGGTTTCGACGCTGTCGATACCCGCCTGGATCACCGCGCGGTCGGATACCGCGGCGCCGGGCGCCACCACCGCATGGGCCGCGGCACCGGAGCGCTCCACGTAGTAGGCGTATTGGAAACGCAGGATCGCGGCCGGTCCGGAATCCGTTCCGCCCGGGCCCGCACCGCGCACCACCGCCCCGGCCTGTTCGTCCGGGCATCTGGACGCAGCGGGTGCCGCACCCGCGCTGCTGGAGGTGAACCGCAATCCGGCACCGTCATCGGGGCCCGCGGCCCGCGGGGCACCCGGCGCCAGCAGATACACCACCACCGCGGTGGCGATGGCCAGCACGACGACGGCGGCGACCAGCACACCGAAGGTGCGGCGCCGGCGGTCGTTACCGCCGGTGGCGTCCCGGAGCCGGCCGGGCGTGCGGCCGATCCGCACGGGTTCGGCGAGTTCGTCCTCGTCGGGCCAGGGCAGGCGCAGCAGGTCGGCGTCGCGTTCGTCGGACGGGTCGTCGACCCAATCGGACCAGCCGCCGGTGAATTCGCTGCGCCGACCGGACAGTTCGGCGGGCGCCCGGTCCGGGGCAGCGGTGGCGCTACCGGCCTCGGCGATGTAGTCGGGATACCGGGCGGGGCCGGCGTCGTCGATCTCCGCGGCGATCTCCGGTTCGGCCGGCCCGGCCGCGGCGCCGCTCTCCCCCTCGGGTTCGAGTGGGCCATACCATCGATCGAATTTTTTGTAGGACTTCAACATTCCCCCATTCCCGTGGCGCCGGGCACGTGATATCTCATCATCGATCCCTCTCGGCGATCAGTTCACGGAGAACGAGTCGTTTTCGGTTGTCGGGGGTGTATCGGGCCGGTCGGCCGACGGCCGATCCCGGGAGGCACCGTCGGCTCCTGTCCCGAATGGGAATTGTCCCGTACCGGAGGGAGTGGGCGCAGGCGACGCGCCGGGCCCGGGCCCGAAGAATCCACCGGGGGGCGGTGAACCGGCCCCCGGTGCGCTACCGAGCGGCGGCGGTGCCGTCGTCTCCTCGGAGACGGGTTCGTTGCCGCTGCCATAGGTGGTCGCGAGATCCCGCGCGGCGGCGGCGAACCAGTCGGCAATGAACTTGGTGGGTGCCTCCCCCGTGGCCGAAATGGCGGCGTTGCCATAGGCCTGATGCCGCTGAATGGTATCCCAGTACCGCACCCAGGTCGTGGTATCGAGCAGGGCGTGGTTGTCCTGAATATTGTCGATCACGGCGTTGAAAGCCTGACTCACCAGCCGGATGCCGGTGGTCGGCGGGATGAGCTGCGGAATCGCGCCCAGCAGTTTGACTCCCAGCATCAGCAGCGCCGCGGGCGGATTGGCCAGGCCCGCGGTCGCGAGTTCGGCGATCGCCGCGGGATTCAGCACCGTGCGCACGACCGTGACCACCGCGTTCAGCCCGATCATGCCGACCTTCAGCAGTGCCCGCATGGCACCCGGAATATCCAGCGGGGTACGCGGATCGGCGGCGTCGGCGAGCCGTTCGGAGATCGACTTCTTCGGCGAGATGTTCAGGTTCGCCAGCGAGGTGCCGGAAACATCCTCGTTGACCACCTTGGTCGCCGTTTTGATCGAGGTGAAGGCGAGTGCCTGCGCCACCGAGGTGAGCGAGGCGATCGGATCGCCACCGCTGAGCTTGGCCTGGCCGACGACACCGGCGACCGCCTTCAGGATGGGTGCGCCCTCGGGTACGTCGCAGGCGAGATCGCCCGCGGCACAGAAACTGGCCACGCGCCCCGTCAGGGTGCCGAAATCCTCGGCGGCGTCCCGGTTCGGGGCGATCCCGCCGCCGGTCGCCGGTGTCTGTGGCAGCGCGGCGATCCGGGTGGTCTGCTCGCCGTCGGTGCCCGGCACCGGATCCGGGTTCGCTTTGCCCGGGACACCGGGGAACAGCGGGGCGCCCGGCGTTCTGGTGGGGTCGCCGATCAACGCCACGGCCGCGATCTTGTCCTCGGGCAGCGAACTCTGCCCCTGTCCCACTTCCTGCGCGAACACCGAAGCGACATGGGCACCCTGCGAGTACCCGACGATGGCCAGCCGGGTGTCGGGGCAGCGCTGAGCCACCGAGGCGGCCATGGTGCGGAGCCGGATCAGGCCGCCGCTCACCGAATCCGAGTACGGGGTGGCGCTACCGCCGTCGATCCCACCGAAACTCGATTCGTAGGGCACATACGCGCGCTGGACGAGCTCTTCTTCGGGGGCTGCGGCCAGGAGCGGCCGGAACACCGTGGAGAGCATGCCGGTATCGGTGGTGGGGGCGGCGTCCGGCGACGATTCCCCGGTGCCCTGGATCCCGAGCGCGTACAGTGCCGGACACGCGGCGATCGGCAGATCGGTCGACGGGCCGCCCGGATTCGGCGGTTGAGCATATGCGGGAGCGGTGAGAGTACCCGCCGACACGGTCGCCACAGCGACGGTGAGTGCGATCAGCATCCCCGAGAAACTTCTGCATCCAGCCATAGCGACCCGCAATCACTCTTACCGCAGTTACCGAGCGCGACGAAACGCAGTAAACGGTAACAGATTCCGGCTATGACCGCTGAAGCGGCGAAGAGTTTACGCGAACCGCCAGGAGCACCCGTATGCGCCACGGCGCGTCGCAGCCCGAATGTTACATATTTCCGGACGCACCGGAACGGCTGCCAAGACCCCGAAACGCGCCCGGCGGTGGAGATCCGCTCAGGCGGCGGACGTCACGCGGTACACGTCGTAGACGCCTTCGACGTTCCGGACAACATTCAGCAAGTGGCCCAGATGCTTCGGATCACCCATCTCGAAGGTGAATTTGCTGATCGCCACCCGGTCGCCGTGGGTGGCCACCGACGCGGACAGGATATTGACCTTCTCGTCGGCCAGGACCTTGGTGACATCGGACAGCAGCCGGGTGCGATCCAACGCCTCGATCTGAATCGCCACCAGGAACACCGAATGTGGGGACGGCGCCCATTCCACATCGATGATGCGTTCCGACTGTTCCTGCAGCGAATCGGCATTGGTGCAGTCCACCCGGTGCACACTCACCGAGCCACCACGAGTGACGAAGCCCAGGATCTCGTCACCCGGAACCGGGGTGCAGCATTTGGCCAGTTTCGCCACGGTGCCCTCGGCACCGGGAATCAGCACTCCGGCGTCCCCGCTGAGCCGCTGCCGCGGCGGTGTGGTGGACGGGGTGGAGCGCTCGGCGAGTTCGTTCTCCACATCGCCGATGCCGCCCAGCTGCGCCATGAGCCGCTGCACGACATGGTGCGCGGAGACCTGATGTTCGCCGACCGCGGTGTAGAGCGTGGAGATATCGCCGTAGTGCAGTTCGTGCGCCACGGCAGTCATCGCGTCGACGTTCATCAGCCGCTGCAGCGGCAGCCCGACGCGCTTGACCTCCTTGTTGATCTGCTCCTTGCCGTTCTCCAGCGCCTCTTCCCGGCGTTCCTTGGCGAACCACTGCCGGATCTTGGCCTTGGCGCGCGGAGAGACCACGAAGCCCTGCCAATCGCGACTGGGCCCGGCATTGGGGGCTTTGGAGGTGAAGACCTCGACGACCTCACCGTTCTCCAGCTGCCGTTCCAAGGCGACCAGCCGGCCGTTCACCCGGGCGCCGATGCATTTGTGGCCTACCTCGGTATGCACCGCGTAGGCGAAATCCACCGGCGTGGACTTCTGCGGCAGCGTGATCACATCACCCTTCGGGGTGAAGACGAAGATCTCCGGTGCCTTGAGGTCGAACCGCAGCGATTCCAGGAACTCGGCCGGATCCGCGGCCTCCCGCTGCCAGTCGAGCAGCTGCCGCATCCACGCCATATCGTCGACCTCGGCGGCGTCACCGGAGTGGCGGCCCTTGGTCTCCTTGTAGCGCCAGTGCGCGGCGATCCCGAATTCGGCGGTGCGGTGCATATCGTGGGTGCGGATCTGCACCTCGAGGGGTTTACCGTCCGGGCCCACCACGGTGGTGTGCAGCGACTGGTACACCCCGTACCGGGGCTGGGCGATGTAATCCTTGAACCGGCCGGCCATGGGCTGCCACAGCGAGTGCACCACGCCGACGGCGGCATAGCAGTCGCGGACCTCGTCGCAGAGGATGCGGATACCCACCAGATCGTGGATATCGTCGAAGTCCTTGCCCTTGACGATCATCTTCTGATAGATCGACCAGTAGTGCTTGGGGCGACCCTCCACGGTCGCGGGGATCCGGGACGCGGCCAGCGTGTTGACGATTTCGGCGCGCACCTTCGCAAGGTACGTGTCACGTGACGGTGCCCGATCGGCGACCAAACGAACGATCTCGTCGTATTTCTTGGGATGCAGGATCGCGAACGCGAGATCCTCGAGCTCCCATTTGACGGTGGCCATACCCAGCCGGTGCGCCAGCGGCGCGATCACCTCGAGGGTTTCGCGGGCCTTCTTGGCCTGTTTCTCCGGCGGCAGGAACCGCATGGTCCGCATATTGTGCAGCCGGTCGGCCACCTTGATCACCAGCACGCGCGGGTCACGGGCCATCGCGATGATCATCTTGCGGATGGTCTCGGCCTCCGCAGCCGCACCCAGATTCACCTTGTCGAGTTTGGTGACACCGTCGACCAGGTGGGCGACCTCGGGCCCGAATTCGGCGGTCAGCTGTTCCAGCGTGTACCCGGTGTCCTCGACGGTGTCGTGCAACAGGGCCGCCACCAGGGTGGTGGTATCCATCCCCAGTTCGGCGAGAATATTCGCGACGGCCAGCGGATGGGTGATGTAGGGGTCGCCGGATTTCCGGAACTGGGTGGCATGACGTTCGTCGGCAACATCGAAGGCTCGCTGCAACTGGGTCAGGTTCGCCTTCGGATACAGCTCCCGGTGCACCGTCGCCAAGGGCTCCAGCACCGGTTTCACCGCGGGAATCCCCCGTTGACCGGTCATCCGCCGGGCCAGCCGCGCCCGCACCCGCCGGGAGGCCGAACTGGGGACCGCGCCCGACTGGCGGGCTTCCGGATCGGCGGCGGCACCGGGACGCGCGTTCGCTGGGGAGGCGGGGGCCCCGGCACCGTTGGACGGCGATCCCGATGTCTGCCCGACATTCGCCTCGCCCAGATGCTGAGTCATGCCACCACCTCTCCATGCCGCGGCGGAACACCGCAACGCTTCAGACCACCAACTTTAGCCCCCGCAGCACTACGGGAAAGCCCACAGCAACACCATCGACATCTATCGATACGCCTGTCCACCCGGTATAACACCGTATTCGACCTCCGCGTTCCTGGTGCGGGCGGGTTTATGTTCAGGCTGGGCGCAGCATGAACGGGGCCCTGCGATCGGTCCGCATCCCGGCCGCGGAGGCCGCAGCGCCGGCGAAGGTATCGCACTACCGCCTCCGGGCCCGACGCGCTCATGCGGTATCCATGGCGCACGAGCGCGGGCCCTGCGTGGTTACGCTCCGCTGCGCCTCCGGGCCCGACGCGCTCATGCGGTGAGCCCGTCCGGTGTCAGTTCGACTTGCCGGGTGATCCCGATTTCGGCCAGGAAACGTGGATCGTGGCTCACCACCAGCAGCGCGCCCTGGAACGCCGCCAGCGCCTGGGTGAGATGCCCGAGGCTGACGAGGTCCAGATTGTTGGTGGGTTCGTCGAGGATCAGCAGTTTGGGCGCCGGCTCGGCGAGCAGCAGCATCGCCAGCGCCGCCCGCAGGCGCTCCCCACCGGAGAGCGCCGCCGCCGGGACGTCGGCCGCGGCGCCGCGGAACAGGAAGCGCGCGAGCTGGGCGCGGATCCGTTCCGGTTCGGCATGCGGGGCACCCGCCGCGACATTGTCGAAGACACTGCGATGCTCGGCGAAGATATCGAGCCGCTGCGGCAGCATCCGCCACGGCACCCGCGGTGGTTCGGCGGTGATCCGCCGCAGCAGGGTGGTTTTTCCCGCCCCGTTGCGCCCGGTGAGCGCCAGCCGTTCGGGCCCGTCCACCGCCAGCGAGACCACCGGGCCGTTGGCCAGTGTCACCGCCTCCAGTGCGATCACCTCCTGCCCCGGATACAGGCGGGTATCCGGCAGATCGACGCGGATCTCCCGGTCGTCGCGCAGCAACTCTTCGGCCTGTTCCAGCCGCTCCTTCGCGTCCTGAACCTTCTCGATATGGCTGTTGCGCAGTTTGCCCGCCGACACCTCGGCCTGCCGTTTCCGCTGCCCCATCACGATCTTCGGTTCGCGTTTGTTCTCGTACATCTTCTGCCCGTAGCGCTGCCGGCGGTCGAGTTTGATCCGGGCCTCCACCAGCTCCCGGGACTGTTTACGGACATCGCCGCGGGCGTCACGGATCGCCGCCCGGGCCGCCTCCTGTTCCTGCTCGACGATCCGCTCGTAGTCGCTGTAGGTGCCGCCGAACAACCGCAACCGGCCGCCCCGGAGTTCGGCGATGGCACTCATCCGTTCCAGCAGCTCACGATCGTGGCTGATCACCAGCACCGTCCCGCCGAACTGCGCGACGACATCGTAGAGCCGGGCTCGGGCCGCCGAATCGAGGTTGTTGGTGGGTTCGTCGAGCAGCAGTATCTCGGGCTCGCGGAGTAGTTCGGCGACCAGGCCGAGCAGTACGGTCTCGCCGCCCGACAATGTCTCCAGGCGGCGGTCCAGGTGGTCGGCCGAGCCGGCGAGATGGTCCAGCCCGAGCCGGCCCAGCAGGGCCACCGCGCGTTCCTCGACATCCCACTGTGTTCCGACGAGTTCGAAATCGGCTTCGCCACCGATGCCGGATTCGATGCGGTGCAGCGCTTTTCGCACGCCGTCGATCCCGAGCACCGTGTCGACCCGCTGCCCCACGGCCAGACCGAGGTCCTGGCGCAGATATCCGAGCCGACCGGTCACGGTGATCGAACCCCGCGCCGGACGCAGTTCCCGCGTCAGCAATCGCAGGAGGGTGGACTTCCCGGCCCCGTTCGAGCCGACGACACCGATATGACCGGGTCCGAGAACGGCGTCGAGCCCATCGAACACCGGAGTTCCATCCGGCCAGGAAAAACAGAGATCGGAAAGAGAAATAGTGGCCACGGCTGCCCCTGGAGGTATCGATACGAACGCGACGCGCAGAATGCGGGCCGCATGAGCGACTACCTCATGAGAGCAACGGCAACTCCGATCCCCGGGAACAAGACCTCGACGAGGCTACACCAGCTCGGGTGGTGACGCCAGGATTTTCTGCCGGGCGTCACAGCACATCACGGGGTCAGACGGTGATGATCGAGGTCACCGGGTAGTCCCCCTGGCGGGCACGCCCGCCCAGAGCCTCGAGTTCCAGCACGACGGCCGCGGCCACCACGTGCGCACCGGCCGTCGCGAACAGATCCGCGGCCGCGGCCAGGGTGCCGCCGGTGGCCAGCACATCGTCGAGCAACAACACCCGGCGCCCCGCCAGGTCCACACCCGTGGCGGGCACCTCCAGCGCCGCCGTTCCGTATTCGAGCTGGTACTCCCGGGTGATCACCGGCGGTGGCAGCTTGCCGCGTTTACGAACAGCGAGCACGCCGGTGCCCAGGGTGTTCGCGACCGCGGCCCCGAGGAGGAATCCACGGGCATCCACACCGGCGACCAGATCCGCATCCGGGACGAGGGCGGCCAGGCAGTCGACCACGGTCCGGAAACCCTCCGGATCGGCGAACACCGGGGTGAGGTCGGCGAACCGGATACCCGGTTCCGGGAAGTCGTCGGCCCAGCGGGTGTAGCGCCGGACGAGGTCCGCAGCCCGGCCGCTGCCGTCGGCGACCCCGTCAGCGGGCTCCGCCGCCGCATGCTTGCTCATCGGCACATCTCCCTCATCGACGCCCGGTTCATCGCTCCAGCACCCACTGGTCCATATTCCAGCCGGATCCGGCCCTGGTGGGTCCCGCGATGGCGTTGCGCAGACCACCGGCGAACGCGATGGTCCGCGGCGTGGCGAACAACGGGACACTCGGCAGCTGCGCCCACAGCAGGTTCTCTGCCTCGGTGAGCAGATTCAGCTGATTCGTCGAATTGTCTTCGGCCGCCAGCTGATCGGTGATCGAGTCGTAGCGGCTGTTGTGGAACTGCCCGGCATTGAGTCCGCTTCCACTGCGCAGCCCGTCGATCGCGGCGATACCGTCGAGCGAACCGGCCGGCCCCGGGGCTCCCCCCGGACCACCGAGGACCGCGTCTACCGCACCGTCGCGCAGCTGCGCCGGGGTGAAATCGGGCGTACTCGTGTCCTGGACGGTAATTCCCGCCGCCTTGCATGTATCCGCGATCATCGACACGGTCTGCGCGCGCCGGGCATCGGGAGCCAGATAGCCGACCCGCACAACCAATCCGTCTTTGCCGGCATCGGCCAGTGCCGCCTGAGCACCCGCGATATCGCCGCCGGCGAACGGGCCGGCGGCGCCGGTCGCGGCGGGGTAGAAGAGCGAATCCTGCTGGAGCGTCCGGGAATTCGACAGCCCGGCACCCAACCCGGCCTCCGGTGCATCGGTGACCCGGCCGAGCCGGTCGAACAGCGCCTGCCGCGGTACGCACAGAGCGAACGCGCGGCGCGCGGCGGCCGATCCGAACACGCCGCCGGTATTGAGCACCAACTGTTCGGTGCCCCGGCTGGGCAACTGCTGGACGGAGAAGGCATCCAGATTCGTCTCGGGCAGCGACCCCGACCCGATATCCACTACCGCGGCCGAACCGTCTCCGATCCGGGCGGCGAGATCGGAAGGTTTGGGGTAGACCACGATCCGGCCGGTGGCCGGCGCGCGACCCCACCACCGTTCGTTGGCGACCAGTACCAGGCCGTCCTCCAGACCGAATGATTCGATCCGGTACGGGCCGGACGACGGGAACCGGGTGATATCCAGTTCGCCGGGCGCCAGATTCCAGCCGGTGTTCCAGAACTCGGCGAGCCGGCCCAGCGCGGCACCGTCCTCGGTCTGGACGGCCGCGACGATATCGGGAACATTCGCCGCCTGCGCCGCCACATGGGCGGGCATCAGCTCACCGGCGCCGAACAGGGTGCGCCAGGGCAGGTAGCGGCGTCCGGGCCGGAACACGACGGTGCCGTCCTTGGATCCCGGCTGGCATTCCACCCGCTCGATATCCTCGTAGCCCGCTCGACTCGCCGAATCGGCACCCGGGAGCCGGCCACTGCGGGCGGCCCAGGTGAACACCAGATCGTCGCAGGAGGTGGGCACACCGTCCGAATAAACGCCCTGGGGGTTGAACCGGTACTGGATCGTCTGCGCTTCACCCGGCACTTCCTTGGCGGTGCCAGTATCGGTATCCGCGACCGGCTGACCGTCGGGTCCGGTGTAGTAGAACCCGGTCAGCACCCGGCCGAATACCGCCTGCGCCGAGGCCGCGCCCACCGTCGTGCCGCCGTTGTAGCTGGCGACCGCGGTGTCCACGGCGTATCCGATCGACGGAACCTGGTCCCCGCTGGAGCATCCCGCCACGAACCCGGCGGCCGCGGTGGTGGCCGCGAGCAGCGCGATCGTCCGGCGCAGATATGGCAGTCGCATCGAACCGTACCCCTCGTCTGTCAGTGCCGCCTCTGTCGTTTACCGGTGGGGCGCGCGCCGGGCACGGGCCCGGCGGAGCCTGTACTGCGTGGAGTCTGTGCGGTGCGGTCCCCGCCGGCCGCGCCGGGACGGCGCCGTGGCGCCGCGGCGGACCGTTCCGGCGCCGGAGCCTGACCGGCCCGCCGGGCCTGCACCCGCTTGGTGTGCGCGGCGACCGGACCCCAGCGTTCCTTGATCGATACCAGTAGCGGGGTGGCGAAGAAGATCGACGAGTAGGCGCCGACCACCGTGCCGACCAGCTGTACCAGCGCGAGATCCTGGAGGGTGCCGACACCGAGCATCCACACCGCGATCACCATGAGCCCGATAATTGGCAGCGCACCGATCAATGTGGTGTTGATCGAGCGCATCAATGTCTGATTGATCGCCAGGTTGGCTTGCTCGCCGTAGGTCCGCCGGTGGGTGTGCAGCACCCCGCGGGTGTTCTCCTCGACCTTGTCGAAGACGACCACCGAGTCGTAGAGGGAGAAACCCAGAATGGTGAGCATGCCGATCACCATCGCCGGCGTCACCTCGAACCCGACCAGCGAGTAGACACCCGCAGTCACCAGCATGTCGAAGACGAGCGCCGCCAGCGCCGCGATGGCCATATCGCGTTCGTAGCGGAACCCGATGTAGACGCTCACGATCACCAGGAACACCACCAGCGCGATCAGCGCCTGCCGGGTGATCTGGCCGCCCCAGGTCTCGCTGACATCGGAGGCGCTGATCGCGTTGCGGCTCGGCTGGCCACTGTCGTCGGTCGGCTGGAACTCCTCGAACAACGCCGACTGCAGCGCACCGAGTTCGTCGGCGCTCAGCGTCTCCGAGCGGATCAGGATGGTCGCGCTGTCGCCGGTGCCGACGGTCTGCACCGATTCGGGTTCCGAGCCGATCACATCGGAGTACACCGTCTCCACCTGCTCGGTGGTGGCGCCACCGGCGGGCAGCTGGATCCGGGACCCGCCGACGAAATCGATACCGAAGGTGAAACCGCGCACCGCCATACTGAGCAGGCAGATCAGCACGATCACCGCGGTGATCATGTACCAGCGGCGGCGGTTTCCGACAACGTCGAGAACGCCGGTACCGGTGTACAGGCGGTTCATCCAGCTGCGCCGGGCGCCGGAACGCCCCGGCGACGTGTCCTTGTCCATGGTCACGGGACTGTTCATCGTCACGCCTTCCCGACCGCGGCCTCGGCCGCCTTGCGTTCACGGGCGAGCTGCTGCATCGCGCCGAGCCCGTTCACCGAGGGTTTGGCCCAGAAGGTGGAGCGGGCGGCGATCTGCACCAGCGGCGCCGTCACCAGGAACACCACCACGACATCGAGAACGGTGGTCAGGCCGAGCGTGAAGGCGAACCCGCGCACCTGCCCGACAGCCAGCACATAGAGCACGGCCGCGGCGATGAAACTGACGGCGTTACCGGACAGGATGGTCTTTCGGGCGCGCTGCCAGCCGCGGGGTACGGCGGACCGGAAACTTCGTCCCTCGCGTATCTCGTCCTTGATGCGTTCGAAGAACACCACGAACGAGTCGGCGGTCATCCCGATACCGATGATCAGACCCGCGATACCCGCGAGATCCAGGGTGAAGCCGATCCAGCGGCCGAGCAGCACCATGATCCCGTAGACCGCGATACCCGACCCGACCAGCGACAGTGCGGTGAGGAAACCCAGCATCCGGTAGTAGACCAGGCAGTACAGCAGCACCACGGCCAGACCGACCGCGCCGGCGATCAGGCCTGCGCGCAGCGAGGTCAGCCCCAGCGTCGCCGACACGGTCTCGGCTTCGGAGGTCTGGAACGACAGCGGCAGCGAACCATACTTCAGCGTATTCGCCAGATCCTGTGCGCTCGAGGCGGTGAAATTACCCGAGATCTGGGTCCGGCCGCCGAGCTGCGGTCCCTGCTGCACCACCGGGGCGCTGACCACTTCCGAATCGAGCACGAACGCGACCCGCTGCTGCACGTACTCGCCGGTGAGCGAGGCCCAGGCATCGCTGCCGCCGGATTTGAATTCGAGCGAGATCTCGTGGCGCGACTGTTCGGTGTTGAAGCCGGAGCTGGCGTCGGCGATCTCCTGGCCGTCGATCCGGCTCTTGTCGAGCAGGAAGACCTCGGTGCCGTCGGTGGAACAGGTGACCAGCGGCAGGTTCGGATCATCGTTACCGGCCAGCGGGTCGGCGGCGGCGCAGTCCATCGTGGACATGGCCAGCTGTTGCATGGTCGGATCAGTGCTCTGCCGCAGCGCTTTGGACGCCTCGATCTCCTGCTGGGCCCGCTCCTGCGGGCTCAGCGATTCGTCGGCCGGAGCCGGCTCACCCGGTGCCGGGGTGGTCTCCCCCGGGGCGGGAACCGGAGCAGGCTCGGCCGGGGCGGGCGGCTCGGGCAGCGGAGTCCCGGGAGCCTGCGCGGGGCGGACCTCCAGATCCTCGGCGGAAACCGGCGCCGCGGCGGCGGGAGTCTCCGGGGCCGGCGCTGTGGCCGGGGCTTCCGGTGCGGGCTGCTCCGGTGCGGCCGGTGCGCCCGCACCGTCGCCTGCCGGCGGCGTTCCTTCGGCCGGCGCGGGCTGCGTGGGTGCGGCCGGTACGGCGGGCTGCCCGGGGGCCGGAGCCTGCTGCGCCGCCTGGGTGCCGGGTGCGGGAGCCGCCTGCAGGACCGGGCGGATGTAGAGCTTCGCGGTCGTCGCCAGCGTTCGCGCCTGCTGACTGTCGTCCCCGGGGACCGTGATCACCAGGTTGTCCCCGTCGATCACGACCTCGGAGCCGGAGACACCGAGCCCGTTCACGCGATTCTCGATGATCTGCTGCGCCTTGGACAAGCTGTCCTGGCTGGGCCGGTTACCGTCCGGGGTCCGGGCGGTCAGCGTGACCCGGGTACCACCCTGCAGGTCGATGCCGAGTTTGGGCGTCGGTGATTTGTCACCGGTGAAGAACACCAGCGCGTAGATCGCTGCCACCAGCACGCCGAAAAGAGCGAGCCAGCGGAGTTGATGCGCCGATCCCTGGGACGGTGGCACAGGTCGTCATCTCCTAGGCGGAAGTTCTGGGTGGAACGGCCGGGACGGGCGCGCCCGGGTCGAGCAGCGGGCAGCACACGACGGCGCCACCGGTCACCCGGGACAACCGGTCCGGTGGCCGGGGCCGTGGTATTCAGTCCTTGGTCAGCCGGGTCGCGGTCTGCTCGGGGGTTTCCTCCGCGGCGGGCGCGGCGGTCTCGTCCCCTGCTGGTGCGTCGGCGGACTCGACGGTCACGTCGTCGCCGGTGCTCTCGTCGGCGACCTCGGCGTCGGCGCGTACCTCACGGATCGCCAGCCGCAACCAGGTGGTCACGACCTCCTCGGCGATTTCCAGATCGACGGTGGTGTCGTCGACCTCGACCACGGTGCCGTACAGCCCCGAAGTCGTGACGACCTGGTCACCGATCTTCAGGTTGTTCTGCATCTGGGTGACCTTGTCGGCCTCTTTTTTCTGGCGGCGCATGCCGAGGAACATAAAAGCCAGCAGGCCGGCCAGTAGAAGCGGAAACAGCAGCGATTCCATGGTGGAAGTCAGTTCCTGATCTGGGGGTGAGGGGGCAGGTACGCCCACAGTCTGCCAGTTCGTTCGCCCGGCGCCACACCCGCACGCCGGAAAAGGGTTCTCCGGCTGCCGCGGCCGCGCCCGGTGGGCGGCGTCACAGTCCCGGCGAAGCACCTGCCGGACAACCGGTTACGGCCATAATCGGGTCATGACGCCCGAGGATGTGCACCGCATCACTTTCGCGACCGCACCGTGGGGCCGCCGCGGCTACCGCGTGGACGATGTCGACGAGCTGCTCGACCACATCGCCGCGGCCCTGGCCGGGCGGGCCCCGCTCGGCGCCGACCGGTGGCAGAGCGGATTACGACCGGGCGGCACCTGGCTGAACCGCGGCTACCACCCCGACGAAGTCGACGCCTTCCTGGAACAGGTCCGCGCCGAGTTCGGGCTCCCACCACTCGGACGCTGAGAATCGGACAGTTCGAACCCGGCCGGGGCGAGGCGGATGCGCACCCGATCCCGCTACTCGAACAGGTCGAGTGTGGGCTGGGGTTCGCGGCCACGGACTTCCAATGCACCGAACGTGAGGTCCGGCGGAGGTGTCAGGCCGAGGTGCATCCAGGCGGCCGCGGTGGCGACCCGGCCACGCGGGGTGCGCGCCACCATCCCGGCCCGCACCAGAAACGGTTCACACACCTCCTCCACGGTCGTGGCCTCCTCCCCGACCGCTACCGCGAGGGTGGAAACACCGACCGGTCCGCCGCCGAATCCGCGGATCAGGGCGCTCAGCACCGCCCGGTCCAGCCGGTCCAGCCCCAGCGCGTCGACGTCGTAGACCTCGAGCGCCGCCCGGGCGACCGGGACGTCGATCCGGCCGTCGGCCCGGACCTCGGCGTAATCCCGGACCCGGCGCAGCAGGCGGTTGGCGATACGCGGTGTACCGCGGGACCGCCCCGCGATCTCGGCGGCCGCGTCGGCGTCGATATCCACCCCGAGGATCTGCGCGGACCGTTGCACGATGAGCAGCAGCTCGGCGGGCTCGTAGAAATCCATATGCCCGGTGAACCCGAACCGGTCGCGCAGCGGCCCGGTGAGCGCACCCGATCGGGTGGTCGCTCCGACCAGGGTGAACGGGGCGATATCGAGCGGTATGGAGGTCGCCCCGGGCCCCTTGCCGACCACCACGTCGACCCGGAAATCCTCCATCGCCAGATACAGCATCTCCTCGGCGGGCCGGGCCATCCGATGGATCTCGTCGATGAACAGCACATCGCCGGCGACCAGGTTGCTGAGCATGGCGGCCAGATCCCCGGCCCGTTCCAGGGCCGGGCCGGAGGTGATGCGCAGCGCGGTGCCGAGCTCGCTCGCGATGATCATCGCCAGGCTGGTCTTGCCCAGGCCGGGCGGCCCGGACAGCAGGATGTGGTCCGGGGTGCCACCGCGCGCGCGGGCGCCGCGCAACACGAGTTCGAGCTGCTCGCGCACCCGCGGCTGGCCGATGAATCCGTCCAGTGAGGTGGGGCGCAGCCCGGATTCGATATCGCCGTCCGAGGGCAGATAGCCGGCGCTGACCGGGGATTGCTCCTGATCCGGGGACTCGTCGTAATCCATAACACCGCCTATCGGTTCTTGCCCAGGATCCCGAGCGCGGCGCGCAGCGCCGTGGAATTGTCGGCACCGGGGTTCTCGGCCAGTACCGCGTCCACCGCCGGTTCGGCCTGCTTCGGCGGGAAGCCCAGTCCGGTGAGCGCTTCCACGACCTGGTCGCGGACCGGGGTGTGCACCGCGGCCACCGGGGTGCCCGGTGCACCGGCTGGGACGGGTACGAGATTCACCTTGTCCCGCAACTCCACGACCATGCGTTCGGCGCCCCGTTTACCGATTCCCGGCACCCTGGTGAGTGCCGCGATATCGCCTGCGGCCAGCGCTTTGCGCAAGGTTTCGGGTTCCAGCACCGCCAGCACCGCCATCGCCAGCCGCGGACCCACCCCGGATACCGTCTGCAGCAGGCCGAACAGATCGCGGGCCTCGGTATCGGCGAACCCGTAGAGAGTCATCGAATCCTCGCGCACGATCAATGCCGTGTAGAGGCGGGCCTGTTCGCCGCGGGTGAGGCCGGCCAGTGTGGCGGGCGTGGCGTTGAGCTGATAGCCGACCCCGGCCGCTTCGAGAACCACATGGTCGAGGGCGAGTTCCACAACCTCGCCGCGTATGGACGCGATCACCCGCGCACCGCCTTCCGCTGCTGTTCCAGTCGTTCGGTGTACTGCCGCCGGGCCCGCTCGGCCAGCGCCTCGGCGGCGGCCATCCGGGCGATCAGCGGCGCCCGCCAGCAGTGGCAGATGGCGAGCGCCAGGGCGTCGGCGGCATCCGCCGGTTTCGGTGGCGTCGCGAGCCCGAGGATCCGGGTGACCATGGCGGTCACCTGTTTCTTGTCCGCCCCGCCGTTACCGGTGACGGCGGCCTTCACCTCACTGGGAGTATGGAACATCACCGGGATATCGCGGCGGGCGGCGGCCAGGGCGATCACACCGCCGGCCTGCGCGGTGCCCATCGCGGTACGCACATTGTGCTGCGCGAAGACCCGTTCGATCGCCACCACCTCGGGGCGGTGGGTGCCCATCCACTCCTCGGCGGCATCCGCTATCCGCAGCAGCCGCTGGGCGAGATCCATATCGGCCGGGGTCCGCACGACGTCGACCGCAACGGCCCGGACGGTGCGCCCCACTCCCCCGTCGACGATGCTCAGCCCACACCGGGTGAGCCCGGGGTCGACGCCCATCACCCGCACCCGCACAACCTTTCCCAGAACGAACAATTGTTCGAAGTCTAGTGCAGGCCGCTGTTTCCCGGCGCCAGTGACACGGACCCCGGCGCTTGTCCGGCTACTGATCCAGCCGGCCGGTGAAGATGTCGTAGGCGGTGGCGTCGTACAGCACGAACCGCACTTCCTGGACCGCGGTGGGGTGTTCCCGGACGGTGGTGACGGCGATGCGGGCAGCGTCGTCCATGGGCCAGCGGTAGGCACCGGTGGAGATCGCCGGAAAGGCCACGGTGCGCGCCCCCAGCTCGTCGGCGACGCGCAGGGATTCGCTGTAGCACGACGCCAGCAGCGGCGCCAGCTGCGCCGTGCGGTCGCCGCGGGCCGACCACACCGGGCCGACGGTATGGATGACCCAGCGGGCCGGTAGCTCGCCGGCCGTGGTGGCGACGGCCTGACCTGTGGGCAGTCCACGCGGATACTCGGTATCCCGCAGCCGCCGGCATTCCGCCAGGATCGCCGGCCCGCCGCGGCGGTGGATGGCGCCGTCCACTCCGCCACCGCCGAGCAGTTCGGAGTTCGCGGCGTTCACCACCGCGTCGACCTGCTGCTCGGTGATATCTCCGCGTACGACAGTCACAGACACCATGCCGTCATTGTGCAACCGCGGCCGGATCCATCCCGGGTGGCACACGCACCCTCACCCGATCGAGATCTCCCTACCCTGGACAAAAGCGTAACCTACTGGTTACTCTTTTGCCGTGGACGAAGTAGCGGCGGCGATCGCCGACCCGGTACGACGCGAGATCCTGGACCTACTGCGCGAATCCCGCAGCACCGCGGGCGCCATCGCCGCACGGTTTCCGATCAGCCGCCCGGCCATCAGCCGCCACCTGCGGGTACTGCGCGAGAGTGGCCTGGTCCACGACGAACTGGTGGGCAGAGAGCGGTACTACTCCCTGGACACCGCACCGTTGCGCGAACTGAGTTCCTGGATAGCCGCTCTCGGTTCACCCATGAGCTGGGAACACCGGCTGGACGCACTGGCCACCGAGGTCTACCGGACCCGCCGCGAGCACCGCGCAGACACCGGACACGAGCACCGCGGCACCCACCCCGCGCCTCCCGAAACCGACAGCAAGGAGAACTCGGCATGACCATCCGACCGACCGGACGCCTGGAAAGCACCCCGAACGGGCAGGATCTCATCCTCACCCGCAGTTACCGCGCCCCTATCGAAGACGTCTGGGCCAGTATCACCGAATCCGAGCGCACCGCCCGGTGGTTCGGGCCGTGGAAGGGCGAAGCCGGACCGGGCCGCACGATCCAGGTACAGATGACCTACGAAGAGGAACAACCCTGGGGCGACTACACGATCGACGCCTGTACCCCGCCGCGCCACCTCGCCCTGCGTACCGTCGACGAGTACGGTAGCTGGCATCTGGAGGCCACTCTCACCGAACACGACGGGCGGACCGACCTGGTGTTCACCCACCACCTGACCTCGCCGGAGATAGCGGGCGAGGCCGGTCCGGGCTGGGAGTACTACCTGGACGCCCTCGGCGCGGCCATGACGGGGGCGGACCGGCCCGATTTCGACGACTACTACCCCGCGATGCGTGACTACTACGCGAACCCGGCCGGCTGACGCCGGGTGCGCGGCGACTCGGTCACCGACCGGGTCGCCGCCACATGGTTCGGACTCCGGTGCGGGCAGTACCCGCACCGGATCATCGAGTCCTACTCGTCGTCCAGTTCGGCGAGTACTTCGTCGGAGAGGTCGACATTGGTGTACACGTTCTGGACATCGTCGCTGTCCTCCAGCGCGTCGACCAGTTTGAACACCTTGCGGGCGCCCTCCACGTCGACCGCGACGCTCACCGACGGCTGGAAGCCGGATTCGGCGGAGTCGTAATCGATACCGGCCGCCTGCAGGGCGGAGCGCACCGCGATCAGATCACCGGGTTCGCTGATGACCTCGAACGATTCACCGAGATCGCTGACCTCTTCGGCGCCCGCGTCGAGTACCGCCATCAGCACATCGTCCTCGGAGAGACCGTTCTTCTCCAGCGTGACGACGCCCTTGCGATGGAACAGGTAGGCCACCGATCCCGGATCGGCCATATTGCCGCCGTTGCGGGTCATCGCGACCCGGACCTCGCCCGCCGCCCGGTTGCGGTTGTCGGTGAGACATTCGATCAGCACGGCGACGCCGTTGGGGCCGTAGCCCTCGTACATGATCGTCTGCCAGTCGGCGCCGCCGGCTTCCTCGCCCCCGCCGCGTTTCCGGGCCCGCTCGATATTGTCGTTGGGGACCGAGGATTTCTTCGCCTTCTGAATGGCGTCGAACAGGGTCGGGTTGCCTTCCGGATCGCCACCGCCGGTCCGGGCCGCCACCTCGATGTTCTTGATCAGCTTGGCGAACAGCTTGCCGCGCTTCGCATCGATCGCCGCCTTCTTGTGCTTGGTGGTGGCCCATTTGGAGTGGCCGCTCATTCCCTACTTCCTTCAGGTCGATGGCAGGTGTGCTGGTCCACGCTACCGGCTGGTCGAGCGGACAATTCCGCCACCCTACTCGCAAGGCCGCCCCCGCGAGCAGTTCAGCGGTCGCGAACCAGATCGACGAACATGCGGTGCACGCGATGATCACCGGTAACCTCGGGATGGAACGAGGTCGCCACCACAGTGCCCTGGCGTACCGCCACGATCCGGCCCGCGGCGGGCCCGCTGGGCACCCGGGCCAGCACCTCGACCCCGTCGCCGGCCCGTTCCACCCACGGCGCGCGGATGAACACCGCGCGCATCGGCCCGCCGGCCACCCCGGCGAACTCCAGATCGGTTTCGAACGAATCCACCTGACGCCCGAACGCGTTGCGGCGCACGGTCATATCGATACCGGACAGGTGCTCGGCGTCGGGGCGGGTATCGAGTACCTCGTCGGCCAGCAGAATCATCCCGGCGCACGACCCGAAAGCCGGCATCCCGTCACGCAGCCGTTTCCGCAGTGGCTCGAGCAGTTCGAAAACCTGCAGCAGTTTGCTGATGGTGGTCGATTCACCGCCGGGCAGCACCAGCGCGTCCACCGCGGCGAGCTCGGCCGGGCGGCGCACCAGCACCGGGTCGCCGCCGCACTGATCCAGTACGGCGATGTGCTCGCGGAAATCGCCCTGGAGGGCCAGCACACCGATGGTGGGCCGGTCGGCCCGGTGCCCGGCCTCGCCCTCCGGCCGGGTGGCCACCGCATTCTCGGAAACCGCAGAATTGCTCACTCGCATGAGCTTACGAGGCCGGGTGATGTGCGCGCGGTCACGCTGCGCCGGGGCACGGCCCGGCCCTGCCCCGGCTCGACGACGCGGCCCACCGACCGGATGTCCGCCGTCACTCTGCGGGTCCGGCACAGCGGCTGCTCCGCAGAGTTCGCACCGGCGCCGGACGGTCCCGTTCTCGCCCCGGCCGCAGCTACGCAGGACCGCCCCGGCACCCCGCGGCAGGCCGCCAGGCGGGATTCGGCGCCTTCCTCGGCACGGAGCAGCGGCAGGGTGCTGTGGAGGATCACACCCGCAGGGTGCGGATCAGCCCCTCCTGCACGACGGCGGCGACCAGCCGGCCACCGCGATCGAAGATCTTCCCGCCGGTCAGCGCGCGACCGAAACCGGCCGACGGCGACGACTGGTCGTACAGCAGCCAGTCGTCGGTACGGAACGGGCGCAGAAACCACATCGCGTGGTCCAGTGAGGCGTTCTGCGTGGGTTCGTCAGGGTGAGTGACTTTCGACGACCCGAGGAGCGTCATATCGCTCATATAGGCGAGCGTGCACACATGGAACAGCGGATCGTCGGGCAACGGATGCCGGTACCGGAACCACACCTGCTGCGGGGACACCACCCCGGGCCGCTGGGTCACCTGTTCCGGCGGGACCGGGCGGATATCCCAGTGCTCCCACTCCCGCATCGCCCACAGGCGTTCCGGATCCATGGAGGTCTTGGCGTCGGGCAGATCGTCAGGCGGCGCCACATCGGCCATCTCGTCCTGATGGGACGGGCCGTCGTCGCCGATATGGAACGACGCGGACATGGTGAAGATCGCGTCGCCGTCCTGCACCCCGGTGACCCGGCGGGTGCAGAAGGAGCGGCCTTCCCGGATCCGGTCCACCATGTAGACCGTCGGCGCTTCCGGGTTACCGGGGCGCAGGAAATACCCGTGCAGGGAATGCACCTGAAACCGCGGCTCCACCGTGCGCACCGCCGCGACCAGCGCCTGACCCGCCACCTGTCCGCCGAAGGTGCGCGGAAGCTGGGTTTTGGTGGACGCACCGCGGAAGATATCGCGCTCGAGGCGTTCGATCTCCAGCGCCTCTTCGATAGTCGCCATTCGCTGAGATTATCCCGAACAGTCCGATTTCCCATTGTCCACCGGCAAGTAATCCCTGTCACCGGCCCAGGCACCGGACCTGCTGTGATGAACCGGTGCCGCGCTACACACCGATCACCCCGGACCTGCTCGCCGATACCGTGGCCCGCCGGGTACTCGACTCCGGTGAACGGCAACTGGTCGCCGTCGACGGTGCCGACGCGGCGCGCCCGCTCGAATTCGCCCGGCTGGCCGCCGACCGTATCCGCACCGACGGGCGCCCGGCCGAGCTGGTCTCGTTGCGCGATTTCGTCCGGCCGGCCTCGCTGCGAATGGAATTCGGCCGCGACGAAACCGCCTATCGCACCGGCTGGTTCGACTTCGCGGCGCTGCGCCGGGAAGTCCTCGACCCGCTCCGCGCGCAGGGCCGGTGGCTACCCGCGCTCTGGGACGAGACCGCCGACCGGTCCGCCCGCGCACGCACCCGGCAGGCGGACCCCGGCACCATCCTGTTCGTCGCGGGTCCGATGCTGCTGGGCCGCGGCCTGCGCTTCGACCTGACCGTCCGGCTCGACCTGAGCGCGTCCGCACTGGGCCGTCGAACACCCGCAGCGGACGCGTGGACCGTGCCCGCGCTACTGGCCCACGACCGCGAGCACACCGAACAACCGGATTTCTTCCTGCGCTGGGACCACCCGGACCGGCCCGCCCTGCGGACCGGCACCTGAGCTGACCGCCGACGCGCTACCGGGCGTATCCCGGCAGGCGTAACCAGCGGTCATGGATCCGTCCGGCTACCCGGCGGATCGGGCAGTGATCACCAGCCGCGTTCGGCGAGCCGGTGCGGCTGGGCGATGTCCTCGACATTGATGCCGACCATCGCCTCGCCGAGACCACGCGACACCTTCGCCAGCACATCCGGGTCGTCGTAGAAGGTGGTGGCCTTCACGATCGCGGCGGCCCGCTGCTCGGGGTTACCGGACTTGAAGATGCCCGAACCCACGAAAACGCCCTCGGCGCCGAGCTGCATCATCATGGCGGCGTCGGCCGGGGTGGCGATACCGCCCGCGGTGAACAGCACGACCGGCAGTTTGCCGGATTCGGCGACCTCGCGGACCAGTTCGTAGGGGGCCTGCAGTTCCTTCGCCGCTACATAGAGTTCATCGGCGGGCAGCGACCCGAGCCGCGCGATCTCCTGGCGGATCTGCCGCATATGGGTGGTGGCGTTGGAGACATCACCGGTGCCGGCCTCACCCTTGGAGCGGATCATCGCCGCCCCCTCGGTGATCCGGCGCAGCGCCTCACCGAGGTTGGTGGCACCGCAGACGAAAGGGGCGGTGAACCGCCATTTGTCGATGTGGTTGGCGTAGTCGGCCGGCGTGAGGACCTCGGATTCGTCGATGTAGTCGACGCCCAGGCTCTGCAGGATCTGTGCCTCCACGAAATGCCCGATCCGGGCCTTGGCCATCACCGGGATGGAGACGGCCTCGATGATCCCGTCGATCATGTCCGGATCGCTCATCCGCGAGACGCCGCCCTGCGCGCGAATATCGGCGGGCACCCGCTCGAGCGCCATCACCGCGACGGCGCCGGCGTCCTCGGCGATCTTGGCCTGATCCGGGGTGACCACATCCATGATCACCCCACCCTTGAGCATCTCGGCCATACCGCGCTTCACGCGGGCGGTACCGGCCTCGCGGGTCGCTTCGGTGGTCTGGGTGGTCTCGGGCGTGGTCACGGCAGCTCCTGTGTCCGGTGCAGGGGAAATCGTCGATGAACACCACGATTCTAGGCGGGCCGCGAAACCGCCTTCATATCCAGTCGGAGCCCACTGGACTGATAACCACCTGGCGTTATGCGCCGATCTCGACCGACTGGACCGGTGGAAAACACCGCCGGACCGGTGCGACACCGGCCCGGCGGGGCTTCGAATTCCGACTCAGATCGGGTTGACGACCAGCAGCTTCGCCCAGTACTCAGCGGCGCTGGGCCCGAGAATCGGCAGCAGGTAATCGAACAGGATGTAGGACACGTATTCACCTCCACACACCGAATCGACACAACTTCGATGTGCCAAACCGAGTGCGACGCTATCACGCCCGTGAGACCCGTCACACCGACACGCGGCCGGTAGGTGCGGGACATGCTCGCCACCTACCGGATGGACCGGACCTCCGGGTCGCCGTCGCCGTCTGCCGCTCGGGCCGCTTCTTCGAGGAGTTCGTCCAATTGGTACGGGTAGACGGTCTCACCGGACGCGTCCAGGGCACGGATATCGGCGGGGGTGCACCAGCGGCTGCCGGTGATCGAGCGCTGTTCCACGTAGGTCAGGTTGGCCGGTTCGGGGTCGAACGCGGGAACCCGGAGTGCGAAGAAGAGTTCTTCGGAGCGGATCAGGTCGCCGTTGAAGGGGAACATCGCGACCCGGCGCCAGAGCGGGCCGCGGAGGGCGGACGGGTCGGCGATATGGCCGGTTTCCTCGTGGAGCTCGCGGACCGCGGCCGCACGCAGGCTCTCCCCCGGTTCGACGCCACCGCCGACGGTGAACCAGAACGAGACCTCCGGGAGCATCGGATCGTGGCCGCGGATCAGCAGGATGCGGTCCTGTTCGTCCAGGATCGCGACCCGGGCCGACACCCGGGTGGTGTCCACGTCCAGTCCGGTCGCCGCGGCGGGTGTGGCCCGCTCCGCGATCTCGAAGTAGGTGGGCATGGGTGCGGTGCCGCCCAGGCGGAGCCAGCGCACCGGGCGGCGAGTACGCAGCGCCAGCGTGTCGCGGACGGCGTCGTTGTGGAACCGGCGGGCGATCAGTACCCGGGCTTCGGCGTCGGCGAGTTCGGCCACCTGTTGCGGTGGCAGGCGCGCGATATCGACGGCCGACAGGGTCGCGGCCAGTTGGTTCTCCACCGTTTCCCGGTCGTCCCGGCCGGTGCGCTCGGCCCGGTCGGCGAGGATGACGAGGCGGGGGGCCAGTTCGTCCGGCCGCGAGCCGGAGCGCGGCGTACCCCCCAGCGAGACCGCGACCGCGCGGGCGACCACGGCGCGGCGGGCCAGCGCCGCCTCGAGCGCGTGCCAGGCGAGGTCGGTGCGCACGTGCAGCCGGTCCAGCCGGTTCGCCGTGGAGTACGCCCACACCCCCAGCGCGACGACGAGCGCGGCGACCAGCGCGAGAACCAGGACGGTGGTCGCGGAGAACGTGATCATCCGGCCACCCGGACCCGCAGTTCGCCGACCACCACGGTTTCGTAGACCCGCAGGATCTGCTCGGCCACCACCGGCCAGTCGTAGGACCCGACCACCCGGGTCGCGGTCCGCACCAGATCCGCCCGGCGCGTCTCGTCGGTGAGCAGCCCGTCCAGCGCACCGGCCAGCGCCGCGGAGTCACCGGTCGGGACCAGGACCCCGGCCGCGCCGTCCCGCAGCACCCGCCGGAACGCGTCCAGTTCGCTGGCCACGACCGCGGTCCCGGCCGCCATGGCCTCGATCAGGATGATCCCGAAACTCTCGCCGCCGAGATTCGGCGCCACGTACACATCGGCGCTGCGCATGGCCGACGCCTTCTCCGTATCCGAGACCTGCCCGAGGAAGCGCAGATGCCCGGCCAGCGGTCCGGCTTCCCGCCGCAGCCGCTCCTCGTCGCCGCGGCCGACGATCAGGACCTCCACGCCGGGGTGGCGGGCGACCAGGGCCGGGAGCGCGCCGAGAAGAACCTGCATCCCTTTGCGGGGTTCGTCGTAGCGGCCGAGGAACAGCACCGTTCCGCCCGGGCGCGGATAGCCGGGCAGCACCGGCGCGCGGCTGAAGGCCTGGACGTCGACCCCGTTGGGGATCTCCACGGCGTCCGAACCCAGCGCTTCGACCTGCCAGCGCCGCGCGAGTTCCGAGACGGCGATACGACCGCTGATCTTCTCGTGATAGGGCCGCAGCACACCCTGGAACGTGGACAGGATCAGTGATTTCGTGGTGGAGGTGTGGAAGGTGGCGACAATCGGTCCCTCGGCGATTTTCAATGCCAGCATCGACAGGCTCGGTGCGTTGGGTTCGTGGATGTGCAGCACATCGAAATCGTTGCCTTCGATCCATTTCCGGATCCGGGTGTAGGCCGTCGGCCCGAAGGACAACCGGGCCACCGATCCGTTGTACGGGATCGCGACGGCACGACCGGCCGAGACCACGAAATCGGGCAGTTCGGTACCGTCCGAGGCCGGCGCCAGCACACTCACTTTGTGGCCGCGCTCACGGAAAACCTGCGCCAGCTCCACCACATGCGCCTGCACGCCGCCCGGTACGTCGAACGAGTAGGGACAGACCATGCCGATTTTCATACGGCGAGGTCTCCACCGGCATCGACCGACGAGGTCCCGCGCCGGGCCTGTTCGGCCGCGATGCGGTCCAGCCGGGCTTCGGACAGATCCGTTTCCCACAGTGGCTGCAACATATGCCAATCCGCGGGGTGGGCGGCGATATTCGCGGCGAAACGATCGGCCAGCGCCTGGGTCGCCGCGGCGATACCGCCCGAAACGTCCAGTGGCTCCTGGGCATCCACTATCCAGCTCTCGCGGCCGGCGTCGTCGACGGTGAACCAGACGTGCACCGGGATGAGAGCGGCACCGGTTTCGACCGCGAGTTTCGCCGCACCCGCCGGCATCCAGGTGCGTTCACCGAAGAAGGTCACCGGGATGCCGCGACCGGTCAGGTCCCGCTCCCCCATCAGACAGACGATTTTGTTCTGCCGCAGTCGCTGCGCCAGCACGGTGAGCGGTGGCTGTTCACCGCCGGTCAGCGGGAACACCTCGAATCCGAGACTTTCCCGGTAGGCGACGAACCGTTCGAACAGGGATTCCGGTTTCAGCCGTTCGGCCACGGTGGTGAACGTTCCGTAGTTCTGCACCAGCCAGGTCCCGGCCATATCCCAGTTCCCCGAATGCGGCAGGACGAAGACGAGGCCGCGGCCCCGGTCCAGGGCGGCGTCGACGTTGTCGAGCCCTTGTACATCGATTCGCCCGGAAGCCGCCAGTTCGCGGTGATCCATCGCCGGCAGCCGGAACGCTTCCCGCCAGTAGCGCGCGTAGGACCGCATGCTCGCCCGGATCAGCTCGTCGGGCACCGCTTCGGGCGATGTGCCGATCACCCGGGCCAGGTTGCGCCGCAACTGGGCCGGGCCGCCCTTGCGGGCCGCGAAATCGGCGCCACGGTCGAACAACCCACGCGCCACCGAATCCGGCAACGCCCGCACCAATCGCCAGCCCGCGGCATAACCGCGGTCGCTCATCGCGGACCGCCACCCGCTCACGACGGCTGCCCCGTTCCCGGATGCGGCGTCCCGAGGATCTCGCGCGCGCCGGGCGAGTTCCGCACCGCCAATACCCGCTGGGCGACGGTCACGATACTGAGCACCGCCAGAATCCACATGGCCACATGGATTGCCCACGTGAGCCATTCGATCCCCCAGTACCCGCCGAGCCCGGTGAGCCCGGCGCCGACGAGCACGATCACCAGCCGGTCCGGCCGCTCGATCAGCCCGCCGTCGGCGGACAACCCGCTGGCCTCGGCGCGGGCCTTCGCGTACGAGATGACCTGGGAGGTCACCAGAACCACCAGGGTGACGACGAACAGGGGTTTGCTCTGCTCGTGGTACACCGCCCACCAGGCCAGACCCCCGAAGATCGCGCCGTCGGCGACTCGGTCGCAGGTGGCGTCGAGCACGGCGCCGTAGCGGGTGCCGCCGCCCCGGGCGCGGGCCATCGCGCCGTCGAGCATGTCGAACATGACGAACAGCCAGATCACCATGGTTCCCCAGAACAGATGGCCGCTGGGGAACAGGGTGACGGCGGCGGCGATCGAGGCGGCGGTCCCGATCAGGGTGACGGCGTCCGGGGTGAGTCCCGTGCCGACCAGCGCTCTACCGAGCGGTGCGGTGGCCTTGGCGAAGGTCGCCCGGCCGAAGATGCTCAGCACCTACGCCCCCTGCTGCTCACTACGCCTCCTGCCCTGTCCTGCGGGACACCCGCACCCGGTCGGCTCCGATCGGCGCCGGCAGAGAATTCTCGCCCATCTACGCCTCCTCCCAGGCCGACGCCAGCAGGGCCCGGGTTTCGCGGAGCAACTGCGGCATGACCTTCGCCCCGCCGATGACCGTGATGAAATTCGCGTCCCCGCCCCAGCGCGGGACGATGTGCTGGTGCAGGTGGTCGGCGAGGGAACCGCCGGCGACACCGCCCAGGTTGAGACCCACATTGAAGCCGTGCGGGCGCGACACCTTCTTCATCGTCCGGATGGCGCGCTGGGTGAACTCCATCAGTTCGGCGGCTTCGGCGGCGGTCAGGTCCTCCAGGTTCGCGACCCGGCGGTAGGGCACCACCATCATGTGCCCGGGGTTGTACGGGTACAGATTCAGCACCGCGTACACCTGCTCCCCCCGGGCGACGACCAGCCCGTCCTCATCGGACATCGTGGGGATATCGGTGAACGGATGACCGGTGGCGCTCTTGGGTGCCGCCGTGGCAGCTTCGGCGATATAGGACATCCGGTACGGCGTCCACAATCGCTGCAACCGATCCGGTTCGCCCGCACCGCGGTCCACGATCTCCCCGGCCACACCGGTTTCGTCCGAGCCGGTCAGACCGTCCGGCACCGTGCGCTCACTCATACTCCATACCCTTTCCCCGCCCGGGCGGACCCGGCATCACTCCGGCGCACCGCCCGCGCCGTCCACCAGGGGCCGCACCGATTCCGCGGTGGGCGAGGTGTTCTCCCGGCGGCGAACCCAGTCCACGACCAGCTGTACCGCCTCGGCCACCGGGACCCCGTTGACCTGGGTTCCGTCACGGAAGCGGAAACTCACCGCGCCCGCTTCCACATCCCGCGCACCGGCCAGCAGCATGAACGGCACCTTCTGCGCGGTCTGGTTGAAGATCTTCTTCTGCATCCGGTCGTCGCTGCGGTCCACCTCGGCGCGGACACCGGCCGCCCGCAGCTGGGATATCACACCGTCGAGGTGCTCGACGAAGGTTTCGGCGACCGGGATCCCCACCACCTGCATGGGCGCCAGCCAGGCCGGGAACGCGCCCGCGTAATGCTCGGTGAGCACCCCGAAGAAGCGTTCGATCGACCCGAACAGCGCCCGGTGGATCATCACCGGCTGTTTCTTGGTGCCGTCGGAGGCGGTGTACTCCAGGTCGAACAGGCCCGGTTCGAAGAAGTCCAGCTGAATGGTCGACATCTGCCAGTTCCGGCCGAGCGCGTCCCGGGTCTGCACGGAGATCTTCGGACCGTAGAACGCGGCACCGCCCGGATCCGGCACGAGTTCCAGGCCGGAGGCCTCCCCCACCTGACGCAGGGTCTCGGTCGCTTCGTCCCACAGGTCGTCGGAGCCGACGTACTTCTCCGGGTCCTTGGTCGACAGTTCCAGGTAAAAATCTTCCAGGCCGTAGGCCTTCAGCAGGTCGAGCACGAACCGCAGGGTGCCGGTCAGCTCCTCGACGACCTGCTCCTGGCTGCAGTAGATATGCGCGTCGTCCTGGGTGAAACCGCGGGCGCGGGTCAGGCCGTGCACCACACCGGACTTCTCGTACCGGTACACCGAACCGAATTCGAACAGGCGCAGCGGCAGTTCCCGATACGACCGGCCGCGCGACCGGTAGATCAGGTTGTGCATCGGGCAGTTCATCGGTTTCAGGTAGTAGTCCTGCCCGGGCTTGCGCACGGTGCCGTCCTCGTTGAGTTCGGCGTCCAGGTGCATGGGCGGGTACATACCGTCGGCGTACCACTCCAGATGCTTGGAGGTCTCGAACAGATGCGCCTTGGTGATATGCGGGGTGGTAACGAACTCGTAGCCCGCCTCCACATGCTGCTGCCGCGAGTAGTCCTCCATCTCCTTGCGGATGATGCCGCCCTTGGGATGGAACACCGGCAGTCCCGACCCAAGCTCGTCCGGGAACGAGAACAGATCCAGCTCGAGGCCGAGTTTGCGGTGGTCCCGCTTCTCCGCCTCGGCCAGCAGGTTCAGGTACTCGTCCTGCGCCTCGGCCGACTCCCAGGCGGTGCCGTAGATCCGCTGCAGACCCTCGCGGTTCTGGTCACCGCGCCAATACGCGGCGGAACTGCGGGTCAGTTTGAAGGCGGGGATGAACTTGGTGGTGGGAATATGCGGACCCCGGCACAGATCGCCCCACACCCGTTCGCCGGTGCGTGGGTCGAGATTGTCGTAGATGGTCAGCTCGTGACCGCCGACCTCCATGATCTCCGGATCGTCGATCCCGGATTTGTCCCCGATCAGCTCGAGCTTGAACGGCTCCTTGGCCAGTTCGATCCGCGCCTGGTCCACCTCGACCACCCGGCGCGCGAACCGCTGCGCACCCTTGACGATCTTCTTCATCCGGGTCTCCAGCTTGGCCAGATCCTCGGGGGTGAACGGGCGGTCGACCCGGAAGTCGTAGTAGAAGCCGTCCTTGATCGGCGGGCCGATCCCCAGCACCGCTTCCGGGAACTCCTGCTGAACGGCCTGGGCGAGCACATGGGCGGCCGAATGCCGGATCACGCTGCGGCCGTCCGCGGTGTTCGCGGCGACCGGGACGACCTCGGTATCGAGATCGGGAGTCCAGGAGAGGTCCTTCAGATCGCCCGCGGCGTCCCGGACGACGACGACGGTCTCCGGGCCCTTGGTCGGCAGGCCCGCCTCCCGTACCGCGGCGCCCGCCGTAGTCCCGGCAGGCACCCGGACGGGGGTGGCTGGGCTGCGGGGGGCTGTGGTGGTCACGGTGGCGCTCTCCTCGGTTTCCGCGGCCGGATACGCTCCGGCTCGCTCGGGCTTCGGACGGCCTGTCTCCCACCGGCGCACTCCGGTGTGGTGACAGCTCGATCCATTGGTCGGTCACCGGGCAGAGCCCGGCCGCGACCATGCTATCGGGACACACCCGGCCGCGTGTCGATGGACCGGCCGGGCGGCGGCGCGGGCCGATCCCGGAGTAGCGGTGGTGACGCTGGAGCCCTCACGCCGTTCCGGCTCGAGCCGCGCACCGGACCACTCGAACGATGCCCTCGCGTGGCACGAACCGCACGATAGATCGCAGACACCTGCCCGGGTGCCGGCCTTCGCGCCGGATACAAGTTGCGGGCCCGCGTGGACGAAGTATCTCGCGGACGATACCTGGTGCCTCGCGCGACCGCGCCCGAGCGCCGCTCGGCCCGAGGACGAACGGTGCTCGGGCCGAGCCTGGGTCTCACGCCCGCCGGGCGTAGCCGGCGAGCAGCGCCGCGCGCTCGGCGGGGGCCCGCTTGGGGCAGCTGACACACTTTTCGCATCCCGGTGCCTCATAGACGAGGCAGCAGGAGGCGCGCCGCACGAATGTGCGACCCGAAACCTCAACGAACCGGGGCGCGGGGACCCTGTCTCCGATCTCCGCGGCCAGCCGCTGCCCGGCCTGCGGCACCCCCGCGTCGACCGCCCAGCTGGCGATCACATCGGTCACAACCGCCCACAGCGCCGGCTCCCGCACGCCGGAGACCGCGGTTATCCGGCCGATCACGGTGGCCAGGGTCGCGCGCAGCGCCTCCGGGATATCACGCGACTCCGGTGGTACCGCGTCTCGAGCCCGGTTCGACGCTGCCGTTTCACGGGTCCCGGACCGGGGATCATCGGCCCGTACCTTCCCCGCACCGGGGTAGTCGCCGGCATCGGCATCGGCATCGGCATCGAGAATGCGGACCTTCTCGACCGAGCCGTCCGGGCGTAGCGACAGATCCAGCCGGTCCAGCGTGGGCGGCGGGATCGGCGTCCCGCGGACCACTGCCCGGACCACCTGCTCGACCAGCGCCGAGGCCGTCATACACCACCAGAGCGTGGCGCCCACCCGCAGCGAATCCGTCCGCCAGGACGCGTTGAGCTCCGCGATCCGGGCGGCCAGCCACGCCTCGTCCGTCAGCATCGGACCCCGCGCCGAGGTCACGACATCAGCGGACTGTGCAACCACTGCCATTCGACTCCGATCCAGTCGCCGACCAATCCGAACGTTCCGAGCACCCACAGCGTCGCCACGACCACCGCGCAGGTCGCCAGGAATGCCAGCACCTGCATCAGCGGTCCGCGGGAGATGTACCAGGCCATCCCGCGCCGGTACTTGTCCCGCAACCAGACCAGCGCACGCCGCGCCGCCGCGAATTCGGTGGCGAGGATGCCTATTCCGGCGAAGACGAGCGCCCATCCGGGACCGGGGAACGGGATCGTGATGATCCCGACCACCAGCACGACGGTGCCCACCACCGCCACCCCGACCCGATAGACGAGCTCGAGGGTAGGCCGCCCGGCGATCCGGCCACGGAAGGCGCGCCAGAACGCCGGACCGTGCCGTGTCGCCGCGTCGTCCCCCGCACGGGCGCCGGAGTCGGCACCCGTATCCGGCCCGGCGCCACTACTCCCGGCGACCGGATCCACGACAGCATCGGAACTTTTCTCCACCAACCCAGCCTACGAGGCCCGCCGCCCCCGAGAACCCACTGCCGTACACCCAGCCACGGCCACGAGACCCACCGCAGGCCCGCCCGCACCCGACCCTGCCCAGCGGCAGCGCCGAGTCCGGCCGGAGACCGAGGGGGCCGGGCCCAGCGCGCCGAAACACAGCGCTCGCGGGTGGGCGGCCCACCTCAGGTCTTCATCGGCCGGTCGAAGGCCCGGGGTGGGCCACAGTGAAACGGCCCGATCCCGCGATCCCACTGCCCTGGCAAATCAACTGGCCGCGGCTGCCGTTTCTTTGTGCAGCCGAGCGAGCACACCGGCGTTGCCTTCGATGGGAGCGATTCCGTCCACACCCACCTGGATGAGCTGTGCGCTGCCGATATCGAAGAACAGACCGGAGACCGTGAGCCCGCGTTCCTCGACCGCCCGCTGCACCGAGGGATGCCGGCGCAGATTCTCCAGCTGGACCGCGATGTTCACCATGCTCAGCTGTTCCACCGGACCGAATCCGGCGGCCGCGGCGGCCCGGCCCACCGCATGCCCGGCGCGGTAGCGCTCGAGGCTCGGCTGCCCGTATTCGAGCCACCGGTCGATACCCGGGCCCGCGCCCTCACCCGAGTGCAGAGCGCCCATCGCCCCGCAGGAGGAGTGACCGCAGACCACCACCGAGCGGACACTCAGTTTTTCGAGCGCGAAGACCAGCGCCGCTTCGACCGAGGCGTCACCGTGTTCGGGCACCAGGTTGCCCACATTGCGGACGGTGAACAGATCGCCCGGTCCGCTGTTGGTGATCACATTGGGCACGATCCGCGAATCCGAGCAGGTGAGGAAGAACGAATCGGGGTCCTGACCGTCGCGCAGTTCGTCCAGATGCGGCCGCATCAGGTGCGCATGGCCGCGGTGGTAGGCCGCGATACCACTGGTCAGTGGATCCTCGTTGTCCTTCGACCCGTTCGCCGCGCCGTCGCGGTCGACCTGCCAGGGCCCGAGGACATCGTCGAGCACCACCCGGCCCAGACTGCGCGACGGCGGCGCCGCCTCGGCCCGGGCCATCCGCGCCTCACCGATTTCGACGAAATCGACAGTGCCGCCGTTACTCTCGTGCTGCCGGGCCCAATCGGTGATGGCGTCGTAGGCGGCGTGATCGAGGAAGTCGACCGTCATCTCCACCGTTACCGCGGTGCCGTGCGGAACCTTCGCGAAGGTGGACGAGAGTTTCGGCAGCGACAGGAAGGTGCACGATCCGTCGATCCGGACGAGCCAGCGATCTGTGCCACCGAGCGGTTCGGCGGTGACCGCGACCCGCACCACGCGCCAGATCAGCAGCGCGAAGGCCAGCGCCAGCCCGATGAGCACGCCTTCCAGCAGGTTCAGGAACACCACCGCGGCCAGGGTCACCGCGTAGACGAGCAGATCGCCGGTGCGGTGCGCGAGCCGGATATGCGCCAGTTTCACCAGTTGCACGCCGATGACGATCAGCAGACCCGCCAGCGCCGCCAGCGGAATCTGCTCCACCAGCGAAACCAGGGCCACCGAGAAGACCAGCAGCCAGACACCGTGCAGGACGGCCGAGGCGCGGCTGCGCGCACCCGCGGCGACATTGGTGGAGCTGCGCACGATGACACCGGTGACCGGCAGGCCGCCGAGCAGGCCCGACAGCACGTTCGCCGAGCCCTGGCCGATCATCTCGCGATCGAAGTCGGCGCGCGGCCCACTGTGCATCTTGTCGATCGCGACGGCCGACAGCAGACTCTCGACACTGGCGATCAGGGCGAAGGTCAGGATCATCACCACGACCGCGGCCCAGTCGCTGCGGGGCAGTTCGGGCAGCCCGATCGCATCGAACAGCGAACCGTCCAGCGCGACCCGCTTCACGTCGAGCGAGAGCACCAGCGACACTCCGGTGGCCACCACGATCGCTGCCAGGGCACCGGGGACGACCCGGACACGCTCGGGGAGGTACTTCCAGCCGAGCATGATCGCGATGACGATCAGACCGAGCAAGGCGGCGGGCCCGTGCAACGAGATCAGTTGCGCAGGCAGTTCGGTGATGTTGGACCATGCGGTGCTGTTGGATTCGCCACCCAGCAGGACATGCAGCTGTTGCAGGGCGATGGTGACGCCGATTCCGGCGAGCATGGCATGGACCACCACCGGCGCCACCGCCAGGGCTGCCCGGGCGATCCGGCTCAACCCGAACAGAATCTGCAGGACACCGGCCGCGACGACGATGAATCCGGTGACCCGCCAGCCGAATTGGCTGATCGATTCGGCAACGATCACGGTGAGGCCCGCGGCCGGGCCGCTCACCTGTAGGACGGACCCGCCGAGCGCGCCGGCGACGATACCGCCGATCACAGCGGCAATGAGTCCGGCGGCAACAGGCGCGCCGGAAGCGATCGCGATACCGAGCGAAAGCGGTAGCGCGACAAGGAAGACCACGATCGAGGCCGGTACGTCGTGACGCAGGATCGAGGTCAGCCAGGTCGGGGTGGTTCGGGTTCCGGACCCGGCAGGCTTGCGCCCCGCCGGGTCCGAACCAGTAGCTGACAGGGGGGAATTCGTACTCTGTGTTGCCATCGTTCTCCTTCGCCGACTCGGCAGAGCCGAGGTCGGTCGACGATCAATATGTCCATGTGGGCACTGACCGCGAACCGGCATATCGCGGTGAAGTCGGTACTCGGCACGGCAACGGGCCGAGTTCTAAACCTTGGCCATAGTAAGGGTAAAGACTTATCAAAGCCTGAGAGAGGCGCCCCATCGCTGGTGATAACGTGGGCAACCACATCGTCCGGTCGTTTCCGACCCGCTTCACCCGCGAAACAGAGTGTGGAGCAAGAGATTACGGGCCGACCACCGGCCTCCGAGCGGATCCGCGCCCGCCACGTAACGGCCGGGGTGCTGTCACGCCTGTACCCACTCATGGCATCACCGCCGACGCCGGTTCCCGATGCAATTGCGCCAGCAATTCGTCCGAGTCCTCGAGCGGAGAAATTCCCTCAGGACCCACCTCGATCAGCCGAGCGCTGGCGATATCGAAGAACAGACCCGAGACCGTGAGGCCGCGTTCCTCGACCGCCCGGCGAACCGACGGATGCCGGCCCAGATTCTCCAACTGCACCGCGATGTTCACCATGCTCAACTGCTCCACCGGACCGAACCCGGCCGCCTCCGCCGCGGCACCCACCGCATGCCCCGCCCGGTACCGCGCCAGACTCGGCTGCCCGTATTCGAGCCACCGGTCGATGCCGGGACCGGCGGATTCACCCGAGTACAGGGCACCCATCGCCCCGCAGGACGAATGGCCACAGACCACCACCGAACGCACATTCAGTTTCTCGAGCGCGAAGACCAGTGCCGCCTCCACCGAGGCGTCACCCTGCTCGGGAACCAGATTGCCGACATTGCGGACGGTGAACAGATCACCCGGGCCACTGCTGGTGATCACATTGGGCACGATCCGCGAGTCCGAGCAGGTCAAGAAGAAGGAATCGGGATCCTGCCGGTGCCGCAGCTCGTCGAGATGCGACCGCACCAGATGCGCATGGCTGCGATGGTAGGCGGCGATACCGGTGACCAGTGGATCGCCGTTGTCACCCGTCCCGGACTCCGCACCCGCGCGGGCGACCCGCCACGGCCCGAGAACATCGTCGAGCGAAACCCGGCCCATACTCCGCGCGGGCGGAGCATCCGGCGCCTTCGCCATCCGGGAGGCGCCGACCTCCACGAAATCGACTGTGCCACCGTTGCTCTCGTGCTGCCGAGCCCAATCGGTGATGGCGTCGTAGGCCGCGTGGTCGAGGAAGTCCACGGTGAGGTCCACCGTCACCGTCGCGCCCGGCGGGACCTTCGCGAAGGTGGTGGACAGTTTCGGCAGGGAGAGGAACGTACAGGAACCGTCGATCCGGATGAGCCAGCGGTCGGTTCCGCCGATCCGTTCCGCCGTCACCACGACCCGCACGACCCGCCAGACCAGCAACGCAAAGGCCAGTGCCAAACCGATCAGAACCCCTTCGAGCAGGTTCAGGAACACCACCGCCGCCAGGGTGACGACGTAGACGAGCAGATCGCCGGTCCGGTGCGCCAGCCGGATATGCGCCATCTTGACCAGCTGCACTCCGATGACGATCAACAGGCCGGCCAGTGCGGCGAGGGGGATCTGCTGCACCAGCGACACCAGAGCCACCGAGAACACCAGCACCCAGACTCCGTGCAGGATCGTCGAAGCCCGGCTGCGGGCACCCGCGGCCACATTGGTGGAGCTGCGCACGATGACACCGGCGACGGGCAGACCGCCGATCAGGCCGGACAGGACATTCGCCGACCCCAGACCGATCATCTCGCGATCGAAGTCCGTCCGCGGCCCGGTGTGCATTTTGTCGATCGCGACTGCCGACAGCAGACTCTGCACACTGGTGATGAGCGCGACGGTGAGCACCATCATGACCACGGCGGCCCAATCACCGTGCGGCAGTTGGGGCAACATGATTGCGTCGAACAGCGAACCGTCCAGCGCGACCCGCTTCACGTCCATCGGCACCATCACCGAAAGCCCCGTCGCCACCACGATGGCCACCAGGGCACCGGGCACCACCCGGACGCGCTCGGGGAGATGATTCCAGCCCAGCATGATGACGATGACGAGCACCCCGAGGAACGCCGCGGGACCGCTGACGGAGCCGAGCCGGCCGGCCAGTCCGGTGATGTTCTCCCAGGCGGCGCTGCTGGATTCACCACCGAGCAGAATATGAACCTGCTGGAGCGCGATGGTGATCCCGATACCCGCGAGCATGGCGTGTACCACCACCGGCGCCACCGCGAGCGCGGCGCGGGCGATCCGGCTCAAGCCGAACAGGATCTGCAGGACACCGGCCGCCGCGACGATGAAACACGTTATGCGCCATCCGAATTGATGAATTGATTCGGCGACCACCACGGTGAGCCCGGCCGCGGGCCCGCTCACCTGCAGGGCAGAGCCGCCGAGCACACCGCCGACGATGCCGCCGACGACGGCGGCAATGAGGCCGGCAGCCACCGGTGCGCCGGAAGCGATCGCGATACCGATCGAAAGCGGCAGCGCGACAAGGAAGACCACGATCGAGGCCGGCACATCGTGGCGCAGGATCGAGGCCAGGTCCACGGCAGGGAATCGGGATCCGGCCCCTGTCGCAGACGAGTCCGATCCGAGCTGTGACGCAGGGGAATTCGGGCTGGTGGTTGCCATTGTTCTCCTTCGCCGACTCGGCGCGGGCCGAGGTCGGTTGACGATCAACATGTCCAGTCGGGCACAGACCGCGAACCGGCATCTCGCGGTGACGGAGCTACTCGGCACCGCAACGGCCGCTTCTTAAAGCCTAGAAAACGCGAAGTTAAAGTCTCGTCAAAGCCAGAGAGGGCACCTCCACTTCTGGTGATAACACACGGAACCACGGTGTCCGATCGATACCGAACCCGGACAACAGGCGAAACAGATTGTGGGGCAAGAGATTAAAAGCCGACCGGCAGCACCGAACGGATGGCCGGAACCCGGTGGCCACCCGTGCCCCGACGGTGCGGCACGTTGTTCGTCAACTCCTCTTATAGTAAAGAACTACCCAAACTTGGCAATAGGTGTACCGAGACGAAAATGACAATCGCTACCGAACCGCAACGTGTCGCGGCGAGTCGCCGGGGCGGGTTCAGCTGATCGCGGCGAGCAGCGCCGGACGATCCAGTTTGCCGCGCGGCGTCCGCGGCAGCGCGTCCAGCATCTGAATCCGCGCGGGCACACTCGGGGCCGGGAGTGTCGCGCGCAACCTGCGGCGGATCTCCTCGATATCCGGCGCCCGCCCACCGACGACGATGACGGCCACCGGCACCTGGCCCCACCGTTCGTCCGCTACCCCGACACAGGCCGCCTCGGTGATGCCGGGGATCGCGGTGAGGGCGGCTTCCACCGCCGCCGGCTCCACATTCAGACCCCCGCGGATCAGCATCTCGCCCGTCCGGCCGAACAGCCGCAACCGCCTGCCGTCCAGGGCTCCCCGATCACCCACCGACACCCATCCGCCGACCGGTCCGTCCACCACGGCGGTTCGGGTGAGGTAGCCACGGAAGACCATATCGCTGCGCACGAAGACCCGACCGGCGCGGATGTCCACCTCGACCCCGTCGAACAGTTCACCCGCCGCGTAGTCGTCGGCGGCGCCGAGGCCGCGATCGAAGGAGACGAAGCTGAGTTCGGACGCACCGTAGAAATGGGTGAGCGCGGCATTCGGCAGCACGTCACGCAGGGCGGCCCGCCCGTTGGCGGGCCACCGCGCCGCCGAGGAGAGCACCTCACGCACACTCTCGTGGGTGCCCCGCGCGGCGCGCACGACATCCCAGGCAAGGGTCGGTACCGAATACAGGTGGGTCGCGCCGTCGGCGAGCGCATCCGCTGCGGGCCGCAGATCGACGGTGGCGCCGCGGGTGAGCGCGTGCAGGGCGCCGTAGAGGAAATGCGTATGGTCGAGCACCCCGGGCACCGCGACCGTGTCGCCGGGTCCGATATCGAATGTCCGATCGGAGCGGTCCAGGGTGGCGGCCCAGGATGCCTGGTCGCGCACGAAGACCTTCGGCTCACCGGTCGTCCCCGAGGTGATGCCGGCCAGCAGTTCGGCGTCGGGCCGGGCCCCGTGGGCCACCCCGTCCGACGTCAGCTCGGCCGCCGTATGGATCACCCCGGCGAACCCCATCCGCCGTAACCGGCGATGCTGCGGCGCGGCGGCCACCACCGCGCCTGGGTCCGCCACCTCCAGTACCCGCCGGAGCTGGTCCGGCAGCAGATGCCGGTGCAACAGCACCACCGAGACACCCGCGTGCATCGCCGCGGCGACAGTGACCAGTGAGTCGATATCCGAGGCCGGCAGCACCGCCACCCGCCGCAGACCGGCCAGACCCGCGGCGACCCGGGTGACCCGCGCCCAGAATTCGGGATAGCCGACGGATTCACCGGCGGTACGCACAGCCGGCGCTGCGGGCCGGCTCCGCACCTGCCGCGAGATCCGGTCGGTCAGCAGCTCAGTCATCGTCGACCCCGCGCGCCGCGAGCGCATCACCCATCGCATCGGCGGTCCGCAGGGATCGCACCAGCACCGGCGTGACCAGCGCGGTCACCGACCACTGCAGGCCCCGCGCCCGGCGCGCCTCGGCGACCTCGCGCACGACGGTCGCCAGCAGCGGCACACACCGGATGGCCAGGGCCAGCATCAACCCGATCCGGTCCGGGTCCACACCGATCCGGCGCAGCGGACCCAGCGCCCGGGTGACCGCGTCGAGCATGTCGGTGACCCGCGTGGTCAACGTGACCAGCGCCGCCAGCGCCACCGACAGCAGCAGCAATCCACACACCACGACCGCCCGTTCGGGCGAGGTGGTGAGCACCTGGAAGAGTGCGATGATCGCCAGCATCCATACCATCGGGCGCAACTGGTCCAGGGCGACGCGCCACGGGATCCGGGCCAGCACGAACAGTCCCGCCGCGCCGGCCGCGACCGCGCCGAGCTGCAGCGGGGTCCGCACGAATACCGTTGCCGCCGTGATAGTTACGAGCAGCAACACCAGCTTGATCCCCGCCGGTGTGCGGTGCACGGGCGAATACCCCGGGCGGTACAGGCCGATCACTCGATCAGCTCCCGGTAAGCCGGTAGCGCGGCGGCCGGGCTGCCGTCGAACGCCACCACGCCGTCGTCGATGACGATCACCCGGTCGAACCCGGACAGCAGCGACAGCTGATGCGTCACCACGATCACCTGCTGATCGACGGCGTCGAGCGCGTCCGCGATGATCCGGGCATTGCGCAGATCCAGCAGGGTGGTGGGTTCATCGGCGACGATCACCTCGGGCCGGCGGATCAATACCGCGCCGAGGGCGAGCAGTTGCTTCTGCCCGCCGGACAGCAGATGGGACGGATGTTCGGCATGTCCGGCGAGCCCGAACCGGTCCAGCATTTCGGCCACCCGCGCACCGACCTCCGCCTTGGCCAGGCCGCTGCGGCGCAGCGAGAAGGCCAGATCCTCGGCAACCGTCGGCATGACGATCTGGGTATCGGGGTCGGTGAAGACGAAGCCGACCTTGCGCCGCACCGTCGCGCCTTTACGCGAGGTGTCGACTCCGTCGACGGTGACCGTGCCGGCGGTGGGAGTCAGCAGACCGTTGATCATGCGGGCCAGCGTCGATTTACCCGACCCGTTGGCACCGACGATCCCGACCCGGCGTTCCTCGAGCCGCAGGTCGATACCCCGCAACACCCGGCGTTCACCGAACGAATGGCTCACGGATTCGAAGACGATCTCACTCATAGCGTGCGCTCCAGCAGCATCGCGACTCCTTGGCCGCCGCCGATGGCGCAGGCGGCGAGGCCGAACTGAGGGCCGTCCCGGCGCAGCATCCGGCTCGCCAGCCGCACCAGCAGGACCGCCCCCGATGCGCCCCACGGGTGTCCCATGGCTATCGCGCCGCCGTCCGGGCAGATCAGCGATTCGTCCAGGCCCAGGTCGTCCGAGACCGCCAGCACCACCGACGCGAAGGCCTCGGTGATCTCCACGACGCCCACATCGGACACCGTGCGACCGGCCCGGCGCAGGACCGCGCGGATCGCCGGTACCGGGCCCAGGCCGGGCAGCGCCGGATCACCGGCGGCGACGGCGGTGGCCGCGATGCGCAGCGCCGGGAGCCCGGCCGCGCGCTGCGGGGTCGTCACGGCCACGACGGCCGCGCCGTCGGAGATACCGCAGGAGTTCCCGGCGGTGGCGGTGCCGTCGGGGCCGAAACTCGGCCGGAGCCGGGCCAGGCGCGCGGTGGTCATCCCGTTGCGGATCCGTTCGTCGCGGTGCACCCCGGCCACCGGCACGATCTCGGCAGCGAAATCCGCGGCGGCGGCCAGCGTATGCGACCGCGCCGCGTACTCGTCCTGACGTTCCCGCGAGATGCCCCGAATCCGGGCCAGATTGTCGGCGGCGACGCCCATATCGGGGTCCGCGAAACCGGCCGGGGCGAACGGTGCCCGGGTGTAGCGCACCGGGTCGGCGCCCGCGACCGGCGGCCAGAACCGCCACGGCGCGGTACTGGCCGATTCGGCGCCACCGGCCAGGATCAGCTCGTCCGCACCGCTGCGGACCCGTAACGCCGCCTGGATCACCGCGTCCAGCCCCGAACCGCACTGCCGGTCCACGGTGACCCCGGGCACCTGGGTGCCGAGCCCCGCCTGCAGCGCCGCGACCCGGGCCGGGTCACCACCGGGACCCAGGCAGTTGCCGAGGACGACATCGTCGATCGGGGCGTCGATACCCGCCTCGCGCAGCGTGCCGGCCACGGCGCCGAGGACCGGCGCTGCCAGATCGGTGACGGTGCACTCGGCGAACCCGTGACCGGCCGTGCCGATGGGGGTGCGCCGGGCGGCGACGAGAAGGGCGTCGGGATTCACAGCAGCAAGTCTTTCAACCGGCCGCGGGCGATCTTCCCGGCGGCCGTGGTGGGCATGTCCGGGACCGGCACCCAGCGGCGCGGCATCGCTTCCTTGGTGAGCAGCCCGCGCGCCCGCCGCCGGACCTCCTCGATTTCGGTGCCGTTCAATTGCACTGCCGCCGTGACAATTTCGCCGAAGACCGCATGCGGACTGCCGATCACGACCGCCGCCACGACCCCGTCGATACCACCCAGCACCCGCTCGACCTCCTCGGCGACGACCGTGGTGCCCCCGACATTGATCACCGCTTCACCACGGCCGTGCACCCGCAGTTCCCCGGCGTCGCCGAGTTCGGCCAGATCGCCCACACAGAACCAGTCCGGCGCACCGAGCACGGTGTACGGGGAGCGCACATGCAGCAGCCCGTCGCGGATCCGCACCTGGACCGCGGGCAGCACGCGCAGCGGTGCGGGTACCTCCCGGGTCGCGACGAGCGAGACTTCGGCGGAGCCGTAGTACTCGATGACCCGGAGGTGGCGGGCCGCAGCCAACGCTCCCGGGTCGGCGGCGATACCGGCCACGATCGCGGTCCGCAGCCGTGGTGCCCGCGTGACCACCTCCCGCAGCACCGAGGGAACCGCGTGCACAACGGTGGCCTGTGCCGGATCGTCGGTGACGCACGCCCCGAGCCACAGGGCGTGCAATGCCGCGAACAGATGCATGGTCGCGTGCAACGGGCCGGTGAGCAGCACCCGGTCGCACGCCGTCACGCCGGTGATCTCGGTGAAGACCGGGAAGCTGTCGTACCAGGAGGCCGCAGTACGGGCCAACGGCCGCGGGTGCCCGGTGGAGCCCGACGTGGCGACCAGCAGGAATGCCGCGGACGGCCATTCGGATCGGCGTGGGCGTGCGGCCGGATCCTCGACCGCGACCGGGACCCCGCGGCGTGCGGCGGCGCAGACACAGACCAGGGCCTCACCGACGGGCAGGCTGGACGCGTCGTACCCGCGGGCATCCGGTTCGTACCGCTCGATCCAGCGGTCGACGGCACGATCCAGCTCCCGGTAGGTCAGGGTCGTCCCGTCCAGGTCGAGCGCGGGCGCGGTGTCCGTGCCGCCGGGTACCGGGCTACCCACCGAGCAGCCCCGGATACGCCCGGTGCACACCCTTGGCGACGACCGTGGCGACAACAACTTTCAGCAGGTCACCCGCCAGAAATGCACCGTTGGCCCCGATCGCGGCGCGCAGTCCGAAGTCGGTGCGCAGCAGCAATCCGAGGGTGCCGAACAGATAGATGATCACCATTCCGCCGACCGCGTTGATCAGCAGCGCCGGCACCAACGGGTACTTGGGCACGATCCGCGCCGTGAGCAGGCCGATGAACAGAGCGGCCGGTATCCACCCGATCAGGTAGCCCGCGCTCGGCCCGGCCAGCGCCGTCAGCCCCGTACGTCCCCCCGACAGCAGCGGCAGGCCGATGACGGTCAGGGCGATGAACACCGCGACAGCGGCCGTACCCTTACGCGCCCCCAGCACCGCCGGGGCGAGGATTACCCCCAGGGTCTGCACGGTGATCGGCACCCCACTGAACCCGACGGTGATCGCCCCCGGCAACCCAAGGGCCGCGATGAGCGCGGCGAACACCGCGATCTGCGCCATATCCCGCGCCGTGATGCGAGTCTTCGGCGCCCGCGAGTCCTCGACACCGTTCATGACGCCATCCTTCGCAACACCCAGCTTGAACGTCGTTCAAGATAGCAATCCGCGCGCGGGGCGACGTCGCGCCCCCCACCCGGTGGCCGGGGCCCGGCCGCGCCCCACCCCACGCCGGCCTGCCTCTCCGCGGCTCGGCCGCCGGACACAAACCCTCTCGACTTCGAGCCCTGGCCGCGTACCGCGCCCCGATTCCGGCGAGGTCGGTTACCTACGCCGCCGGAGTGGTGATCCGATGCAGGCGCCGGTTCATCTCCGCTGTACGGCCGAGCCGGCAATTGCCCGCTGGGGCGAGCACACCGTGCTGCCTGTGCAAGCGCAACATCGGCAGCCGAGCCCGGCCGATCACCACGACCGATTCGGGCCGGGTCGTGGAGGTGGACGGGACACCGGCGCCGGGTCGAGGAAGTTCTCGGTGGTCGGTCGCCAGGGTTCGGCCGGCGTGCCGGCTTCCTCGGGGCCCTTGCGGCCGCACCAGCGGCGGGCCGTGTGCGGCGGCGGAGGCCCACAGAACCGCACTGCCGCCTCGCACCGGTGCGCCGGGCCGACCGCTACGAATCCAGGGTGTGCACACTGGTTGAGGGAAACATCCTGCCGTGCCCGGACCCATATGCGCCGGGGCACGGCAGGTGGTGACCGCGGAACGCGACTCGGCCCCCGCCGAGGGATAGCCGACCGGCGCTGCGCCGTGCCGGAAAGGACTGACGATGACACGGGCCCGATCGACCGCCACTCATTGGGGGAACTATTTCCTCGACACCGCCGCCGACGGAACACTGTCGGTGACACCCCACGGCGACGATCCCCAGCCCTCCCCGATCGGCCGCTCGCTGACCGCGCTCCAGGATCCGGACCACCGGATCGCCCGCCCGGCAATCCGGCTCGACTACTACCGCCACGGTGCCGCCGCCGACCCCGCGCTGCGTGGGCAACAGCCGTTCGTCGAGGTCGAGTGGGACGAAGCGCTCGATATCGCCGCCGGCGCCCTGCGCGCGGTCCGGGAGAAGGGCGGGAACCGCGCGATCTACGGCGGGTCGTACGGCTGGGCGGGCGCGGGCCGCTTCCATCACGCACAGAGACAGATCCACCGCTTTCTGCAGATGTTCGGCGGCTACACCGCCTCGGTGGACACCTATTCGTTCGCCGCGGCCGAGGTACTCGTTCCGCACGTGCTCGGCATGAACGCCTACGTTGCGGCGAAACAGTCCCCCACCACCGCGGAGATCGCCCGGCACTGCGCCCGCGTGGTGTTCTTCGGCGGTGCCCCGCAGCGCAACACCCAGGTCAATCCCGGTGGTGTCGGGGCACATCCGACCACCGGCCGGCTCGGCGCGCTCCGCGATGCCGGCGTCGATATCGTCCATATCGGTCCTGTCCGCGACGATTGCGATCCGGCTCTCGGCGCCCGCTGGGTGCCCTGCCGCCCGCACAGCGATGTCCCGATCATGCTCGCGATGCTCCACACCCTCGTCACCGAAGGACTGCACGACCGCGCGTTTCTCGACCGCTATTGCACCGGTTTCGACCAGTTGGCCGAGTACGTCACCGGCCGCGGCGACGGTGTACCGAAAACGCCGGAATGGGCCGCCGGCCTGTCCGAGGTCCCGGCCACCGAGATCCGCGACCTCGCCCGGCTGATGGCCCGCGAACGCTGCCTGATCGGTCTGCCCTTCGCCTTGCAGCGCGCCGAACACGGCGAGCAGAGTTACTGGACCGCCTGGGCGCTCGCGGCCGCGCTCGGCTACATCGGCCTGCCGGGTGGCGGTGTCCTCATGGGCACCGGTGTGGGCATGACCAACGATATGCAGCGCCGCTACCTGCCTTTCGAGATCGGCGCGTTCCCGCAACCGGGCAACCCGGTGACCGATATCGTTCCGGTGGCCCGGCTCACCGAAATGCTGGAACGGCCCGGCGGCACCGTCGACTACAACGGGCGCGTCCTCACCTATCCGGAGATCGACCTGATCTATTGGGCCGGGGGCAATCCGTTCCACCACCATCAGGACCTCAACCGGCTGCGGCGCGCCTGGTCGCGACCGCGCACGGTCATCGTCAACGAGATCAGCTGGACGGCAACCGCCCGGATGGCCGATATCGTCCTGCCCACCACCGCCTCCGCGGAGCGCGAGGATTTCGCGGGCGGACGATCGGACCACTGGCTGACACCCATGAATCAGGTCCTCGAACCGTACGGCCGGGCGCGCGACGATTACGCGATCTTCGCCGGTCTCGCCGAGCGGCTCGGTTTCGCGCAGCGATTCACCGAAGGCCGGACCGCACGGCAATGGGTGGAACGGCTGTGGGGCACCACGGTCGACAATGCCGCGGCCGCCGGCATCCACCTGCCCGGCTACGCGGATTTCCGGGCCGGCGCCCCGCTCGATCTCCGGCCGCTGCTCGCCGAGAGCCGCCACGTCCTCGAACTGTTCCGTGACGACCCGGACCGTCACCGGCTCCACACCCCCTCGGGCCGAATCGAGCTCTTCTCTCCCACCATCGCCGGATTCGGCTACCGCGATTGCGCCGGCCACCCGGCCTGGTATCCACCACGCGAATGGCTCGGTAGCCCACTGGCACAACGCTTTCCACTGCATCTGCTCTCACATCAACCCGCCACCCGGCTGCACAGTCAGCTCGATTACGGTGCCACCAGCCGGGAGTCGAAGATCCGCGGCCGCGAACCGCTGCGGATGAACCCGGCCGACGCCGCCGCCCGCGGCCTGTGCGACGGCGATATCGTGCGCGTTTTCAACGACCGCGGCGCCTTCCTGGCCGGACTGCGGATATCCGATGCGCTGCGGCCCGGTGTCGTGCACATGGCGACCGGCGCCTGGTACGACCCGCTGGACCCCGCCGACCCCGAATCGCTGGATGTCCACGGCAATCCGAATACGGTCACCAACGATATCGGCACCAGTTCGCTGACCCAGGGCCCGTCCGCCAACAGCTGCCTGGTCGAAGCGGAACGCTACGACGGCGACCTTCCACCCCTCCGGGTCCGCATACCCCCGCCCACGGTGGACGCCGTCCGGAAGCGCTGATCATGGTGGCGGCACTCCACGGCCGACCGGCTGTTCACGTCGATCGGCACCATCGTTCGGCGGCACGTCCCCGGCCGCGGCGCGGCGCCTCCCGGTCGGCTCTCCCGGCCGCGTAACTGCGCACACCACGCGGAACCCGCGGGCGTCGTGGACCGGTCACCTGCCCCGAACGACCGTCAGAAACCGAAAAAGCCAGGTCAGATGCCGTGAAAAGGTCGCCGGCGGGAAGTAACCGGACGTTTACCTCGGAGCCTTGCCGCGTAACCCGGCCCGGTCGCACGCTACCGGCATGCACCACATCGCGGAACACAACGAACGGCTCGGCCCGCAGGATCGGGCGCGTGACCGGCCGGTGTTCGAGGGACAGGTCCGGCGGCTGCTGCCCACCTCGGGACATCTGACGACCCGCCGCCTACGCGACCTACTTCGCGCGGAACTGCGGTCCGGCGCATTCGGCACCGGGCGGCTACCCAGCGAATCCGATCTGATGTCCCGGCACCGGGCCTCCCGGGACACCGTCCGTGCGGCACTCGACCTCTTGCGACGGGACGGACTGATCGAACGCAGGCGCGGCCTCGGGACGGTCCCGATCCGGGACGAGTACGTCATCGCGGGGGCACCGCCACCGGCCGGCCGGTCACTGGAGGAACATCTCGGGCTCGGCCGGATCGCGCCGCGACTGCTGCACTGGGCATGGATCCCCGCGCCGCCGGTGATCGCGAGCCGTCTCGGCGAGGTGGAGGCAGGTGCGGACTGCCTCTGTATCGAGTACGTGCTCCTGCTCGACGACCGCCCGCTCGCCGTCTTCACCAACTATCTCCGAGCGCCCGAGGCAAGCGGTCTCGACCAGACCACCTTCCGCGACGACTTCTACACCCTGCTGTATTCGAGTGGGGTCGACCTCACCGGTTGCGATGTGGGCGTGCAGGCGGGACGCGCCGACGACTGCGCGGCGGCGCTGCTGCACATCCTGCCCGGTGAACCCGTTCTGCTGGTCGAACAGACGATTCGCGACCCGGCGGGCTGCGCGATCGACTACGCGCTCGGCACCTGCCGCGCCGAACTCCACCTGCAGATCGGCGGAATACCCCGTATCGATGCGACCGGCGCGCTGTCCCTCCGACAGTGATCTCCGCCGAACCGAGAATAGGACGACCATGACCACGACAATCCGACCACCCGCGCTGCCGACACTCACCGACGCCGCCACCGCACTGCGCACCGGAGAAACGAGCGCCACCGAACTCGTCGAACAGGCCATCGCCGCGGCGGACGCGGCCGACAGCGAGATCGGCGTGTACCTGACCCGGTTCGACGACCACGCCCGGCGGGCGGCCGCCCGCGCGGACGAGCAGATCGCGGCCGGGCAGCCGCTGGGACCGCTCGCGGGAATCCCGGTGGGAATCAAGGATATTCTGGCGCATTCCCAGGGCCCCACCACAGCGCAGAGCCTGGTGCTGGACCCGGCCTGGGGCGCGGCGTCCGGCGACTGTGTCGTGGTGCGCCGGCTGGAACGGGCAGGCGCGATCGTCACCGGCAAGACCACCACCATGGAATTCGCCATCGGTGCGCCCGATCCGGGTAAACCCTTCCCGGTGCCACGCAACGCCTGGGACACCCGCCGGTGGGCCGGCGGGTCCAGTTCGGGGTCGGGCAGCGGGGTCGCCGCCGGAATGTTCTGTGCCGCGATCGGCACCGATACCGCGGGCAGTATTCGCATTCCAGCGGCGTTCAACGGCATCACCGGCCTCAAACCGACCTTCGGCCGGGTCCCGAAATCCGGCGTGGTGCCGCTCGGCTACACCCTCGACCATATCGGGCCGATGGCCCGCAGTGCGGCCGACTGCGCCGCCGTTCTCGCCGCGATCGCGGGATTCGACGACTCCGACCCCTACAGTTCGCGCACGCCCATCGACGACTATCTCGGCGCGCTGACCGGCGATCTGCACGGCATCACCATCGGGGTGGACGATCTGGACCGCTACGCGAGTGGCGGTATCGACCCCGCCCAGCCCGCGCTGTTCACCGCGGCGGTGGACGCACTGCGTGCCGCCGGTGCAACGGTGGTGCCGGTCGAGGTGCCGATGTACCCCGAGCTGACGGCCATCGATATCGTCGTCATGCTCGCCGAAGCACACGCCTACCACCAGCAGTCCCTGCGCACCCGATGGTCCGATTACGGCCAGGCGACCCGGATCATCCTCGCCGGCGGGGCCGGTGTCAGCGGCCCTGATTACGTCCAGGCGCAGCGTGTCCGGCGCATAGCCCAGCAGCGGATGGCGGAGCTGCTCGCAGCGGTGGACCTGATCGTCACGCCTACCGGCCACCGGGGCGCACCCGCACTGGACACCATGGACCCACTCGACCCGCTGGGTGTTCTGCCCTCGTTGCACACGCCGTACTGGAACCCGCTCGGCAACCCGGCACTCGCGGTGCCGATCGGACTCTCCAGCGAAGGCACCCCCTTGTCGATGTCCATCGCCGGCCGCCCCTTCGCCGAGGCCGCGGTCCTGCGGGCCGGGGACGCCTTCCAGCGCCGTACCGATCACCATATCCAGCGCCCCGCTGCCCACCGAGGAGAAACCCGATGAGTATCGAGACCCCCGACACCTGGTCCGCCGACTCCGCCGAGAACACCGCGGTCGACGCCATGTACCGCCTGGTCGGTGACATGGCAGCCGTGCTGCACGGATTCGACGAGGCCCGCTACACCGACCCCAGCGGCGGCTTCACGATCGGCTGAGAATTCACACGCCGGCGGCCATCCCCCCGGTCACCCGGAGGGTTTCACCGGTGACGAACCGCGCGCGGTCCGAGGTCAGGTACAGCATCGCCTCGACGATATCGGCCTCGGCACCGTCCGCGTCGATGTATTGCATGGCCTTCACCCGCTCCTTCGCCGCCTCCGGCAGTTCGGCGCGGATGGTGTCGGTCAGGATCAGGCCCGGCGAAATCGCGTTGACGCGGATCCCGTCGGCACCGAGTTCCCGGGCGAACGTGATGGTCAGTCCGGCCACGGCGAGTTTCGAGGTGCCGTAGGCGGTGCCGCCCAGATGTGCTGCGGCAGAAGCAATATTGACGATGGACCCGGCCCGGCCCGCCATATGCGGATGCGCCGCGAGGGTGCAGGCGATCACCCCGACGATATTGACGTCGAGGAGGCGCCGGACTTTCGCCAGGCCCATGTCCCGGATGGGCCTGCTGTACTCGTCGCTGTGCAGACCGGCATTGTTGATCAGCACATCGATCCCGCCGTGGATCTCCCCGGCCTCGGCCATGATCGCCGCCATGGCCGTCTCGTCGGTGACATCGCCGGCGAAACCGCGGGCGGAGCCTCCCGACTGCCGGATCTCGGCCGCCGCCTCCTCGGCGGCCGAGCCGTCGATATCGACGAGCACGACAGCGGCCCCTTCCGCGGCGAGCGCGACACCGAAAGCCTTGCCGAAGCCCCGGCCGCCGCCGGTGACGACAGCGGTCGTGCCGCTCCGCCCCCGTTCCGGTGCGTTCTGCCGGCGATCCTGTTCTGCCATATCGGGTTCCCTCCGCGTCGAGCCGGTACGACGAACCGGGCTCGTCTCGGGACGAGGTCGAAAGAACACTCTTCTCTATATGGAGAACACGATTCGCCAATCGAACGTATCACTGACCGCGCGGCTTCCGGGACCGAATGTGGGTACCGCAACGCACCCAGCGAACGCCGCCGACACGACCGGCCCGGGGACGGCGCTGCCGTCCGGGCAGCGGCGCCCGGAAAGGCCCGTGCCGATTCAGGCGCCGGTTTTCGCTTCGACCAGCACTGTGGACTCGACGAGTGCGGACAGTTCCGCGAGTTCCTCCGCGGTGAGATCGGTCAGCGGGGGCCGCACCGAGCTCGACGGACGCCCGGCCGCGGTCAGGCCCGCTTTCACGATCGAGACCGCATAGCCGGGCCGGCGGTCGCGGATATCGAGGTACGGGATGACGAAGTTCCGCAAGTGTGCGTAGACCGACGCCCGATCGCGGGCGCGCACGGCAGCGTAGAAGTCGAGGGCGAACTCCGGGGCGAAGTTGAAGATCGCCGACGAGTACGTCGTCACACCCATTTCGGCGTAGGGCAGGGCGAACGTTTCCGCTGTCGGCAGCCCGCCGATATAGGTGAGCCGATCGCCGAGCCGGGCGTAGATCCGGGTCATCGCCTCGATATTGCCGACACCGTCCTTGAATCCGATCAGGTTCGGGCACCGCTGCGCCATCCGCGCGACGGTCACGTCGTCACACACCGCGTTGGCTCGACTGTAGAAGATCACCCCGAGCGATGTCGCCGCGCAGACCGCGGCCACATGTTCGACGAGACCCTCCGGCGAGGCTTCGACAAGATACGGCGGCATGAGCAGAATTCCGTCCGCACCCGCCGCTTCGGCCGCGCGGGCCTGCCCCACCGCCGCCGCGGTACCCGCCGTCGCGGGCGCGATCACCGGAATCCGGCCCGCTGTCTCCGAGACCGCGGTACGCACCACCCGATCGATCTCCTCGGGGGTCAGGGAGAATCCCTCGCCGGTGCCACCCGCGGCGAACAGCCCGGCGACGTCGTACTGGGCCAGCCAGGCGATGTGGTCACGATAGGCGGATTCGTCGAAGGCATAGTCCGCGTCGAAGAAGGTGACCGGGAAGGAGAGCAGGCCCCGGCTGAGCGCGGGCCCGAGATCTGCTGCGGGGAAATGTGACACGGACGGATGCCTCCTGATAGCGGGTGGAACGAAAAATCAGCCGGGCGGCAGGGTGGGAAGCAGTTCGACGACCCGGCGCAGCGCCGGATTCGCCTGCTCACGACGCCACACCGCGTACAGCAGTGCCTGCTCATCGACTCCGTCGAGCAGCCGGAACCGGAGCCCGTGCGGCCGCAGCCGCCCGGTGGACGCGGGCACGATGGCCAGCCCGCGGCCCGCCATGACCAGCGCGAGCATGGTGGGCACCTGGGTGAGCTGATGGGTCGAGGTGTAATGCACGTCGGCCAGCACGCGGGTCAGCAGATCGGCGAAGTACCGGGCCGGTCCGGGCGCGAAGACCAGCAGATGCTCGCCGGCCAAGGCGGTGACCGGCACCGGTCCTTCGATGTCGAGCCGGTGGTCCTGTGGGATGACCAGTGCCAGCGGTTCGGCGAACACCAGCCGGGACTCGAATTCCGATTCGTCGATCGGCGGCCGGACCAGTGCGAGATCGAGTTTGCCGCTGCGCAGGTCCTCCAGCTGGCCCGCGCTGACCTGTTCGCTCAGCGCCACCTCGACATCGGGGAGCGCCCGCTCGATGTGGTTGAGGAACCGGCCGAGGAAGGCGATACCCGAAGCCGCGGTGAATCCGATGCGCAGTGTCCCGGTGCGACCGGTCGCGACCAACCGCGCGGTACTCGGCGCCGCCTCGGCCAGCGCGAGCAACCGGCGCGCCTCCACCAGGAACGCGGTGCCGGCCGGAGTGAGCGCGACCCGGCGCTGGGTCCGGTCGAACAGCACCACGCCGATATCGCGTTCGAGCTTCTGGATCTGGCGACTCAGCGGTGGTTGCGTCATCCGCAGCCGTTCGGCGGCCCGCCGGAAACTGCCCTCCTCGGCCACGACGACGAACCCGCGAACCTGTTCCAAAGACAACATGGCAGCAAGCTTGCACGGGCCGCTCCCTTTTCGCGTCACGCATTTCTCCGGCGAACCGGCCGGCCGTCTGTCGGCCCCGGATCGATGCCTCCGAAGGTAAGCGGACCTACTGATACCCGTCCAACATCGACTTTGCATCGACCGATACTCAAAGGGAATTGAAGGCAAAAAGTGTCGTCAGCTGGCATGACCGCGGCTACTGTAGCCATTCGGGTATCACTCAATACCGAATTGGTGTTCGACGGGTATCACCTCGAGGTCCTAACCTCCGTATCACACCGATAGGCAAGTGACTCAGACCACACTTGCTGGTGACAGGAGGACGACGATCTTGAACAGGACAACGGCGTGCCCGGTCGTCGCGGCGCTCGTCGTGGCGACGGTGACCGGATGTTCGGTCGCCAATTCGAGCCACAGCGTGGCGGCCCGGCCGGACACCGTGCGCATCGTGCTCCCGCACGAACCACCGACCCTCGAGCCCTGCGACGCCTCGCTGACCGATACCGGGCTCGTCGTCCGCTCCAATATCACCGAACCGCTCGTCGAACGCGACGCGAACACCGGTGCGCTGGAACCCAAGCTGGCCGAGAGCTGGAAGCAGACCGGACCGACGGAATGGCGCTTCACGATCCGCGAGGGCGTCACCTTCAGTGACGGATCGGCATTCGACGCCGAAGACGCGGCCGCGTCGATCGACCGCGCCGTCAACAGCGATATCGGTTGCGATGTGGACGGTTACGTCTTCGGTGATGACGCCCTCGGGGTCACCGTCACCGGTCCCCGCACCGTCACGGTGCGGACCCCCGGGCCCGACCCGATCCTGCCGTTGCGCATCTCGTTCGTGGAGATGGTGCCGAGCACCACCTCGCGGACCGACATGGTCCGTGAACCCATCGGCACCGGGCCGTACCGGATCGACTACTGGGACTACGGCCAGCGGCTGGGCCTGGTGCGCAACGATTCGTACTGGGGCCCGGCGCCTGCCTATGCCCACGCGGTGTACCAGTGGCGTGCCGAAGGCAGCGTGCGAGTGGCGATGGTGGCGAACGGGGAGGCCGAGGTGGCCACCGCGCTCGGACCCGACGACGGTGCCGGCGAACTCGGCATCGCCTATCAGAACAACGAGACCACCGCGCTCCGCATCCATGCCACCGAACCGCCGCTGAACGACTACCGGGTCCGTGCCGCCATCGACCACGCGATCAACCGCGCGGGCATCGTCGAGGCACTGTTCCGTGGGCTCGGCCAACCGGCCGCGCAGCTGGTGGCCAAGGGTGTGGTCGGGTTCGGCCCGGATCTGGCGCCCACACCGTACGACCCGGATCGTGCCGCGGATCTGGTGGCGCAGGCGAAGGCCGACGGCGTCCCGGTCGAGAAGCAGATCCGGTTGATCGCGCGGACCGGGATGTTCCCCAAGGTCGACGAAACCGCGGAGGTCATCCAGTACGCGCTGAGCGAGGCCGGGCTCAACGTCAAGATCCAGATGATGGACACCGCCGGCCAGATGCAGTTCCAGGCCCGCCCGTACCCGGAGAACTCCGGTCCGATCCTGGCGCTGATCCAGCACGGCAACCAGGCCGGTGACGCGCAGTTCACCGTGGACCAGTACCTGCGCAGCGACGGCTACCAGAGCACCACCGGCACAGCCGAGCTCGATACGGCGATCACGGCGGCCACCCGCCTCGGCGGCATCGCACGCCAAGATGCCCTCGCGGCCCTGTTCGCCGCCGAGCCGGCGGCCGTCCGGCAGATGGCCTATATCGCGCATATGCAGGGCGTGCTGGCGATCGCGCCGAGCGTGCGCTACCGCCCGAACCCGGCAACCGGCGACGAGCTGCGCATCGCCGAGCTGATACCCGCCGGCCCCGGCGCCGACCACTGATCCACCCCACCGCTCGACCCGTCCAACGGAGGACATCATGACCGCCCGCCCATTCCCGCCCCGGCGGTGAGCTGTGTTCGCATTCCTGCGCAGCCGCGTTTTCACCAGCCTGGTACCCCTGCTCGTGGTGCTGTTCGGCGTATTCCTGCTCGCTCGGCTCACCGGTAACCCGACCGATCTCTATCTACCCGAATCGGCGACGCCGGCCCAGCGCGCGGAGTTCGCGGCACAGAACGGCCTGGATCAGCCGGTGTGGAACCAGATGATCGACTACCTGGCCGGAGTCGTCCACCTGGATTTCGGCGAATCCCTGCGCACCGGCGAATCGGCCGCGGCGATGGCACTACGCGCCTTTCCCGCCACCCTGCAACTCGCCTTCGTCACGATGCTGCTCGCCGTCATCGGCGCGATCGTCATCGGCTGCTGGGCCGCCTATAGGCCGAACTCGATCGCCGACCGGGCCTCCAGCCTGCTGTCCATGACCGCGGCCAGTATCCCGGATTTCTGGTTCGCGATCACCGGAGTCTGGATCTTCGCCGTGGTGCTCGGCGTACTCCCGACCTCCGGCACCAGCAGCGGGTTGTCCTGGATCCTGCCGATCGTGACCCTCCTGATCCGGCCGCTCGGTGTCCTCACCCAGGTGGTGCGCGGGGCGATGGTCTCGGCCCTGTCCGCCCCGTATGTGCGGCTGGCCCGGAGCAAGGGGGCCGGTGATCTCCGGGTAGTCACCCACCACGCCCTGCGCAATGCCTCCGGATCCGCGCTGACGGTCGCCGGCGACCTCACCGTCGGACTGATCAACGGCGCGGTGGTGGTGGAGGTGATCTTCGGCTGGCCCGGTATCGGCAAATTGATGATCGACGCCATCCTGCAACGCGACTTCGCCGTCCTGCAGGCGGCGGTGCTGCTCACCGCGATCAGCATCTTCGTCCTCAATATCGCGGTCGACGCGTGCCACGCGCTCCTGGACGCCCGCGTCCGCGAGAAGGTCAAGGTCTAGGAGGCCGTCGAAATGTCCATTGATTCCGGTCCTCGGCCGACGGACGCGGTCACCGCTCCCGGCGACAACACGATTCCGGTAGCACCGGCGCCCGCCGCACCCGGCAAGGTCTCGCTGTGGCGGCTGCTGCTGCGCGACCGTCTCGCGACGGCGGCCGCGTTCGTCCTCGTCCTGGTGTTCCTGGTCGGTGTGTTCGGGCCGCTGGTCCTCGGCGATATTGCCAGGGAGCAGAACCTCGACGAATCGACCCTCCCGCCGTTCGATCCGGACCACGGCTGGATCAATATCCTCGGCACCGACCCGCTCGGTCGTAGCGTGCTCGCCCGGCTGATCGTGGCGTGCCGCACCACCTTGCTCGTCGCGCTCCCCGCGGTCGCACTGTCCTGTGTCATCGGGTCGCTGGTCGGCATGTGGGCCGGCTATCACCGCGGCCGGCGGGAGACAGTGGCGATGCGGGTGGCCGATGTGATCATGAGCTTTCCGTCGCTGCTGCTCGCCGTGGTGGTGCTCTATGTGTATTCGCCCAGCATCGCCAATATCATTGCGGTACTGGTCATCACCCGCATCCCCATCTATCTGCGCACCGCCCGGGCCGAGGCGGCCGAACTGCGCAGCCGGCTGTTCGTCGACGCCGCGCGGACCTTCGGCGCGGGCAGTGCGACGATCATCCGCAGGCATGTGTTCCCGATCCTGCTGCCCACCCTGCTCACCGTGGCGACCCTCGACTTCTGCTACGTGATGCTGGCGGAATCGTCGCTGAGCTTCCTCGGCATCGGCATCCAACCCCCGGATGTCAGCTGGGGGCTGATGGTGTCACAGGGACGGACCTATCTGCAGACCGCGTGGTGGCTGTCGTTCTTCCCGGGCCTGGCCATCGTGCTGACCACGGTCTCGGCCACCGTCCTGGCCGCCTGGGCGCGGATCGCCACCGACCCCGGCCAGCGCTGGCGGCTCACCGTGCCGCGCTCCCGCCGCTCCCGGCTCTTCCCCACGAGAAAGATGGTGATGCCGCAGTGAACGCGCCAGCACTCACGTCCCAGCCCACCGCGTCCGGCGACGACCGCGTGGCCCTCGAGGTGTCCGGACTGACCGTCGACCTGCGCACACCGTCCGGCACGGTGCGCGCGATCGACTCGGTGTCCTTCCCCGCCCGCCGCGGCGAGACCCTGGCCCTGCTCGGCGAATCCGGGTGCGGGAAATCGATGACCGCGCAGGCGCTGGTCGGCCTGCTCGATCCGGTCGCCGAGATCACCGCGGGCTCGGCACGCCTGAGCGAGGTCGACCTGGTGACCGCAAGTGGCAAACAGCGCCGCGCGCTCGCCGCCACCGAACTGGCGATCGTTTTCCAAGACGCGCTGACCGCGCTCAATCCGGTGTACCCGGTGGGTAAGCAACTGGCCGAACCGTTCCGGATCCATCGCGGTATGTCGGCGAAACAGGCCGAGCGCGAAGCGCTGTCGCTGATGACGCGTGTCGGAATACCGGAACCGCAGACCCGGATGCGGGCCTACCCGCATCAGTTCTCCGGCGGTATGCGGCAGCGACTGCTGATCGCCATGGCGGTCGCGCTGCGCCCCTCGGTGCTGATCGCGGACGAACCGACCACCGCGCTCGACGTCACCGTCCAGGCACAGATCATGTCCCTGCTGCGCGATCTGCGCACGGAACGGGATATGGCCGTCATCCTGATCACCCACGATCTGGCCCTGGTCGCCGAGGAAGCCGACCGGGTGGTGATCATGTACGCCGGAAACGTGGTCGAAACCGGCCCGGTGGCAGAGGTTTTCGCCCGGCCACGGCACCCCTACACCAAAGGCCTGCTCGACTCGGTCCCCGTCGGCACCCACCGGGGGGCGACGCTGAAGTCGATCGGCGGCACTCCACCGGACCTGCATTCGATCCCGGCCGGCTGCGTCTACCGGGAACGGTGCCCGATCGTCCGGGACGCCTGCCACACCCGGCCCACGCTCGAGCCGGTAGCTCCGGGGCGTCTGTCGGCCTGCCATTTCTCCGAGGAGTCGAGCCATGTCTGAACCACTGCTCCGGGTGCGGGGCCTGACCAAAACGTTCAAGGTCGCCGCGAACAAGGCGGGCAAGAACCGGTTGCGCGCGCTGGACGGCATCGACCTGGAGTTGCGCCGCGGCGAGACACTGGGACTCGTCGGCGAATCAGGCTGCGGAAAAACCACGCTGGCCCGCACGCTGATGATGCTCGAACGGCCCGATTCGGGCACCGTCACCTGGGACGGTGCGGACCCGCTCGCCCTGCGCGGTAAGGACCTGCTGGCATTCCGCCGGCGGGTGCAGATGGTGTTCCAGGACCCCTACGCCTCGCTCAACGCGCGGATGTCGGCCGGCGAGATCATCGCCGAACCGTGGCGCACCCACCGCGACCTGTACCCGTCCGCACAGGCCCGGACGGAACGGATCCGCGAACTCCTGGACCTGGTCGGCCTGCGCGCGGGCGACGCGCATCGGTATCCGCAGGAATTCTCCGGCGGGCAGCGGCAGCGTATCGGCATCGCGCGCGCCCTGGCGCTGAACCCGAGCGTGGTGATCTGCGACGAACCGGTCTCCGCCCTCGACCTGTCGGTGCAGGCGCAGGTACTCAACCTCCTCGACGACCTGCAGCGGCAGATCGGCATCTCCTACCTGTTCATCTCCCACGATCTGTCCGTCGTCCGGCATGTCACCGACCGGGTCGCGGTGATGTACCTGGGACGCATCGTGGAGACCGGATCCACCGACGCCGTCTTCGACCGTCCCGCGCACCCCTACACGGAGGCGCTGCTGTCGGCCGCACCGCAACTCGCCCCCGAAGCACGCGGCCGGCGAATCATTCTCCAGGGCGATGTCCCGTCCCCGCTGAACGCGCCGTCGGGTTGCCGGTTCCGCACCCGCTGCCGGCACGCGACCGATATCTGCGCGAGCGCGACGCCACCGCCCGCGACCGATGAGCACGAGGCCGGGCATATCGCGGAGTGCTATCACCCGAGGACGGTACGGGCGGAGGTCCCGGTGGCCGCGAAGTGATCGCGGCCCTGCCACTGCACCGGGTCAGCCGATCGGCACCCCACTGAGGATCGGGACGAAGCCCCAGTCCATGATGCGTCTGGCATCGGCTGTCGCGGCGTCCAGGTCGTCGGGTGAGCTGTTCAGAACCACACCGATCAGCCGCTGACCACCCCGGGAGGCTTCGAACAGCAGGCAGGTCCCGGCGGCGTTCGTGGACCCGGTCTTGATACCCGTGGTGCCCGCATACTCGCGGAGTAGCCCATTGGTGTTCTCCCAGACGTGGTCCTGGTTCGCGGCACCGGCGGGCTGGTGATAGACCGGGGCCCGGACGATCTCCCGGAACACCGGGTGGGCCATCGCGTGCCGGCCGAGCCGCACCAGTTCCGCGGGCGTGGAATACGTGGCGTAATCGTCGGGGACGGGCAGACCGCTGGCATCGGTGAAATGAGTATTCGGCATACCCAGTCGCTGCGCGGTGGCGTTCATCTTGCCGAGGAAGGCGTCCTGCCCGGGTCCGTAGGCCTCGGCCAGGGCGTAGGCGGCATCGCAGCCGGAGGGGAGCATCATCGCGTACAGCAATTGGCGTGCGGTGAGCACTTCGCCGGGAACCAGGCCGGCGGAACTTCCGCCGTGGGCGGCCGACGCGTCCACGGCTGTCCGCGGCACGGTGATCGGCCGCTCGAGATCGCCCGACTCGATCACGACAACGGCCGTCATCACCTTCGTGAGACTGGCGATCGGGACGCGGATATCCGGCTGCCGGGACCACACGAGCATCCCGGTATTGGCCTCCGCCAGCGCCGCCGCCGGCGCCTGCACGCCGTCCGGCTGGAGAGTCAGCGGAAACGGAAGCTGCGAGCTACCCGGGACCGGCGCGGCCACGGCGGCGGGAGCGAAGACAACGAGTATCCCGGCGACAGCCGCCAGTAGTACACGGGCATAGGTTCGCATCGCCACATTGTGTCGCCCGATCGTGTCGAACAGTGGGATTTCCCACCGGAGTCGTGGCCTTTTTCTGCAGGTCAGAGCGAAATCGGCCGCCCGGCTAACCGGTGCGGCCCAACCTGCGGGCACGGGCCGTCCCGTCCCGCCGGTTGTCCCCCGGTGCCTCGAGGAGTTCCGAATCCGGGGCGGGTGGCCCCTCCATGCCACTCGTCTGTGCCGAGCGCGATATGCCGCCCGGCGGATTCGACGAGTACCGTGCGGCCACAAGATCGGGTACCCGCGGCCGCGGGTACCGTTCGGCACGCCTGCGGGCGCCCGATGAACGTATAGCCGCTCCTCCCCGACCTACCGCTCGCGAACGAAAGGTGACCGCGTGCCCCAGCACACCCCACCTACCCCGGACCCGCGTGCGATCCCGGATCCCGGACGGCGGCACTTGCTCTCACTGCTGGCGGCCGCGCCGCTCGCGGTCCCCGCACTGAGCACCCTGACCGCGGCCCCGGCAGCCGCGGCGCCCGCCCGCCGCCCGAACATTCTGGTCGTCATGACCGATCAGGAGCGCGCCGATATCGCGCTGCCTTCCGGGTTCTCGCTGCCCGCACGCCACCGTATCGACGCCGCCGGCGTCCGTTTCGCCATGCACCACACTCCGACCGCACCCTGCACGCCCGCCCGGTCCACCTTCTTCACCGGCCTGCACGCCCCGGCGAACGGGATGATCGACAATGTCGGCGGCAGCGGTTTCATGGACCGTGTACTCGAGATGACCGGCAGCACCAACGCCGACCTGGACACCGCCCTGCCCACCCTGGGCACCTTGCTCCAACAAGCCGGCTATCACACCGCCTACATCGGTAAATGGCATCTGTCGAATCCGGTGAGCCCCGACCCGGCGGGACTCGCGAGCTACGGCTTCCACGAATCCCACGACGTCCTCGGCGGCGGCGGCCCCAACGAAGGGCTGCAAGAAGATCCAGGGGTGGCCGACCGAGCGGTGAACTGGTTACGCGACAACGCCGCCCGCCCGGATCCGTGGCTGTGTGTGGTGAGCATGGTCAACCCGCACGACATGATGTTCTGCCCCCGCTTCTACCGCCTCGCGGACGTCCCCGACCACGGCGCCGACGTCCCGCCCAACTTCGAAACCGATCTCTCCACCAAACCGCGGGTGCAGAGCACGTGGCGGACGCTGAACACCGCCGTCGGCGGGGTCATGCCCGGGGAGGTGACCTCTCCGGAGGGACGCCGCCAGTGGCAGCAGTGGGGCAACTGGTACCTCGAACTCATGCTGCGCACCGACGAACTCATCGGCCGCGTCCTTGACGGCCTGAACTCCAGCGGCGCCGCCCAGGAAACGGTTATCGTGCGGGTCTCCGACCATGGCGAACTCGGCGGCGCCCACGGGCTGCGGCAGAAAGGCGCCATGATCTACCGCGAGAACAACCGCGTCCCGCTCACCATCGCCGACCCACGCGCACCGGAAACCCACGGCACCACCACCGCCGGCCTCACTTCACATATCGACCTCGTCCCCACCCTCGCCGCCCTGGCCGGCGTCCCGCTGCCGAGCACCGGCCGCGACCTGACTTCCCTGCTCCACACCCCGGAAGCCGATGTCCGAGAAGCACTGCTGCTCACCTCGGACGCGAAATCCAGTGGCGGACAGACACCCGGCGCGAGGTACTGCCTACGCGGGACGATCACACCGCGCTACAGCTTCGCCCGCTATTCCACCGCCGAGGGCATCGACGGTCCACGCAACGAGTTCGAGTACGAGCTGTACGACCGGCACGAGGACCCACTCGAAATGCGTAACCTCGCCCACGAACCCACTGCCGCACCGCTGATCGACGAGTTGAACGACCTCGTCGATCAACTGATCACCGAAGAACTCGCCCCACACTGAAGCGAGAACACCCGATAGCTGCTCGTGCGCAATCAGGTAGCAGGTCGACCCGGGTGTCGGTGCTGATCAGTTGATCGCCGCGGCGCGGGACAACCATCTCGATGGCATCGTGTCCAAACGCACCGACCCGACATATCTGCCGGGCCGCCGGGCCCGGGCCGGGATCAAACCCCGCTCCGCAAGACCACCGAGGCGATTGTGGCCGGCTGGACCACCGCGCCGTCGTAGGTGTGGGCTCGTCGTCGCGGTGGCGATGCGCTCAGCCCTCGTCGTCGAAGTTCAGCACGACCAGCGGCATCGGCCGGTCGACCTTGGACTGGAAATCCGCCAGCAGGGGGTTGTTGGGCAGCACCCAGGCCGCGAACTCGTCGTAGTCCGCGCCTTCGAGCACCTTGCCGGTCGCCTGGTAGGTCTTGTCCCGGAGCTCGATAGTGACCTGCGGATTCGCCTTGATGTTATACCACCACGCCGGGTACTTGTCTTCGATGAACGAACTCACGAACATGGTGTCGCCCCGGTACAGGGGCCCCAGCGGAGTTGTGTGCCGCTTGCCGCTCTTGGCTCCCGTGGTAGTGAGCAGGATGAGGTCCCCGCCCGCGTAAGCACCACCCACCTTGCCCGAGTTCTCCCGGAACTCCTTGATCACATCATCGTTCCAGTTGGCGATGCCGTCCTGCCCATCCCAGGCCTGGTTCCACGGTGCGTTCGGATCGTCGTAGTCGGTGATGTCTGCCTGTTCCGGCTGTCCCTCGGTCACTTCGGTTTCGCTCATGATTCGAGTCTTTCGCGGAATTAGGCCAGTTTCCGTCCTGGTTCGACGTGAGGACCCTACGTTTTCCACAGCGGTCGATACGGGTGGAAATCGGACACAAACCGGAAGGCCGTCCGTCCTTCGATGGAATACAAAAATGCCCCCTTGAACCGCAAGGATCAAGGGGGCATTCGAGTGGTCCCAGCTGGTTTCGAACCAGCGACCTTCCGCGTGTGAGGCGGACGCTCTCCCGCTGAGCTATGGGACCAGGGAATCGCTCGGCGGGTCCTTTTTCGGCACCCTCCGAACGAGTAGGAACCTTAACACGCACCACCCGTTCGCCGCCAAATCGCCCTGATGTCATCCGTTCGGGGACCGACGGCCGACGTGCCGAGCAATCGGTGACGGTTTCCGTCGGGCAGCACTCGCGGTCGCGGGCGATACCGCCACAGCGAATGACATCCGTGTAGTTCAGGGCCTTCTACCAGGCGATTTGTAGGTTTCGCCGTATGTCGGCTAATGTTCTGTCTCGCACCACGGAGGGCCGCGAGGCCGCCGGGGAGCGAATGCGGATGTAGCGCAGCTGGTAGCGCATCACCTTGCCAAGGTGAGGGTCGCGGGTTCGAATCCCGTCATCCGCTCGAGAGGTAGGGCCAGGCGCATAGTATGCCTTCCCCCTTTGCGCGGTGGAGTGGCCGAGTGGTGAGGCAACGGCCTGCAAAGCCGTGCACACGGGTTCGATTCCCGTCTCCACCTCGCGCGATTAGCTCAGCGGGAGAGCGCTTCCCTGACACGGAAGAGGTCACTGGTTCAATCCCAGTATCGCGCACCATCGTCAAGCCAGGTCAGAGGCACTTTTCGAGAAACTCGGAAGGTGCCTCTCCTGCATTCCGGGCCCCGCCCGCCACCTAGTTCATATCGCTCGCAGCCGGGTATCCGTCGGTGCCGGGATCGAACAGACGATCTTCCAGACGACAGGAGCCGTGCCATGCCGCTCGCACTCTCGACCCAGATCGAGTCGACTTTCGACGAAGCGCTCGACCGCACCCGTGCCGCCCTGAGCGATCAGGGGTTCGGTGTGCTCACCACTATCGATATGACTGCCACGCTCCAGGAAAAGATCGGTGTCGATATGGAGCGCTACACCATCCTCGGGGCCTGCAACCCGTCACTCGCGCACCGCGCGGTCGATATCGACCGGCAGATCGGGCTCCTGCTGCCGTGCAACGTCGTGGTCCGGGCGGAATCGGGCAATGATCGGGTGGTACACGTCGAAGCTATGGACCCGCAGATCATGGTGCAGGTCACCGGACAACCCGGACTGGCCCCGGTCGCGGAGGAAGCCGGCCGGCTCCTGCAGGCCGCCATCGACGCGGTCGGCTCCTGAACCCGTCCGGACTCGGCCGTCGGGCCGGTCGGCGGTTACCACCCGAGGGCTACTGCTACGCGTTCCCCATCTCTATCGCCGGCCATTGGCAGCCACGCGGATAAACCCGGCTCGGGGTCACCAGTGCGGCGAACTCGGTCACCGCGTGCCGCACCGCAGCCGCATTTCCGTCCTCGATCAAGCGCGGCAACAGGAGAGCCGGCTTCTCGTAGCGGTTGTCGTGATAGAGCCTTGTCGCGTCGGCCAGGACGGCCTCCAGGCCGCGTTCCGAGACCTCTGTGGACTGTCCGCCCGCCGCAGCGTCTCGACGCGGGCATCATCACGCTCGCCTTGTTCGATCTTGCGAACGTAGGACAACGAGACACCGGACCTCCCCGCGAGCTCTCGCTGCGTGACGCCGCGTCGTTTCCGGACGGATTGGAGCCGCTCCCCGAGGTCCATAAGTCAAGGCTGAGTGCCCTCGTACTCCCGTGCACCGGTACTCGGGAGACCCCGACCACGATCCGTCAGACGCGGCTACGGTCCGGGATGATTCCGCGACCCGTATCCGAGCTACGGCGCATAGCGGAGGATGCCGGCGAGCTGCGCGCCGTCGGGGAGGTCCGCGGTACGGACGGCGAGGACGTCGCCGCCGGTAAGCAGGACGCGGCGGCTGATCTCGTCCAGGACGCCGGGGGCTTCGGTGGCAGCCGGCTCAGCGAAACTGACTGCGCCGTCTGGAGATACCGTTCCGGGAACCGAGGCGTCGATATCGACCAGCAACGTGTCGACGGCGCCCGCGGCGGCCGCTCGTGCGAGATCGGAGATATCGGTGGCGGCTCGGCCCTCGCTGCGGCGGCGCTCGAGCAGATCGACGAGATCGGCGAGTTGCGCGGCGTAGTGGCGGTCCAGGATCTCGCGGGAGCGGTCGGCCAGTTCGTGATCGGTGGTGTGCTCGGGGTTGCCGGGGATACTTTCGTCGAGCAGGTTGTCGTAGCTGTTCACCGAGCGGAACAGCGCGTTGATCGGTTCGGTGGCCGCCAGGATCAGCGGGGTATCGCGACCGGTGAACACATCGCGGAGTTCCGTGTCGATGGCGCGGGCGTACTGCCGGGCTCGCATCTTGGTGCCTTCGTCGCCCTGGACGCGGCGTTTCGGTGCGCGGTCGGCGAGGCTCGCCTTTCCCGCGTGGTCGGCGGCGCTGGTCGGCAGGCCGGGTATCGGTACCGTGCGGGCCGGGCGGTTCGCGGTGACCTCGACCAGACGGACACCGCCTTCGGCCAGCGCGAGAACGAAGGCGGTTTGCGGGAAGGTCACCGCCCGGAGCAGGCGTTTGAGGTAGAAGCGATCGCCGACCGTCTCCGAAGCGTTCAACTGGTTGGGTACGCGGTAGGTGCGGATACGTGTCGGTGTGGCCAGGACGACGAGCGTGCGCGACTGGAACCGCCAGAAATGCGCGTCGTCGATATAGGCGTCGAATTCTTCCTCCAGCGCGGCCCGCGCCGCGGGGTCGGAGATCAGCTCGAGCGTCCGCCGCGCCTGGTTCGAGAAGGCGATCCGGTTCTGGTCCGGATCGGCGGTATCGGATTCGGTAGGGGTGTAGATCGACACACACCAGGGATCGGTGACTGCCGCGAGCGCTTTGATCTCGCCACTGGCCGGGATATCGGTATGCAGCACGAACGCCTCCACATCTGATGGTCGCGATGACGCACCGGCGCCCGGTGGGCCCTCCGCAGCAGGCCGGTGGCCCCGCGGCAGACCGTGGTTTCGTGAGCGCCGTCCCTGGTCGGATCGGTTCAGCAGCTACTTCGCGAACTCATTACAGCACACGGCGGCACTTCATTCGCGCAGGTGAGCAATCGAATCGGGCGAAGCCGTCAGAGCACAGGATCACGGACACGACCGGTGGCAGACGGTGTCCGGAGCCGAGGTTTTCCACCGCTCGGCCGGCACCGGAAAGCGGGGGCGAGCAGCTGCGGATCGCCCGGTGCGCAGGGAAGGCCATTCATCGGTGAGTCCCGTCGCGGCGAGAGAGCACGGGAACGGCCGGGCGCGCGGATATCGCTCCGAGCCGGTGCGTTGCCGGTGGGTTTCGGTGGGCAGTGCCGGATCTTGTCGGTGGACGCCGTTAAGCTGACCCGCACGAACTCGAGCCGGGTCCCGAAAGGGGGGTGTGTGCAGGCGGAACCAGTCCGTGCGATGTCCGACGATCCGGGTCCCGGCGAGGCGGCGGATTTCCCTGACGATCTGCGCGACCATCTCTCGTTCGAGCTCGAGGAGTGCGCGCATGCCCTCGACGAGCTGGTCGCCGAGTACGCCGTCGATCGGGAACGCGCCGGTGCCATCCTCCGGTTCCGGCTCGGTATCGCCGGGGAGCGTCCCGAAACGCTCACCCGGATCGGCGCCCGCTTCGATTTCTCCCGCGACCGGGCACGCCAACTGCACACCAAGGCAGTCGGCGAACTGTTGCGGCACACCGCGCGTTCCGGGCGGCTTCCGGTGCCGGAGTACGCCCGGCGCTATCCGGTGGGTACCCGGGATTCCGTACTCACGCGGGCGCTGCTGGCCGAAACCTACGCTACCGATGCGGATATCGCCGTCAACGATCTGGCGTATCTGAAGCTGCGGCTGGCCGGGCACGGCGCGGCCGACGCGAAGCGCGTGGCGGGGTTCGTCACCCAGCGGATCGTGGGCTGGCGCAAGAAAACCAATCATCTGCTGTCCCGGCTCCGGGAAACCGGGCCGCCTGCGGGGCCACCCGCCCCGTGGCCGCATCGGATCGATTGGCCCGGCACGTCTGTGGCGTCCGCGCCCCTGCCCACTGTCGCGGCCCGCGCGTTCGATCTCGACGACGACGGACGCGGCCGTTTCTACCTGCACAAGCCGGGCCGCGATATCGGCTTCGATTCCGGACTCGAAGCCCGCCTGATGCGCCTGCTCGACACCGACGATCGCATCCGGAACTTCCAGGAATATCCCGACGCTGTCGGTTATCGGGTCGACGGCCAGGAACAGCTGCACTTTCCGACGCTGGTCGCCGAGCTCGACGACGGCCGCCGCGTCCTCATCGATGTGCAACCGCTGGGCCATATCGGCTTCTACGGGAACCGGATGAAGGCGCGCGCCGCCCGCGCATTGGCACACGACAACGGGTGGGGCTGGTTGTTGTGGACCGGAAGTGCTTGGGGCGAGCAGGAACTCGCCGCCCATCCGGTCTCCGGGGAAATCGGCAAACAGCTCACAGATCTTCTCGCCGACGGGCCGGTCCGGTTGCCCGCCCTGCGGCGGTTGCGCAACGACACGGGGATCGAACTGCTGGATCTGCTCGCACTGGTGGTCCGTCACGAATGGCGGTGGGACCGTGCGCCGTTCCGGCTGGCGGCCGGGGTCGAACCACACCCGGCCGCCCGCCTGCCGGTCACGACCTGACGAGCCTGTCGACCACGGTGTGATCGGCCCCATCGATTACGTCCTGACCAGCCCTACCGGTCACGGCTCGGCCGGCACCGCCAATCACGGCTTGATCAGCACCGCCGGTCACGGCTTGATCAGCATCGTCGCCGCGATGAAGGTGGCGAGCAACAACATCACGAAAACCGTTACCACCTGCCAGTTGTCGATGGTCTTGTGCAAGCGGCGGATCGTGTCCTCCAGTGCGCGATGCACCCGCTCCTGATCGGCGATCCGCCGTCCCACCGCGGCCACCGCCTCGGCTTGATCCCGCGCACGCTGGGCTGTCCGTTCCATCCGGGCATGCTCCCGGTCGAGCTGATGTTTCTTCTCGCGCACCGCCTGCCGGGCCACGGCGAGCGCGGTGCGCTGATGGATGAGTTCCTGGCGCTGCTGTTCGAGCATCAGCGCCTGTGTCCGGGTGTGTTTCTCCCAGTCGGTCACTGCCGCCCATCCCTTCCTCAAATGATCGCGGTAACCCCACGCGACCTCACCTGTCACCCATTCCCGCAGGAACTCCCGCAGCGGGTACGGGCGCTCACCGGGGACCACCAGGCCCTCCGAGCCGAGTTCGAGCACCCCATTGTCCGCGCGGTATTCACACGACTCCGGCGCGAGATCGGCGATACCGAGGGCGGGCAGTTGCGCCACCCAGAAACCCGGCGCGCACAACCACAGCACGCCGGCGAAACCCAGTGCCTTCAATTGGTCCGTATGCTGCTGCGCGAGTTCCTGAGCCAGTGGGCCGGACCGCACCTCGATCGCGAACTGTTCGGTGCCGCGCCGCCACCAGACATCGACGGTCAGCGGCCCGCACGCGCGGTCCACCACCGCCTCGTCGGCACCGAACGCGAGCAACCGGGCGGCCAGCCAGTATTTCAGCCGCTGGGTGTTCCATTGGGCTTCCACACAGCGGGAACAGCGGCAACCGTATCCGGACGCGGTATCCTCGGTCTGTTCCGGACGCGCGGAACCGTCCGGTATCCCCAGGTCGGACAGCATCGTCCGGCGCCCGCACCGTACTTCCGTTCGCCGCTTCGTCTGCATGCGACCACCCATCCAACCTGTCCCACCGCGCCGGCCCGACCACCACACCGACACTCCCAGGGTGCGCCACAACTGCCGGTCAGCGCCAGGTTTCTGCCCAGCAGTTACCCAAGTGGGACTTGCCCAACCTTCTCCCGGCGCACTGTCCCGGTCACCGGATCACCGGATGACAGAACGGTCCGGATCAGCGTGCGCAACCACGCATGCGCCGGATCGGGTGTGTTGCGCGGATGCCAGGCCAGCGAAATCGTCACCTCCGGAAGTGGCAGCGGGATCTCGAACGCACACAGGCCCAGTGCGGGCAAGGTGGTGGTCGCGACGAGCGCCGGTGCCGGGCAGACGACCGCGCCGGACCGCACGGCCAGCAGCGCGGTGGTCAGATCGGGCACCGTGGCCACCACCCGGCGGGTGCGGCCGTGCAGGGCGAGCCGGTCGTCGACGACACCGCGGGCGATGCCCCGCGGCGAAATACTGATATGTGCCGCCGCGGCATACGCGGCGACCGTCACTCGCTCCTCGACCAGCGGATGACCGGGTGCGGCAACGCCGATGAGCCGATCCCCGCGGACGCGTTCCACCCGGGTCTGCGGGTCGGCGTGGGCGATCACCCCGACCTCGACATCGATCCGGCCGTCCCGCAGCGCGCTCGCGGTCCCGGCCGAATCGGCCGGGACGAAACGCACCGTCACCCCCGGCGCCTGCGCGCGGACCGCGGTCAGCAATCGGCCGGCGAGTTCGGGCAGCACAGCATCGTCCACGTGCACCGCGAAACCGCGTACCAGAGCTGTCGGATCGACGACATCGGGTTTCGCCAGCAATGCCCGGCCCTGTTCCACCAGTGCACTCACCTCGAAGCGCAGTTCGAGGGCCCGGGGTGTCGGCACCAGTTCGCGGCCGGCACGCACCAGCAGCGGATCGTCGTACACACGGCGCAATCGCGCCAATGTCCGGCTCATCGCGGGCGGTGATGTGCTGAGTCGTTCGGCGGCCCGGGTGACACTGTTGGTTTCGAGCAGGGCGTGCAGCGCCACCAGAAGATTCAGGTCGAGATCGGCCACGCCCGGCTCAGGTCCGCCGAGCCGTGCCCGCCGGGGGCTGCCCGGCGGCGGCTTCGGTTTCCGGCTGAGTCGAGTCCTCCGGGTTCCCGGGTTCCGCAGCAGACGCGGCAGCGTGCGCAGCCGATTCCGGTTCGGCCGGACCTGAAGCCACGGCATCGACGGTGGGCCCGGTCTCGTGCTCCGCGGACGACCCGCCACCCGCAGGGGTCACAGCCGCTGCAGGCGACTCGGTCTCACCGGCCGCAACCGGATCCACGCCCTCCGCAGGCGACTCGGTTCCCTCGGCCGCAACCGGATCCACGACGTCTTTAGGCGACCCGGTCGCTGGTCCGGTCGGACGCGCGATCTCGGCAGATGATGCGCTCGTCCGGGCCGCTCCACCTGAACTCCCGGCCCCGGCCTCGCTCACGGGTTGCACGTCACCGCCAGATGTGTCCGCGGCCGCGGTGGACATGTCGGCGGCGGGGCCGACACTTTCCGCGCCGGGACCGGTTGCCCGGTCATCGGCCCCTGCTTCTACAGCGACCGATGCGGCGGCCTGAGCTGTTCCGTTCTCCTGCTGGGTGTTGCCGGTCGTGACCGGCCCGGCACCCTCGGCAACGGTCCTACCGGGTTCGTCCGCCTGTCCCACCGACGGCCCGATCGACGGACCTGGTGCCGCGTCGACCGCCGGCTCCGTGGCCTCGGCCGGGAGTCCGGGAGCGACCGCGTCCGCCACGGGTTCGGTGCTCGACCGCTCGGCCGGTGCCGGCCGCCCGACGGACTCGCCGACTTCGGGCGCATCCGGTTCGGCGGTCGCCGATTCCGCGGTCGGTGCGGCGCTTTCCGGAGCTGAGGCGGCGGGTGACGGGATCGAACCGACGGCGGCGCTCGGGGAATCGGCGTCGAACGTGCTGGGCTTCTCCTCAGAGGTGGGACCGGATCCCGGTCGGCCGGGCCCCTGACCGGCCGGATCGCCGTGCGAGCTCGGCGACTCGACGGGCACCCCGGTCTGCGGAAGTTGAGCGGCTGCCGCCGGACCTGGCCCGGCGGGGCCGGCCGGTCGCGACTCGGGGCTCCCCTGCGGCACGCCGTCCGCCAGTGACTGCGCGGTGCGCATATCGATCCGCACCGTCGGATTGTTGGAACGGGCGGCAATCCCGGCCGCCCGCTGTTCGGCAGCGGCCCGCCGGGTTGCCTCGGCGGCCGCCTCCTGCGCGGCCGCGGACCTCGGCGTCCCGGGCCCAGGCACCGGCGCCGACCGGGGCGGTGCGGGCGCGGGTGAAGGGACCGATCGCGGCGGTGCGGGTGCGGGCGAAGGCGCCGGTCGCGGTATCGGCGCAGGCGAAGAGGCGGCGGGCGCGGATCGGGGCGGTGCGGGTGCGGCGGCCGGTCGGACCTCAGGCACCGGCCGCGTCCGGGCGGCCGGGTCCACAGCAGGCAGCGCGGTGGTCCGGGTGGCGTTCGCGAGGACGGCCTCCGGAATCCGGACGGTCGGCGACTCGGCGGATGCCGCGGAACTCACGGGCGCCGGTCCGGCGGACGCGGCCCGCGCGCCACCGGCAGCTGCGGGCGGGGCGACGGCAAGTGGCGCGGTGGGTGGGGCCTGGGCCGCCGGCGGTGCGGGCACCGGAGGCGTCTCGGGCTGCCCGCCGGCACGGCGTTTGCGCCGGGACAGCACCCGGTAATCGCCCGGCCGGACCGGCCGGACCCACTGCGCCGCACGCGCGGCCAGCGGTAGCCGCACCCCGATATCGGCGAGCAATTCGTCGATATCGCGGAGGGCGTAGGGCGTCACCGTCCCGTGCGCGTGGCGGCCGCCGGTGTGCTCGTCCAGCCACTGCAGGCGGCTGTCGATCCGCTCGGTCATCGTTTCGATCGCCGGTAGCGCCAGACTTCCGGTGAGCAGGGCCGCGGTCCAATGTGCGGCGGCTTCCGCGCCGACCGCGCTGAGCAGCGAGGTGTTGTAGCCCGCGAAGGTCAGATGCGGCACATCCAGGGGCAGGATCTGCCGGTACAACCGGAAATTCCCGCTGTCGTCGGTGAGCTGCCGCTGCACGTACGGCGTCAGGAAGGGCACCCGCTGCTGGAAGCCGGTAGCGCAGACGACGATATCCGCGCGTATCCGCTGGCCGTCGGACAGTTCGGCGAAGGGACCGGCCGGGCCGCCCCCCAAAGCGACGACCCGCGTCTGTCCGCGGACCGCGATGCGACCCTGCGCCACCTGTTCGGCGAATTCCGTCGTGGCCAGGCCGAATGCGGCATCGTAGGCCTGTTCGAACCGGACTCCGGGAAGCAGCCCGAGCTCGGCGGCCCGGGAGCGCTCCGCCACCAGCGCCTCGATCAGGTCGAGGTTGCTCTCCCGGAAGGAGCGGGCGGGCCCGTGCAGCAGGCGTTCGAACCGGCCCGGATCGGGATGGCGGAAATGCGCGGCACCGGTGCGGGTCAGCAGGATCCGTTCGGCATCGAGGCCGGCGGCGAGGCGTCGCGGCATCTTCCACAGCAGCCGGCGCGCCACCACCGTGGTGTCGGCGGCCACCCGGCTGATCTCGGTGGCCAGGTCACCGGCGGCGGCGCCGTAGCCGACCACGACGACCGAGCGGTCGCGTACCGCCTCCACATCGAGGAACTGGGTGGAATGGCCGAGCTGGCCGCCGGCCCGCGCGAATGCGGTGGCGCCCGCGAAATCCGGGACTTCGGGCTCACTGAAGACACCGTTGGCGATGACCAGGTGGTCGCAGGAGGTGCGGTGCACGCCGTCGGCGTCCCGGATCTCCAGCAGCCAGCCGCCGTCGACCGGGTCCGCGGCCACCACCTCGGTGCGCAGGCGCAACTTATCGGTCAGGCCGAAGGCACGCACGTAGCTCGACAGGTACTCCTGCATCCGTGCGCCGTCGAGAACCCGCGGGTAGTCGGCCGGCATCGGATGGTCGGAGAAGTGGTAGGTGTTCTTGGTGCTCTGCGCCCGCAAGCCCGGGTAACGGCGGGTCTCGCTCCACACGCCACCGATATCGGGGGCGCGATCGAACACTTCGACCGCGAACCCATCCTCAGTCAGGACCTTCGCGCAGACCAGACCCGCGATACCCGCACCGACGATTGCGATGCGGTTCCCGCTCCTCATGGGCGAGAGATTACGTCGGATGCGTCCGGCAGCAAAGCCGGAGATTGCATTTCACTCATCACCGCAGGTCGGGAGGACGGGCCGGGAAGCGGTCCGGTGTGATCACCGCGCACCGGACCTGCGTACATGCCGCGGGCCGGTCGCGCTGTGGTCTCATTGACCTATGACCACTGTCACCGTGGACCGGGCCGGACTGTGGGACGCCGAAGCACTCAGCGATGTCGCCGCCGCGACCTTCCCGCTGGCTTGTCCCCCGGGCACCGATATCGACGACATCGAGGTGTTCCTCACCGATGTGCTCTCCGGTGAACGGTTCGGCGAATACCTGTCCGATCCGGCCCGGACGGTGCTGAAGGCCGTCGCCGACGACGAGATCGTGGGCTACACCATCCTGCACGGCGGGACCCCGGCCGACCCGGCGGTGGCGGCCGCGGTCGACCTGGATCCCGTCCTCGAGATCAGCAAGATGTACGTGCTGCCGGGGCATCACGGCGCCGGGGTGTCGAGCGCGCTTATGCAGGCCGCGCTGGAACGCGCCCGCGGGGCCGGTTACGCCGGTATCTGGCTCGGTGTGAACCAGCAGAATCTGCGCGCGCAGCGGTTCTACGCCAAGTACGGGTTCCAGCAGGTGGGCACCAAGACGTTCACCGTCGGCCGCCAGGTTCACCACGACTTCGTACTGCGCCTGGTTTTCTGACCGCGGCGGAATCAGGCCAGCATGCGGGCTTTCAGCGCCTGGACATCGGACGTGCTCAGACCCAGGCCCTCGTTGACGTACCGGTCGAAACTGCCGTAACTCTGCGCGACCTGGTCGAATGCCGAGTCCAGCCATTCCTGCTCGACCCCGGCCAGGCCGTCACCGGGCGCCGCATTGCGATAGTGATTGGACAGCAGGTAATCCCCGGTGACGGTATCGCGGTCCACACCGAGCACCGTGAGCAACACCGCGGCCACCCAGCCGGTGCGGTCCTTGCCCGCGGTGCAGTGGAACACCACCGCCCCGCCCTCCGGAGTCCGTCCGGTCTCGATGACATCGCGCAGTACCGAGGCCACCGCCCGGTTCGCGCCGGGGGCCGTGACCAGTGCGCGGTACATCTCGTTGCCGCCGGCGAGCGTCGACATCAGCTCGGGCAGTGGCGCAGCCCCGATGACGTCGTACCAGTTGGACTGCGCGCCGGCGGGAATCCGGTCCGGGCCGAGCGCACGCTCGTACACAGTGCGCAGATCATCGACCTTCCGGACCCCGAGCCGAGTGAGTTCGGCCAGGTCCGCGGGGGTGAGGTTGGTGAGCTGATCGGTGCGGAAAGCGATTCCGCTGCGGACGGTGTGCCCGTCGGCGGTGCGGTAACCGCCCAGATCCCGGGCGTTCGGGGCACCGGCGAGATGCAACGAGCGATCGACCTGGAGTAGCTCGGCGGCGGGCGGCGGATCGGCGAGACCCACTGCGGTCGCCGGACCGAAGGCCACCAGCAGACCGGTGAGGACAGCGACCGGTACCCGTGCCGGACCATGAACCATGGTGGAACTCCCATCGCTACTCGGCGGCCACCCGCGCCCGACTCAGCAAACCAACCCACGGGCCCCCGGTCAACCCGGAAACGGCGTGGCGCCCGCGCGTCCCGGGGTAGGACGGACGGCTCCGGACGAACGCCCGGCTACCATCCAGCGGCGTTCAGGCCGCGACCTCGAACCGCGACAGCGCCAGCAGCCGGGAGATCGCGCGCAGATACTTCTTGCGGTACCCGCCGTCGAGCATCTCCTGGGAGAAGATCTCGTCGAGTTTCGCCCCGGAAACGGTCACCGGAGTTCCGGCGTCGTACAGCCGGTCGGCCAGTACCACCAGGCGCAGGGCCACGGCCTGATCGGTCACCGGGTGCACACCGGAGACCAGCACGGCGGGGACGCCGTCGATGAGGGCTCCGTACTTGGACGGGTGCAGGGTGCTGAGATGGTGCAGCAGGGCATCGAAATCGTCCAGCGTCGCACCGGGAGTCGCGGCGGCGCGTTCCGTCAGCTGTTCCGGGCTGCTCGGTTCGGGAGCGGGTGGCAGATCGCGGTGCCGGTAGTCGGGGCCGTCCACCCGCACCGTGTCGAAGATCGACCCCAGCTTCTTGATCTCGCGCAGGAAGTCCTGGGCGGCGAAGCGCCCCTCCCCCAGCTGGCCGGGCAGGGTGTTGGAGGTGGCCGCGATCGAGACACCGCTCGCGGAGAGCTCGGTCAGCAGCCGGGAGACGAGCATGGTGTCGCCCGGGTCGTCGAGTTCGAATTCATCGATGCACAGGACACTGTTGGCCGCGAGCCGCTGCACGGCGTTGGCGAAACCCAGTGCGCCGACCAGGTTGGTGAGCTCACCGAAGGTGCCGAAGGATTTCGGTGCCGGGGCGCTGTGGAAGATCGAGGCCAGCAGGTGGGTCTTACCGACACCGAAACCGCCGTCCAGGTACAGGCCGGCGCCCTGGGCGGGTTTCTTCTTGCCGAACAACGATTTCTTCTGGCTCGCTTTGTGGATCGCGGCAACTTTGGCCGCGAATGCGCGGCCCGCCGCGACCGCCGCGGCCTGGCTCGGTTCGTTCGGGTCGGGAATGTAGGTGTCGAAACCGACCTCGTCGAACATGGGCGGGGGCACCATCTGGGCGACCAACTGGTCGGCGGGGACCTCCGGGCGGCGGTCGACGAGGCGTTCTTGCATGGACGTAGCCTAATGACGTGATATGAGCTGTTGTTATGCAGCGTATCCCTGATGCGATCCAGCTCACAGACCTCGACAACGCGGCCCTGGCCGACCTGTACGCCTATCCGGCCGCGCGGGAAGAAAGTTGGCTGCGGGTCAATTTCGTTTCCAGTATCGACGGCGCGGTCACCGGATCGGGCGGGGTCTCGGAAGTTCTCGGCACACCGGCGGACAAACGGGTGTTCCACCTGCTGCGAGAACTCGCCGAGGTCGTGCTCGTCGGTGCCGGTACCGTGCGCGCCGAGAACTACGGCGGCGCCCAGACCGATGCCCGGTTGCGGCGCACCCTGTATGCCCGGGGTGTGGGCGGACATCCCGAGGGCGACCCGCCGCCGATCGCGATCGTGACGGCGTCCGCCGGGGTGGACCCCGAGCACCGGGCGATCACCACCGCCCGTACCCCGACGCTCATCCTGACCACCGCGGCCGCATCCGCCGCCCGTAAACGCGCACTCGCCGAGGCGGGCGCGGACGTGATCGAGGTCGGCGATCACGTCATCGCGCCGCAGGCACTGCCGGGTGTGCTGGCGGCCCGCGGACTGCGGCGGGTGCTGTGCGAGGGCGGGCCGCAATTGTTCGGGTCGCTGGCCGGCGCCGGAGCCGTCGACGAACTGTGCCTCACCACCGCCCCGCTGCTCACCGGCGGCGGCGCGCGGCGGATCTCCGTATCGCACGAGGCCTTCGCCCGGCAGATGACACCGGTGCATGTGCTGTTCGATACCGACGGGACCATCCTCACCCGCTGGGTGCGCACGTGACCGCGGCCTGTCCCGCAGCCACCGGTGGTGTCCCGCTCAGGCGAATCCGAACCGGACCTGGCAGGGTGTAGCGCATGCGCTGGACTCGGGCAGTGGTGCCGGCCTCGGCACTCTTGATCATGATCGCCGGATGTGGCGCCGGTCCTTCGGACCGCCCGCATGTCGCCGTCGAACGTCCGCCTGTGCCAGGCGATTCCACCACCTCGGCCCAGGTCCCGCCGCCACCGGCGGCCGAGGTTCCGGCAAAGGATCTGGCCTGGCGCGACTGCACCCGCGAGACATTCGACGAATCCGGGATGGGCCCGGGGCCGGCCGGGCTGGTGCTCGAATGCGCGGATTTCTCGACTCCGATCGATACCGCGGGCACGGTACTCGGCAACTTCCGCGCCGGTGCGGTACGCGCCCGCCTCCCGCAGACCCCGGCCGACGCCACCCCGCTGGTCCTGACCTCGGGAGTGGACCGCTCCTCGACCGCCACCCTCGCGGGTCTGGCCACCGGACCGGCCGGCGCGCTGCTGGCCGCCCATCCCGTCGTCGCCGTGGATCGCCGCGGGATCGGCAGCTCCCAGGCGATCGACTGCCTGCCCGCCGATATCCGGAGCGGCCTGCAGGACAACGCCCAGTTCGCCCCCGGCGGCGACCCGGTGGCCGCCATGATCGACCTGTCCCGCAACGGCACCATCGCCTGCCGGGACTTCCTGCAGCCCTACGACGGCACCTTCGACGCCGCGCACGCCGCCGACGATATCGAGCAACTACGCCGGGAATGGGGGGTCGAGCACATCGCGCTCCTCGGCACCGGCAGCGGCGCCCAGGTCGGGCTGGAGTACGCCCGGAAGTACGGTTCCCAGCTGGCCCGGCTGGTGCTCGATTCGCCCACCCCGGTCGGCGTGGACATCATCACCCGGACCGAAACCGCGGTCCAGGGCGCGGAGGCGGCACTGAATGCGTTCGCGCAGCAGTGCGCCGGGATCGCCTGTTCGCTCGGGCCCGATCCGCGCACGAAGGTGACCGAATTGGTCGGCAAGGCCGCCGCAGGTCAGCTGGGCGACATTTCGGCAAACGCGGTACGCACCGCGGTCACCGGGTTCCTCGGCAGCCCGCGTGGCGACCAGGCGAGCCGGGTGGCCGAGCTGGCCGATGCGCTGTCGGCAGCCGATCGTGGCGATGTGAACGCCCTGCGGGCAATCGTCGACCGCCAGGAGACCGCGACCGCCGGCGACGGCCAGTTCGTCAACGGTTGTACCGATATCCCGCAGCCGCCGCCCGCCCCGCAGGTCACCGACCTGTCCGGTATCTGGGCCGAGAAATATCCCGCGTTCGGCCGGTCAGCGGCACTGTCGATGCTGGTCTGCTCGGCGTGGCCGGTCACCGAAGCACCACCCCGGCTGGAGAAACTGGAACTGCCGGTGCTGGTGTTCACCGGGGCCGGCGACCCGGTGAGCGGGACCGCCGCGGCGTCGGTGACGGGCGCTCTCGGCGCCGCGGGGGCCCGGCACGCGACCATGAACTGGCAGGGGTGGGGTCATCCGGTCAGTACCCACTCCGGCTGCGCGCAGACCGCGCTCGTCGACTATCTGAAGGACGGACGGCTCCCCGGCGACGGCAGCGCCTGCCCGGCCTGACCGGGCCACCGGCACCCCGGTCCGCGGATGCCGCGAGCGGGGTCGCACGTGCGCCTGACCGGCGCGTCGAGGGTGGGTCCCGGCAACACCGCGGCACCATCCGGTGTACCGTGCCGTGGTGTTCCTTCGACAGCTCGAGCCTCGCACCGCTCGAACCACCGCCGACGTGATCCGGTTCGCGCTCTGGCCGCTGGCGGTCATGACCGTGCTGAACCGGGTGTTCATCAAGGCTGTCAATGGTTTCGTCACCGACGACTACAAGCCGGTGTATCAAGCCTCGCTGAATTTCCTCAACGGGCGTGAGGTGTACACGGCGAATTTCGAGTCGGTGGACCCGCACTACCTGTATCCGCCCAGTGGCACCCTGCTGATCGCACCGATCGCGGTGATCGATTACGAGAAGTCGCGCTGGCTGTTCATCCTGCTCAACGCGGTGGCAATCCTGATCGCGTGGTATCTGCTGCTCAAGCTGTTCAACTACACGCTGCGCTCGATCGCCGCCCCGGCCCTGCTGCTGGCGATGTTCCTGTCCGAGACGGTGATCAACACCCTGGTGTTCACCAACGTCAACGGATGCCTGCTGCTGGCCGAGGTCCTGTTCCTGATCTTGTTGTTGCAGCGACGCGACCTGTGGGCCGGAGTTGTGCTCGGGCTGACCATCGCGGTAAAGCCCACACTCGCCCCGCTACTGCTGATAGCCCTGGTCCGCAAGCAGTGGAATGTCTTCACCACGGCGCTGGGGGTACCGATCGTCCTGACGGCTATCGCTTGGCCGCTGTCCAAGGACCCGGAACGGTTCTTCAGCCGGACCTTCCCGTACCTGATGGAGACGCGCGACTACTTCAATAGCGCCATCCCCGGCAACGCCGAGTACTACGGGCTGCCGCCGTGGCTGACGTGGGGTATCCGGCTGTCCATGGCCGTGCTGGTGCTGATCTCGCTGTGGATTCTGTACCGGTACTACCGCGAGGACGAACTGTTCTTCGTCACGACCGCGTCGGGTGTGCTGCTGACCGCCGAGTTCCTGCTCGCCTCGCTGGGCCAGATGTACTACTCGATGATGCTGTTCCCGTTCCTGATGTCGGTGGTCCTGCGCAATTCGGTACTGCGCAACTGGCCTGCCTGGCTGGCGGTATTCGGATTCATGTCCTACGACAAATGGCTGTCGGACCGCTGGCCCGATATCGGCCGCAACCTCGAATACCTGCGGATCACCTTCGGCTGGGGCCTGCTGCTGATCGTGGTGTTCTGTGTCCTGGGCGACCGGTATCTGGCCGCCCGCCGGGCGGGCCGGCTGCCCCACCTCGACCCCGAGTGGATGTCCGCCGCGCCCGATTCCCGGGACACCGGCGACGGCCCCGGCGCGACGGGCACCGAACCGGACCGCCCCGAACGCGCCCAGGCGGGTGCCGCACCGGCCGACCCCGCGCCCGCCGGTGCGCGCATGGCCGAGACGCAGGCCGTTCACGGCTGATACGAGACGTCGCGGCGTAGTCGTATTAGCGTGGACGTATGAGTTCCGAAGCCGATGCGACCGATACCTCCCTGCCTGCCCCGAAGATCCAGCTGACCCCGCAGGAATGGCGGGCGAAACTGGATCCGAAGGAGTACGCCGTACTCCGGGAGGCCGGCACCGAGCGACCGTTCACCGGCGAGTACACCGACACCACCACCGACGGTGTCTACAGCTGCCGGGCCTGCGGCGCCGAACTCTTCCGCAGTAACGAGAAGTTCGAATCGCACTGCGGATGGCCGTCCTTCTTCGATCCGGCGGACTCGGACGCGGTCCTGCTGCGGGAGGACGATTCGCTGGGGATGCGCCGTGTCGAAGTGCTGTGCGCGAACTGCCACAGCCACCTCGGACACGTCTTCGAAGGCGAGGGATATCCGACGCCCACCGACAAGCGGTACTGCATCAACTCGATCTCGCTGCGGCTGCACCCCTCGACCAGCTCAGCGGAGTGAGCTCTCCGTTTGCCGAGCGGTACGTTACGTAAAGACCGCCCGGTCCACATGCCCCTATTTCCAGGGGCGCGACCGGGCGGTCGGTTTTTTCACGCGGTCAGGGCAACGCGGTGACGAGCTGATCGATCTCGACTCGCGGGCCGGTGTAGAACGGCGTCTCCTCCCGGACGTGCATCCGGGCCTCGGTCGCCCGCAGGTCCCGCATCAGATCGACGATCCGGTGCAGTTCCGGCGCCTCGAACGCGAGAATCCACTCGTAGTCACCCAGGGCGAAGGACGAGACGGTGTTCGCCCGCACGTCCGCGTAGCCGCGGGCCTGCTTACCGTGATCGGCGAGCATCTTGCGGCGTTCGTCGTCGGGCAGCAGATACCACTCGTAAGAGCGGACGAACGGATACACGCAGATGTAGTTCCCGGCCTCCTCCCCGGCCAGGAAAGCCGGGATATGGCTCTTGTTGAACTCCGCGGGCCGGTGCAGCGCGACATTGCTCCACACCGGGGTGCTGGCCCGGCCGAGTTCGGTGGTCCGCCGGAAGTCGGCATACGCCGCCTGCAGGTCCTCGACCCGTTCGGCGTGGGTCCACACCATGAAATCGGCGTCGGCGCGCATACCGGCCACATCGTAGATACCGCGGACCACCACATCCCGATCCGCGAGCCCGTCGAAGAACGCGCGCGCCTCCTTGATCGCCGCCGCCCGGTCTTCCCCCAACGCACCCGGCCGCACCTGGTACACGGAGAACATCAGATAGCGAATGGTGGAGTTGAGGGCCTGGTAATCGAGTCGCGCCATGACCCCACTGTATATATTTGCGCCGCCTGCGGCGGCACGGGTTCGGCTCCGGAGGGACCCCGTGTACTCGACCCCGGAAGGCCGTAATCGGGTTGGTGGCGTGGTGCGGCCTCTACCGTCCGGGAGACCGGCTGCCGGTGCGTGCGGTGGCGATACTCCGGGCGGCGGCGGACGCCGAGGCAACGCAGGCCGGCACACCCACTCCGTGCAGGTAGGCGCCGGTTACCGCGAGATCGTCGAAGCGCGCCAGCTCGGATTCTATTTCGGTGACCCGCTCGAGATGGCCGGGCGCGTACTGGGCGAGGCCACCCGGCCAGCGCTGCACGACCGCCGAACGGGGGTCGATCGGCACTCCGGTCACCGTGGCCAGATCGGCCGTCGCGGCGACCACGAGATCGGCATCCGGCAGCGTCGCGGCGCTATCGTCGCCGAACCGGCCGAACGATACGCGGACCACAGCAGTGTCCCGCGCCGCCAGATGCGGCCATTTCCGGCTGGACAGGGTGAACGCCTTGGCACGCAACGGTTCCCCGGTGGCCACCAGGACCCCCGAGTTCGGCGGCAACCTGGTGTCCTTCGGCAATTCCAGCACGACCAGGGCGGACGAGGACAGTTGGATACCGGCCGCCGCGTGCGCCGCGGCCGGTGCGACCTCGGCCAGTAACCGGGCTGTCACCGGTGCGGGGGTCGCCAGCACGACCGCGTCGAACTCGCCGACCGGGTCCACCTGCCAGCCTCCGGGTACCCGACGTAAGGCAGTCACCGCCGTCTCGCGGACTGTCACCGGCGCCGACCGCTCGGTCAGGGCCCGCAGCAGGACGGCGTAGCCGTCGCGGAGAGCGCCGAACACGGGGGCGTCCGACGGTGGCGGCAGCGCGGCCGCGACCGCGGCGGTGAGACTGCCGGCACCCCGGTCGAGGGCGGCGGCCAGGGTGGGCAGTGCCGCGCGCAGCCCGATCGACCGGGCCGTACCCGCGTAGACGCCGCCGAGCAGGGGGTCGACGCTGCGTGCCACGGTCTGCGCGCCGAACCGGTCCGCGACCAGCGAGTACACGTCGATATCGGTGCCCGGGCGCCACATGAAGGGCCGGGTGGGTTCGTCCGCTATCCGCGCCACCGTTTCCGCGTCGAGCAGGCCCGTGACGGTCTCGGGGCCGGACGGTATACCCATCAGCGTCCGCTCGGGCAGCGGATGTGCCCGCCCACCGGCCCACACGAGCGGTCGCAGACCGGCAGGATGGACCAGCTGATCAGCGATACCGAGTTCCCGCAACAGCGCCGGGACCTCCGGCCGCCGTCCCACGAACGCCTCCGCGCCCAGGTCGACCGGTTCACCCCCGACCTCGCCGGTACGTAGTACGCCGCCGAGCCGGACGCGGCTCTCGATCACGGTGAGATCGGCCGATTCACCGAGCGACTGCCGCAGCCGGTAGGCCGCGACCAGTCCGCTGATCCCCCCACCGACCACCGCGACTCGCATACTCCGACCGTAGCCTGTGCCCAGCCACGAACGGCGTCCACCCTCCACGCATCGGCGTGCGCGCGGATTACCTGCCGGGCAAGCGAAGTCACGAGGACCGCGTTGCCGGCACACCTCGGTCATCGTCGCCCCGGGGCCTGCGCCGCGCAACAGCCCGAGTGGCCCCGCAATGCGCCGGGTGGCCACGGAGCCGCCCGCCGCAGCACGACCATCCGCCACGCTTCCGACCGGGTGTCCGACGGAATGCGGCGGGTGATCGTCAGAGTTCGTGTACCAGCTCCACCAGCGCCGTCAGTACACCGGGATCGGTCTCCGGCAGTACGCCGTGCCCGAGATTGAAGATATGGCCGGCGGCCCCCATGGCAACGGCCGAATCCGCCTCGTCGGCGATCCGGCGCGCCTCGGCTTCCACGACCGGCCAGCCCGCGAACAGAACGGCGGGATCGAGATTGCCCTGGAGCCCCTTTCCGGGGCCGACCCGGCGCACCGCTTCGGTGAGCGGCAACCGCCAGTCGACCCCGACCACATCGGCGCCCGCCTCACCCATCGCGCCGAGCAACTCGGCGGTACCGACACCGAAATGGATCCGGGGGACCCCGGCGTCGGCGATCTCGGCGAATACCCGCTCCGAATGCGGCAGCACATAGCGGCGGTAGTCGGCCTGCGACAATGCCCCGGCCCACGAATCGAACAGCTGCACCGCATCCACGCCCGCCTCCAGCTGCGCCCGCAGGAACACGATGGTGATATCGGTGAGCACCCCCAGCAGGGCATGCCAGGCGGCAGGATCACCGTGCATCATCGCCTTGGTGCGCTCGTGGTGCTTACTGGGCCCGCCCTCGACCAGGTAGGAGGCCAGGGTGAACGGCGCGCCGGCGAAACCGATCAGTGGGGTCTGCCCGAGCTCGCCGACCAGCAGCCGTACCCCGTCGGTCACGGCGCCGACCTCCTCGTCACGCAACCGGGGCAGGGCCGCGATATCGGCGGCGTTGCGGACGGGTGCGGTGACCACCGGGCCCACCCCGGGCGCGATATCGAGGTCGATCCCGGCCGCCTTGAGCGGGACGACGATATCGGAGAACAAGATCGCCGCGTCCACACCGTGGCGGCGGACCGGCTGCATGGTGATCTCACAGACCAGTTCCGGATCGAAACACGACTGCAGCATTCCGATTCCCGCCCGCAGTTCCCGGTATTCCGGCAGCGAACGCCCGGCCTGCCGCATGAACCACACCGGCCGCCGGGCCGGGGTCGCCCCGGACGCGGCGGCCAGGAACGGGGCATCGGACAACTGGCGGCGCATGTAAGTGCTCATCACCGGTCATCGTATGCGGACCCGTCCGGCGCGCAGTGAAAGCCCGGACGACTTTCCGGCCGGCGGCGAGCGCTCCCCGGGCGGTTGCGCGGTATTTACCACGAGCAGGCGCGCGCACCCAGCAACAACGGTCGCCCGGCGCGCCTCCGCACACCCCGGGTGCGACGGGTCTACCGTCATCTCCCGTGACACCGCTCGATATCCGCGACGGCGCACCGAACGATGGGCCCGGCGACGAACCCGCATCGTTTCGCGCTGCCGTTTCGGCGATGGGCGCAGCCTCCGTACACCCGCGGATCGAATTGTCCCCGATCCGGCCGCCGCAGCGGCTCGCCCCATACTCCTATGCACTCGGCGCCGAGGTGATCCACGACGACGCACCGGTGGTCCCCATCGACTCCGACGGGGACGCGTTCGGCCGGCTGATCCTGCTGCACGACCCGAACGGCGACCAGGCCTGGCACGGGGTGTTCCGGCTGGTCGCCTATATCCAGGCCGATATCGACGGTGCGCTCGCCGCCGACCCTCTGCTACCGGAGGTCGCCTGGAGCTGGCTGGTGGACTCGCTGGAGTCGCGTGACGTGCCGTTCACCGCGCTCGGCGGCACGGTGACCTCGACGAGTTCGGTGCGGTACGGCGATATCGCCGGTCCGCCGCGCGCGCACCAACTGGAACTACGCGCGTCCTGGACGGCCCGGACCACCGAGATGGCTCCGCACGTAGAGGCTTTCGGTGAAGTACTCGCCTATGCGGCAGGCCTGCCACCTGCGGGGATCACCGATTTGCGGCCGTCGTCGACCACCCGCACCGACCGTGGTTGAATCTCGGCCGTAGCCTCGGCCACGTAGAGTGGCCCTTTATGCCGGTAGTAGAGGAGCCCGAACACCTGTCCGGTGACCACCCGGACGGTGGCGCCGCACCATCCCCGGCGTCCGAGCCGGGTGTACAGGGTGCGCGCGGCGGCTCGGCGCCGGATCCCGGAGCCGGGGAGCCTCCGGACGCGACACCGCTGCTGGCTCCGGCCGAGGGTATTCCGCCGGTCTGCGCGACCGCCGAGGACGTGGCCGCCGCCGCCGGCCGCCTCGCCACCGGCACCGGCCCACTCGCCGTGGACGCCGAACGTGCCTCGGGTTTCCGCTACTCGCCGCGGGCGTATCTGATCCAATTGCGCCGCGCCGGGGCCGGCACCGTACTCATCGATCCGATTCCGGTCACCGACGCCCTGGAACCGCTGGCCGACGTGATCAACGGCCTGGAATGGATCCTGCATTCCGCCGACCAGGACCTCCCCGGACTGGCCGAACTCGGGCTGCGCCCGGCGACCTTGTTCGATACCGAACTCGGTGGCCGGCTCGCCGGCTTTCCCCGGGTGGGGCTGGCCGCCATGGTCGAGCAACTGCTCGGCCGGGCCTTGCGTAAAGGTCACGGCGCCGCGGACTGGTCCACCCGGCCGCTGCCGGAGGCGTGGCTGAACTACGCCGCTCTCGATGTGGAACTACTCCCCGAACTCCGCGAGGCGGTGGCCGCCGCCCTGGCCGATCAGGGCAAAACAGAGTGGGCCGCGCAGGAATTCGAACATATCCGGCTCAGTGAGCCGGCGCCGCCGAAACCGGATCGCTGGCGCCGGACGTCCGGGATCCACACTCTGCGCCGGGCCCGCCAGCTGGCCACCGTGCGGGAACTCTGGACCACCCGCGACACTCTGGCCCGGAGCCGCGATATCGCGCCGTCGCGGATCCTGCCGGATTCCGCGATCATCGCCGCCGCGGTCGCCGACCCCAAGAGCATCGGGCAGCTGCGCGAGCTACCGGTCTTCGGGGGCCCGCGGCAACGCCGTTACTCCCGGGAATGGCTGGGTGCGGTCGAACGCGCCCGTGCGCTACCGGACGAGGAACTGCCCCGGATGAGTCAGCCCTACGACGGCCCGCCGCCGGTGAACCGCTGGGAACGCCGCGACCCCGCCGCGGCGGCCCGGCTGACCCGGGCCCGCGCCGCGATGACACAGATTTCCGAACGGGTCACGGTGCCGGTCGAAAACTTGCTCGCTCCCGATCTCGTACGCCGCCTGTGCTGGGACGGATTACCCGACTACCGGCTCGGGCCGGAATCGGCAGGCGAGGTCGCCGTGACGATCGAGGGCTTCCTGAAATCGCACGGCGCCCGTCCGTGGCAGCGCGAACTCACGGTGGAAGCCCTCGCCGGGGCCCTCACCGAGGCCGCGACGGACTGATCCGCTGATCGCCGACGGAAAGCCGTAGCCCGCGGACGCCCGGCGCTCGCTCGTCGTCGCGAAGCCGCTCGACAGGACAGGGCCGCCCTGCCGCGCAGCCGGCGCCGGACACCGTGCCGGCGGATCCGGACATCACGCGGAAGGACCGCGGCAGCGGCCCTGGACACCCGGTTCGGAGTCCGGCCGAGATATCCGCCGTGGCGCGACGGGTGACGCTCAGCGGGCGCCCAGCCAGCCGGTGACCCGGCGAGCGATATCCGGGGCGGTCAACCCCAGTTCCTGGCGGACCGCGGGGGTACTGCCGTGCTCCAGGAATTCCTGCGGGATACCGATATCACGGGCCGGCACGTCCAGACCGGCCGCCCGCAACCGGGCCGATACGGTCGATCCGATACCGCCGTGCAGACCACTGTCCTCCAGGGTCACGACCAGCCGGTAGTTCTCGGCGAGTTTGACGATGGTGTCCGATACCGGCAGCACCCAGCGTGGATCGATCACGGTGGTGGTGATCTGTTCCGCCTCCAGCAGTTCCGCGGCCTGCAGGGCGGCGGGTACCAGCGAGCCCACCGCCACGAACAGCACGTCCCCGTGCTGGGCCTGCGCCGAGGGACCCTCGCGGTCCGGGAGCCACAGCACATCGACGCCGTCGAGCCGTTCCAGCGCCCGGATATCGGCGCCCACGCTGTCCTTCGGGAACCGCAGCGCCGTCGGGCCGTCGCTCACCGCCAGGGCCTCGGTGAGTTCTTCGGCCAGGGTGGCGGCATCCCGCGGCGCGGCCACCCGCATCCCGGGCACGATCCCCAGCAGCGACAGATCCCACATCCCGTTGTGACTGGCCCCGTCCGCGCCGGTGATCCCGGCCCGGTCGAGCACCAGGGTGACGGGCTGTTTCAGCAGCGCCACATCCATCAGCAGCTGATCGAACGCCCGGTTCAGGAAGGTCGAATAGATCGCCACCACCGGATGCAGGCCGCCCAGGGCCAGCCCCGATGCCGAGGCCAGGGCATGTTGTTCGGCGATCCCCACATCGAAGAGCCGGTCCGGGAACCGTTCCCCGAACGCGGCCAGGCCGGTGGGACCGGGCATGGCCGCGGTGATCGCGACGATATCGTCACGCTCCTCGGCGTGGGCGATGAGTTCCGCGGAGAACACCGAGGTCCAGCTGGCCGCGCCGCCCTTGCTCACGGCTTCGCCGGTGTACGGGTCGATGGGCCCGCAGGAGTGCATCTGATCGGCCACATGGTTCTCGGCCGGTTCGTACCCGTGCCCTTTCTGCGTGACCGCGTGTACCACCACCGGCCCGCCGAACTCCTTGGCGTGGTGCAGGGCCGATTCCAGCGCGACGATATCGTGCCCGTCCACCGGGCCCACGTACTTGAGGCCGAGGTCGCCGAACAACTCCTGCGGGCTCACCGCGTCCTTGATCCCGGCCTTCACCGCGTGCACCATCGAGTAGGCGGAATCGCCTACGTGCGGAATACTTTTCAGTATCCGGCGACCGGTGTCGAGCATATGCTCGTACGCCGGCTGGGTGCGCAGTGCCGTCAGCCGTTGCGCGAGACCGCCGATGGTCGGCGCATACGAGCGGCCGTTGTCGTTCACCACGATGACGACGGAACGATCCGGCGCGGCGGCGATATTGTTCAACGCCTCCCAGCACATACCGCCGGTGAGCGCCCCGTCCCCGACCACCGCCACGACATGGCGCTCCTGCCCGGTGAGCGCGAAGGCTTTGGCCAGCCCGTCGGCATAGGACAGCGACGCCGAGGCGTGCGAGGATTCGACCCAGTCGTGCTCGCTCTCCGACCGGCTCGGATACCCCGACAGGCCGTCTTTGCGGCGCAGGGTGTCGAACCGGTCCTTGCGGCCGGTGACGATCTTGTGGACGTAGGCCTGGTGGCCCGTGTCGAAGATCAACGGGTCGGCGGGCGAATCGAATACCCGATGCAGCGCCAGGGTGAGTTCGACCACCCCGAGGTTGGGTCCCAGATGCCCGCCGGTGACGGCGACCTTGTGCACCAGGAACTCGCGGATCTCCGCCGCCAGCTCCCGCACTTGCGGTACCGACAGCCGACGCACGTCTTCGGGCGTATCGACCCGGGAAAGCACTCCCACCTGATTCGCTCCCTCCGGATAGCGCTGTTGATCCGACCAGTCTAAGAGCCGCGGCCGAGTGCGCACCCGACGGCGAGGGCTGCCCACCGCCGTACCGGGCCGGATCCGCGGTCCGGCGTATCGGTCCAGCCTAAGGTGAGTGGGGTGTGCCGCGCGAACCGTGCGCCGCGCAATCCCTGGACACACGGCACACGAACGATCACCGCGAACGCGGCTTCGGGGCCGGAGGAATCGGAAGGGCAGGGCCGGATGAACCATCCGCAGACCGGGACGGTGACGGTATTCGGGCAGGGCACGGTACGTGCGATCCCGGATCTGGTGATCCTCGGTATCGGGGTGGAATGCCGGGCGAGCACCGTCGGCCTCGCCTATGAACAGGCGGGACAGCGGACCGCCGCGATCACCGCGGCACTGCGGGCGGACGGCGTTCCCGAGACCGATATCACCACCGGCATGCTCTCGGTCCGTTCCGATATCGCCTGGCAGGACGGCATCTCCCGGATCACCGGCTACGTGGCCACCAGCGCGTTGCGCGTCACCCTCACCCACCGAAACGCCGGTTCGGCACCCGACCCCGCCGAGGTCATCGCGCACGCGGTGGCCGCCGGCGGCGACGACGCCCGGCTGGGAGGTCTGCAGCACACCTTCGCCGACCGCGTCCGCCTACTGAGCCGCGCCCGCGACGCAGCCTGGGACGACGCCCTCGACAAAGCACGCCAGTACGCCCGCCGAGCCGCCCGAGAACTGGGCCCCGTGCTCGAGATCACCGAGGACAGCAGCTCGGCGGCACCCGTCCAGCCCGCAGCGCCCGGCGGGGTACGCATGGTCGCGGCAACGAGCCAGGACCGAATACCGGTCGAAGCCGGCGAACAGGAGATCACCGCCGCCCTACGGGCAACCTGGCAATTGCGTTGACGTAGAACTCGCGCTGTCGATCCTCGGCGCCGGCCGGGCAACACACCTGCACATGATGGATCACGACCACTCCTCCGAGATTTCGTTCACCACCGCTATCGCCTGGCGCCGGACCTCAGCGCTCCAGCAGCGCAATACATTCCACGTGATGGGTGGCCGGGAACGCGTCGAAGGCGCGGAGGGCACCGAGCCGGTAGCCGGCGTCCAGGTACAGCCGCAGATCGCGGGCGAAGGAGGCCGGGTCACAGCCGATGTGCACGATCCGGTCCGGTGCGGCCGCGGTGACCGCCGCGACGACGGGTTTACCGGCACCGGCCCGCGGCGGGTCGAGTACCACGACCTGCGGCCGGGGTCCGTGATTGCCCGCCACCCACTGTTCGACCCGGCCGCCGCGCAGCGTCAGCCAGGGCAGATCGCCGAGTACGGCGTTGCCGTCGGCGACGGCACCCCGCGCGGACTCGACAGCCTGCACCGAACCGGACGGCCCGGTCTGGACGGCGAGCCGGGCCGCGAAAACGCCGGCACCACTGTAGAGATCCCAGGCGGTAGAGCCGTGTGTCAGGCCGGCCCATTCGGCCACGACGTCGGAATAGCGTTGGGCGGCGCCTCGGTGGGCCTGCCAGAACCCGGCCGCCGATACTTCCCAGCGGCGACCGGCGACATGCTGGACGGCGCGCCCGCTCCCCTCGATCACCCATTCGTCGCGGGCGGTATGGGTGGCAGCACGCCGCGCCGCGGCACGCCGGCGCTGCCCGTTCGCTGTATCGGGGGTCTCCCGGTCGCGCTCGGCCGGGGCATTCCCGGCACGGTCCGCGGTCGGACGGGCGCGGCGTGGCCTGTCCCCCGGCCCGTGACGCCGATCCCGTCCACCCGAGGACGGCCGCTGCCGGGGGTCCGGCGCCGGTGCGAGTTCGACGATATGTCTCTCCCCTTCGTCGTCCATCGCGATCACCAGATCGGCGCCGGGCGTCCAGCTGCGGTCGGCGATACCGTCGAGCGCGCCGGCCACCGGTTGCGGGCAGCGGAGGTCCGTCAGCACCTCGGTACTCCGGTACCGGTGCACACCGGCCCGCCCCGCGGCATCCACCACCAGCCGGATACGGGTACGCCAACCCTCGGAACGATCGGCCGTCCCAGGGATCGGCTCCACCTCGAACTCCGATTCGATCGCCGTGATCCGGCGCAACTGTTCCGCAACCACCGCGGCTTTCAGCGCGCGCTGAGCCGACGGCACGGCATGGGCAAAATCGCAGCAGCCGGCACCGCCGGGGCCGGAGACCGGGCAGGTCGGCGACACTCGAGCGGGTGAGGACTCCAGAATCTCCACCGCGTCGGCCCGGCAGAAGGACCCGCCACGGTCCTCGGTGACTCGGGCGAGAACCAGTTCGCCCGGCAGACCGTGCCGCACGAAAACCACCCGCCCCTCGTACCGGGCAACGCAGAAACCCCCGTGGCCCGGCGGTCCCAGCCGTACCTCGAGCAGCCGGCCGAGCCACGGGGCGGACGACTCACCCATTGTCGCCGTAGCCGCGCCGGACCGCGCCCGGCGCCGTATGCTCGCCGCCGCCCCGGGCCCGGGTCGACGAACTCAGCTGCCACGGCACGCTGGTCACCATGACCCCCGGCTCGAACAACAGCCGCCCCTTCAACCGCAGTGCGCTCTGGTTGTGCAGCACCTGTTCCCACCAATGTCCGACGACATATTCGGGGATGAACACCGTCACCACATCGCGCGGCGCGTCCTTACGCACCCGTTTCACGTAGTCGAGCACGGGTTTGGTGATCTCGCGATAGGGCGATTCCACAACCTTCAACGGTACCGGGATATCGCTGTTCTCCCAGTCGCGGACGAGTCTGCGGGTGTCGTCCTCGTCGACGTTCACGGTGATCGCCTCGAGTGTGTCCGGGCGCCCGGCGCGTGCATAGGCCAGTGCGCGGCGGGTCGGCAGATGCAGCCGGGACACCAGCACGATCGAATGGGACCGGCTGGGCAGCACCCCGTCCCATTCGTGTTCGTCCAGCTCCCGGGCCACGGAATCGTAGTGATGGTGGATCATCTTCATGATCACGAAGATCACCGCCATGGTCACGATCGCGATCCAGGCCCCGGCGAAGAATTTGGTGACCAGCACGATCACCAGCACGGTTCCGGTCGCCACCAAGCCCATCGCGTTGATGGCCCGGGATCGGACCATCCGCCGTCGCTCCGCCGGATCGGTCTCCCGGCGCAGCAGCCTGGTCCAGTGCCGGAGCATGCCGGCCTGGCTGAGCGTGAACGAGACGAACACGCCGATGATGTAGAGCTGGATGAGTTTCGTCACTTCCGCGTCGAAAGCCACCACGAACCCGACCGCACCCACCGCGAGGAACAGGATGCCGTTGCTGAAAGCGAGCCGATCGCCGCGGGTGTGCAGCTGGCGTGGCAGGAACCGGGCCTGGGCGAGGACCGAGCCGAGGACCGGGAACCCGTTGAACGCCGTGTTGGCGGCCAGTACCAGAATCACCGCGGTCACCACAGCCACGAAGTAGAAGCCCGGTGTGAAACCGCTGAACACGGCATGCGCGATCTGAGCGACCAGCGTTTTCTGCTGGTAATCCGCGGGCGCGCCGACAAGTTGGTGTTCCGGATCTTCGGCGAAGACGACATGTGCCTGCCGGGCGAGCACGATCATGCCGAGCAGCAGCACGATGGAGATTCCGCCGAGCATCAGCAAGGTGGTCGCGGCATTCCGCGATTTGGGTTTACGGAAGGCCGGTACGCCGTTACTGATCGCCTCGACACCGGTGAGTGCCGCACACCCCGAGGAGAAAGCGCGGGCGAGCAGGAAAACCAGCGCCAGTCCCGCCAGATGTTCTTCCTCGGCTCGCAGTTCGAACGTCGCCGATTCGGCCCGCACCTCGTCGCCCAGCAGGAAGATCCGGATCAGCCCCCAGGCGAGCATGGCGAACATCCCGAACAGGAACGCATACGACAGCAGGGCGAACAGACGCCCGGACTCCCGGACACCGCGCAGGTTCATCGCGGTGATCAACGCGATGGCGGCCACCGCGAACAGCACCTTGTGGGTGGCGACGAACGGGATCGCCGACCCGATCGTGGACGCGGCCGACGCTATCGAGACCGCGACGGTCAGCACATAGTCCACGAGTAGTGCGCTGCCCACCGTCAATCCGGCGGTGGGGCCGAGATTGGTGGAGACCACCTCGAAATCGCCGCCGCCGGACGGGTAGGCGTGCACGTTCTGGCGGTAGCTGGTGACCACGATGACCAGCACTACAGCCACCGCCAGCCCGAGCCAGGGGGCGTAGGCGTACCCGGCGAGGCCCGAGACCGACAGGACGAGAAAGATCTCCTCGGGCGCATAGGCGACCGAGGACATCGCATCCGAGGCGAACACCGGCAGCGCGATACGTTTCGGCAGCAGGGTGTGGCCCAGCGAGTCACTCCGGAATGGCCGCCCCAGCACCAGTCGTTTGGTGGCGGTCGTCAACTTCGACACTGGACGGAGCATAAGCCCCCGCGGTGCGGTGTGCCGCGAGGCATTACCGGAATACCGGTTTGGCCCGGTCCGGCAGGGGGAATGTGGCTGAGGGCGCGTACCGACGAGTACGGTTCATTGTCGCTGTCGAGGGACACTGCAGAGAGACACTGCAGAGGGACGCTGTAGCGGCATGCTGCAGAGGGACACGGAGTCAGGAGCGAGGTTCACGGTGTACGTGGTGATCATGGGTTGCGGCCGAGTGGGGGCATCGCTGGCCCGCGCTCTGGTCCGGATAGGTCACGAAGTCGCCGTGATCGACCGCAACCCGGATGCATTCCGGCGGCTGGGCGAGGATTTCCCGGGTGAGCGCGTGGTCGGGGTCGGGTTCGATCGCGATGTGCTGTGCCGAGCGGGTATCGAACGAGCGGAGGCGTTCGCGGCGGTATCCTCCGGCGATAATTCCAACATCATCTCCGCCCGGGTGGCGCGTGAGATGTTCGGTATCGAGCGGGTGGTGGCCCGGATCTACGATGCCAAACGCGCCGCTGTCTACGAGCGCCTCGGGATTCCGACCATCGCCACCGTGCCCTGGACCACCGACCGTTTCCTGCACACCCTCCTCGGTGACGCGGGGACCACCACCTGGCGTGATCCCACCGGCACCGTGGCCGTCGCCCAGCTGACCCTGCACGAGGACTGGTACGGGCGCACGGTCCTCGATCTGGAAGGCGCCACCGGTGCACGGGTCGCGTTCATCATCCGGTTCGGCCAGGGCATCCTGCCGGACGCCAGAACCGTCGTCCAGGCCGACGACATCGTGTATGTCGCGGCGACCTCCGGTTCGGCCGGCGAGGCGGTCGCGCTGGCCGCGAAACCCCCAGTGAACAAGGACTGATCATGAAGGTGGCCATCGCCGGAGCCGGGGCCGTCGGCCGCTCCATAGCGCGCGAACTCCTCCGTTCCGGGCACGACGTCATGCTGCTCGAACGGCAACTCGACCATATCGACCGCGAGTCGGTCCCCCGCGCGATCTGGGTTCACGCCGACGCCTGCGAGCTGCAACTGCTCGAGGACGCGGGTCTGCAGGATTACGAGGTCGTCATCGCGGCCACCGGCGACGATAAAGCGAACCTGGTGCACAGCCTGCTGGCAAAAACCGAATTCGGTGTGCGCCGCGTGGTGGCCCGGGTCAACGACCCGCGCAACGAATGGCTCTTCGACGAGTCCTGGGGTGTCGATGTCGCCGTCTCCACACCCCGGCTGCTGGCTTCGCTGGTCGAAGAAGCGGTATCGGTGGGCGATCTGGTGCGGTTGATGACCTTGCGGCAGGGGCAGGCGAACCTGGTCGAACTCACGCTGCCGCCGGATACGACGCTGGCCGGTAAGCCGGTGCGCAGCCTGCGCCTACCGCGCGATTCCGCCCTGGTCACCATTCTCCGCGGCGGCCGGGTCATCGTGCCGCAGCCCGACGACCCGCTGGAGGGTGACGACGAACTCCTGTTCGTGGCCTCCACCGAGGCCGAGGAGGAGCTGCGCTCGGTGCTGGCCTCGATCGGGACCGCCGAACCCACCACCCCCGCGCTGGGGCTGACGCCCTCGCAGGATGCCGAATACTGACCACCCGACAGCACTCGGCGAGTCAGGCCCGGAGGCGGTAGTGCGATACCTTCGCCTGCGCTTCGGCCTCCGCGTCAGAACGTGGACCGATCGCACGGCCCTCGCCGATGCCCAACAGAAACAGCACTCGATCTCCGGTTCGCCGGCCACCTCAGGCCGCGAGCGGCAGTTCCACCCGCGCCCGCAGTTTGTTCAGGGCCCGGTACTGCATGACCCGGACGACACCGGCGCTGGTGCCGAGCTCCGCCGCGGTCTCGGCCGCACTCAATCCGAGCACGATGCGCATCACCAGAACCTTGCGGTGCACCGGATTCAACTGCGCCATGAGCTCGCGCGCCACGGCCCCGCGTTCGGCGGCCAGGGCCCACTCCTCCGGCCCCGCCGCGGTCGACGCCACCTCGGGTACCTCCGCCACGGGATAGGCCGGGTGGACCTGCGCACCACGGAACGCGTCGGACACCTTGTTGGCCGCGATCCCGTAGACGAAGGCCAGGAAGGATTTACCTTGATCCCGGTAGCGGGGTATGGCCTGCACCGTGGCCATGAGCACCTCCTGGGCCACATCGTCGGCCGTGACATGCAGGTGGGCGGTGTTCCCGAGCCGGTTCCGGCAGTACCGCTGCACCAGAGGTTGGACAAGGCGCAGGATATCGGTCACCGCGCGGGTGTCGCCGGCGGCCGCGGGCGCGACAAGGACGTCGAGTTCGGCGGAGACCCGGCGGCTCTGCGACGAGATCGGGTTGTCGCGCCCCCGTTCCGGGCGTGTGATCGTGTGCTGCTCGGTACGCATTCGCCAGTCCTCTCGGCAGATCGTGTTCTGTAACGATCGTCCGATGAACGGCGCTGTCGGGATAGACACCAAAGGGTGGGTCATCCGCCACCCTGTGCGCGCGATCAGGCGGCGTGCCGCGCCGATTTGACCGGCAGATGCCCGGCCCTGCGTACCGCCCACACGGTCACGACCAGCGCGAGCGCGGTGAGCGGCCAGCCCATCCCGATCCGGGCGGCGGCGAGCCAGCCGGTGCTGTCGGCCGCATAGAGGTGGTGCTGCACCAGATAGCGGGCACCGAAGACGAGCACCCAGGCGACGGTGGCCACATCGTAGAGCCGCACCACCCGGGGGTCGGTGCGCCAGTCGCCGCCGTGGCCGTTGAGGACGCCCCACACCACCCCGACGAGCGGACGGCGCACCAGGATCGAGAGCAGGAACACCGCACCGTAGATCAGGCTGGTGTAGATCCCGAACAGGAAGAAGCCCTTCGCCTCCCCCACGCGCCAGGCGATCAACGCGCAGATGCCCACGCCCAGGAACCCGGAGATCGCCGGCTGGATCGGTTCGCGCCGCACCAGCCGCCAGATCAGGACGGCGCCCGCCACGCCGAGCGCGGCCCAGATCGCGATGCCGAGCCCGAACAGCGCGTTCGCGGGCACGAAGATCAGCACGGGCAGGGTCGAGTAGATCAGCCCGGCGAAACCGCCCAGCTGTTCCAGCAGGGTCTGCTGCCCGGGCTCGTCACGCTCCTCGTCCGGCCCGTCGCCGGCGGACGACTCCTCCGGAACGGTTGCGGTCCGCGGCAGCGGCGTGGTGGCGTACTCGTCGCTCGATGGCATGCGTCAGCTGTTTCCGCGCAGTTCGTAGTAGGGGTTGTAGATCACTTTGCGGCCTTCGCGTTCACCGATCCGGCCGCGCACCATGATGCGCCGGCCCGACTCGATACCCGGGATCCGGCGCCGCCCGATCCACACCAGAGTGATGGCGTCGGTACCGTCGAAGAATTCCGCCTGCACATTCGCGCCCGCGGCCTGGGGACACGAATCGACGCTGCGCAATCTGCCCAGCATCGTCGCCTCCTCGCCGCGTCGGCACTCCGAGACCCGGCAGGCGCCCGAAGCGTCCGCCGACTCCGCCAGCTCCTCGGCGTCGAGCTGATCGAGATCCTCGGTCAACCTGCGGCCGAGCCTGCGAAAATATCCGGTTGCGGACTTGGCGCCCGCTTTTCTTCCTGCCGAGGAAGACATCGCTTGCTCTCCTGTGCGCGAACAACGTGGGTCGCACGTCATCCGAGATTGCTGCCACGGCCCGGCTGTGGCCGTACCCGCCACTGTAGATGGGTACCGACAGCACCGCTACGCTCGGACCGGTGTTCGATTCCCCACGTCCGGAAGTCGTGGTCGCTCTCCCCGGCACCGGCTCCGACGCGCATTTCGCCCGTCGCGCCTTCGAACCCGCGTGTACCGCGCTCGGACTCGAGCTCATCGCCGTGGATCCCGAGCCGGGCGCGCTGATCGCCGGTTACCGCGCCGCCCTCGATACCGCCGCCGCCCGCGGACCGGTACTGGCGGCCGGTATCTCGCTGGGTGCGGCAGTGGCCGTCGAATGGGCGAGCTCCCGCGATCCGGCCGACGTCTCCGGCGTCATCGCGGCACTGCCGGCCTGGACCGGGCCGGATACGGCACACTGCCCGGCCACACTGAGCGCCTCCGTCACCGCCGCGCAGCTGCGCGCGCACGGTTTGGAACCCGTCGTCGCCCGGATGCGCGAGAGCAGCCCGCGCTGGCTCGCCGACGCACTCACCCGCTCATGGCGCGCACAGTGGCCCGGATTGCCGGCGGCACTGGAGGAAGCGGCGCAGTACAAATGGCCGGATGCGTCGCTGCTGGACGGGCTGGCGGCACCACTGGCGGTCGTCGCCGCCGCGGACGATCCGGTCCATCCGGTGACGGTGGGCCGGGAATGGGCACACCGCGCCGCCCGGTCCGTGATCACCGAGATAACGCTGGACCAGCTGGGCGCCGATCCCGCGGTCCTGGGCCGGCTCGGCCTCCGGTACGCGCGCTGACCCTCCCCGTTCCCGTCCCCGCGAGAACAGGGAGACCCGGGCGGATCCTCAGCCGCGACCCAGCTGCTGCATTGCCGAGCCCTCGGCGCCCCGCCGCGGCTGTGGCTGCTGCGGCGGCAGTACCGAACCGGTCGGCGCCGGGCGGGGCACGCTCTGCGCCGTCGCGCCCTGCTGCGCCTGCTGCGCCTGCTGTTGCTGCTGCTGGTGTGCCGCGGTGAGCTGCTCGGCGAGTTGCTGCGGGAGCACCACCGGGAGCGGCTCCCGCACAGGCAGGGCGTCGGTTCCGCGACGGATGATCGTTTCGCTGAGGACCGTACGCGCCGCGACCACCAGCGGGCTGCCGACCGCAGTCGAACCCGCCGGACCGGCCGCCACCAGGCGGATCATCCACCGGTACCCGTCCACGCCGATGAACCGGAGGTCCGCGCCCTCGGTGGCGGCGACGAGTTCCCGGCCCCACGGCCCTTTCTCGACCGAGACCCGGGCGCCGTCCTTGCGCAGCGATTCGGCGAGGTCGGCGGCCACCGTGCGCCACTGGCCCTTGGTTTTCGGAGCGGCGTACGCCGCGACCGTGATCCGCCCGTGCTCGGTGGCCAGATGCACGGCCTGCGGGGTGCCCTGCGGGGTCATCTCGACCTGCAACTGACCGCCGGGCGGCACCGGAAGGATCACCGAACCGAGGTCGAGCCGCGTATCGGTGAAGTTCTCCAGTACCTCGGCGACGTCTTCGTAGTCGTAGGGACCCCGGCGATGCGGTTCGGTGTCGGGATCGTCGATCGCCGCGTCGTAGGCGTCGCTGTAGGCCGCGCCGCCGTAACCGTCGTCATAGCTGTCGTCGTAGTCGTCCCGGTACTGCTCGTCGCCGGCACGGTGATATCCGCCGGCGTCGTACTCGTCGTAGGTGTCCTGGTACTCCCCGGTCCTGTATTCACCGGTGTCGTGCCGTTCCTCGTCGGATCTGCGTCCGCCCGATTTCCGTCGTCCGAACATGTCTCAGGCCTCCTTGCCGTGCGCGGTTTCCGTACCGCCCGGCGTCAAACTCGCATGCCCCCCGCTGGACCCGTACCCGCCCGCGCCCCGCGCGGAGTCGTCGAGCCGGTCCACGGCCACGAAATCGACCAGCTCCACGCGTTGCACCAGCAACTGCGCGATCCGGTCGCCGCGGCGTAATTCGATGGGTGTGCGCGGATCGTGGTTGATCAGGCACACCTTGATCTCGCCCCGATACCCGGCGTCGATCGTGCCCGGCGTATTGACCACGGACAGGCCGGCCTTGGCCGCCAGCCCGGACCGTGGATGGATGAGCCCGACGGTGCCCACCGGTAGCGCGATCGCGATACCGGTACCGACCAGTACCCGCTCTCCCGGCTCCAGGACGACATCCTCGGCAGTGCACAGATCCACGCCCGCGTCACCTTCGTGGGCGCGACTGGGCATGGGGATCCCCGGGTCCAGCCGGAGCAGTGGTATCGGTGAGAGTGCGTTCACGTCCGACCAGCCTACGCGCAGGCGCGGCGCGCTTGTCGCTTAGTGTTGAGTCGTGTCCGACCAGCCCCGACCCACCGAATCCGGCCACCGCACACCGCCGGCGCCGAAGGTCCACCACGAGCGCCTCTGGGTACCGCTGTGGTGGTGGCCGGTGGGCCTCGCACTCGCCGTCCTGCTCGCCGCCGAGGTGCATATGGGAGCGCCGGGCCTGCGGGCCTGGCTGCCGTATGTGCTGCTGCTGCCGATCCCCGTCTGGGTGCTGTTCTGGACGAGCCGGCACCGGATCGAGGTCGCCCCGGATGCCGGTGGCACTCCGGAACTGCGCGTCGACCGGGCGCATCTGCCTGTCTCGTTCGTCGCCCGTGCGACGGTGGTACCGCGCAGCGCCAAGAGCGCGGCACTGGGCCGGCAGCTCGATCCGGCCGCCTATGTCCAGCATCGCCCGTGGATCGGCACCATGGTGCTGCTGGTGCTCGACGATCCCGACGATCCGACGCCGTACTGGCTGATCAGCACACGCCGGCCCGAAGAGGTCCTGGCCGCGCTCGGAGTCCCGAGCGCGGAATGACCCCGAGCCGGCCTCAGGCCGCGCAGTCCATGCAGATCATGCGGCCGCCGGCCTCACTGGCCAGCCGGCTGCGGTGATGCACCAGGAAACAGCTCGCGCAGGTGAACTCGTCGGCCTGTTTCGGGACCACCCGAACCGTCAGCACTTCCTCGGACAGGTCCGCGCCGGGGAGTTCGAACGACTCCGCGGTATCGGATTCGTCGACATCCACGACGGCGGACTGGGCCTCGTTGCGGCGCGCTTTCAGCTCCTCGAGCGAATCCTCCGACACATCGTCGGATTCCGTACGCCTCGGCGCGTCATAGTCGGTTGCCATGTCTCTTCCCCTCGTCCTTACTCCGTATATCCGGATCGGCGCACGCCATCGGTTTCGACCGCGGCAGCCGCCCGCCGGTGGTGCACTTCACATGCGCACCGGTCTCCTATCAGCGTGAATCTGTGGACACACCGCCGATAGCGTCCGGACAACGCATGAGTTGCCCTGCTTGTTCCCGCGACCGCACGCCGATTTACTCACCGATGTTTCGGTCTGGGCGGGCAGACAATAGCGGACCCTGTGGAAAATGTCGCAATCGAAACCCAGCCGTGTCGAAACCGCCGGGCAATCGATACGCCGGGTCACGGCGCTGCGGGAAGCGCCGGGTCAACCCGCCCGGAGCGGACCGGGTAATGCGCGGACCACGGGCAGGGGTACGTACAGTGTCGACGTGGTTTCACTGATCACCGAAGGCAGTTCGACGGATGCCAAAGGCCGTCCATTCCAGCGTCGGCGGATGCGCCCCTGGCTGATCCTGGTCGTTGTGCTGACCCTGGTCTGCTCGGTCCTGTGGATCAAGGCGCTGACCACCAACGATGACGATCACACGGCGATGGCCTGCAATTCCCCGAGCCCGGCGACCGACCCCAAGGCCGCCCCTCAGCCGTTGCCCGGGCAGCGGCTGAGCGCGAGCGTGCTGGCGGAGGTGGAACCCGCACCGATGGCGGATACCCAGGTGCGCGTCCTCAACGCCAACGGTCAGCGCGGGCAGGCCGCCCATGTGGCCGCGCAGCTCGGTGATCTCGGCTTCGGCAGTGTGCCCGGCGATCCGTACGGTAACGATCCGATATATGCCAACGGCGATCTCGAATGCAGCGGGCAGATCCGGTTCGGGGAGACGGGGCGGGCGGTCGCGGCCGCCGTCCAGCTCGCCGCGCCGTGCGCCGAACTCATCGAGGACAAGCGGACCGACAACACCGTCGACCTGGTCCTGGGGTCGCTGTTCGGCGGGGAACTGCAACCGAACAACGACGCCGAGGAGGTTCTGCGCTCGCTGAAGAACCCGGTGAGCGGGGAGAGCCCGGATATCGACCCGGAGATGCTCGAGGCCGCCCGCACAACCCGCTGCTGAGCGCGACCGCGGTCAGGATTCCGGGATCGCCGCCGAAACCCCGAGCCGGTCCAGTAACGCGAACAATTCGTCGCCGATTCCCGGCGCGGCAGCCACCACCAGCTCCCCGGCGGCGCCGGTGGTCGCCATCGGGGGCAGCCGGAGCATCGCCCCGGCCTCCGCGGCGATCAGCGCGCCGGCCGCCCAGTCCCACGGATTGAGCCCGTGCTCGTAGTGCGCGTCGACCCGCCCCTCGGCCACCATGCACAGATCCAGGGCGGCCGCGCCGATGCGGCGGATATCGCGGACGTGCGGTAGCAGCTCGGCGACATACGCCGCCTGCCGGGTACGGCGTGGTACCGCATAGCCGAATCCGGTCGCGACCAGCGCCAGCCGGGCCGACCGCACCGGATTGCAGCGCAGCGGGATATCGGTCCCGTCCATCCCGATCCGGCTGGCTCCGAGCCCGGCCCCGGCCGCATACAGCGTCGAGGCGGCGACATCGGCCACCGCACCGGCGACCGGCCGGCCACCGCGGACCGCGGCCACCGAGACCGCGTAGGCGGGTATGCCGTAGAGGAAGTTCACCGTGCCGTCGATCGGATCGACCACCCAGACCACGTCGTCGGCGCCGGCCGCGGCGAGATCGCCGCCGCCCTCTTCACCGAGGATGTGGTCCGCGGGGCGCACCCGTGCCAGTTCGTCGCGGATCAACTGTTCGGTCTCGGTATCGACGACGGTCACCGGATCGGTCACGGTGCTCTTCGTGCGGACCGCGGCATCGGACACGCCGCCGGGTCCGAAGACTTCCGGGCGACGAGCGCGGACATGGGCGGCGGCGATACCGGCCAGGTGGGTCGAGATCCGGCGCAACAGTGCCGCGTCGGCGGGAGCGGGTTCGGCGGCAGCGGTAAGGGACCACATCGATTCCTGCACGCCTACCATCGCAGCACAGATCCTGCGGTCCGGGCATCCGGGCGCGCACATTAGTCTTGTCGTGCACACCACACCGGCCCGCGTGGGCCCGGGGGCGGTATCGCGAGGCCGGGTGGCGGACCAGCGCCTCCGCGAGGTTCTCGCGTGGCCCGGCCGGCGCGCCGGGGCAGGTGCGCTGCAGGACGACATCATCCAGCACAGGGAACGAGGGAACCCGCATGTCTCGACGGCACGCGTTCGGGATCGATATCGGCGGTAGCGGCGTCAAAGGCGCCGCGGTCGACCTCGAGACCGGGGAACTCCGGCACGAACGCATCAAGATCGCCACACCGCATCCGTCGACACCGGACGCGGTCGCGGGGGCCGTCGCACAGTTGGTGGCCAAGGCGGATTGGGACGGCCCGGTAGGGCTGACGCTGCCCTGCGTCGTGCTCGACGGCGTCGCCCATACCGCCGCCAATGTGGACAAATCCTGGATCGGCACCGATGCCAGATCCCTGTTCTCCGACGCGCTCGACGGCCGCGAGGTCACCGTGCTCAACGATGCCGACGCCGCGGGACTCGCCGAGGATTCCTTCGGCGCGGCCCGCGATATCGACGGCCTGGTACTGCTCCTGACCTTCGGCACCGGCATCGGCTCGGCCCTGCTGAACAACGGCAGTCTGGTACCGAACACCGAGCTCGGGCATCTGGAGGTCGGCGGAATGGAGACCGAACACCGCGCGGCGGCATCGGTCAAAGAACGGGAAGACCTGAGTTACCCCGAGTGGGCGACCCGGGTCAGTACGGTGTTACGCGGGCTGGAAGACCTGTTCTGGCCGACGGTGTTCGTCGCCGGCGGCGGGATCAGCCGCGATGCCGACCAGTGGATTCCGCTGCTCACCAACCGCACCCGGGTGGTCCCCGCGGACCTGCGCAACACAGCGGGTATCGTGGGCGCCGCCATGGCTGTCGATGCCGGAATCACCCCCTGAAGATGTCCGCCGCACGGGCAAGGGCACACTGGTCGATCGTTACAATGGAAGGACCCGGCGGTGAGCCGGACACCCGACCGGCGATTTAGCCGGTAAACCCGACAGACCGCTCCGCCGGAATACTACTCTGGCGTGACGCCGCACGAGACCGTCACGAAAGGGCGTACGTGGTAGCCACGAATACCCGTCAGACAGCCGAATCGGCCGACGCCGAGGCCACGGAAGTTCCCGCGGCACGCCCGGCCCGTAAGGCCGTGGCCAAAAAGGCCCCGGCCAAGAAAGCCGTAGCGAAAAAGGCCCCTGCGAAAAAGGCCGCCGCCAAGAAAGGCGCGGCCAAGAAGGCTCCTGCCAAGAAGGCCGGCAGCGCGGGCGCCCCCGGCCCGGGCGAGGAACAGCCGGACGACGACTCGCTCGATGTGGCGGATCTCGGAGACCTCGAGGTCTCCGAGGACGATCTCACCGACGAGGGCGACGAGCTGGTCGCGGAGGTCGCCGAGGAGGAACCCGAGAGCGAGGCGGACGGGACCTCCGAGCCGACCGCCGCGGACAAGGCCTCCGGTGATTTCGTCTGGGACGAAGAAGAGTCCGAGGCGCTACGCCAGGCCCGCAAGGACGCCGAACTCACCGCCTCCGCGGATTCGGTGCGGGCCTACCTCAAGCAGATCGGTAAGGTCGCGCTGCTCAACGCCGAAGAGGAGGTCGAACTCGCCAAACGGATCGAGGCCGGCCTCTACGCGGCCGAGAAGATGCGCGAGTTCACCGAGGCCGGGGAAAAGCCGCCGGTGACCATCCGCCGCGATTTCAACTGGATCATCCGCGACGGCAACCGCGCCAAGAACCACCTGCTCGAGGCGAACCTGCGCCTGGTGGTATCGCTGGCCAAACGCTACACCGGCCGCGGGATGGCGTTCCTGGACCTGATCCAGGAGGGCAACCTCGGCCTGATCCGCGCGGTGGAGAAGTTCGACTACACCAAGGGCTACAAGTTCTCCACGTACGCCACCTGGTGGATCCGGCAGGCCATCACCCGCGCCATGGCCGACCAGGCCCGCACCATCCGTATCCCGGTGCATATGGTCGAGGTGATCAACAAGCTGGGCCGTATCCAGCGCGAGCTGCTCCAGGATCTGGGCCGTGAGCCCACGCCGGAGGAACTGGCCAAGGAAATGGATATCACCCCGGAGAAGGTGCTGGAGATCCAGCAGTACGCCCGGGAGCCCATTTCGCTGGATCAGACCATCGGCGACGAAGGTGACAGCCAGCTCGGTGATTTCATCGAGGATTCCGAGGCTGTTGTCGCGGTGGACGCGGTCAGCTTCACCCTGCTGCAGGACCAGCTGCAGTCGGTGCTGGAAACCCTGTCCGAACGCGAGGCGGGTGTGGTGCGGCTGCGGTTCGGTCTCACCGACGGCCAGCCGCGGACCCTCGATGAGATCGGGCAGGTGTACGGGGTCACCCGCGAACGGATCCGGCAGATCGAATCCAAGACCATGAGCAAACTGCGGCACCCCAGCCGCTCGCAGGTCCTGCGCGACTACCTCGACTGAGCGTCGCACACGGCCCGGTACGCCACGGCCCCTGAACACGTACGGAACCACCGGTTCCCGCGATGCTCAGGGGCCGTGGCGTACCCGGACCCGGCTCCCCCTCCGGTCCAGACCCGAGCGATGCGGGGGTGTGTTCGGTACGACTGCGGATCGTTATTTCGATGGACGCCACGCGCCGCGCCGTGTGCTGTGATGAAGAGATGCAACGATGGTCGGCGTTATCGGCGACGGCAAAAGACATCGTCATCGCGATCGGGTGGTTCGTATTCGGGGCCCTGCTGTATCTGGCCGGCTTCCATATGCTGTTCGTCTCCGCCGATGGGCCGTCCACACCGTTGGCCCCGCGCTTCGCGATTCTCGCGCTGGTGTGCGCGGTACTGCTGGTGCGGCGCCGGGCACCGATCACCGCGATGGTGGTGGGGCTGATTCCGCTGGCGTTCGATCTGATGCTCGGGCCGACGCTGCCGGTCTGGCTCGTCTACACCGATTTGATCTACGCGGCGGTCGTGTACGGCACCTACCGCCAGATGCAGGGCGCGGTGGTCGCATGGCTGGCGCTGTCGGCCACGGCCGCCGGAGTGGTGCTGGCGATCACGGAGAACTGGCGCTATATGGTGCTGGCGCTGGTCCTGGCAGCGGCTTTCGTGGGCACGTCGCTGTGGTGGGGGCTGACGGTACGCGCCCACAAGGACGCCGCCGAGGCCGAGCGCGCCCGCGGCCGCGCTCTGACCCTGGTGGCGGAACTGGACCGCCGGGCCGCAGTGGCCGACGAACGGAAGGCCATGGCCCGCGATCTGCACGATGTGATCGCCGGTCATCTCTCGGCGATCGCGCTGCAGTCCGAGGCGGCCATCGCCGGACTCGACGGGTCCGACCCCGACCGGCGGCTGGCCGGGATCCTCGCCGCCATCCGCAGCAACAGCGTCGAAGGGCTGCGGGAGATGCGGACCATGATCGGGTTGCTGCGCCGGGACGACGATGCGCCGGAAATCACCGCGCCGGGCCGGCTCGCGCAGTTGTCCCAGCTGGTGGCCGCGGCCCGGCAGGCGGGAATGCGGGTGCGGGTGCGACAGCAGCTCGGCACCCTCGTGCCGGCCGGCGCGGTCGATCAGGCGGCCTACCGGATCATCCAGGAGGCCGTGACCAATGCGATGAAACACGCACCGGGACAGGAGATCGATATCGACGTGCACACCGAGGCCACCGCGCTCGTCCTGGCGGTGCGCAACCCGCTCGCCGGCCCGGCGATCCGCCCGGACGCTGCCAGGGCCACGGTGCGCCGCGGAATGACCAATATGCGCGAACGGGCGGCGGCACTGGGCGGCACCTTCCGTGCCGGACCCGAATCGGGGAGCTGGTGGGTGCGGGCCCGGCTGCCACTCACCGCGGTCGCGGAGCCGGTAGGGAAACCGGGATGACGATCCGGGTCCTCATCGCCGATGATCACGCCGCCATCCGGGTGGGCCTGCGCATGATTCTCGACACAGCCGACGATATCGAGGTGGTGGGCGAGGCCGCGGACGGCGAGGTGGCCCTGGCCCAGGCACGTGCGCTGCGCCCGGATGTGGTGGTGATGGACGTGCGGATGCCGGGCGTGGACGGCATCACCGCGACCGCCCGGATCACCGCCGGCGACCTCGCCCGGGTGCTTGTCCTGACCACCTTCGACCTGGACGAATACGTGTTCGAGAGCCTCCGGGCGGGAGCCGGCGGTTTCGTCCTGAAATCCGCGTCCGGCCCGGACCTGATCGAGGCGGTCCGGCGGGTGGCCGCCGGCGACGGCGTACTCGCGCCGGAGATCACGCGCACGGTGATCGATGCCTTCGCGGGCGCGGCCACCGCGCGACCGCAGCCGCCGGCGGGACTGGCCGATCTCACCGGCCGCGAACGCGAGGTGCTGGACTGCCTGGGCGCCGGCTTGTCCAATGCGCAGATCGCCGCCCGGCTGTTCATCGGGGAAACGACGGTGAAAACACACGTGTCCCGGGTGCTGACCAAACTGGGGATGCGCTCCCGGGTCCAGGCGGCGATCCTCGCCCGGGAACTGAGCGCGGAACGGTGAATCCGCACGGTCCCGGAAAACCGCCGCTCAACCGGTCAACGCCGCGTACAGCCCGTCCGGGCCCGGCCGATACTCTTCCACCCTGATCACCGCCGATACCGGCAGCGGGCCGTACAGGTGCGGGAAACGCAGCGCGGGATCGTCTCCGGGCACACCGGGCTCCCAGCGCACCGGGGCAGCCAGCCGCTCCGGGTCCAGCCGGAGCAGCAGCATATCGGCGCGGCCGGCGAACAAGCGGTTGGCCGGAAGGTGCACCTGGTCCGGTGCCGACAGATGCACGAACCCCTCCGTCTCCAGCGAGAGCGGCCGGTGGGCACCGGCTTCGCGCGCGGTGGCCCACTCAGCGGGAGTACAGAGGTGAACAAGGGTGTGAGTGTCACTGGGCACGGGTAACCTCCGATACACAACTCGACAGTCGTCCGGAGCAGCGGCCTCTCCCGGTTTTCCATGCCCGGCCCGCGGTGTTCGCCACAGGCGGAAACCGCTGGTCGTGTTAGGGAAAACACAGTGGTTCGCCACAGGGAACAAACCCGAAGCCCCGAACGTCTGACAGAGTAGTCATACCACTGCTGGGAAGTAGCGGAAGCGAGCCCGCGGAGTGACCACGGGCCTCACACCAGGTGAACGGTCTTTGTGCCGGAAGCCAGGACGGAGGAGTCATGCCAGGAACCCTGACAAGCACCCCACTGACCGCGGTTGATCGCTGCGATCGCTGCGGGGCGGCTGCCCGTGTGCGTGCCGTTCTGCCCGCAGGTGGCGAGTTGCTCTTCTGCCAGCATCACGCGAACGAACATATGGAACGACTGCGCGAACTGGAAGCCGTGATCGACACGGAATCCGCTCCCGCTCTCTGACCGTCCTCGCGTCCGACACAACAGCATCGAACAACTGAAGACCGCTTTTCCGTGGCGGGCGACCCTCCGGTCGCCCGCCACGGGTTATCCGGGCAGGATCGCGTCGATCAAGCGCTCGAGGCCGTAGTCGAAGTCTCCCTCCGGGTCGCCCGGGGCCTGATACAGCTCACCGACAGCGGCACCCACCCGGGTGGACAGCGGATAGTCGACGGCCGGCATCACCTCGCTCAGCACCGGCCCGTACGCCTCCCACCACTCGGCATCCGATTGTTCCCGGGTGCTGCGCACCGCGGCGAGCGCGGTACGGGCGTTGCCGGTGGCGAATTGGGTCAGCACCGCGATCACCCGGTCCATTTCGGGATCGTCGAGTCCCGCATCGGCTACGGCGGCCAATTGCCGCTCGTAGCGGCGCATCCGGCCCGGACCCAGCACCATCCGCCACGACGGGACCTCGAAAAGCCAGGGATGCGCCAGGAATTCATCCCGGATCTGCCGGGCGACGACGATCAGGCGGTCGCGGACCGGCAAGTCCGCAGGGATGGGCGTGTCCGCGGCGGCGACGGCGTCGACCATCAGGACCGTGAGTGCGTCCTTGCTGGGCACATAGGTGTACAGGCTCATGGGCCGTAGACCCAGCTCCGCGGCGACCGCCCGGATAGACACCTTGTCGTAGCCTTCCCGGTCCGCCAATCCCACCGCGGCCGTGACGACATCGTCCACGCTCACGGTCTGCCGCGGTCCCCGCCCACCCTTGCGGGGTGGCAGTTCGTGCCGCCAGAGCAATTCCAGCAGTGTCCGCGCCGGATCGGCATCCCGGCTCACCACAGCCCCCGGTGCGTACGGACGCGACGGAACGTGGGGTGCCGCACAGGAAGGCCCGCGCCGTCCGCCCGGCCCGCCCGCGGGATGCCCGCATCGGAAGGCCGTCGATCGCAAGGGTTGCTGTCCATCGATCTCCTTCCACCGGCGCGGCCCCGATGCGGGCCTGTCCGGGCACTGCGGAACAAATCCGGTACCGTACGCGTTCGAATATTACTCCGTACGCAATACGATGATTTTGGGGGTGCACCCTGCCGACCACCGAGACCACCTATCTCCCCGACCGGCACATGTTCGCGCTGTGGACCTGGACCGGGTCCGAACCCGGCCCGGCCCCACAGGGAATCGGCGACACTGCGACCCTGCCGCTGGTCGTGCCCGGCGGCACCCTGGCTCAGGCTCGCGCCGGCAGCGCCACCCTGCAGGTGACACCGGTCCGCTGCGCATTGGTCGACCCCGAGGGGTTCGCCGCCGTGCCGGTGGAACGACCCGGACCATCCACGCGCGCCTGGCGGGCGACCCTCGCCGGCGAACCCGCCCGGATGCCGGTCGCCGGTCACGCAGTACCCAACGCCCAGGGAACCGCCCTCGTGGACCGTGAGCACGCCCTGTCGGTCCTCCGGGACACCACCGGAGTAGCCGCGGAACTCCGCACTGCCCTGCAGGCAGGACTGCGCCCCTACCAGGCTCGGGGTATCGGCTGGCTGCGGGAAACCGTCGCGCGCCACGGCGGCGCGATCCTCGCGGACGAGATGGGTCTGGGCAAAACGCTGCAGACCATCGGCCTGCTGACCGGCCGGGCCGGGCACGGAGCCCAGCTGGTGGTGTGCCCTACATCGCTGGTGGGCAACTGGGTGCACGAGATCGCTCGTTTCGCACCCGGCCTGCAGGCGGTGGCCTGGCGAGGCGGGAACCTCGACGCCGCGCCGGGGACCGTGGTCGTCACCGGCTATCCCGTCCTGCGCCGGCACGGGAGCCTGCTCACCGGAACCGCGTGGACCACCGTCGTCTACGACGAGGCCCAGGCACTGAAGAATCCGCGGACCCAGGTCGCCAAGGCGGCCCGGGCGGTACCGGCGGCCGCGATCGTCGCGCTCACCGGCACCCCGGTGGAGAATCACCTGGACGAATTATGGGCCCTGCTGCACCTGGTGGCGCCCGGTATCTTCGGGCACCGCACCCAGTTCCGGCGGCGCTTCGTCAAACCCATCGAGGAAGGTTCGGCCACCGCGGCCGCCCGGCTGCGGGACGCGGTCGAGCCGGTGCTGCTGGCGCGCCGCAAGGACCAGGTCGCGGCATCGCTACCGGCCAAGATCCACGCGGATCTGCTCTGCGATCTCACACCGGAGCAGGAGCGGCTGTACGACAGCCTGCTCGACCGCGCCGCGGACGAGGGATTCGGCGCCGGCGCCCAGCGGCAGACCCGGATCCTGGCAGCGCTCACCGCGTTGAAACAGGTGTGCAACCACCCCGGTCTGGTGAACGGCGATACCGATGAGCTGGCCGGGCGGTCCGGAAAACTCGATCTGTGCACCGATATCGTGTCCGGCAACCTCGAGAACGCCGCGCCGACACTGATCTTCACCCAATATCGGGGCACCGGAGAGCTGCTGGTGCGGCATCTGAGGGAACGGTTCGCGATCAGTGTGCCGTTCTTCCACGGCGGTCTCTCGCAGACCGAACGCGCGGCCATCGTCGGCGAATTCCAGTCCCCGGCGGGCCCGCCGGTGCTGGTCCTGAGTCTGCGGGCGGCCGGCACCGGGCTCACCCTCACGCGGGCCGCCGATGTGATCCATTTCGACCGGTGGTGGAATCCCGCGGTCGAAGCCCAGGCCTCCGATCGGGTGCACCGCATCGGCCAGACCCGCACCGTCACGATCACCACACTCACCTCGGCGACCACCGTGGAAGAACACATCGCGGATATGCAGCGCCGCAAATCCGCACTCACCGAACTCGGCGCCGGCACCGGGATCGCCGATCTGGCCCGGCTCGACGACGACCGGCTGCTGGAAGTGCTGCGGCGGAAGCGAGGGAGCTGAATGGCGGACAACGAATTCGGATACACGCGGTGGGGTATGGACTGGGTCCGGCTGGCCGAGCCGCTGCGCCAGACCCGGCCCGATCCGCTGCTCCCTCGCGCCCGCAGTATCGCCCGCAACAACGGTGTACGGACCGAGACCGAGGGCCGGATCGTGCGGTCGCATATCCACCGCGGGGGTCAGGCCTCGATCACCCATATCGAACTAGCGCCACTCTCCCGGCCGGCGGTCACCGCCCTGGCGACAATCGTCGGCACCGAGCCGACAATGCCGACCGACGATATGTACTCCGCCGCGATGGACGCCGGCGTCTCGGTAGCGCCCGAACCGGCGGCGATCGATTGCTCGTGCACCGCCCGCACCGCACGATGTGTCCACGTACTGGCCACCTTCTACGAGCTCGCCCGCCAGGTGGACGAGAACCCCCGGTTCGGCCTGGACCTCCAGGGCTACGGCCGGGACCCGGCCCCGGACGATTCCGCACCACCGACCGAGAGCCCCCGCTGGATAGCGCTCAACACGGTGGATCCCGCACAGTTCTTCGAGGCATGACAGCGTCCGGTGACTCGTGTGGGTGATCGGACACCGTCTCCGGCACCCCGGAAAGTCCGGTGGTTCGCAGCTGACCGGCCGCCGGTTCGCAGTGGTGCCCGACCGCGGGATCGCCGTCCTCCTCGGGCGTCGCCGGTGCTCACTCCGTGTGCACCTCTCCGCTGAGGCGCCGGGGCGGGTGATGATGGTGGTTGCTCTCGGTGGTGTACCGCGGCCTCGCCGGTGGTGATGCGCTCATCGGGCTTGCTGCAGTCCGAGCAGGGTGTTCAGCGCGGCAGTACCGCCCAGCAGAGATCCGGAGCGGGCGTCTATCCGGGTGGCGCGGGCCGTCAGCGCGGCTGCCAGATCGTCCCACCGGCGCCATCCGCGCAGCTGTGGAACCAGCTGACGTAGCGGTTCGATACCGTAGCCCGCCAGCCGGAGCTGGTGGACGAGTCGGGCGGCCCGTACATCGTCCGGGGTGTAGCGGCGGGCTTCCCGGCCGGTACGGCGATGCGGGACGACCAGCCCGGCAGCATCCCAGTGCCGCAGGGTCGACGCGCGGACGCCGAGCGCCCGTGAGAGCTCGGAAATGCTCATCGCGTCGCCCGGGCCGATATCGCCGAGCGGTTCGTCGGCGATGGCCCGGGCCGCCGCACGGGCCGCATCGAGGTCACGGCGTTCGCGATCCAGCCGGGCATGCGCGGAGTCCAGCAGCGCGAACAGCCGGCTGATATCCCCCGAATGCGCCGCGCGCAGGATCGTCTTCGCCGTAGCTGGGTCGGTACCGGCCGCGAACTCGCGGTACGCGCGCGCAGACCACACGTGGGACTCGCCGTAGGTCCGGTACCCGGCCGGTGTCCGGGGCGCGGCGGGCAGCACACCGTCGCGCTCCAGGTTGCGCAACTGCTGAACGGAATACCCGGTGCGGCGCGCCAGCTCCGCGGTGCGCAAACCCGCCGAGTTGCGGCTTTTCACGCCATCACCTGTCGATATCTGGCCGGAAGTCTCCACAAGCACATCAATGTAACGCTGGAACTCATGACCATCGACGAGATCATCGGATATATCGCCGCATTCGACGGGGTACTCACGCTGCGACCGGGCCCCGGCGACGGATCGCCCGAACTCGCCTGGGGCGATACGTTCTTCTACTACGCCCCCGACGGCCGGATCCCGGCGCGGACCCAGCCGTTCGCGACCATCGTCACCAAGGACTACCCCGGCGACGAGAGGTCGCGCTTGAACCGGCCGGGAACCTTCCGGCTGAACATCGGTGTCGGCGCGGAGGTTTTCCGGGCGCGGACCGGCCGCGCTCCGCGGGACGCGAATTCGATCGACTACGACCCGAGCGTGGCCGATACCCTGATCGCCCACCCCGTGTACGGGACCGCGGGATGGCTGGCCGTGGTCGACCCGGGACCCCGCACGGCACCAACGATTCGCGAACTCATCCGCACCGCTCACGATCGCGCCCGCGCGGAGCGAACCCGGCGGTGACCCGCCCGAACCGTGCGGGTCGGTGACGTGCACCGGTCACCGGCGGGGTGACCACGGCGACCGGTTCCGGCTCACGCATTGGTTCCGCTGTCCACCGTCACGAACGAACCGGTGATGCTGCGTCCCGCGGCACCGGCCAGAAAGGCGACCGCCGCGGCGATATCGTCGGCGGCGCCGAAGCGTCCCAGCTACACCACCCGGACGGAGAGCGTCCGCAGCTTCCTGGTCGAAAAACGCGGTGGAACCGCGGCGGATATTCGCGCCCGCCTCGATCGCGGCGTGGCCGCAGGCGACCTGCCCGCCGATACCGACACCGGCGAACTCGCCGCGTTCTACACCACGGTCCTGTACGGACTGTCCATCCGCGCCCGCGACGGCGCGCACCACGACGAACTCACCAGCGCCATCGACCGCGCCATGGCCGCCTGGCCGGCCCCACCGAAGGATTAGGCGTACCGGCGAACACCGGAAGACCTATCCGGGCTCCGGATCACATACGGCGCAGCGCGGCGATACGCTCGCCCAGCTGGTCGGCCGTGGCCAGGGCCGTCGGCGGGCCCCCGCACTGACGGCGCAATTCGCCGTGGATGACCCCGTGCGGCTTCCCCGTGCGGTGATGGTGCATGGCGACCAGGCTGTTCAGTTCACGGCGCAGCTCTCCGAGTTTGTCCGCCGTCGCCACTCGTTCGGCGGCGGCATTACCGGCCGGCCCGGGTGCTGGTGCGGGCACGGACGGTTCGGGCTGGGACCGATCCGCGACCTGTTTGGCCTGTCGTTCCCGCAGCAGCGCCCGCATCTGCTCGGCATCGAGCAGACCCGGGATGCCCAGGTAATCGGCTTCTTCCGCGCTACCGGAAAACGTTGCCGTACCGAACGAGGAACCGTCGTAGATCACCTGGTCCAATTCGGCGTCCGCGGCGAGGGGGACGAATGCTTTCTCCTCCTCGCCGGGTTCATCCTTCTGCTTGTTCGCATCGATCAGCAGCTCGTCGTCGAGACCGTCCTTCTCGCGGTGCGGTTTACCGATGACATGATCGCGCTGGACCTCGAGCTGCGCGGCCAGGTCCAGCAGCACCGGCACCGAAGGCAGGAAGACACTGGCCGTCTCGCCGGTACGCCGGGAACGCACGAACCGGCCGATGGCCTGGGCGAAATACAGCGGCGTGGAGGCGCTGGTGGCGTATACCCCGACGGCCAAGCGCGGGACGTCGACTCCTTCCGACACCATCCGCACCGCGACCATCCACGGCTGATTCCCGGCGGCGAACTCACCGATCCGGGCCGAGGACGTGGGGTCGTCGGACAGCACCAGCACCGGCTTGTTACCCGTGAGATGTTCCAGCAGTTCGGCATAGGACCGGGCGCGTTCCTGATCCGACGCGATCACCAGACCGCCGGCGTCGGGCATCCCCCGCTCGCGCAGCTGCGCCAGCCGCATATTCGCGGCGCGCAGGACGGCATAGATCCAATCGCCCGCGGGGTCGAGTGCGGTGCGCCAGGCCCGGGCCGTCTGCTCGGCGTTCAGCGGTTCACCGAGACGGGCCGTGTACTCCTCGCCCGCGCTGTCGCGCCAGTGCGCCTCACCCGAATAGGCGAGGAAAACCACCGGGCGCACGACCCCGTCGGCCAGCGCCTCCGAGTAGCCGTAGGAGTGATCCGCGCGCGAGCGCGGCAGCCCGGCCTCGTCGGGTTCGTAGGTGATGAACGGGATCTGGCTGTCGTCGCTACGGAACGGGGTACCGGTGAGCGAGAGCCGGCGGGTGGCATCGCCGAAGGCCTCCGCCACCGCGTCGCCCCAGCTCTTCGCGTCACCGGCGTGGTGGATCTCGTCCAGGATCACCAGCGTGCGCCGGTTCTCGGTGCGCACCCGATGTTTGAACGGATGCGCAGCGACCTGCGCGTACGTCACGACGACGCCGTGGTAATCCCCCGATGTACCACCGGTCGAATTGGAGAAATTCGAGTCGAGCGCGATACCCGCGCGCGCCCCCGACTCGGCCCACTGGTGTTTGAGGTGCTCGGTCGGGGCGACCACGGTGATCTGGTCGACCGTACGATCGGCCAGCAGTTCGGCCGCCACCCGCAGCGCGAAGGTGGTCTTACCCGCCCCCGGGGTCGCGACCGCGAGGAAATCACGCGGTTTGGTGGCCAGATACCGGGTGAGCGCGCGCCGCTGCCAGGCGCGCAGGGAAGCGCCCGGAACTTCCGTCGCAGTGGCGCCACTCGCATCGGTCACGGAGACAAACACTAGCGGCCGTCGCCGTGATGGCGCCAAACCGGCACGGGCGGCGCGACAGGTGTCACACCGCGGAGCTGCCGGTTACCGGCGATTCACCTGCCGACCGCCGACACGTTCGCCGTGCGCCACACCACAGGGTGGCCGGGTAGGCGATGCTGGACTGATCATGCACAGCTACGGACACGAACCAGGGACCGCGCCGGCGGCTACCTCGTGGCTGCGCCGTGCCCTCGTCCAGACCCGGCGCCTGATCGTCCGGGTGGCCGTGAAATCCTGGAACGACTCGATATTCGCCAAATCGGCCGCCGCGGCCTTCTGGCAGACCCTGTCGCTGGTCCCCCTGCTGTTCGGCCTGCTGGGCGGTCTGGGCTACGTGAGCGGCCTGTTCGGGCCGGACACGGTGGAGATCGTCGAATCGAAAATCCTGACCTTCAGCCGTGACCTCTTCAATCCCAGCGTGGTCACCGACCTCATCGAGCCGACCGTCCGCGATGTCCTCGGCCAGGGCCGCGCGGCATTCGTCTCGGCCGGCTTCGTGCTCTCGCTGTGGGCGGGCTCGTCGGCCATGGCGACCTTCGTCGACGCGATCGTCGAAGCACACGACCAGAAGGACGCCCGGCACCCGGTCTGGCAGCGCATATTCGCCCTGCTGCTGTACGTGCAATTCCTGGTCGCCGCGGTGTTCATCCTGCCACTGGTGGCGCTCGGGCCGGTACTGATCGGCCGGATCCTGCCCGACGGCTGGCGCGAACCCGGGCTGCGGCTGATCGACGCCTTCTACTACCCCGCGGTACTGCTCCTGCTCATCGTCGGCCTGGCCACGCTCTACAAACTCGCCCTGCACAGTTCCCTGCCCTACCACCGGCTGTTCTGGGGGGCGCTGTTCGCGGGGATCTTCTTCATGGCGGCCAGCGAGGTGCTCCGCCGGTATCTGACCCTGATCACCCGGACCGGGGTCACCTACGGCGCGCTGGCCACCCCGATCGCTTTCCTGCTGTTCACGTTCTTCCTCGGTTTCGCGGTGATCCTCGGCGCCGAGTTCAACGCGGCCGTCCAGGAGTTCTGGCCCGCGCGAGCCACCCGGATCGAACAGTTCAAGGCGTGGCTGGCCAAACGCCGCGATCCGGACTCGGCCGACGCCGACCGCGAACCAGCGGAACCGGGTGCGCACCGGATCCCGCCGCATCGGCGCGGACACCACACGCACACGCGCGAAGACGGCACCGGTGGGACACCGGCGCCGCTGACCACGCGCTGATCCTGCGCTCAGTCGCCCTTACGCAGCTGCTCGTAGACCTTCTTGCAGTCCGGGCAGACCGGCGAACCGGGCTTCGGTGAGCGGGTCACCGGGAAGACTTCGCCGCAGAGCGCGACCACCATGGTGCCCATCACGGCACTCTCGGCGATCCGGTCCTTCTTCACATAGTGGAAGAATTTCGGCGTGTCGTCACCGGTGGTCTCGTCGGTGGTCGTATCGGGGCGAACCAGAGTATCGGTACTCACGCACTCCATGATGCCGTACGGCGGCGATGTCCTCACGCACGCGGGCGACCCACCGGGGTTACGCCCGAGTCCCGGGAGTGCAAGACTCGAAGGTATGCAGCAGCACGGCGAAGACTCCGGGCGCGGCTCGGAGCATATCGACGCCGGTGCGAGCGGACTCGGTGACCAGGAACACAGCGGTACACCGCGGCCGGCCCGTCCCGCCCGTTCGTCCGGATATTTCCCCGGCGACGACGCCAGGCATGCGGCGCTGATCACCGAGGCGGCACCGTCCTTCGAAGACCAGCACCGTGCGCGCGTGCGCCGGTACACGATAATCATGGCGTTCCGGATCCCGGCGCTGGTCCTGGCCGGAATCTCCTACGCCGTCTTCGAGAACGGCCTGATCGCGTTGCTGATCATGGTGGCCTCGGTCCCACTGCCGTGGATCGCGGTGCTCGTCGCCAACGATCGCCCGCCGCGGGACAAGAACGAACCCAGCCGCTGGGACCGGCCGCGTCCCGCGCTGGAGGAACGCCGCCACGACGCGATCGACGGGTAGCACAACGAACTCCGTCCGGCTGCCAGGGCCGTAACGCATGAGTGGCAGAGTACGGCTGTGCCCACCTACGGATCGACCGTCCGATCACCGCTGACCGCTCTGTGCCCGGACCTGCGTACGGCGCTGACCCGCGTGGGATACACCGCCGACACCCTGCTCGAGGTACTGGGCGCCGAAGCGCACAGTGCGCTCGGGCGCGGCGAGCCCGTCCCGGTGCGGCGCATCGCTCGCTCGGCCGGCGACCTGGGCACGCTGATCCGGCTGCTGCTGCTCGGTGATGCGGTCGCCGAACACGAGGTGGCCGCGGCGCTGGCACCGGTGCCGGTGGCCGACGCGATCGCGGCCGGGCTCCTGAGCACCGACGGCCACCGGGTCCGGGCGGCCCTGGATCTGCGCCCGCTGGACAGTGGCGCGGGTACCCGCTGGATCCTTTCCGATCTCGACGATTCGATGCACCGCCGCACGCTGACCGAGGACCATGTGCTCGGTGTGGGCCATGCCTCGCTGTCGCTGCTCCGGGCGACGCCCACCGCCCCGGTCGGATCGGTACTGGACCTCGGCACCGGCTGCGGTGTGCAAGCGGTCCACGCCGCGACGTATGCCCGCTCGGTGACCGCCACGGATGTCAATCCGCGGGCGCTGTGGCTGGCCGAGGCCACCGCCGCGCTGAACGAGCTCGAACTCGAACTGGTCGCCGGCTCGTGGTTCGATCCGGTCGCGGGACGCCGGTTCGATCAGGTGGTCGCCAATCCGCCCTTCGTCGTCGGTCCCGCCCGGGTCGAGCACACCTACCGCGATTCCGGGCTCGCCCTCGACGGCGCGAGCGAACTGGTGATCTCCCGCACCCCGGACCTGCTCGCGCCCGGCGGGACGGCGACGGTACTGGCCGCCTGGGTGCACACCGAGGACGCGGACTGGCGGCAGCGGGTCTCGGGCTGGCTGCCCGCCTACGGTATCGATGCGTGGGTCGTCCAGCGCGATATCGCCGATCCCGCGCTCTACGTCGGTACCTGGTTGCGTGACGCCGGACTGGACCCGCGGAGTGCGGCCGCTCAGGACCGGGCCGAGGAATGGCTCACGGCCCTGGACGACGCGGGTGTCACCGGTATCGGCTTCGGGTTCGTCTACCTGCGCGCGATCGACGGACCGACCGAAGTCCTGGCCGAAGACCTGACCCACGGATTCGACGATCCGCTGGGAGCGGAGGCGCTCGCGTATTTCGAACGGTCCGCTTGGTTACGTGCGGTGGTCGCGGATCCGGCCGTGGCATGGCAGTCCCGGTACCGGGTCGATCCGGCGACCGCGCTGGAACGCGTCTCGCTGCCCGGCGACGACGGCTGGGAGCATCGGGTCGCCCGGCTCCACCGGGGCGACGGGCCCCGGTGGCAGCACGAGGTGGACGAGACAACCGTCTCCCTGCTGGCGGGAATGCGGCCGGACGGCCTGCCGTTGTACGAACTGATCGAACTGCTGGCACTGTCCCAGGGTTCCGACGAGGTGACCCAGGAGTTCGCCGCGGCGGCGCTGGGAGTGGTCACCGGTCTGGTGCGGCACGGACTGGTACACCCCGTCTGAACGGCTGAGCCCGACCGCGGCCCCGGGGCCGAAACCGAGGCCGACCTCCCTTCGCGGCAGTGGCACCACGTTTCCCGACCAGTGCCGTTCTCAGGAACTTCTCAGAACGTCACAGCGGAAACCGCAGTTCAGAGCGGTTTATCCGCGCCCGGTGAGGGAACTTTCCCTATGTCGGGTCCGTTGTTCGGAGTGAGACACCACCGACAGGAGGCAAGTCATGACAAGCCCCGCCACCACTCGTGTGCGCCCCAGTGATACGGACCTCGACGCCCAGAGCCCCGCCGCCGACCTGGTACGCGTGTACCTGAACGGGATCGGCCGGACCGCGCTGCTCACCGCTGCCGACGAAGTGGAACTGGCCAAGCGCATCGAGGCGGGTCTCTATGCCCAGCACCTGCTGGAGACCGGCAAGCGACTGTCGGCGACCCGCAAGCGTGATCTGGCGATCGTGGTCCGCGAGGGCCAAACGGCACGGTCGCACCTGCTGGAAGCCAACCTGCGCCTGGTCGTCTCGCTCGCCAAGCGGTACACGGGCCGGGGGATGCCCCTACTGGACCTGATCCAGGAGGGCAATCTCGGCTTGATCCGGGCGATGGAGAAGTTCGACTACGCCAAGGGCTTCAAGTTCTCCACCTACGCGACCTGGTGGATCCGCCAGGCCATCACCCGCGGTATGGCCGATCAGAGCCGCACCATCCGGCTCCCGGTTCATCTCGTGGAACAGGTCAACAAGCTGGCCCGGATCAAGCGGGAACTGCATCAGCAGCTCGGCCGGGAAGCCACCGACGCGGAACTGGCCGCGGAATCGGGTATCGCGGTGGAGAAGATCGCCGATCTGCTCGACCACAGCCGCGATCCGGTGAGCCTGGACATGCCGGTCGGTAACGACGAAGAAGCCCCGCTGGGCGATTTCATCGAAGATTCGGAAGCGACCTCGGCCGAGAGCGCGGTGATCGCCGGCCTGCTGCACCACGATGTCCGCAGTGTGCTGAACACCCTGGACGAACGGGAACAGCAGGTCATCCGGTTGCGCTTCGGCCTCGACGACGGCCAGCCGCGCACCCTCGACCAGATCGGCAAGCTGTTCGGGCTGTCCCGGGAGCGGGTCCGGCAGATCGAGCGCGAGGTCATGTCGAAGCTCCGCAAGGGTGAGCGTGCCGACCGGCTGCGTGCCTACGCCAGCTGAACCATCCAGCAGAACCGAGACCACGATGACCGGCCACCTCGGCCGGTCATCGGTGTATACGGCACCGCATCATCTGCCGCTGATCGACGCTCCGGATACCTGACCGCCGAGCGCGGGGCCCCGCCGCCACCGCAGCAGTACGGCGTCATCCCAGACGCCGTGGGCCGGTGTCGAATCGGCTCGGCTGCGGGCCGATCCGGGCCCGGGCGTACAGAATCGCGGCCGATTCCGGGCTGGCCAGCACCGGCTCGCAGGACAGCTCGCGCATCTCGGGAAGATCGTCGAACAACGCCGAAATCCGTCGGGTCAAGTCGATCAGCGCCACCTTGTCGACCCGTGGGCTCGCCGGGGTTCCGTTGAGCAGCGGCGCCGCCCGCGGCGCATCGATCAGGGCCGCGGCTTCCTCCGCGGACAACGGCAAGGCGCGGTAGGCGCGGTCGCCCAGCAATTCGATAATCGGCCCCGACAGGCCGAATTCGATCACCGACCCGAACGCGGGATCGTCCTGCACCCGCAGCACACAGCCGACTCCCTTGGGCGCCATCCGCTGAATATGCAGGAGCGGATCCCCACACAACTCGACCAGGTCACGGTAGGCCTGGCGCACCGCTTCCGGCCGCCACAGATCCAATCGCACCCAGCTCATATCGGGCCGGCTCCGCCACCCCTCGTTCGTCGCCTTCGCGGCGACCGGATACCCGAGTTCCTCCGCCGCGGCCACCGCTGCCTCGATATCGCGCGCCGCCCGGAACTCCACGACGGAGATACCGTAACAATCCAGCAGGGCCACGGTTTCGTCGTCGGCCAGCCATCGTCCGTCCGGGGAGCCCATCCATCCCGCCATCAGCGTGACAGCCCGCTCGCTGTCGATACCGGCGGGTCGACCGGAATCGGCACCGGGCCGGGCAGCACCGTCCGGAGCGTGTGCCACCGGCTGGTCCCGCCAGCGGGCGTACCGCTGGACCCGGGCCAGCGCGCGCACCGCACGCGCCGGGTCCGGGAACGACGGGATGGAACCACGGACCGCCGCCGCTCCCGGCCCGCGCACGGCGAGCAGATCGGGAATACCGTCCCCACTGGCGAACGTGGTCAAGACCGGCTTTGCTTCGGGGGCCGCTGCCACGGCCGCCCGGATCGCTTCCGCGTAACCGGTCTGCGGCAGTGGAATCGGCGGGGCGAAAATGACGATCACCGCGTCGGTCTCGGCACTGTGCAGCGCGGCGGTCACGGCGGCGAGGTAATCCGCGGGAGTCGCCTGCGGGCCCAGGTCCACCGGTTCCGCCGCGCTGAGCCCCTCGCTGCGCGCGGCATCGGACGTGAGCCAGTTGAGGGCCGTGCTGTTACCCACGATCGCGGGGCGCGGACCCCGCGGTAGTGGCTGATAGCCGAGTAGTGCGGCGCAGTCGAACATCTCCGAGATGGATTCCGCCTGAACGACACCGGACTGGGCGAACAGGTCGCGGACGATGGCGCGGTCCAGCGATCCGTCCGAATCCCCCCGCGCGGCAAGCCGGCTCGGACTGACGGCGACGATCGGCTTGTTCCGGGCGACCCGGCGCGCGATCCGGGAGAACTTGCGCGGATTTCCGAAACTCTCCAGATACAGCAGGATCACATCGGTATCGGCATCGGTGTCCCAGTACTGCAGGAGGTCGTTACCGGACACATCGGCGCGATTCCCGGCGGAGACGAACGTGGACAAGCCCAGGTTGCGAGCCGCCGCCTCGGCCAGGATCGCCACCCCCAAAGGCCCGGACTGGCAGAAGAACCCGATCCGCCCGCGGCCGGGTAGCACCGTGGCCAGCGTCGCGTTGAGCCCGACCGCCGGATCGGTGTTCGCGATCCCGAGGGCGCTGGGACCGACCACCCGCATCCCGTGCCCGCGGGCGGCCGCGACCAGATCCGCTTCGGCGGCGCGGCCCTGCTCCCCGGTTTCACCGAACCCGGCCGACAACACCAGCAGACCCTTGACCCCCTTGGCCATACAGTCGTCGAGCACCGAGTCGATCGCGGCCGCCGGTACCGCCACCACCGCGAGATCCACCTCATCCGGGATATCACGCACCGTCCGATACGTGTGCACCCCGCGGACCGAACGGCGTTCGGGGTTCACCGGGTACACCGCGCCCTGGAATGTGCCGTCGAGCAGATTGGCCAGCACCACCCCGCCGACCCGCCCGGTACTGGGAGTCGCGCCGATCACCGCCACCGACGCCGGCGCGAGCAGATTGCCGACACTGCGTGCCTCGGAGGCCCGCTCGCGCGCATCACGGACCGACCGCAGCGCCTCGGTCGGGTCGATCGCGAATTCCAGGTGCAGCACCGAACCATCCCGGCTGCGTTCCACCTGGTAACCCGCCTCCCGGAACACGGTGACCATCACCGTGTTCTCGGCCAGCACCTCGGCGACGAAGGTTTCGATCCCGTTCTCCGCCGCCGCCCCCGCCAGATGTTCGAGCAGGATCGAACCGAGACCGCGGCCCTGGTGCCCGTCGGCGACGACGAAGGCGACTTCGGCGGCCCGGCCACCCGCCCGGTCGAGCAGTTCGTACCGGCCGACGGCGATGATCGACTCGCCGAGCACGATGACCAGCCCGACGCGGTCGCGATAGTCGACATGCGTGGTGTAGTGCAGGTCTTTCGGCGAAATCCGCGGATACGGACCGAAATAGCGCAGGTAGCGAGTGCGCTCGGACAACGCGGTGTGGAAACGCTGCAGTTCGTCGGCGTCGTCCGGCGTGATCGGGCGCAGCCGCACCACACCACCGTCGGAGGCCAGGACATCGGCGTGCCAGTGCTGGGGCGCCGGCGCGGGATCGTCGGGTACACGGTCGGCGGGGTCAGTCACGCGGGTCCTCCGGGTCCAGGCCGAGCGGGCCGAAGCTGGCCCGGCGAGTGGCGAGAACGGCGGTGTCGACCGCGCGCTGCGCGCGGTCCACCCGGGCGTCCCCGGTTTCCGCGGTCCCCCCCGGCCCGTCCCAGCGCTGGAACGCGATATCCACACCATCGCCCATGGTTCGGGGCGGCGATATCCGCGGCCTGTCGGTATGCACGAGATCGATCCAATCCTGCGGTATCGCGGTCGCCGGGTCCACCGGGCGGTCGAGCGCCAAGGCCAACAGGTGGGTCCAGGCTCGCGGAACCACCCGCACCAAGCCGTACCCGCCACCACCGACGGCGAGCCAGCGACCCTCGGCATAACGATCGGCCAGATCCCGCATCGCGGCGAAAGCAGCCCGCTGACCCTCGATGCCGAGTTCGAGGTCGGCGAGCGGATCCTCGCGGTGGGTGTCCACCCCGCACTGGCTGATCACCAGCTGTGGCCGGAACGCCGCCACTGCCCCGGGCACCACCGCGTGGAAGGCACGAAGCCACTGCGGATCGCGGGTGCCGGGCAACAGCGGGAGGTTGATCGCGGTACCGTCGCCGGGCCCGCTACCGGTTTCCTCCGGCCAGCCGGTGTTCGGCCACAGCGTCGCAGGGTGCTGGTGGATCGACAGGGTCAGCACCCGCGGGTCCCGGTAGAACGCGTGTTGTACCCCGTCGCCGTGGTGCACGTCCACATCGATATAGGCGATCCGGTCGAAACCGTGGTCGAGCAGCCAGGAGATCGCGACCGCCACGTCGTTGTACACGCAGAAGCCGGCCGCCCGCCCCGGCATGGCATGGTGCATCCCGCCACCGATACTCACCGCCCGGCGGGTGGTACCCGCGGCGATCGCCCGCGCGGCGGCCAGGGTACCGCCGACGATCACCGACGACGCCTCGTGCATGCGCGGGAACACCGGGTTGTCGGCCGAACCGAGCCCGTACGGCAGGTCCGCGGGCTCCTCGCCCGGTAGCGCCGCCGGTACCGCGTGGCGCACCGCGTCGATGTAGTCCGCGGCGTGTACCCGGAGCAGATCGGCGGTATCGGCCGGGTCCGGCCGCAGCGTCTCGATCCCGTCCAGCACACCGAGCGACTGTGCCAGTGCCATGGTGTACCGCAACCGGACCGGTTTCATCGGGTGTTCGGGGGTCCAGGAGTAGTCCAGGAACCGGTCCGTCCACACGACGGTCGCGCCCGGGCCGTCACCCTGATCTGCCTCCGGTGCTGAAGTGGCCATGATCGCAACCGTATCGGGAAGGGCGGAACCCCATCGGACGTTGTCATGCAGTAGAAATACATGTATGTGCGACAGCGGCGCCGGACCGCGCGCCGCCAGTTTTCCCATCGCGTCACGCGACCCGCTCCGTCCGACCGGGGTCGCTGGTGCGCAGGTAGAATTCGTGCCGACGAAGGGGCAACAGTGAAGGATCTGGTCGACACCACGGAGATGTATCTCCGTACCATCTACGACCTCGAGGAGGAGGGCGTAGTACCCCTGCGCGCCCGCATCGCCGAGCGTCTCGAGCAGAGCGGACCGACGGTGAGCCAGACCGTGGCACGGATGGAGCGCGACGGACTGCTCCTGGTCGCGGGTGACCGGCACCTGGAACTGACCGACAAGGGCCGCAGTATGGCGGTCGCCGTGATGCGCAAGCATCGGCTGGCCGAGCGTCTGCTGGTGGATATCATCGGCCTGGACTGGCAGAACGTTCATGCCGAGGCCTGTCGCTGGGAACATGTGATGAGCGAGGACGTCGAGCGACGTCTGGTCGAGGTGCTCAACCATCCCACCACCTCGCCGTACGGCAACCCCATCCCCGGCCTGGACGAACTCGGTATCGGCGCGACCGCACTGCTGGAAGAACCGCTCAAGCGGCTCTCGGAGCTGCCGCAGGGCAAAACACATGCCGTGGTGGTACGCCGGCTGGCCGAGCATATCCAGACGGATCCGGAGGTCATCGGCCGGTTGCGCGAAGCGGGCGTGGTTCCCGATGCCCGCGTGACGGTCGAGAGCAAACCGGGAGCCGTGGTGATCACTGTTCCGGGGCACGGGAATTTCGAACTTCCCGACGAATTGGCCCACGCCGTCCAGGTAAAGCTGGTCTGACCCGTGAAACTTCTGGTCACCGGCGGTGCCGGTTATGTAGGTGGGGTCTGCGCGCTCGTGCTGCGGGAGCAGGGGCATGAGGTCGTGGTCGTGGACGATCTGTCGACGGGCAATGCGGACGGAGTGCCCACGGGTGTCGAGTTCGTCGAGGGAGATGTGGCCGAGGCCGCACCGGACCTGCTGCGCACCCGCCGGTTCGACGGCGTGCTGCACTTCGCGGCGCAATCGCTGGTCGGTGAATCGGTGCAGCGGCCGGAAAAGTACTGGCACGGGAATGTGGTGAAAACGCTCACCCTGCTCGAGGCCATGCGGGAGACCGGTACTCCCCGGCTCGTCTTCTCCTCGACCGCGGCGGTGTACGGCGAACCGGAGCAGGTCCCGATCACCGAGGATGCCCCCGCCCGGCCCACCAATCCGTATGGTGCGTCCAAACTGGCCATCGACCACGCGATCACGTCGTACGCGGTCGCGCACGGCGTGGCCGCGACCAGTTTGCGCTATTTCAACGTGGCCGGCGCCTACGGCGGACTGGGTGAGAACCGGGTAGTGGAAACCCATTTGATTCCACTGGTGTTGCAGGTGGCCGCGGGCCACCGCGAGTCCATCGCGGTGTTCGGCACCGATTGGCCCACTCCGGACGGGACGGCGGTGCGGGACTACATCCACATTCTGGATCTGGCGCAGGCGCACCTGCTGGCCCTGGAATCCGCTACCGCGGGGACTCATCGCGTCTTCAATCTCGGTAGCGGCACCGGGTTCTCGGTGCGCGAGGTGATTTCGGCGTGCGAGCGGGTCACCGGCCGCCCGATCGAGGCGGTCGACGCACCCCGGCGGGCCGGCGATCCGGCTGTCCTGATCGCCTCCAGCCGACGGGCGGTCGACGAACTCGGCTGGAAACCGGAGCACAACGATCTCGGCGAGATCGTATCGACAGCGTGGGAGTACCTGCGGGGCCTCGGCTCGCGCGCGCACAGCGCTCGCTGAGGATCGCCGATCGCCCCCGCAGCAGCGGCCGGCGAGCAGTCCCGGAAGGCGCGAGTTCACCACTGCTCGGCGTCCAGATCGACACCGAAGCCGGCAGCGCAGTCCCGTCCGCACCGCGCCAGATCGCGGAGGCGTTCGGGACGCATCCCGGCCTCCAGCGCGGTGTGCAGCAGCGTGGCCATGGAGTGCTGCGGGTCGGCCTCGAGAGCAGCGTCCAAAGCGATCCCGGCGAACGGGCCGTCCCCCCGAACGTAGGCGAAATAGCCCAGCAGAGTGGCTGTTTCGGCGCGGTCCGCGCCGCGGAGGGCACAGGTCAGCCGGACCCACAGCTGTTCGGCCGTGGCGGCGTGCGGTGTCGCGGCGAGGGCGAACATACAGTCACGGAGTTCGCGGTCGCGGAGCGCGACGGCGATGTCCGCGAGTTCCCGGGCGGCGAGTTCCGCACCGGATTCGGCGCTCACGATCAACCAGAGCACGGTGACGAGTTCACCGCGCAGGAATCCGATCGGATCCGACCGCCCGGCCGCCGCCGCATACCGGTCTTTGGCCCGGTCCTTCGCCGCGCCCAGTTCGGCCGAAACCTCGGCGCACAGGGCGGTGTCCGCCGTGATCAGCGCCGTGAGTTCGGCCCGGCTGTGCCGGACGGGCCGGCCGTCGAGTACCCGGCTCAAAGTCACCCTGGAGGCGGCCGGGTCGGCGATGCGACCGCAACGATCCGGATCGGTCAGACTCCACCAAGGATTTCCTGCGGCGATGGTGTGCGCCGCCCACGCGCCCCGCACCGGCACAGCGGCCGGGGCGAGCAGGCGCTCGAGGTGCTCCAGCACCGGAATATATTGCGGTACCGATACTTCCGGATCTTCCAGGCCGTCGTCGACGAGTACCAGGAGCACGCCCGCCACCCCCGGACGCGCACAAACCCGGGCTGCCGCCGCGGCGACCATGGCATCGTCGGCCGGGTGCCCGGTCGCCGGCTGCCACAGATCGAACCGGACAACCAGATCTATCACCGCGCTGAGCGGCGTGCCGGGGACATCGCACAGGACCGCGAGCACGAGCGAACGTTCCGGGTGGAAGCCGAGCATGGCGGGAATCGCCGCGATCAGATCGCCCGGATCGTCGAGACGGGCCGGTCCGGGGCGGGCCGGCCACTCGTATTCGCCGGCGGGACCCTCGGCGCAGCGCAGCAGCGAATCGGCAACCGGCGGGGCGTCGCCCTGCGGGAGCGGCGCGACACCGGCCGGTGTGGGTACCGGGGCGGCCGGCCCCGGCGGCGGATCGCCGGCGAGTGCCCGCGCGGTCGGGCAGCGGCCACGCGGTCCGGCACCGGAGCGCGCCCGGCCGGACCGGAGCGCCGGCGAATGGCCGGACGTCGGAGATGTGACGGCGGAGGAAGGCGGGCCGGAGGGCGGGGTGACGGAGCGCACTGCGGGAGTCATGGACCGATCATGCGACGGCCCCTAGCCCAGCTCGCCGCCGTGACCTGGGCGGATACCCGGAATCGAACAAGTCTGTGGATAACTTCGGCCTGTGCACAGATCCACGCCCCAGGACACCGGACGCCGGTCCTTCCCGAGCCACCGAGGCGAAAATCGGCACATTCGCGCGCCCGCTGTGCCAAACTCCCCCTGCGCTCGCCGGGCGCGGACCCCCGAACAGCATCGAAGCCGCTCGGGACCGGGAATTCACCGGCGGCAGCCGCTGTTGTCACCACAAAGAGCCGATGTGCGGCCGCGTATGGCCGTTCATCGTCATGGGGGACAATGGAGTGTGATTCGCGGCTCGCGGCGCGGCAGCGGATACCAGCAGCATGGTGCACGACCGGCCCGCCGGCGGATCGCGCAGGAAGGAGTACGCGATGGACTACGAGTCGCGAATGTACGAACTGGAGTTCCCCGCTCCGCAGCTGTCCTCCGACGACGGCTCGGGGCCGGTTCTGGTGCACGGCCTCGAGGGTTACTCGGATGCCGGCCATGCCGTCCGGCTGGCCACGACCCATCTGCGGGAGAGCCTCGAGAGCGAACTCGTCGCCTCGTTCGATGTCGACGAACTGCTGGACTACCGGTCGCGGCGACCGCTGATGACCTTCAAATCGGACCATTTCGCCGACTACGCCGAACCCGAGCTGAACCTCTGGGCGGTACGCGACACCGCGGGCACACCGTTCCTGCTGCTGGCCGGTATGGAACCGGATCTGCGCTGGGAGAAGTTCACCACGGCGGTCCGGCTGCTGGCCGAGCAGCTCGGGGTGCGCCGAAGTATCGGGCTCAGCGCCATCCCGATGGCCATTCCGCACACCCGGCCGCTGGGGGTGACGGCGCATTCCTCGAATCGCGATCTCATCCCGGACAACCAGCGCTGGCCGGGCGAGCTGCAGGTGCCGGCGAGCGCCTCCACCCTCCTCGAGTATCGGATGGCTCAGCACGGGCACGAATCGCTGGGCTTCTCGGTCCACGTTCCGCACTACCTGGCCCAGACGTCCTACCCGGAGGCGGCGCAGACCCTGCTCGAACATCTCGGCGAGAACTCCGGGCTGCAATTTCCGCTCGCCGCGCTCGGTGAGGCTGCGGCGCGGGTCCGCGAGCAGGTCAACGAGCATATCGCCGGTAATCCCGAGGTCGAGACGGTCGTCTCCGCGCTGGAGCGGCAGTACGACACCTTCGTCACCGCCCAGGAACGCCAGTCCAGCTTGCTGGTCGGCGAGGGCGAACTGCCCAGCGGTGACGAGCTGGGTGCCGAGTTCGAACGTTTCCTCGCCGAACAGGGCGGCTACACCGACGACGGCGAACAGAACTGACGACGATGATCACCGGCACACGCCCACCGTGCCGGTGATCTCGGCGGAGCAGCCCGTAGGGTGTCCCGGGTGGATCTGACCGAACTGCTCGAGATACCGGGGACCGACGCCGACGCATTGTACGAGTCGTTCGCGATATGGGCAGCCGAGCAGGGCACGCCCCTGTATCCCGCGCAGGACGAGGCGCTGATGGAATTGGCGGCCGGGTCCCACGTCATTCTCGCCACCCCGACCGGATCGGGAAAATCCCTGGTTGCGGTGGGCGCGCATCTCTTCGCACTGACCAGCGGCAGGCGCACTTACTACACCGCCCCGATCAAGGCGCTGGTGAGCGAGAAGTTCTTCGCGCTCTGCGATGTTTTCGGAGCCGACCGGGTCGGCATGGTGACCGGCGATGCGGCGGTCAACCCGACCGCCCCGATCATTTGCGCTACCGCCGAGATCCTGGCGAATCTGGCGTTACGCGAGGGACCGGACGCCGATATCGGCCAGGTGGTGATGGACGAATTCCATTTCTACGCCGACCCCGAGCGCGGCTGGGCCTGGCAGGTTCCCCTACTGGAACTGCCCCGCGTGCAGTTCCTGCTCATGTCGGCGACCCTCGGTGAGGTGGATTTCTTCGCCGCCGATCTCGAACGGCGTACCGGTCGCGGTGCCGCGGTGGTGGCCGGCACCGAACGTCCGGTGCCACTGAGTTTCTCCTACGCGCGGACGCCGATCACCGAAACCCTCACGGAATTGGTGACCACTCATCAGGCGCCGGTCTATGTCGTCCATTTCACCCAGGCGGCCGCACTCGAGCGGGCGCAGGCGCTGACCAGCGCGAATTTCGCGAGCCGCGCCGAAAAAGACGCTATCGCCGAGGCCCTGGGTGAGTTCCGCTTCTCCTCGGGTTTCGGAAAGACACTGTCGCGACTGATCCGGCACGGTATCGGCGTGCACCACGCCGGGATGCTGCCCAAATACCGGCGGCTGGTGGAGCGGCTCGCCCAGGACGGACTGCTGAAGGTGGTGTGCGGCACCGACACTCTCGGCGTGGGGATCAACGTACCCATTCGCACTGTGCTGCTGACCGGGCTCACCAAGTTCGACGGTGTCCGCACCCGGCGCCTCAAGGCCCGGGAGTTCCATCAGATCGCGGGGCGCGCCGGACGTGCGGGTTTCGACACCATGGGCACGGTGGTGGTGCAGGCACCCGAGCACGAGGTCGAGAACACCCGGCTCCTCGCGAAGGCCGGTAACGATCCGAAGAAGATGCGGAAGGTTCAGCGGCGCAAGCCGCCCGAAGGTTTCGTCTCGTGGAGCGAGGAAACCTTCGAACGGCTGGTGGCGGCCGCCCCCGAACCGATGGTGTCGCGGTTCGCGGTGACCAACGCCATGCTGCTGAACGTGATCGCGCGCCCCGGTAATTGTTTCCAGGCGATGCGCCATCTGCTGGAGGACAATCACGAGCCGCGCCCGGCGCAGCGTCGCCATATCCTGCGGGCCGTCCGGTTGTACCGGGCGCTGCGCGACGCCGGGGTGGTACAGCAGCTGAGCGAACCGGACGAGAAGGGCCGGTACGCCCGTCTCACTGTCGATCTGCAGCGTGATTTCGCGTTGGACCAGCCGTTGTCACCGTTCGCCCTGGCCGCTTTCGAGTTGCTCGATACCGCCACACCGACCTATGCACTCGATATGGTGTCGCTGGTCGAAGCGACGCTGGAGGATCCACGGCAACTGCTGATGGCCCAGCAGCACAAGGCGCGGGGTGAGGCGGTCGCCGAGATGAAGGCCGAGGGGATCGACTACGACGAGCGGATGGAACTGCTCGAGGAGATCACCTGGCCGAAACCGCTCGCGGAACTGATCGACGGCGCCTACGAGACCTACCGGGCCGGGCACCCGTGGCTGTCGGAATTCGCGCCCTCGCCGAAGTCGGTGGTCCGGGATATGGTCGAGCGGGCGATGACCTTCACCGAGTTGATCTCGTATTACGAGCTGGCCCGCTCGGAAGGGGTGGTGCTGCGCTATCTCGCCGACGCCTACCGCGCGCTCCGACGCACCGTGCCGGAAGCGGCCCGGACCGAGGAACTGGACGATCTCACCGAATGGCTGGGTGAGCTCGTTCGGCAGGTGGATTCCAGTCTGCTCGACGAATGGGAGCAGCTGACGAGTGCGGGCGCGGAAACCGACGCCGAGCAGATCGCGTTCGGCGCCGAAACCATCCGTCCCATCACGGCGAACGAGCGCGCGTTCAAGGTCATGGTGCGCAATGCGATGTTCCGCCGGGTCGAGCTCGCCGCCCGGCAGCGTTGGACGGAACTGGCCGAACTGTCTCCCGGCCCGGATTGGGCGGGCGGTCTCGCGCCGTATTTCGCCGAATACGACAGCATCGGCACCGGGCCCGACGCCCGCGGCCCGCAGCTGTTCCGGGTCGAGGTACGGCCCGGTTTCTGGCAGGTACGCCAGACCCTCGACGATCCGTCCGGTGATCACGGATGGGCGATAATCGCGACCGTGGATCTGGCCGAATCCGATGCCGCGGGCGACGTGGTGTTCGACGAGGTCACGGTGGTGTCCGGTTGACCGCCGGCACCGCGTGCGAGTGAGTGAGGTCTGAGGGGTCGTGACGGCGGAGTTCACCGGCCGGCATGTGCTGGCCGAGTTCGGCGGGGTCGACAGCGCGTTGTGCGACGATATCGACCGGCTGCAGGCCGCGCTGCGCGATGCGCTGGCCGCCGCGGGCGTCACCCTCTGCGAGATGGTGGCCAAACAGTTCGAACCGCACGGTGTCACGGTGCTGGCGCTGCTCGCCGAATCCCATGCCTCGTTGCATACGTATCCGGAGACCGGGGATATTTTCGTCGATGTGTTCACCTGCGGCAGTGCCGCCGACCGGGCGGGTGCCGTCGCCGAACTGCTGCGGACCGCGCTGGCACCCCGGTATGTCCGGATCTCCACGGTACACCGCGGACGGGTGTCCGAGGCGTAGCCGGATCACTCGACCGCGTTCAGCTCGACGCGGCGGCGAAGAGCATATAGGCCATGCCCAGATCCATGATCACATGCGGTAACACCGCGAACGGCAGCCCGCGTCCGGGTACCGCCGGATGATCGGCCCACCACAGCCGCCGGCCGCGTAGCGCGGTCCCCGTCACCGCGACCGCATCCGCCAGGAACAGCAGCGCGAGAACAGTGGCCGGTACGGCACCCGGCCCCTCGCTGTGGCCCGCGGAATGCCCGGACATGGTCGCCAGCATCACCGCGGCCGCGACGAGGTGATACCCGAGTGCGCCGATATGCGGGCGCGCGCCCGGTGCGCGATTGCCCCGGGCGATCCGGTCGGCCAGCAGCAGCGTGAAGACCAGGGTCATCGCGAGGAGCACACCGTGCAGCGCATGGCCGTGTGCCTGCGCGGGGAACAACACCATGACCGACATCACCGCGCACATCAGCAGATGCGCTGCCGCCGATTCGTCGTCACCGTGGGGTTCGGCGCAGCCGGCGGAGCCCCGCGGCGCGCCCGCAAGCGCCGGCCGGCGCGCAATCCCGGTCAGCACCACCCCGGCCGCGACGGCGAAGGCCAGGGCGAAAAGCACCCGCACAGCCACCTGATTCAGATCGAATTCGACCATGCCACACTGCCTTTCACGGAAAGACGCACCTCCGGACATGGTCCCACGAGGTCCGCGGCCGGGCACGGCTTCGCGCGGAATATGCGCGCACGGCCGGGCGGAACAGCATGGTGTGGACCACACCTCCAGGCACGCGCCACGACTGTGCCCGGCACAGCCCGACGACCGGAGGGCCGCCCCGCCACGACCGCCGTCGGGCCCGGCCCGAGGTTTCGTTACCCTGGTTGACGCCATGACCAGGACCGCAGTCACGCACCGGGAGCTTCGTACCCGGTTGGCTTCACTCACCCTCCGGGACGAACACCGGCTGCGCAGACAGCTCGACCGGGGACGCGGGGGCGATCTCACCCGGATCGAATCCGAGATCACCGCTGCCGAACAACGGGTCGCGGCCCGGCGCGCGGCGCTGCCCGCGATCACCTATCCGGAACAGCTCCCGGTGACGGCGCGGCGCGCGGATATCGCCGCCGCCATCGCCGCCCATCAGGTGGTGGTCGTGGCCGGCGAGACCGGGTCCGGGAAAACCACGCAGATCCCGAAGATCTGCCTGGAGCTGGGCCGCGGGATCCGCGGGGCGATCGGCCACACCCAGCCGCGCCGGCTGGCGGCCCGGACGGTCGCGGATCGGATCGCCACCGAACTCGGCACCGAACTGGGCGACGCGGTCGGCTATACAGTGCGTTTCACCGATCAGGCGGCCGAACACACCCTGGTCAAATTGATGACCGACGGAATCCTGCTCGCCGAGATCCAGCGCGACCGGCTGCTGCGCGCCTACGACACCATCATCATCGACGAGGCGCACGAGCGCAGTCTCAATATCGACTTCCTGCTCGGATACCTGAAGCAGCTGCTGCCCCGCCGGCCCGACCTCAAGATCATCATCACCTCGGCCACCATCGATCCCGACCTGTTCGCCCGGCACTTCGCCGACGCCGCGGGCACCCCGGCACCGATCGTCGAGGTGTCCGGACGGTCGTATCCGGTCGAGATCCGCTATCGCCCGCTCACCATCCCGGTGCCCGCGGAACCGGACGACGAGGACCGCGCGGTGGACCGGGACCCGGTGGATGCCATCTGCGACGCCGTCGTCGAACTGTTCGCCGAAGGCGACGGCGATGTGCTGGTGTTCCTCTCCGGCGAACGGGAGATCCGCGATACCGCCGACGCACTCGGCGACCTGAAGCTCGCGCGCACGGAGATCCTCCCCCTCTACGCGCGGCTGTCGGCGGCCGAACAGCATCGTGTCTTCGCCCCGCATACCGGGCGCCGGGTGGTGCTGGCCACCAATGTCGCCGAAACCTCGCTGACGGTCCCCGGGATCCGCTACGTCATCGATCCCGGCACCGCGCGGATCTCCCGGTATTCGATGCGGACGAAGGTTCAGCGGCTGCCGATCGAGTCGATCTCGCAGGCCTCGGCCCGGCAGCGGTCCGGCCGGTGCGGCCGGGTAGCGGACGGGATCTGTATCCGCCTGTATTCCGAGGACGATTACGAGTCCCGGCCGGTTTTCACCGATCCGGAGATTCTGCGCACCAATCTCGCCGCGGTCATCCTGCAGATGACCGCGCTCGGTCTCGGCGATATCGAGCGGTTCCCCTTCGTCGAGCCCCCGGACAGCCGGGCGGTCCGCGACGGGGTCGCGCTGCTGGAAGAGCTGGGCGCCCTCGTCCGGCGCGCGCCGGGTCCGGGTACCGCCCACTCGGTCGAGTCGCGTACGACTTCCCCTGGAGACGCGCGGGAACCTGCGGCCGCCTCGGCCGGCGCGGGGGTCGTGTCCACGGCCGAGTTCGACCCCGGGGAAGCTCCCGGCCCCGCCGAGAACGCTGCCCGGATGTCGAGTTCCGAGCCGTCGGATGGATCGGGACCGGATGCCCGGGGCCCGGGCAGATCGGAATCCGGGCATACGCTCACGCCGGCCGGGCGGGAAATGGCACGGCTGCCGGTGGATCCGCGCATGGGCCGCATGCTCGTCGAAGCCCATCGCACCGGCTGTCTGGCCGATGTCCTGGTCATCGTGGCAGCGCTGTCGATCCAGGATGTGCGTGAGCGACCGGCGGATCAGCAGCAGGCCGCCGATACCGCGCACGCTCGCTTCCGGGTTCCCCATTCCGATTTCCTCGCATACCTACGGCTCTGGGAGTACCTCAACGGTCAGCGGCGGGCCCTGTCCGCCAACCGGTTCCGGCGCATGTGCCGCGAGGAGTTCCTGCACTACCTGCGAATCCGGGAATGGCAGGACCTCTACGGCCAGCTACGCACCATCACCAAGGGAATGGGCTGGTCGCTGCACGACCGGTCGGCCGAATCGGCCCCGCAGGCCCCAGGCGATATTGCGGGCACTGCGCCGGTTCGCCGGCGACGCGGCCGCAATACCCGGAAACCCGAGCGGGAAGCCGGGAACGCGCGGGATACGCGGACACCGCAGCGGAACAACGACGGTAGGCAAGTGCCGGCCACCGAGACCGCCGAGGTCCGGGCGGCCGGTCCGCGCGCGCTCGAGGATATGACGCCGGATACCGATCCCTGGGATTCGACGGCGATCCACCAGGCACTGCTCGCGGGCATGCTGTCGCATATCGGTGTCCGCGAGGCCGAATCCCGGGAGTTCCTGGGTGCCCGCAACGCCAAGTTCATGATCTTCCCGGGTTCGGCGCTGGCCAAGAAGCCACCGCGCTGGGTGATGGCGGCGGAACTGGTGGAAACCTCCCGGTTGTGGGGCCGGATGGCGGCCCGGGTCGAACCTGAATGGGCCGAGCGGCTCGCCGGGGATCTGGTGAAACGCAACTACTCCGAACCTCATTGGTCGGCCAAGCGCGGCACCGCGCGCGCCTACGAACGGGTGACGCTCTACGGCATTCCCCTGGTCACCGGCCGGCTCGTCGACTACGGCCGGATCGACCCGGAAACCACCCGGGAGCTGTTCCTGCGCCATGCCCTGGTGCAGGGCGAATGGCAGACGCGGCACGAGTTCTTCCACCGCAATCGCGCGCTGCTCGAGGATATCGCCGACCTCGAGCACCGGGCCCGGCGCCGCGATATCCTGGTCGACGACGAGGTGCTGTTCGATTTCTACGATCGGCGCATTCCGGCCGATATCGTCTCGGTCCGGCATTTCGACACCTGGTGGAAGACCGCCGCGCGCGAAGACCCCCACCAGCTCGATTTCACCACCGACGCGGTGGTCAACGAGGGCACCGACCGGCTGGACCCGGCGGCATTCCCGGACACCTGGCGCCAGGGCGAGCTGTCCTTCCCGCTCAGCTACCAGTTCGAGCCCGGACAGGCCGACGACGGTGTGACGGTGCGGATTCCGGTGGCGCAATTGGCTCACGTCCGGGCGGTCGGCTTCGATTGGCTGGTCCCCGGGATGCGGGCGGAACTGGCGGCGGCCCTCATCAAGACCTTGCCCAAACAACTCCGCCGCACGGTCGTACCCGCCCCGGACTTCGCGGCCGCCGCCCTGTCCGCGCTCACCGCCCGGGCCGAACCGATACGCACCGGTCTGGCCCGGGAACTCACCCGGCTCGCAGGTCTGCCGATAGCACCGGGCGATCTGGATCCGGCCGCACTCCCCGATCACCTCCGGATGACCTTCGCCGTGGTCGACACCGATGGCCGGGTCCTGGACACCGGTAAGAGCCTGGCGCAGTTGCGGAGCCGATTGTCCGATCAGGTGTCGGCGTCGGTGGCCGCGGCCACGGCGAGTGCCGAACGGGCGCCCGCCGCCGTGTGGACCTCGGAATCCCTCGGCACACTCGCCCCGACGGTGCGCCGGGACGTCGGCGGTCAGACGATCACGGGGTACCCCGCCCTTGTCCCGGAAGCCGAGGGGGTCGCGGTACGGGTCCTCAAAACGCCGGGCGAGCAGGCCCGGGCCATGCGTGCCGGAACCCGGGCGCTGGTGCTGGGCGCGATCCCGACGTCGGTCCGCGCCGTCACCGCCGGTCTGTCGCCCGCGGACCGGCTGGTGCTGAGCCAGAACCCCTACGGTTCGGTGGACGCCCTCGTGGAGGACTGCCGGGCCGCGGCGGCCGATCAACTGATCAACGCCGCGGGCGGACCGGTCCGCGACCCGGACCGGTTCGACCGTCTCCTCACGGCCCTCCGCCCGAAGTTCACCGAGGTGGTCACCCGGATCGTCCGTCTGGTGATTCCGGCGCTGGCGGCGGCGCATGAGGTGTCCAGCGCGCTGCCCGGAGTCCGGGAAACCGATATCGCCGAGGATGTCCGGGATCAGCTGGGCGAGTTGGTTTTCGACGGGTTCGTCTCGGAGTGGGGGCCCGTGCGGCTCCGGGAGTTACCGCGATATCTGCGGGCGGCCGCCGCCCGGCTCGCGGCGCTTCCCGGATCGGCCGTCCGTGATCGCGCGGCGATGGCAGAGGTAGGTACGGCGGCGACGGCCTATGCCCGGCTGCTCGCCGGTCTGCCGGAATCGCGGAGGCGGTCGCCCGAGGTCACCGAGATCTGGTGGATGATCCAGGAACTGCGAGTGAGCCTGTTCGCCCAGAAACTGGGCACCCCCTACCCGGTGTCGGTGAAACGTATCGAGAAGGCGATCGCGGCCGTTCGCCGCTGAATCCCGCCGTACCTGCCCGGGAAGGGCCGGGAGGGATGCGGTCTCGTGACGTCCGCCGAACAGAGTGGTCGGTGTGGGCAGGTACTCGGGTTGTTCAGTCGCCCGCGCCGACGGCCGCGCGGGCCTCCCGGATTTCCCGGATCTCGCGTTCGAAATCCTCGGCCGAGGTGAACGATCGATAGACCGAGGCGAAACGCAGGTACGCCACCTCGTCCAGTTCGCGTAGCGGCCCGAGTATCGCCAGGCCGACCTCATGGCTCGGCACCTCGGGTGCCCCCTTGGCGCGGACCGCGTCCTCCACCTGCTGGGCGAGCAGGTTCAGCGCGTCGTCGTCGACCTCGCGTCCCTGGCAGGCGCGGCGCACCCCGCGGATGACCTTCTCCCGGCTGAAGGGTTCGGTGACCCCGCTGCGTTTGACCACCGAGAGGATCGCCGTCTCCACGGTGGTGAAGCGGCGGCCGCATTCCGGGCACGCGCGTCTGCGGCGAATGGCCGCGCCCTCGTCGGCCAGTCGCGAGTCGACGACCCGGGAGTCGGGGTGTCGGCAGTACGGGCAGTGCATCCGAGGTCCTTCGTCGCAAACGCTCGCGGCCGAACCGGCGCCGGTCTCGGGTCCGGCGAGCGCGGGTACCGGGCGGTGACCCGGTACCGGGTGGACCGGTGACGAGCACCGGCACATCGGCATAACATGTCGAGGATACCGGCTCGGGGTCTACCCCGGTTGCGCTCACCCCGGGACCGCACGCACACGCGGTCGGCACGCTACCGGACCCCGGGTGCGCCGTCGGTTTCCGGCGGTACCGCCACGGCCGGGATTCCGGCCGGAACCGAGGTGGGCACCGGGTCCGGGGCCCGGAGATGCGCGAGGGCGAGAAAGCCGACGACCACGGCGGCGGTCACCACCGCGGTGGTGGCCGTCGCCGCGTATCCGGCACGGGCCACGTCCGCCAGATCGCCCGGAACGGGCGGCGGCACCGCGGGACCCCGGCGTGCCGGAGTGGTTCGCAGCGCGGCCGGCGGGCGGCCGCCGCGTATCCCGGCCCGGCGCGTGAGAGGCGCGCACGGGCGGGAGGCACGCTCGGGGCGCATATCCCACACCGGTGACACGTCACCACCTGGACAGCCTGTTCCGGTCTCCCCCGGCGGGATCGGAACGGGTGCCGTCCGGGTGGTGGCGTCTTCCCACGCACCGGTGCCGGTCACGCTGATCGCAGTGTTCATCGGATGGACCTCCGTGCTGGTCGCTCGCGGAAACCATGGGCGGTATTCGATCAAATGTTCGACGAACTGATGTTCGATTTCTACCACGCGAGGGGGATAATGTCAGTAGCAACACCGGACATACCTCGAACAGATGTTTGATAGATCGGAGCGCTCGGACTAGATTCACTCCCACGTTATGAACTTCGGGCACGTCCGGAGCGGGCCCGTCCGGCGGGCACTCCACCGGCGGCGCGGACCGACGAGAAAGGGCGGTTGTGGTGAGCCGATCAGACGAGACGGGTGACGGGACCGATCCCGGCACCGGCCCCGAACCGGCGGCGACCGGGGCGGATCTCACCGTGCGTCAGCGCAAGGTGCTCGACGTCATCCGTTCCTCGGTGAGCATGCGCGGCTACCCGCCGAGCATCCGCGAGATCGGCGACGCGGTCGGACTGAATTCGACCTCGTCGGTCGCCCACCAGCTGCGCACGCTGGAACGCAAAGGCTATCTGCGGCGCGACCCCAACCGTCCCCGCGCCGTCGATGTCCGCGGGATGGACGAAGCGGTGCGCTCGGTGACCACGTTGACGCCCGCCGAGACCACGCGCCCCGGCACCGAGGACGGCGCTACCGACCAGCCGATCCCCACCTACGTCCCGGTGCTGGGGCGGATCGCCGCGGGCGGGCCGATCCTGGCCGAACAGGCTGTGGAGGACGTGTTCCCGCTGCCCCGCGAACTGGTCGGCGACGGATCACTGTTCTTGCTCAAGGTCGTCGGTGAATCCATGGTGGACGCCGCCATCTGCGACGGCGACTGGGTGGTGGTCCGGCAGCAGAACGTGGCCGACAACGGCGATATCGTCGCGGCCATGCTCGACGGCGAAGCCACTGTCAAGACGTTCAAACGCAGCGGTAAGGATGTCTGGCTGATGCCGCACAATCCGTTGTTCGAGCCCATTCCGGGCAACGACGCGCGGATTCTGGGCAAAGTGGTGACGGTGATCCGCAAGATCTGAGCAGCCGCTCGGACGGCGCTGCGCGGTCCTCCCGGCGGCCGAAGTCCGGATGGCGCGGCGAGCGGGCGGTGCCGGCGGCGACGAACGGAGTGAGCAGAGATGGCCGGAATCGGTGTCCCGGCGGCGCGCCCACGTAGCGCCGCCGATACCGTCGGCACTCTCGACCTGGTGTGGTACGCCGCGTACGGGTCGAACGCGAATCCGGATCGCCTGCACTGCTATCTGACCGGCGTCCCCCCGACCGGCGCGACCGCCGGGGCCCCCGGTGCCGAGCGCGACGGCCGGCCCGGGCGCGGCTGCCGGGATCGGACGCTTCCCGCGCGGTCGGCCGGGATCGTCCTGCCCGGGTTGCTCTATTTCGCCACCGAATCGGCGATCTGGACCGGCGGACGGGCCTTCTACGATCCCGGCACCCCCGCCGAAACCCCCGCGCACGCCTATCTGCTCACCCGCGCCCAGTTCAGTGATATCGCGGCCCAGGAGATGTACCGCCCGGCCGGAACCGACCTGGACCTGACCGAGGCACTGCGTACCGGTCGCACGAGCTTCGGCCCGGGCCGATACGAAACCCTTGTCTGCCCCGGGTCGTACGAGGGCGTGCCGGTCGTCACCTTCACCGCCGCCTGGCGCTGGCGTGAGCTGCGCGGTAATCCACCGGCTCCGGAGTACCTGCGCCAGATCGGCACCGGCCTGCGCACAGCCCACCGCTGGTCGCGTGACGACACCGCCGCCTACCTCGCCAGCCGCCCGGGCGCATCCGGGCGCTGGACCCCGCGCGAGGTCGCCGAACTGCTCCGCTGACCGGAACCCCCGCGCACCGGGGACTGTTCCCCGCAGGAGCAGGGCACCGAATGCGCGCCACTCGGTGCGCCGCACCGGAATTCAGGAACAGCCGCACATCCATCGGCCGCGCCACCTCGCCACCGCGGCGCGATGTCGGGTGATCGCCGCGGCCCCTCCGGAAGCCCGGCACACCGCGGCAGGGCTCCGGGGTCATTCCACCCGAGAAGTGCCGGCGCCGACCGGCTTTGCGGTGGACTCGAGGGCCACCGAGATCGCCGCGGCGCCGGCGCGGGCAACCTCGATATAGCGCGCCCGGTCAGCCGGTCCGACCTCCGCGCGCAAGGGGCCGAGCTGCACCTCGTAGGGGGCGTCGCTGCCACGGAACACGGGCGCGGAGACGTAGCTGACCGGAAGGGCCTGCGGGTCTTCGATATCGGCTTCGGTGTAGGCACGCGCGGTGAGGCGTCCGAGTTGGCGCAGCAGCTTCGCCCGCAGCGCCGGCTGGAGCAGTTCGGCCCCCAGGGCGCCGAGGAGTTCGGTGAGGACGTCGACCAGCCCGGCATCGTCCGCCTCGGGGCGGAACATGGCGAACCCGTGCGCCGTGACGAAGTCCAGGAGGTCACGGGCTCCGGGCCGCGCGGCCGGCGAGCTCAGCCAGCGTTCCCGTTCGGCGGCCGGGCGCCACGGCATCACCGCCGCACCCGCCGGATAGGCCAGCGGAATCGACTGTCCCACCGAGAGACCCGGCACGATTCGCTCGCCCGCATGCCGTTTCGCCACTATGGTCAGCCGATCGTCGGCGATCCGGCTCAGCGTCGCCCCACAACCCGCGGAGTCGACCAGCGCGGCCAGTTCCACGCCGACCACCGCACCGGCCTCCGCCGGTCCGGCCGCGGACAGCCGGGCCAGGGCCGGTCCGAGCCGGTAGGCGAGGCTCGCATCGCGAACCACCCAGTGGGCCGCGGACAGTTCGTTGAGCACGGCGGTCACGGTCGCACGGGCCAGGGACAGCCGGTCGACGATCTCGGAAACCGTGAGCGCACGTTCGGATTCCGCGAGCAGTTCCACCACGGAGACCACCCGGCGGGTGGGCGGTGATCCCGAAGGTGTCATATCCATCTGCTCCCTTGTCGCCCGGCCGGTCCGGCCCTACACTGCATCGACTATCCGATAGTAGTACGTCGAATACTCGACAGCATCGTTACTCGACCTCAGGAGCAGCCATGATTCTGGAGAAGTTCCGGCTCGACGACCGAGTCGCCGTGGTAACCGGCGCGGGACGCGGGCTCGGCGCCGCGATCGCCGTGGGCTTCGCCGAGGCCGGCGCGGACGTCGTGATCGCCGCGCGCACCGAATCCGACCTCACCGCGGTCGCGGATCAGGTACGGGAACTGGGCCGCCGAGCCCATATCGTGGTCGCCGATCTCGCCGATGCCGAGGCCTGTGCCGCGCTGGCGACCACCGCCGCGGACGAATTCGGCCGTCTCGATATCGTGGTGAACAATGTCGGCGGCGCCATGCCGAAGCCCCTGCTGGATACGACGCCGGACGCCATGACCCGGGCGTTCGAATTCAACGTCGCCAATGCCCACGCCCTGGTGCGGGCCGCCGTACCGATCATGCTGGACACGGCCGACGGCGGTTCGATCATCAATATCACCTCGGCGATGGGCCGGATGCCGGGCCGTGCGTTCGCCGCCTACGGCACCGCCAAGGCCGCACTCGCGCACTACACCCGGCTGTCCGCCATGGACCTGTGCCCGCGTATCCGGGTCAACGCCATTGCTCCCGGGTCCATCGCGACGTCGTCCCTGGAGGTCGTCGCCGCTGACGACACCATGCGCGGGGCGCTGGAACGGGCGACACCGCTGCGCCGGCTCGGCGACCCGTCCGAAATCGCGGCCACCGCCCTGTTCCTGGCCTCACCGGCCGGCAGCTACCTGACCGGGAAGGTCATCGAGACCGACGGCGGTCTGGTGGCCCCCAATCTCGATATCCCGATCCCGGATCTGTGAGGAGAAACCCGTGACATTTCGCGTAGTGCATTGGGGCACCGGCAATGTCGGCCGGCATGCCCTGGCCGGAATCATCGCCGACCCGCGGCTCGAACTGGTGGGGGTCCGGGTTTCCGGTAGCGAGAAAGAGGGGCGCGACGCCGGGGAACTCGCCGGCCTCGATATCCGCACCGGGGTCGTGGCGACCACCGATTCGGATTCCCTGCTCGCCGCGAAACCGGACTGTGTGGTCTATACGGCCATGACCGACAACCGGCTCATCGAAGCACTCGCGGATCTGCGGAAGATCCTGACAGCGGGTGTCGACATCGTGGCCAGCGCCCCGGTGTTCCTGCAGTATCCGTGGCAGGTCCTACCGGATGATCTGCTGCGCCCGATCGAGGAGGCCGCGGCGGCGGGTGGCGCGTCGTTGTTCGTGAACGGTATCGATCCGGGTTTCGCCAACGATCTGCTGCCGCTGGCCCTGGCGGGCACCTGCCGGCGGGTCGACCAGGTCCGCTGCATGGAGATCGTCGACTACGCCACCTACGACAATGCCGCGGTGATGTTCGACATCATGGGTTTCGGCAAGCCGCTGGACGAGACCCCGATGCTGCTGCAACCGGGCGTGCTGTCCCTGGCCTGGGGCAGTGTGGTGCGGCAATTGGCGGCCGGGCTCGGGGTGGAACTGGATGCCGTGACCGAAACCCACGAGCGGATTCCCGCGCCGGAGGACTTCCAGATCGCGGCCGGGGCGATTACGGCGGGCACCACCGCGGGGATGCGGTTCGAGGTTCGCGGGATGGTCGGCGACGAAGTGGTCACGGTGCTCGAACATGTCACCCGGTTGCGGGCGGATCTGGCCCCCGAGTGGCCGCAACCGGCCCAGGAGGGCGGCTCGTATCGGGTCGAGATCACCGGCGAACCGCACTACAGCGTCGATATCCGCCTCTCGAGCGATCACGGCGACCACAACCACGCCGGACTGGTGGCCACCGCCATGCGCGTGGTAAACGCCATTCCCGCTGTGGTGGCGGCGGCACCGGGTATTCGCACCACGCTGGACCTCCCGTTGGTCACCGCTCCCGGACGGGAGGAACCCCTCCACGACGTTTCCTGAATTCGGTCCGCCTCGCCGAGGCAGGTGCCCCGGGTACAGGCAGCCGGATCACGATCCATCCCCTGGACAGGCCGCGCGAACGACCGACTGCGGCGTCCCCGGCGCTGCCCATCAGGCCTATTTAGATACATATGTGCCAGTGTGTCTGATCTGTATCATGCATACTCACCGCACCCGCATCGGAGATGAGTGGTTGAATGCCAACCGGAATGCCGCCTGTGACCTACCGGCGGCCCGGTGATTGCGGGGCCGTGCCCGCAGTCCATACCACGAGGCGGAAATGTTCGATATTGGCGAGTTCCTCGGCAACGCCAGTGATTTCATCTGGGGTCCCTGGCTGCTCATCCCCCTACTCCTGCTGACGGGGCTGTATCTGACCGTATTACTGCGCGGCATACAGTTCCGCCGGTTCGCCCTCGCGTTCCGGCTGGGCTTCGTCGATCGCAGCGATGCCGATGCCGATGCCGAAGGCGATATCTCCCACTATCAGGCGTTGTCGACCGCACTGGCAGCCACCGTGGGTGTCGGCAACATTGCCGGCGTCGCCACCGCTATTTCACTCGGCGGACCGGGCGCGGTGTTCTGGATGTGGATCACCGGGCTGGTCGGTATGGCCACCAAGTACAGCGAAGCGTTCCTGGGTGTCCGCTTCCGCCGCACCGATTCCGCCGGAAAACAGGCCGGCGGTCCGATGCACTACCTTCGGAAAGGCATCAAAGGCCCGCTCGGCATCGTCCTCGGCGGATTCTTCGCGGTCGCCGGCGTCGTGGCCTCGTTCGGTATCGGCAATATGACGCAGGCCAATACGGTCGCGGCGAATATCGAATCCGAGTGGGGTCTGCAGACCTGGATCACCGGGCTGATCATCACCGTCCTGGCCGCCGCGGTCATTCTCGGCGGGATCAAGGGAATCGGCCGGGTCGCCAGCATCTTCGTGCCGGTCATGATCGTGCTGTACATCCTGGGCGCACTCGCGGTGCTGATCTTCCGCATCGACGACCTGCCCGCGGCGATCGGCGAGATCCTCTCCGATGCCTTCACCGGTACCGCCGCGACCGGCGGTTTTGTCGGCGCCGGCGTGGCCGCGGCCATTCAGTACGGCGTGGCGCGGGGGATCTTTTCCAACGAGTCCGGGCTGGGCACCGGCGGTATCGCCGCGGCCGCGGCCTCGACCAGCCACCCGGTGCGGCAGGCGCTGGTGTCGATGACGCAAACGTTCATCGACACGCTCGTCGTGGTTTCCTTCACCGGCCTGGTGATCGTGGTGACCGGAGTCTGGGAGACCGACGCCTCACCGGCGACCTACACCGCCCAAGCCTTCGCCGACGCACTGCCCGGCACGTGGGGCAGCATCATCGTGACCATCAGCATCGTTTTCTTCGCCTTCTCGACCATCCTCGGCTGGTCCTACTACGGCGACCGCTGTATGGAGTTCCTGTTCGGCAATACCATGGTGCTGCCGTATCGGATCGTGTTCATCGCCGTGGTCTATCTCGGCGCCACCACGGAGCTGAAGACCGTGTGGACCTTCTCCGATGTGGCCAACGGTTTGATGGCACTGCCGAACCTGATCGGCCTGCTGATCCTGTCTCCGCTGGTATACCGCGAGACGCGGGCCTATTTCGGCGGCAAACAGACCGAGGACTTCCGGATCAGCGCCTGACCCGGTTCCAGTCCGCGGCGCCCGGAGTCATCACAGAAAGGCCCGGTCCGGGGTTTCCGTCGCGACGGGAACCCCGGACCGGGCCACAATACGAGCTCAGGAGAGCTTCAAACTGCGCCCGATGATTTCCTTCATGATCTCGGTGGTGCCGCCGTAGATGGTCTGCACGCGCGCATCCAGATAGGCCTGGGCGATCGGGTATTCCCGCATATAGCCGTAACCGCCGTGCAACTGCAGGCAGCGGTCGATCAGCTCGACCTGCTCCTCGGTGCTCCACCACTTGGCCATGGCGGCGTCCTCGACGGACAGCGTGCCGGCGTTCAGTTCGGTGATGCAGCGATCCACCAGCACCCGCACCGCGGTCGTCTTGGTGGCCAGCTCGGCCAGCACGAAGCGGGTGTTCTGCAACGCACCGATCGGCTTGCCGAACGCCTTACGGTCGCGCACGTACTGACAGGTGTACTCCAGGCAGGTTTCCATCGCCGCGGCCGCCATCACGGCGATCGACAGCCGCTCCTGCGGCAGGTTCTGCATCAGATGGACGAAGCCCATGCCCTCCTGCCCGAGCAGGTTGGCGGCGGGCACCCGGACATCGGTGAAACTGAGCTCGGCGGTGTCCTGGGCCTTGAGGCCCAGCTTGTCCAGATTGCGGCCGCGTTCGAAGCCCGGCATCCCGCGTTCGACCACCAGCAGGCTGAAGCCCATCGCCCCCTTCTCGGGGTCGGTCTGCGCGACCACGATGACGATATCGGAGTTGATGCCGTTGGTGATGAAGGTTTTCGCGCCGTTGAGCACCCAGTCGTCACCGTCGCGCACCGCACGAGTTTTGATGCCCTGCAGGTCCGAACCGGTTCCCGGTTCGGTCATGGCGATAGCGGTGATGAGTTCGCCGGAACAGAACTTCGGCAGCCAGCGCTTCTTCTGCTCCTCGTTCGCCAGCTCCAGCAGATAGGGCGCGATGACATCGTTGTGCAGCGAGAAACCCAGCCCGGAGTACTGACCCCGGACCGTCTCCTCGGTGAGGATCGAGTTGTACCGGAAATCCTTGACCCCGCCGCCGCCGTACTCCTCCGGCATCGCCATCCCGAGGAATCCCTGCTTACCGGCCTCGAGCCAGACAGCCCGGTCCACGACACCCTGCTCCGCCCACTGGTCGTGGAACGGCGCCACATGCGTCTCGAGAAACTTCCGGTACGACTCCCGGAACAGGTCGTGCTCGGGTTCGAACAGTGTGCGCTCCACACCAACCTCCTAGTGAACACTCCGGACGGGGCCGCGCCGGCCCGTCACTGTGATCCACCGTACCCGGAGTGCGAACCGCTGTTCACTTCACACCCGGAATTCGCAGGTGCTCCGGTTCTGCATCAGGTAATCGCACCGCGCAACCATTCACCGATGCGTAGCGTGGGCGCCGAATCAGACCGGAAGCAGTTCGCGCAGGCGTCCGTACAGGGTCCGGCCACGGTCGCGGTCGCGTTCCCCGAGCAGGAAGGTCAATTCCTCGCGCACCGCCTTCTGCACCATGAGCGACAGCTGTTCCGCCGCGTCGTCGAGGTCAGGAGCTTCGCGCCACGGCTCCGGATCGATCGGGGTACCGACCGAAAAATAGAACCGCTCGGGTCGCGGGATCAGCGTGGGGCCCAGACCACGCACCAGCGGCGGGGTCAGCTCGGCGTGTATACCGAGGGCCTCGACCACCCGGCGCAGCGGGCGCAGCAGCAGATCGTCCTTATCGGCGACGATGTCATAGGCGTCATCGACACCGATCATGGCCACAGGCAGGATCGGGGCGCCACATTCGATCGCCATCCGGGCGAAACCGGTGCGCCCCTCCCAGCGCAGTGCGTACTTCTCCCCTTTACGGCGGATCGCCTCGCGGCCGCCACCCGGGAAGACGATCACGGCCTCACCGTGCTCGAGCAGTGTCCGGCAGTTCTCCCGGGTACCACGCACCGAGCCGTAGTAGTGCAGCACGTGGCGCACGCCCGGAACCCGGATGAGCACATTCTCGGCCAGGCCGCGGATCAGGCGGCCCCGCCGGCGCAGGATCTCCGGCAGCAGCAGCGGCGCGTCCATCATGCCGAGCAGGTTGTGGTTGGCGACCAGCAGGACCGGTCCGGACTCGGGGATATTCGACAGACCGAAGAACCGCGGGTCGCTCCACGTCCGCATCGGGGCCAGTGCCGCCTCCAGCACCCGCAGATCGGTGTCGCTGAGGTCGACCGACAGCGGCGCGCCGTCGCTCAACCGCCGGGCCGGCTCGTCGTGGTCCCGGCCGGTACCGGAACCGCCGCCGGTATGTGACATAAATCCCTCCTGAAGTCGATCGCTATCAATTGTGAATCGACATCAGCGGAAGTAACACCCGGATATGCGAAGTCCCACACTGTGACGGACAGAATTAGCCGGGCCGACGCGCGCCGGTAACCGCTACGTTTCAGCGGCCCCCGCGTGCGCGTAGCCCGACAGCGCGGCGGCCAGTGAGCGCGGCACCCGGGCCTGGACCCGCGTTCCGTTCTCGGTGTGCTCGGACTGCGCGATCCGGCCGTCGGCATGGATTCTGGCCAGCAGATCGCCGCGGCTGTACGGAAGCAGAACGCTCACTTCCACATCCAGACCGCCGAGCACCTCGCCGAGCCTGGTGCGCAACTGCTCGATGCCGAGATCCTTGTGCACGGAGACGAATTCGGCGTCGGGCAGCAGGGCACGCAGGCGGGCCAGGCCCACCTGATCGATCTCGTCGATCTTGTTGACCACGAGCAACTCCGGTGGCGCCGGCTGACCCGATTCACGCACCACATCGGTGACGACCTCGCGCACGGCCTTGATCTGCTCGACCGGCAATGCATCGGAACCGTCCACCACGTGCAGCAGCAGATCGGCCCCGGTGACCTCCTCCAGGGTGGAGCGGAATGCCTCCACCAACTGGGTCGGCAGGTGCCGGACGAAACCGACGGTATCGGTGAACACGACCTCGCGGCCGTCCTCGAGCGGTGCGCGGCGAGTGGTCGGATCCAGCGTGGCGAACAGCGCGTCCTGCACCAGCACGCCGGACCCGGTCAGCGCGTTCATGAGACTCGATTTACCGGCGTTGGTGTAGCCCACGATCGCCACCGCGGGCACACCGCTGGATGTGCGGCGTGCGCGTTTGGTGTCGCGGGCGGTCTTCATCTCGCGGATCTCGCGGCGCAGTTTGGCCATCCGCTCCCGGATCCGGCGACGATCGGTTTCGATCTTGGTCTCACCGGGACCGCGCAGGCCCACCCCGCCGTTGCTCCCGGCCCGGCCGCCCGCCTGCCGCGACATGGACTCACCCCAGCCGCGCAACCGCGGCAGCATGTACTCCATCTGGGCGAGCGCGACCTGCGCCTTACCCTCACGGGAGGTGGCATGCTGGGCGAAGATATCGAGGATCAACGCGGTGCGATCCACCACTTTGACCTTCACGACCTTCTCCAGCGCGGTCAGCTGCGCGGGTGTGAGCTCACCGTCGCAGATGACAGTGTCCGCACCGGTGGACAGCACCACCGCGCGCAGTTCGTCGGCCTTGCCGGAGCCGATGTAGGTGGCCGGATCGGGACGGTCACGGCGCTGGATGAGCGCCTCGAGTACCTCCGAGCCCGCGGTCTCGGCGAGCCGGGCCAATTCGGCCATGCTCGCGTCGGCGCGTGCCACGCTGCCCTCGGTCCAGACACCCACCAGCACCACGCGCTCGAGGCGCAGCTGCCGGTACTCGACCTCGGTGATATCGGTGAGCTCGGTGGACAGACCGGCGATTCGCCGCAGCGCACTGCGCTCGTCCAACTGGAGTTCACCGGTGGTGGGGTCGGTGGCGCGGCCGTCGGGCAGCCGGGTATCGCCGCCGCGGCCCGCGGCGCTGATATCGATAACGTCCGCATCGTCGCCCGGATCCAGCTCGGGCGACTCGGTGTCGAACGCTTCATGGGACCATCCGCTGGTCCCGGACGTGTCATTTCTTCTCATACACCATCCATGCTGCCACTGATGCGCTGGTCGGCGCATATGAATTTCCCGGTGGTGGGCTTACTGCGCGGTCCACCAGTCCGCGGACAGCTCCCCGGTCGCGACCAGTTCGGAGGGACCGCGCAGCCAGGCCGCACCCCCGCTCACCCCGACCCGGACCTCGCCGCCGGGTACTCGGACAGCCACTTCGCCGCTGTCGGAGGCGAGGTCGAAACCATCGGCGACCAGCGCGGATGCGGCCGCGGCGACCGTGCCGGTACCGCACGAACGGGTCTCCCCCACCCCACGTTCGTACACTCGCATATCGACCCCACGCCCGGCGTCCAGTCCGGTCAGGATCTCGACATTGACGCCGCGCGGGAACATATCGGGGTCGTATCCGGGCGGTGCCGTGAGATCCAGTTTCGCCAGTGATTCCGCCGACAAAGTGCGGTCGACGCACGCCAGATGCGGGTTTCCGACATCAATACCCAACCCGGAGTAGCCCCATCCGGCGACCGTGGCCGTCGACTCCCCGAGCACACCCACCGGCCCCATCTCCACGGTCACCTCGCCCAGCGCCGCCCCGGCGGCGTGCACGGTGACCGGGCGCGCGCCCGCCCGGCTGCCCACCACGAAACGCTCACCTCCGGCCAGTCCACGCGACACCAGGTAGTGGGCGAACACGCGGACGCCGTTACCGCACATTTCGGCGATCGAGCCGTCGGCATTGCGATAGTCCATGAACCAGTCGTCGGGACCGACGCCCTCGGGCAGGCCGGGCAGGACATCGGCAGCCAGCAGCCGGCCGGCGCGCGCGACGCGCAGCACACCGTCGGCACCGAGCCCGCGGCGCCGGTCACACAGTGCGCCCACCCGTGCCGGGGTGAGGTGCAGTCGCACGTCCAGGTCGGGCAGCACCACGAAATCGTTCTGGGTGCCGTGCCCCTTGGTGAATTCGACGGCCTTCTCGCTCCTGGTGGTCACGTCTTCGCCCTCGTGCACGTCGGTCGGTTCTCCTCGTCCGGAGTTGTCATCTGGCAAACGTCCGGCGTTGCCGGGAAATTTCGTACAGGGCCACCGCCGCGGCGGACGGCGCCCCGAGTGAGCTCGCGGTACCGCCCATCGGGATGGAAACCGTATCGTCGCAGGCTGCCAACCAGGCGGCACTCATCCCGCTGGTCTCGTTACCCAGCACCAGGATCGTGGCGTCGAGCAGATCATGGTCGAACACGGCGCGGGCGCCGCGCTCGTCGGTACCCACGATCCGGGTGGGGATGCCCCGCTCCACCTGCCTGTCCCGGAATTCGAGCACCTCCGCCGGGCCCGCCACCCGGAAGACGGGCACCGAGAACAGCGAGCCCGTGGAAGCACGAACACATCGCGGGTCGTACTGGTCGGCGCCGTGCCCGCTGACCAGGACAGCCGAGACTCCGAAGGCATCGGCGGACCGGATGAGGGTGCCCAGGTTCCCCGGTGAGTTCGGCCGATCGAACACCACGACCACGGGGGCGTCACCCGGATCGCCGGCGGTGTAGCCCGCCAGGTCGGCGGGGGCGTACTCGGCGACCGCCACCAGTTCGGGCGCACCGGCGCTCTTCTCCCCCAGCTCCGCCATCAGTTCCGGGGCGAGACCGACAGCCGGTACGGCGCAGCTGTCGAGAACGTCCCGTGCCCACGAGGAGAGGCCCGGATCGTCACCGAGCCGGTACAGCAAGGTCTCCAACGGCCAGCCGTGGGCCAGCGCCTGGGTGATCGGCCGGACACCGTGCACCAGGAACCGGCCGTCCCGATTCCGTTTCGCCCGGTTGTCGAGATAGGCCGTCCACACCTGGACAGCGGCATTGCGGCTGTGGATCTGCCGGGTCACGGCCGGGTCGGCTCCTTCGCTACGGAATCGGACGCCCCGGAACGGGGCACAGCAGAGTCTGCCAGCAGCGCGAGCGCCGTCTCGGCCGAGGCCGGATCCGCGCCGTCCACCCAACGCACCCGGTGGTCGCGGCGGAACCAGGAGCGCTGCCGCCGGACATAGCGCCGGGTACCGATGAAGGTGCGCTCCCGCGCTTCGTCCAGGTCGTACTCCTGATCCAGGAACGCCAGCACCTGGGCATAACCGATCGCGCGGCGTGCGGTCTGACCCTCCCGTAGGCCACGGTCGACCAGTCCGCGCACCTCGTCCACCAAACCCGTATCGAACATTGCCGCGGTGCGCTGCGCGATCCGGTCGTCCAATTCCGCGGTCTCGCGATCCACACCGAGGATCCGCGTCCCCCAGCGCGGCGCACCGACCGCCGGCGCGGACGCCGCGAACGGCCGTCCGGTGAGTTCGACGACCTCCAGGGCCCGCACCATCCGGCGCCCATCGGTGGGCAGAATGGTGGCCGCGGCGGCCGGGTCGGCGCGGCGCAATGCCTCGTGTACCGCGGCGACACCCTGCTCGGCCAGCAGTTCCTCCCATTTGGCCCGCACCTGCGGATCGGTGGCCGGGAACTCCCACTGATCCAGCAGGGCCTGCACATACATCATCGAGCCCCCCACGATGACCGGGATACGCCCGCGCGCGATGATCGACTCGACATCGGCCGACGCCGCCACCTGATAGGCGGCAACCGTGGCGGTCTCGGTGACCTCGAGGACGTCGAGCTGGTGGTGGACGATCCCGTGCCGCTGCTCCGGCGGCAGTTTCGCGGTCCCGATATCCATCCCCCGGTACAACTGCATCGCATCGATGTTGACGATCTCGCCGCCGAGCCGTTCGGCCAGCTCGAGCGCCAGATCCGATTTCCCGGTGGCCGTCGGACCGACCACCGCGACCGGGCACCCCCCGCTCACAGCGCATCCCCGGAAAGGAGCGCGCGTGATCCGGGGATGCCGCAGCGAAGGCGGAGGTATCGCATCACCGCTCGCCGCCCGGACGCCACAACCCTGCGTAATAGCCGACCCCGAACGGTGCGTCCCGGTACCGCTCGCTCACCACGGGTGGTGCCGGATCGCCGGCGAAAAGCCCGGCCAGCGCCTGGTACGCACCCCGCCCGGACACCATCAGCTCGGCGCACAGATCGGGATCCATCTCCAGCAGCGCGGCTCCGTCACCCGCGGCCAGCGCCCGCTCGAGCGCGTCCTGCACAGCGGCAGCCCGGGGATCGAAATATCCGGGCGCGGCCGTGGACAAGGTCGCCGCGCCGTCGGCGACCACGAGCACTCCCTGTGGTTCGTCGGCCGCGTCGAGTTCAGCCCGCAGTTTCGCCCCGATCTCGGCATACCGCTGGGCCGGGCTGCCGGACGCCAGGATCTGCGCCCGGACCACCGCACGTGGCGCCACGGCACCGCGCAACCAGCCGGCGATGAGCACGGCCAGCGGCAAGTCGGGATCGGCGGGGACATCGGACCCCGCCCCGAGCGAGACCACCACGTCCGGGCCGAAACCACGAAATGTGCCCGTCGCGACGGCGTCGTAGACCTGCTCGGCGGCGCCCACCCCGAGCACGGTCCACTGCGAGGTCACCTCGGCCAGCGCCTGTCCGGTTGCCAGGACCGCGGTGCGCAACGCGGCGACCGCAGCCGCCGGCGATTCGGCCGCAGCCGTGCCCGCCGGTGGCCCCGCATCGGCCGGCGCCGCCCCGCCGCACACTTCCGGAACCAGGACGGGCGGCGAGGGGATGAGAGCCGCAAGACAGAACACGACGTCAACCGTAGCCCGTGCCCGCGCGGCCGGGATGCGGTCGGTCCGCCCGGCACCGTCGTGCTCATGCGACGGGTATGAGTGTCTCTCCCGGAAACCGGGTGGTAATTGCTAGGGTGCGAAGTATCCGGAACAGGTGTCGGCGAGTCCGGATCCGCAGGTCCGGCCCTATGTCGCCGGGTCGGCAGAGCGGTTGCCGGAGCACGGCGGCGTGGGCCGATGAGTGGTGGATGCGACGAGCGCCGGGTCCGCGCGACGACCTCGTCGACAGGCGGATGTGGCCAGAATGCGCGGGCGTAGCCAGAATGAGCAGAGCATAGCCAGAATGTGCAGCGCGTAAACCAGGCAGCCGTGACGCGCGGCAGGGACGAGGAGCAATGACCCACAGCAACGGAACAGCCAAACCCGGCCCCGGCACCGCCGGCCGCCCGTCTCCCGCTCCCAAGCCCGGCAGCCGTCCCAAACCCGGCGAGGCCCATCCTTCGCCCGCCGCGATGAAAGCCGCCGATCCGGCCGTCGAACATCCGCATCCGGTGGTCGTGCCCACCACGACCGACCCCAGCAAGTGGGGCCGGGTCGACGACGACGGCACCGCGTGGGTGAAAACCTCCGACGGCGAACGGATCGTCGGCTCCTGGCAGGCCGGTAATGCCGCCGAAGGTCTCGCGCATTTCGGCCGCCGGTTCGACGACCTGGCCACCGAGGTGGCTCTGCTCGAGGCCCGCCTGGCCGCCGGGACCGACGCCCGCAAGACCAAGGCCGCCGCGCTCGCGCTGGCGGAGAGCCTGCCCACGGCCGCGGTCATCGGCGATATCGAAGGTCTGGCGGCCCGGCTCGACGCGATCGCCGAACACTCCGACGAAGCGGCCGCGCATGCCAAGGAGGAAAAAGAGCGCACCCGGCACGAGCACACCGAACGCAAGGAATTGCTCGCCGCCGAGGCCGAGCAGATCGCCGCGGAATCCACCCAGTGGAAAGCGGCCGGTGACCGGCTACGCGAAATCCTCGACGAGTGGAAGACCATCCGCGGGGTCGACCGCAAGGTCGACGATGCCCTCTGGCGCCGGTATTCGAAGGCACGCGAGGCGTTCAACCGGCGCCGCGGCGCGCATTTCGCCGAACTCGACCGGGAACGCGCGGCCGCCAAGACCCGCAAAGAAGAGTTGTGCGTCCGCGCCGAGGAACTCTCCGGTTCCACCGACTGGCCGGCCACGGCCGGGCTCTTCCGGGACCTGCTGGTCGAATGGAAGAACGCCGGCCGGGCACCCCGGGAAGCCGACGAGGCCCTGTGGCGCCGTTTCAAGAGCGCCCAGGATGTCTTCTTCGCCGCCCGCAATGCCGCCGCGTCCGAGCGTGATGCCGAGTTCACCGATAACGCGACCGCGAAGGAAGAGCTGCTCAGCAGCTACGAACCGCATATCGACCCCGACACCGATCTCGAGGGCGCCCGGGCCGCCCTGCGTGACCTGCAGGAACGCTGGGACGCCATCGGAAAGGTACCCCGCGAGCGGATGCACGACCTGGAAAGTAGGCTGCGTGCGCTGGAGAAGCGGGTCCGTCAGGCAGCCGACGCGCAGTGGCGCCGGACCGACCCGGAGGCCCTGGCGCGCGCGGCACAATTCCGCGAGCGGGTCGCCCAGTTCGAGGAACAGGCCGCCAAGGCCAGCGCCGCGGGCAAGACCCGTGATGCCGAGAAGGCTCTCGAACAGGCCAAACAGTGGCGCGAATGGGCCGAGGCTGCGGAGGGCGCGGTCAGCAACCTCTGATCCGGGCGCCGCGGTATGTTCCGCGGCGCACCCCGGGTCATCAGTCCTCGCCGAGGCGGCGGCGCCGCTGCCGCTCCTCGTCGGCGGCCGCCGCGATCCGCCGCTGTTCCTCGGCGGCCAGTTGCACCGCGGTCCGGCTCCATACGACCTTCACCCAGTGGAAGGTGAGCACCATGACCGCGATCGTGCCCACGATCAGGCCGACCCCCGGGCCCGCCCCCATATAGTTGTCGATACCCGGCGTCTGCCGGTGCCAGATCGAGAAGACACCGAAAGCGCTCGCGATCGCGGAACCGGCCACCGCGAGCCAGGCCAGCACCCAGCGCCGGGTCATCAGGGCCAGTAGCGAGAACCCGATCCCGAACACCAGCACGAACCAGACGAAGATCCGCGACGGCAATCCGATGTGCTCGAAACCGGCCGCTTCGGACCCCAGCAGCACGTCGAATCCGCGCGCGGTGCCGGCGTGCGGCAGGACCAGCGACAGCAGCAGGACGAATACCGCGACCGCCACCACCATGGCGCGCACACCGGGATCGATCTCCCCCGCGATCCGGCGTTCGACCTCGTCCAGGTCGTCGCGGAACTCCTCGAATTTCTCCGTGGTCTCGGCCGGGTTCACTGCGTCCTCGTCTCCATCGGCTGATTCGTCTTCCGGGCCGGCCCCGGACCTGTCGTCGTCGTCCGGCCGATCCGCGGGCTCCCGATCACCGTCACCGGGCACGGTCATATTCCGCATCCGGAGCCACACCCCGCGCTGACCGGTTCCGGTTCCGGGGCGCCGATCCGCGGCAACCCGAGCCCGACCCCGACGGGCGCGGTCTTGGGGGTGATACCGGCCTGATGCGCATCACCGGCCCGGGTCCGGCGATGGATACGGACTCCGCTGTCTGCGACGAGGTGATGCGGGGCCGCTCCGGTCACCTCGACGGTCACCACATCGCCGGGCCGGATCCCCTCGGCGGCTCCGTCGGGCCGGAAATGCACCAGCCGGCCGTCGCGGGCGCGGCCGCTCATCCGGGCAGTGGCCGCGTTCTTCTTCCCGGCTCCGGCGGCGACCAGCAGTTCCACCTCCGTGCCGATCAAGGCCTGATTGGCCTCCAGGCAGATCTGTTCCTGCAGCGCGATGAGGCGGTCGTACCGGTCCTGCACCACCTGTTTGGGAATTTGATCGGCCATCTCCGCCGCCGGCGTTCCCGGCCGCGGCGAATACTGGAACGTGTACGCGCTGGTGAACCGCGCGCGGCGCACCACTTCGAGGGTCTGCTGGAAATCCTCTTCGGTCTCCCCCGGAAAGCCGACGATGATATCGGTGGTGATCGCCGCATGCGGCATCACCGCCCGCACCTTCTCGATGATTCCCAGGAACCGGGCCTGCCGGTACGAGCGCCGCATGGACTTCAGCACCCGATCCGACCCCGACTGCAGCGGCATATGCAGCTGCGGGCACACGTTCGGGGTCTCGGCCATCGCCTCGATCACATCGTCGGTGAATTCGGCCGGATGCGGGGAGGTGAACCGCACCCGCTCCAGCCCCTCGATACCCCCGCAGGCCCGCAGCAGCTTCGCGAATGCGCCCCGGTCGCGGGGCTGGTCCGGATCGGCGAAGGACGCACCGTAAGCGTTGACGTTCTGCCCGAGCAGCGTGACCTCGGCGACTCCCTGGTCGACCAGGGCCTGAACCTCGGCGAGGATATCGCCGGGTCGCCGGTCGACTTCTTTCCCGCGCAGCGACGGCACGATGCAGAAGGTGCAGGTGTTGTTGCAGCCGACCGAAATGGACACCCAGCCCGCGTAGGCCGATTCCCGCCGCGCGGGCAGGGTAGACGGGAAGGCCTCCAGCGATTCGAGGATCTCCACCTGGGCTTCATCGTTGTGGCGGGCCCGCTCCAGCAATACCGGCAGGGCACCGAGATTGTGTGTGCCGAACACCACATCCACCCAGGGCGCTTTGCGCACCACGGTATCGCGGTCCTTCTGGGCCAGACAGCCGCCGACCGCGATCTGCATACCGGGCCGCGACGCCTTGATGGGCGCGAGGTGGCCGAGCGTGCCGTACAGCTTGTTGTCGGCGTTCTCCCGCACCGCGCAGGTGTTGAACACCACGAGGTCGGCGGTCGCGCCGGGCGCGGCCCTGGTATAGCCCGCATCCTCCAGCAGGCCGGACAAGCGTTCGGAATCGTGCACGTTCATCTGGCAACCGAAGGTGCGGACCTCGTAACTGCGCCCGTCCGCCGGCGCTACCCGGCTGGGAAGCGCTACCTGTCCGATCGAATCCACCCGTCCAGGGTACGGGCTGTACTTTCGGCGCCGCCTCCGGCGTCGCAGGGTACGGGCCCGTGGTCTGTTTCTTCACTCCTCCGCGCCGCTCCCCCGCTCGGTCGCTCCGGCACCAGACGGGCCCACCCCCTGGAAGCCCTACCATCCGGATGCGCCGGAGTACCAGTCTCCGCGCCGGCCGGAGGGCACGGGAGCCCGATGCCGGCTCGGCGTCCCGGTCGGCAAATCGCCACCGGGCGAAAGGATTACAAAGGATTACCGGCGAGTTAAAGGCGAATGTCCGAACGGTGTGGCGTCCGGGTGTGTCGGCAAAAGGCGCGCAAATCAGGAATTTCGGCTTAAGGTCATCTTCATGACCGACGCCACCGACGCCACCGACGCGCCTGCTGCGGCGGGCGACACCACCGCACCGCCGATGATCTCCCTCCGCGCTGTCGACAAGCATTTCGGCGCCCTGCATGTGCTGCGCGATGTCAACCTCGAGGTGCCGCGCGGGCAGGTGGTGATCGTGCTCGGCCCCTCCGGTTCCGGTAAATCGACGCTCTGCCGCACGATCAACCGGTTGGAGCCGATCGACTCCGGAGAGATCCAGGTCGACGGTGTGCCGCTGCCCGCCGAAGGACGTGGCCTGGCCGCCCTGCGGGCCGATGTCGGCATGGTCTTCCAGTCGTTCAACCTTTTCGCGCACAAGACGATCCTGGAGAACGTCATGCTCGCGCCGACCAAGGTTCGCAAGACCAAGAAGGAAGAGGCTCGCACGCGGGCCATGGAACTGCTGGAACGTGTCGGTATCGCCAATCAGGCCGATAAATACCCGGCTCAGTTGTCCGGCGGCCAGCAACAGCGCGTCGCGATCGCCCGGGCCCTGGCGATGAGCCCCAAGGTGATGCTCTTCGACGAACCCACCTCGGCCCTCGACCCGGAAATGGTCAACGAGGTGCTCGATGTGATGGTCTCGCTCGCGAAAGAGGGGATGACCATGCTGGTCGTCACCCACGAGATGGGATTCGCCCGCCGCGCCGGCGACCGGGTGCTGTTCATGGCGGACGGCCAGGTCGTGGAGGATACCGACCCGGAAACATTCTTCAGTGCGCCGAAGTCCGATCGAGCCAAGGACTTCCTGGGCAAGATTCTCAGCCACTGACACTTCGCCTGCCGGTACGGACGCGAACACGGCGCCCCGGCACAGCAGCATCGAGAAGATGATGAGGGAAGGAACCCGATGAGGATCAACCGAGCACTCCGCCTCGCGGTCGGTGCGGTGGCCGTAGCTGTGACCGCTGCCACCACCGCCGCCTGTGGTGGTGGCAGCGATAAGACCGCCGTGCAGAATGCCCAGGAGGGCAAGCTCACCATCGGCATCAAATACGACCAGCCCGGTCTGGGCCTGCGCAATACCGACGGCACCTATAGCGGGTTCGACGTCGAGGTGGCCAAGTATGTCGCCGCCAAGCTCGGCGTGCAACCCGACGGGATCACCTTCAAGGAAGCGCCCTCCGCACAGCGCGAGACCCTGATCGAGAACGGCCAGGTCGATTTCGTGGTCGCCACCTACTCGATCACCGACTCGCGCAAAGAGAAGGTCGATTTCGCCGGCCCCTACTACGTGGCCGGGCAGAGCCTGCTGGTGCGTGCGGACAACAACGAGGTCACCGGTCCGGACAGTCTCGCCGGCAAGACGGTGTGCTCGGTGACCGGCTCCACACCGGCGCAGAACATCCAGAAGAAGTATCCCGATACGCAGCTGCAGACCTACGACACCTATTCGCTGTGCTTGGAAGGCCTGAACAGCGGCGCGGTGGCGGCGGTGACCACCGACGACATCATCCTCGCCGGCTACGCCTCGCAGTCGCCCGGCAAGTACAAGGTCGTCGGTGAGAAGTTCACCACCGAGAACTACGGGATCGGCGTGAAGAAGGGTGATCAGGAAACCCGCGACAAGATCAACAACGCCATCGAGGAAATGATCAGCTCGGGCGCCTGGGACACCGCTTTCCAGGAGTCGGTCGGTAAGGCCGCCAGCTACGAGACCCCGGAATCCCCGAAGGTGGACCGGTACTGATCACCGAACCGGAGGGCCGGGCCGGACTCGATCCGGCCCGGCCCTCCGGTCCTGGCCTGTCCCGCCGATTGGAGACGCGTAAGTACCGTGTTCGACTTGATTTCGGAATACGACACACAACTGCTCGAAGCCTTCTGGATGACCATCAAACTCACCGTGCTGGCCACGGTCGGTTCGCTGATACTGGGGACGATCATCGCCGGTATGCGGGTCTCCCCGGTACCGGTGGCCCGCTGGGTCGGCACCGCGTACGTGACCGTATTCCGCAACACCCCGCTCACCCTCATCCTGGTGTTCTGCTCGCTGGGCCTGTACTCCACGCTCGGGCTGAACCTGGCATCCGAGGGTCCCACCTCGCTGGCCGATAACAATTTCCGCTGGGCGGTTATCGGTTTGAGCGTGTACACGGCGGCGTTCGTCTGCGAATCGCTGCGCTCCGGGATCAACACGGTGTCACTCGGCCAATCCGAGGCCGGCCGGTCGCTGGGACTCAGCTTCCTGCAGAATCTGCGGATCATCGTCCTGCCGCAGGCTTTCCGGTCGGTGATCGCACCGCTGGGTAGCGTCTTCATCGCCCTGACCAAGAACACGACGGTCGCCTCGGCGATCAGCGTGGCCGAGGCCTCGTTCCTGATGAAGAACATGATCGAAACCGAGGCGGCCCTGCTGACCATCGGGCTCATCTTCGCCCTCGGTTTCGTGGTCCTGACGCTGCCGGCCGGCCTGCTGTTCGGGCATCTGGCCAAACGGTTCGAGGTGGTCCGGTAATGCGATATCTCCGCCGACCACATCACGCTGTTTCGAGGAGGCTCGATCATGAGTAGGGCATCTGTTCTCTACGACGCCCCGGGCCCGATCGCCCGCGTCCGCAATATCGTCTACTCGCTCGTCGTGCTGGCGGCGGTGCTCGTCGCGGGCTGGTTCGTCTACCGCGGTTTCGCCGATCAGGGCCAGTTCACGGCCGAGAAATGGGAGCCGTTCCTCGACGGGGCGGTGTGGACCACCTATATCCTGCCCGGCCTCGAAGGCACTGTGATCGCCGCGGTCCTGTCGATCGTTTTCGCCCTGATCCTCGGTATGGTCTTCGGGATCGCGCGGCTCTCCGATCACCGCTGGGTGCGCTGGACCGCGGGCACGATCGTCGAATTCGCCCGGGCCATCCCGGTGCTGATCCTGATGATCTTCCTGTTCGCGCTGTACTCCGAGTACGACGTGTTCGACTCCGAGTACCTGGCGCTCGGCGCGGTGGTCACGGCGCTGACCATCTACAACGGCTCGGTGATCGCCGAGATCGTGCGCGCCGGCATCCTCACTCTGCCCAGAGGGCAAACCGAAGCCGGTGTCGCGCTGGGCCTGCGCAAGGGCCAGCTGATGCGGCTGATCCTGCTCCCGCAGGCGATCACCGCCATGCTGCCGGCTCTGGTCTCGCAGATGGTGGTCGCGCTGAAGGATTCCGCGCTCGGCTATGTGATCACCTACGAGGAGGTCGTCCGCAGCGCCCAGCAGCTCGGTGCCGCGGAATCGAACACCATCCCCGCGCTGATCGTTGTCGCGATCATCATGATCGTGCTGAACGTGCTGCTCTCCACGATCGCCACCCAGCTGGAGAAGCGGCTGCGTTCCGGCCGCCGCAAGCGCGGTGCCGCGGTCGTGGCCGCCGATTCGGTGATCACCGATGCCGCACCCGGGGTCGATATCACCAAATAGTGAGTGGAGGGGGGGGGGGGGGGGGGGGGGGGGGGGGGGGGGGGGGGCCGCCGCCGCGGGGGGGGGGGGGGGGGGGGGGGGGGTATTAAGACAAAACCACACGCAGCAGACAAGGCCACCACCGGAAATTCGGGGCA